>CAWCFG010000011.1:0-151739 GCA_963794875.1 uncultured Acidimicrobiaceae bacterium
AGGTGCTGGCAAAGTCCCCCGTGTCGCTGGCGATCTTGCCGATGGGCACGGCCAACGCGCTGGCCCATGACCTGAATCTTCTTTTCGATATCATCGCCGCGGCGGAGCTCGCGATTCATGCCTCCCCGCGCCGCATGGCCCTGGGACGCATTCAGTATTCGGATTTCGAGGGCAAACCGGGCGGGCGCTATTTCATCCTGGCGGCTGGCATCGGCGCCGATGCTCATCTTTTCTACAAGCTGCACGCGGGCAGCAAGCGGCAGTTGGGTATGGCTGCCTATTACGCCAAGGCTTGGAGGCTCTGGTTTACCTATCGCATGCGGCGCTTCTCGGCGGAATTCATCGACACTGCCACCGACGAACGCCGCAGGACCGGAAGTGACGGAATTGATGGCAGTGCGCATCCGCAACTTCGGCGGCGTTCTGCAGGAGCTGGCGCCAGGGGCATCTCTCGATCGCGATGACATGCGCCTGGTGATGTCCCGGACGGCCAGCCGGGCAGCGTATCTCGCCTACGTGACGCGCGGCTTGCTGCGCCAGAACTGGACAATCCCCGGCATCGACCTCGTGCATAGCAGCAAAGTCTCCTGCCAATATCTTCCCGACCCCGCCAACGCCCGACCGCGCCAGAAAATCTACGCCCAGGCGGACGGCGAATTGCTCGGCACCCTGCCCGTAGAAATGACCATCGTCCCCGACGCTCTAACTCTGCTCGCGTAAAAGGCTCGCCTGGAAGCTCACGTAGCGAAAATCCGCCACTGCTGTCCGCCAAAGCGAAGTGACCGCGAACCATCAGAAACGTGAGCCGCAAAGCACCCCACTTCAAGCAGCCCCCAAGCGCATTCACGCCCCGACATGTCACAATATCCCCGAGCCTGCTTGGAACCAGTCACCCACTCCTTTACCGGCGCGTGAACGAGGGCGCCGGATTGAACCGCAAGACAGCCCTGGCCACGCTCACTCTCACGCTCGCCGCCGAAGCCCCCGATCTGGATGTTCTCGGCCGTTTCGGCGGCCCGGCCTTCGGCTTCGCTCATCATCGCGGCTTTACCCACTCTTTCCTCGGCGTACCTATCGATGCTGTGGCGGTGGTGGCTTTCGTCTACCTGATCTGGCGCCTCCGCGGACGCAAGCTGAAAAATCCCTGCGGAGCCGCTGTGCTGGGGACGGCTCTACCTCTACGCCTGCCTCGCGGGACTCAGCCACATCCTGGGGCTGGATTTCACCAACAATTACGGCGTTTGTCCCTCCTGGCCCTTTTACGAAAAATGGTACTCGTGGGACATCGTCTTCATCGTCGAACCGGTGATTCTGGGTTTCTTGGCGCCGGGGCTTATTGTCCCGGAACTTTTTTCCCTGATTGACCGCGAATCGGCGCGCGGCAGCGCGGACCCCGAGGTAGCGTAGCCGCGACTCTGGCTCTCGTGGGAGTGGTATTCACCTGGGGCGTGCGCTGATTTGGAACATCGGCGCGCGGTCAATGCATTGGCAGCCCGCTCTTATGAAAACGCCGACCCGCTGCGGGTTTCCGCCTATCCCGCCATGATCGATCCGTTTCACTGGTTCGGCGTGGTGGAAACCCCTGCCTTCTTCGCGCTCGCCCGCGTGAACTCCCTCGAGCCCGAGGTCGATCCCGAAAGCCAGCTCGAAATCCACTTCAAGCCCGAGGAAACTCCGGTCACGCTCGCGGCCAAGAATTCTTATCTGGGACGCGTCTACCTGTCATGGGCACAATATCCGATTACGGAGACCGAAGCCCTGCCGACTCCCGACCAACGCACGACGGCTCTCTCGTACATTTCCAGGATCTGCGCTATATGCAAATGCCGAGCGCGGCGTTCAGTCGCGGAGCCCGGCCGCGCCGCGCCCCGCTGGGTGCCGGCGTGCGATTGGACAAGAATCTAAAAGTTGTAGGTGACGTCTACGGCTCCGGAAACGATGAAGTCACGGTCCCGGAACCGGGCCAGAACAAGAAGTGATGGCGTGCCGTCTTTTAGTGTTGCGTGTCCGGCGTTTTCGTCCGTGGCCAAGTGGCACCCCGACGCAGGGGCTGATGGTGGGTCAAAGCCGGCCTCGCGAACCCCTCGCATCAACAGAAATATTGTTCGAATCGTCCCCACTCTTCAGATCTCAGAATGCCCGATTTTGCGCACCCAATCAGGCCGACGAACTCATGCACGTCATCCCTGCTGGCGCCTGGCACGAGAAGGCTTTCGGATTCCGAGCCCATTCGTGCATGGGCGGCTCCGAGAATGCGCCACTGATCCTCTTCCAAGTCACTTCCAGCGTCTCCGGCAACACCCGCGTCTCCCCGACCACCGACATGAAGTTCGCGTCCGCCACCCAGCGCGGCAGCACATGCATGTGAATATGCCCCGCGATCCCGGCTCCCGCCGCCTTCCCGATATTCATCCCCAGATTGATCCCATCCGGCCGATACAGGCTCCGCAATACAGTCTCCATCTTCTGCGAAAGCGCAATCATCTCTTGAGCCGCGCCCGTGGAACTTCCGTAACTCATCCAGGTGGTCGTAAGGACCACCATCACGTGCCCCGGCGTATATGGATAGGCATTCAGAATGACGAAACAGTGCTGCCCCGATAGACGATCCGGGCCTTACCCGTCATCCTTCTCTTGTGCCGCCTCGCAGAAAACGCACCCGAAGCCTTTTCCCGTGCCCGAAACGTAGGCATAACGCCAGGGCGTCCAAAGATAATCCATAGCAACGGCAGGGTAGCAGATGCGAACGCGGCGGGGAACTTCGCAGGCCGCGTCGCGTTTGGAAGATGCTCATGTGGGGACAGCCACCACTCGGGCTGTCCGTCGAGCGCAGCTCGATGGTTTCTTAGCCGCAGTCGCACAAATCGGAAATAGCCTCGCCACGCTCTCGAAATGAAACATTGCTGTAACCTGCGTGGGATTTGGGTTTGACACTGTTCGCGAGCGGTTGTTATAGTCGAAGTGTTCCCATTGGACGCGGGTTCTTTGTAAAACGTCCGACAGCTGGGATTGTCCAAGCTCACCCGCCAGGGTGGGCCCACCACAACCAAACGACTCGTCCAGCAGTCCGACAGGCAAGTCCCGCATCCCGTTACCAGAGAGGCATAATCTTGTTCGACGACACCACCGCCCACAATTCAGACTCCACCTCCGCTGTTGCCACCGAAGCAGAGCCGACGATGGGGCAACAACCCCAGCCAGAACAGAGATCAGCCTGCCCACACCAGCGAATCCGCCAGCGAAGCGGCCGCGCCACAACCAGCCCATGCGGCGGAAAAGGCCGCGCCCGCCGAGGACTTCGCCTCCGCACTCGAGACTTTTACCACCGAGGCGGAAGAGGCGGTCAGCGAAGACAAGGTCATCAAGGGCACAGTCCTGAACTCACCGGCACTCACGTGGTCGTCGATATCGGCGCCAAGTCGGAAGGCATGCTGCCGCTGGCTGAAGTGCTCGATCACGAGGGCAAGCCCAAGTTCAAGCCCGGCGACGAGATCGAGGTCATGCGCTCCAAGGGCGAGGCCGAGGAAGGCTACATCAACCTCTCCTTCCAGAAGGCGCAGCGCATCCATGCCTGGGAAGAAATCGAGAAGGCCTACAACGAGAAGAAGCCGATCAAGGCAGTCGTCATCGACCGCATCAAGGGCGGCCTCACGGTCGATATCCATGGCGCGCACGCGTTCCTGCCCGGCTCGCAGGTTGACTTGCGCCCGATCCGCAACCTGGATGGCATGAAGGGCCAGACCATCGAAGTTGCGGTCATCAAGCTGAACAAGAAGCGCGGCAACATCGTCGTCTCCCGCAAGGAATTGCTCGAAGGCGAGCAGAATGAAAAGCGTTCCAAGACTCTGGAGCATCTGAGGAAGGCGGTCAGTCCTGACCGGGGTGGTCAAGAACCTCACCGAGTACGGCGCTTTCGTCGACCTCGGCGGGCTCGACGGCCTGCTCCACATCACCGACATGTCCTGGGGGCGCCTCACTCACCCCAAAGACCTGGTAAACGTCGGCGATCAGATTCAGGTCAAGGTTCTCAAGTACGACAAAGACAAGCAGCGCGTCTCCCTGGGATTCAAGCAGCTCACGCCCGATCCGTGGCTCGACGCCGAACACCGCTATCCCACCGGTGCGCACGTCGCCGGACGCGTTATCAGCGTCACCGACTACGGAGCCTTCGTCGAACTCGAGCAGGGCATCGAAGGCTTGGTCCACGTCAGCGAGATGACCTGGTCGAAGCGCATGAAGCATCCCTCGAAGCTGGTCAATGTTGGCGATCAGGTCGAGTGCGTCGTGCTCAACGTGAATCCCACAGAGCGCCGCATTTCGCTCGGCATGCGCCAGCTTGCGTCCAATCCCTGGGATTCGTTGCATGAGAAATTCCCGGTCGGCATGACGGTCGAAGGCCGCGTTCGCAACCTGACCGACTTCGGCGCGTTTGTCGAAATCGAAGACGGCATCGACGGCCTCGTCCATGTCAGCAACCTGAGCTGGACCAAGCGCGTGAAGCATCCCTCGGAAGTGTTGAAGAAAGGCGATCGCGTGAAAGCATCGTGCTGGCCATCGAGCCTGACAAGCGCCGCCTCCTCGGGAATCAAGCAGCTGCAGCCCGATGTCTGGGAGTCGTTCTTCCAGACCCACCACATCGGAGACGTAGTGCACGGCAAAGTTCTGCGCGTAGCGGCGTTCGGTGCGTTCGTCGAAATCGCCGAGGGCGTTGAGGGCCTGTGCCACAAGTCTGAAGCGACCGACGAGAGGGGCAACCCCATGCACTCTGGAGCCCGGACTGGAGCACGATTTCAAGATCATCAAGATGAGTCCCGAGGAGAAAAAGGTCGGACTCAGCATCCGCGCGGTTGGCGAAGAAGCCTCCCGCTCGGAAGTGGAAGCCTATAAGCAGCCGGTCTCGAGCACCAGTTCCACGATCGGCGAACTGATCAACTGGAAGCGCGCCAGCAACGAAAGCAACTAAGCCTTAGCTTTGCCGCCCGAGCAGGCGGCCGTTGTTTTCCTTGTGAACCTTCGTGTCCTTGGTGGTTAAGCCTTGAAGAAGAGTTCACACCGTTTTGGCCGCTCCCCCCACCCTGTTCTAGAATCTTAAGTTTGCCTTTCAACATCTCTTACTAATGAGGACGACCTTGCCCGAAACAATTTACGACGTAGCTATCATCGGCAGCGGACCAGCCGGATACACCGCTGCCATCCGCGCCGGCCAATACGGCCTGAAGACCGCGCTCATCGAAAAAGACGGATTCCTTGGCGGCACCTGCCTGCACGTCGGCTGCATCCCGACCAAAGCGCTGCTGTTCAACGCCGAACTCTGGGATCACCTGAAAGACGCCAAGGAATACGGCATCGAAGGCGTCGACGCCCGCAAGCTCAACTGGGCCGCCATTCAGGACCGCAAGAACAAGATCGTCGCCAAGCACACCAAGGGCCTCGAATTCCTGATGAAGAAAAACAAAGTCGAAACCATCAAAGGTTACGGCAAGCTGACCGGCTGCGCGCAGAACGGCGTTTCACGGTCGAAGTCGTAATGACAACAAAGCGAGCAATCTCAAGGCGAAGAATGTCATCCTTGCGACCGGCTCCGAAGCCCGTATGATTCCTGGCATGGAAGTCAGCGATCGCATGCTGACCAACATAGAAATCCTCAGCCTGAAGGAAATTCCAAAATCCCTGGTAATCGTCGGAGCCGGTGCCGTCGGCGTAGAATTCGCCTCGATCTACCGCTCTTTCGACTGCGAAGTCACCATCGTCGAAATGCTCCCGCGGCTTGTCCCGGTCGAAGATGAAGAAGTGACCAAAGAACTCGCTCGCGTCTACCGCAAGCGCGGCATCAACTTCCACACCAGCGCAAAAGTGGACAAAGTTGAGAAAACAAAGACCGGCGTCGCGGTCACGATCACCGTCGACGGCAAGCAGCAGAAGATTGAGGCCGAAAAGATCCTGATCGCAATCGGCCGCAAGCCGCGCACGGAAAACATCGGTCTCGAACGCACCAAGATCAAACCCGAGCGTGAGTTCATCAAAACCGATTCCTGGATGCAAACGTCCGAGCCCGGTATCTACGCCATCGGCGACATCGTACTCGGAATGCCGCAATTGGCCCACGTCGGCGCAATGGAAGGCCTGGTAGCTGTCGCAAAATCGCTGGTAAGCCCGGCAAGCCCATCAACCCCGAACAAATCCCCGGCGCCACTTATTGCCATCCCGAAATCGGCAGCGTCGGCCTTACCGAAACCCAAGCCCGCGAAGCCGGATACAACGTAAAAATCGGCAAGTTCCCCTTCACCGCCAACTCCCGCGCCTCTATCGTCGGCCAGCACGAAGGCTTCATCAAGATTGTCAGCGATGCCGATTACGGAGAGATTCTGGGAGTCCACATCATCGGCCCGCAAGCCACAGAACTGATTGCCGAAGCAGTAGCCGCGATGGAGCTGGAAGCAACGGTGGAAGACTTGATGTGGACCATCCACGCGCATCCAACGCTGGCAGAAGCGATGCTGGACGCATCCAACAGCGTGTACGGAATGGCAATTAATGCCTGAAACTTCACGGCCAGGTAAAATGAAGGCGAGGGATGTAATGGGAACGGGCTATTCGGCCTATACGCCGGACTTGGATGGTGCATAGCCGATGAGCGGACTCGCGCGGAAGTGAACACGGATCAATGCACGTAGCCTTCGATAGAGGCGCATTGTCATCCTGAGCGCGCCTTTTGCGCGAAGGATCCATGCACTTCCTCTAGTAGTTCCCCGTAAAGGGTAATCCCGTGTCGTAAGTTTTAGTTGACCTAATACAGAGGATCCGTGCAATCCGCGGTGAAGAGCTTTTGATCTCCCTAATCCAACTCGGCACCGTCGACTACGCCACAGGCCTGGCTCTGCAGCAGCAACTAGTCGCGCTCCGCAAAGAAGAAAAGATCGGCGACGTCCTCCTCCTGCTCGAACACAAGCCGGTAATCACGCTAGGCCGGAATGCGAAAGCCGCAAACGTAGTAGCCTCCCCGGAATTTCTGGCAGACCGCGGCGTAGAGCTCTTCGAATGCGACCGCGGCGGCGACGTCACCTTCCACGGCCCCGGCCAGATCGTCGGCTACCCGATCTTTGATCTTCGCGGCTACGCGGCGGGCGGAGAAAGATTGTGGAGCGGCGGACGCCCTCGTCCGCCGGCCCGAGTCGAGACTCGACCGGATGGCACGCGCCGAAAACAGCTCGGCGCAGTAGATTTCGTCCGCCGCCTGGAAGAAGTCCTGATCCGCACCTGCGCCGACTTCGCCATCCCAACGAAGCGCGTCCCCGGTCTGACGGGCGTCTGGACGAGATCCTGAGCAATTCCAATCCCTTGCCATCCCAGCGCAGAAGAACGATGAGCGAGCGAATCGTTCTCCTCAGTCAAGGGACCTGCTGTCCGCCGCCACCGCCACGAACCAAGTAGGGACAGCCGCCTGGGCTGTCCGCCAAAGCGAAGCGAGGCCCCGAACCGCGCATCAATCCCGAAGCCAAACTCGCCGCTATCGGCATCCACATCTCCCGCTACGTCACCTCCCACGGCTTCGCCCTAAACGTAAACACCGACCTGAGCTACTTCAATCTCATCATCCCCTGCGGCATCACAGCAAGCCGGTCACCTCGATGCAAAAAGAACTCGGCAAAGAACTCGACATGCCCGTCGCCGAATCCATCTCCCGCAACTTCAGCGTATTCTCCACCCAAATCCTCTGGGTCGAAACCCTCGACGCGCTCCTGGGCCGCACCGTCGGCGTACCCATGAAGCCGCCCGCCGGACTCCGCCAACTCCAAAAAGAAGACGACACCACCTGGGAGGGCCTAGCCACAACTCACCTGGGGACAGCGCCGGCGTCTCGCCGAAGGGACGCGAGCTGTGCTCTGCGGATGCAGAGCATCGCCGCTGCCGGGATCAAAGCTGTGACCAAAGCGGTGCCCTAGCCCTTACCCCTATTCTCGCGATACCATCAAGCTCCTCCGCCGCCGCCTTCCATGGGAACAAAAAAAAGAACTCCAAACCCACTCCAACGGCAACCGTCCGCGTAACGGATCGCGGCCCAGCAACAGCCATTGGAAGAGACCATGCGACGGCCGCCCTCGGCCGTCGGGTCCAGCGAAGCTCGACAGGCTCTCCTAACCAGAACCTCCGCACCTACGATATCCCCGACTTCCGCCTGGAGCACCCGAACTTCACCGTCCGCCAAGTGACGAAAAAGGACAAGACGCCCCCGACCACGTCCGCTACGAAGTCACCGGAGATCTCGACGCTCCCGTTCCGCCCATTCGCGACTCCAAATATCTGACAAGCAGCAAGCCATCGAGATCTACCGCTTCATGCTGCTCAACCGCAAAATGGAGGTCGCGCTCGAAAATCTCTACAAACAAGGCAAAGTCGTCGGCGGAGTCTATTTCGGACTCGGTCAGGAAGCCTGCTCCTGCGCCTCCGCCTACGCCCTCGATAAAGACGACTGGTTCGCCCCCATGATCCGCAACCAGGGGTCGCTCCTCGTCCGCGGCTTCGCTGCCAGCGACACCATGATGCAGTACATGGCCAAAGCCGATTCGCCCACTAAGGGCCGCGACGGCACCTCCACTTCGGCGACATCGAAAAGCGCAACATGGTCTCGCCCATCTCCATGCTCGGCGATTTAATCCCGGTGATGTCCGGCGTCGCTCTCGGCGCGCGCCTGCAAGGCCGTAACATCGCCGTCATGACCTACATCGGCGACGGAGGCCAGTCCACCGGTGTCACCTACGAAGGCATCAACTTCGCCGCCGTTCAGAATCTCGGGCTCGTGCTCTTCGTCGAAGCCAACTTGTGGGCATACTCCACGCCCTCAGAAATGCAGTACCGCTGCAAAGACCTCGCCGAACGCGCCATCGGATACGGCATCCCCGGAGTGATCGTCGACGGCACCGATGCCTGCCAGGTCTACGACGCCGCCCACGAAGCGGTCGAGCGCGCCCATCGAGGCGAAGGCCCAACGCTGATCGAAGCCAAAATGATGCGCATGAAAGGCCACGCCATCCACGACGCGGCCGACTACGTGCCCAAGCCAATGTTCGAATTCTGGAAAAAGCGCGACCCCCTCGCGAGATTCGAAAATTATCTAGTGAAAGACAAGAAGTGGCTCAGTCCGAAAGAAAATGAAAAACTCATTTCCGAAGTAGAAGAATAATCGAAGCAGAACGCGAGATCGCCGTGAACTCCCCAATGCCAACGCCAGAGTCCGCCGAAGGCGGCGTCTACTGCGAAGACGGCTGCCACGAAATCAAACCGAAATACGCGGTGCCGAAAGTAAAAAAGGGAACCGGCGGTTACAAGGAAACCGAAGCCGCTGTGCATTAGGAGGAAATAGCAAAATTCAGAAGACAGAGCAATGACTGTGACCAGCAAGTAAAAAGCTGCGCTCGGCAGAAGAAGGAAAGTTCTCTTTGATACGCCTAAATCCGTGGCAAAGAATTCTGAACCTATGCAACTCACTTACCTCGAAGCCATCCGCCAGGGAATCTGGGAAGAAATGGAACGCGACCCCTCCGTCTTCTGCCTCGGCGAAGACATCGGCATCTACGGCGGCGCTTTCAAAGTCACCGACGGATTCATCGACCGTTTCGGCCCCGAGCGCGTCATCGACACGCCCATCGCCGAATCCGCCATCGTCGGCGCAGCCTTCGGAGCCTCGCTCACCGGGATGCGCCCCGTCGCCGAATTTCAGTTCATGGACTTCATCGGCTGCGCCTTCAACCAGATCTCCAACATGGTCGCGAAGACGCACTACCTCTGGGGCGCGCCCGCCCCGCTCGTCCTGCGCGGCCCCAGCGGCGGATACGTCCATGGCGGCCCCTTCCACTCCCAGAATCCCGAGATGTGGTTCGTCCACAATCCCGGCCTCAAAGTCATCTGCCCCGCCACGCCCTACGACGCCAAAGGCCTCATCAAAGCCGCCATCCGCGACAACAATCCCTGCATCTTCTTCGAGCACAAATATCTCTACCGCCGCATCAAAGACGAAGTCCCCGCCGAAGATTACGTAGTCCCTATCGGCAAGGCGCGCGTCGCCCGGGAAGGCACAGACCTCAGCATCATCACCTACGCCGCCATGGTGCACTCCGCACTGGAAGCCGCGGAAATTCTGAAAAAGAAGGATCGACGTCGAAATCCTCGACCTCCGTACGGTCTCCCCGCTAGATCGCGAAGCCATCGCGCAAACAGTAAAGAAGACGAATAAAGTGATCATCCTCCACGAGCACTCCCGCACCGGAGGCCTCGCCGGAGAAATCGCCGCCATCATCAACGAAGAAGCCTTCGACGATCTCGACGGCCCCATCGTCCGCATCGCGGGCCTGGACTCCGCGATCCCTTTCTCCCCTCCGCAGGAACAACACTACCTTCCGAAGGTGGAAGACGTAGTTCGCGAATCCCGCCGCCTGAAAGCGTACTGAATGTGGACGCCGCCTTCGTCCAGCGAAGCGAAGGAGCGGCTGCCGCGCGATACCACAGTCTAAGTGCGGGACGCATTCGAGCGATTCTTTCTACATCCGAAAGTGGCGCAAGACTTTAATCGCACAGCGTGCCGTCCCTTCACCGCCCTGGCGCTACACGGACGACACCGCCATGGCAATTGCCATTGCCGAAACCCTCGAAGAGCACGGCGAAATTCGGCAGGAATCTTTAGCGGAAAGTTTCGGAAGAAACTTCTTGGCTGATCCTCACCGCGGCTACGGGGCCGCCATGCACACCCTGCTTCGGAGCTAGCGAGCGCTCCATCCGCTTGGAAAAAAATGCTCCGGCGCTGTTCCGGGGAGGAGGTTCGTTCGGCAACGGAGCCGCAATGCGGGTCGCTCCTCTAGGCGCCTACTTCGCCGATGATATCGCAAAATTGACCAAGCAAGCTGAGCTATCCGCAGTTATCACTCATAGCCATCCCGAGGGAGTTGCCGGCGCATCGCCGTCGCGCTCGCAGCCGGCCTGGCGTGCCGATACAGAGACTCGCGAACAGGACTCACAGAGTTCCTGCAACAGATTTGCGATCGGTCCCGGACAGCAAAGTTCGTCGCGGCATCGTCACCGCACTCGCTCTTCCATCCAACGCGACGGTCGAAGCTGCGGTGGCAGCCTTGGGAAATGGCTCAGGAGTTAGTGCGCAAGACACAGTTCCCATTCGCGCTCTGGGCCGCTGCATCGCCATCTTGATAACTATGAGGACGCTTTGTGGACGACGGTCAGCGGCTTGGGAGATCGCGACACCACTTGCGCCATTGTCGCAGACGTCGCATCTCATCCGGTCGTCGGAACTATTCCTCCGGCTGGATGCAAGCTCTGAACCGATTCCTGGCTTGGTTCCACTACCCAATCCCGCAAACTAGCGCCCCACCCGCCCTTCTGCCACAATACCTTCGGAGGCCCCATGGGCAAGTTTCTTCTCGGCGTCATCGTCACTCTTCTGGTACTCATCCTCGGCGGGCTCGGCTTCGCCATGCTCGGCTTCTTTCCGACTACTGCCAACGTCGAACCTCCGCATCTGGAGCAGCACCTTGCCAATGAGCGCCGAGACGCCTCCATGGAGCGCCATGCTCCCCACGTCACCAACCCGCTCACGCCCAACGACCAGAACCTGATAGACGGCATGAAGCTCTACACGATGAACTGCGCCCTGTGCCACGGAACTCTCGACCACAAGCCCTCGACCCTCGCCAACACTTTTTATCCGCCACCGCCAAATCTGATTTCCGATCCCCCCGATGATCCCGAGTGGCACATCTTCTTCACGATCCGCACTGGAGTCCGTTACACCGGCATGCCTGCCTGGGACAAAACTCTGACCAGGACATGTGGAAGATCACCATGATTCCTCTCTCACATGGATAAACTCCCGCCCGCCGTGCAGGAATACTGGAAGACGAGCTTCGACGCGCCCCACCCGAGCCAGAAAAGAAAGAACACTGAAAGGAAGGCCGACCACAACCACTAGCCCGCGTGACAAAGCCCACGTGGGGACAGCCGCCTCGGCTGTCCCTCGAGCGAAGCCGAGCGGCGGGCAGAGTCCTCCGCGGGTTTACTCCACGAAGTCTCGGTTCAGTACTGAGCCACTACTAAAGCCCCGCGGCGACCAGGAATCCGCCAAACGCTATAATATTGTTTGCGCCCAGCCCCTTCTCAGACTGTGGGCCTCAAGGAAAGAAATCATGCCAACTGACATCATCATGCCCCAGATGGGAGAATCCATCGTCGAGGGCACTATCACCAAGTGGCTCAAGAAGCCCGGCGACAAAGTCCAGCGCGACGAACCTCTCTTCGAAATCTCGACCGACAAAGTCGACGCCGAAATCCCAGCCCCCGCCTCCGGTGTCCTCCAGGAAATCAAAGTGGCCGAAGGCACAACCGTGGGAGTCAACACGGTAGTCGGCACTATCGCAGTCGATGGCGAAGCCGCAGCCTGCGCCTTCAAAGCCCGCTCCGAGAACAGCCGCCAGAAACGAAGAAAGTAGCGCCGGCGTCACGCCGGCTGTGGCGGGGGCGTCTCGCCCCCGCACGCCAGCGCAGCCCGAACCCGCCCCCCCGCAAGCCGCCGCGACCCGCAACTCGAAGAAGAGGAGGAAACCCGCTCCTCCCCCCTAGTCCGCAAAATCGCCCGCGAGCACGGCGTCAGCCTCTCGCAAATCTCCGGCACCGGCCTCGGCGGCCGCATCACCAAGCAAGACATCATGCAGTTCATCGAGAGCCAGGGATCACGCCCGGCTCGTGCCCGCACGCACTGTCTCCTGCCAGCGAGCGCAGCACCGCCGCTCCGGCGCCGCCCGCCCGGCCGCTCCCGCTCCTTACCCCGGCGATCTCGTGCCCATGTCGAACATGCGCAAGATCATCGCCCAGCGCATGATCGAGTCGCGCCGCACCAGCGCTCACGTTCACTGCATGTACGAAGTGGACTTCACCCGCATCGTGAACCTGCGCGACAAACAAAAGGCCGGATTCGAGCAGCGCCACGGCGCCCGCCTCACCTTCATGCCCTTCTTCGTCCGTGCCGCCGTCATGGCTCTGCAGCAGTGGCCCATCATCAACGCCAACCTCGAAGGCGATAACATCCGCTACCATCGCCAGATCAACGTGGGCATCGCCGTCGCACTCGACTGGGGACTTATCGTTCCTGTCCTTAAGAACGCCGGAGACCTGAACTTCCTCGGCCTTCAGCGCGGCATCACCGATCTCGGCGAACGCGCGCGAAACAAGAAACTGAAGCCCGAAGACGTCGAAGGCTCCACTTTCACCGTCACGAATCCCGGTCAGTTCGGCGCAGTCTTCGGCCTCCCCATCATCAACCAGCCCAACTCCGCGATCATGGGCGTCGGCGGAATCACGAAGCAGCCGATGGTGATCACCGACAAAGATGGCACCGACTCTATCGCCATCCGCTCCGTCGTCCACCTCACTCTAGGCTACGATCACCGCCTGATCGACGGCGCCGTCGCCGACCATTCATGGCGCAGGTAAAGAAGAATCTCGAAACCTGGAACGAAGAAGTCGGCTAGGGAAGTCATCCGCACCATTGAAAGAGTGTCTTCGGAAGGAGTACTTCAGTCGTGCTTAGTTAGAACCAATAAAGGTGAAGGCTTTAGCCTCCGAGCCACCACCGCGCTCGACGAGCGTTTCCACAACTCCCGCACATCTGGTACCGGGCGCGGCGTCGAACCTCGCGAACGCAGCACCGCTCCCCACGCTCCGTAAAGAGCATGGCTCTCACCTCACAAACTTTTCCAAGAGAATCCGAAAGCGTTCTGACTTTTTTCGCTCCCGTTAAAGGAAACTTCTAACCCCGCTCCGCCTGTACCCTGTGTCCTCCTGTGTCCCGTGTGGCTTAGCTTTTGTCCTCAGAAAGTCGAAAATCGGGACCCCTGCGGCGTCAGCCCTTCCAGGAAAATCTTCCACGCTGTCGCACATACACGTCCGCAAAATCCGCCACCGGACGCCGCTTCTCGATCAATGCCATCGCATCCTCAACCGTCCATCCCATCGACCCCCAACAGCGCCAGCGCCATCTCGGCGCCCGGTGCACTCCAGCTGCGCAATGGATGAATAGCTTTGGCCGTGGGCTCTTCGAGCGCCATCCGCGCAAAATCCACTCCCCGCTGAAACAGCTCCTCGAGGCTTGTGATCAAAATCGTCGTCCGTCGGATTCCACAACACATGGACCCCGAACTGCTTCTCCGAGCGGCGTGTCGTCGAACTCGATCTGCATGTCGATGATGTGCGTCACTTCCTCCCGCACCACCTTCTCCATGTTGTCCAACGTCCAGATTCCGCCTCCGACCGCAATCCGGTCGGTCAACCACGTGATATCCATTCCCGTCCTGTGTGCCGGAACATATACGAAAGGCCCTGAATAAGACTCAAGAAATCTAGTCTGACATTCTGAGCGAAGCGAAGAATCCCTCGTAGTTCCACAGCTCTGATAGTTCCAAGGGAGTTCCGCTCCTGCCGCAGATTGACGCCCGAGCACCCCATGACTTCATTCTACGATACTGCCCCCACTCGTTTCGGCAGTGGCTCTTTGTTCCACCGCAGAACGCTCCCAGCGAATGTTTCCTGTCACCTCCGGTTCCCGAATCTGCGCCACCCTCCGGCTTCGTCTCCCCACTCGCCGGAACCGCCCAGGTTGCCGGAGTCCGCATCCCCGTCGAACTCGTTCACGATCGGGCTCACCGGCAACTTCAGGCCGCGCATCAGCCGGTGCGCCAGCATTTCCTTGTCTGGTTTGGTCTCGCTCCTTTGCTTTTGCTTTTTGCTTTGCCTCCCTTGTCATGCTCGACACCCCGGACCCCATGGCAACCACGGTGGTTCTGGCAAGAATGCTCTCTTCCAATATCTCTTGCCGCAGAACGCGTCCGTTTTGAACAACCACGCACACGCGTCCGGTAAACCTCAGCGACAGCAGCAGTCGTTCCATGGCTGCGGAGAGCACTTCGGGCCGACCGCACCTTGCGGCGGATTCGACGAAGCTCATCTCCTCATTGACGTTGTCTCGGTTGCTCATCTCTATCTTGTCTTCATCCCTGAACCAGAGATGTGTTTGATCCTGCGCGATGGTATAGCTGCGAATTTTCTCAGTCATGGTTGAGCTGCCAATCGGGCTGTGGAAAACACCGCCGGATAGGCGTTGGCAGTGGGCACCGGTGCTATACTTCAAAGCTATGAAATTCCGTGTCTTGCAAGATAATCTCCGCAAGATTCTTTGGGAACCAATCGAAGCCAACGAATTAACTGGGCTGCGACTGGCGCAACAAACGGGATTCAAGCAGGCGCACATTTCCAACTTCCTCAACCGGAAGCGGGGGCTGAGCCTGGAAGGAATGGACAAAGTCATTGCGGTACAACATCTTTCGGTGCTCGACCTGCTGGATCCCGCCGAGATAAACAAGCGTGCTTCGATCCTGCCGCCGAGCGGCGACGAGTTCGAAAACATCCTGCAAGTGGACGGAACGGTCGCCGCAACCCAGCCTCTGATCGCCAGCATGAACGTAAAAGAGATCCTGAAATTTAAAAAAACATTCCTGCGCAAGCTGCGCGCGGAAAGCGAAGGCCGCGGCAGCTGGGAACGGTTCGTGTTGATCAAAGCCAACAGCGAGGATGGCGCCAGCATGTATCCGCGGTTGGCGCCGGGCGCAACCCTGCTGCTCGATCGGCATTACAACTCTCTCAAGCCCTACCGCAAAGGTGAGCCCAACCTCTACGCCGTGCTCAAGGATGGAACCTGCATGGTGAGGTACGTGGAAATCGCGGGCAACCATCTCATCCTGCGCCCGCACAACCAGGGGCATCCCATGGAAACGATTGCCATGGATGAAGGCAAAAGTTCCGCCGACTATCTGGTGGGGCGGGTTTGCTGGGTGGGCCTTGAAACCTGACCTCCGCGGCTGAAGTAGCAATCAGGACATTGCAGAATATCGGAGCGCTGAAAGCGCTGCGCCACCCGAAAACACAAGCCAGCAAAAATCAACCCAAGAAAATCAAGACCATAAAGGTACGCCGGGCTCTGTCCCCACATGGATTGAGCTTCGGAATTGCCCGTATCAAACCGAGCCGCTGGCGACGGGCGTCGCCAGCGGCAGAGAGAAAAGGGGAGGGAGTGTTTATGCTAGAACGAGAAAGGGTGGAGCGGGCAAGGGCGAGAGAATTGTTACGAAAAACGAACAGCGCGAAAAAATAGGGACGGACTCCCCTCGGCGCTGAAGCGCCGATCAGTTGGGCAGCGGACGGCACGAGTGAAGAGTTCAAAGAGAGCTACTTGCGACACCCGCAGTTCGACCTCAGCGGCTAAAAGCCGCACTCAAGACGGTCCCTTTATCGCAACGCTGGAAGCGCTTTGCCACCGAAAATCGCCAGCCAAAAGGCGCCTCCAAAATCTCACTAAAAACGCGAGTCAAAATCGACGATTTCGTCGAGTGCTTCCGCGGCCTGTGAAACTCGCGCTCTGCCCGATCTTGCTCTGGACGGGAGTAGCCCGGGCGTAACGTGGAGACGGGCGGGCGGCTGCCGCTATAATCGCGAAAGTGGCAAGCACTGCAGAAATTCTGAGCCGCGTGGCAACGCGCCCCACCTGGGCCGAAGTATCCCTCGTTGGCTCTTGCGGGAAAACTTTCGCACCGTGCAGAAGCACGTGGGCGCGGGCGTGACGGTGTGCGCCGTGGTGAAGGCCGATGCCTACGGGCACGGTGCGGTGGAGTGTTCCCGTGCACTCGAAGCCGAAGGCGCGTAGTTGGCTGGGCGTGACTTCGCTCGATGAAGCGATTCCGCTGCGTGAGGCGGGCATTCAATCCCAATATTCTTTTGATGACTGGATTCTGGCGCGGGGGAAGAGAGCGAGATCGTGCGGCTGCGCCTGACTCCAACGGTGTGGGAGCCCTGGCATATTGAGGCGATGGAAAAAGCGGCTGCGGTTTTTGGCGAAGGGGCGTCATCGTCATCCTGTGCATCTGAAAGTAGATACTGGCATGGGGCGACTCGGGGTTGCGGTCGCGGAACTTCCCGCGGGTGCTCGCGGCGTTGCAGGCGGCGAAAGCATCTTGAGCTGGGAGGATTCTCGACTCACCTGGCGTCGTCCGAAATCCTGGACGTGCCTTCGGTGGCCGACCAGTTGCACAAATTCGAAGAAGCGCAACGCATGGTGCGCGATGCGGGAATAGACTCCGACGTTTGTCCATATGGCTAACACTGGCGCAGTGATCTCCCGCCGCGAAGTATCGGCCAGCATGACCCGGAACAGCATGGTGCGGCCGGGCATTAACCTTTATGGATACGATTTGCTGTTCCAGCGCGCTGGCCGCGAAGTGAGCGGCGGCACGTTGCGTTTACCGGTGAAACCGATTCTTACCTGGAAGACGCGCATTCTTTCGCTGCGCAGTTTTCGCGGAGGACCAGGCGCTCGGCTATGGCGCGACTTATGTGACCAAGGCACCGGCACACGTTGCCGCGCCGCCCGTTGGCTATGCCGACGGGTATAACCGCCAGCTATCCAATCGCGGCCGCGTGATTGTGCGCGACCACTACGCGCCCATCGTGGGACGCATTTCGATGGACCTGAATCTGGCCGACGTGACTGGCATCCCCGGGATCGCGGTGGGCGATGAAGTTGTTCTGCTCGGGTCCGGGGACGGGCTAGCATCGATGCGCTGGAACACGCGGCTTTAGCGAACAGCAGCCCTTATGAAATTCTATGAATATTTCGAAGAGAGTGCCGAGGAAATATGGGAGCTAGACAGTAGGGTTCAGGGATCAGAATGTAGAACTGAGGTCGTCACTCCGGCGCATACTCAACTAGTGGGCTCTTTTCTTGCTTCCATATAGTTGCGCTGGGCGGCGTTGATTGTGGTTTGATAGCCGCGGCCATGTTTGCCGAAGAACGTAAGCACGTCGGGATCGACCCGCAGTAACTGCAAGCGTAGCCACACTTCAAGAGGGTGCTTACAGGCTCATTCTTCTGTTCTTATTCCTGTGTTCGTGAACATCGGTGTTTGACTGATATTTCTCTGTGACGGATGTCACAACGTCGACTTTCCTGAAGATTTTCCCGGTGACGTCCCACTTAACCGGGAAATGCCAAGTGCTAACTGCTAATTGCTGCCGTTGAATGTTTCGCAGCCAACGGCGCGCTCGGCGCTTGTCAGACTAGAAAGTTGACTATGCCTTCGCGCGACGCACATTCTCGCTATGCACAATGGATGTATGACTGGGAGGACCGGCTTACGTCGGTGGATAACAACCGCGTGGTGCGTCCGCTGGAGTGGGGCGTGGAGTGGGCTCGGGATCGGCCTTGCCGCAACGGGACGCGTCCAGGGCAAGCGGTGGATGATCCGGCGAAATTCTTTGTAGATTTCCGCACGCGGGCGCCGCCGTCACACTGGCGGCTAGGCCAGCCGGTTGCATGGTGTAAACCACGCGTTCCACCGGAAGATTCAACTCGCGAATGGTCTCGCGGATGTCTTCGGCGTATTCCTGCTCCATCCAGGTCTTGGTGACCTGGTCGGGAACGGTAACCCGCAACACGCCGCCTTCCGAGCCATCGAAAGCCGTCCGTGTAACCCAATCTTCATAGGCGCGCGCACTGATCCTGGTGGTCAACCGCGCTTTGATTTGCTCCCAAGGGTTGGCCAATGCTGATCATTTCTCCGGTCATGGTATCCTCCGACACACAAATTCCCCACAGGATTTCCACCGTCTGTGGAAATCCTACATTTCCCTACCGATTCTGTTCCTGGAATCGTCGTGCTTGGGCGGCTGCCGAGAGGTGTTTCGAACGGCCAACCGTCTTTCGCGGAATTCAAGAATAGCACAAAAAATCCTGTGCAATAATATCTTATAGAATTATAAACCATCTATTTTCATAGAGATACAGAGTTTAAATAAAACATTGAACATTATATGAATAAGGTGTTTCAGCGCTCCTGAAGCGCATTTGACAATGCGCGTTTGGGGCGCGACAATGGGTCCTGTCGCCTGCCGATGCGGGAGTAACTCAGCTGGTAGAGTGCGACCTTGCCAAGGTCGATGTCGCCGGTTCGAATCCGGTCTCCCGCTCCAATTTTCTACCCAAACCGGGCTGTTCTCCCTCTCAAAATTTTCCGGAACTCCGTCGCCGTCGATTCCGTATAAGAGACCAAGAGCCGCCAAATGGCATACTGGCCTCATCGACTGCGCGAAATTTTGCGGCGTCTCTCCCGAACCGCCGGTTTCGCCTCGGTCGCGGTGTTCACGATTGCGCTCGGGATCGGCGCGAACACTGCGATTTTTAGCGTGATCAATGGCGTTCTGCTGAAGCCGCTGCCGTATCCGAAGCCGGACGAACTGGTGGGCATGTGGCACACGGCTCCAGGTATCAATATTCCCGACCTCAACCAGGCGCCCTCGAATTACTTCACCTACCGGGATCAGAACCGGACCCTGCTGACATGGGTCTGTACAACAACCGCAGCGCCAGCGTCACCGGGCTTGGCCAGCCCGAGCAGGTGCAGACGATCGAGGTGACCGACGGCACTCTGCCGATTTTGGGCGTCCCGCCGCTGCTGGGACGCTGGTTCGAGCGCAAGGACGACCTGCCGGGAAGCGCTAAAACGGTGATGCTGGCTTACGGCTACTGGCAGCGCCAATTCGGCGGAGAGCGCTCCGTGATCGGCCGGCGCATTTTGGTGGATGGCGACGCGCGCGAAGTGATTGGCGTGATGCCGCGCGACTTCCGCTTCCTGGATTACAAATTTTCCCTGATCCTGCCGATGCAGCTCGACCGCAATAAAACATTTCTCGGCAACTTCAGTTATCGCGGCGTGGCGCGCATGAAGCCCGGCGTCACGGTGGCGCAGGTGAACGCCGATGTCGCGCGCATGCTGCCCATGGTTTACACCGCGTTTCCTCCTCCGCCCGGTTTCAGCGCGCATATTTTCGAGCAAGCGAGGATCGGTCCCAACGTGCGTCCCTTCGCGAAGGATTTGATCGGCGATGTGGGGTCGGTTCTCTGGGTGTTGATGGGCACCGTTGGGCTGGTGCTGCTGATCGCCTGCGCGAACGTCGCGAACCTGATGCTGGTGCGCGCGGAGGCGCGGCAGCAGGAGCTGGCGATCCGCTCGGCTCTGGGCGCGGGATGGAATCGCATCGCTGGCGAGCTGCTTTCGGAAAGCGTGGTCTTAGGACTGCTCGGCGGAGCGGCCGGCGTGGGCCTCGCGTATGCCGCTTTAAAGCTCTTGGTCGCGCTCGCGCCCGCGGGCCTTCCCAGACTCGACGAAATTTCGATCGACACCCGCACCGTGCTGTTTGCGCTGGCGATTTCCATCGTGTCCGGGCTGCTCTTCGGATTGATCCCGGTGTTCCGATACGCCGGTATCCGGCCGGCCTTGGGACTGCGGCAGGGAAGCCGGTCGTTCAGCCACAGCCGCGAGCGGCATCGGGTCCAGAACGGGCTCGTCATCATTCAAGTGGGACTGGCGCTGGTGCTGGTGATCGGTTCCGGCCTGATGATCCGCACGTTCTGGGCGCTGAGCGGCAGTCTCCGGGATTCACGCGGCCGGAACAGGTTCAGACGTTGCGGATCGCGATACCCGAGACGGAGGTGAAGGAACCTGAGCGCGTGGCCCGGCTGCAGCAGGCGATCCTGGAAAAGCTGCGCCAGATTCCGGGCGTTTCCGATGCCGGGATGTCCAGCTCCATGACCATGGACGGACGCAAGAGCAACGACCTTATCTTTGCGAAGGACCGCACGTATGCGGAATCCGAACTTCCGCCCATACGCCGCTTCAAGTTCATTTCGCCAGGGTTCTTCAAGACGGTTGGCAATCCCCTGATTGCCGGCCGCGACCTCACCTGGACCGACATCTACAACTTCATGCCGGTGGTGCTCGTCTCTGAAAATTTCGCCCGCGAGTATTGGGGCGGTCCAACGGCGCGCCCTGGGCAAACAAATTCGGGAAAATAGTAAGGACGAGTGGCGCGAGATCATCGGCGTGGTCGGCAACGAGTTGGACGATGGCGCCAATAAGAAAGCTCCCACGATCGTGTATTGGCCTCTGATGATGAAGCAATTCTGGGGCGATCCGGTATATGTGGTTCGGTTTCCGATGGCGTTTGCGCTGCGCACCCCGCGCGCGGGCAGCGAGCAACTGGCGGCGGAAATCCGGCAGGCGGTATGGTCGGTGAATCCGGATCTGCCGGTGGCCGACGTCGGCGACGCTGGAAGGGATTTATCGAAAATCGATGGCGCGAGTCTCCTTCACGATGGTGATGCTGGCGCTAGCGGGCGGCATGGCGCTGCTGCTGGGGATGATCGGGATCTACGGCGTGATCTCCTACTCGGTCACGCAAAAGACGCGCGAGATTGGAATCCGCACGGCATTGGGGGCGAGCGAATCGCAGGTGGTGAGCATGTTCGTCTACCGCGGATTGCGCCTGTGCATTAGTGGGCGTCGTGCTGGGCCTGGCGGGCGCCGTTGCGTCGACGCGGCTGATGACATCGCTGCTGTTTGGCGTCAGCGCGATCGATCCCGTGACTTATGCCGCAGTCGCGGCCGCCGTCATCGCCGCCGCGGTTGCCGCCAGCTATGTGCCTTCGCGGGGCGCTGCCAGAACGGTGCCGCTCGACGCGCTGCGGGCGGAATAAGCCCTGCACTTCTACACATCCTGATGTATATGTAGAAGTCCGAGGTATCCGTGACCCAACCGAAATCCGATCTACCGCAGGGAACGCTGGACCTGCTGATCCTGAGAGTAGTCACGCTGGGGCCGATTCACGGCTATGCCATCGCGCAGCGCATCCAGCAGATCTCTCGCGACGTGTTGCAGGTTCAACAAGGCTCGCTGTATCCGGCACTGCATCGTTTGGAGAACCGAGGACTCCTCGCGGCCGAGTGGAAGGACAGCGAAACCGGCCGCGAGGCCAAGTTCTATCGCTTGACAGCCAAGGGCCAGACCGCAACTCAAATCCGAGACCGAGAGCTGGAAGCAATTGGCGAAAGCGGTCCGCCTGATTCTGGAATCCAGCGAGGCGAATGGATGAGCTGGTGGCGGCGGCTGCTGAAGCGCGGGGAGATGGAGCGGCACCTAGACGCCGAGCTGCGCTTCCATTTCGACGGACTGGTGGCCGACAATCTTCGCGCCGGCATGAGCGAGCCGGAAGCCCGCCGCAGCGCCCGTTTGGAATTCGGCGGCGTCGAGCAGGTAAAAGAAGAATGCCGCGACGCGCGCGGCACGCGCTGGGCGGAGGATCTGTGGCAGGACCTGCGCTTCGCGCTCCGCACACTGCGCAAGACTCCAGGATTCGCCATCGCCGTGATCGGCACGCTGGCGCTCGGCATCGGAATGAACACCGCTATCTTTTCGGTGGTAAATACCGTCTTGTTGAAACCGGTGCCGTGCCCCTGAGCCGGATCGAATCGTCGACGTTCATGAACACCAACAGGGCGAGGCTCCGGACCCATTGCCGCGGAAATCGAATTCAATCTGTGGCGCGAGCAGACTAGTGTCTTTCAGGAGGTATCGGGCTATAGTCTTATCCCGATGAACTTGACAGGTGTTGACCAGCCGCAACGGGTCGAAGCTATCTCCATCACCAAGGATTACTTTCGTCTCTTCGGACTGCCCATAGCTCAGGGTCGTGGGTTTACAGATGAAGAAGAACGGCCCGCTGGGACTCAGTTGTTCGAGAAGGGCCACGTCGTTATCCTCAGCGATGCATTTTGGAAAAGAGCATTTGGCGGCGATCCCGAGATCGTGGGCAAGGTCATCTCGCTAAGCGGAGATCTTTTTCAGGTCGTTGGAATCATGGCTGCCGGAGTGCAAACGGAGACTCCTGAAGCTCCCGATGTGTGGCTGCCGCTTCTCATTAGTCCAAACAGCGATAAGCAGGTGCATTACTTCCAGGCCGTGGGCCGCCTCAAGCCAGGGAGTCACGCCTTGACATGCGCGAACGCTCAACTTCAATTCATGACGGAGGAGTTCCGCCGCAAGTTTCCGAACACGATCTCTACTGCCCGGGGAGACTCCTACAGCGTCCAACGAATGCGGGATATTCTCGTCAGAGATGTGCGCCTGTCGCTGCTGATTCTCGCCAGCGCTGTCGGCGTGGTACTGCTTATAGCGTGTGCCAATGTCGCAAATCTTTTGCTGGTCAAGGCGGCGGGCAGGAGGCGAGAAATCGCCATGCGCGTTGCCGTGGGCGCGGCGCGCGGCAGAGTCATTCGGCAGCTACTGACGGAGAGCGTGCATTGCTGTCGATGGCGGGCGCGGCGTTTGGATTAGGACTCGGAGTCGCCGGCATCCACGCTCTTCTGGCCGTGAATCCGGTCAATATTCCTCGCATCGGAGCGAACGGCTCAAACGTAATCCATGGATTGGCGGGTATTTCGCTTTCACGATGTTGGCGGGTTTGACGACTGGGCTTCTCTTTGGACTCATTCCAGCGCTCCAAGCGTCGCGCACGGATCTAAACTCGAACTTAAAGGAAGGAGGAGGGCGCGAGGGCAGCGGATTCCGGCAGAACAGGACCCGTTCGCTGCTTGTCATCAGCGAAATCAGCCTGGCGCTGGTATTGCTGATCGGAGCCGCCCTGCTCATCCGCACGCTGATTGCGTTACGCTCTGTCAATCCAGGGTTCGACCCTCACAACGTAGTAACAACGCGAACGGCGCTGGACCCACGATTCACCAAAGCGGCAGGAGTGAATCAGTTGGTTCAGAATGCCTTCGGGCGTCTGACCGCGTTACCCGGAGTGGAGAGCGCTGGCCTCACCGGATTGTTGCCGTTGGATACTGACCGTCAGCAGTCATCCCGTCATTGTCATTGGGCGGCCACTGAGTGGACCGTCGCATGGAACTAGCTCCTACGGGAGGGTCTCGGCCGGTTATTTCGACACGCTCAAGATCCCACTCCTTCGCGGGCGATTTTTCACCGACGCGGACCGGCTCGGATCCCCGCAGGTTGCCATCATCAATCAAGCCATGGCCCGCCAGTTTTGGCCCGATGGCGATCCACTGAATTCCCAGATTCTGATCGCAAAAGGACTTGGACCGCGGCTCGAAGAGCCAGTACGCCAAATCGTCGGCATTGTGGGCGACGTTCACGACGACGCGCTCAACCGGAATACATCGCCCGTCGTGTTTGTCCCATTAGCACAACAGCCGGATACTCGCACCGCGGATACCTCAGTGGCTTGGGTTATTCGCGTTCGCGCTGAGTCGCCGTCGCTCAATTCGGCGATCCAGAACGAACTGCGCGCGGCGACCGGGCTGCCCGTTCCCCCGCTCCGGTCAATGGACGAAATTGTGGCGAAATCGACGGCTCGCCAGAATTTAAACATGCTGCTGATGAATATCTTCGGGGGCTCCGCGCTCCTGCTTGCCGGCGATCGGAATTTACGGCATTGATGGCTTACTCGGTCCAGCAGCGGACGCAGGAAATCGGCATCCGCATGGCGCTCGGCGCTCAACCGGGCAGCTCCGTAACATGGTCCTGGTGCAAGGCATGCGGTTGGCCCTGATCGGAGTCGCAATCGGAATCGGCGCGGCTTTGGGGCTGACGCGTCTGCTCAGCCAGCCTCTTGTTCGGCGTGCAACCCCGCGACCCGCTCGTCTTCATCGCCGTGCCAGTTCTTGCTCACCGCAGTCGCCCTGCTCGCCTGCTATCTTCCCGCCCGCCGCGCGACCCGGATCAACCCCCTGGAGGCCCTGCGATGGGAATGACGCATTTCATGACGATTATTTCGCTTAAAGGCTCAAGTAGTTACCGTCCTACTCAGCCGTGCCCCGGGCCTCTCCATGCGATTACTGACAGTGGAGCCCGGAATCTGGCTGCAGCGGCGGGCTTGGGTTCGTTTGGTTGTGGCGATTGCGGCCGGGGTGTGCTGCTCCAGCCACAATCCTGCTTTTCTAAATGCCGTATTTCCCGTATGATTGGGATAATGCGGTAAATTGTGGAACATTCTGCCTACTCGAACGTATAAAGGATCAACGCTAGTTTGTAGAACCTCTTATGGACGTTAAGCGCGAAGGCGTCGGGAAAAGGAAAACGATCCGCCGGGTGGTCTACCTGACGCTGACGCTGGTGGCCGTGGTGCTGGCCGGCTGGCGAGTCAGCCTGATGAAGCCGGCGGTGCCGGTGGTGGAGGCTTCCACCGTCTGGCCCGACGTCGTGAAGCGCGGCCCCATGGTGCGCGACGTGCGCGGGCTGGGCACGCTGGTCCCCGAAGACATCCTGTGGTTTCAGGCCGAATTCGACAGCCAGGTCAGCCGCATTCTGGCGCGCTCCGGCGATGACGTGAAGCCCAACACCGTCCTGCTGGTGCTTACCAATCCGCAGATGGAAGCCGACGCCGTCGATTATGAATGGCAGACCAAGCAGGCCGAAGCGAATCTTGCCGACCTGCGGGTCAAACTGCAGAGCCAGACCTTCGATCAGCAATCCGCTGTCGCCACGGCGCAGGGCGATCTGAAGCAGGCCGAAATCAATAGAGACAAAGAAGAGCAGCTATTCAAGGCCCAGCTGGAGCCCGAGATCAACATGCGACTGGCCGATCGCCAAGTGGGAACAGGCGGACAGCCGCTTCCAGATGGAGAAGCAGAAGCTCGACATCTTCAAGGAATCGGTGCAGGCGCAGATCGAGTCGCAGAAGGTGCAGGTCGAAAAGCTGCGCGCCACCTACAAGCTGAAAAAGAGACAACTGGACGAGCTCACCATCCGCGCCGGCATCCGCGGCCGCATGCAGGAGATGACTCTGCAAGTGGGCCAGCGCGTGAAACCCGGCGACGTACTGGCGAAAGTCGCGCAGCCGCGAAAGCTGATGGCGCGGCTGCAGATTCCCGAGACGCAGGCCAAGGACATCGTGCTCGGCCAGCAGGCGCAGATCGACACCCGCAACGGAATTGTCGCGGGCCACGTGATCCGCATCGACGCTTCGATCGTGAACGGAACGCGCACCGTCGATTGCAAGCTGGACGGCGTCCTGCCGAAAGGCGCCGTGCCGGATCTGAGCGTCGACGGAACCATCGAGATCGAGCGCCTGGCCGACGTGCTTTACGTTGGCCGTCCGGTATTCGCGCAGCCCGGCAGCCCCGGCAGCTTGTTCCGCATCGACGCCGACGGCAAAGGAGCCGAGCGCGTGCCCGTGCGCTTCGGCCGCGCCTCGGTGAACGCCATCGAGATCGCCGACGGATTGAAAGCCGGCGACCGCGTGATTCTGTCCGACATGGCGGCGCAGGAACAAGCTTCGCGCGTGCGCTTGAATTAAAGAGAGACTCCCATGCCCGAACCCCTAATTCATCTGGAGAGCGTCACGAAAGTGTTCGTCACCGATGAAGTGGAGACCCACGCCCTGGCGGGAATCCAGATGGATATTCAAAAGGGCGAGTACGTGTCGATCTCCGGCCCTTCCGGCTGCGGGAAGTCCACGCTGCTGGCGATTCTGGGCTTGCTCGATTCGCCGTCGGATGGCACCTACATTCTCAACAACCGTCCGGTGCAAGGACTGAAGCTGGCCGAGCGCGCGCGCATCCGCAATCGCGAAATCGGCTTCATCTTTCAGGCGTTCAATCTGATTGGCGATCTCACGGTGTATGAAAACGTCGAGCTGCCGCTCACCTATCGCGGCATGGCCGGCGACGAGCGCAAGCGCAAGGTGCAAGCGGCTCTGGAACGCGTGGGCATGTCGCATCGCATGAAGCATTATCCGTCGCAGCTTTCCGGAGGCCAGCAGCAGCGCGTGGCAGTGGCGCGCGCGCTGGCCGGCGACCCGTCGATTCTGCTGGCCGACGAACCCACCGGCAACCTCGACTCCGCCAACGGCGAAGCAAGTGATGGATCTGCTGCGCGAATTGAACCGGGCGGCGCCACCATCTGCATGGTCACGCACGATCCGCGCTATGCCAGTTGCGCCGACCGCTCCATCCAGTCTGTACGACGGCCGCCTGGTGACGGACAACCTGCAAAAAGCTTAGAAATCCCGCAGTACCACAGTACCGCCGCGTACCTCGCACACGGTATACAGAACCGCTTCAATCGGCCGATAGGATCAAGAGGACACTATTCAGTGAGCGCCGTCGTCAGACCCTATCGAAACCGGCAATCCACGCAGCACCGCCAGCGGAATCCTGCCGCCGGTACCCGAGATCTCTGGAAGAACTCGCGATTCCGCCCGTCCATCGTCGAGCAATTGCTGCTGAAATATCTGTATTTTCGCGGCGAATTGCTGGGCCGCGAAATGGGCAGCCTGCTGGGCCTCTCGTTCAGCTTGATCGACGAACTTGCTGGAGAACCTGAAGCGCCAGCACTACGTCGGCGTCAAGAAGTCTCTGGGCATGGGAAACATGTCGGGCATCTTTGCGCTCACTGAAGCCGGACGCAATCTGGCGCGCGAGCATCTGTCGAACAATCAATACGCTGGCCCCGCTCCGGTGCCGCTGTATCAATACGCGGAAGTGGTCGCCGCCAGAAACTGGCCGACAACTGGCTGAGCCCGCAGTCACTGGTGGACGCTTTCAAGCATCTGGTGGTCGAGGACGACATTCTGGCGCAAATCGGCCCGGCGGTGAACGCCAGCAAGTCGTTTCTGATTTACGGGCAGCCCGGGAACGGAAAAACCGCCCTGGCCGAATCTCTGTTTCGCGTAAACACCGAGCCGATCTTCATGCCCTACGCGCTGGAGTGCCAGGGCAACATCATTCAGTTGTACGATCCGATCTATCACCAGAAGATCGACGATGCAGCAAACCGAGATTTCCGCGCTTTCGACCGAGCTGCCTTACGACGGGCGCTGGTTCAAGTGCCGCCGGCCGTTCATCATCACCGGCGGCGAACTCACGCTGGACATGCTGGATCTCAGCTACAACCCGCACTCCAAGGTTTACGATGCGCCGTTTCAGCTCAAGGCCAACAACGGCATTTATCTGATCGACGACTTTGGCCGCCAGAAAGCCAACCCGGCGGAAATTCTCAACCGCTGGATCGTCCCCATGGAGCGCCACATCGATTATCTGAGCTTCCATGCGGGCGGGAAAATGACGGTGCCGTTCGAGGCGTTCCTGATTTTCTCCACCAACCTGCGGCCGGATCAATTGGGCGACGAAGCGTTCCTGCGCCGCATTCAGTACAAGATGTTCCTGCGCAGCCCCAAGCGGCCCGAGTTCACGCACATCTTCCGGCGCTTTTCGCGAGGTCGAAGAAACTGGAATGCACCGAGGAAGTGGTGGATGAGCTTCATTGAGAAACACTACGTCGCCGGCGACAAGCGCTTCCGCCGCTGCCATCCGCGCGACGTGATCATGCACGCGCATCGACATCATCAATTTTGAAAGCCTCCCCATGGTGCTCACCGAAGATGTGCTCGACCGCGCTTTCCAAAGCTGCTTTGTCGAAAACATCGACGTGAACGACTGATCGCGCGGCTGGTCTGTGCGCCGCGGGGTGCCTGATAGCAGCCTGCGCCCCTGAACCCGGCCGCTGCGATACCCTTTGGGATGGGTAAACGATCATGCCCAATATCAATCGCCGTGAATTCTCACAACTAGCCATAGCGTTGGGCGCTTAAGTGCCCGCAGTCTTCGCGGCGGCATCAGCATCGACGACACCCTCCGCAGCGGGATCGAACGCCGAAACATTCCCTGCGTGACCGCGATGGTCGCGACCGCCGACAAGATCACTTATCAGGGCGCATTCGGCACCCGCGACGCGCCTCCGGTGTCAAGGTGACGCCCGATTCCATCTTCGCCATCGCTTCGATGACCAAGGCGGTGACTTCCGTCGCGGCGATGCAACTGGTGGAGCAGGGCAAAATGAAGCTCGACGAGCCAGTGTCGAAACACGTTCCGGAATTCGCCAAGCTGCAGGTGATGGATGGCTACGATGCCACCGGCAAACCGGTGATGCGGCCCGCCGCACGCCGATAACCTGAAGCATTTGCTCACGCACACTTCGGGGCTGTGCTATCGACACCTGGAGCGACGACATGCAGCGATACGAGAAAGCCGGCGGCGCGATTCCTTCCGGGCGTGGCTCCCCTGCCGCCGCTCATATTCGAGCCCGGCGCGCGCTGGCAATACGGCTATCAGGGCGGATTGGGCCGGCAGGCTGGTCGAGAATCGTAGCGGCCAGACGCTGGAACAATATTTCCAGCGCAATATCCTGCAGCCGCTCGGCGATGCACGACACCTCGCTTCATCATGCCCGCTGACAAATTCGACCGCTGGTGAGCCGCTATGACCGCCAGCCGGACGGCATGCTAAAAGAGGAACCACGCGTGCTGCCCGCCGACCCCGCGGCTTACAATGGCGGCGGCGGACTTATATTCCACTGCCGCGGATTACATCAAGTTCACGCAGATGATTCTGCGCCACGGCCGCTCCGCCGATGGCCAAGCAGATCCTGCAATCCCAAGACCGTGGAACAGATGAGCGTCAATCAGATCGGCGACGGAGGCGCCGGGCAACTGAAAACGTCAGATGCCTGAACGATCAAGCGACGTCGACGTGCATCCCGGCGCCACCGAAAAATGGGGCTTGGGCTTCCTGATCAACACCGACTCCCTACCCGGCGGCCGCTCGGCGGGCAGCCTGGCGTGGGCTGGAATTTGGAACACGTTTTATTGGATCGATCCCAAGCGCCAGATCTGCGCCGTGATCATGATGCAGTTCCTGCCTTTCGTCGACAAGCAAGCCGTGGGCATGCTGGGCGATTTCGAACGGGCGGTGCTACGCGGCCTGCATGAACCTTCGCAATTGGTTTGATCTGACCTTCACGCACCGCGCCGAGCAGGAGGCGCTCGAGTGGGCCGGGTCGGTCTACACGTTCGGTGAAATCGACGCGCGCAGCAATCGCATGGCGCGGGCGCTGGCCGCGCGCGGGCTTGGCCAAGGGCGACCGCCTGTGCGTCTACCTGGCGAACTGCGATCGAGATGATCGATCTGTATCTCGCCTGCATCAAGCTCGGCGTGATTTTCGTCCCGATCAATATCCTGTATCGCGATCGCGAGATGTCGCACATCCTCAGCGACGCCGAGCCCAAGCTGCTGGTGACCGCAGCCGAGATCCCCGCGCTGCTGGCGGAAGCAGCGTCGCAGTCCGGCGACGACGCTTCCCGAAGTGCCGATCGACGGTGACGACGTCGCCGCGCTCGTTTACACTTCCGGAACCACCGGCGTCTCCAAAGGCGCCATGCTGACGCACAATAATTTCGCGGTGAACGGCGCGAGCTTAATCCAGGCCTGGAAGATCACGCCCGCCGATCGCTTTCTGCTGGCGCCGCCGTTGTTTCATGTGCACGCGCTCGGCAACGGCCTGCATTGCTGGCTGATGGCGGCATGCCGCATGCGCTTGCTGGAACGCTTCGATCACACGACCGCAGTTGCGCAATTTCTGGATTTCCAGCCGACGCTGTTTTTCGGCGTCCCCGCGATGTACGTGCGTCTGCTCGACACGCCTCCCGCGCAGGCGCGCGAAATCGGCCAGCGCATGCGCCTGTTCGTGTGCGGCTCGGCGCCTTTGCCCGCGCAGATTCTCGAAGAGTTCCGCGCGCTCTTCGGCCACACCATCCTCGAACGCTATGGCATGACCGAAACGCTCATGAACATGTCGAATCCCTACGACGGCGAGCGCCGTCCCGGAAGCGTGGGCCTGCCGCTGCCCGGCGTCATCGTCAAGATCGTCGGACCCGACGGCAATCCTGTGGCCGATGGCGAGACCGGCGAGTTGTGGCTCAAAGGCCCCAACGTTTTCGCGGGATATTGGAGGCGCGAAGAAGCCACCAAGGCCGCGTTCGTCGATGGCTGGTTCCGACCGGCGATATCGGCGTCGCGCTCCGCCGACGGCTATTACACACTCAGCGGACGCAAGAGCGACCTCATCATCTCCGGCGGCTTCAACATTTATCCGAGGGAGATCGAAGAGTTCCTGATGGAGCAGCCGGAGGTGGAAGAAGCCGCGGTGGTCGGCCGAAGCCGATCGCGTGCGCGGCGAAATCCCGGTGGCGTACATCGTCTGGAAAAACGGCAGCCGGCGATCCCGGCCCGCTCGAAACCCGCTGCCGCGAGAAGCTGGCGTCCTTCAAAATCCCACGCCGCTTCGAATCCATCGAGAAGCTGCCGCGCAATGCGCTGGGCAAAGTTCAGAAGCACCTGCTATGTCGCGAATCCTGATGGTGACTTCGGAAGCCGCGCCCTTCGCGAAGACGGGCGGGCTGGCCGATGTTCTGGGCGCACTGCCGCCGGCGCTCGCGAAACTCGGCGAAGAAGTGGCGGTGGTGATGCCGCGCTATGGCAGCGTCCGCCTCGACGGCGCCGAGCGAATTGCGGATGCGATGCCGCTCACGGTGGGCCCGCACGCCTTCACCGTCGCGATCGATCAAGTGGAACGCGAGGGCGTGCGCTATTTGTTCGTCGATTGCCCGCCGCTCTACGCCCGCGCCGGCATCTATAGCGAAGGCGGCGTCGAATATCTCGACAATCACATCCGTTTTGCAGCTGCTGAATCTGGCGGCGCTCGAAATCGGCCGCGAGCATTTTCCGGCCCGACATTTTCCACGCCCACGATTGGCCCGGCGGGCTGCTCGCTCCCTATCTGCGCGAGAACTTTGGCAGCCGATCCGGACTTCGCGGCGCGAAGATGCGTGCATCACGATTCACAACCTGGGATATCAGGGCAATTTTCCCGGCTACCTGCTCCGCGATCTGGGCCTCAGTCCTACGCTGTTCCATCCGCAACGGCCTGGAATTTTGGGGCGAGCTGAGCTTTCTGAAAGCCGGCATCGTGTGGGCGGATGCCATCACCACCGTCAGCCCCACCTATGCGCGGGAGATCCAGACTCCGGAATACGGCCACGGCCTGGACGGCGTGCTGCGTGACCGCGCCGCGAAAATCACCGGCATCCTCAACGGTGTCGATTACGCGGAGTGGAATCCCGACAGCCGATCCTCATCTCGTCACCATATTCGGCCACAGGATCTTTCGGGCAAGCGGCTGGCGAAACGCGCGCTGCTGGAAGAAGTGGGACTCCCGCTCGACATGAGACGCGGCCGCTGATCGGCATCGTCTCGCGCTTCGCCTGGACAAAAGGGTTTCGATCTGGTGGAAGACATCGTGCCCGAGCTGGCGGAGATGGATCTTGCCATGGCCGTGCTCGGTTCCGGCGAGGCTCCCATTACGAAGAAATGTTCCGCGACGATGGCGGAGGCCTATCCGGAGAAATTCGCGGTTCAGGTCGGCTACGACAACGGCCTCGCGCACCGCATCGAAGCTGGCGCCGACATGTTCCTGATGCCCAGCCAGTACGAACCTTGCGGTTTAAGCCAGATGTACAGTCTGCGCTATGGCACGGTACCGATCGTGCGCGCCACCGGCGGGCTCGAAGATACCGTCGACGAGACCACCGGCTTCAAGTTCACGCGAATATACGCCGGAGGCGCTGCTGGAGGCGATCCGGCAGGCGCTGGAGGCCTGGTCCGAAAGTGCGGGCTGGCTGGAACGAATGCGCCGCGGCATGGCGAAAGATTTTTCGTGGGACGCGGCGGCGGTCCAGTATCAAAGTCTGTACCGCAGCCTGTAGGCTGGCGGGAGCAACGCGCCCGCTCCCCTGCGGGTTCGTGCGACTATAGGGTTGTAGTTTACAGGCCCGCTGATTTTGGCATCTCTCGCATCGTCCGGTACAATCCGCTCCCTTTCGACTCCTGCCCGCGATTCGCAGCTCAGCCCATTCGAAAGGCAGACCATGAAGAATATCTTTGTAGGGAACCTGAGCTTCACCGCCACGGAAGATGCGGTGCGGTCCATGTTCGAAGCTTACGGAGCCGTCGAGCGCGTCAGCATCGTCACCGACCGCGATACCGGCCAGCCGAAAGGATTCGGCTTTGTCGAAATGACGAACGACGCCGAAGCGAGAACGGGCCATCGCGGCGCTCAACGGCACCGAACTCAACGGCCGCGCGCTCACCATCAACGAAGCGCGGCCGAAAACCGAGCGCACCGGCGGTGGCGGCTATGGCGGCGCCCGCCGCGGCAATCGTTACTAGCGTGAGTCACAAACATATGGCGAAAGTACACGAATACATCCTGGTAGCGGTGGATGGGACCTGCGGCGTCACCAAATCCAACGGTCCCATCTGCTTCCAGCAATCGCGCCAGGAAGTAGGCGGACACTTTGAAGCCTACGATCCGCAATTGGGCGACGGCTATACGGCTCAAGTAAACGAAGACGGGCGGCGCTTCAAAGCCAACGCTCTGTTTGACGACGTGGCGGGAAACGTATTGATCGGCCGCTCGCATGGCGCCGAGATGTGGGGCTTGAGCGTGGAACAGCGCGCGGAAGTCCTGACGCTTCTAAAAACCAAGCGGTAAAGATTCAGATGAGGACCGTCAGCGCGGACCGCGCTTCGATCGACTATTGGCAGGATTACGGCGCGGCCGGCAGGTGCTCAAGAGCCACTTCGGCATCCGCGTGTGGCAGGACCGCTGCTGCGCGATTACCAACGTGGCCGCTGAAACTCCCAGCCTGTTCGGAGAGCCGCATGCGATTCCGGTGGATCTCTCGGCGGGAGCGGGCAAGCATAGCCTCGTCGAACGTGGTGAGCGAGCACATGAACCATCACCCTGAATCCGACCTGATCGCCGTGCTCACCGGCAAAAAACCCTTCCACGAAGCCCTGGGCTGAGGTGTTTGGAATCTCACGCGGCGTGGCTCGGGATTCTTGTTGGAAATTCACTCGACGACGCCTCGAGTTCGGGATGAGGAGGCTTAACAGCGGCGCGGCGCTGCGACATGCGCGCCTGGTCCCTGACGCACAACGCTGCCTCGCTTGCTAGACTATAAAAACGCATGTCCTGTGGTGAGCAACAGCTTCGCGAAGACATCGTCGGCGCCGGCCGCATGATGTATGAGCGTGGATGGATCGCGGCCAACGACGGCAACCTCACGGTCCGCCTGGATGGGAACGCATCCTGGCCACTCCGGCCGGAGTGTGCAAGGGCCGCATGCGTCCCGAGGATCTCATCGTGTGCGATGGCGCGCGGCAACAAGATTTCGGGTACGGGCGCGCGCACCACTGAGATGGCGATGCACGTCGCGGTCTACGATGCCCGGCCGGATATTAACGCCGTGGTGCATGCCCATCCGCCAATTTCGACCGGGTTCGCCGTGGCCGGGCGCGCGCTGAATTTGGGATTGATGCCGGAGTTGATTGTGTCGATGGGATCGGTTCCTCTGGCCGACTACGGACTCCCGGGAACGCCGGCGCTGGTGGATGGGATGCTGCCCTACGTCCCGAAATTCAACGCGATTCTGCTCGCGAACCACGGCGCCGTGTGCTACGGCGAGAGCGTCGGGCAAGCTTACGCCCGTATGGAAACGCTGGAGCACCTGGCGCGCATCGCGCTGGTGGCCGAGATGCTGGGCGGCCCGAAGGTTCTGCCGCGGGTCGAGATCGAAAAACTGTTTGAAGCCCGCGCACGCTATGGCGTGAGGGTTCCCAATGGTTTCGAACCCGGTAGCCCGATGGCCGCCGAAGACATGCCCGACCCCAGCGAGAAACTGGAAGTCACACGGCAGCAGCTACTGGCGCTGATCGACGAAGCGTTGCGCGTCCGCGGCGTCGTCTAGCGCGCTAGAACGGCTCACGCGTACGCTCGACGCTTCTGGCTCCCAAGTCCTCTTCCTCTCCCCGGCGCGATCGTCTACGGGATTTGTGGCTGAGCATCAGGGCCGTCAGCAGTCCGCCAATCAGCAGCTTCGCCGATTCCGCCCCCATCCAAACTTCAGTGAGCGCCCACACGCGTGCCTGCGTACCCAACGTCTGATTTCCCGGCGGAAAATCGGCCGCTCGCCCGCGGAACGTTAACTCCGGTTGGATCGCCAATTGGAACAGCACCAGCGCCAGCATCAGGCCGCACAAGATCTGTGGGATCCAACGCTTTCCCGCGGCCAAATACAGCACTCCGGCGACAAGCAGCGCGCCCGGAATCTGGATGGTCTCCCAGGTCGAGAAATAATACCGGTATTGCTCGGCGGAGAAGTGGCGTAGCAGCAGCGCAATCTGCTCCTGGCCGCTTTTCCGCATAATATCGGCAGCGAACGGGCCCGCGGAGTCGATTGCCCGGCCCACCAGCCGCAGGCTCTGGAGAGCCAGTAGATCTATGCCAACGCAGCAGCCAATCCAGGCGCCCAACAAAAACGTGGCGATTCGCGTGGCGTGCATTGCCCTCTAGTTTGCCACAGGCTGGGGGACGGCTGGCCGAGTGGGCTGGCGCGGTCGCCGGCAGAAGGGGTTTGTGGACCTTCCTAAAAAGCGAGAAGGGGAACGTTGCCGTTCCCCTTCGCCGCGTCGATCAGGTAAGACTCTGGAATCGTAACTTCTTGGTCCCCTTCTTAGCGGGGACCTTCAGCTTATCACTTATCGGCGGAGTTTTGCTGCCCGGCGACCGCCGGTTCCGCTGGTGGCTCGGGTGCGGATGCCGCGAGATACACCACCCGGTTGCGGCCCTGGCGCTTGGCGCGATAGAGCGCATCGTCGGCCACCCGAATCAGCGCTTCTTCCGCCGGGTCCATGCCCTGCACCCAGGCGGTAGCGCCGAAACTGCAGGTGACCAGCTTCGATTCCTCGTTGAACAACATGGGTTCATCGGCTAGCGCGATGCGCATCCGCTCGGCCTGCTTCTCGGTTACTTCCGCATCGCAGCCCGGCAATACGATCAGGAATTCTTCACCGCCGTAGCGCCCGATCGCGTCGTAAGGACGGATGGATCCCGCCATGCGTCGCACGAATTCGCGCAGCACCGCGTCGCCCGCGAAGTGGCCGTAGGTGTCATTTACGGATTTAAAATGGTCCAGATCCGCCAACAGCAGACCAACCGGCCGACCCTCGCGAACTCCGCGCTGCAACTCACGATTCAAAATATCCAGGATAGAGGAGCGGTTCCAGATGCTGGTGAGGAAGTCCTTGGTGGCCTGGTCGCGCAATTCTTCGCGCGCCGTAATCAACTCATGCTGCAGTTGGATGATCCGCAATCCCGGGCGCAGGCGCACTTGCAACTCATGCTGGTCGAACGGTTTGGTCAGGTAATCGTCGGCGCCAGATTCCATGCCTTCGATCAAGTCCTCGCGCTGGCTCTTGGAACTCAACAGCAGGATATAAGTATAGAGATCCTTGTCCTTGAGGTTGGCGCGCACCCGGCTGCAAACTTCGGGCCCGGTCATGCCTGGCATCATCCAGTCCAAAATGGCGATTTTGGGGGCGTCTTCGGCCTGCAGAATGCGCCAGGCCTCATTGCCGTCGCAAGCGATGACCACTTCATAGCCCCAACGGCGCAACGTCGCGTCCAGCAAGTGCCGGGAAACGATGCTGTCGTCCGCGATCAGTATCCTCATAGCCTGAAATTCAATTATACGGGCGGACGCATTCCACGTCTCCTTTAGATTATCGGCTGAAGGTTCGTAGTACCCGAGGCTTTTTGGTAGTCTGAATCCATGCCGGATTCCAGGCTCGAGTGAAACGCGGTCCTTGCTGGTTTTGCGGCACGAGCCATTTGAGCATCTGGGCTACTTTGAAGAGGTCCTACGGGACCGAAACATCTCTTTTCTTTATAGTGATTTGGGAGATCCGTCTGGATCTTGGCCCCCACGACGGCATGATCGTGATGGGAGGACCCCAATCGGCCAACGATCAGGAGATGGCGGCCGAGATACATTTCATTCAGCAGGCGCTGGACACGAAGACCCCGATCCTCGGAATCTGCCTGGGAGCGCAGCTGATCGCCAAAGCCTTGGGAGCCCACGTGTACCGGAATCCCGAAAAGGAGATCGGCTGGGCGCCGGTTTAGCTCACGGAGGATGCGCGCCGGCGATCCCGTCTTCGGCCGCCTGCCCTCGCCAAGCACGTTTTTTCATTGGCACAGCGAAACCTTCATGCTGCCGGCCGGGGCGGTTTCCCTGGCCTATTCCGACAAGTGCCGGCAGCAGGCCTTCCGCTTCCGCGAAACGGTTTACGGAATCCAATTTCATCCCGAAATCACGCCGGAGATGATCGTCGACTGGTCCACTCAATCCGTCAACTGCGCCGATGCCGATACGCTCGACGCGCCGCTGGATCCACATGGAGCGGATAGCTCTCCTCTGGCGCGGCAAATTCTCGAAGGCTGGCTCGATACGTTTTAGCGGGCGAGATTTCAGGCCGCGGCGCGCACTTCGTCCCGGCTCGCCGGCGATCCGGCGCTCACGACCGTGCCGTCGAGCGCCATATATCCGCAGGCGACCACCACCAGGAACATGGTCAGCACTTCGCTGTCCCCAAGATTCACGTTCGTCACGCCGTCGAGCAGGGTGGCGATCACTACGGCGATGCCTCCATGCAGCAGGAACCGGCGATCGTCGCGCCCCGGCGGAAGCGTGCGGAGGCCGCGCCAGAAGTCCCACAGGATGCGGCCGATCAGCCATAAAAAAACCAACAGCGTAGGAATGCCGCGCTCGGCCGCGTAGTGCAGATAGATATTGTGCAGATGAATGTAGGAACCCACCGGCAGGGGCCGCGGAATATCGGCTGGAACGTATTCGTCGAAATGAATGCGCGGCATCTCCGGACCCAGTCCCAGCCAGGGATGCCGTTCGATCATGCGCAGGCCGGTGCGCCAGGTGACTTTGCGAAAATCGTTGGAATCCATAGTGCTGGGCCGCAGGATGGAGGTGAAACGCTGGCGAATGACGCCGGGCGAGAGCAGAAAACCCGCGGCGATCAGCACCGGCACCAGCATCACCACCCAGCGGCGCCAGAACCACAGCAGGTAGAGCGCTCCCGCCGCGGTTGCGATCCACACGCCGCGCGTCTCGGCGAGCAGCAGCCCCAGCGAGCTCACCAGCGCCACCACGATCCACAGCCACATCCGTTTGCGCGCTTCAGGCGCGAAGAACAGGAACGCGCCCAGCATCAATCAGCACGTACATTTCCTCGGCCGAGAACGTATACCAATGGCTCATGAAACCGGTGACCCGCTCGCCCACGTAAAAGCTGTAAATGTCGCTATGCGCGGCGTGCGCCTGCTGCACTTTGCGGGCGAACTGCACGAAGCTGAGGCCGGCGCTGACGCTGCCGATCGCCGCCCAGCTCAGAAACAGCCAGCGGATGAACGCCATGTCCCGCAGCAGCGAGAACACGATCAGCAATTGAAAGAACACGTAGATTTTCTTGATCTGCGGCCAGCCCGCCGCCGGATTGCCGGAGAACGCGATCGCGATCAGTGTTCCCAGCAGGAACAAACCCAGCGGCAGCTTGATGGGAGGCAGCCGCAGTTTTTCTCCGGACAATAACAACGCCGCCAGAGCCATGCCCAAGAGGATTTGCGAAGGCGCGATGCCGATGACGATCGCCACGGAGGACGCGAATGCGAGCCAGCGCGCGACTTGCAGCATCCGCGTAGGCGGCAACGGAGATGATTCCGTGACGTCCATGTTCGACCTTATTATCCCAGAGTGTTTTTATCGGCCGCGGAACTGCCCGGCACTCGTCAGCGGTTCGCCACGCCGTTTTCAAGAATGGAACCGATACGTACCTCGCACGTAAATCTGTCGCGGATCGAGTAATGTGTCCCACCGAACGTCTTGCTGTTGTCCAGCAGAAGCGCGGTTCGTCATATTGAGCGCGCGTCACCGAAACGGTCAGGTTCTCGCGCAAATGTCTTGCCGATGGAAAGATCGAAAGTGGTGTGCGGCTGCAAATGCGCGGGCACATCGCTCGAGCCATCCGTGAATCCCGAGCCGTAGTACAGATTGCCGCCCGTGGTAATCTCCATGCGGGAGGCTGAAGTTGAATCCGGTGTGCAAGGTGTTGCCGCTGATCGTGATCCAGCAGGAAATAGCCGCTCGCCGGAGGCGAGAAATCGGTCAGACCGCCGGTGATCGGCGCCGGCTGCCCTCGGCGTGCGCGTAGGCATAGCTGAGGTAGACCTCTCCGCGCTGCAGCAAGCTGCGGCGAACGGACGCGTCGACTTCCCAACCGTACAGCCGCGCGCCGTCGATGGTCAGCGGAAAAAACACGTCCGAGTTGCCGATCGCGTTGTGATCGAAATAATTCTGGGCGCGCTGGTGATAGTCGTTCACGTCGAATGCCCAGCCGCGCACGGGAATGCGTCAGTCCGAACTGATGCTCCTGATCGCGCTCGCCGCGCAGGGGAATGAAGCCGAGCCCTTGCGTCACGGCGAAGTCGAGCAGCGGGCCGGTGACAGTGGAGAGCGGCGGCGCCTGGTAATACTGCGCCCCAGAAGCCGCGCAGCACCCAGTTCAGATGCGGAATGCGAATCGCCCCGCCCAGGCGCGGGCTGGCCGCATTCTCCGAGATCGCGCCGGTGAAGTGCGTCAGCCGTACGCCCGCCGTGAGCGTAAGCCACGAGAACGCTTTGATATTGATCCTCCAGAAACAGCGCTTCCAGGTGGCCCGTTGTACGTCTGGTCTTGCGCCAACGAAAGTCCCGGAGCCATCGTTGGCGATCAGGTTGACGGACTCGTCGTCGTGCTGGCCAAAGCCATAGACGCCCAAGGCTGCGCATTGTGCGTCTGACGTCACCGCGTTCAACGCGATCTGCGCTCCGGCATACTGCGAAGCCCGATGCTGCGTGGTGCTGATCGGCGTGTCATTCGGATCGCCATCATAGTTGGCGCGATTGAAGTGATAGAACGGCGAAACGGTAAGCAGCAGGCCGGCTGAGAACGTGTGCACCCAGGAGAAACTGGCCACCGCGTCGCGCTCCCGCTCCACGTCGCGAATGCCGGCCGCCTGCGCGTCCGGGTCGTTGGGAATCTGATAATCGTCGCTGCGCAGCGAAGTCACGAACCGGAATTGGTTGTTGGCATCGCGGTTGTAGATGAGCGTGGCCATGCCGCCCAGTCCCCAGACGCGGTCGTGCAGGACGTCCGGCCCGGGCGTCTCCAGACCATAGTCGCTGCGGTTGCCGTTGACGCTGGCGAAATAGGCGAACTTCTCGGTGTGGCTTCCGAAGTTCACCTGATCGTTGGTCTGGTGAAACGTGCCGAAGGTGGTGAACAATTCGCCTTCATTGTTGCGTTCGAAGCCGGTGCGCGGCACGACATTGAATACGCCATAGGTGCGGTCGCCGTAGGCGGAGGAATAGCCGCCGCGTTGCGCTTCCAGGTAGTCGATATCCTTGGGATCGATTTGCGGCCCGACATTGCTGGCGATATTGGTATTCGGGATCGGGACGCCATCGATGGCCCAGGTCACCTGATGTCCGCCGCGCACGTGAAGCTGGTCGTGAGTCACCCACGCTCCGGGAACGTAGTCGGTGATCGCGTTCAGACTGTTGCTCAAGATCGGCGCCCGGGCGTCATCGCGATTTCCTGGCGGCTGACCATGGTGGTGGGCGTCATCTGCTCCGGATTCACGGCCAGCGCGCGATTCCTCTACGTTACGCGCTTGCTTGCGCCGCCACCGCCAGCTGAAAGTGCAGCACCGGCGCGCTGCCGGAAGCGACCACGATCTCCTGGGAAGCGGGCGCGAATCCATCTCGCGTCACCGTCACCCGGTAGGCGCCCACCGGCAGGTGACGACACTTCGAATTCTCCGTCGGCGCCGGTTGCTGCGGTCTGCGAATAATCCGATGTGGTGGACTTCAGCCACCACCTTGCGCGCCGTTCACCGGGCGATGCTGCGGATCGTGCACGACTCCGCGAACGACTGCCGGACATGGCGGCCCATAAACATTGAAAACACACAAAACAAATAGAATGATCAGCAAAGACAGTTTCACGGCGGAGACTCCTGACAGATATCGAGCCAGTGGCTAATCGTGGGCGCAGTCCGCCCACCAACAAAATTGAGAGAAAGGAATTAGGAAAGAGCCGGCGGAGGCCGCTGATGCAGGAAGGAGTCGAGAATCCAGCGCACGCCGGAAGCGCGCGTCGCGAGGATGAGTTTCTGGTGATGATTCGGAAGAGCGAGCGAGGCGCCGGATAACAGAAGTCCAGCCGCAAAGGCCGAAGGCCCTGCCGCAGTTTGCGAACATCCCGGCGGACAATTGCTATCTGCCAGGAATCCTGGCCCGGAGGAGTCGGCTGCCGGAGAATGATGGAGCGGGCAGGATCGCGCGGCGCCTTTGCGCTTGCAGCAGGCCATCTGGCACTGCGGTTCGTCGGACAGCGCCAGCAAGGAGAGCACTGGGGCGGGCCCAAACAGCAGGATCAGCGCGAGACCGATCGTCCGGCGCATCCAGTTCACGGTTTGCCCGATCCGTTCATCTGTTTCGAAGTATACAATACAGCGGCCCTACAGCATGAGAGTTCGCAACCCCAGACGGGTATAACACGGAGGCTGTTCTTGCGCGAGTGCGAGTCCTATAGCAGCTTGAACAGCCGGAAAACACTGGGGCTGGCAATTCCGGCCAGCGCGGGCAGGAAGCCGGGAGCGACGCCCTGGCGGCGAAATTCGCCGTGCACCGCGTGCCCTCCCAAATACAAGAAACTGCCGCCGGCGATGGCGAGCAACGCGTTCAGCACATGCGGGCCAAGATAGGACGCGAGGCCCAGTTCGAGCGCGGCTCCCGCCAGCGTCGCCGATTCGGCGAGCAGGCACCAGCCCAGCGCCGCCCGGCGCGATTCCATCGCGGCCCGGACGATGACGCCCAGCGCGAGGCCCTCCGGAATTTTGTGGATCGCGATGGCCAGCACGAAGGGCATTCCCAGATGCGCCGACCCGTTGGCCGCCGAAACGCTCCAGCCATCGAGCGCGCTATGAATCGCGGCGGCGATCAGCAGCGGCGGCGCGAAACCGTGCAACTCGGCGGAACAGAGATCGTGATCGTGAGGATGGGAGCAGGCCGGGCACACCGGATGGATAAAGCGATCAACCGCCCACAGCGCGGCGAAACCGGCGGCGATCCAGACCAACGCGTTCATCCAGCTTAAAGCGTCCGCCATTTCCGGCAGCACCCAGAAGATCGCCACACCGATCAGAATGCCTCCGCTGAAGGGCACAAGGCGCTTCGACCAGGCATGCAGCGACGTCAGCCAGACGCCCGCGGCGGCGCTCAGGTAGGCGATTCCGGTTATGAAGAGTGGCAGATAGAAATGCAGACAGGCTCCTGTGAGCTAAAGCTTACGACGGCAGGGCGGCCGCGCGCCTTCCCGAGATGCCTTCATTGTAGCTTGCGTCTCCGTAGTCAATCAGGCCGGCAGAATGGCCGCGATGCGCGCGCTGGGCGATTGCGGAGGAAATTGCTGTGCTATTCTGGAGGACGCCGATCTGGCAATGCGGGGACGTAGTTCAGTTGGTTAGAACGCCGGCCTGTCACGTCGGAGGTCGCGGGTTCGAGCCCCGTCGTCCCCGCCATTCTTCTTCTTTATTTTCATTCTTTGAGAATCCTCGAGTCGCCAACCGGCGGGCGGGCGTATCCCGGAAATTCTGAGCGCGCGGTATGGCGCGGTTTCAAGGTAATGCTAGCGCGGCGCCCAGCGCAGCGCGGCGGCCAAAAATCCCAGGGTTCCGATCGCGATCAACGCGCCGTGCGGAAGCGCATGGCTTTATCCGAGCTCACGTCCAGCTCCGGAGTTTCTTTGTAGGGCGCGCGGCCGCGGCCCAGGCTCGAAATAATGATTCCGAGATTGCCCAAGGTCCTGCGCAATCTTCCCTTGAACGCGACCAATAGAAGCCCAGCCACGGCGCCGGCGACGGAGGTCAGCACCAGGATGCCGAGCCAGTTTCCCACGCCCGCGGCAGCGCCCACGGCTGCCATCAACTTCACGTCGCCTGCACCCATGGCATGCAGCAGGTACAGAACGAAATAGACGCCGAAGGCCACGCCCAGTCCTTTCAAGGAAAACCACAGCCCGTGGATCTCGAACAGAAACGTGTTCAACGCACGCCGAGGACTACTCCGGAAAGCGTCAGCCAGTTGGGGATGCGCCGGGTGCGAATATCCCAGATCGCGGCGACGATCACCAGAACCTCCAGGAAGATCCGGATCGCGGGCGGGGGAAGGCTCATGAAAGCGAGGGTTCGGAGGCGGGCTCCGATTTGGAAGCCGCTGCGCGTCGAGCCGCTCTCGGCGGCCCCCAGCAATTTGTAGAGGATCTTGTTGCTGGGCAGATTCTCTTCGACGTAGTCGACGCCGGGGCCGGTGATCACGTAATCGCTGGCATCGTCCATCTGAAGATAATTGCGCTCCTTCAAGTACCACATGGTGAACAGCAAATGCTCACGCGGAAAAGACATGATGGATTCGAACTCTAGCAAGGAGATGCCGGGGTCGTCGGGATCGCTGCGCCGCCGGGTGTAGAGCAAGCACAGAATTCCCATGCGGCGGTTGGCTTCGCCATCCACGCCGATGGTGAAGTCTTTGGTCTCGAACAATTCGATCGGCTTGGCGCGGTGTTCCTGGTAGAGCGCGTCATAGGAGCTCCGCAGTTCGGCGTTGGAAAGGGTATCGAAGGCCTGATTGAGCAGAACGAAGCGCTCCGTGTCGCCGGTTTCAGGGTTATCAGGATGGTAGCGCTGCGCGAGCATCTTGTAGACCCGGTGAACCGTCTCCGGCTCGGCGTTGGGGCTGATCTGCAGGAGCTCGTAGTAATCGACGAAACCGGATTCGGACATATTTGATGCCACTTATCTCTTGATAATACCTTGCCCGCTGTCAACGGCGGTACAGCGTGATCACGGCCAGTTTCTCATACTCCGCGAAGAAGTGGGCAAAGCGCGGGTCGTGTACAGGGAGTGGTCCAGGTAGTCGAAGTCGCCGCTGCGAGATCTGTGCGGCTGCGCAGGAAGCCGCCTCGATAACGGTGACCTGCTGGGATGTGGGTATGCGCTCAGAGTGGAAGTTCGATGATTTTACTTGCATCATTCCCCGGCACCGTGACATAATCCGCTGATTATGCTGGACCATCTGAAAGCGTGGTCGCCCATCAGATTGATTGTAATCGGATGTTTGGGCGTTATCTTCCTGGCGGGGCTTAATGCAACGGGCTGGAATTTCAACTCTGCACGGGATTTCCTTGGATTTTACGTTGGCGCGTCGCTCGTAGGGTCCCCAACTCTCTATGATCCGGAGGCAAATCTCCGCGGTCCAGCGAAAAATCGGAGCAAAGGAAACCGACTCGATCATATTCGTTCGATTGCCATACTTCGCCGCGATTCTGCGGCCGTTGACATGGATTCAGTATCATGCTGCCGTCGTCGTATGGGGCTTTCTGTCCGTCGGTTCGCTGATAGGATTCGCGTTTGCGTTCCCGTACCAGGAGAGTCGGATTACACTATTCCTGCTGTGCTGGTTCATCCCTGCCGCGAATGCGATCTGTATGGGCCAGGATTCGCCCTTCGTTATCCTTTGGATCGCAATCGCGCTACGGTTGCGGATGCACAGGCGGTTATTTCTCGCCGGCCTGGTATTGAGCTTGTGTCTGGAGAAGTGGCATCTCGTTATTTTCGTACCCATATTGTTTCTGCTGCGTCGCGAATGGCGCGTTTTTGCTGGGTTTGTCACAGGTTCCGCCGCCCTTATCGCATTTTCATTCGCTCTCCAGGGTGCTGATTTTGCGCGCGAGTATTGGGCGGCGCTGCATATTCCCCACATGAACGCCTTCCCGCTGCTGATGCCGAACCTGCTCGGATCACTGGCTTTCTTTGAACTCTTTGGCTTGAGCCACGGCATCGCAGTTGCCCTTTATTGGGGATTGGCTATCGTAATCACGATATTGTCACTCGTCGCATGTGTCAGACAGCAGTTCGAGATCGCGCTTCCGGTTGCTTTGATCGCTGGCCTGCTCGTGAGCCCTCACGATTATTTGCACGACTGGACGATCGCGTTTCCCGCCTTGTTGATGTTGTGGCGAGTGGCGCCTGCGATCGTGAATATTCTGCTGCTCCCGGTCGCGGCGCTGCCACTTGGGTTAAACATCGGATTTGGCTTGCCCGTTACCGTAGCTGCAATTCAGATACTTATCGAGTTAACGATATCCGCAGACTCAACGCCAAGCAAGAAGTTCCTAACTATTGCACCTAGCCGGTGGCCGTCGTAGAAACCAAAGGGAGAAATTCGGCTAGCACGGGCTGATTCCCCCGATCCCCCGCTTCTACTGCCAGCAAGCCGCGGAGTCCCTCAATCAAGACACTACTCACTGCGCCGGAAGCTGCACTTTTGGCAATAATATCGGTTTTGGCTACCTTCACGCGTGTTGCGGGCTCTGGCGTCAGACCAGTGAATTCGAGCCTGCCTGGTCCACCTGATAAAGCGCGCCGCGGGAAGTACGTTTTCTGAGATTCAGCAGTGCGATTATTGCGCCCGCTATGCAAACTACGATTACGATCTGAGTCGCGAAAAAGGCCCATGCCGGCAGCCCGAGTAGGTAAGGAAGTTCATAGAGTGGAGGATACAGCAGCGGGGCTATGATCCAGCGACGCCCAGCCACCCACAACTCCATTAATAACGGAAGCGCAAGGACTAAATCATACTGGAATGCGTGATGGCCGACGAGTAGGCCGACCGCTAACGCCACTGAGATTGCAATCCGGGGCTGGCTGTTACGCGATGCCATTGCCGAGCCAATGAGAAAAATTAAGGACACAAGAACTTCGGGACCTAACCCTGCCGAAACTCTGCTCAAGATTCCTCGGAAATTCGGCTGTGCTAGAGCCCCAAGATCCGCGACTGGACTGCTAAGTGCCGGGCGGTACCGTGAGAACCACAGCGGACCATCGAACACGAACGAAGAGAGAACGATTAACCCGGCAGAAAGGGAAGCGCCGGCAATCGCCCTCCACTTTCTCGCGGCTAGAAGATAAGCGAATAAACCGAGTCCCAAATGATACTTGAAAATGCAGCATCCTATCACAAGGCCAGCCGAGCCTTCCCGCTTACGCATAAAAAGCCGGAGTGCAATTCCGGACAGCAGCGGATAAAAGACCGCGTCCTGCCCGCAGATCACAACGTTTGTAAACGGGAGGAACCAAGCCGCAAGAGCCGCTCGTGTCGCGATGGTACCTGTGGGCCACAACAGCACGCATAGCGCGGCTGCGATCGAAGAAATTACGAACCCCGAGACGCGCGCCGCGGTGAATGGAAGGAAACTGAGAGGCTTCATCATCCATGCCTCAATAGGCAACCGCAAAAAGGGCAGGGTCAGAACGCCTGGATGAAATCTACTTTCAAGATCATGGATAACCGAATAATCGTAGAGATGACCTGTGCCCGCCAGCCTTCCGGCAGCATAGAACTCTACAAAATCATCCGATTGGAAGCCCAACCCATAATAGCGATGATTCACCCACGCCGTAAGCGCGGACGTGATCAAGAGACCGGTAACGATTACGAAGGCATGAATCTTCACGGTGTCCCTCCGGATTTACGCGTAAAACACGATTGGGTCTAAAACTGCGCCAGCCGCTGCATCGATTCTGGCAATAGTATCGCTTTTAGACGCCTTTACGCACATCACTGGCGCCGGGGTACGCCGGCGTACCAGAAAAATCGCGCAAGAACTTCAATTGGAGCGGTCTAGTGTATGCTGCTTGCAGCGGGTCTCGAGGCTGCCTGCATTTTCCTCGAGCGCCGTCTGGCCAGTATGAGCGCCCATCTTCCCGATAGTTCTCTTCTTCCCGTTCCGCCCCTTACCTTTTCCCGCCCTCTTGCATGGGCTGTGCTTGATCGGCCTCGCGGTAAATTGCTTGATTATTGGCCCTAGCATTTTCCGCATTGCGCGAAGGGCGAAACGATTTTAGGCAGTTTTATATCGGCGGAAAGTTAGCCGGAAGCGGAAGCTCTTACGGTCGGAACCGGATAGTGGAGGCGCAGCGCGAAGCCTTCGGGTATTCGAACCTGCACCTGACCCCCGTCCGCTTGCCGTTCTACTATTCACTGCTTTCGCCGCTTGCCCGCTTGCCATACCGGCTCGCGCTTTTGCTGTGGACCGCCAGCACCATATTGGCCGCCGTATTTTTTGTCAGCCTGTATCCTGGCGTCCAAAGGGCTCAATTCGCGATCGCCAGTTGCTGGTCACTTCCGCTGGTCTTCAGCATTGCAATCGGGCAAGATGTCAGCTTCATATTGCTGATTCTGGCCGTCACTCTCCGGACTCTTTACGCCGGAAATCCCTTGTTCGCCGGGTTGATCCTCTCGCTGTGCGCCATTAAATTTAATCTGTTTCTGCTGCTGCCTCTATTGTTCGTGGGAAAGCGGGAATGGCGGCTCGCGGCAGGATTCTCCATCGGAACTGTCTTGCTTCTGGCAATCTCATTCATTGCCGGACCGGGCTGGCTTCAATCGTATATTGCTCTGATTCTGGACCCGGCCGTTGATCCGAATTCACCTCTTATGCCGAACGTCCATAGCCTGGTTGTCCACCAGTCGCAGCGCCTCCTCGGCGTCCCACTTCTCCATGAGCACCACGGGGTGCTCGAAGTGGGCCGAGAAGTAGCCCAAGGAGAGCTGCAGATGTGGTACATCGGCGAGGTCACCAGGTGCACCGCATCCCCACCGGGCGCAATGTCGTAGCGCAGGAGGTTGCCACTGAAGACCTGCACCCAGGTCTCGGGGTCGAACGAGGGCAGCGTGCGCTGCAACCGCCTTGGGGCCGCCCGGTCGTGCCCGAGGTGTACTGCATGAACTGGCCCGGCGACCCGGTCCGGCCGGCGGTCCGTCGGGCTGGCCGGTCAGCCACGGCGCCGAGCGGAGTGAAGCCTTCCCGGATGGCGCCGGCCGCACCGACGGAGATGCTGTCCGCGGTCGGGGGACCCCGGCCTCCTCGGGCCGCCGTGGCCGGCCACGGCGGCAAACCGCTCGTCCGCCACCAGCGCCTCGGCGCTGGGCGTCCCCGAGGATGTACCAGACCTCTGCCGCGGTGAGGTTGCTGTTGAGCGGGACGAAGTTCCAACCGGCCTGGAACAGGGCCATGAGGACCACGAAGACCTCGCCCCGGTTGGGCAGCAGGGTCGCCACCGGATCACCCGGTTGCAGCCCCCGCTCGTGCAGGCCGTGCACGAGCTGATTCGCCTGCTGCGCCGATCTCGCCTAGTCCACTCCCGGCCGTCGGGGTCGATGACGGCGATGCGGTCCGGGTCTGCCGTTGCGGCGGCCCAGAAGCCCCGCTACCCTCGGGTGGTGTCGGCGGGTCAGCGGGGCAACCCCAGCACGTGCTCCCCGATGATGTTCTTGTTGATCTCGGTCGTCCCGCCGGCGATGGAGGCCTGGCGCACCGCCAGCAGGTTCTCCCCCCACCGGTCCGAATCCACCAGAGCACCCAGACCGATCAGGTCCACGGCTAGCGCCGCCAACTCCTGGTCGCAGTGGGCCCACGACAGCTTGGCCAGCGAGCCGCCCGCACCGGCCGCCGCCGGGTCGGACAGCGACCGCTCGGTCAGGAAGCGCATGCACCGGATGTCCGCGTACATGCCGGCCAGGCGCTGCCGCAGCACCGGGTCCTCCAGGCCGGCCTTCGCCCGCGGGTCGGCCAGCAACTCGTCGAGCCGGTTGGCCAGCCCCAGGTGCAGGCGCGCCACGCCGGCCCGCTCGAAGCTCAACGTCGTCATGGCCACCGACCAGCCGGCGTGCAACGGACCCAGCATGGCCGAGCACGGCACGCGGGCGTCGGTGAAGAAGAGCTCGGCGAAGGTCTGCCCGCCCGTGATGGTCGTCAGCGGTCGCGCCTCGATGCCCGGCGTGCGCAGATCGACCAGGAAGCACGTGATGCCGGCGTGCTTCTTGGCCGTCGGGTCGGTGCGCACGTACAGCTGGCACCAGTCGGCGAAGTGCCCGAGCGAGTTCCACGTCTTCTGCCCGTTGAGCACGAAGTCGTCACCGTCCTCGACGGCGGCCGTGCGCAGCGAGGCCAGGTCCGAGCCGGCGTCGGGCTCGGACATGCCCTGGGACCAGATCTCGTCGCCGCGCAGCATGGGCTGGAGGAAGCGCTCCTGCTGCTCGGCGGTGCCGAACTGCATGATGGCCGGCGCGATGTTCGAGACCCCGATCACGTTGACCGGCCCCGGCGCCCGTACCCGGTTGGTCTCCTCCAGGTAGGCCAGCTGCTCGGGGACGCCGGCCCCGCGCCCGCCGTGCTCGACCGGCCACGACGGCGCCGCCCACCCGCCGTCGGCCAGCGTCCGGTTCCAGGCCCGCAGGACCTCGAGGGATTCGCCCTCGCCCTGGTGCCGGCCCGCCGCCACCACCTCGGGCGTGAGGTGGTCCGCCAACCAGGCCCGTAGCTCGGCCCGGAACGCCTCGGTCTCCCCGAACGACCCAGCCTCCGGTCCCTCCTGCGACGACTCCATGGCCGGGATACTGGTCCAGCCTTCCCGTGCCGGACCAACCGCCCTGGTCAGGAAGAGCTCACGCCGAGGCGCCGTTCTCCCGGATGAATTCGTCGAACAGTGGCACGGTGAAGTCGACCTGTCCCCGCCGGGGGCTCCAGATGAGCCCCTTGCCGATGAGCGAGTCGCGGTGCATGGAGACGCGTCGTTGGTCGGGGGCACCGAACGCCTTGGCCACCGCGGCCACCGGGTAGGGGCCGGGGCCGAGCGAGGCCATCGCCCCGAGATACTTCTGCTCCCTGTCCGTGGCCAACTCGAACCGGGTGCCGAAGAAGTTGCGGGCGAGCGAGTCCTTCACAATGGGCCGGGCCCCGTCGAGGTCAGCCTCGACGATCGGGGACGTCTCGGCGAAGTTCCAGAGCTCCCGCCCGTATTCCTGCAGGAAGTACGGGAACCCGGCCGCCTCGACCACGATCTGGCGCGCCGCCTTCTCGTCGTAGGCGACGCCGGCCGCCGCCGCGGGGCCGACCAGCGCGGACCAGGCGGCCGGCTCGGAGAGCCCGCCGAGCTCGGCGTAGGAGAACAGGCGGTCCGCATAGGGCTTCGCCGCCAGCAGCCGGACCCGGAGGTCCGGGAGGCCGGCGCCGACCATCGTGACGGGCAGGCCGGCCCGGCTGATGGCCTGGAAGGCCATGCAGATGGCGGCGAGCGCCGGCCCGTCGAGGTTCTGCATCTCGTCGATCAGGAAGAGGGCGCCCATCTGGTTGGCCTGGGCCACCTCGCCGATCTCCTTGAGGAGCCCGGCCAGGTCCTGCTCGGGATCCCCCGAGTCGGCGACCCCCGTCGCCGCCTCCACATCGAGCCGGAGCTCGACGGCTCCCGGGATGGCGACGGAGAAGGCCTTCACCACCGAGAGCGCGCGCTCGATCCGTTGCTTGGCCCGGTGCCGCCGGCTCATGTTCATGAGGAGGCGGGCCGCCATACGGGCGAAGGTGGTCCGGAAGTCGGGGCTCGAGCCGACCTCCTGCACGTCGGTCGTGGCCCAGCCGGCCTCGCTGGCCAGGACGTCGAACTCCATGAGGAGGACCGTCTTCCCGACCCCCCGCAGCCCGGTGTAGATGAGGCTGCGCTCGTAGGCACCCGCATCGAGGCGCTCGACCAGGGACTGGAACGCCTCCATGTCCAGGTCGCGCCCGGCCAGCGTGCGGGGTTTCCGCCCCGCCCCTGGGGTGTACGGGTTGTCGCGCTTGTTCATGGTCCGGCTGCTCCTACCCGTTTCTCAAAGTTTCTAAGCCAAACCTTAGAATACTGGGGGAGTGTGACAGGCGATGGCGACGAGAGGCCCCCCAGCCGGATATCTAAAGAAGGGCTTAGAAAGTCTGAGAATCGGGGCGCACCCTCTGGGTGCCGCCGCGTCGGTTCCGCCCGGATCGGGGCGGCGGCCGGGCCGGATCCCGCCACCTGTCACCCCCACCCGGCACAATGCCCTTGTGGTCGCCATCGAGATCAGGCCGAGGGATGCGTACTTCGCCAAGACCTGCCCCCAGCGCGTCCAGCTCGATGTCCTGCAGCCCTGCGAGCCGCTGCCCGACCCGCCGTTCCTGCAGATGCTGTTCCGGGCCGGCCACCAGCACGAGGACGACACCTTCGCCCTCCTCTTCGACGGGCTGGAGGGCGCCGTCGTCATCGAGGCCGAGGACCTCGATGCGCGGGAGTGGCAGACCATGCAGGCCGTGGCGGCCGGGGCGCTGGTCATCGCCGGCGGTCGGCTCCCGGTCGACCACGAGGCGCACCGGGTCGGCCAGCCCGACCTGCTCGTGCGCCACGGCGAGGGGTACCTGCCCGTCGAGGTCAAGTCGCACAAGACGCTCGACCGTGTGCGCAAGGAGGGGACCGGCACGGCCAGCGTGTCGGACGTGACGACGCCGTTCCTCAGTGCGGCGGTGACCGACGTCGAGCGCCACGCCCGCAAGCATCTTGGTGACCTCATGCAGCTGGCCCACTACCGCGCGCTGTTGGACGCCGCCGGTATCGGCTCGCCGGACTGCTTCGTTGCCGGCGTGTGCGGCACCGAGGGCGTCATCGTCTGGCACGACCTGGGTGAGGTGCAGCTGCCACCGCCCGAGCACCTCGGTGGCGATCCCGACGCGTGCATGAGCGTCATGGCCCGCTACGACCTCGAGTTCGCCTACCGACTGGGGATCTTCGCCGCGGCCGAGGACCACCTGGGCAACGAGTCGGCCCCGCTGTTGGCCGAGCCGGTCGTGTGCGAGCAGTGCGACATGTGCCGCTGGCGGGAATGGTGCGGTGTCCGCCTCGAGGACGTGGCCGACCTGAGCCTGATCGCAGGCGTCGGCGTGGCCCGCCGGAGCCTGTACAAAGCCCACGGGATCGACGATCTCCCTGCGCTGGCCGCGCTCGACTGGCGCACGGCCGAGTTGGTGCGGGCCAAGGTCGACGTCGAAGGGCTGCTCCGGAAGGCGGCGGGGAAGCCGGCGTCGACGGCGTTGGCCGGTGTCATCGCCAAAGCGCCCAAGCAGGTCGAGGCGCTGGCTGCGCTCGGTCTGCACAGCGTGGCCGACCTGGAGTCCATTGATCCCAAGACCCTCGAGGTGTGTCTGGCGGGCGCCTCGAACGCGGCGACCCAGATTGAGTTGGCCCGGGCCCGCGTCGGGGTTGCGCCGGCCTACCGCAAGCGCGGCGTCGACGACCTCGTCGTGCCGCGGGCCGACATCGAGATCGACGTCGACATGGAGAACATCAACGACGGCTGCTATCTCTGGGGCGCGGTCATCACGGACCGTCGCGCCGGCGCCCCGCCGGCGCGCTACGTCCCGTTCGCCAGCTGGGATCCCGACATCGAGGCCGGCGAGCAGGTGGCCTTCAAGGAGTTCTGGTCGTGGTTCACCGAGGAGCGGGCGCGGGCGGCGGCTGCAGGCGTTTCGTGCAAGGCCTACTGCTACAGCAAGAGCGCAGAGAACGGACAGATGACCCGGATCGCCGACCGTCTCGGCCTGCGGGCGGAAGTGGACGAGTTCATCTCCTCCGAGGACTGGGTCGATCTGCTGGAGGTGGTCCGCAGGCAGCTGATCACCGGCCGCAGCATGGGATTGAAGGAGACGGCGCCGCTGGCCGGGTTCTCGTGGCACACCGACGACGGCGGCGGCACGCTCGCCATCGTCAAGTACGAGCAGGCCGTCGACGAAGAGGCCGATGCGGACGGACGTGCGACGGCGCAACGGTGGATCCTCGAGTACAACGAGGACGACGTGCGGGCGACGGCGGCGCTGCGGGAGTGGCTGGACGGGACGGCGCGGGGCCTGCCGTCGATTGAGGTGGCGCCGGGCTGAGTCGTCCCGACATCCGGCCGGCGCGTGTCAGCCGGTTGGTCCGACCGGGCGGTCGCCGCTCAGGGTGACGCGGTGCATGATGCGGCGCTCGCCCTGGTAGTCGAAGATCCCGAAGTGCATGGTGGACCGGTTGTCCCAGAACGCCAGCGTGTTCGGCTTCCAGTGGTAGCGCACGACGAACTGCGGGCTCGCCATGTGGTCGTAGAGGAGCCGCAACAGCCCGTGACTCTGCTTCTCGGACATGTCGGTGATCCGCACGGTGAACTTGGGGTTGACGAACAGGTTCTTGCGGCCCGTCTCGGGATGCACGCGCACGACGGGGTGGGTGGCCGGGAGCAACCGCGTCAGCTTCTTGCCCTCCCACACGTTGCCGTGGCCCTCCGCCACGGCCTGCGCGTAGTACGGCTCGAAGTGGAAGGCGGTCAGCTCATCGCACAGCCGCTGCAGCGGTGCGGCCAGTGACTCGTAGGCCGCCCGCGTGTCCGCCCACATGGTGTCGCCTCCCGCCTCGGGCACGACGACCGAACGCAGCATGGACGCCATGGCGGGCCGGTTCATGAAGGTGATGTCGGTGTGCCAGAAGTCCGTGCGGTCCTTGCCGCTCTCAATGGAGTGGATCTCCTTGCGCTCGACCACGTGTGGCTCCACCGGATGGCTCTCCGTCAGATCACCGAAGCGCGCCGCGAACTCAATCTGGGTGTCGTCGCTCAGGTGCTGGTCCGGGAAGAAGACGACCAGCCGCTCCAGCCAGACGGCCCGTATGGCGGCCACGACCTCGTCGTCGAGGTCGGACGCGCAGTCGATCCCGTGGATCTCGGCCCCGATGGTCGGGCTCAGCGGGCGGACGTCGAGGTCGACCTTGCTCATCGTCATGGGTACAATGGTGCCACCGTCACAGGATGAGGCGCTCGCGGGTCTCGGGGTTCGCACGTGCCGCAAGATCAGCTGGCGGAGGCGAGCTGCGTCAGCGCGGTCGCAAAACCCCCTTCACATCGACCTCTCAGGCGAGCGCTCGTCTGCACTCGAACCCGAGTGGAGCGGACGACCGTGGCGCCAGAGGCGTCCAGCCGCCGCAGGAGCAACCGGTCCTCATGGACGGCCAGCGGTGGAAATCCCCCCACGCCCAGGTAGGCGCTGCCGCGCACCCCGAGGTTCGCACCGTGGACATGGCGATGATCCCAACCGCGACGCACGCGCAGTGCGTAGCTGACCTTGAAGTCCCTTCCCAGGGCGCTCTCTTCATCGGAAAGTCCCACCGTGCCCACGACCGCATCAGCACCGGCCATGGCGAGGTCGAGCTGGTCACGTAACCAGACGGTGGGTACGACCGAGTCGGCATCGGTGTTGGCGAGCCAGATGGCATCGGTGTCCGGCACACCGGACAGCAGGGCAGAGGCGCCCGCGTGGCGGGCCACCCCCACGGACCGGGCTGTCACGGCCATGACGTCGACGGGGAAAGATCGGCAGACCCACTCCGTCCGGTCACGACAGTCGTCGAGCACCACCATGACCGTCACCGGGAGTGACACTGCCCGGGCGGCACGACCAATGGATTCGAGGCAGCGAGCCACGACCAGTTCTTCGTCGTGAGCGGGAACGACAACGCCGATGCGGCGGATCGCCACGCTCATTCCTGGATCGGTGGCTGATGGGGCACGCCGGTCCGTCGTGCGACGGATCGCGCATCATGGCTCCACACGTCGATGCGGAAGTCGTCTTCGATGTGCTCGACCAGATGCGCCATTCCTGCTGCTGAGCAACACTCACCGAGGATCCGGTGCACCTCGTCCCCCGAAAGCGGGTAGTCATCGACCGGATGGCGCCAGTGCACGGCGACCAGGTCTGTTGCGCCGGCAGCAGCGTGCTGACCGAGTCGCCGACAATCACGTGCATCGAGGTAGTACCCCACCTCGGAGAGAAGAACGAGCTCGAACGATTCCGGCGGCCAGTCTGCCGGCACGGCTCCCTGGCGAAGCTCGACATTGGGCGGAACGCTCTCTCGAGCCGATGCGAGCGCGAGCGCAGACAGGTCCATGGAGAGGACCTCGTCGCTGCGGGCAGCGAGATCTGAGGTCAGGACGCCGATGGAGCATCCTGGCTCGAAGGCAGTCGAGTAGTGGGCTTCGGGAAGACAGGCCAGCGTCAAGGCCCGCTTTCGGATCTCGTACGGCCGAGACCGGAAGTCCCAGGGGTCCGGCTCGTCGCGATAGAGGCGGTCGAAGTAGGGCGCTTGCAGAGTCATGGAGAGAGGAACACCTCAAAATCCCTCGTGAGCCGCTGTACGGCATGGGAGCTCAAAATGGGTTTGGGACCCGTGAGTTGGGAGGCAAAGCACTGCACGGCCTCCCGCTTGCGCCGGGCAACGGCACCATCGAGCTCGACCCGGCAGGCCTTCTCCCACGGGAGCTCGCCCGGTTGAGCCCAATGCCAGGCCCAGACCAGGTACGCCAAGAGGCGTGCACCGACTTCGGTGCACGCATACTGTGCGGCCCGGCCCACCTCGTCGTGGTCGGGATGACCATCGTGCGCCCACGGTGCGAGGACAAGGTCACCGGGCTGGAGAAGCGGGACCAACAGAGCTTCGACGTCGTGAGCACGGACGCGACCATCGGGGAGCCCGAGTGCGTAGGAGAGAGACGGCGTCATGCCGAGGGCCACCGCGGCTCGCGCTGATTCCCTCGGGCGAACGCTCCGCAGCTCTTCGGCTCGTTCGGGAGCGCTTGCCTCGCCGTCCGTGACGGCAATCACCACGACCCTTGCTCCTCGAAGGGCCAAGGCCACCGCGGTGCCCCCTGCTCCCAACACCTCGTCGTCCGGGTGTGGGGCGATCACAACCACCCGGCCCGAGTCCGGCGGCTTCACGGAGCAGGAGCCGAGGCGCCGAAGCTCGGAGCACGCCGACCAGACGGATTCGTCCGTCCCGCGCCCTTCGAGCGAGCGGGATTTCAGATCGGCCACGTGGCCCGCCCATCGATCAGGTCGCGACCGAGGCATTCGAGATCTCGTTCGGCATGATCCTGGCGGATGTAGATCTCCAAGTCGTGCACCGCCTCCGCATGGCCTTGGTCATAGGCCAACGGACGAGGTCCAAGAGCACGGCCCACCCGGTCGAGGACCACGGTGGCATTGCGTTCGACGCTGTGGCGAACGGCGCGGGCCAGTACGGCCAAATCGGCGGTGGGACCCAGATCGATGGCCCGGCCCGCCTCGCGCAGCGTCGACCTGTTCTGAAGCAGCGCCGCGTAGACAGCGCCGAGGTGCACGAGCGCATGGGTGTCAGGTTTCGCCTCAACCGAACCGCGCAATGCCTCGGCGACCCGCACTGTGCCGCCATGCCAACATGCGGCCACTCCGACCGCTCCCGCCCAGAAACCCGGCCGGGAGAGATACCGGCCCGGCTCTCCGATCGCCGTCGCCGCGACATTCAGAAATTCCACGCCACGGGTGTCCGCTCGTTTCATTCCTGGGCCGACCCAGTCCTGGCCTGCCCACGCCACGCCGGGATCAGAAAGATCGACCTCGAACAGCCGCTGTCCGTCGCCGCTGGAGGCATCGACGAGCGCATGCGTCACCAGACCTGCGCCCGAACACCAATTCTTGGTCCCCGAAATGCGCCATCCGTGGCTGCCACGGGTCGCCAGGACTCCTTCGGGCGGACCGGCCGCCCAGACACCCCAACGACGTTCGACGCCATTTTCCGGATCGAACTCGACGTCCGCACCCAACTCGACGTCCGCACCCAACTCGGACACGATCGCCAGTGCATCTGCGTGTGCTTCGACCAAGCGCCCCAACACGAGGTCCTTCGCCGAACAGCTTGCGAGGAGCTCGAGTCGGCGGTCCGTCGACCCTTGCCCCGGTAGAGGCCAGCTCTCGACCTCACGGCAGACCTGGACGAAGGTCCGTCGCCAGGCCGACTCCTCGCTTCGCTGCACCGCCCGAGGCATCTGGGCAACACCACCGCGTGATGCTGAGAATGGTCCGGCGTCGTGAGCAAAGGCTCTGTCGTCTTCACCCACGGGAATCCGTCATCGTCGGGACCATCTGCCTTTCGTTCGAACCTGAGCCGGCAGATCGAAAACCGTTCGGGTGCACGCCGTCCAACCACGCCCAGCCGAGCTCGCACCCACGGGACAGACGCGGTGAACGGCGCGGCGTGCCCTACCGACGGAGCGATCTGCGGCTGGCGCCTTCACCCCTGCCGAGAGCGAAGCTCGCAACCCACACGATCGCCAGGACGACCGCGGCAATCCACAGCAGGTGGATTGCAAACCCAGCGCCGAACAGAATCAGTACCAAGAGAGCCAACAGGATTATTGCCATTGGTCGTTGCCTTTCGTCTTCCTTAGGTGCCGGGCATCGACACGCTTCATGAATGTCAGTTGTACTGCGGAGTGACGCATCTCGTGGCCCTGGCCACAAGATGGAGCGCTACTTGCGGACGGCGTCCTTCACCTTTTCGCCGGCCTGCTTCAAGTTGCCAGAGGCCTTGTCCTTCTTGCCCTTTGCTTCCTGCGACCGGTCATTGGTTGCTTTCCCGGCGGCCTCTTCTACATGGCCCTTTGCTTCTTGAAGCTTGTTCTTGGCTTTGTCTACGGTTGACATCACAGGCCTTTCGTCGTTGGGATGGTGCATCGCATCTTCGAGACGTACTGATTGGTTCTGGTGATCGTTTCTTGCACATCTCGTCGTGCGTCCTACATACCCGTGCCATAGGCGGCGAAACGGCGATTCCTCGCAAAGCGAGACCTGTGCGCCTTGGACAGGAAATTCACATCAGGGTTCGTGTCGAGCCACGAGAGCCGTCGTTCGGCGCGTGGCGACCAACTCCGCGGAACAGCGGACCCGATCGCGACGATCGGGCAGTCGAGCCCGAAATCCCTGGTCTTGCGGCATGCGGATCCGACCATGCGTCAAAGGCGCGCGTCGTGTGGTGCATCGCAACGGGTTGGTTCTCGTTTGGGCGCAAAGGGGTCGGCGGTGCCAACGTGCATCGGACCACGACCCTCAAAAATCACCCGAACGAGTGATTTCCTGAGGTGCCCACCTACATGACGAGGTGCTCGCGGGTCTCGGGGTTCTGCATGTTCTCTGCGATGTGCCGCTTCTGCTCCTCCGCCGACTCGTCGGTCCGGAGGAGATAGGGGGAGATCAGCAGCCCGACCAGGACACAGCCGGCCGCGATGTAGAGCGCCAGTTGGTAGCCGAGCGTGAGCGAGTGGATCACGGCATGGCCACTGGCGATCAGCGACTTGGTCCGGTTCGCCGCGATCGTGCTCAGCACGGCCAGCCCGATGGCGCCGGCCATCTGCTGGGACACGTTGACCACGCCCGAGCCCAGCCCGGCGTCTTCGTTGGGGACCTCCGACATGCCGATCTGGAGCAACGGCATGAACGAGGCCCCGGCCCCCACGCCCAGCAGCAGGAAGGCGACGAAGATCTTCGGGAAGTAGTTGGCGTGCTGACCGGCCGAGGCGAGCAGGACCAGCCCGACCGCCGCCATGACCATGGCCGGGTACATCACCGGCTTGGCTCCGAAGCGGTTGACGAGCTTAGCGGTGATGCCGGTCGACATGATCGCCATGATCACGGCCTGCGGGAGGAAGGCCAATCCCGTCTTCACCGGGCTGTAGCCCAGCACGTGCTCGAAGTAGAGGGCGCCGATGAAGAAGGTCGAGAACATGCCCGTGATCAGCAGGCCGCGGATGGCGGCCGTGCCGGTCAACGTGCGCAGCTTCAAGATGCGCAGCGGCATGATCGGATTGGCCAGGCGCGACTCGAGCACGACGAAGAAGACGAACAGAGCGAGCGCGATGCCGAGCACACCGAGCGTGTGCGCGGAGACCCAGCCGTACGTGGTCGCGGTGACCACGCCGTAGATGGCGACCATCACCGACACGGTGATCAGCGCGGAGCCCACCCAGTCGACGCCCTGTTTGATGCCCAGGCCGATGTTCTCCACAATGAGGAATCGGCCGAGGACCAGCGTGGCGATGCCGATCGGCACATTCACGAAGAAGATCCAGTGCCAGCTGAGGAACTGGGTCAAGCACGCCACCGGCGAGGAGGCCGATGGAGCCGCCGCCGACGGCGACGAACACGTAGGCGCTCATCGCCTTGCCGCGCTCCAGCGGGCTGGGGAATTCGGTGACGATGATGGCGACGATCACCGAGGACGACAGCGCCCCGCCGATGCCCTGGACGAACCGGGCCACGATCAGCATGGCCTGGCTGTCGGCGGACCCACAGGCGATGGAGGCCAGGAGGAACAGGGTCACGCCGGCCAGGAAGATCTTCTTGCGCCCGACGAGGTCGCCCAGCCGGCCGGCCAGGAGGAGGAAGCTGCCGAACGAGATGAGGTAGGCGTCGACCACCCAGGTGAGCCCGGACTGGGTGAAGCCCAGGCTCTTTTGAATGTCGGGCAGCGCCACGTTGACGATGGAGCCGTCGAGGGCGTTCATGAACATGGCCAGGCAGACGACGACCAGGGCGATCCAGCGCCGGCGGTCGCCCGTCACGCTCTCGTCCTGGGGAATGGTCCCTACCTCTTGGATAGTCATGATTTCGGGACTATCCTATAGGGGTGATCGATGCGACCGTGCAGGTAGGCTGGGAGTCGTGAGCCCCCGAGCCGCCGCCCGCCCCGCCACGGGGACGATCGTGCTCCTGACCAGGCTGGCCCGGGCCGTCTACCTGCGCAGTTCCGTCGACCTGGTGGGCATGAACCTCCGCAACATGGTCGTCCTGGCCTACCTGCGGGACCACCCCGGTGCCTCCCAGCAGGTCATGACCGAGATGCTGTCCATGGACTCGAATACGGGCGTCCTCGTGCTGAACGACCTGGAGGACCTCGAGTACGTGGAGCGGCGGCGGGACCCCGCCGACCGCCGGCGCCACCTGGTCGACATCACCGACGCCGGACTGCAGGCACTCGAGGCGGCCGAGCTGGCGCAGGGGAGCATTGAGGACGAGATCCTGGTCGGACTCAACGAATCGGAGCGGGCGGAGTTCCGCGCGCTGTTGGTCAAGGCGCTGGAGGATCACGATCCTCCTGGCAAGCCCTGAGTCGCTCGCTTCGCTCTTTCAACTCGTTTCTCTCAGCAGCTCGTCGCGGACTCTGCGCCGCTGGCGTGCGTCGTCGATGCGGATCCACCATTTGTCGGGTGGTGCCCCCGTCATCATGTGGTCCTGGATGTCGCGGCGGACAATGGGTCCACGCCATGCCTGGGGCGAGGCTGAGGAGCGAGCGCGAGGCACATGACCGCGAGGAAATCGACTGACGCTAGCCAGTGGACGGGCCCAACGGCTCTTCCCGCGCACGTTGGTGGCCGGGCTGACGTCATTGCTGGCGGCCGGCGCCTGCGTGTTCATGTCCGCCGGGCCGGCGACGTCGGCGAGCGCAGCCGCGCCCACGTGGACCCAACTGAACCCGACCACCAGCCCGCCCGCCACCAACGGCACCGCCATGGCCTACGACCCCCACACCGGCCAGGTGCTGGCGTTCGGCGGGGCGTCGAACGTCTCGCTCGGGCAAACCTGGTCCTGGAACGGCACGACCTGGACGCAGCTGCAACCGGCCCACAGCCCGGCCGCCCGCTTCGGCGCGGTGCTGGCCTACGACGCGGCGACGGGCCAGCTGCTCCTCTTCGGCGGTGAGGACGACACAGCGGACACCACCTTCGACGACACCTGGCTCTGGACAGGATCCGATTGGCAACAGCTGTCCCCCGCGACCAGTCCGCCCGCACGCTGCCTACGCCTCCATGGCCTACGACCCCCACACCACCCAGCTGGTGCTCTTCGGAGGCCAGGACCACGCGAACAACACCAACTCGTATCTCGGTGACACATGGACCTGGACGGGCCAGACCTGGATCGAGCTGTCCCCGACGGTGAGCCCCTCGGCCCGGACGCTTGCGGCCCTCGCCTATGACGGTGCGGGCGGCCAGCTGCTCCTCTTCGGCGGTCTCGGCGACTCGGGAAGCACGAACGACACGTGGGACTGGACCGGAACCAGTTGGGCGCAGCTCGCTCCGCTGGACGCCCCGAGCGAGCGCTTCGGCTCGATGTTGAGCTTCGACGACGCGACATCCCAGATGATCCTCTTCAGCGGCTTCACGAACTCCGGCCTTCGGTCCGATACATGGCAGTGGACCGGTACGGACTGGGCAGAATCATCGCCGGCGACGAGCCGCCGGGGACGTACTCGCCACAGATGACCTACGACCCGGCAACACGCTCCCTGCTCCTGCTCAACGGCGGCGGCCCGTCGGACACCGGCGAGACCTGGTCGTGGAATGCACCACCCCGTACGGGCTACTGGAGGTGGCCTCCGATGGCGGCATCTTCAGCTTCGGTGACGCATCCTTCTTCGGCTCTCCCGGCGGAACGGCTCTCGACCAGCCGATCGCCGGCATGGCGGCGACTCCTGACGGCGGCGGGTACTGGTTGGTCTCCTCTGGCGGCGATCTCTCGCAGTACGGGGACGCCGCAACCTTCCAGGCCACGACCCAGCACATCAGCGGCTCCGTCGTCGGCATGGCGACGACGCCCGACGGCTTCGGTCACTGGGTGGTGACGTCCGACGGCGGCGTTTTCAATTACAACGAGGCGGTGTCCTACGGCTCGGCGGCGGCGCTGCACCTGAACCAGCCGATCGTGGGCATGGCGGCGACACCGGACGGCAACGGCTACTGGCTGGTCGCCGCCGACGGCGGCATCTTCTCTTACGGGGACGCGTCGTTCTTCGGCTCGGCCGGATCGATCCATCTGAACAAGCCGATCGTCGGCATGGCGTCGACACCGGACGGCCAGGGCTACTGGTTGGTGGCTTCCGACGGCGGCATCTTCAGCTACGGCGACGCCACCTTCTTCGGCTCTCGGGGTGGGCAACCTCTCAACGCTCCGGTCGTCGGCATGACGAGCGCACCCGACGGCGGCGGCTACTGGCTGGTCGCGTCCGACGGAGGGATCTTCAGCTACGGCGACGCGTCGTTTGCCGGCTCAATGGGAGGCACGGTGCTGAACAAGCCGATCGTCGGGATGGCGGCTGCCGGCGGCTGAACGTGCCGGGCCGAGGCCGGCCGAGCGATGATGGAGCCGTGACGTCACGTTTGGCCACGGACGCCGAGATCACGGCCTGGCGCGAGGAGGGGTGGGTCCTGCTCGAGGGACTCGTGGGCACCGAGGAGATCGACGCGCTGGCCGACGACCTGCACGGGATCTTCCCGAGCGCCGAGGAGCATCACGCCGACCCCGACGGCGTCCACGAACAATGGCGGGGCCGTCCGAAGGAGCCCGAAGAGGCCTTCGTGTGGCCCGAGGAAGGGCCGGGCTTCCGGCCCGCCCAGCAGCGGTGGATGGCGGCCTTCCCCTTCCCGGGCAGCGGGGCGCTGAACCGGATCTGCGTGCATCCCTCCATCGTCGACTTCGCCGAGCGCGCGCTCGGCAACGAGGACATCCGGCTCTACCAGGCTCACGCCAGTGCCAAGTACGCCGGCATCACCAACTACGAGCAACCCATCCACCTCGACCGCAATCACTCCTGGCTGCCGGCCGGGACCGAGTCGCCGTGGTGGAACCTGGAGGGGTTCCTCTACCTGACCGACGTGACAGAAGAGGACAACCCGACGCGCCTGGTGTCGGTCGGCGACACCGGCCACATCGACAATCCGTACGGCGTGCTCATGCCCAAGACGAATCCCGAGGTCTACGCAGCCGAGCGACCGGCTCCGGGCATCCGCGGTTCCTATCTCGCCTACCGCTCCGACACGTACCACCGGGGCGCCCCGTTCGGCTCGGGTACGGGTGCGCGCATCGTCGTCGCCGTTGCCTTCAAGAACGCCGAGACCGAGTGGATCGGTTACGACACCCAGCAGAACCGATCGACGGGAAACGAGTGGACCCATTTCGTCGAGGGCTCGACGCCGCGCCAGCTGGCGCTGTTCGGCTGGCCCCGTCCCGGTCACCCGGTGTGGAACGAGCGCCTTCTCGAACGGACCCAGGAGCGCTATCCCGAGCTCGACCTCGGGCCGTGGCGGGCCCAGTGAGTCCGGCCCAGTAATTCGGGCAGAGTGATGTAATTCGGGAAGAGTGAGTCGGGCACAGTGAGCGCAGCGGGCGGCGTCTCCGCCCAATAGTTGACTAATTTGGTCAGCTTTGCAACCATTGCGGCGAGATCGCCGGTTCGTCCTGCCTGGGCGATCGAATCTAAGGAGGACATCGCCATGCCCGACTGGGGCTTTGAGACTCGCCAGATCCACTCCGGTGCCGTACCGGATCCGACCACCGGCGCACGCGCCGTGCCGATCTACCAGACCACGAGCTACACGTTCCGCGACACGGCGCACGCGGCGGCGCTCTTCGGGCTCGAGGAGCTGGGGAACATCTACACGCGCATCATGAACCCCACGCAGGCCGTCTTCGAGGAGCGGATTGCCGCGCTGGAGGGAGGCGTGGCCGCGCTCGCCGTCGCCAGCGGTCAGGCCGCCGAGACGGTGACGTTCCTGAACCTGGCCGAGAACGGTGGTCACATCGTCTCCTCCGCGTCCCTCTACGGCGGCACCTACAACCTGTTGCACTACACCCTGCCCAAGTTGGGCATCGAGACGACGTTCATTGACGATCCCGACGACCTCGAGGCCTGGGCCGCCGCGGTGCGGCCGAACACCAAGGCCTTCTTCGGCGAGACACTGGGCAATCCAAAGGGCGACGTGTTCGATTTCGAGGGCGTCTCGCAGCGTCGCCCACGACCACAACATCCCGCTCGTGATCGACAACACGCTGGCCACGCCCTACCTCTGCCAGCCCCTCAGCCACGGCGTGGATATCGTCGTGCACTCGGCCACCAAGTTCATCGGGGGCCACGGGACGTCCATCGGCGGCGTGATCGTCGACGGCGGCAAGTTCGACTACGAGGGGAGCGGGCGCTTCCCGAACTTCACCGAGCCCGACCCCAGCTACCACGGCCTGGTGTTCGGCCAGTTGCCCGAGGCCCTCTTCCCGGCCCGGTTCGTCCTCAAGGCGCGCCTGCAGTACCTCCGTGACACGGGACCGTCCGTCGCGCCGCTCAACTCGTTCCTGTTCCTGCAGGGCCTCGAGACGTTGAGCCTGCGCATGGAGCGGCACGTGCAGAACGCGGTCGCGGTGGCGACGTGGCTCGAGGCACGCGACGAGGTGTCCTGGGTGACCTACCCCGGCCTGGAGTCCAGCCCCTGGCACGCCCGCCAGCAGCGGTACCTCCCCAACGGCGGGGGCTCGATTCTGGCCTTCGGCATCGCCGGCGGCGCGGAGGCGGGACGCAGATTCATTGAGGGCCTCGAGCTCTTCAGCCACCTGGCCAACGTGGGTGACGTGCGGAGCCTGGCCATCCACCCGGCCTCGACGACGCACTCGCAGCTCACGGAAGCCGAGCAGACGACGACCGGCGTGACGCCCGACCTCGTTCGCCTCTCCGTCGGCATCGAGTCGATTGAGGACATCCTGGCCGACCTCGAAGCCGGGTTCCGCGCCGCAAAGGGAGCGTGAGCGCACCCGCCTACCCAGGAGTGTGGTCGCCCGGGGACGAGCCCGGGCAGCGCCATTTCGCCCAGCTGTCCGGTGCAGGCGGGGCGGGGTTCCCGCTCGAAGCCGGCGGTCGCCTCGACGAGGTGACCGTGGCCTATGAGACATGGGGCACGCTGAACGACGCGCGTACCAACGCGGTACTCGTCCTGCATGCGCTCACTGGCGATTCCCACGTCATCGGCCCTGTCGCTCCCGGCCATCCGTCGAAGGGATGGTGGAATGGGCTCATCGGCCCCGGGGCGGCAATCGACACGGACCGCTTCCACGTCGTGTGTCCGAACGTGCTGGGCGGGTGCCAGGGGACGACGGGCCCGGCATCGCTCGATGCCGACGGCCGTCCATACGGCTCGCGCTTCCCGGTGCTCACCATCCGTGATCAGGTAGCCGTCGAGTACGCGCTGGCCGATCAGCTCGGGATTGCGCAGTGGGCCGGTGTCATCGGGGGCTCCATGGGCGGCATGCGCGTCCTGGAGTGGTGTGTCGGTGCCCCCGAGCGCGTAGCTCGTGCTGTCGTCCTCGCCGTCGGCGCGGCCGCCTCGGCTGATCAGATCGCACTGTGCTCACTGCAGATCAGGGCCATCCGATCCGACCCGGCATTCCACGGTGGCGACTACTACGAGACCGCGCATCGGCCCGTCGACGGGTTGTCCGTTGCCCGCGGAATCGGGCACTTCAGCTATCGCACCGGTGCGGAGCTCGAGCATCGTTTCGGGCGGGCGGCCCAAGGCGAAGAGGACCCGCTGAAGGGTGGACGCTACGCCGTCGAGTCCTATCTGCAGTACCACGGGGAGAAGCTGGTGAACCGGTTCGACCCCAACAGCTACGTCATCTTGAGTGAGGCGATGAACCACCATGACGTCGGCCGGGGCCGCGGCGGCATCGAAGCGGCGCTTGGCGCGGTCCGGGCCGACGTGACCGTGGCCGGCATCACGACGGACCGGCTCTACCCGCTGGCGCTCCAGGAGGAGCTGGCTGAGCACCTCCCCGGCCGGCCCCCGGTCTCGGTCGTCGAGTCCTTCTCCGGACACGACGGGTTCCTGCTCGAGATCGACCAGGTGGGTCGCATCGTCCGATCCGCGCTGGACCCGGGCGCCTGACCCGGGCGCCCGGGCCGGACTGGCGCCGCTCCGGGCGCGGTCAGCCCTGGGGCTTGATTACCGAGGACGTGGCGTACTCGGTGGCGTAGCCCTGTGCGTTCAGCGGGGTGCCGATGACGGATCCCGTGTTCTTCACGATGTACTTCGGCGAGCAGTCGAAGGTCCCGAGCTTCTTCGGATAGGCCTGCACCCACTTGGTGTTGTCGAGCTTCATCAAGATGCCGCAGGGGGCCGGGAGGTTCTTGGCCGGGTCTGCCGGCGCATTGAGACCGCCACCGTTCCAGCTCGTCACCTTCGACAGGTGGTTGATCATGCACTGGCGGGTCAGGGTGGAGCCGCACGCCTTGGCCTCGGTGGCCCAGAGGAGGAAGGAGGACGTGGCCTGCTCGCCCAGCGCCGATGTGAGCCCGCCCTCCTTCTTGACGATGGCGAGGTAGTCGGCCACCGCCGGCACGACCTTGGCGGCCTCGAGCGGCTCGTAGCCGATGCGGACGTAGGCGTTGTTGGCGAGCCCACTGGTGTTCCACTTCGCGAAGTCCTCCGTGTACTCCGCGGCGTCCAACAACCACACCGGGTTGTAGCCGATCTGGTTGGCGGCCTGGAGCGCGCCGTAGAGGGTCGGTCCCGGCGTGGCGTTGTCGAAGACGATCTGGGCACCGCAGCTCTGCAGCTTCTGCATGAACGGCGTGTAGTTGGCCTCGCCGTTGTAGTTGACCAGGAACGGGCAGTTGACCCACTTCCATCCCGCCGTCGTGTAGGCCTGCACGGCCTTGGCCATCGACTCTTGCTGTGTGGAGAGGGTGGAGTCGTACTGCCCCACGTGCTGGGTCTTGGAACCGAAGAGCTTCTCGCCTTGGTAGGCGATCGACACGGGACTGGCGTTGGCCGGATTCGGCGTGGCCTGGTACACCTCGTACGCGTTGGCCACGACGGGAGAGACGGTGAAGCCGGGGACGGCCGCCAGATTGCAGCCGAGGCGGGTCTGCTCGGCCAGCCCGTCGAGCGCGAAGCCCTCGCCGACCAGCATGAAGTCGGTCTTGCAGGCCTGGGACATCACACTGCCGACGTTGGTGACCGCGGCGTCGTAGTAGTCGCCCACGATCTTGCGTCCGTTGATGCCCCCCTGGGCGTCGCACCAGGCGATCATCGCCTTCACCGCGTCGCCCATCTCCTGGTCGAGGCCGGGACTGCCGGAGAACCCCCGGTCGTCGCCGTAGGCGATGTTGATGGAGGAGTCGGTGACTCCCTGCTCGGTGGCGCCGGTGGCATGTCCCTTCCCGCACGGCGACGGCAACGTGCCGAACTTCGCTGTCGACGAGGACGAAGCGCCGCTCGTCGCCGGCGTCAGCATGACGCCGGTCGCGATGAGTGAGACAAGCAACAGAGCCGCCCCCGCAGCCCTCGTGCCAGTGATCCTTGCCATGGCCGAACCCCCGTCTGCACAACGCGGTTTCTGCGCCTGATCCCCCCAGAACCCAGAACCGGTTCTTGTGTGCCTCGGCACCATACCAATCCGACATCCAGAAATCTCGACGCCACGAACACGTCTGTGACCCGTGTCGAAATCGAGGCCGGCGGGGCAGGGGTGCAGCGCGCCCGATCGACCGCTGCGGCGGTTTGCTGACTGGTCAATGACCGCGTTGGCCCGCCTCCTCATCCGCGTCTTCTTCCGCAGCATTGAGGTCGAAGGTGCCGAGCGGCTGCCCGCCTCGGGACCGGTGGTCCTGGTGGCCAACCACACCAACGGATTGGTCGACGGTCTCCTCTTGATGGCGGCACTGCGCCGTTACCCCCGCTTTCTGGGCAAATCGACGCTGTTCAAGATCCCGCCCCTGTGGCCGTTCCTGAAGTTGGCCGGCGTGATCCCCGTGTACCGGGCGATCGACGCGGAGGCGGGGGATCACAACGTGTCGGCGTTTGCCACCAGCCACACCCTGCTCCAACAGGGCGAGATGGTGGCCGTCTTCCCCGAAGGGATCAGCCACGACGAGCCGGCTCTGCAGCCACTCAAGACGGGGGCGGCCCGGATCGCCCTGGAGGCGGCCGACGGCGGAGGAGCCGAAGGCCTGGTGACCGTCGCCGTCGGACTGGTCTACGACGCCAAGGCGCGGTTCCGATCGCGGGCGCTCGTCCGGGTCGGCGAGCCGGTGGGCATGGCACAGTGGGACGAGGCATACCGACAGGACCAAAGGGCGACAGTGCGCGCCGTCACCGAGGATCTGGCGGTACAGCTCGCTCGAGTCAATCCCGGCTACACCTCGTGGGCGCAGGCGGAGCAGCTGGCGGGTGTGGCCGACGGTGGTCGTCCGCACTCCGGACGGGTCCGGCGCGGCCGAGGTCGCCTTGGCCGACCAGGTGGAGGCCGCCGCACGTCTGGCGGCGGTGCAGGACGCAGACCCGGCGTCGCTCCGGCAGCTGTTCGTAGACTTCGCCCGGTACGAGCGAGACCTCGACGCTGCTCGGTGTGAACGACGCGCAACTCGTGGCGGGCGCCACCGCAAGCGTCGATTGCGCCTGTCGATCGTCCGGGCCGCGCTCGGAGCTCGTCATCGCCGTGCCTCTCGCCATCGTCGGGGTCGCAGTCCACGTCGTCCCCTTCGAGATCATGAAGCAGGTGGGGAAGCGGCCGACCAACGAGGGCATCAAGGCGACGGTGAAGCTCCTCGGCTGCCTGGTCCTGTTCGCACTGACCTACGCCGTGCTCGGGGTGGTGTTCGGCCGCGCCTTCGGCCCGTGGATCGGCCTCGCCGCGGCCGTCGCCGCGCCGCTGTGCGGCTACGTCGCGGTGCGGCTGTTCGAGCGGGTGAAACGGATCGGTGGCGTGGTCGAGGGCTACCGGATGATCAAGGGCCGCCGTGATGTCGTGCGTGCGGCGGTGGGGCACCGCGCCGCGGTCGTGCGCGATGCCCGTGCAGTCCTCGTACAAGCATGAGCCCCGAGACCATGCGCTACGGCCCGGAGCGGGGCCAGGTGGCAGAGGTGTGGCGGCCCGACCCTGCGCCCGGTGCGGCTCTCGACGCGGCACCCGCGCGGCACCCGGCACCGGGGTGCGGTCCCGGTCGTGGTGCTGATCCACGGCGGGTTCTGGCGCCAGCAGTACACGAAGAGGCTCATGCACCGGTTGGCCCGGGCGGTGACGGCCCGAGGGTGGATGTCCTACAACATCGAGTACCGACGGGTCGGCCGCTTCAGCCACGGTGGCTGGCCGTGAGACCTTCGAGGACGTGTCCGACGCCATTGACGCATTGGCCCGGGTCGACGGCGTGGACCTCGCACGGGTGGTGACGTGCGGCCATTCGGCGGGAGGACACCTCGCGTTGTGGGCGGCCTCCTCGCGCTCGACGGGAGATCCGCACCGAGCTGGCCCAGTGGTCGACGTTGCCGCCGGCGCCTCACTGGCCGGAGTGGTGGATCTCGCCGCCGCCGCCCGGCAGTTCGTCGGGCGAGGGGCCGTGCAGGCCCTCATGGGCGGCGGACCTGACGACGTGCCGGAGCGCTACCGCCTGGGCTCCCCGGCGGCACTGCTGCCCCTCGGCAAGCCCCAGTTCCTCCTGCACGGGCTGGCCGACGACTCGGTGCCGCCCGCACTGAGCGGGGAGTACGCGGAGACGGCGGTGCGCCTGGGGGACCCCGCCGTCTACGTGCCGCTTGCGGGTGTCGGGCACATGGAGATGATCAGCGGGCAGGGGGCCGCCTTCGGCGAGTTGGCGGTCTGGCTCGACACGGTGTGCTGCCCCGACTGACCTGCTGACCGGCTCCGCCTGACCCGCTGACCGGCTCCGGCCTGACCCGCTGCCCGGCCCCACGCGCAGCCCCCGCATCCGGCCAGGTCGGGAAGCCGGTTCGCACGTCTCGGAGCCGGTCCGTTGCACCCTGGTGGCAATCAAGTCGGACCGGCGCGCTGACGATACAAGGAGGTTGAGCTCATCAAACGAAGTGGGGGACATGGCGCTGGCTCCTCAGGACGCCGCGAGCACGTCCGCTGGAGCCGACGGGCCCGAGCTTCCGGTTCGGGCTCCGTCGACCGCGCGGCGGAAGCTGAATCCGACCAGGCTGGGCTACCTGATTGGGCCGGTCGCGTTCGCCGTGATCCTGCTGCTCATGCGCTTCGGCTATGTCGCCCGGGTGCGTTGGTGGGTCTGGCTGGCCCTCCTCGTCGCCATCGCCATCGTCAACACGGCGGCGGACCGCTACTACTCGGCCCGTCCGGGCCGGATGTCCCTCAACGTGCGGGTGGCCAGCCAGGTGACGGCGGTGACGCTGGCCATCTACCTGACGGGGTGGGGCCCCGTGCTGTGGGCGGCCTACATTTTCGTGGCCCTGGAGAACCTGGCGCATGCGGGATCCCGGGTCTGGCGCACCACGATCCTGTGCAGCCTCATCGGCATGACCTTCGGCCAGTTCTCGCTCGCTCGGGGATGGCTGCCGTCCGAACTCAGCAGGTCCGCGGCCGCCTCGCTCACCGTCATGGGCGCCTTCGTCCTCTTCTTCGTCATCCGGATGGCCGGCGCCATCATGGAGCAGAACGAGACGGCGCTGGAGCAGAAGGAGGAGGCCGAGACGACGCTCCGGTTGAGCGAGGACCGGTTCCGCTCGCTCATTCAGAACTCCTCGGACGTGACCATGATCCTCGGGGACAGGGGCGTGTTCCGTTACGTCTCCCCGGCCATCAAGGACCTTCTGCAGTACGAGCCCGAGGAGCTCGTCGGTCGTCTGTCGACCGACTTCGTCCATCGCGAGGACCTCGATGCCGTGCTCAAGATGCTCGGTGGCGGTGACTTCCAGACCGGTTCGGGAACGGCCACCCTCGAGTTCCGCATGCTGCGCCGTGACGGCACGACCCGCGACGTGGAGGCCGTGGTGTCGAACCAGACGGATCGCCCCTCCGTGGCCGGCTACGTCTCCAACATCCGCGACGTCACGGAGCGCAAGAAGTTCGAGGCCCTGCTCGCCTTCCGGGCCCTGCACGATCCGCTGACCGGACTGGCCAACCGCCAGCTCATCCTCGACCGGGCCCAGCAGATGCTCGTCCGGGCCCGGCGCTCGGGTGTCCCGGTGGCGGCGCTGTTCATCGACCTCGACAACTTCAAGGACTCCAACGACTCGCTGGGGCACGGGGCCGGCGACAAGTTGCTGCAGATGGTGGCGGGGCGTCTCCTCGGCATTCTGCGCTCCGGCGACACGGTAGGGCGGCTCGGGGGAGACGAGTTCGTCATTCTGGCGGAAGGGGTCTCGTTCGCTCGCGGACCCGAAATGATCGCCGAGCGCGTGCACGAGGTGCTGAGACCGGCCTTTCACATCCCCGGGATCGACGACATGTCGATCACCGTCTCGGCCAGCATCGGGATCGCCGTCGGCGATCGCCCCTCGGCCGAGGACCTCCTGCGCGACGCCGACATCGCGCTCTACCGGGCCAAGGCCGCGGGTCGCGACCAGTCCGTCCTCTTCGAACACTCCATGCAGTCGGCGGCCAAGGAACGGCTCGCCCTCAAGTCGGACCTGGAGACGGCGCTCGAGGAGGACCAGTTCAGACTGCTCTTCCACCCGTTCTTCGATCTGGACGGGATTGAGATACAAGGGGTGGAGGCCCTCCTGCGCTGGGACCACCCCACGAAGGGCACCATCACGCCGGACGTCTTCATCCCTGTGCTCGAGGAGCGCGGCCTCATCATCGACGTCGGCCGGTGGGTGGTCCACCACGCCTGCCGCGAGGCGGCGACCTGGCAGGCCGAGGGGCACCCGATGAGCGTGTCGGTCAACGTCTCCATGCGCCAGCTCGAGTCCGACCAGTTGGTCGACGACGTCCGCGACGCGCTGGCCGCCAGCGGGATCGATCCGGGCCTGCTCATTCTGGAGGTCACCGAGTCCACGCTGATGCGGGACTCGGCCGCCACCGTCGCCCGGCTGAACAATCTGAAGCAGCTCGGCGTCAAGGTGGCCATCGACGACTTCGGCACCGGGTACTCGTCCCTGGCCTATCTCCGGCAGTTCCCGGTGGACGTCTTGAAGATCGACCGGTCCTTCGTGGCGGACATGAGCCGTTCGCCCGACGCCGCTGCGTTGATCCACACGCTCATTGAGCTCGGCCGCACGCTCGGGCTGGTGACGCTGGCCGAGGGCATTGAGACGCGCGAGCAGCTGGAGGGGCTCCGAGCCGAGAAGTGCGACCACGGGCAGGGCTTCCTCTTCTGCGGACCGGTCGACGCGCTGCAGATGACCGCGCTCCTCGAGATGGCGCGGGCGGGCAAGCAGGTCACATCCATCGGTCCGGTGACCGCGGGCCCTCCCCGCGCTGACGGGCCCAGCGCTGACGGGCCCAGCGCTGACGGGCCCAGCGCTGAAACAACGGGAGCGGGAGCCGTCCGCCGGCCGCCCCGCGAGCGTGCGGCGTCAGGTAGCCGGTCCGTAGGACGCCAGCGCGAGTAACGGGCCTGTCGGCTCCACTCGGATCCTGTGGGTCTTTCCGGAGCCCTCGGAGTGAAGCGGTCAGTCCCCGAGTCGGAGGGCCACTGCGGCGTCGGGCTCGAGCACGCGGAAGTTGAAACTCTCCTCGAGGTAGAGGCGCACGGCGTCGGCAGTGTGGTCGAGGTAGCCGATGGAGAGGTCCTGCCCGCTCTCGATCTTGAAGTCACCGCCGCGCAGGCTCAGCACGACCCCGCCGTCGATGCCGGGCGCCCAGACCAGGGGGCCGCCCAGGATTTTGCGCAGATGATCGAGCAGCAGCTCCCCGCCGTACTCCGTGCTCTCGACAATGGTGGTGTACATGTCGGGGCAGATGGCCAGCCCATAGGGCCCGCCGATGCCGGCCTGGCGCAGCGCGTTGACGCCGCGGGCGACGGCGTCGGGTGCCTTGTCGATGTCACCGACGACGATGGGCTCGTGCGACGTGCTCTCGGTGATGCCGCGGAAGCCGGCGGCCTGGTGGCCGTGGAAGACGGTGACGTTCTCGCCCAGGGCGATCTGTCGAATGGCCTCGTCGAGCTCGGCCAGGTCGGGACTGCTGGTGCCCCGGTCGACGTCGTCGAGCTCGACCCGCGAGACCTTGAACTCGGTGCGCAACTCCACCAGGGGGAGCACCTTGCGCTGCAGCGCGCTCACGCCTTCGGAGGGTCCGGCGATCTCTGTGACCCGGCCCAGGTTGGTGGCCGAGTGGGTCCACCCATGCGGTCCCTCGAAGTCGACGAGCTTGCGCGCGGCCAGGTAGGTGGGGAGGCGTGACTTCGCCTCGTCGTCAATGACGTCCCAGCCGGCGTCAGAGATCGGGGCCAGGTCGCGATGCAGGTGGTTCATTGCGTTACTCCCTTGAGACTGCCGATACCGAGCGAGCCCGATGCGGTGGATGCGGATGTGCCTTCGGAGGCCTCTTCGCCGACCTCGGGGATCGGGCCGGAGGTGAACAAGAACTTGCGGAGCTGGGTGTCGAGGGCCCCGTCGCGCCGGCGGAGCCACTCGAGGGCCATGGCGGCGTGCTCTTTCTCGTCGTCCCGGTTGTAGGCCAGTACGGCCGCCAGGGTGTCGTCCGACGTGGCCTGGACCCGCTGGTGGTACCAGTCGATCGCCTCGAGCTCTTCGCACAACGAGGACATCGCGCGGTGATAGTCGAGTGCAGCCTCGTCGAGCCGATCGAGCGGCTCGTGGAATCCCTCGCTGGCCAAGGTGCCCTCCTCGGGGTCTTCTCCGACAAACCCGGGCCTCGACCCGGAACGATGCCCACAGTAAAGCCGTCGCGGGCCGCATCAGTCCACGCCACGCCCGGCGCGCCGGTCAATTCGGGTGGGGGCATCGTCCCTGGTCAGTGGGAGAGGGCATGGCGCGGGCCGCTGCGGTCCGATGCCCTCCTCCGGAGGCGGCCCGGCGGGCCGGGCGAGGTCGGCTCCCGCCACGACGGCCTCCCGACGGCGGGCTCAGTGTCGGAGGATATCCAGCACCGCCTCAGGTGCAGGGGCTAAACATACGTGGTCGGGTTCTCGCCGACCACGGACAACAAGGAGTTTCCCTCGATGCTTGCTTCTAGCTACCCGGTGCTCGACGCCTTCCTGACGATGCTGTATTTCTTCCTCTTCATCATCTGGATCTGGCTCCTGATCATGGTGTTCATGGACGTGTTCCGCAGCCATGACATGAGTGGTTGGGCCAAGGCTCTGTGGGTGATCTTCATCATCATCCTGCCGTTCCTCGGCGTCTTCGTGTACCTGATCGCCCGGGGCGGCAAGATGCACGAGCGGGCCGCCCAGCAGGCCGCGCAGCAACAGCAAGCCTTCGACCAGTACGTCAAGCAGGCGGCAGGGACGCCCGGGTCCAGCACGGCCGATCAGCTGTCGAAGCTGGCGGACCTCAAGTCGCAGGGCGTCCTCTCCGACGCCGAGTTCGACGCGCAGAAGGCCAAGATCCTGGCGACCAGCTAGCGCAGCGGCGTCGCCACCGAGAGCAGCTCGCCGGTGGCGACGCCCGAAGACCACGAACCCGAGGAGCCCACTTCAGCTGCACCGACAGGGGCTGCACCGTCGGAGGTCGAACCTCGGGGTCGAACCCTCTGGCGCTGGAGTCTCAGGGGATGCAGTCTCAGGGGCTGCAGGAGGGACGGACCGTGCCGGCAGCGACGCCATGTCGCAACGGCTGGCCAGCCGTCTCGAAGAGGACGTCGCGACGCCGCTGTCGTGGCGATCGGTCGCCAAGAAGTCCGTCCTGGTGCTCGTGGCCGGGGTCACCATCTATCTCGTCTTCCCCAGCCTCGCCGCGGTGTTCGACTCCTTCCCCAAGCTGAGCTCGCTCGACCCGATCTGGTTCTCGATCGCCGTCGTGTTCCAGGTGGCGCACTTCGTGTGCACCATCGCGCTGCAGCGGATCGCCCTGCGCACCAAGGCCTGGTACTCGGTCACGACGTCGCAGCTCTCCGGGAACGCGATCAGCCTGATCGTGCCGGGGGGTGCGGCCTTCGGGGCGGCCACCCAGTTCCGCATGCTGGCCACGGCGGGCAACGACCCGGCCACCGCGGTGGCGGGGTTGACGGCCTTCTCGCTGCTCGGCATCGGCGGGCTGCTGGCCCTGCCCATCTTCGTCCTGCCGGCCATTCTGGCGGGCACGCCGATCGCCGACGGCCTGCTCCACGCCGCGCTGTTGGGGCTGGGGGCCTTCGTGCTCTTCGCCGGCTTCGGTGCGCTCGTGCTGACGCTGGACGGGCCTCTCCGTTGGGCCGGGCACGTGGTGCAGGCGGTACGCAACCGCGTGAAGCGCAAGGCCGCGCCCATGACCGGCCTGTCGGACCGCCTCGTGTTCGAGCGCAACCGCATCCGCGCCGTGCTGGGCCGGCGCTGGAAGGCGGCCATGCTGCTGAGCAGCGGGCGCCTGGCGTTCGACTTCGGCACTCTCCTGGCCTGCGTCCGGGCCACCGGGGTCAAGCCGGACCCGTCGTTGGTCCTGCTGGCCTACGCGGTGGCCGGGTTGCTGGCGCTGATCCCCATCACACCGGGCGGGCTGGGCATCGTCGAGGCCGGGCTGAGTGCGCTGCTCATCCTGGCGGGCGTGCCCGGGGTCGACGCGGTCGTCGCCACGTTGGCCTACCGCATCATTTCGTACTGGTTGCCCATTTTCGTGGGGCCGTTCGCCTACTTCGCCTTCCGCCTGCGCTACGGGAAGCCGGGGTCGGCGGGCGGGGGGACCGAGGCGCGGGCGGCGCCGGGGGAGCGGCCTTGGCCGCGGGCTGAGAAGCTGTGGGCGTGCTGCGAGCGGGAGTGGGCTGCCCTCATGTATGAGGGGACGTGGGAGTCCGTGCGGACCCACCGGGTGCCCGTCTGGTTCGACGACGCCAAGCTCGGCATCTTCATCCACTGGGGGCTCTACTCGGTCCCGGGCTGGGCGCCGCGGGTGCCCGACATTCAGCAGCTGCTGGTCAAGGACGGCCCCAGGCGGATGCTGCGCGAGAACCCCTACGCCGAGTGGTACCTCAACACCATGCAGCTCAAGGGCAGCCCCACGGCCCAGCACCACGCCACGGTGTACGGCGAGGACTATCCCTACGACAACTTCGTGCGGACGTTCAACGACGCCTCGTCGGGCGCCGACCTCGACGCCATCGCTGCGCTCTGCCGCGACGCGGGCGCCCGCTACGTCGTGCTGACCACCAAGCACCACGACGGGTTCGCCCTGTGGCCGTCCTCCGTCCGACACCCGGTGAAGGGTGAGTACCGGGCGACCCGCGACCTGGTGGGTGACCTGACCGAGGCGGTCCGGGACCGCCGCATGCGCATGGGGCTCTACTACTCCGGCGGCTACGACTGGCCCTACAACGACGCCGTCCTGTCGACGGCGGCCGACGCCGTGCTGGCCGCCCCCGACGACGCCCGCTACGTGGAGTACGTCACGGCACACTGGCGTGAGCTCATCGACCGTTACCAGCCGTCCGTGCTCTGGAACGACATCTCGTGGCCGAGAGACCCGCGGCTGCCCGACCTGTTCGCGCGACTACTACAACACCGTCGCCGAAGGCGTCATCAACGATCGCTGGAAGGAGCCCGGCCTGCCGCGCAACGCCGTGACGGAGGCGGTGGTGCGCGGGGTCGGCGCGGTCGTGCAGGCGTTGTGGCCCTACATCCCCGAGCAGCGCAAGCACCTCACCTTCGCCAGCCCGAAGCACTCCGACTTCCGCACCCCCGAGTACGACGTCCTGCGCACGGTCTCGGCGCGCAAGTGGGAGCTGGCCCGCGGCGTCGGGCACTCCTTCGGCGCCAACCGCCACGAGCAGGCCGAGGACATCATCACGGAGACAGAGCTCATCCGGATGTTCTGCGACGTCGTGGCCAAGAACGGCAATCTGCTCATCGGGGTCGGCCCGCGGCCCGACGGCACCATCCCCGAGGTGCAGCAGGCGCCGCTGCGCGGGCTCGGCGCGTGGCTCGAGCGCAACGGCGAGGCCCTGTACGGCAGCCGGCCCTGGGTGGTCACCGAGTCGGCGAGTACGGACGGGACGCCGCTGCGCTTCACCAAGAGCGGCGAGGGCGTCTACACGCTGGTGCTCGGGACGCCGCCGTCGCGGCGGATCACCATGCCGGCGGTCGATGGCGCACGGGTGCGCCGGGTGCGCCTGGTGGGGGCCGACGCGCAGCTCGAGTGGTCGGTCGAGGGCGACGGCGCCTTGTCGGTGGCTCTCCCCGAGCAACTCCCGGAAGCGGCGGTGACCGTGCTCGACCTCGGGACCGGGGTCCGGGCCCGGCTCGGCCTCACTCCGTGAGGGAGTTCTCCGATGCGTTGATGCAGTCGTTGCGTTGGGCCCGAGTCCCGCCGCCGGTGGTTTCGGCCGTGTAGTTTCGGCGCACCTGTTCGACGGGGGTGTGCCGTGCTGCTTGATCTCTTCTTGATCGGACTCGTGGTGACCGTCGAGCCGATCCCGCTCACCGGGATGATCCTGGTGCTGGCCACTGAGCGTGGCCTGTTGAAGGGGCTCGGCTACGTGCTCGGCTGGCTGCTCACGCTGGTGGCCATCGTGGCGCTGACCGTGCTCGTCACCGGTGGGAAGCCGCTCATCCCCAACAGCAACCCGTCGACGGCGGCACTGGCGGTGAAGCTGGCCGTCGGCGTCGTGCTGGTGCTCATCGCCTACCGGCGCTGGGGCACATGGGAGTCGTCCGAGCCCAAGGGCCAGCCGCGCTGGATGGCGGGCATCGACCGCGTGAACCCGTTGACGGCGGCGGGCCTCGCCTTCCTGCTGCAGCCGTGGGTGCTGGTGGCCGCCGGCGTGGCCACCATCACGCAGGCAAAGATCTCGAGCACGGCGGAGTGGCTCGCCCTCGTCGCCTTCTGTCTTTTGTGCTCGGCGAGCTACATCGCCATGGAGACGTATGCCGCGCTGCGTCCCGCTCGGGTCAAGGCCACGCTGGCTTCGCTCCTGCGGTGGATCACGTCGCACCGGGACCAGGTCATCGTGTTCCTGTCCCTCGCGCTCGGCCTCTACCTCATGGCCAAGAGCATCTACGGGCTGGTGAACCACGAATGAGCGCGCCGCCGCATGTCGCCGCTGCATCCCACCGTTGCATCCACCGGCTCCGGCCGGGCGACCGTTAGCTTCGGGTGCCGGAGGTGCACACGATGCTCGCATACACGTGGCCGCTGCTCAGTCTGTTCTGGACCTTCCTGATGTTCGCCGGGATCTTCCTGCTGGTGTTCTTCATCATCTGGTGCTTCATCGACAACTTCCGCCGCCGTGATCACCACGGGCTGGCCAAGGCAGGTTGGACGCTGGTCATCCTGATCATCCCGTTCTTCGGCGCCCTGATCTACATCATCGCCCGGCCCTCGGACGCCCAGCTGGCTACCTAACGGCGGGAGCTCCCGCCGGTCGAGCGTTCGCAGACCGCAGTCGGGGTGCCCGGTCGTCCGGGGCTGCCCCGGGATCCGCACATGGGGGTTTCCCTGGGCGGTCGTGCTCGCTATCGTTCTGCCGTTGACGGGACGCGCAGGAGCCGGCAATGCAAAACCATCACCCCAAGATCGCCCAGCGGGCCGACCGTAGGTGGGTCGTCGAGTGCGCCCAGTGCCGGAACGACATGGCGTCGACGGTCCCGATCGGGATCGGGATGCCCCTGCGGGACCGCGAGACGGCGGAGCGGCTCCGGGACAACCACGCGGCCCGACGGGTGCGCGCCGCCGCCTCGTAGCGCCGATGACCGACGCCGACGGAACGTCCGGGACGGGGGTCGTGACCAAGTCCAGCCCCCGCTCGGTCAGCGACACCGTGGCACGGTTTTTGGAGATTCTGGGATCGAAGGGCGTGAGGGTCTTCGCCGTGATCGACCAGCGCGCGGAGGCCCGGGCCGTCGGGCTCGACCTCCGGGAGACCACGCTGATCATTTTCGGGAACCCGGCGGCGGGGACCGGCGTCATGGTGGCCACACCGCTGGCGGCCCTCGATCTCCCGCTGAAGGTGCTGGTCTGGGCCGAGCCCGACCAGGGGACCTTCGTCAGCTACACCGCGACGACGGCGCTGGCCGACCGGTACGGCCTCGGCCCCGAGTCCGTCGCCGCCCTCGAGGTCGTCAACGGGCTGACCGACGCGCTGGTGGCGGCCTGATTTCCCCTCGGCCCCACATGCTCAACCCAGAATGGGGAGGGGCGTGGCGTACTCCAGCTCGAGGTAGCCCGCCGGCGCGCCCGGCACCTGCAGGGCCGCCGCCGCCGGCCCGATGTCGACGCCCGGGAACCCGGGGAACAGCGGGTCGTGGTGGCAGAAGGCGACCCGCCCGGCGCCGAGGCGCTGCACCTGCTCGAGCATGAAGTCGACGGAGGAGCCCTGGAAGGGTTCGCCGTCCACATTGGGCCGACCCCCGAGGGAGAGCAGCGCGAGGTCGGGCCGCAACCCGTCGAAGAGGCCCCGCCAGTAGCCCGCGCTGCCGCTCACCAGCACTGACCCGCCTGACGTCATGAGGAGGTAGGCCAGCTGCCCTCCGTCATGGCGCGAGCAGACCTCGTTCATGGCGACGAGAGCCGGTCCGGCCGGCGCCGGGCGGCATCCATGGCGCTGAACAATGTGCGCACGGTGGCGGACGCGGTCCTGGGCGCTGATGTCGAGGTCGCCCAGGCAGGGGATTCCGGTATCGGCGTCGCTGTGGGCGAACAGGCACGAGTGCAGTGCCGGCAGCACGCGCACCCGTGTGGTCGGCCCGCACTGCACCGTTTCGCCGCCCGTCACGATCAGCAGCTGCTCTTCGGGCACACCGCTGAGGCGCAGGCAACGGGCCGACTCGGGTGACGCCACCACCGTCGCCCCCGTGCGCAGCGCGATGGCATCGGCGCCGTAGAGATGGTCAAAGTGAGCATGGCTCACGAAGACGAAGTCGGCCTTGTCGACCTCAACGGTGCTGAGCCCAACCGGCTCCAGCCCGGGCAGGCGGTCGAGGTAGGCATCGAAGAAGAGGTCCAGTCCGGCATGGCGCACCCGAAAGGTCGCAGTCCCGAACCATTCGAGCGTCGTGGGCGGCATGGCTCGCTCAGCCTGTCACGGGCTGGCCGACCTCGTCGGGGTGACCCACGAGCTTGGCGGAGAACTTGACGGCCTTGACGGCGCTGGTGGCTCCCGTCTGCAGGGTGGCCCCGATGACGATCAGGATCACGCCCAGCCAGAAGACGTACGGCCAGCCCAGCATCAAGATCCCCAGGCGGCCCAGCATGTAGGGCGGGGAGCAGACAACGGCGCCGACGGCGCCGCCGACCGCGGAGGCCGCCAGCACATCCCGGCGTGACTTGGCCTTCTTCTCGACGCCGACGATGCGGGCCGGCACAGCGATGTAGCAGAGCATCATGATGCCGACGACGATGCTCTGGCTGATGACGAAAGGCCAGTGTCCCCATCGGGTGGTGATCAGGGCGGAGAAGGACAGCGCCAGGCCGATGCTGCACCCCCAGGCCAGGATGGTCCGGATGTGCTTGCTGGCGCCGCTGAAGGCGGGGCGGATTCTGGGCGGACCGGGCACCGAGATAGCGAAGGCGAAGACGCCGTTGAGGTAGAAGCTGGCCGCGGTGAGCGCGGTGACCCCGAGAATGCAGGGGATCAGAAGCGGCCCGCGGATGACGTGGAACTGCTTGCCGTGCAGCACGTGGAGCTTGATGTCCAGCATGGCGAGCCAGATCCACATGGCGGGAATGATCTGGACCAGAGCGAGACGCCAGTTTGTGTAGAGGAGCTTCACGCCCTGGAACAGCATGAGGAAGGCACCCACGATCAGAGCCAACGGGGCGAGCCAGCGGCGCCGCTGACTGAGCTGGAGCACGGCCTGTTCCACCGCTTTGTCGTCGCCGCGCCGGATGGCGTCGACAAGGCGCTTCACGAGCGCGCCGACTTGGGCCCGGCGGGTCGGCGCGGGGACGGCTTCAGGGGTGGGGGTGACCGCGGCGCCGGGGGAAGCGGCGGTCCCGGAGCCGTCCGTTGCGCTCCGATCGTCGTGCTCCACCGTCTCTGGCCGCCCCTTCTCCGTCCACCGCCCCGTGGTCGGCGGTCCGTGGCCGCGGCCGGCGATGCCGCACCCGGCCTCGTCATCGTGACGTCGTCGTTGTGACGCCGGGTCCCGGGGTGGGGAAGGGTCAAAGATTATCCGGATCGGATCGCGGGTCCCGGACACGCCCGGGTCCGGCCGGTCGGCCCGGCCCACCGGGCCCGCCCGGCCCGTGGCGCGTCGGGGCACGGGGAGTCGTAGCCTCAGACCCGGAACGATGACGCGGCGGCGCGTCCGGAAAGGTGGCCGACATGGCTGAGGACGAAGGGATCCGGCTGGCCGAGCCCCCCGTTTCGATCAAGCAGCACCGGAGTGCGGAGGAGTGCCGGGTGATCGGCAAAGAGGCCCGGGTGAGGGTGCCCCGGGGGAGCCACGCCGCGTTCGAACCGGCGGCCGACCGACCCGACCCCGTGTCACTGCTGGAGGAGCAGGGGACGACGAGAGTGCCCGAACTGGTGCCGATCCGCTACGGCCGCATGCTGGTCTCCCCTTTCACCTTCTTCCGCGGGGCCGCCCTGATCATGGCGTCGGACCTCTCGACCACGCCCTCGTCAGGCCTGACGGCGCAGATCTGCGGGGACGCGCATCTCTCGAACTTCGGCGTCTTCGGCTCGCCGGAGCGCCAACTCGTCTTCGACTGCAACGACTTCGACGAGACGCACCCGGGGCCGTGGGAGTGGGACATCAAACGGTTGGCGGCAAGCATTGTGGTGGCCGGCCGCAGCAAGGGTCACCCCAAGGCGACGCGGACCGATGCGATTGTCGAGCTGGGCCGTTCCTACCGCGAGTCGATGCGCCAGATGGCGACGATGTCGAATCTCGAGGTCTGGTACTCCCACGTGGACGTGCAGGAGGTGATCTCCACGTTGGAAAGTCAGGCGGCGACCTCGGGCTCGAAGTCGCAGGCACACATGGTGGCCACGGCGACCAAAGCGGTGGAGAAGGCGCGGACGAAGGACAGCATGAAGGCGCTCGACAAGCTGACCGAGGTCGTCGGGGGTGTGCGCCGCATCATCAACGACCCTCCGCTGCTCGTCCCGGCGGAGGAATTGTTCGCCGGACATGCAGTACGAACAGTTCGAAAAGACGTTCCGCGAGATGTTGCGCCGGTACCGCCAGAGCTTGTCGACCGATCGCCGGCATCTGCTCGAGGAGTACAACTTCAGCCAATTGGCCCGCAAGGTCGTCGGGGTCGGCAGCGTGGGCACCCGTGTCTGGGTGATCCTCCTGCACGGCGCCAGCCCTGAGGACGTCCTCTTCCTGCAGGCCAAGGAGGCCGAGGCGTCGGTGCTGGAACGCTTCACCAAGAAGAGCGTGTACGGCAACCACGGCGCCAGGGTGGTGGCCGGGCAGCGGCTCATGCAGGCCAGCAGTGACATCTTCCTGGGGTGGCAGCGGGCTGACGGTATCGACACCAGGCAGCACGACTACTACGTGCGCCAGTTGCAGGACTGGAAGGGCTCGATCGACACCGAGCGCATGATCCCCCAGGGACTGGTGGAGTACGGGAAATTGTGTGCCCTCACCCTGGCCCGCGCCCATGCCCGCTCCGGCGACCGGTTCGCCATGGCCGCGTACCTCGGCAATAGCACCACCTTCGAGAAGGCGCTGGCCAAGTTCGCCGAGTCCTATGCCGACCAGAACGAGCGGGACTACGAGGCGTTCGCCGCGGCCTGCAAGAGCGGCCGGCTCCACGTCGAAGAGGGGCTGTAGGGCCCCGTTAGGAAGGGAGAGGGAGGTGTCACTGCAGCGGCTGGGAAGAGGCTGGGGAACGACACCAACTTCACCCGAGTTGCGTGAATGTGCGATGCTTGCCAGCCGTACGGAGCGGACCGGGCGGCCTGTGGTGCTCAGTGAATGACCCGCTCGCACCGCACACTGCGTTCACACCCCGAGTCAGACCCGAGTCAACCCTGAGTTAAGGAGTCACCATGCTTGCGACGAACTATCCGATCCTCGACATCTTCTTGACGACGCTGTACTTCTTCCTCTTCGTCATCTGGATCTGGCTGCTGTTCATGGTCTTCATCGACATCTTCCGCAGCCACGACATGGGTGGCTGGGCCAAGGGGCTGTGGGTGATCTTCATCATCGTCATGCCGTACCTCGGCGTCCTGGTGTACCTGATCGCCCGGGGCGGCAAGATGCACGAGCGGGCGGCGCAGCAGGCCGCGCTGGAGAAGAAGTCCTTCGACGAGTACGTCAAGCAGACTGCGGGCACGTCCGGTGAGACCAGTGCCGACCAGCTCCACAAGTTGGCCGACCTCAAGTCACAGGGCGTGCTGACCGAGGCCGAGTTCGAGGACCAGAAGGCCAAGATCCTCGCCAGCTGATCACGGCCGCGGCCACGGTGCTGCTGCAACACAATTCGCACACAGTTCGACCGAAGACCAGAAGAGAGAAGAGGAGACACGAACATGACCATCGGACCGGTCAGTTACACGGTCATCGCATTCCCCGGCAACAAGTTCAACGGCGATATCGCCCCGGAGATCGCCAAGCTGGTGGCCAACGACACCGTGCGGATCCTCGACCTTGTCTTCGTGGCCAAGGACGAGCAGGGCGACACCATCAGCCTCGAGTTCGACCAGATGGACGAACTGGCGGCCTTCAACGACATCGATGGTGAGGTCGGTGGCCTCGTCAACGCCGAGGACCTCGACCACGTGGCGGCCAACCTGCCCGAAGGGAACGCCGCGTTGGTCATCCTGTGGGAGGACCTCTGGGCCGTGCCGCTCGTCGAGGCCATCCGTGGCTCGGGTGGGGTGCTCGTCGACAGCGCCCGCATTCCCAACGACCTCATTGAGGCGGCGTTCGACGACCTGGCCCAGGCACTAAAGAGCTGAGCAACACGAAACCGAAGAGACAAGGAGCACGACCATGCCAATGATGCGACGTCGTCCGGTACTGCGAACGGTAGGGAGAACTGCCGTGATCGCCGGCACCGCCACCGTGGTGGCCGGCGGAGTGAACCGTCACCAACAGCAGAAGTACGCCAACCAGGAGGCTGCCGCCCAGCAGCCCGCGCCCGCGCCCGCACCGGCAGCGGCGGAGCCAGTGGCCGCGGCACCGGATTCCGACGACCCGATCAACAAGCTGAAGGAGCTCGCCAGCCTCAAGGACCAGGGGATTCTGACCGAGGCCGAGTTCAGCGACCAGAAAGCGAAGATCCTGGCGGCGATGTGATTCTGCGGTGACCGGACCCCGATCCGATTCGGGCCGTCCTGACCCGAATGATCTGTGACAAAAGCGGCACCCTGCGGGGTGCCGCTGGTTGCGTCGGTGCGCCCTCGCTCAGGACACCGGATCGTCCGATGACACCTCGATGTGCACGTCCTCTCCCGGCCCGACGAGGCCGAGCCAGCCGGACGGCAGGACGTGCGAGCGGTTCGGGATCATGCGGCGCAGACGGTGCGAGCCCAGGAGCCGGTCACCCTGGGTCACCAGCAGTCGGGGACGATCGAGGAAGACCCGCGATCTGAGCAGGAACGACCCGCTCCCGTCCGAGCCTGGTCCGATGACGTTCGGCACCACCCAGAGCAGAGGGTCCGCAACCCGCACTCTGACCGGCGAGGGCGAGGGCGAGGGCGAGGGCGAGGGCGAGGGCGAGGGGGTGAGGGCTCGGGTGTGTGCTCGTCGCCGCGACGCAGCCACGCCGCGACCGCCCGTCCGACGGCGCGGGCGCGTTGCGCCGCCAGGTCCGCCGTCTCGGCCGGGTGCACGAGGTTGCCGGCCGCGAAGATGCCCCGGGCGCTCGTGCGGCCGTCGGCCTCGCAGGCCGGACCTCTGGTGCCGGGATCGATGGAGAGACCGGCCAGGCGAGCCAGCTCGTTGTCGGGGGTGAAGTCGCCGCTGAAGACGACGGCCTCCACGGCCACGGCGCGCTCAACACCGTCGGGGCCCCGCACGAGCACCCCGTCCACCTGCGTGCGGCCACTGACACCGGTCAACGAGGACCCGGTCCAGACCGGTACGTGCAGGCCGACGCGCGTGAAGAGGTCGAACAGTCGGAACGTCTGCGTGCGCGGGAGCCCGGTGACGAGGGCCAGGGGCCGGACGCCGGCATCGCGCAGGGTCAGCACGGCCGAGTAGGAGACGTGCTCGGCGCCCACAATGATCGCCCGGCCGCCGAGGGGCAGGTGCTGGCGGTGCACCCACTGCTGCAGCTGGCCGGTGGTGAAGATCCCCGAGGGCCTCGTCCCCGGGACCAGGCGGGCGACCCGCGGGCGCTCCCGCGCGCCGGTGGCCAACACGACCGCTCGCGCGTCCACTTCGAGCAACCCGTGCGGGCCGGTCACCTCGGGCCGGCCCGAGGCGGCCCATCCGGTGACCATGGAGCGGGTCCGGATGTCCACCCCGCTGGCGACGGCCCGTGCCACCCAGCGGCGGGCGTAGGCCGGACCGCTCAGGACGCGTCGCAGGTCGCGCAGGCCGAACCCGGTGTGCTCGCACAGGCGCGGTGTCCCGCCCGCCGTGTCCTCCCGATCCACGACCACGACGCGGCCGACGCCGCCGGCCTTCAGCGCGGTGGCCGCCGCCAGCCCGGCCGGGCCCGCGCCGACGACCAACGCGTCCACCGGCAGGACCGTGCGGGTCATGCCCTCATGTGCGCCAGGAGCCGGGCCGTGACGGCTGCGCCGCAGTAGAAGCCTTGACAGCGCCCGTTGGTGGCCCGGGTGCGGCGGCGCACACCGCCGAGATCCCGGGCGGGGAGGGGCGAGATGAGCGCGTCGCGCAGCTCGCCCTCGGTGACCCGCTCGCAGAAGCACACGATGTGCCCGTAGGCGGGATCCCCCTCCACCCGGCGCGCGTCCTCGAACGCTCGCGTGCCGCGTTCACCGAGTTCGGGCATGGAGGGGATCTGCGGCTCCCGTTCGGCCTCCTCGAGCGTGAGCCCGCCGGCTCCCATCTGGCCCACGACGTATTCGGCGATGGCGAGCGATGCGGTCAAGCCGGTGGACCGGATCCCACCGACGCAGGCGTAGCGCTCATGGTCGTGGATGGTGATCTGGTAGTCCCGGTGCTCGGTGGCGGCGCGCACCCCGGCGTACGTCGCCGTGACCTCCTCGTCCACCAGCGCAGGGACGATGCGTCGACCTGCGTCGAGCAGTGCGTCGAGACCAGCTGCTGTGGTGGCGGTGTCCTCGCGGTCGGTGATGTCCTCGGCGGTGGGGCCGAGCAACACGTTGCCGTAGACCGTCGGAGCCACCAGGACACCTTTGGTCCGCGCGGTCGGCACCGGCAGCACGATCGACGACACCAGCGTGCGGGCCAGCTTGTCGAAGACGATGAGTTGGCCGCGCCGGGGCGCGATGGTGAACTCGTCGTGACCGAAGCGCCGGTTGAGGAGGTCCGAGGCCAGGCCGGCCACGTTGACCACCCAGTCGGCCCGGAGGGTTCCCCTGGGGGTGTCGAGCAGCCAGTCGTCTGCTTCGCGCCGCACGTCGATGACCGGCGTGCCGAGGCGCAGATCGACGCCGGCACCGATCGCTTCGGTGGCGAAGGCGATGCTCGGGCTCCACGGGCAGATGATGGACTCGTCGGGGATGGCGACGGCTCCCGCCGCCCCTTTCTCGAGATGCGGTTCGCGCCGGTACAGCTCGTCGAGGGTGAGGCGCGCCGCACGCTCGTACCCGTTGGCCCGAGCTTTGGCCAGCACGTCGTCCAGCTGGGCCGCCTGCTCCGCGTTCCAGGCCACCAGGACGGCACCCGTCCGCTCCAGCGCGATCCCGGCCGCGTCGGCGTAGGCGGTGAGCAACGCATGGCCGCGCCGGACCAGGGCGGACTCGAGGGTCCCCGGCTGGGTGTCGAACCCGGTGTGCACGATGGCGGTGTTGGCCTTGGAGGTCCCGGTGCCGACGTCGTCGGCGCCCTCCAGCAGCACGGTGCGGAGCCGATAGCGGGCCAGTCCACGCGCGATGGCGGTGCCGACCACCCCGGCCCCGACGATCGCGACGTGGTACCGCCGGTCCTCGGTCACGTCTCCGGCGCGCCCCGGAGGCGGGCCACGGCGCGCTCGAAGCGCGCCAGACGCTCCTGTGCTTCGCCGGCGTCGATGACCGGCTCGTAGCGTGCGGACGAGTCGTCTCGTCGAACGACGTCCGCGAGCGTCTGACCGGATCCGGCCCCGAGCCGGGCCAGCGCGCCGACGCCGGCCGCGGTGGCGTGCGGCGAGGCGGCAACCTCGATGGGGACCTGCAGGAGGTCCGCCTGCATCTGCATGAGCACGCGGGAGCGGGTCAGCCCACCGTCGACCCGGAGGAGCGTCAGTGGTCGACCCAGGTCGAGTGCCGCGGCGCGAGCGAGCAGGGTCACCTGCGCCGCCACACCCTCCAAGGTGGCCCGGACGACATGGGCGGGCTCGCTGCCCGGGCCGATACCGTCGATGCTGGCGAGGGAGTCGGGCCGCCACCACGGCGCACCGAGCCCGCTGAGAGCCGGGACGACGGTGATGCTGCCGCTGTCGTGCACCGAGCCCGCGACCGTGTCGACGTCCTCGGCGCGGCGGACGAAACCCCAACGCTGCAGCCAGGCGACGGCCGCGCCGGCGGCATAGACCTGCCCGTCAACGCAGTATGCGGCCTGCGCGCCGAGTTGCCAGGCCACCGACACGGCCAAGCCGCCGCCGGAGGTGACGGCCCGCGGGCCGGCGTTGGCCAAGAGAAAGGCACCTGTTCCATAGGTGCACTTCGACTCCCCGGGCTCCAAGCAGTGCTGCCCGACCAGGGCGGCCTGTTGGTCGACGCTCAACCCGGTCACTCGCAAAGACGGGCCAAAGGCATCGGTCGGGCCGATCTCCTCCGCCGTGCCGACGACGCCCGGCAGGTCCGCGGCGTGGAGGCCGAATGCGGCGCAGGCCTCGTCGGACCAGACACGGCCTTCCAGGTCGAGCAGCAGCGTCCGGGAGGCGGTCGTGACGTCGGTGACGTAGGCACCGGTGAGGCGGTGCACCAACCAGGCGTCACTCGTTGACACCACGCCCTCGGTCGTCACGTTGCGTCGCAGCCACGTCATCTTCGGCGCAGCGAAGTACGGATCGAGCGGGAGCCCGGTCGTCCGGGTCAGCCACTCGGCGTCGTCGGCCAACTCGTCACAGACGGTGGTGGCGCGCCGGTCCTGCCAAGAGATGGCCGTGCTCAACGGACGGCCCGAGGCGCGGTCCCAGGACAGGACCGTCTCGCCCTGATTGGCGAACCCGACCGCGTCGACGCCGCCTGCCACCCGGGCGATCGCCTCGCCCCCGGCCTGGCGCACCGAGTCCCACAACTGCTCGGGATCCTGTTCGACCCCGCCGCCCGCGACCGCTCGGGGCGTCACTGCAGCCTCCACTGACGTCAGGATCTCGCCGTCCTCGCCGAAGACCACCGCCTTGGTGGCCGAGGTCCCCTGGTCGATGGCGAGGACCCTCACTGTGGGCGCTCGTTGTCTGGCATCGGATGGCTCCACTTCCCACGCCGTGGACGGCGATTCCCGCACCACGCGACCCATCCTGACAGGCGGGAAGAGGCTCCTGACAGCTCAGTGGCCACTATTCCCGTCACACGGCGAGGAGGCTTGCTAACGTGCCCGCAACACCCACTGCGGTTGGTGCCGCAGGGTTGTCGAGCAAGGGGGTTGCACGTGCCTGAAGGTGCCGATGAGGTAATCGGGGGTGGCGTCGCCACACTGACCCCGGACGAGCAGAAGCTCGCTGAAATGGGTTACAAGCAGGAGCTGAACCGCTCCTGGTCGGGGTTCTCCAACTTCGCCATCAGCTTCTCCATCATCTCCATCCTCGCCGGCTGTTTCACGACCTTCTACGCCGGCTGGAACGGCGGCGGCCCGGCCGCCATCGCCTGGGGATGGCCCGTGCTGGCCGCTCTCGTCCTCTGCATCGGCTTGTGCCTGTCCGAGCTGGTCTCGGCGTTCCCGACGTCGGGCGGCATCTACTGGTGGGCGTCCAAGCTCGGCGGCGTCAAGGCGGGCTACTACACCGGGTGGCTGAATCTCATCGGTCTCCTCGCCATCGTGGCCTCGGTCGCCTACGGCTGCGCGACGTTCTTCGACCTCACGCTCGGCTTCCTCTTCCCGGGCAGTTACACCTCGGGCAACCTCGACACGATCTTCCTCTACTTCCTCGCCATTCTGGTGATCGCCGCCTTGGCCAACATCTTCTCCAGCCATCTGCTGAGTATCTTCAACAACGTCTCGGTGTACTGGCATGTGATCGGTGCTGCAGCCATCGTGCTGATCCTGATTTTCCTGCCCCATCACCACGCCAGCGCCAGCATGGTCTTCACGTCGACCGTCAACAACACGGGCTTCGTCAGCGGGAAGACGCACGGGTGGGGCTTCATCTTCATCGTGCTCCCCATCGGGGCCCTACTCACGCAGTACACGATCACTGGATACGACGCCTCGGCCCACCTCTCGGAGGAGACCTATTCGGCGGCTGATTCGGCGGCGAAGGGCATCTGGCGGTCGATCTTCTATTCGGCGATCGGAGGCTGGCTCCTTCTGCTGGCGTTCCTCTTCGCCGTGCAGAACGAGGCTGGCGTCACCAAGGGTGGCGGCGGCGTGGCAGTCATCTTCTCCCAGGCCCTCACGTCTCGCTGGGGCGGCACCGTCTTGCTCATTGCCACCGTCGGGCAGCTCTTCTGCACCATGGCCTGTATGACGAGTTGCACCCGGATGCTCTTTGCCTTCAGCCGTGACGGTGCCGTACCCGGCAACAAGCTCTGGTCGAGGCTGAACGCCCGTCGTGTCCCGGTGTTCGGTGTGATCGCGGTGGCCGTCATCGCGCTGATTCTCACGTCGCCGGCTCTGATCAAGGTCGACGTCGGCGGGGTCGCGGTGCCTGTGGCCTTCAACGCCGTCGTCTCGCTCGGCGTCATCGGCCTCTACTGGTGCTTCGCGGTGCCGATCTGGCACCGCTGGCGGATGGGTGACCGCTTCGAGGGCGGCAAGTGGAGCCTCGGCGCGAAGTACAAGTGGATCGCCGTCATTGCCCTCTTCGACATCGTCCTCGTTTCGTTCATGGCCTTCATGCCGAACATCAACCTCGGCGTGCCGTGGAATCCCGATTTCTCCTGGAAGTACGTGAACTACACGATCCTGGTCTTCCCGGCTGCGCTGATCGCGCTGTGGATCTACTGGCACACGTCCGTGAAGAACTGGTTCACGGGGCCCAAGACCACGATCGACGTCCTGCCGGAGACCGCTGCATCGTCGCTGCCCTGAGCGGCGCGCCGTTGCGGCTCCCGTGAACGCCGAGGACGGTGCGGGGCTCAGCGCCGCGCTGCTCGGGCGCATCGCGGCGCTGCGCGGGCGGTCGTACACGGTCGAGCCACTCCCGGGTGGCCTGACCAACAAGAACTACAAGGTCGCGACGCCCGACGCCACGTACGTGGTGCGTCACTCGGCGCCCTCGTCCACTGACGAGTTGGCCGTCGACCGCCGAGCCGAGTACGAGAACAGCGTCCGTGCCGCGGCCGCCGGGGTCGGCGCGCCCGTTGTCGAGTTCCTCCCCGACGACGGGATCCTGGTGATCGGCTTCCTGGAGGGGGAGACACTGAGCGACGAGCACCTGCAGTCCTCCGGCGTCCTGCCGCGGGTGGCGGAGGCCTGCCGCCGGCTGCATGCCGGCCCGGCCTTCGTGAACCGCTTCGACATGTTCGAGCTCCAGCCCGAGTACCTGGCCCGCGTGCAGCGTCGAGGCTTTCGCCTCCCGGCCGGCTACCTCGAACACGCCGGGACGGTCGGGCGGATCCGCAACGCCCTCGCCGTCCGGCCCGTCGGGCTCCGGCCGTGCCACAACGACCTGCTGGCCGCCAACTTCATTGACGACGGCCGCGCCGTGTGGATCATCGACTACGAGTACTCGGGGAACAACGATCCGTACTTCGAGCTCGGCAACATCTGGAGCGAGTGCCACCTGTCGCTGGAGCAGCTCGCTGAGCTGGTCGAGGCGTACGACGGGGCTCCCTCCCGGAGCCACCTGGCGCGATCCCGCCTGTGGGGCCTCATGTCGCAGTACGGCTGGACGCTGTGGGCCTCCATTCAGGACGGCACCAGCTCGCTCGACTTCGACTTCTGGGAGTGGGGACTCGAGAAGTACGAGCGGGCCGAGGAGACATTCGGCGGCCCCGAACTCGAGCGCCTCCTGGTCGACGTGACGCGGGCAGACTGAGCCGGGGCCGGCGAGGAAGGAGACGACCGTGGAACCTGCACCGACGGAGCGCGATCTGCCCGCCCGCGCCCGCGTCGTGGTCATCGGCGGTGGTGTGATCGGGACGTCCACCGCGTACCACCTGGCGCGCCTCGGGTGGACCGATGTCGTGCTGGTCGAACAGGGTCAGCTCTCGTGTGGCACGACCTGGCACGCGGCGGGTCTCCTCGGCCAGCTCCGGGCGACCGAGTCCGGGACCCGGCTGGTGCAGTACTCCGCCCGCCTCTACGGTGAGCTCGAGGCCGAGACGGGCCTGGCCACAGGTCTCAAGCGGTGCGGTGGTGTCACGGTGGCCCGTACGCCCGAGCGCATGATGCAGCTCCGTCGCACCGCGGCCACGGCCGACGCCTACGACCTCGAGTGCGAGCTCCTCACGCCCCCCCAAGCCCTGGAGCGCTATCCGATTCTGGAGGCGGGCGACCTGCTCGGTGCGCTGTGGTTGCCCGGCGACGCCACGGTCAACCCGGTCGACGTGACAGCGTCGCTGGCCCGCGGGGCCCGGATGCGAGGTGTGCGCATCGTCGAGCACACCCGTGTCACCGACATCCTCACCGACGACGGCCGGGTGACGGGCGTCGTGACGGACCGAGGCTCCGTCGAGGCCGAGGTGGTCGTGAACTGCGCCGGCCAGTGGGCGAAGGCGGTGGGCCTGCTCTGTGCTGTCGACGTGCCCCTCCACTCGGCCGAGCACTTCTACGTGGTGACCGAGGCCATGGAGGGAGTCCGCCCGGATCTCCCGATCCTGCGCGACCCCGATGGGTACACCTACGTGAAGGAGGAGGTGGGCGGTCTCGTCGTGGGCGGTTTCGAGCCCATCGCGAAGCCGTGGGTTGCTCCCGATACGCTGCCCTACCCATTCGAGTTCCAGCTCCTCGAGGAGGACTGGGACCACTTCAGCGTGCTGATGGAGTCGGCCGTCCACCGGATCCCGGCTCTGCAGCACACCGGCCTGAAGAAGCTTTACAACGGCCCCGAGAGCTTCACGCCCGACAACCAGTTCATCCTGGGAGCGGCACCGGGCCTGCGGGGGTTCTTCGTCGGGGCCGGGTTCAACTCGGTCGGGATCGCCTCGGGCGGCGGCGCCGGACGGGCGCTGGCCGAGTGGATCATCGAAGGCGAGCCGACCAGAGACCTCGTGGCCGTCGACATCCGCCGCTTCGCCCCGTTCAACGCCAACAACAGGTGGCTGCGGGACCGGGTGGGGGAGGTACTCGGGCTGCACTACGCGGTGCCGTGGCCCAACCGTGAGCTGGCGAGCGGCCGCCCGTTTCGCCGGTCGCCCCTCCATCAGCTGCTGGCCGGCAAGGGGGCGGTCTTCGGCTCGAAGATGGGTTGGGAGCGGCCGAACGTCTTCGCCCCGAGCGGTTCGCCGCCCGAGCTCGACTACACCTGGGGCCGTCCCGAGTGGCTGGCCTGGTCGTCGGCGGAGCAGAGGGCCACCCGGGAGCGCGTGGCCGTGTTCGACGAGACGTCCTTCGGCAAGCTCCTGGTGGTCGGCCGGGACGCCGAAACCGTGCTCCAGCGCCTGTGCACCGCTGACGTGTCGGTCGATGTGGGTCAGGTCGTCTACACGGGGATGCTCAACCAGCGGGCCGGCTACGAGGCCGACGTCACGGTGACCCGCGTGGCGCCCGACCGCTACCTCCTCGTGACGAGTGCCGCGTCGCCGGTGCGCGACGCGGCCTGGATAGAGCAACACCTCCGAACCGCCGAGCACGTCTCGGTGGTCGACGTCTCGTCCGCCTCCGCCGTCCTCGGCGTGATGGGGCCGGCGTCGCGTCAACTCCTCGGGCGCCTGGGCTCGGCCGACTTGTCGAACGAGGCGTTCCCGTTCTCGACGAGTCGGGAGATCGCGCTGGGCTACGCCACCGTGCGGGCCACCCGGATCACCTACGTCGGCGAGTTGGGCTGGGAGCTCTCTGTCCCGACCGAGTTCGCGGTGGGCGTCTACGAGGACGTCGTGGCAGCCGGGGCGGACCTCGGACTCGTCGATGCGGGCTACTCCGCCATCAACAGCCTCCGCCTCGACAAGGGATACCGGGCCTTCGGCTCCGATCTCACCCCGGAGTACACACCGCTCGAGGCAGGGCTGCGCTTCACCTGCAAGCTCGGGACGTCCATCGACTTCGTGGGCCGGAACGCTTTGGAGAAAGCCCTCGCGGCCGGCCCCCGTCGTCGCCTCGTCTCACTCCGGGTCGGGGATCCCGACATCATGCTGTGGGGAGGCGAGCTCGTCCTGCATGACGGTGCGCCGGCCGGTCAGGTCAGTTCTGCGGGTTGGTCCGTGACGTGTGGCTCGGCCGTGGGCCTCGCCTACGTCTGGCGACAGGATCGAGGGCCCGTCACCAAGGACGACCTCGCTGCCGGAACCTGGGAGGTGACGGTGGGCGACACGGCGGTACCGATGGAGGTTCGTCTCGGGGCGCTCTACGACCCCACTTCGGTCCGGGTCAGGGGCTGAGCGGCACGCCCCCCTGGCGCCCCGTTGCGCTGGATGCGCAATACGGGTGTCCCCTGGTGTGCAGGCGCGCGCCCGGGGGCAGCAGGGTTTTCCGACCCCATTCCCGGGTAGTTCTTGGGGAGGGAGTGCATGATGCAAATGAACCGGCAGGAACTCGTCCGTTCAGCGAGCAAGCGGCTGCGGCGAGGGAAGAAGGCTTCGGGGAGGATCGTGGTCTCGATCCTCGGCTTCGGAGTGGCCTATTACTTCGACACGGAGAACGGTGAGCTCCGTCGGAAGCGACTGCACCAGTTGGCGCACAAGGCCTTCCGCGCCGTCAACGACCGATTGGCCTCCGATGTCACTGATCCACCTCCGGTCTTCTATCCGATCCTGCGCACCCACCACGCCGGGGTCGCCGACCTCCCACCGGAGCGCTCCACGGCGACGCGCTGACAGCAGCGCCTTCGGCGGAGAGCCCTTCTTTTCCCAGGTCAGCGGTCTCTCTGCTCGAATTTGGCGGCACTCGTTCCGCGTTGACCCGAGCCCTCAGGCGGAGACCGGGCCGATAACGTAACTCCGATGTGGCCGAACGACCGTGGTCCGGGGGACACCTTGCGCCGCGCCGGCTCGCCTTCGGTCGCGCGTGCCTGAATTCGGCGCGTCCGGCGCCGTGACCGCGGAGGCTCCCCCGAGGGCCGCGCCGGTCGCGGCCGCAGGCGAGACCTCGTCCCGAGGCAGCTGGTGGTGGGTGCCGGGCGCCATCACGGTGATCACGATCGCCAGTGTGATCGTCGTCACGCTGTCGCAGCTGCACCCGAGCATGCTGCTCACGAACACGACGACGACCGGCGGGGACACCGGCGCCCACATCGCCATGCCGAAGTTCCTCGAGACGCTGGTGAGCCACGGCCACCTGACGGGGTGGGATCCGGGCTGGTACGACGGCTTCCCGCTCTACACCTTCTACTTCACGATTCCCGACCTCTTCATCGCCATCGGCGGTTGGGTGATCCCCTACGGCGTGGCCTTCAAGCTCGGGACGATCCTCGGTTCGGTCATGCTGCCGATCTGTGCCTGGGCCTGCGGCCGCTTCTTCCGCCTGCGGGCGCCGCTCCCCACCCTCCTGGCGGCCGCCACCCTGCCCTTCCTGTTCGATTACACGTTCACCATTTACGGCGGCAACCTCTTCTCGACGTTGGCCGGGGAGTACGCCTACTCGTTCAGCCTCGCGTTGGCGGTGCTGTTTCTCGGCCTCTTCGCCTGCGCGGTGCGCGAGGGCAGGTACCGCGGGTGGACCGCGGTCGTCCTCGCCGGGACCGTGCTCTCGCACATCGTCCCGGGCCTCTACGCCCTGGGTGGCGCGGTCATCCTCACCGCGGTCGAGCTCTTGCCGGCCCGCTGGGGCATCGCCGACACGGCGCTGCACGTCTGGCGCGGCGACTCCGCTGCGGTGCCGGTCCCACGCGCACGCACGCTGTGGTGGGCGGGCTCGACGGTGGCCATCGGTCTGCTGCTCTCGGGGTGGTGGTTGGCGCCCTTCGGTCTGGAGCACGCGTACTCGTCGTCGATGGGTTACACGAACGTGGAGGGATGGGCCCAGTACTTCCGGGAGGCGGACGCGTGGGCGTTGGTCCTGGCCGGTCTCGGGCTCCTCGCCGCCGTGATCACGCGGAGCCGTTTCGGCATCACCGTGACGACGCTGGGTATCGCGTCGGCATTGGCCACGGCGATCGACCCGCAGGGCAGCCTCTACAACGTCCGCCTGCTGCCGTTGTGGTTCATCTCCGTCTACTTCATGGCTGCGTGGGCGTTCGGGACCGGATGCATGGCGGTGGGCACAGCGTGGCGTCGGTCGCAGGACCGTCGAGTGGAGCGGGAGGCCGAGGCCCTCTGGGCCCCCGATCCGCAGCCCGTCCCACCGTGGGAGAGGCCCACGGCTCCGCTCCAGCCGCGCACCGGAGGCCGAGGACGTCACGACGCCGCGCCGGGCCCCCACCCGACGCTGGGGGCCGGCCGCGGTCAGCGGCGCACTGCTCGGGCTGGTCGCCGTCATGGTGGCCGTGGTGCCCCCGTTCATCTTCCCGGCCTCGTCGTTGCCGGTGAAGGTGGGGGCCAACGAGGTCACGAACTGGTCGAACTTCAACTACGAGGGCTACGAGGGCCAGGCGTCGTACCCCGAGTTCCATTCGCTGATGCAGACGATGGCGGCGATGGGCAAGCAATACGGCTGCGGCCGCGCCATGTGGGAGTACAGCTCCAGCGAGAATCGGTTCGGGACGCCCGAGGCGTTGATGCTCCTGCCGTATGAGACCAACGGGTGCATCGACTCCATGGAGGGGCTCCTCTTCGAGTCCTCGGCAACGACGCCGTACCACTTCCTCAACCAGGCCGAGCTGTCGGCCGGGCCGTCCGAGCCCGAGGTTGGACTTCCGTACGGCAGCCTCAACGTGACGCTCGGGGTGCAGCATCTGCAGCTGCTCGGGGTCAAGTACTTCATTGCGGAGACCCCGCAGGTCGAACAGGAGGCGGCAGTCGACCCCAGCCTGCAGCTGATCGCCAAGACCGGTCCGTGGTCCTACAACGACGACGGTGCCGACACACAGACCACCTGGAACATCTATCTGGTGAAGGACTCGCCGCTCGTGACGCCGCTGGTCAACGATCCGGTCGTCCTCTCCGGGGTCAAGCCGGGGCCGTCCAGCTGGCTGGGGAGCGCCACCGACGAGGGACCGGCCCTGACCTGGTACGGCGACCCCACCAAGTGGAACGTCGAGCTGGCCCAGAGTGGCCCGTCCGATTGGCCCCGGACTCCTGTCGACGCCGTGCGTCCGGCGGTCAAACACGTGGGGACCACGCAGGTCACGGCGGTCACGCAGACCGATTCGTCCATCAGCTTCCACGTGTCGCGTGTCGGGACACCTGTCCTCGTCAAGGTCTCCTATTTTCCGAACTGGCACGCCGACGGCGCGAACGGGCCGTGGCGGGTGACGCCGAACCTCATGGTGGTCGTCCCGACGAGTCATGACGTCACGCTGACCTACGGGTCGTCGAGCGCCGACGTGCTCGGACTGGCGGCGACGGTGATCGGTGTAGTGGCCCTGGTGGGACTGTTCGTGATTCCGACCCTCCGCTCCTGGCGGCGCCGGTCCAGGGCCTGAGCTCAGCTCAGGGGGCCTGCGCCCACTCACGGCGTCCGACCGCCGGCGGGGGAGCGCTCGTCGCCGGGCCAGAACGGCCATTGCGCCGGGTACATGGTCGAACACAAAGAACAGAAAGTGTCTAATATGTCCGTCAATGACGGCGACACTGCAGGACGTCGACCCCGGCCTCGCCGTCCGGCCGACGCCTGAGGAGACCTTCGGTCCCACGGAGGAGCGGATCCTCGTCGCGGCGCTCGGGCTCATCGGGCGGCGGGGCGTGCGGCGGCTCGGGATGCGCGAAATCGCCGAGACGGCCGGCGTGTCGAGGGGCACTCTCTACCGCTACTTCCCGAGCAAGGACCACGTGCTGGCCGCCGCCGCCGCGTACGACGCGCAGCGGTTCTCCGACGGGATCGACCACGTCCTGTCGACGGCGCGCTCGCCGGAGGAGCGCATCACCTCGTTCATGGCCTACGCCTTCGAATTCATCCGTGGGCATCCCTGCCGCCCGCTCTTCGAAACCGAGTCCGGGTTCGTCATGAGCTACCTGTTGGACCACCTGCCGTCCCTACGGGGCGAGTTGGTGCTGCGACTGGGGGACGCGCTCGACACGGTGCCCACGGTCGCGGCCGGCACTCTGGGCAAGGACCAGTTGGCCGATGTGATCGTCCGCCTCTTCGCGTCGAGCTGGATCATCCCCGAGACCGACGACGCCTCGCTCGTGCAAGCAGTCAACCGCATCCTGCAGATCAGTTCGGAGGAGACACATGGAGAGTGACACCGAGACGGAGGCCGAAGGCGGCGGGTACGGCGATGCCGGCCCGTTGGCTGCCATGGACGCCACTATGGCGGCCAACCCGCAGCCGACGTTCAAAATGCTCCGCGATTCGATGCCCGTCCTGTCCATGGACATGGGTTCGAGCCCCGGCGTCCTCCTCTCACGCAAGGAGGAGATCGACTTCGCCCTGCGCCACACCGAGATCTTCTCCTCCAACATGGATGCGGTCGATCTCAAGAACAAGCGGCCGATGATCCCGCTCCAGATCGATCCTCCGGAGCACAAGAAGTTCCGCAAGCTGCTCGACCCGATCTTCGCCCCGCGCAAGATGGCGGCCATGGACCAGGAGGTCGCCGACCTCGTCAACCACCTCATCGACGGCTTCATCGCGCGGGGCGAGGTGGACTTCGCCAAGGAGTTCTCCGTCCCCTTCCCCTCTCAGGTCTTCCTGACGCTCCTGGGCCTGCCCGCTGGACGAGTTGGACACGTTCCTCACCATGAAGGACGGCATCATCCGGCCCGAGCACGTGACGGGGACGCACCAGGGATCGCCGGAGGCCGGTGAGTACCAGCAGAAGATCGCCGACTCGGTCTACGAGTACTTCGAGAAGGTGCTGGACGAGCGCGAGAAGGAGCCGAGGGACGATCTCTTGTCGCACTTCCTCAGCGCCGAGATGGACGGCGACCGCCTCAGCCGCGAGGACATCCTCGACATCTGCTTCCTGTTCCTGATCGCCGGGCTCGACACCGTCACCGCCACGCTCGACTGCATGTTCTCGTTCCTGGCGCAGCACCCCGAGCACCGCCGTCAGCTCTCCGAGAACCCCGACATCATCCCCAATGCCATTGAGGAGCTCCTCCGCTGGGAGACCCCGGTGATGATGGTGTCCCGCGTGGCGGTGCAGGACGTCGAGCTGGCGGGGTGCCCGGTACACAAAGGCGATCACGCCATCGTCGTGATCGGCTCGGCCAATACCGACGAGGCCGAGTTCCCCGACGCGCACGAAGTGCGCTTCGACCGCGAGGTCAACCGTCACATCGCCTTCGGCGGTGGGATCCATCGCTGCCTGGGGTCACACTTGGCCCGGCTGGAGCTGCGGGTCGCCCTGCGGGAGTGGCACAAGCGGATCCCCGAGTACGAGGTCGAGCCCGACCACGAGCTCGTCTACACGACGGGCATCCGCTCCATCGACCACTTCCCGATGCGCTTCACGGCGCGGGCGTAGGAGTCGGCGTCGGAGCAGGGGTCGGTCGGCGCGGAAGTCTGCGCATCGACGCTGCGTCTCCCGCCGTTGGCCACGTGCTCGGTCCAGCGACCCTCGTGCCAATAGCGCCGCTCGTGCCGCCCGGCCGGGTCGGGGTACCAACCTGAAGGGGCGTCCTCGGCGCCCGCTCCCGGTGCCGCCTCGCGCCGCCGCGAGCGGGCCGAGCGGCTCAGCACCGTGAGCTCGGCGACCAGCGCGTCCGCCTCCTCCACCTCGCGGTCACGGAACTCGGCCCGGGCCCTCTTTCCGGCCACGTCGACATGCACGGTGGCCAATCCGAGCGGACGCTGCAGCGGGCCCTGGACCCGTCGGATGCTCTGGGTCTTCTCCAGCGGGACCCAGGTGGTGGCCCGGTTGATCCGCCCCGTCACGCACACGGCGTGCGAGGCGTCGTGACCGGCGGAAAGGAAGTGGAAGCTCAGCGGCGCCTTCAGCCGGGCCCGTCCCGGCGGCGTCGTGCGCGTCGGATCGGGCCCACCGAGCAGGCGGGCCAGGAGGTGCCAGGCGTCCTGCTGCGAACCCACCGGGAGGAGCGCCTTGCGCACGACGCTGGTGCCCTCGCCACGCTGGTTGCGCGCCGTGGCCCCGGCCACGTCGACCTCGAGGCGGCACCACCCGAACGGGCGCCACAGCAGCGGCTCGACCTGGCGGACGGCCTGGATCCTGCCGTAGGGAACGGTCTCGGAGATGGTCTGCAGCAGGCCTCGCCGGATGCGGACGCCCTCGGGCGCCTCCACCGCGATGAAGGCGTACTGGCCCGACAACCGGCGCCAGATCACGCCGGCGGCACTGAGGAGGTACACGGCGAGGAACCCCGCCGCGCCGGCCGCCGTCTTCGGCTCGAACTGGTCCAGCACCGCCAGCGCCGCCACCGTCCCGATCAGCACAATGGTGGTGAGCGACAAGAAGACGGAGCCCAGCAGGCGGCCGAGGTCCACGCTGGCCATGGGCAGCCCCGTGTTGCTGGACGAGGCGACCTCGGTGTCGACGTGGCCCGCCAGCAGCAACAGCCGCAGCTCGGCCGCCTGGGTCGCGGAGAGGTAGGCCAGCTTGCCGTCGGTCGATCCCGAACCGGCCAGGCGGATGCGCAGCTCGGAGACGCCGAGCAGTCGGGCCAGGAAGGGCCGCACGATGTCCACGGCCTGAATGCGGGCCAGCGGCAGCCGCCGGGAGTCCTTCCGGATGAGGCCGGTCTCAATGCGCAGCGTGTCCCCCTCGAAGCGCCAGCGGGTCACCATCCAGTGGATGTAGCCGTAGACGGCGGACAGCAGCGTGAACACCACCAGGTAGTCGGTCTCCGCCGTCCCGTTCTCGGCCTTGGAGTGGACCGTCGACACCAACAGCAGCAGCACCAGGGCGGGGGCGAGCCGGCCGACCCGGGCGATGGGCGTGAGCGGGTGCAGCCGCAGCCAGCCCTCGTCGTGGCGCGGCGCGTCCGGTGCGAGCTCGCTCACATGCCCGCCGCCATCGACTCGCCGAGCTCGGTGAGGCGGTCCCGCAGGCGCGCCGCCTCGGCCTGCTCCAGCCCGGGGATGCGGGCGTCGCTGGCTGCGGCCGCCGTGTGCAGCTTGACCGTCGACAGCGCGAAGAGCCGCTCAATCGGCCCGGCGGTCACCTCGACGAATTGCATCCTCCCGTACGGCACGACGGAGAGCCGCTGCACCATGACGCCGCGGGCGACGATGAGATCCTCGTTGCGCTCCTGATAGCGCCAGGCCCGGAAGCGACGGCGGAGGAACCACGCCCAGAGCAGGCCGAGGGCCACCACCACGACGGCACTGATCACTCCGGGCAACGGTCCGCCCGCCGCCCAGAAGACCAGCCCGAAGAACGCGGCCAGCACCACCGAGATCGTCACCGCCTCGGCCCGCCGCATCCGCCACAGACCCGGTGACGGGCGGAGCCAGGGTTGATCGTCCCCCGTGTGCACGCGTACGACGTTAAAGGCCGAGCCCTGACGTAGGGTGACATTTGTGACCCAGTTGCGCGGTTCTGAGACAAGAAAACTGGCCATGGCCCTGGAGCCGGTGGCGGGTCAGGTGTACTTCTCACCCGAGTGCCACGCCGCCTATGCCGCGCTGGGCTTCTCGCCCAGCCCCGGCTCGCTGCCGAGCGGCGTGCAGTTCCCCGACGGCGCTGCCTACTTCACGAGCCGCGGCTCGGTCATGGGCCAGGTTCCCGGCGAGGTCGTCGCCGCCGCGTTCGGCGTCTTCAACCCCGAGGCGGTGGTCCCCGCGGTCCGGTTCGGCTGGAGCAAGGTCGACGCCGCCACCATCTGCGACGCACGCACGAAGGGTGCGGTCGGTCAGCTGCAGCGCATCCTCGGCTCCGAACCGGACGGCTTGGCGGACGTGACGGGCCTGCTGGCCCTGGCGACGGAGCCGCTGCGCCCCGAGGGGAAGCCGCTCTTCGCCGGCTTGCGCAGTCTCGGGCTGCCCGGCGATCCGCTGGGCGACATGTGGCGGCTGGCCGACCAGTTGCGCGAGTACCGGGGCGACGCCCACACGGCTGCCTGGACGTCGGCCGGCCTCGACGCCACCGAGGTGGGGCTGCTGACCGAGCTGTACTGGGGCCTTCCGATGCGCTCCTACATCAGGACGCGGGCTTGGACGGACGACCAGCTCGACGCGGCGGAGGCCCGGTTGTCGGAGCGGGGGCTCGTGGCCGAGGGTGCCTTCACCGTCGAGGGCAGGGGGCTGCGCGAGTCGGTGGAGGTGGCGACCGATGCCCAGTGCGAGGTGATCCTCGACGCGCTCGGCGAGAGGTTCGACGCCCTGCTGGCGTTGCTCGTTCCGTGGGGTCAGGCCATCCGGGACGCCGGCGGCTATCCGCCGCAAGGCCCGCACGACCTGGCCCCCGTCCGCTGACGTCAGGCGAGGGGGCGGTGCTCCGTGCCGTCACCGGGCGTGATGAACAGAGCCGATCCGGGCTCGTGGACCCGGGCCGTGTGCCAGACGTTGGTGGGGTTGATCATGGCGTCACCCGGGCGCAGCTCGATGACGTGATGCGCACCGTCGATGTCCTGCACGATGTCGACGCGGCCTGACAGCAGGTAGACGACCTCCTCGCCGGCCGGGTGCCGCTCCCAGCCGTCCCAGGTGGCATCCTGCGCAATGACGCACACGAGGCGTCCTTCCCGCGCGTCGGCCGCGAACCGTCGGCGGTAGGCCTCGACGTGTTCGGCTGACCACTCGAAGTCGGGCAGCGGGGTGGCGGTGGCACCGTGCCCCAGGTGCACGAAGGTGTGCGTCAGGTCGAACGGATCGCCAGCGTCCGTCATGACGTCAGTACAGCGGCGACCACGCCGCGCTGCGCAGCAGTCTGCTCTCCCAGCGGTCGCGTACCTCCAGGGCGTCGTGCAGCCACGTGCCCGGTGCGGAGGCCTCCGGTGGGAGGTCGTGGCCCAGCATCCACATGACGGCCTTCGTGTTGACCACGCGCTGCCACAGGATCACCTCCGTCGTCTGGTGCGTCCCGAAGGCCGGCTGGAAGGCCGCCTCCAGCTCAATCATGCCGATCCCCTCCTCCTTCTGGCTGCTGAGCGTGTGGTCGTACAGCGTGCCCGCCTTGGCCAGGTAGGCCTGAAGCCCGCCCTTGAACGGCCACGCCGTGTCCTCCATGAACAAGGAGTTCTTGTGGGTCTCGCCGTTCACCGGCACCGTGTCGAAATCGATCTCCTGCAACGGCGACCACGACACCGGCCGGACGATCTTGCCCTCGTGGGCGTGCCGCATGGCGTCGACCTCCGAGGACCACTCGGCCAGGTCGCCGACGCGCGACGCGCTCGGCCAGCTCCTCCCATGCCGCCGCGTCGCGGCAGCCGGTGATGGTGACGATCGTGTAGGCCTGCCCGCTGCCGTGGGACAGGCGCAGGTACCAGAGCAGCCTGCTCCCGTCCGACTTGGCCAGGGCCGGGAGGTAGTGGTCGCGGTAGGCGTCGTCGAACGCATCCTCCTTGGCGCCGGCGACGCGGTGTACCTCGTGCAGCAACAACATGGTGGTTCCCCCTTTTGCGGTACGTCTGACTGTGCAAGTCTCAGCGAGTGGTGGCGATGCCCCCGTCGACCGGGATGATGGCCCCGGTCAGGTAGGCGCCCGCCCGCGAGGACAGGTAGATGGCGGCGCCGGCCATGTCGTCGGGTCGGCCGATGCGCCGCAACGGCGCGCTGGCGGCGATCTGCTCGCCGAACGCCTCCAGCGTGGCGGCCATCATCTTGGACTCGAAGGGCCCCGGCGCGATGGCGTTCACCGTGATGGTCGGGGCGAGCCGCTTGGCCAGGTGGCGGGTCAGCTGGTGCACCGCCGCCTTGGACGCCGAGTAGGCGTAGGTCTCGAGCGTCGGGACCCCGATGCCGTCGATCGACCCGATGTTGATGACGCCGCGCCGGCTCGTCGACCGTCCCTGCCTCTTGCAGGAGCGGGACGAGGAACTTCGTGAGGTGGAAGACGCCCTTCACGTTGAGGGACAGCACGCGCTCGAACGCCGCCTCGTCGTAGTCGACCAAGGGGGCGCCCCAGGTGGCGCCGGCGTTGTTGACGAGGATGTCGAGAGCGTCCACCCGTGACGCCAGCTCGTCGGCCAGCCGCCGGCACTCGGACTCACGGGCCAGGTCGGCCGGGATCCCGATGCACGTGCCTTTGGCGGACAGCTCTGCGGCCACCTCTGCCACCGCGTCGGCCTTGCGCGACGAGATGTACACGGTGGCGCCGGCGTCGACGAAGCCCTCGGCGATCATCTTGCCGATTCCCCGCGTGCCGCCCGTGACGAGAGCGGTCTTTCCCGCGATGGAGAAGAGGTCGGAGGCGCTCATCGGCCCATTGTGCCCGCCGGGGTCACGGTCCGGCCAATGCCAGCGCGCTGCGCACCAGGACGTTGGCCCCGACCCGCAGCGACTCGTCCTCGACCAGGAAGGTCGGGCTGTGGTGCATGCCGCTCGAGCCGTCCGCCGCACCGCCGCCGACGAAGAAGTAGCAACCCGGCAGGTGGCGGAGGAACTCGCTGACGTCGTCGCTCGGGGAGACCGGTGGCATGCGGAAGACCTGGTCGGGCCCGAGGACGACGCTCGCTTCCGCCTCCACCAGTGCCGTCGCCTCGGCGTCGTTGACGACGGCGCGGGTGTGCTCCGGTACCTCCAGCTCGACGTGGACGCCCTGGTCGTCGCCCACGCGGTCGCACAGGTCCTGCAGGCGCACCAGCGCTTCCTCGTGCTGGGCCTCGGTGAAGGTGCGCAGCGTGCCGGTGACCCGGGCCGAGGTCGGCACCACGTTGACCGCCGTGCCGGCGTGGATCGTGCCGGCGCTGCACACGCAGTCGGCCTCCTCGTAGCGCAGGCCCGTCGCCACCTCGCCCAGACGGCTGACCAGCTCAGCCGTGGCCCGGATGACGTCTCCTGTGGCCGAGGGCATGGCGCCGTGCCCACCCGGTCCGGTCAGGGTGATGCGGAGGGAGTTGGCCTCCGACATGGCGATGCCCGCCCGCAGGGCGACGAAGCCCGAGGGCAGTTGCGAGGTGACGTGGAACCCGACGAGACGTGCGCCTTCCATGGCGGTGAGCGCGCCGGCCTCCAGCATCGCCTTGGCGCCACACAACGCCTCCTCCGCCGGCTGGAAGAGGAAGACGTAGCGGCCCGGGAGGTCCTCGCGACGCGTCGCCAGCAGCGAGGCCGCGCCCAGCAGGGAGGCCACGTGCACGTCATGGCCGCAGGCGTGCATGACACCCTCGACATCGGAGTGGACGGCGCGCGCCTCGTCTTCTTGCACCGGCAGGCCATCGATGTCGCCGCGCAGGACGACGCTGCGGCCGGGCCGGCCGCCCTCCATGGTGAAGATGCCACCGGTCTCGGTCGTCCGCAACGTCTCGGGGATCCCCAGCGAGGCCATGTGGTCGCGGATCAGGGTCGTCGTCTCGTGTTCGGCGAACGCCAACTCGGGCCGGCGGTGCAGCGCCCGCCGCCGGTCGACCATGTCGTCGAACACCGCCTCGGCGGGACCCGGGCCGAACGGGTCCGTCACGTCACCGGCTCAGGAGATCGCGGGCGATGTGGGTGACCTGGATCTCGTCCGTCCCGGCATAGATCTGGAACACCTTGGCGTCGCGTGCCAGCTGCTCCACCCGGAACTCGGACATGTACCCGTTGCCGCCGAAGAGCTGCACGGCCTCCATGGCGACGTCAGAGGCGGCCTGGGCCGAGTACAGCTTCATGGCCGAGGCCTCGGCCAGCGTGAGGCTCTTGCCGGCCGAGCTCATCTCAATGTGGCGGAACACGAGGTTCTCCACGTTGAGGCGGGCGATCTCCATGCGGGCGAGCTTCAGCTGAATGAGCTGGAACTCGGCGATCGGCCGCTCCCACAGGAGGCGGTCCTTGGCGTACTGCACCGAGAGCTTCAAGCACTCTTCGATGAGGCCGAGCGACATGGCGGCGACGCCGGCCCGCTCGGTGGTGAAGTTCCCCTTGGCGCTGTCGCGCCCTTCCTTCCCGCCCGTGCCCTCCGTCTCGCCGAGGAGGCGGTCCTTGCCCACGCGGACGTCCGTCAGGAAGAGCTCGCCCGTCGGCGACGAGTGCAGGCCCATCTTCCGGAAGGGCTTGGACTGCTCCAGACCAGGCAGGCCGCGGTCGAGGATGAAGGTCAGCACGGGACGCGAGCGCAGCGGCGTGTCGCTCCCGTCGTCGAGCTTGGCGTAGAAGACGATCGTGTCGGCATAGGGGCCGTTGGTGATGAACGTCTTGTTCCCGTTGAGCACGTACTCGTCGCCGTCGCGCAGGGCCGACGACTTCATGCCGCCGAGAGCGTCGGAGCCCGAGTCCGGCTCGGTGATGGCCCACGCGCCGACCTTGTCCAGAGTCATGAGGTCGAGACCCCACCGCTCCATCTGCGCCGGCGTGCCGCCCTTCATGATGGTGCCGCCGGCCAGGCCGGTGCTGACCCCCAGCGCGGTGACGATGCCGGGGCAGTAGTGGCACAGCTCAATGATGGGGATCAGCGTCATGGCGGCGTTGCCGCCGCCCTCGGCCCGCTCGGGAGCCGCCGCGCCCGAGATCTTGCGCTCCAGCGCCCGCTTGAAGGAGTCCCGGGCCAGGGCGTCCAGCCCGAAGGTGCGGTAGAGCTTGCGGATCACCTCGTAGGGCGGGGTGTCGCCGTGCTCGAGCTCCTCGACGTTCGGCTTGACCTCTTCGTCGACGAAGCGCCGCACCGCGTCGCGGATCGCCAGCTGCTCTTCCGACCACTCGAACATGAGGTGCCTCCCTACGGCCTCGCGGGACCCCCGCCGACGCCGACCCTACCGGTCAGCCCTAGGCGTCACCGATTTTGCGCAGCGTGTTGCTGTCGGTGTGGATCACCTCTTCGGGCAGCCGGGCGTGCTTGATCACCGTCGTCTCCGTGTAGGTGAACTCGTCGTCCACGCTGGTGTCGATTGTCACCTCGTAGCGGATGGCCTGGGCGTTCTTGTCCAGCCAGTTGTTGGACAGGATCCCGTAGGTCTGGCTGCCCACACTGGCATGCAGGGTGTATTTGGTGTCGTCGGCCCCGACCACGGCACCGGCCACGATGGCCGAGCCCCGCGGAATGAGGAAGCAGCGGACCACCTCGCTGTCGCGGGCGTCCCACATCCAGTAGCCGACCTCGGTGTGGAACGGGCTCTCCTCCTCGCCTCGCCACGCCGCCATGCGGTAGTCGAGCCCGTAGAGCACCTGGCTCCCGTTCTCCACCGGCCCGAAGGGCTTGAAGTCGATGTGCTCTCGGTAGGGGGTCAGGCCGATCTTCCCGTCCTGGTTTGCGTAGGCGACGTCCTCGCCCTTCTCGCCCTCCCAGATCCCCGCCAGACGGGCCAGCGGCCCCCATTCAGGTCCTGCGCTCACGCAATTCCTCCTCGTCCAGATCGGTCGCTTGCTTCTGTACCGCGCAACCTTAGGTGGTGCGGCGTCCCGCCACCGATCTGTGCTGTTAGCTCGGAGGCACGTCGTCCAACGCCGGTGGGACGCCTGGCACCGGCACGGCCGCCGTGGTGGGGTCGTTCCGGAAACGGCCGAAGACCCCGCGCTGGGTGACCCGGGCGCTCTCGGAGTGGCGCTGGGTCCGGGCCACAATGATCCTGCTGGCCACGAGCAGGAGCAGCACGATCACCACCAGGATGAGCGCCGCGTCGTAGGCGAGGTAGTGCTTCGTCACCGAGGGATCGTTGTAGAAGGTGAACACGACGTAGGTGAGATACGGGAACTGTGATCCCGTCAGCGAGTGGGGCAACGTGTTCGAGAAGCCCGCGGTGTAGAGCAGCGGCGCCGTCTCACCGCAGGCGATGGCCAGAGCGAGGAGGAGGCCGGTCACGATGCCCGGCAGCGCGCTCTTGAGCACGACCTTGCGCAGCGAGTAGCCCGCCGACATGCCGAGGGCCTCCGCTCCCTCCCGGTACCCCGTCGGCACCTGCCGCAGCGAGTTCTCGGTCGTCTTGGCGATGTACGGGACCACCATGATGGAGAGGATGATCACGGCCGGGAGGAACGACAGCTTCCAGCCGAGGCCGACCACCAGGGCAGTGAAGCCGACGTAGCCGAGCACAATGGAAGGAAAGCCCGAGAGGATGTCCGACGCCGTCCGCAGGGGCCCGCCCAGGTGCCCGCTCAGCTTGCCCTTCCGGGTGAACTCGGCCAGGTGGATGCCCGCCATCACACCGACCGTCCCCGCCAGCACCAACACCGCGGCCATGAGGATGAGGGTGCCGAGGATCTGGTCGCGCAGGCCGCCGCCGGTCGGGGTGAGCTGAGTCCACAGGACGCTCCAGCGCCAGTGCGACCAGGCCCGCGTCACGACGCCGAGCAGCAGCCAGGCCGCCGGCGCCATGATGAGGATCAGCGCCAGGTACGTCAGGGCACGCCAGGTCTGGGTGGCGACGCGGCGACGCCTGGTGGTCGGCGCGGCGGACAGCGTGGTGGCCATCACGCCCCCCCGACGGGTGCGCCCACCCGCCCGGTCCGGTTGACGATGAGCCGGGCCACCAGGTTGACCGCGACCGAAATGACGGCGAGCACGAGGGCCAGCTCGGCCAGCGTGGCCACGTAGAAGCCCGTGCCATCGGTCTGGGCCCCGTCGAGTTGGGTGAGGATGGTGGCGGCGACCGTCGTCATGGGCTGGTAGATGGTGTGGGGAATCTGCAGGATGGCGCCGCCGATCATGACGACGGCGATCGTCTCGCCCAGGGCCCGGCCGAGCCCCAGCACGGTGGCGCCGATGATGCCCGAGCGGACCCAGGGCAGCGTCACCTTGTTGGCCACCTCCCAGTCCGTCATCCCGAGTGCGGACGCTCCCTCCTTGGGGAGCGGGGGCACCTGTGAGAACAGGTCACGGGTGGTGGAAGCGATGATCGGCACGATCATCAGCGCCAGCACGATGCCGGCCGTGAGCAGGCCCTCGCCGCCGCCGTGCGGGTTGCCGAAGTAGCGCAGGACGGGCACGTCGGGCACGTTGTCGGCGATGATCGGATAGACGTGCGCGGCCAGCCACGGGCCGAAGGTGAGGATGCCCCAGAGCCCGATGACGACGCTCGGGATCCCGGCCAGGATCTCGACGGTGAATCCGAGCGGTCGTGAGATCCAGGTCGGCATGCGTTCGGTCAGGGCGAATGCCGCCCCGAGCGAGAGCGGCACCGCAATCACGATGGCGATGAGGGACGAGGCCAGCGTCCCCCAGATGATCGCCCAGGCGCCGAACTTGGCGCCCTGCAGGTGTTGCACGCCGTGGGTCGAGACGGTGGCGGCGTAAGCGCCGCTCCCGTCGGTCCACGTCCGGCCGTACAGGAAGTACCAGCCGTTGACCCGCACGGCGGGCCATGCCTTGAGAGCGAGCACCGTGACGGCGAAGACCAGCGCCGCGAGGGGGAGGAGCACGGCCACCCAGGCCGCGGTTCGCCAGCCGCTCTCTTCGTTGCGACGGATGCTGTCAGCGGCCCGTCGATGCCAGGGCGGCTTGCGCAGCGCCGTCGCACGCGGCGTGGCGGGAACGGTCCCCGCCACGCCGCCGACGGTGGACATTTACGAGATGCCCAGGATCTGCTTGATGGACTGCGCCTCGACCTTGGCCGGGAGCGCCTGGAAGTCGACCTGCGAGAGGTACGACGAGGCGGACCCCTGGTTGGCGTTGATGGCCCACTCCAGTACGGAGCGGACGTTCTTGGCGTCCGACGAGGAAGACTGGTCGGTCGACACGATGGCGTACTCGTAGTTGATGATCGGGTAGCCACCCGGAGCAGCGCCGTAGATCATGGAGATGGTTCCGTTGGCCGGCGTCTTCTTCACGTAGTACGCCGCCTCGGCCGCAATGGACGTCGAGTTGGGTAGGACGAACTGGCTCTTGGCGTTCTGCAGCGCGGCGTAGCCGAGACCGGCCTGGAGGGCCTGTGTCTGATAGCTGATGCCGACGTAGGCGATGCAGCCCACCGTGGCCTTGCACCCCGCCACCATGCCGGAGTTCCCCGACTCACCGAGCGCGCCCGGAGCGGCTGGCCACGGGACCGTCGTGTTGTAGGAGATCTTGGCGCCCCAACCCGAAGGATCCGTCTTCGACAGGAAGGTCGTGAAGAGGAAGGTGTCACCGCTGCTGTCCGAGCGGTGCAGCGTGACGATCGGCGTGTTGGGCAGCGTCACGCCCGGATTCGGGCTCGCGATCTGCGACGCGTTCCAGCTGGTGACTTGACCCTGGTAGATGGCCGAGAGCACCTTGCCGCTCAGCTTGAGGTGGGCGGTGACCCCCGGGACGTTGTACGTGACCAGCTGCGCCGAAATGGCCAGCGGGATGTTCCTCAGGTGCGGGTCGGACTGGGTCACGCTCGGCGCCAGGTAGGCGTCGGAGGCGCCGATCTCAATCGTGCCGCTCTGCGCCTCGGAGATCCCGGTCCCTGACCCGGTCCCTGCTGTCTGAATGGAGGTGCTCGAGTACTTCTCGTTGTACCCGCTCGCCCATAGGTTGAACAGTGGGTAGAGGAGGGTGCTCCCGGTCTCCGTGACCTGGCCTCCGGCCGGCTTCTCCACACCGCCCGAGGGCAGTTTGACGGCTGCCGACGCCGCCGTGCTGAGGACGACCGAGCTCAGCGCGAGTCCCGCTGCGGCAGCGGCGATCAATCCTCCCCGCAGTCGCGACGCGCTCATCAGTTTTGACACAGTTTTCTCCTTGTGATGTGGGTTTGGTTGGTGTTGCTCTGATGGAACCGGTTGATGTGGCCTGTGGTGTGCACTGGACTCCACCCCCGGAGCCCGGAAGCGTCGCCTACCCCATCCGACCCGTGACGTAGCGCTCGGTGTCCGGATGCGCCGGCCTGTTGAACAGGTCGTCGGTCGCTCCGTACTCGATAAGCGCCCCCTGATAGAAGAACATCGTCTGATGCGACACGCGCACGGCCTGGCCGAGGTTGTGCGTGACCACAATGAGGGTCAGCGCGGGCGCCAGCGTCTTGAGCAGTGCTTCGATGGATTCGGTCGTGACCGGGTCGAGCGACGAAGTGGGCTCGTCGAGCAGCAGTACTTCGGGTCCCACCGCGAGGGCACGGGCCAGGCAGAGCAGCTGCTGCTGGCCTCCCGACAGGCGGAACGGCGAATCGTTGAGGCGGTCCTTGACTGCGTCCCAGAGGCCAACTTCGGTGAGCCGTCGTTCGCACACCACGTCGAGTTGCTTGCCCTTGGCGATGCGGTGCGCCTTGACCCCGGCGACGACGTTGTCTCTGATCGACATCGGAAACGGGTTCGGGCGCTGGAACAACATGCCGACGCGCCGGCGGAGCGTCAGGAGGTCGACATGTTGCGCCCAGAGACTCTCTTCGTCGAGCGTGACGTCGCCTTCGCGCATGAAGCCGGGCACCCGGTCGTTCATCCGGTTGAGCGTGCGGAGAAAAGTGGACTTGCCCGATCCGGTGGGCCCGATCAGCGCTGTGATGGAGCCCCGCTTGAGATCGACGTTGACGTTGTCCAGAACGGTGCGCCCCGAGAAACCGAGCTTCAGGCCCACGGAGCGCATGACGCACTCGGGACGGGCAGCATCCGGATCGAGGGCCAGCAGCGCCTTGTCGACATCTGATTGCGCCTCAGTTGTCACGTGTTTGAGACTCGCTTGGGTGATCTCGCCGTCGGCCACTGCCAGGACCGTAGTAAGGCAAGATGAACGCCAGGCAACAGCAGCGCTATCCCGAGGTGAATAGTTCGTAACCTTCTTTTGCTCCTGTTGTCGGTCGCGCCGCCGCCTGCGTCGGCTCAGGCCTGGAACAACCCCGATTCGTGCCCGGCCGCGGCCAATACCTCCTGGTGGGAAGCGGCGATGGCGACCACGACCCCGGGCGCCCAGGCCAGGACGGCCACGGACGCGAGAGCGGCGGGAAGAGAGAGGGCGAGACCCGCTCCGGTCGAGAACAACGCCGCCGTGTCGGCCGCCATGGTCAAGAACCCGGCCAGTAGCAGGGCGATCCACCAATGCAGCACCCGGGCACGCTGTGGGTGCTCCGCGGGCAGGCAGTCCCGCACGGCGCTGTAGGGCATCCACAAGTTCACGACGGGCACGAACCAGCACCCGACGCCCCAGGCGGGCGAGTAATGGGACGGGATACCGAGCGAGCGCCCGGCCGTCGCGGCCTTGTGCTGCCAGATGCAGGCGATGACGATGGCGGCCACGGTGAGGAGGCCGACCAGGAGGCCGACCGGTGCGTACGAGTTGCTCGGGGGGTGGTACGGCGGCGGCGTGATGTTGTGTTGCGCGTCGTTGAAGTCGATCCGGAATTGGTGGCCGGCGGAGCGCAGCTGGTCCGCGTTCGCCCGTTGGAGGAGAAGGACGACGAGGAAGTAGACGGCCGGGACGGCCACCGCGAGACGGGCCAGCGGGACCGTGCGGCGTTCGTCGTCGACCCGCTGTGCCGCGCCGACCGTGGTGATCCGGCCCGGGGCCACGGCGAGTGGGGCCATCTGTGCCGGCGGTCCCTGGGCCGCACCCGCGCCCGCCCACGGCGGCGGAGGGGGCTGTTGGGGGAGCACCGTGGCCCCGGTCCAGGCGTAGCCGTCCCACCAGCGCTGACCCGGGCCGCCGGCCGGGTCCTGGTACCACCCCGGGGGCGCGCCGGGATAGCCGCTCTGGTCGCTCACCTCCCCATCCTGCCAGCGCTGGTGGGTCGTCCCGTGCCGGCCGGTCGGCCTGCCGCCTACAGCAGGAGTGCGGCCATCTCCTCGAGTGCGGCGATATGGGCGTCGGTGTCGGGCAGATCGGCGTGCATGGTGTTCACGGAGAGGTGGCTCGCCCCGGCCGCCTCCCAGCGCCGTGCGTGCTCGGCGATCTTGTCGTGGTCGCGGACCGAGTACTCCAGCCTGCCCTCGAACTGCAGGTTCGAGACGTCCCGACCCACCTCGGCGGCGCCCTCCCGGATGTGCTCCAGCGCCGCCTCCAGCCCTCCGCCCGGACGGACCATCGGGAACCAGCCGTCGGCGATGCGCCCCACCCGGCGTAGGGCGGCGGGCGCGTGGCCGCCGATCCAAATCGGGATCGGTCGCTGCACCGGTGGCGGCGCGATGCCGGAGGCCCTGATGTGGTGGTAGCGGCCGTCAATGGTGACACTCCACTCGGTCCACAACGCCCGCAGCACCGTGACCTGTTCCTCCAGAATTGCCGTCCGCTCCTCGAACGGCATGCCCAGTGCGTCGTACTCGAGCTTGTTCCAGCCGATGCCGAGTCCGAGGCGGAAGCGGCCGCCGCAGAGCAGGTCGAGCTCGGCCGCCTGCTTGGCCAGCAGCGCCGTCTGGCGTTGCGGACCGATCAGGATGGACGTGGCGAAGGCCAGGTCGGTGAACCCGGCGACGTAGGCAAACATCAAGAGCGGTTCGCGAAAGGTGGTGTCGATGGTGTACGGGCCGCCGAGGTCCCCGAGCACCGCGGTGTCACCGCCGAGCACGTGGTCGTAGGCGGCGAAATGGGTGTAGCCCAGGTCCGCCACCGCCTGTCCGATGGCGCGCACGGCGCCACGGTCGCCGCCCGCTTCGGACTGGGGAAAGATGACGCCGATATCCATGAGCCCAGTCTGCCCCGTGCGGTTCACTCGGTGCCGGTTAGCTTGAGCCGATGAAACTGCGTATCTTCGTCGAGCCCCAGCAGGGCGCCTCCTACGAGCAACAGCTGCGGATGGCGCAGGCGGCCGAGTCGGCCGGCTTCGATGCGTTCTTCCGCTCCGACCACTTCCTCACCATGGGCGGCGACGGCCTGCCGGGCCCGACCGACGCCTGGGTGACGCTCGGTGCCATTGCGCGCGAGACCGATCGGATCCGCCTCGGCACCCTCGTGACCTCGGCCACGTTCCGGCTGCCGGGGCTACTCGCCGTGCAGGTGGCCCAGGTCGACGACATGAGCGGCGGGCGGGCCGAGCTCGGCCTCGGCGCCGGGTGGTACGACGGCGAGCACACCGCCTACGGCGTGCCGTTCCCGCCCCTCGGCGAGCGATTCGAACGGCTCGAGGAGCAGTTCGCCATCATCAGGGGGCTGTGGGACACGCCCGTCGGGGAGACGTTCGACTTCGATGGGCGGCACTATCAATTAAGGGACAGCCCGGCCCTCCCCAAGCCCGTGCAGCAACCGCATCCGCCCCTCATCGTCGGCGGGGGAGGCGCCAAGCGGACGCCCCGCCTCGCCGCCACCTTTGCCGCCGAGTTCAACCAGCCCTTTTCGTCGCTGGCCGACACCGAAGCCCAGTTCGCCCGGGTACGCGCCGCGTGCACGGAGGCCGGACGAGACCCCTCGACCCTGCGGCTGTCCGCCGCCCAGGTCGTCTGCTGCGGCGCCAATGAAGCGGAGGTAGAGCGCCGCGCCGGGAACATCGGCCGCAAGGCGGACGACCTGCGGGCCCACGGCGCGGCCGGCACACCGGACGAGGTGGTGGCACGGCTGCAGGAGTTCGCCGGCATCGGCGCGCAGTCGGTCTACCTCCAGGTGCTCGATCTGCAGGACCTGGACCACATCACCCTTCTGTCCGAGGAAGTGCTCCCCCGGGTCTCCTGAACAGGGCGAGCGCGTCCCAAGGCGGAGGCCCCGGCGCCCCGATCGGCGCGGCGGGTTGCTCGGTACGCTGACAACCGGCCGGGGCCGCCGACCGGACCCCCTCGGACGGAGACGAACGGCGTGGAGGGAGAGGGTGACATGACCATCACGAGCCGGGGAGCAGTGGCCCCGACCGGTGATCAGGCCGCGACGGGCCAGGCAGCGTCGACGCCGGGGGCGCCACTCGATTCGGCTGCGCTCAATGCGGCGGTGGACGCCGTCGCCGACCACGCCGGCACCTGGGCCGCGACGGACGCCGCCGCCCGCGCCGATCTCCTGCAGCAGGTGATCACCGACACCATGGCCGCGTCGGACGACTGGTTGGCGGCCGCCTGCGCGGCCAAGGGCCTGACGCCGGGCACCACCGAAGCAGCAGAGGAGCTGTTCACCGGCATCGGCACGTTCGTCCGCATGGCCCGGCTGTTGCGCGACGCGCTGCGCGACATCGCCAAGGACGGCAAGCCGTCTTTCGCCGGCCCGGTGCGCGAGGCGGCGGACGGCCGCCTGCGGGTGCAGGTCTTCCCCGCCAGCGCGTTCGACCGGATCACGTTCCCCCAGACGACCGCCGAGATCTACATGCAACCCGGCGTGACCCGGGACGGTCTCGTCGGGGGACAGGCGGCCGCGTATGCCGACCCGCTCGCCCATGCCGGGACGGCGCTGGTGCTCGCCGCCGGCAACGTGGCATCGCTCGGGCCGCGCGATGTCCTCACCAAGCTCTTTGTCGACGGCAAGGTCGCCGTGATGAAGGCCAACCCCGTGAACGACTACCTGGTGCCCCACTGGCGTCGCGCCCTCGCCGCGCTGCTCGATGCCGGCGTGCTGCGCATCGTCGACGGCGGCACAGCGGTGGGGCAGTACCTCACGGGACACGCCCGGATCGACGAGGTGCACATCACCGGCTCGGACAAGACGTACGACGCCGTCGTCTTCGGCACCGGACCCGAGGGCGCCCGGCGCAAGGCGGCAGACGAGCCCGCGCTGGACAAGCGGGTCACGGCCGAGTTGGGGAACGTCTCGCCGGTGATCGTGGTGCCGGGCAAGTGGTCGATACCAGAATTGCTCTACCAGGCCGAGCACGTGGCCACCATGTTGGTGAACAACGCCGGCTTCAACTGTGTCTCCGCCCGACTCGTGGTGACGCACGCGGCCTGGCCGCAGCGCGAGGCGTTTCTCGGTGCATTGACCCAGACCCTGGTCGGCATCACCACCCGCCGGGCCTATTACCCCGGAGCCGGCGACCGGCGCGCTGCCTTCGCCGCCGCCCACCCCGAGGCCGAGGAGTACGGCCGCGGGCCGGACGACGCGCTGCCGTGGACGTTCATCCGTGGTGTCCCTCCGGGCCAGACGGGAGACATCTGCTTCAACGTGGAGTCCTTCTACGGGCAGATGGCCGAGACGGCTCTGACCGCCCCGTCGCCGGCGGCGTTCGTCGATGCCGCCACGGCATTCTGCAACGACGTCGTGTGGGGGACCCTGGGGGCGACCATCATCGTCAGCCCTTCATCCCTCAAGGACCACGACGTGGCCGAGAGCGTCGACCGGGCCGTGGCCGACCTGCGCTACGGCTCCATCGGCGTCAACGTGTGGCACGCCCTTTCGTTCGCCATGGGCCTCACGAGTTGGGGGGCGTACCCCGGGCACGCGCGCACCGACATCCAGTCCGGTACCGGGGTCGTCGGCAACTCGGCCATGTTCGGCCGACCACAGAAGTCGATCGTGCGCGGCCCCTTCCGGGCCCGGCCCAAGCCGCCCTGGTTCGCCACGGCAACCGATTCCTACGAGGTGATGCGACGGTTCGTGGCCTTCGAGGCAGAGCCCTCCGCGGCCAAGATCCCGGGATTGCTCCTCGCCGCCATGCGCCACTGAGCCCTGCGCCACCGAGGCCGGCGCAACTGGGCCATCGCCACTGAGCCCTGAGTCACTGACGAGTGGATCAGGGCATCGTCTTGGCGCGGATCTGTGGGATTGCATAGGGCACCGCGGCCACGACCGCCGCGATCAGAGCCAAGAAGGCCCCGAACTCCCAGCCCACGCCGGACCCGCCCGGCTTGTCGATGAAGGCGATGAACACGAGCACGAGGTTGATCAGCGTCGCCACCATCATCGTGATGACATGCGGCAGGTTGATCCCGCCCGGCAACTCATCCCACCCGGCCCGCAGCACCAGATAGGCCACGATCAGGATGGCGATGATCATCACGAGATAGAGGAACCCGTGGGCGGAGACCCCACTCGCCGTCACGGTGATGCCGATCACGCTGACGCCGAACCAGGCGAGGAACAACGAGATGAACAGCACGATCGTCGCCACGCCCGAGATGCGGTCGGCCAAAGACCAGCGGGATGCTTCGAACTTGAACGCCGGCACTGTGGGGGCGCGGGCGCCTGCCGTGGGAGCAGCGGTGCCGGGCGCATCAGCCGCGGGAGCACCAGTGGCGGGAGTACCGGTGGCAGGCGCAGCTTGGGCCGCTGCCGGTGCGGCGCCGAGCGAAGCTCCACAATTCGCACAGGTGCTTGCATCATCTGCCGCCACGTTCTGACACTGCGGGCAGGTTTGCGGCATGGCGCTCCTCCATCTTTCGGGCGACGGGAGTCCGCGCACCCCCGCACGCTTCCAATCACAGTCTCGTTCCGGCCCTGATCCTACGGGGGAATGCCTCCTCTGACGAGGGATCCTTTTTGCGACGGAGAGACTGCTCCTGGGGTGACGGACGATGCCGTGACCAGGGATGGAGCGTTACTGGGTGGGGCTGGTGGTGGTGGCGGCCGACCCGGTCCCCGCCGGGTGCACCGTGGGGTGGCGGAGCGTGATCCGGGCCACCGTGTGGCCCCCAACTGCAATGCAGGCCGCGGCCGACGGGCACGCCACCGCGGTGAGGGTGAAGGGGATGTAGGAGGTGGTCGAGCCTCGGAAGGTGACCCCGGCATCGATGCTCTGACCGACGGCACCCACGCCGACCGCGGGGAGGCCGAACCACTCGGTTCCCACCATGGCGCACTGGTCCGTCGACGGGCAGGCCAGTCCGTAGACATCCTCGACCGGAAGGGCCCCGCTGGAGGACACCCACGTGTGCCCCGCGTCCACACTCCGCAACAGTTCACCCTTGGCGGGAACGACGTCGCTGACGGTGGTGCCGGTCGTACCGGCCGCGAGGCAGATGGAGGCAGAGAGACACGCCGTGCTCTGCAGCACCCCGACCCCCGAGGGCACCGATGCCAACGCCCACGTCTGCCCACCGTCCGCGCTCACGGCCACGGCTCCTTGCCCATGACTGTTGCTCGTCGGGACATAGCCGGCATCAATGCATGCGCCGCCGGCCACGCACGTCAGGTCGTTCTGGGGCAGGAAGCCCGACGGCAGGTCGCCCTGCTGCTGCCAGCTCTGGCCGAAGTCGGAACTGTGCGCGGCCCACGTGGACGTGCCGTCACCGACGATGACGGTGCAGTCGGACGGACTCGCGCAGGTGACGCTCGACACCACCAGCGCGTTCTGCGGTGAGCCTGCCGCAGCCCAGGTCGTCCCGGCGTCACTGGTCGTGACGACGACGCCACTCCCGGGGAGCGACGCTCCATTGGAGCCGACCGCCATGCATTGTGTCGCCGAGGGGCAGGACACTCCGCTCAGCTGCGGGGTGCTCCCGCCCGCGACCTGTTGTGCTTTCCAGGTCGCGCCGCCGTTGGTGGTGGCGGCGATCACCGTGGCGCCGGACGAAGGGGCGGGATCGGGGCCGGCCACACCCACGGCCCAACAGCGCCGTGTCGTGGCGCACGAGACCGCACCGAGCGGGCCGGTGCCGCTCGGGGTCGGCTGACCGACCGCCACGGGCGTTCCTTTGGCCTCACCCAGGACGTGCGTCTCCTCGGTCGAGTCCGGGCGTCCGGAGTGCGCACAGCCCGACACTGCGATGGCCACGACCGCAAGGACCAGGCACAGGCCGCCGCTGCGTCGCCGGACACGCCAGCGGCGAAACACGGGGCGTGGGAGCACGGCACGACGAGAATAGCGGTGGGGCTGCATTTCCAGGTGCACCGTTCGATACCCTCGCAGCGGTGGATTGGGTCGACCTGTTGATCATCGGGCTGATGGTGTTGGCGGCCGTCCACGGACTACGGCTCGGGGCCGTCGTCCAGCTCCTCACCTTCGGCGGGTTCTTTCTCGGATTCCTTCTCGGGACCCTCGTCTGGGTGCCGCTGCTCGACAGTGGGCACGGCGACGTCACCCGGTCCATCCTGGTGGTCTCGCTGGTCCTCTTCACCGCATTGGCGCTGGGCTCCGCCGGCCGCGTCATCGGCACCTGGGGCAACGTCACGGTGCGCCGGCACCACCTGGGCAATGTCGATTCCGCTCTGGGCGTCGCTGTGGCCGTGGTCGCCGTGCTGTTCTCCGTGTGGGTGGTGGCGGCGGTGATCCTTTCCCCCAACAGCCGGTTCACGTCGCTCGATGCCGCGGTGGCCCGGTCGGACATCCTCCACTCCATCGACGGGGTGTTGCCCCAGGCCCCATCCATCTTCAACGACCTGCAGACCTTCCTGAACGACCAGGGGTTCCCGCAGGTGTTCTCGACACTCACCCCACCGTCGACGCCCGCGGTCTCGACTCCGACCGACGCGGAGACCAGGGCGCTGGCCGACCCCGCGGTCTTCTCCACGGTCAAGATCCTCGGCACGGCGTGCAGCAGCGAGCAGGAGGGTTCGGGCTTCGTCGTCGGCCCGGGGCTGGTGGCCACCAACGCCCACGTGGTGGCAGGGGAGGGCAACGGCAACACGCAGGTGCTGGTCGGCAACACCGCCTACAACGCGACGCCCGTGCTGTTCGATCCCGACTTCGACCTGGCGGTCCTGCAAACCAACGCACCCCTCGGCCCCGCGTTGCACATCAGCTCGAGTGTGGTTCCCCGTGGCACGCAGGCCGCGCTGCTCGGCTACCCCGAGGACCGCAGCCTGACCATCGGCGCGGCCGGAGTGACGGAGGAGGTCACCGCCATCGGTAAGGACATCTACAACAACGGTTCGGTCACGAGAGGTGTCTACGCCCTCGACGCCACGGTGCTGCCCGGCAACTCGGGTGGACCGCTGCTCGGGTCGGGAGGCCAGGTCATCGGCGTCGTGTTCTCCCGCTCCACCGTTTACCCGAATGTGGGCTATGCGCTGACGTCTCCGGGGGTGCTGTCCCGTGTCCAGCAGGCGGAACGGCGTCACGCCGCCGTGAGCACCGGGCCCTGCGTCTCGGGCTGAACCGACAAGAATGGCCCCATGAGCCAGCGCATCGAGGATTACGCCGTCATCGGAGACCTCCACTCGGCCGCCCTGGTGGGCATCGACGGCTCGATCGACTGGCTCTGCTTGCCCCATTTCGACTCCCCCTCGTGCTTCGCCCGGCTTCTGGGCGACGAGGAGCACGGCTTCTGGAAGATCTTCCCTGCCGGAGGTCCCGAGGCGGTCCTCGCCACACGGCGCTGGTATCGCCCCGACACCCTGGTGGTCGAGACGGAATACGACACCAAGACCGGGACGGTGCGCGTCACGGACTGCATGCCCGTACGGGAAGGGCACCCGCACCTGGTGCGCTCCGTGGAGGGCGTGAGCGGCACCGTCGAGATGCACATGGAGCTCGCGGTGCGCTTCGACTACGGCGAGGTGGTCCCGTGGGTCACGTCGCACGACGGATTGGTCCGCCTCACCGCGGGTCCGGATTCGGTGGCGCTGTGGCACCGGGTCGATGCAGTGGGGAAGGACATGCGGACCCTGGCGGACTTCACCGTCACGGCGAACCAGCGGTTTCCGTTCACCTTGGTGTGGTACCCCTCACACGAGGAGCCGCCGCCGCCGCTGGACAGTTACTACGCCGTGCACCTCACCGAGGCCTACTGGACGGAATGGGCGGCGCAGTGTTGCTACGAGGGTCCCTTCAAGGACGCCGTGGTGCGCTCGCTCATCACGCTCAAGGCCCTCACCTACAACCCGACGGGTGGCATCGTGGCGGCCGCGACGACCTCGCTGCCGGAGGCACTCGGGGGGAACCGCAACTGGGACTATCGCTACTGCTGGCTCCGTGATGCCACGCTCACGCTCGAGTCCTTGATGCGCGGCGGGTACCACAACGAAGCCCTGGCCTGGCGCAACTGGCTGCTCCGCGCCGTCGCCGGCGACGTGTCGAAGCTCCAGATCATGTACGGGCCGGGAGGGGAGCGCCGACTGGACGAGTGGGAAGCCGACTGGCTCCCGGGCTACGAGGGTGCAGCCCCTGTGCGGATCGGCAACGCCGCCTCGGGCCAGTACCAGCTCGACGTCTACGGCGAGGTCATGTCCGCCCTCTATTCGTCGGCCAAGGCGGAGGGGGTGCAGAGCCGATCGTCCTGGGGCCTCCAGGCCCAGCTGGTCGCGTTCCTCGAGAAGGGATGGAAGGAGCCCGACGACGGCATCTGGGAGGTGCGGGGCCCACGACGCCACTTCACCCACTCCAAGGTGATGGCCTGGGTCGCCGTCGACCGGGCGGTCCGCACGTTGGAGGAGTGGCCCGAGCTCGATGGGCCGCTCGACAGGTGGCGGGCACTGCGCGAGGAGATCTTCACCGAGGTGTGCGAGAAGGGCTACAACACCGACGTCGGCGCCTTCACGCAGTACTACGGCTCGGACGAGCTCGACGCCAGCGTGCTCATGATCCCCCTGGTCGGCTTCCTCCCGCCGAGCGACCCGCGCGTGGTGAGCACGGTGGAGGTGGTGCAGCGGGACCTCATGGACCACGGCTTCGTGTTGCGCTACCGCACGAATGACGATGGTTCTGTCGACGGTCTGACCGGGCGGGAGGGCGCGTTCTTGGCCTGCTCGTTCTGGCTGGTCGACTGTCTCCACATGATCGGGCGAGGTGAGGACGCGGAGGAGCTCTTCGAGCGCCTGCTGGCCCTGCGCAACGATCTGGGGCTGTTGTCCGAGGAGTACGACCCGCTGGCCGGTCGCCTCGTCGGCAATTTCCCGCAGGCCTTCTCGCACGTGTCCTTGATCAACTCGGCCTTCCGCCTCAGCGGCCAGGACCCGTTGAGCCTGGGCGACGACGGTTCGCGTGTGCTGGTGGACAACACGCTGACGACCGAGACCATCGGGCGGATGAAGCGCCTTGGTCGCGTCGCCGTTCGCCGCCGCTCCGGAGCGGCGCGGTGACGGACGTGAGAGGCGACGCACCATGAGTGGCACCCACGCCCACGGCGGCCGCGCCCACCGCCACGCCGCTGCGGGCCTGCACGCGCACGACCCCGCCAGCGGCGATGCCATCGCGGTCGCCCCGCCGCGCACGATCGCGCCAGGAGTGCTCGAGATCGACACCATGCTCGGCGGCTGGGAGCGGGTCACGGCCGGCTACCTGATCGAAGGGTCGGCGCCCGTGCTGATCGAGACGGGGAGTCAGACGTCGGTACCGGTGCTGCTCGCTGCGCTCGAGCAGATCGGGGTGGGTCCGGCGGAGCTGGCCGGCGTCGTGGTGACACACATTCACCTGGATCATGCCGGTGGCGTCGGCGATGTCGCCCGCGCCTTTCCCTCCGCCAAGGTCTATGTCCACGAGAAGGGAGCCCGCCACTTGGCGGACCCCACACGTCTGATCGATTCGGCCGCCCACGTCTACGGTCCGCTGCTCGATTCCCTCTACGGGCGCCTCGACCCGACGCCTGCGGAGCGCATCCATGTCCTGGACGACGGCGAAGAGATTGCCGTGAGCCCGGGACGCAGCCTCGTGGTCGTCGACTCGCCGGGACACGCCAAGCATCACCTCGGTCTGCACGACTCGTTGAGCGGCGTGCTCTTCGCGGGCGATGCGGTCGGCGTCAAGCTGCCCGACGGCGGGGTTCTGCGACCCTCCACGCCGCCCCCCGACTTCGACCTGGCGCAGGCGCTGACCTCTCTGGCCAAATTCGCAGCCCGGCGCCCGTCGGGCATCGCCCTGGCGCACTACGGCCTCCTCGAGCAGCCTGAAGAGCTCCTGGCCGAGGCCGACGAGACCCTGCGTCAGTGGGCGGAGACGGCGGAGAAGGCCTACCGCGAGGGAGCCGACATCGCCGACGCCCTGTCAGATCGTTTCGACCCCTTGCTGGGCGACATCGACGCGGCGCACAAGGAGAAGTTGGACATCATGAACGGCGTCCACTCGAATGCGGCCGGCTTCCGCCGCTGGCTCGAGGGGCGCGACGCCGCCACCCCGACCTGAGGAGCGTCGCGACGCGGCAGGATGGAGGAGCGGTCAGACGACCAGCTTGGCCCGCAGCTCTTCCTGACGGATCTCGAAGTCATCGAGCGAGATGCGGCCTTCGGCCAGGTCCTCGTGCAGGGCGGCGAACTCTTCGAGCAGGCGTGTCTGGTCGACCTCGTCGGCCGACGGGGAGGGGATGGCCTGATCGCTGGCCGCGGCCTTGTCCTCCTTGCGCGAAATGCGATCGTCCATCTTCGCCTTGGCCCGATCCTTCTTGGCCTGGTCGCGCTGCAATTTTCCAAATGTCGAACGTGCGCGTGCCACCATTCACTCCTTTCCGGCCGCAGGGCAGCGGCCAGGTGCTGCCGACAGGGCGCTTGCCCTGCCGATGTTCTTGCCGCACCCGCTCATGCGGTGGGCCTCTCCGGCCCCGAGCGGAGGAGGTGGGATTTGAACCCACGGTACCCATGAGGCACAACGGTTTTCGAGACCGTCCGATTCGGCCGCTCTCGCACTCCTCCGGGCGAGATGCTAGTCGCTCTGACCTGGTCCGGAACCTCGTGGACTGGGTTCGGGAACCGCCTGCGGCGCGAAGGACGAGGTCAGGTCGATGCCGTCCGGTTCACTCGGCTCGCGCTCAGGTGACGTGGCCCACACCGGACCGAGGCGAGCTGCCTGTTCGATCCGGTCGTTTCTGGGCGAAGAAGGAAGACAGGAGATCACCGCACGCCGTGGCGGCGACGCCACCGGTCACGTCGAGCTCGTGGTTGAGTCGGGGGTCCGCGCAGAGGTTGTAGAGGGTGCCGCAGGCCCCTGCCCGGGGGTCGCTGGCGCCGAAGACGATCCGACCCACTCTTCCTGCGACCAGGGCTCCCGCGCACATGGGACAGGGCTCGAGGGTGACGACGAGTGTCACGGCATGGAGCCGCCATCCGCCCGCGGCGACGGCGGCATCGCGCAGCGCCAGGATCTCGGCGTGCGCCGTGGGGTCGGCCGCCGCCTCGCGCTCGTTGTGGCGGGCTGCCACGACCCTCCCATCGATGAGTGCGACGGCACCGACTGGGACCTCTCCCTGCTCGGCGGCTAGCCGCGCCTCGGCCAAGGCGAGTGCCATGGCGTCCTCGTCGCTGAGCGGCTCGGTCTGGTCAGCCGTTGGCATGGCCCCAAGTATGGGGGGCCGCACAGGTGGGAGATGACCCGGGCCCCGAGAACCCGTCAGCGAAGACCCCGCCCAAGAGCTCTGGCCGGCGCTTCTGGCCCGAAAGTTCTGGCCCGAGAAACCGGCCTGCTCAACCCTTCGGTGTGTGGAGTTTCCCGAGCAGGTTGGTGAGGGATGTCTGGAGCTGGGCGGTGTCGCTCAAGAACGCCTGGAGGTAGGAGCCCAGTTGGATCGACGGCAGCCCGTTGATCGTGTCCAGGAACTGCTCGTCTCTCGTGACCAACACCACGGCGCTGAGGGCCGCCGTCCGGGCCGCCTCCGGCACCGCTGTCTTGGTCAGCGCTGAGCTGTAGAGCTCCAGCGCCGCCACATAGGGGTTGATCACTGCGGCCACGTTGGTCGGCGTCGGGAACGTGTCCATCGTTTGCGCCTTGGTGCGCGCCGTCTTCGTGGCGGCGATGGCGTTCTCGGTCGCCGCCCGCATCCGGGCCACGTCAGCGGAGGTGACCGCCGGAGCCGCTGCGGTGGCCGGGCTCTTGGAAGTGTTCGTCGCATGGCGCATGGGGGGCAGAGTGACGGCGATGACGACGGCGAGGATGACGACGAAGGATGTCAGTACGATCGCCGCCGTCAGGACGCGGCTCCGTTCCCCCTGCGGACGCCACCGTGACCGGCCTGACGGATTTGACCGGCCTGAGGGATCGGACCGGACTGACGGATCGGGCCGGCGGGGCAGCGTCGTCACGCTGGCGTGCTCCCACCGGGCGTCGGGCCGCGGTAAGGACGCTCCCCCCCAATCCGGTATCTGCGGTGGCTGGACGTCTCCCGTCGGTTCGGACGGCCAGACCGGCTCGGGCGGCGTCTCTGTGAGAGGTCTGTCCACCCACGTCGGCGACGAGCCCCAGGCCTGGGCCACCGAGGCGTGCGCCACCGAAGCGTCCGGTGAGGGATCTGTGCCGATGTCGCTCCACTGCAGCTCGTTGAGCCCGGACGGCAGAGGTTTGACGGAGTGGCGCGCGGAGGCCCCTGCGGCGCCGAACTGGGGCGCGAGCGGTCCGGAGTCCATCCAGCGTGGCTGCGGCGGGTTCGGAGCGTTGTGGTCGCTCAGCGGGGTGGAGGTGTCGGTGGTGGCGATGTCCCCAGTATGAGAGTTCGGCACCCCCGTTGGAAAGTTCCCAGGCCAGTCCCGTGAACCGCCTCAGGACGCCGGGGCGCGGAGGTTCTGCTCGAGTGTGCTCAGGGTTGTCTGCAGGTGCGTGGCGTCGCTGTCGAACTGGGCCAGGTAGGCGCCGAGCTGCGCGGCCGGCAGGCCGTCGATGGTGTCGAGGAACTGCAGATCCTGGCGTAGCTGTGTCTCGGCGCTGGTCGCCGCCGGCTGAGCCGCCGTCGGCACCTTGCTTCCGGCCAGCACTGTCTCGTAGAGCTGCAGCGACGCGATGTACGGGTTCATGACCGTGGCGACACTGGTGGGCGTCGGGAAGGCGGTCATCGACTCGACTCCGACGCTTGCCGCAGTGGTCGCGGAGTCGACGGCGTCGGTCGCCGTCTGAATCCGGGCCGCATCCTGGGACGGTGGCACGGTGGGAACGGTGCGTGCGCGTGGGGCCGCGGTCACCGGCGGGGCGGCAGTCGTCGTCGGATGGCTCGAATGGTGCAGGGCGCGTACGCCGAGGAGCGCGGCAACGACCACGACCAGGAGACAGGCCAGCACGATGGTGGCGGTGAAGACCGGGCTTCTCCTCTTCTCCTCACCGATTTGCTCGCGCTCATCGTCTGCGTCGACCGCGTCGGTGAAGAACGGGCTGTCAGCGGCGTCCACTTCCAGTGCGGCCGGCTCCCTCACCCATGTCGCCTCGGGGTCGGTCGGCATGTCCGGTGCCGCTTCCTCCGTCCACACGAGCGCCGCAGCTGCTGGTGGCTCGGCGAGTCTCGAGAAGGGGGCAAGTTCGGGCTCGGTCTCGAGCTCGGGCTCCGGTTCCGGATTCGGATCCCGCGCGAGCGACATCTCCGGCTCGAATTCCTGGAGTGCCTCTCTCTCCGCCTCCGCCTCCGCCTCCGCCTCGGGCTCTACGTCCGGCTTCGTCACGGCCGCGAGCGCCGATCCCCACGCAGAGGCGACCTCGGGGTCGCGCTCGTCGTACCCGGCGAATTCCTCGTGGAGCACCAGCTCGCCTTCCGGCACGAACTCCTCTTCCTGAGCGACCTCTTCGTCCCGCACGAGCTCGCTCAGTCGATCCGGTTCCGCTTCTGCTTCTGATTCCCGTTCCCCGGGAACAATGAGGGTCTCGGATTCCTGGACGGCAACGGGCTGCAGCTCAGCGTCTCCGTCGGGGTCCGTCTCCGCCTCGGTCTCCTCCTCGAAGGACCGGCGGACCATGTCGACGATGCGGTCGTAGGCGGCCCCGGCGCGTGCGTCGTTGTCCGTGCCGTTGTCGGCTCCGTTCTCCGGCTCGCCCTCTTCCCGGAGCGCGGCCTCCCAGTCGAAATCGGAGTCGTCCAGGTCCAGCTCGTCCTCGTCCTCGAGCGCCGCCGCCTCCGCCGCGATCTCGGACTCGTCAGGGTCGGGCAGGAAGACGTCCCAGTCGAACTCGTCCTCGCCGAGCCCGTAGTCGCCAGTCAGATCGGTTGTCATTGGCCCGTCCTCACGATGCGGTGAATCCGAAGTCGAGGACGATGGGGTTCGAGGCATCCGGAAGATGCAGGGGCGCGTCCGCGTCGCCGACCAGCGCGGACGACCCACGAGCGGGCGCCGCGGCTTCCGGGTCGAGCCTTGGGTCCACGTAGGCCTATCGGCCAGGACCACACTCGGGTTGAGTCCTGTCTCTGAGCGGAGGAGGTGGGATTTGAACCCACGGTTGGTTGCCCAACACACGATTTCCAGTCGTGCCGATTCGGCCGCTCTCGCACTCCTCCGGGATTGCAGCCTGGTCAGGCTAACGGTCCCGCCGGGCCCCGATTGCTCGACGGTGGACCCGGCCCTGGCCAGGGAATTTCCAACGACGTTCCGCACCCGTTGCCTTTCTCCCCGCCGACGCTCCGCGTGCGACTCTCAATGCGTTCAAGTCGGGTCGGGCCCGGCAGCCTCTCGGACGGGCCCGGGTCGCCGGCGCTGCAGAAGGCCAGATCACCGGCCCGGACAATTTCCGATGCGACCGGGCCCAGCGGCTCCATCTCAGGGCGGCGCGCGGAGGGAGCGGCGAGATCCGACCCACTAACCTTTGGGACGTTGCCGTCCCGGTGTTGGGTGCGGTGGCCGGGTCCTGCGCAACGGCCGCTCGTGAATCGAGTCAGGGTCGGAAGGCAGCAGCTCTCAGCGGGTATGGCCGGGTGCCGTAGCCAACCTGGCCGCCGCACCGAGCACCGGGCGGCTGCGACGGGGTTGTCTGAGCGCATGGGTAGGCTCGGCCGCCATGGCCGACGCCCCCTTCGTTTCCCTCTATCGACGCTTCCGGCCGGGGCGATTCGACGAGATCAGGGGCCAGGACCACGTCGTCCGGGCGCTGCGCAGCGCCGTCCGCGACGACCGCGTGTCGCACGCCTACCTCTTCAGCGGGCCACGGGGCACCGGCAAGACGTCCTCGGCGCGCATCCTGGCCAAGGCGCTCAACTGCGAGGCGCCCGTCGACGGTGAGCCCTGTGGCATCTGCACGTCGTGTGTCGAGATCACCCAGGGCAGCTCCCTCAACGTGCACGAGCTCGATGCCGCCTCCAACAACGGCGTCGACGCCATGCGCGACCTGGTCGCCCACGCCGGGCTGGGCACGCCGGGCCGCTGGAAGGTCTACATCGTCGACGAGGTCCACATGCTCTCGACGGCGGCGGCCAACGCGCTGTTGAAGACGCTGGAGGAGCCGCCGAGCCACGTCGTCTTCGTGCTGGCGACGACCGACCCGCAGAAGGTGCCGCCGACCATCCGCAGCCGCACCCAGCACCTGGAGTTCCGCCTCCTGGGCGCGGAGACCCTGCACGACCTGCTGGAGTCGGTCAACGACGGAGGCCGGGCTCCAGCTCGACGAGGACGCGCTCGAGGCGGCGGTGCGGCGGGGCCGGGGCTCGGCCCGCGACGCGCTCTCCGCGCTGGACCAGGTGGTGGCCTCGGGCTCGGCCGACGCGGCCCGACCCGAGCTCGCCGCGGTGCTCGACGCGCTGGCCGAGGGCGACGTCAGCCAGGTGCTTGGTCGCGCTCAGCGCGCTGCTGGCCGGAGGGTGGGGGCCGCAGCAGCTGGCCACCGAGCTGATCGACGACCTGCGCCAGGTCTTCCTCGCCGCGCTGGCGCCCGAGCTGTGCGCGGTGTCCGGACCGTCGCTCGAGCGGTTCCGCGCCTGGCCGAGGCGATGGGGCTGGCCCGGGTGGTGCGCAGCATGGAGATCCTCGGCCACGCGCTGGTCGACATGCGTGAGGCGCCCGACGCCCAGGTGGTGCTCGAGATCGCCGCCGTGCGTGCCGTGCGGCCCGACCTCGATTCCGGGATGGAGGCGCTGTCGGAGCGGGTCAGCGTCCTGGAGCGCTCGCTGTCCGGCGCACCCGCCTTCCCCCGACCGGCGCGCCGGCCGACCGCGCCGGGCGCCCGCCGGCCGACCGCGGGCCGCCCGATCGCCGACGCCGGAGCCCACCGCCGGCACCTCGCCCGCCGGCGGACGTGGCGCGACGGCCCTCCATCGGCGCCGTGCGGCGCAGCAAGGAAGCCGCGGCGCCCGACCCGGCCCGGCAGCGCCCGCGCCGACTGACGCCACCACCGCCCGCGCCCACTGACACCGGCGCCGCCCCGTCAGCGCCAGCCCCGCGGCGCAGCAGCCACAGCCCGCCGCCGCAGCGAGGCGCACCAGCCCGCACCCGCACGCTCGATCGCGACAGCCTGACCGAGGCCTGGGGCGACGGCATCCTGCAGTCGCTGCCGGCGCGGGCCAAGGCGCGCTACGCCAGCGGCCGCTTCGTCGCGGTGGACGACCAGGGCGCACACTTCGCGCTGCCCAACGCGGCGCACCGGGACCAGTGCGCCGAGCAGCAGGCCCTCGTCGAGGCGGCCCTGGCCGCTCACTTCGGGACGAAGGTGACGCTGGTGCTCGACATCGACGACGCCTGGCCCGCCGCCGGCGGCGCGTGCCGGCCCGTCCCCCGCGGCGTCCGGCCGGACACGCCGGTGGCAGCACCGCCGGCGCCCGCCCCGCCGGTGGACGAGGTCGAGGACGTCGACCCCAGCGAGCTCGATGGAGGACACGTCCACCGACCAGGCGTCGGCCGCCGAGGCGCGCCTCCTGCAGGCCTTTCCCGGCGCCAGCGAGGTGGCCGGCTAGATGTACACCGGCTCGCTCCGCTCCCTCATCGACGAGCTCGGCCGCCTGCCCGGCATCGGGCCCAAGTCGGCCCAGCGCATCGCCTTCCACATCTTGAAGGTGCCCGGCGAGGACGCCCGCCGGCTGGCCGACGCCATCATCGCCGTCAAGGAGCGCACGACGCTGTGCGACATCTGCTTCAACGTGGCGGAGTTGGGTGAGCTGTGCGCGGTCTGCAGCGACGACCGGCGCGACCCCGAGGTCATCTGCGTCGTCGAGGACCCGCGCGACATCGTCGCCGTGGAGCGCACCGGGTTCAAGGGCCGCTACCACGTCCTCGGTGGCGCGCTGAGCCCGCTCGACGGCATCGGACGGGAGCAGCTCCGCCTGCGCGAGCTGCTCGACCGCATCGACGCCGGGGTCATCCGCGAGGCCATCGTGTGCACGAATCCCACCATCGAGGGCGAGGCCACGGCCATGCTGGTGGCCCGCGAGCTCACCCCGCGGGGTGTCGTCGTGTCCCGGCTGGCCAGCGGGCTGCCGGTCGGCGGCGATCTCGAGTACGCCGACGAGCTGACGCTCGGGCGAGCGCTCGAGGGGCGCCGGCCGCTCGAGGTCTGATCGCCGGGACGACCGGTCGGGACGCCGGCGCCGCCCCGCCGTCCCGTACGAATTGGCCGATGCGGATCGCCATCGTGGGAGCGACAGGGCAGGTGGGCGTGGTCCTGCGCGCCATCCTGGCCGAGCGCCACTTCCCGGTGGACTCCATGCGGTATCTCGCCTCGGCCCGCTCCGCCGGCTCGACGCTGCCGTGGGGCGACGGCGACATCGTCGTCGAGGACGCCGAGACGGCCGACCTCTCCGGCATCGACCTCGCCCTGTGCTCTGCGCCGGCCTCGGTGTCGCGGGCCCTGGCGCCCCGGCTGGCCGCCGCCGGCGCCATCGTCATCGACAACTCCTCGGCCTGGCGCATGGACCCCGACGTGCCGCTCGTGGTGCCCGAGGCCAACGCCGACGAGCTGCGCTCCATCCCCAAGGGCATCGTGGCCAATCCCAACTGCACCACCATGGTCGCCATCCCGGTCCTCAAGCCGCTCGACGACGAGGCCGGGCTCACGCGGCTCGTGGTCTCCACGTATCAGGCGGTGTCGGGTGGCGGCGTCGAGGCGGTGCGCGAGCTGGCCGAGCAGCTGTCCAAGACGGTCGACCGGGCGGCGGACCTCACCTTCGACGGCGCGGCCGTCGACTTCCCGCCGCCGCAGCGTCTACCCGGTCCCGATCGCCCACAACGTCATCCCGCTGCAGTTCACGATCGTCGACGACGGCTCGCTCGAGACCGACGAGGAGCAGAAGTACTGCAACGAGGCCCGCAAGATCCTCGGGCCGGCCCGACCTGGCCGTGACCACCACCTGCGTCCGGGTGCCGGTCTTCACCGGGCCACTCGGCCGCCATCGTGTGCGAGTTCGAGCGGCCCATCACCCCCGAGCGGGCCACCGAGGTGCTGCGCACCGCGCCGGGCGTCGAGCTGGCCGAGATCCCGACGCCGCTGATGGCGGCCGGCCGCGACGTCTCCTATGTCGGCCGCATCCGGCGGGCCCAGGGTGCACCCAACGCACTGGCCCTCTTCGTCTCGGGCGACAACCTGCGCAAGGGCGCCGCGCTCAACGTGGTGCAGATCGCCGAGGAGCTGCTGGCGCTGCGCTCCTGACGCGGGTCCGACCTGAACGGGCGGGTCGGCGCGATCAGTCGGGGCCGGACGAGACCGGCTCGGGCCCACCGATCACGAGGGTGGACATGCGGCGGGCCAGGTTGACGGCGTGGTCGCCGAAGCGCTCGTAGAAGCGGGCCACCATGGCCAGCTCGATGGCCACCGGCAGCGGCATGGTGCCGGCCACCAGCTCGGCGGTCAGGGTGACGTGCAGGTCGTCGAGCTCGTCGTCGAGGTCGTCGATGGAGGAGGCCGCATCGGCCGAGCGCTCGGCGAAGGCGTCCGCCGTCTCGCGCCAGATGGTGGTGGCCACCTCGCCCATGCGCTCGACGAGCCCGCGGCTGCGGGCGGACATCTCGGCGCCGAGGCCACGGGCGGCCCGGCGGGCGATGTGCTCGGCCAGGTCGCCGTTGCGCTCCATGTCGGGGAGCATGCGCAGGATCGCCACGTACTCGCGGCGCTCGTCGGGCGTCGTCTCGCCGTGGACCAGCTGGTGCTGCACCGTGGTCGAGATCTGCCCGATCAGCTTGTCGATGACCTCGTCGCGCTTGACCAGCTCCTTGGCCGCGTCGCGGTCGCCCGCCAGCAGCGCGTGGGTGGCGCCGGCGATGCCCTCGCCGACCAGGGCGAAGGCCTGCGCGAACAGGCGGTCGACCTCGTGGGGCTCGGGCATCGTCCGCGGCCACAGCGGCTGCTCCGTGACGAGCGGCCCGATCTGCAGTGGGGGAGATCCTCGGCCTCGACGTCTGCTCCGGGACCGTCTTCGTGCTGCCACCGAGCTTGAACGGCATCCTGGTCACGCTACCGGCTCCGTTCCGGGGTGACGACCGCCGACCGCGGATCGGCCGCTGCGTGGCCGGCGCACGGCCACCAGGCAGGCGGCAGGCGGTCCCCGTTGTTGACACACCCCATCGTTACATTGGCTCCATGGTCCTCGGAGTGGTCATCGGGCTCGTCGTCGGCCTCGCCATCGGCGTTGCCTGGCACCTGGCGCGCCTGGCCCGCACGCGCCGGCGCCGCCCGTCTGGCCGAGGGCCGGCTGGCCGACGCGCAGGCGACGGTCGGCGGCGCTGGCGGCGAGCTGCAGACGGTCGTCCGAGGCGGCCGCCGAGGCCGAGACGGCCCGCGCCGTCGCCGTCTCCGAGCTCGAGCTGCTCACGCGCGTCCGAAGACGAGGCGGCGGCGCCGGGCGGAGGAGGAGCGCGAGCTGCTGGCCGGCGCGTTCTCGGAGCTGTCGGCGCAGGCGCTGGCCAAGAACAACGAGCAGTTCCTCACGCTGGCCGACTCCAAGCTCAACGAGGTCCGCACGGCCACCCAGGGCGACCTCTCCCAGCGCCAGCAGGCGATCGCGCAGCTGCTGGACCCGCTGAGCGAGACCCTGGCCCGCTACGAGCGCGGGCTGCGGGACATGGAGGTCGAGCGCCAGGGCGCCTACGCCACGCTGAACGAGCGGGTGGCGGCGCTGCACCTCGGCCACGAGCAGCTGCAGAAGGAGACCAGGAACCTCGTCACGGCGCTGCGGTCGCCGCAGACGCGAGGGCGCTGGGGCGAAATGACGCTGCGCAACGCGGTCGAAGGCGGCCGGCATGGCCGAGCACTGCGACTTCGAGGAGCAGCAGACGACCACGACGGCGGACGGCCTGCTCCGGCCCGACATGATCGTGCACATGCCCGGCGGCGGCCAGGTGGTCATCGACTCGAAGGTCCCCCTCGACGCCTTCTTGAAGTTCAGCGAGTCCGAGGACGAGGACGAGCGCAAGGCGTTCCTCAAGAAGCACGCCAGCCAACTGCGCACCCACGTCGACCAGCTGTCCAAGAAGGAGTACTGGAGGCAGTTCGAGCGCTCCCCCGAGTTCGTCGTGGCCTTCATCCCGGGGAGTCGCTGCTGGCCGCCGCCTGCGAGGCCGATCCCGGGCTGCAGGACCACGCGCTGGGGAAGGGCATCGTGCTGGCGACCCCGAACACGCTGGTGGCGGCCCTCAAGACCATCGCCTTGTCCTGGCAGCAGGAGACGCTGGCCGAGAACGCACGCGAGGTCCGCCAGCTCGGAGCCGAGCTGTACGAGCGGTTGCGCACCATGACCGGGCACATGGAGTCGCTGCAGCGCAACCTCTCCTCGACGGTCGAGGCGTACAACAAGGCGGTCGGCTCCTTCGAGTCCCGCGTGCTCGTCACCGCCCGCAAGTTCCCCGGCCTCGGCGTCGTGGGCATGCAGTCCGGCGAGATCGCCGAGCTCGCCCCGATCGAGAAGGCGCCGCGGCATCTGCAGACCTATCAGCCCGAGCTGCCCGACGACGAGTTCGGGCAGCCGACCATCGTGGCGCTGCCCGAGGGCGGCGCCAACACCGGCACGGCGTAGGCCGAGCCCGGCCTCCCCAGCATGGGGGCTGGCCGGTCCGGTCGCCCGAGAACACCGCCGACGTACTCTGCCGGGGTGCTGCACGTCCACCGATCCGAGCGGGCCGACGCGCTCGTCGGCGATGCTGCGAGACCTGGTGGCCGAGCCCGCTCGACGATCCCATGGCACCCGAGGTGGTCTCGGTGCCGACCCGGGGCATCGAGCGCTGGCTGACGCAACGGCTCTCGGCCCACCTGGGCGCCACGCCCGGGCGCCACGACGGCATCTGCGCCAACATCGACTTCCCGTTTCCCGGGTCGGTGGTGAACGGCGCCCTGGCGCTGGCGGCCGGCACCGACCCGGACTCGGACCCGTGGCTGCCCCAACGGGCGGTGTGGCCGTTGCTCGAAGTGGTCGAGGCCAACTTCGACGAGCCCTGGCTGGCGCCGTTGGCCCAGCACATCCGCAACTCCGAGACCGTGCACGAGTCGAAGCGGTTCTCGAGCATCCGGCACGTGGCCGACCTCTTCGACCGCTACGCCGTGCACCGGCCCGACATGCTGCAGCGCTGGGCCGATGGAGAGGCCGGCGCGGACGAGGCCGTGTGGCAGGTGGAGCTGTGGCGACTGCTGCGTGCCCGGATCGGGCAACCGAGCCCGGCCGAGCGCCTGGTCGACGCCTGTCAGCGGCTGCGCGAAGAGCCCGAGCCTCCTGGACCTCCCGCCCCGGCTGTCGCTCTTCGGGCTGACCCGACTGCCGGCGAGCTATCTCGACGTGCTGGAGGCGATGGGCGCAAGGCCGGGACGTCCACCTCTTCCTGCTGCACCCGTCGCCGGCGCTGTGGGAACGGCTCGAGCCCATGGTGGGGCCGACGTCGCGCCACCTGCTCCGGGCCGAGGACCCCACCGCCGCCGCGCCCGACATCCGCTGCTGCAGTCATGGGGACGCGACGCCCGCGAGATGCAGCTGGTCCTCGGCTCGGCCGTTCCGCACGGAGAGGACGGCGCCCGGCGTGCCCCGTCCGGAGGTGCCGACGCTGCTGCAGCAGCATGCAGGACGACATCCGCGCCGACCGCAGACCGGCGGGGAGCGCCGGCGGCGGCGTCGACCAGCGGCCGATGCTGGCCACGGACGACGACAGCATCCGGGTCCACTCCTGCCATGGACGGGGCCGCCAGGTCGAAGTGCTGCGCGACGCCGTCCTGCACCTGCTGGAGGACGATCCGAGCCTGGAGCCCCGCGACATCATCGTGATGTGCCCCGACATCGAGACGTTCGCACCGTTGATTCAGGCCACGTTCGGCGGGCGGGGACTCGAGGGGGCGTCGGCCGATCCGGAGCGGACGCTCGAAATCCGCCTGGCGGACCGTGCCCTCCGCCAGACCAACCCGGTGATGGGCGTGCTGGCCGAGGTGCTCGAACTTTCTTCGGCGAGGATCACGGCGACCGAGGTGCTCGACCTGGCCGGACGCGATCCGGTGCGCCGCCGTTTCCGCTTCAGCGACGACGACCTGTACCGCCTGGAGGAGTGGGTGAGCGGCGCGTTCGTCCGATGGGGATTCGATGCCGCCCATCGGAGCTCGTTCCAGCTCGAGGGCATTGCAGCGAACACCTGGCAGGCCGGGCTCGACCGGATCCTCCTCGGGGTGACCATGGCCGAGGACGGGCAGCGCCTCTTCGGCGCGACACTCCCGCTGGACGACGTCGACAGCGGTGACATCGACCTGGCCGGGCGGCTGACCGAGTTCCTGCATCGGCTCCAGGCCGGGCTCGACGCGTTGGCCGGACTGCGCACGGTGCGGGACTGGGGCTCCACGCTGGCGGACATCTCGGACTCCCTCGTGGCGACGACGCCGGGTGACGCCTGGCAAAGGGCGCAACTCAACGGGCTGCTCGAGGAGCTGGTCGAGGAAGCCACCGAAGATGGCGCCGTCAGCCCGGTCGCCCTCAGTTGCGACGACATCCGCTCCATTCTCACCGAGCGCCTCAAGGGGCGGCCGACGCGGGCCAATTTCCGCACCGGGCACCTGACCGTGTGCACCCTCGTGCCGATGCGCTCCATCCCGCACCGGGTGGTGTGTCTCCTCGGGCTCGACGACGGGAGCTTCCCCCGTCACATCGAGCGGGACGGCGACGATCTCACGGCACGCAGTCAGAGGGTCGGTGACCGCGACGTGCGAAGCGAGGATCGTCAGCTCCTCTTGGACGCACTGTTGGCCGCGCAGGACCACCTGGTCGTCACGTACTCCGGCCGCGACGAGCGATCGAATCTCCGCCGGCCGCCCGCCGTCCCCGTCGGCGAGCTGCTCGACGTGGTGGATTACACCGTGCGCACGCCGACCGGCCGCGCCCGCGACGCCGTCGTGCTCGAGCACCCGCTGCAGCCCTTCGACAAACGGAACTTCGAACGCGACCGCATCGTGCCGGACCGCGCCGTGGAGCTTCGATTCGATCCACCTCGCCGGCGCCCGCGCCGCCCTCGCCCCGCGCCACGACGCGCCGCCCTTCCTCCGTCACCCGTTGGACCCGTTCGTCCCGAGCCCCCTCGGGCTCGATCAACTCGAACGGTTCCTGCGCCACCCCGTGCGGGCCTTCCTGCGCGAGCGACTGCATCGTCACCCTGCGCGAGAAGACCCGGGATTTCGAGGACGCCATCCCCATCAACCTCGACGGCTTGGAGCGGTGGCAGATCGCCGACCGGGTGCTGCAGGCCTGCCTCGCCGGGGCCGATCTCAATGCCTGCCTCCGGGTCGAGAGGGCCCGCGGTGCCCTGCCGCCTGGCCAGCTGGCCGACTCCCCGCTGGACCAGATCACGGCCCCGCTCGACGACCTGGTCGCCGCGGGGCGCTCCGCCGAGGCCCCGCAGTCGTTGGACGCACACGTGGGCCTGTCGGACACGCTCAGCATCGTCGGCACCGTTCCGGGCATTCGCGGCGACGTCGTGCACACCGTCACGTACTCGAAGCTGGGCCCGGCGCACCGCCTCATCGCCTGGGTTCGGCTCCTCGCTCTCAGCGCGACGTGGCCGGAGCGTTCCTTCTCGGCTTTGACCGTGGGCCGCAGCCAGGGCACACGACCGACGATCGCCGTCGCCACCATCCGACCGCTCGGTCCCGATGCCGCCAGCCGGAAGGAGGCGGCGGAGTTGCATCTGGGGGCACTGGCGGAGCTGTTCCTGCGGGGGATGCGCGAGCCGCTCCCGCTCTATCTCCGCACCTCGGCCGCCTGGGCCACGGCGGCGGCGGAGGGAAGGACCCGCCCGGCCGCGGCAAGCGGTGCATGGGCCTCGGACTACAACTTCGACAAGGAGGACAAGGAGGCGGAGCACGTCCTGGTCCTCGGTGGCGGGCTTCCCTTCCGGTCCTTGCTGGACCGTGCCGGGGCACCCCTCTCCGACGAGGTCCCGTGGGCCCCCTCAGAGGCGACGCGCTTCGGCGTCTACGCGCACCGCCTCTGGGACGGGCTGTTGGCCCACGAGGAGGTCGTCGACCGATGACTGTCGACCGATGACGGACGTGGCCTCGGGCCCCCGGCCCTTCGACGTCTGCGGGCAGCTCCCCACCGGCATGACCCTGTTGCAGGCCAGCGCCGGGACGGGCAAGACGTTCACGATCGCGGCGCTCACCACCCGGTACGTCGCCGAAGGCATCCTCCCCATCGACCGTCTCCTGGTCATCACCTTCACCCGGATGGCGACGGGGGAACTGCGCGAGCGGGTGCGCGAGCGGCTCGTGCGCGCCTTCGACGGGCTGGTCGACATGTTGGCCGGCCAGGGTGGACACGGCGACGACGAGCTGGTGCAGCTGCTTGCCCGTGGGTCGTCCGACGACGTGGGCGCCCGCCGTGACCGACTGGGCAAGGCGATCGCCGACTTCGATGCCGCGACCATCGAGACGACGCACGGGTTCTGCCTGCAGGTGCTCTACGGCCTCGGGACGGCGGGGGATGTCGACCGGGAGGTCACCCTGGTCGAGGACGTCAGCGATCTGATGGAAGAGGTGGTCGACGATCTGTTCCTCCGTCGGTTCGCCAACAAGCCCAATCTGCTCGACTTCGATCGCGGCGACGCCATGGAGATCGCCAAGTCCGTGCTCGGGCAACCCCGACGCCGACATGCTGCCGCCCCTGTCGCAGGCCGAGGACCTCCCGTCGATCAGGCGCCGCTTCGCCAAAGCGGTGCGGGACGAGATGGAGGAGCGGAAGCGGGCGCTCAAGATCCTCACCTACGACGACGTGCTGAGCCGCCTCCGCCGGACCCTCTTCGACGAGGAGCGCGGGCGCGCCGCCTGCGAGCGACTGCGTGAGCGGTACGACGTCGTCCTGGTCGACGAGTTCCAGGACACGGACCCGGTGCAGTGGGACATCATGCGGCGCGCCTTCGGCGAGGGCGGGGGGACACTGGTCCTCATCGGCGATCCCAAGCAGGCGATCTACGCCTTCCGTGGTGCCGACGTGCACGCGTACCTGCAGGCCCGCGACGTGGTGCAGTCGGAATGGACGCTCGACGTCAACTGGCGCAGCGACCAGGGGCTGCTCGAGGCGTATGACGCCCTTTTCGCCGACGCCCAGCTCGGGTACGCCGGCATCGCCTACCGGGCGATCAGGGCGGCCGACGCCAACCAGCAACAGCGGCTGGTCGGGTCCCGATGCGACGTGCCGTTACGGGTCCGCATGGTCCATGCCGACGACGGCCTCGTCCCGTTGACGGCGCAGCGGCAGCAGCCCAAGGCGCCCGACGACGAGAAGTTTCATTGCGCGCGACCTCGCGGCCGAGGTCGTCCAGCTGCTGACCGACGCACCGGAGCTCATCGCCCGCACCCGTGACGGCGTCGAGATCGAAAGGACGGCGCTACACCCGGGCCACATCGCCGTCCTGGTGCGCACGAACAACCATGCCGTGACCGTGCGCGATGCGCTGCACGCCGCGGGCGTGCCGGCGGTGATCGGCGGGTCCGGCTCCGTCTTCGCCACCGAGCCCGCGTTGGAATGGCTGCGGCTGCTCGAGGCGCTCGAGCGACCCACCGCACGGGACCGCGCCTCGCTGGCGGCGCTGACCTGCTTCGTGGGGTGGACTCCCGAAGAGGTGGCCAGCGGCGGACGAAGCCAAGTGGGAGGAGCTGCACTGGTCGCTGCACCGATGGGCCGCGTTGCTGCGCGACCAGGGTGTGGCCTCCCTCTACCAGGCGGTCAGCAGCTCGCACGAGGTCCCCGAGCGGGTCCTGGCGCGCCCGTCGGGCGAACGCTTCATGACGGATCTGCGCCACATTGCGCAGTTGCTGCACGAGGCCGGAGCGTCCGAGGGCCTCGGGCCGACCGCCATGGCCACCTGGCTGGGACGGCGCATCCACGATGCGGCCCGGGACGGCGAGAACGAGGAGCGGGCGCGCCGGCTGGAGTCCGATGCCGAGGCCGTGCAGGTCATCACGATTCACCGCAGCAAGGGCCTCGAGTTCCCGATTGTGTTCTGCCCCTACATGTGGGACGGCCGCCCGGGCGGCAAGGACAAGCACGTGCCGATGTTCCACAATCCCGACAACGCCAACGCGCGCACCATCGACGTCGGTCGCGAAGGGAACCGCTTCGCCCAGCACCAGAAGATGGAACTGGAGGAATCCCGGGGCGAGGATCTCCGCCTGCTCTACGTGGCCCTGACCCGGGCGCGGCACCAGGCGATCCTGTGGTGGGCCGGGGCAAACGACAGCCAGCACTCCCCGCTGGCCCGGCTGCTCTTCGACCGTGACGCACAGGGCGTGGTGGGCCCCTACGGCGCCAAGACCCGATCGGACGCCGAGGTCGAGTCGACCCTCGGCGGGTTGGGACCGTGCGTCTCGGTCGAGCGGGTCGGTGCGCCCTCCACGGAGCGGTGGGAGGAGGACGCAGGACCTCCGCCGTTCCTGGAGGCGGCGGTCGTTCGACCGGACGCTCGACGTCGGCTGGCGGAGGGCGTCGTACTCGAGCATCACCCGTGCGCTGCACGAGGAGCCCGCCGTGGGGAGCGAGCCGGAGCAACAGTTGACGTCGGACGAGGACGTGGCCACCACGCCGGCGGCCCGGGCCGGAGCCGAGCCGGGGCTGGAGCCGGGCCGGACGCGGCTGACGGCGCGGTGGCGTTAGGGCTGGCCGATATGCCCGGCGGTGCGCTCGTCGGGACGGTCGTCCACGGCGTCTTCGAGCACACGGAGTTCGACGCGCCCGACCTGACCGCCGACGGTGACAGAGGCGCTGGCCGACGAGGTGGCCTGGCGCAACGTCGACCTCGGGGGACACCGAAGCGGTCGTCGCCGGCCTCTGTGCCGCCATCGAGTCCCCCCTCGGGCCCGTGGCTGACGACATCCGCCTGCGCGACATCGCCCGCGTGGACCGGCTCGACGAGCTCGACCTTCGAGATCCCGCTGGTCGGAGGGGACACGCCGAGCGCCAACCTGCACGTCGCCGAGGTGGCCGACATGTTGGAGCAGCACCTGCCGGTGGACGACCCCGTGAGCGCTCTACGCCCCGCGCTGCGCGACCCCGCCCTGGGCGGCGTGCTGCGTGGCTATCTGACGGGCAGCCTCGACCTCGTGTTCCGGCTGCCCGGTGACCGCTTCGTCCTCGCCGACTACAAGACGAACAAGCTCGCCACGCCAGAGGACACGCTCACCGCGTGGCACTACCGTCCCGAGGCGCTGCAGGCGGAGATGGTCGCCGCGCACTACCCGCTGCAGGCGCTCCTCTACACCGTGGCCCTGCATCGCTATCTGCGCTGGCGGCTCCGTGGCTACGACCCCGGCGTGCACCTCGGCGGAGTCCTGTACCTCTTCGTGCGCGGCATGAGCGCGAGTCGCGCCCGACAGGGCCGAGCCGCCGTCGCCGTCGCCGTCGCCGGGCGTGTGGTCCTGGCGGCCACCGGCCGCCCTGATCGAGGCGCTGAGCGACCTCTTCGACCGGGGGGTGCCCGGCGTGAGCGAGCTCGAGGTCGTCGACCTGTTCGACGCCCGGCTTCGTGCGCGGACGTCGAAGGACTGCTGCAGGCGTTCAATCGAGCGGGCCTGCTCTCGACCTCGGACGTCCATGTCGCGCTGCGCCTGTCCCGCCTGGGCGGCACCCACGACGACGTCGTCGCGCTCGGTGCGGCCTTCGCGGCGCGTGCGCCACGTCTGGGCAACGTCTGCGTCGACCTGGCGACGATCCATGCCACTGCCGACGCCGACACCGAGGTGCCGGCGGACCTCGGCGCCCTGCCGTGGCCCGAACCCGCCACGTGGCTGCGCCGCCTGGCCGCGAGCCCGGTGGTCGGCGTCGACCGCCCGCTGCATCTCGAGGGGTCGACCCTCTACTTGGACCGCCTGTGGGCCGACGAGTGCCTGGTGGCGGTCGAGCTGCGGTGCCCGTTCCGACGGACCGGCGCCCGGTGTCGATCTGGACCTGCTGCGCCGGGGCGTCGGGGAGCTGTTCGGCGATGACGACGACCCGGACCAGCGCATGGCCGCGGCCACGGCCGTCCTGCGGCGGCTGTCGGTGATCGCCGGCGGGCCCGGCACCGGGAAGACGACGACCGTGGCCCGCGTCCTCGCCCTCCTGGAGGCCCAGGCGATCGCCGCGGGGGACGCCCGCCTCTCGTGGCACTGGCCGCGCCGACCGGCAAGGCGGCGGCGCGCCTGGAGGACGCCGTCCGCCAGGGTGCCGATGCCATGGCGATCGACCCGGAGCGCCGGGATCGCCTGCGCTCCGTGGCGGGGAAGACCATCCACCGGCTGCTCGGCTTCAACCCCGGTAACCGCACCCGCTTCCGCCACAACAGCCTCAACCGACTGCCCCACGACGTCGTGGTGGTCGACGAAACCTCCATGGTGTCGCTCGTCGCTGATGGCCCGCCTGCTGGAGGCGGTGCGACCCGACGCGCGGCTGATCCTGGTCGGCGATCCCGAGCAGCTGGCCTCGGTCGAGGCCGGCGCAGTCCTCGGCGACATCGTCGGGCCCGGCGGCCGTCGGTCCGCGCGATGCCGCTCTGCGGCGCGTGGGGCGCTGGCCGGGGTGACGGGGCGGCCGGTCCAGGCTGGCGACGGCGACGGTGAGGACGACGGTGGTGAGGATGAGGAAACGGCGCCCTTCGGCACGGGGATCGTGGTGCTGCGGCACGTGCACCGCCACGGCGGCGCCATCGCCGCCCTGGCGCTGGCGATCCGACAGGACGACGCCGACGGGGCCATGGCCATTCTCAGGGAAGGCGGCTCCAATGTGCAATGGATCGCCACGGACGAGGCCGACACCGCCCCGGCCGACGCACTGGGCGAGGTGCGCCGGCTCGCCGTCGACACCGGGCGGGCCGTGATCGCCGCGGCACGGGCCGGCGAGGCCCGCCAGGCCATCGACGCGCTGGGAAGCTTCCGCCTGCTGTGCGGTCACCGGCGCGGGCCCGAAGGCGTGGCCACGTGGATGGAGCACATCGAGAATTGGCTCCGGTCCGACGTCGAAGGTTTCACCACCGGAGCGGACTGGTATGTCGGACGCCCCCTGATCGTCACAGAGAACGACTACGGGCTCGACCTCTACAACGGGGATACGGGCGTGGTCATCGCGTCGGAGGACGGTCGGCCGGTGGCCGCCTTCGAACGCCGCGGCACCATCGCCGAAGTCAGCCCGACGCGCCTCGCCGCGGTGGACACCGTGTATGCAATGACCGTGCACAAGAGCCAGGGTTCGCAGTACGAGGCGGTGGCCTTTCTGTTGCCGAGCCCGGACTCGCGGATCCTCACCCGCGAGTTGCTCTACACCGCGGTGACCCGGGCTCAGGAGCGTCTCCTCTCGTGGGTCCCGAACGTTCGATCAGGGCCGCCATCGCGCGACCGATCACCCGGGCATCGGGTCTGCGGCGGGCCCTGTGGGGCGCGGTGGGCTGACCGGGCGCCCGGGACAGGTCGGCGGACCCTCGACCATCCCCCAGCGCCCATGGCCCGCTGTTTAGGCTGCGCCGCGAAAGGATACGCCCTGGTCTCACGCCAATTACAGGTGTTTCACAGCGTAAATTCAGGGTTCTGACCCATGATGAAGTTGAAACGACTCCGTAACAATCGCGGGGCCTGAGTGAAAACACGGGTGAAATGAAGATTCTGGTTCTCGGAGGAGACGGTTATCTCGGTTGGCCCACGGCTCTGCATCTTTCGGCTCTCGGGCACGAAGTCACCGTCGTCGACAATCTGGTGCGCCGGGAGTACGACCGCGAAATGGGCGTGGACAGCCTGGTGCCCATCGCTCCCCTCGAGGAACGGGTGACGCGCTGGGAACAGGTGTCGGGTCACGCCATCGACGTGCGGATCGGGAACCTCACGGACGCCGCGTTCACCTACGGCATCGTCGCCGAGGCGAAGCCGGACGCCATCGTGCACTTCGGCGAGCAGCGCTCGGCCCCGTATTCGATGATCGACCGCGAGCACGCGGTCTACACGCAGGTCAACAACGTCGTCGGCAACCTGAACGTCATGTACGCCATTCAGGAGACCGACCCGGACATTCACCTCGTCAAGTTGGGGACCATGGGGGAGTACGGCTACCCCAACATCGACATCGAAGAAGGCTTCATCGAGATCACCCACAAGGGTCGCACCGACCTGCTGCCCTACCCCAAGCAGCCCGGCTCCTTCTACCACCTGTCCAAAGTGCACGACAGCCACAACATCATGTTCGGCTGTCGCATCTGGGGCCTGCGCGCCACCGACTTGAACCAGGGCATCGTCTACGGCCAGTCCACCCCGGAGACGGACGTCGACCCACTGCTGGCCACTCGCTTCGACTACGACGGCGTGTTCGGCACGGTGCTCAACCGCTTCTGTGTGCAGGCGGTGACGGGCCATCCCCTGACCGTCTACGGCGCCGGCGGCCAGACCCGCGGCATGCTGAACATCCGCGACACGCTGGCCTGCGTGACCCTGGCCCTCGAGAACCCCGCCGACCGGGGCGAGTTCCGGGTCTTCAACCAATTCACCGAGTCGTTCTCCGTGCGCGAGATGGCGGAGATGGTCAAGAAGGTCTGTCCGACGCGGGTCGACATCGCGGAGGGTCTGTCCAACCCCGGGTGGAGAACGAGGAGCACTACTTCCACGCCGCCAACACCAAGCTCCTCGACCTGGGCCTGCAGCCGCACCTCCTGACCGACGAGGTGATCGGGGACATCCTCGAGCTGGTGGAGCGCTACCGCGACCGGGTGGACATCCGGGCGATCGCCCCCACCGTGCAGTGGCGTTCGAGCGCCAGCACCCTGACGACGTCCGGCGAGACGCCGGACGCGTCCTTCCTCGCGGTGTAAAGCCTCCCGCCCCCTGTAGTTTCCTGTGGCGATGTCGCCACGCAGGCCACGCCGCCGCGCGCGCCGTCGATCACCGGCCCGGCCGGTCACCCTGCTCATCGCAGCGGTGGTCGTGCTCGCGATACTCGTGGGCGGCCTGACCCAGGTGTCGCGGCAGTCGCAGGGCTACGACGCCAACTCCGACCGCACCCTGGCCGCGCAGGGCACGCGTCGTGGCCGACCAGTCGAATGCCACCTCGGCCACGGTGCGCCGGATCGTCAACGACCTGCCGTCGCAGACCCGGCAGGGACTGCAGGCATCGCTCGACAACGCGGTGCAACAGTCGGCCGACGAAGCGACGCAGGCCCAGCTCGCCGCCGGCGCCGACACCGCTGGGCACCGTGGCGACCCAGTTCACCGACGTCTTCGCCGAGCGGGCCCAGGCGGTGGCGCAGCTGCGGGCGGCGGTCTACGGATTCCTGGGCATGCAGCCCATCGCGCCCGCCGACGCGCCGGCGGGGCGCGGCGGCGACGTCGGGCGGGACCGCCCTCCTGTCCGCCGCCGAGGCCACGAACCGCATTGCCGCGGCCGGCACGCTCCTGACGCGTTCGGACGACCTCTACCGTTCGGTGCAACGGTCGCTGCTGACGGCGGGCGGCCACGGGAAGCTCCCGCCCTCGGTCTGGGTGACCCACCCGCAGGTGTGGCAGGTCGGCAGTGTGGCGGCCCAGGTCGACCTCGTGGCCACCTCGCCACCCTGGCCGCATCGCACTACGTCGTCCTGCGCACCGTGCGCCTCGACCCCTCCCGCCCTGCCGACGCCGCAGGGCACCCCCGCCAGCGTCTCGGTCATCAGCCCGACCTCTCGGATCGCTGTGACCGTCGTGGTGGCCAACCAGGGTTCGTCCAACGAGCCGCACGTCTCGGTCCGCTTCTCGCTGGTCGACCAGACCTCGGGCGCGACGCACGAGCCAGGTCCGGACGACGTCGCTGGCCCTGGGTGCCTCGGTGAGGTTGCCCGACGTGACCATGCCGCGTCAAGCCGTCGACCACGTACCTCCTCACGGTCCAGGTGATCCCCCCCGCCGGCCAGACGCTCATGGCGGGAACGGCGATCCAGCAGTCCTTGCAGATCGCCCCCGGAACCTGAGCGCTGCTCGACCGGTCGCCCGGGGCCACCCGCGTATCGACCCCGCCGTTTCCTGGTCCTAGGATCGTGAGGCACAGAAATCAGGAACTGGAGGGCTCTTCACGTGGCCGAGAGCATCACGATCACGGACAATCGCAATGGCGAGTCCATTGAGATTCCGCTCGTCAACGGAGGGGTAGCCGCCGAGGAGTGGTCCAAGCTCCTCCCCGGGGTCTGGTTCTTCGACCCCGGCTTCATGTCGACGGCGGCCTGCGAGAGCGGCATCACCTACCTCGACGGGGACGCGGGCATCCTGCGCTATCGGGGCTATCCCATTGAGCAGCTGGCCGAGAACTCCACCTATCTCGAGGTGGCTTACCTCCTCTTGAAGGGCGAGCTGCCCAACGAGGAGCAGTTCGCCGACTGGCGTCATGACGTCACGTACCACACGTTCATCCACGAGAACGTGCGCAAGCGGTTCCTCGAGGGCTTCCACTACGACGCCCATCCGATGGGGATGCTCGTCTCTGCCGTCGCCGCCCTCTCGACCTTCTACCTCGACGCCAAGGACATCTTCGATCCCGAGTCCCGGAACAAGCAGATCATCCGGCTCATCGCCAAAATGCCGACCCTGGCCGCCGCCGCGCACCGTTTCAGCGTGGGCATGCCCTTCGTCTACCCCGACAACTCGCTCGACTTCGTCCCGAACTTCCTCTCCATGCTCTGGAAGGTCGCCGAGCCGCGGTTCGAGGCCGACCCGGTCCTGGCCCGCGCCCTGGACATCCTCTTCATCCTCCACGCCGACCATGAGCAGAACTGCTCGACCACGGCCATGCGCGTCGTCGGCTCGTCGCACTCGGATCCCTATTCGGCCACCGCCGCGGCGGCCGCTGCGCTCTACGGACCACGGCACGGCGGCGCCAACGAGGCCGTCATCCGCATGCTGACCGACATCGGGAGCATCGAGAACGTGCCGGACTTCATCGCCACGGTCAAGGCGGGGACCGGCGGCCAGCGCCTGCAGGGCTTCGGGCACCGCGTCTACAAGAGCTACGACCCGCGGGCCAAGATCATCAAGCGCACGGCCGACGAGGTCTTCGAGGTGACGGGCAAGAGCCCGCTCCTCGACATCGCGCTCGAAGCTCGAGGAGATCGCGCTGAGCGACGAGTACTTCACCTCGCGGCGGCTCTACCCGAACGTCGACTTCTACTCGGGCCTCATCTACCAGGCCATGGGATTCCCACTCGAGATGTTCCCGGTGCTCTTCGCCATTCCGCGCACTGCCGGTTGGCTGGCCCACTGGCAGGAGATGCTCGACCAGGATTCGAAGATCTCACGGCCCCGCCAGCTCTACATCGGCTCCGAACCGCGCGACTACGCCCCGATACAGAGCCGCTGATTCAGCGCCCGGGCCGGGTGCGCATGCGCACCAGTCCCTCCTGGGCGAGCGAGACGCAGAGCCGGCCCTGCCGGTCGAACAGGAAGCCCCGGGCGAGGCCCCGCCCCTGGGCGGCCACCGGCGAGTCCGTGTCGTAGAGCAGCCACTCGTCGGCCCGGAAGGGCTGGTGGAACCACATGCAGTGGTCCAGGCTGGCCCCCATGAACTCCGGGTCGTCCCAGCTCGTCTCGTGGGGGGCGAGGATGGTGTCGAAGAGGGACATGTCGGAGGCGTAGGTGGCCACGCAGGCGTGCAGGAGCGGGTCGTCGGGGAGCGTGCCGTCGGCGCGGATCCACAGTCGCTGGTAGGGCTCCCCCTGTTCCTTGGAGTGCCACGGGAGATCGCCGATGTGGCGCTGGTCGATCGGGTGGGGCCGGTCGAACCACTCGGTCAGCTCCTCCTTGTAGGGCAGGAGCCGCTCGTAGAGCGGGGCCAGGGACTCGGGCTCGGGCACTTCGGGCATCGGGATCTGGTGCTCGAGCCCGTCCTCGAGGTCGTGGAAGGAGGCGGAGAGGTTGAAGATGGCCCGCCCGTGCTGGACGGCAACGACACGTCGGGTCGTGAAGGAACGCCCGTCGCGGATGCGGTCGACCTCGTAGAGGATGGGCACGGTCGGGTCGCCGGGGCGGAGGAAATACGAGTGCAGCGAGTGCACCCGTCCGTGCTCCACGGTGCGCCCGGCCGCCACGAGGGCTTGTGCGGCCACCTGACCGCCGAAGACACGCTGGCGCTCCTCGTTGGGCTGGATCCCGCGGAAGATGTTGACCTCAATGGGTTCGAGGTCAAGCAGATCGACGAGGAACTCCAAGGACGCGCTCATGCGCCCATGTTCGCAGGCCGCCGCGGCGGGCGTCGTAGAGCACGGCGCCGGGACCCCAGCTACCCTGCGGCGGCGTGACAGTGGCGAGAGGGCAGGGCCAAGAGACGGTGCTCGAGTTCCCAGCGGGCTTCACCTGGGGCGTCGCCACGGCGGCGCACCAGATTGAGGGCGGAAACGTGAACAACGACTGGTGGGCGTGGGAACACGACCCGGCGTCGGGCACCGTTGAGCCGAGCGGTGACGCGTGTGACTCCTTTCACCGCTGGCGCGAGGACCTCCAACTCGTGGCCGACATGGGCCTCGGCGCCTACCGCTTCTCGCTGGAGTGGAGCCGCATTGAGCCCGCCGAAGGGGAGTTCTCCATCGCCGCGCTGGAGCACTACCGCAGAGTGTGTGCCGCCTGTCACGGCCACGGGATCCTGCCCGTCGTCACCTTCCACCACTTCACGACCCCGCTGTGGCTCACCGCCCGCGGGGGATGGGAGGCACCCGACGCCCCCGAGCGCTTTGCCCGCTTCGTGGAGCGGTCGACCGCTTATCTCGGTGACCTGATCGGATGGGCCTGCACCATCAACGAGCCCAACGTCGTCGCCGTCATGGGGTACTTCCAGGGTGAGTACCCGCCCGGGGTGAAGGACGACTTCACGCGTTACGGGGCGGTCAACGAGGCGATGGTGCGCGCGCACCGACTGGCCGTCGACGTGCTGCGGGCCGGGCCCGGCGACTTCCCGGTCGGTCTCACGCTCTCCATGGCCGAGATCACGGCCAGCCAAGGCGGGGAGCGCTTGCGCGATGCGGCGGAAGAGATGCTCGAGAACGTCTTCCTGCGCGCCACCGGCGGCGACGACTTCGTCGGCGTGCAGTGCTACACGCGCATGCACTTCGGCCCGGACGGGCTGGCGCCCAACGACCCCGACGTCCCGCGTCACGCAGATGGGAGACGAGCGCTGGCCCCAGGCGGTCGAGCACACCGTGCGGCGGGCGGCCGCGGTGAGCGGCCGGCCCGTCGTCGTCACGGAGAACGGCATCGCCACGGCGGACGACGCCGAGCGCATCGCCTTCGTGTCCGAGGCGTTGGAGAGCGCGCACCGCTGCCTGCAGGAGGGCGTCGACCTGCGGGGGTATTTCGTGTGGAGCCTGTTGGACAATTTCGAGTGGCATCTGGGCTACGGGCCCAAGTTCGGGCTGGTGGCGGTGGCCCCCGGGACCTTCGAGCGCCGGCCCAAGCCGAGTGCGCACTGGTTCGGCGACGTGGCCCGGAGCAACCGATTGCTCACGGCGGGTGCATGACGGTGTGACCGGGGGCGAATTGCCCTTCACGCTAGGGTTGCCCCGTGCCGATTCCGCCCGCGGCGTCCTCTCAGCGAGCGCGGGGCTCCCGTGACTGATCACGGCGGCCATCCACCGCTCTCGCACATCTGGTCGTCGGACCAGGCCCTGCACGCCCGGGTCCGGCAGATGATCGCGCACCCGTCCAGCGTGAAGCTCATCAAGTACGCCGGTGTCTCGGTGATCTCGACCGTGGTGTCACAGGTCACCCTGCTGCTGGTGTTCGGCGTCTTCCACCTCATGTCGGAGGTGCCGGCCAACATCCTGGCCAACGTGCTGGCGACCATCCCGTCCTATGCGCTCAACCGCCGTTGGGTCTGGGGCAAGAGCGGGAAGTCGCACTTCTGGAAGGAGGTCGCCCCCTTCTGGATCCTGTCGTTCATCGGCCTGGCCTTCTCGAGCCTGGCGGTCTGGATCGCCGGCGACTTCGCCCGGGCGCACAACCTGAGCCACGGGGAGACCGCCCTCCTGGTGAATCTCGCCAACCTGGTGAGCTTCGGCATCCTGTGGATCGTCAAGTTCGTGATCTACAACAAGCTCTTCCACGTCGACCCGGTCGAGTACGAGGAGCACCACGCCGAGAAGGTGGCGGCGGGCGAGGTGAGCGGCGAGCAGGATCTGTGAGCCGGGGGTCTGTGCGCCGGGGATCCGTGTGAGCAGATCGTCTGTGAACGGCGCTCCCGGGCGTCCGGCCTCCGACTGACGACGGCCGGGAGGGGCGTCAGTCCCGGAAGTTGTTGAACTGCAGCGGGATGCCGAAGTCCTCCGCCTTGCACTTGCTGATGACCTCTTGGAGGTCGTCCCGCTTCTTGCCCGTCACGCGGAGCTGATCACCTTGGGTCTGGGAGGACACGCCCTTGAGCCCGAGGTCCTTGATGAACTTGTTCAAGCGCTTGGCGTGATCCGACGAGATGCCGGCCCGGATGGCGATCTTCTGGCGGGAGGTGCCCTTCTGGGCCTCCTCGAGCTTGGCGTCCTCGAAGGCCTTCAGCGAGACCTGACGCTTCACCAGCTTCTCGTCGAGGACCTGATGCAGCGCCCGGAGGCGGTCCTCGGTCGAGGAGCGGAGCACGAGCTCGTTCTCGCTCAGCTCAATGACCGAGTCGGTGTTCTTGAAGTCGAAGCGGGTGGCGGCCTCCCGGTTGGCCTGGTCCACGGCGTTGCGCACCTCTTGCATGTCGACTTCCGAAACGATGTCAAACGTGGGCATGGGGGCCAGCGTACCGGCGTCACCTGCCGGTCCGGGGTGCCGGGCCGGGCTAATCTCGCCCCTGCGGGTCGGTGTCCGAGTGGCCAAAGGAAGCAGGCTGTAAACCTGCCGGTTAACACCTACGGAGGTTCAAATCCTTCCCGGCCCACGCATCCGCCGCCGGTATCGTCGTAGGGCCGCCCGGCCCGGGGCGACCCGCCGGGGGCCGTTACAATGCTGTTCCAGATCGATTGCAGGCAGGCGCCCCTCGGACGTCGGCCCATCTTCCCCCCATTGGGTCCCGCCGGGCCCGGACACGACAAGCGAGACTGATTACCCCGTGGACGAGAGCGCGATGTCGACGTCACCCCCGGCTCTGGACCGCATCAGCGCGCGGCTCGGCCGCCTCTCCATGCGGGCGGACGCCATGCAGCTCCGCCTCAGCCGCGGCGTCACGCTCACCGAGCGCGTCGAGCCCGAGTCCGGTGACCCTGAGGACCTGTCCTTCCTGCGCCGGCCCGCGCTGCTCGGACTCCTCGCGGTCGTCTCCATCTGTGTCGGGGCATCGCTGCCGAGCTCGCCCTTCAAGTTGGAGATGGGCGGCACATGGTTCTTCGGTGAGGCCGACTGGCCGTCCACCACCTTGATGCTGCCGGGCGTCGTCGCCGTCTACGGCGGGATGATCCTCTTCGTACGAGTCTGGTACGGACTCTTCCAGACGCTCCGGGCCCGCGGGGGCGTGCCCATCCGCCCCCTGGCCTACATGCTGGCGCTGTGGATCCTGCCGCTCTTGGTGGTGGCGCCGCTCTTCAGCCGGGACGTGTTCTCGTACGCCGCCCAGGGCGAGATGATGAGCCGCCACATCAACCCGTACCACTACGGGCCGGGCACGCTGGGCTCCGGACCGTACGTCTCGGGGGTCGATCCACTGTGGGCGAACACGCCGGCGCCCTACGGACCGCTGTTCTTGATGCTGGCCGGGTGGTCCGCCTCGCTCACGTTCCACCACGCCCTCTTGACCATTGAGCTACTCCGGCTCCAATCCGTCGCCGGCCTGGCGCTGATCGCCTACTGCATCCCCAAGTTGGCCCGCTCCTTCGGCCGCGATCCGGGCCCGGCCTTCGTCCTGGCGGTGCTCAACCCGTTGACCCTGCTGGCCCTCGTCGGGGGCGCGCACAACGACGCCATCATGGTGGGGCTGCTGCTGGCCGGCGTGACGGCCGCCCGTTCCTTCCATCCGGTCTGGGGCATCGTGCTCTGCGCGCTGGCTGCCTCCATCAAGGTCCCGGCCGCCATCGGCATCGTCTATGTGGCCTGGGAGTGGGCCGGGCCGTTCGCCGACTGGCGCCGTCGTACCCGCGCGCTGGTGCGGGCCGGCCTGGTCACCGTGGGCGTCATGGGGGTGCTCTCGCTCGTGTCGGGCCTCGGCTGGGGCTGGATCGCCAATCTCGGCACCCCCGGCACCGTGCGGTCGTGGATGGCGCCGGCCACGGGCTTCGGGTTGCTCATCAGCGGGACGGCCCACGTCGTCGGCATCGGCGTCGGCCTGGGCGGGGTCCTGACGCTGACCCGCGCCATCGGACTGATCGGGGCGGCGGCCATCGCCATCTACTGCCTGCGCAACCGGCAGCGCATCGGGGTGCTCGGCGCGCTCGGGGCCACCATGATGGCGTTCGTCCTCTTCGGGCCCGTCGTCCAGCCCTGGTACCTGACGTGGGGCATCATCATTGTGGCCCCGATCGTGACCGGTCGGTGGCTCTACGCCGTGCTCGGGCTGTCGATGGTGGCGCCCTTCATCGGGCTCACCGGCGGTGGCGACCTGCTGAGCGAGCTGGTCCGTACGGACCCCGCCAGCATGGTGCTGGCGGTGATGGTCCTGTGGGCCGTGGCCATCTTCCCCCTGGGCAACTGGACGACGTCGTGGCGTCTCGACCGCTCGCGCCTGCCGGCCCTCCCGGCGACCAGCGCCGCGGTCGAGTCCTGACCCCGGCCCGCTGACGGGCTGACGGCCCGGCGGGCGCCGTCCGCATATCGGGCGACTCAGCCGTCCACATAGCGGGCCACACAGCCGGCCACGCCGACGCCCGCTCAGAGGAGGCGCTGGAGTTCGACCACGTCGAGCCACTGGCGGTGCTTGCGCCCGACCTCGCGCTCGACCCCCACCAGCTCGAAGCCCACGGCCTCGTGCAGGCTGATGGAGGTCTCGTTGTGCCCGGCGATCCGGGCGATTACCGAGTGGAAGCCGTGGGCGGAGGCCAGCACGAGGAGCTCGGCCAGGAGCGCCCTGCCCACCCCTTTGCCCCGCTGGTCCCGGTCGACGTAGACCGAGTTCTCGGCCGTGGCCGAGTAGCCGGAGCGCTCGCGGAAGGACGAGAGGGAGCCGAAGCCCAGGACGATCTCGCCGTTGGCCCCGATCCGGCCCGGGGCGTCGGGGTCCGGGGGCTCGGTGGCCACGAGGGCGGGATGCACGCCGCTGTGCTCGAGGATCCAGGCCTCCTGCTCGGCCGCGCTGCGAGGCACCATGTCGAAGGTGTTCGTGCTCTCGAGCACCTCCACGTTGTAGATGGCACGGATGGCCTCGGCGTCGGCCAGCTCGGCGAGGCGGATCCGCATCCGCCGATGGTACTGTTGACGTGCGAAAACCAGGGGAGCGGAGGCAGCTCGCGTCAGGCCCTGACTATCATTGACCGTTCGCGGAAGGTACCCGCGGCGCCCCTGTAGCTCAGTGGCAGAGCACCTCCATGGTAAGGAGGGGGTCGTGGGTTCAATCCCCACCGGGGGCTCGCCCATGGCGGCGTAGCTCAGTTGGTCAGAGCACACGGCTCATAATCGTGTTGTCGCGGGTTCGAGTCCCGCCGCCGCTACCAGGCCCGGGTCAGGTCGCCCCGGGCAGCCAGTAGGCCAGTAGGAAGGATTGCAGGAGATGGCGAAGAACGAGAAGAGGGTCCAGGTCACCCTGGCCTGCGAGGTGTGCAAGCGGCGGAACTACATCACGACGAAGAACAAGCTGAACGACCGCGAGCGGATCGAGATGAAGAAGTTCTGCCGCTGGGACCGCCAGCACACCCTGCACAAGGAGACCCGCTGAGCCAACCTGAGCCCGCCGGTGCTACTCTGGCAGGCCGATCCCCAGGTCAGGGGGAAGAACCACCTGCTTGAGGGCAACCGAAGGCACCCCACCGAGGGCAGTAGCTCAACTGGTAGAGCACCGGTCTCCAAAACCGGCGGTTGGGGGTTCGAGTCCCTCCTGCCCTGCCCCGGACGTACCAACCCGACGATGAAGTATGTGAGGCAAGAGTCGTGAACCGCGAGACCAAGCGCTTGATGCAGCGCCAAGGGCAGATGGAGGCCGATGGGTCTCCGGCTACCCGCAAGGCCCCCGCGGGCGCGAGCTCGGGTGGTCGTCAGCCGCGCAGCCGCCCACAGGGCCGCAAGCGCACGACCCCGGTGCAGTTCGTCCGCGAGGTCCGCGACGAAATGCGCCAGGTGGCGTGGCCGTCGCGTTCGGAGCTCATCAACTACACATCCGTGGTGCTGACGACCCTCATCATCATGATCAGCTTGATCTTCGTCTTGAACCTCGCCTTCGGGAAGCTCATCACGCTTCTCTTCACGAAGTAGCGCCGGTATGAGCGATATGACGCATTCAGACGCAGTGGAAGCAGAGCGCGAAGAGGCCGATGCGGCCCCCGAGGAGGCGGCAGTGACCCCGAACGTGACGGACATCGACGAAGCGGTGGTCGAAGAGATCGTGGAAGAGATTGTGGAAGAAGCCGTGATCGAGGCGATCGAAGA
>CAWCFG010000012.1:0-117559 GCA_963794875.1 uncultured Acidimicrobiaceae bacterium
TCGTCGCCGAGTCCATGCGCCACGCCGGCGAGGTCTACGAGTTGCTCGGCGTCCTGCTGACCCCCGACGACGTGGTGGGGGAGAGCTTCTACAACCCGCTGCTGCCGGTCGTCGTCTCCGAGCTCGACGAGCGGGGCCTCCTGGTGCAGAACGACGGAGCCCTGTGCGTCTTCCCCGAGGGCTTCGAGAACCGGAACGGCGAGCCGCTCCCGCTGATCGTGCGCAAGTCCGACGGCGGCTACGGCTACCCCGCCACCGATCTGGCGGCCGTGCGCGACCGGACCGGCCGCATCGGCGCCACCCGCCTGATCTATGTCGTGGGGGCCGAGCAGTCACTCCACCTCCGCCTGGTCTTCGCCGTCTCCACCCTCGCCGGCTACCTACGTGAGGAGGACGAGGCCGTGCACGTCGGGTTCGGCCTCGTGCTCGGGACCGACGGCAAGAAGCTGGCGAGCCGGTCGGGCGGCTCGGAGCGCCTCATCGACCTCCTGGCCGAGGGGATCGATCGCGCCGCGGCGGCGATGAAGGAGCGCGCCAGCGACCTGTCACCCGAGCGCCAGGCCGCCGTGGCGCATGCCCTGGGGGTCGGCGCGGTGAAGTATGCCGACCTGTCGACCGAGCGCGTGCGGGACTACGTCTTCGACTGGGACCGGATGTTGGCCTTCGAGGGTGACACCGGTCCCTATCTGCAGTACGCGCACGCGCGGATCAGGTCCATCTTCCGGCGCGCCGGCGTGGCCCCGCCGGCACCGGGTGCGGTCCCGGTGCTCGGTGAGCCCCCCGAACGCGCCCTGGCCCTGCAGCTGCTCGGCTTTGCCGCGGCGGTGGAGGCGACGGCCGAGTCGTGCAGCCCGTCCAAGCTCTGCACCTACCTGTTCGAGCTGGCCACCTCGTTCACCTCGTTCTACGAGGCCTGCCGGGTGCTGGTCGACGACGAGGCGGTACGCGACTCGAGGCTCGGGCTCTGCGACCTCACGGCGCGCGTGCTGGAGCAGGGTCTCTCGCTGCTGGGCATGGAGGCACCCGAGCAGATGTGACCCTGACCGGGCCGCCCCCTATCCTCTGCCCGGCACCTAGGTTTGGGCCCGCGTGGCGGGCTGAAAAAAGAGAACCCACAAGGAGTGGCAGGGACATGGAACTGAACGGCTCGTCTGCGATCGTCACCGGGGGGGCATCCGGGCTCGGGCTGGCCACCTCACGTCTGCTCGCCGAGCGGGGCGTGCGGGTGGTGGTGGCCGACGTCCAGGAGGACAAGGGCGTGCCCCTGGCCAAGGAGATCGGCGGCCTGTTCGTGCAGACCGACGTCACCAACCCCGAGCAGGTGATCACGGCCGTCGACGCGGCAGTCGAGATGGCGCCGCTCAAGTCGCTGGTGAACTGTGCCGGCATCGGCTGGGCCACCCGTACCATCGGCCGGGACGGCGACTACGCCTCGGCCCACGACCTCGACCTCTACCGCCGGGTGATCGAGATCAACCTCATCGGGTCCTTCAACTGCATCCGCCTGGCGGCCACCAAAATGAGCCTCAACGAACCCGACGAGGACGGTGCCCGCGGCGCCATCGTCAACACCTCGTCGGTGGCGGCCGAGGACGGGCAGATCGGGCAGGCCGCCTACTCGTCATCTAAGGGCGGGGTCGTCGGCATGACGCTCCCGGTGGCGCGTGACCTGGCCGTCGTCGGCATCCGGGTCAACACCATTCTGCCGGGCCTGATCGACACGCCGATCTACGGCGCCGGCGAGGGCTCCGAGACGTTCAAGGGGAAGCTGGCCCAGGACGTGCTGTTTCCCCACCGCCTCGGCTACTCGACCGAGTTCGCCACCCTGGCGCTCGAGCTGCTCTCCAACTCGTACATCAACGCCGAGTCGATTCGCATTGACGCCGGCATCCGGATGCAGCCCAAGTAGCTCACACGAGTGTTCGTCGCAGTGATGCGAACCAGGGGGGAGGGCCGTTCATGATCGACCCGGAGCTGGCGGCGGTGATCGAGCTGCTGCCCAAGATCGACCTCGTCGACCCGGTGGCGGCGCGCCGGGCCTTCGAGGAGATCCTCGTCGCCATCACGTTCGACATCCCGGGGATCGGGACGCTCCAGATTGACGACCGCAGGGTGCCGGGATTGGACGGCGACCCCGACGTGCCGGTGCGCGTCTACCGTCCGGTGGGGGCGACGACGGCGGCACGAGTGCCCGGCATCCTCATGATCCACGGCGGCGGCTTCGTGATCGGCAGCATCGAGTCCGAGCACGCCGGTGCGGCCCTGCTGGCCATCGGCACCGGTGCCGTCGTCGTGTCGGTCGACTACCGGCTGGCGCCCGAGCACCCGTACCCGGCCGGACTGCACGACTGCTACGCCGCGCTGTCGTACCTGCATGCCGAGGCCGAGACGCTGGGCGTCGATCCGGCCCGGGTGGCGCTGTCCGGTGCGAGCGCCGGGGGCGGGCTTGCCGCGGCGACGGCCCTGCTGGCGCGCGACCGCGGCGGACCACCGATCTGCTTCCAGATGCTGCAGATCCCCGAGCTCGACGACCGGCTCGAGACGGGCTCCATGCAGACCTTCGTCGACTCGCCCATGTGGAACCGGCCGCTGGCCGTGCAGAGCTGGCAGGCCTACCTCGGTCCGTTGTACGGGGCCGCCGACGTGCCGTGCTACGCCGCGCCGGCCCGGGCGGCCGACCTGTCGGGCCTGCCTCCGGCCTACATCTCGACGGCCGAGAACGATCCGCTGCGGGACGAGGGGATCACGTACGCCCAGCGCTTGCTCCAGGCCGGCGTCTCGGTGGAGCTGCACCAGTTCCCGGGCACCTTCCACGGCTCGGCCCTGGTGACGACGGCGGCCGTGTCGAAGCGGGCCCAGCGCGAGTCGGCCCTCGTGCTGCGACAGGCGCTCGGCGTCGAGGGGGACTGAGGCCGGCCGACGCGCCTTTACGCTGACCACGCTGACGCGATGGACGCGGAGCAGAAGCGAAGGGCGGCCCTGATTCATGGCCGACGTCCTGTCCCCCAAGGCCCGTGACCTGATCGCCCGGCCCGTGCTGGCCTCGCTGGCCACGCTGAACCCGGACGGGTCCCCCCAGATCACGCCCCTCTGGATTGACCTCGACGGCGACGACGTGGTGTTCAACACGGCCCAGGGGCGCAAGAAGGCGCGCAACCTCGAGCGCGACAGCCGGGTCGCCGTGACCGTGATCGACCCGGACGACGCGTACAACGTGGTCGCGTTCGAGGGGACCGTCACCGACGTCGCGACCGAGGGTGCCGACGCACACATCGACGCCATGGCCAAGAAGTATCTCGGCGTGGACGCCTACCCGGCTCGACGTGAGGGCGAGGTCCGCATCCGGGTCATCGTGCGCACCGACCACATCGCCATGCAGGGCTGAAGCCCCGAGCCTCGCCGAACCGGCTCAGCTGGTGCCGCTGAGCACCAGCACACCGACGGCCGCGGTGAGCGCGAGCGGCACGCTCACCAGTCCAAGCACGCTGGCCCGCCGGATGTCGGGCTGCCCTCCGGCGCTCCGGGCGGCGCGGAGCCACAGGAACCAGGCCAGCGAGCCGGTCACGAACAGGTTCGGCCCCACGTTGAGGCCGATGAGCAGCGCGAAGGGGTGCGGCGGCTGCCGGGCGGCCAGGAGCGACGCCGCCGGGAGGTTGTTGACCAGCACGCTGGTCAGCGCCGCGACCACCGCCGTCCCCCAGGCATTGAGATGCGACAGCAGGGTGGCCGGGCCCGACCAGGACCGGCCGAGGGTGCCCAGGGCCACGGCCAGGCCGAACAGCCCGACCAGGACGGGGACACCGAGGATGTCGAGGGCGGCCCGGGGGGTCGCGGGGTGGGCGCGGCCCCGCCGCGTGCTGAGCACCACCGCCACCACGCCGACGGCGGCCACCGGCAGGGCCGGCGCGCGCAATGTCACGACGAGCACCGTGACGAGCACAACGGCCACCAGGCCGACGCCGAGCACCGCCCTTTCCGGCTCGTCGGAGGGAGTCAACGTCGCGCGCAGGGCGCGGTGATGCACGACGCCGACGACGAGCGCGGTGACACCCGCGGCTGCCAGCGTCGGCAGGGCCATGTGGGCGAGGAAGGCGCCGCCCGAGAGGTGGAGGTGGCCGAGGACGATGAGGTTGGTCAGGTTCGATCCGGGCAGGAGCAGCGACCCCGCATTGGAGAGCAGCAGGCAGCCGTAGAGGAGCGGAGCCTCGCCCTCACCGCGACTGCGGGCCGCGTAGACGAGGACGGGCGTGAGGAACGTGACCGACGTATCGAGGTTCAAGAGCGTGGTCACGCTGACGACGAGGACGACGGTCCCGGCGTAGAGCAGGAGCCCATTGGGCGACAGGCGGGCGAGGGCGTGGCCGCCGGCGGCGAACAGCCGGTCCCCGTCGGCGACGAGGCCGACCAGGAGGAGGCCCGCCACAAGGACGAAGGGCGGCCAGTCCTGGGCCGCGGCAGCGCGGGCGTGGTGCGGCGCCAGCACCACCGCGGCCAGGAGGAGCACACCGCCGCCGGCCGCCGGGGCCCATCGCAGCGCGACGCCGGTGGCGGGCGGGTGCTCCCGCGCCTCGTTGGTGTGCACGGTCGGTCTGTGCCCGGGGGTGCCGGCGCGAAACCCTGTCTTCCGAGAGCGCAAGGTGAGGCGCAAGGCGTTGCGGCGCCTCAACGACAGGACGTGACGAAATCGAGCAGGATCCCTGTCGCGTCGAGGCCGCGGGCGACCGGACCGACGACGCGTGCGGGCAGGTACTGCGCGCCTCCGGGCCACGTGTGGCCGCCGCCGATGATCCGGTAGACCTGCGCTGGCGGTGGCGCCTCCGTACCGTTCGCCCCGGACCAGCTGCGGTGCTCCACCGTGAAGTCGTTCGACGATGTTGCCGCCGGCACGACGACCGGCGTCGTCGCGGGTCCGCCGGCCGCCGCCGCCCAGTCGGCCGCGACATCCTCGATCGGCGCCGTCACACCTCTATCGGCCCAGGCCCGGCTTCTCGAGGGCCCCCTGTCGGCCAGCCGACCCAGAGGACCGATGCCGCCACCGCCGTAGGCGACCAACGGGTCGGCCGTGCCGTGGAAGGCCAGGAAGCGAACCAGCCGGACAGGTGTCGGCTGCGGCCGGTCCCGCCGGGAAGCCACCGTCGCGCTCGAAGCCACCAGAACGACCCCGGCCAGCTCGAGCAGGCCGTGACGGGCCACCTGCTCCGCCAGGAAGCCGCCGTTGGACATGCCGATGGCGAAGACCGGACCCGTGGGACCGCCGCCGGACCGGAGTTGCTCGACCAGCGCGGCGAGGAAAGCCACGTCGTCGATCCGCTCGCGCCGGGCCGTCAGGGGCGGTCGGGTGCGGTCGCCCCAGACGTGGAGGTATCCGTCGGGGAACGCGACCGCGCAGCCGGCGGCAGGACCTCGTGTGGCCAGTCCACTCAGGGCGGCCGTGCCGATCCCCGTTCCGCCGGCGCCGTGAAGGACGAGGAGGAGCGGCGCGCCAATTCCGGGACCCGGGACGGCGACGAACGTGCGCGGCACACCGTTGATGGTGATCGACTGTGGGGCCAGGTCGGGCAGGACCAGCCCGGACCTCGCCATCATGTGGCGGCGCACCGCGGCACGAAGGGGTCGTGGGTGGCCGGGCGACCCTGTCATTCCCAGCAGGATACGGACGTGGCGTGCAGGCCGGGCGCATGCGGGGCGAGGTGGCCCGTGCCGCCACGCATGGGCTCAGGCCGAGGCTTTGACCTCGGTCGTCTCGTCGGCGTTCGAGAGCGCCTTCCACAACGCCCGGTAGCTCTTGTAGGTGATGGCGTCGGTGATGTAGCCGGCCCGTTCCAATTCGGCGTGGAAGGCCGGCAGGTTGCGCCACGGCACGCCCATGTCGACGTGGTGGGCCAGGTGCCAGCCCGTGTTGTAGGGGACGATCCAGAAGCGGGCGAGCCAGGACTGGTGAACGTTGTGCGTCGTGGCCCGGCGGTCCGAGCTGCGCGCCATGCCCCCGTGCTCGGCGATGGAGCGCAGGCGGTTGATGACGCGCCACTCGGTCATCCAGGGGAGGAACCACAAGAGCGGGTAGATCCACCAGCGGCCGGTTGTGGCCCACATGACCGCCCACAGCAGGGCCTGCACGCCGAAGATGGACAAACCGATGGGCCGGAACGGCTTGGTGCGGGTGTTCTTCACCAGCGGCACGAAGTTCTTCCACCCGCTGATGCCGACGGCGTCGCGGAACAGGCGCCGGCGCAGCGCCCGCCGCGTGCAGGGGTAGGGCGAGTAGAACGCCATGTCCGGCTCGTCGGGCCCGAACTCGTCCTTGTGGTGGGCGAAGTGCGACCGGCGGTAGAGCTGCACCGGCGTGAAGACGGGATAGGCCACCACCCACTTGCCGATCCAGTCGTTCCACCGCTTGTTGGTGAAGAGGAGCTTGTGCGCCGCCTCGTGCATCAGGATGGCGAAGCGGGCGTAGAGCGGGCCCATGAGGACGAACGCGATGAGGTAGCTCCACCACTGGTCGATCCAGACCGCGCCGCCGATGGCCACCACCACCCAGAACCAGACCGTCGCCACCGAGAGGGCGTTGCGGGCGTTGTCGATGTGGCGCAGATCGGCCCGCAGACCCGGGACGGCCATGCCGTTCGCCTGCAGCCGCTCGCTCGGCAGGACGTCGGGCCGGTCGGCCGCTTCGGGCACCATGGTGCTGGCCATGGGCTCTATATTACTGGAATCGATCAGCTGACACAATCACGTAATACGACCGCGCCACGGGCTGGCCCGGAGGATCCGGCGTCCCCGCTGACGGCCCGGTCCGTGCTGGCCAGTGCCCTGCTGGGCATGGAGCCGCCCGAGCTGCCGGTGGCCCAGCTCGTGCGCCTGACCGGGCTTTTCGGCATCAGCGAGAACCGCGCCCGGGTGGCGCTGAGCCGCATGGTCGCCGGCGGTGAGGCGACGTCCGACGGATCGGGCCGCTACCGGCTCGCCGGCCATCTGGCGGAGCGCCAGGCGCGGCAGTCGGCCAGCCGCGCCGGCCAGACCGCCGGGTACGACGGGGCGTGGTGGCTGGCCGTGGTGACCACCACGGGGAGCTCGCCCGAGGTCCGGGGTGCCCGCCGCCGTAGCCTGGCCTACGGGCGCTTGGCCGAGCTGCGCGAGGGCGTGTGGATGCGCCCGGCCAACCTGGCGGTGCGGCTGCCGGACGCGCTGGACGGGGACGTCGAGCTCATGACGGCGCGACCGGCAGAACCCGCGGCACTGGCGCAGCGGCTGTGGGACCTGCCCGCGTGGGCGGCGCGGGCAGGTGACCTGTTGGGCGATCTCCGTGCACTGCCCCCCGCCGGGCCCGAGGCCCTGGCACCGGGGTTCGAGCTGTCGGCGGCTGTGCTGCGGCACCTGCAGGCGGACCCGCTGCTGCCTGCTGAGCTCCTCCCGGCCGGCTGGCCGGGAGGGCTGCTCCGCGCCGCCTACGACGAGTGGGACGCCCGCTACAGGACGACGCTGCGCAACTGGAGCCGGGCGGGGTGACCACCTGACGACGGCACGTCCGTCTCGGTAGGGTCGACCGCCATGGACGTCGAGATCGCTTTCACCGGCGTGCCCGTCTCGGACCTGGCCACCGGGCGGGACTTCTTCGACCGCCTCTTCGGACGACCCGCCGACGTCGAGGTCGCCGCGGACGAGGTGATGTGGCGGGTGGCCGAGACGGCCTGGCTCTACATCGTGGTTGATGGCGACCGTGCCGGGAACGGCCTGGTCGCCCTGTCCGTCGCCGATCTCGGTGCCGCGTTGACAGAGCTGGCCGGTCGGGGGATCAGGCCCTTCAGGGTGGAGGCGGTCGGTGGAGGCCGCAAGGCGACCCTGCTCGACCCGGACGAGAACACGGTCGCCGTCATGGAGGTGCCCGGCTGAGCCTGCGATCGCGGTCATACCGGCGCTCGGGCGACACCGCCCGGCGAGACGCGCCAGTCAGGCAGCGGGGTGCCGCCCCGTACCGCTACGCAGCGTGCGACTGATTGATCCAGGTGTGGTACATCTCGGCGTAGTGCCCACCGAGCGCCACCAGCTCGTCGTGCGAGCCGACCTCGAGCAGTTCGCCGTCGCCGACCACGACGATGCGGTCGGCGCGCATGGCCGTCGACAGCCGGTGCGCGATGAGCACGGCGGTCCGCCCGTCGAGCAGCACGTCGAGCGCCGCCTCCACCATCGTCTCGGACTTCAGGTCGAGGTTGGAGGTGGCCTCGTCGAGCACGAGCACGCGGGGCTCGGCCATGAAGGCCCGGCCGAGGGCGATGAGCTGGCGCTCGCCCGAGGAGAGCGACTGTCCCCGCTCGTGGACGGGTGTGTCGAGGCCGTAGGGGAGCCGTTGCACGAGCTCGCCCAGGCCGACCTGGTGCACCGCCTCCCACACCTCGTCGTCGGGCGCGCCCGGACGGGCGAAGGCGATGTTGTCCCGGATGGTCCCGGCGAAGAGGAAGGGCTCCTGGGGCACCACGCCCAGCTGCGAGCGCAAGGACGACAGCGTCACAGCCTTGAGGTCGTACCCGTCTATGAGCACCCGGCCGCCGGTCGGGTCGTAGAAGCGGGTGACCAGCTTGGCCATCGTCGACTTCCCCGCCCCGGTGGCACCGACGAAGGCCACGGTCTCGCCGGGCTCAATCGTCAGGTCGACGTCGTGCAGCACCGGCACGGCGGGGTCGTAACCGAACGACACGTGGTCGAAGCGGATCTTGCCGCGGATCGGCGGGAGCTCCACGGCGTCGGGTGCCTCCAGGACCGAGGGCTCGGTCTCCAACAGGCCGCGCAGCTTGAAGACCGACGCGCGGCCCTGCTGGAAGGTGTTGTACTGCTGGACCAGTAGCTGAATCGGCGAGAAGAACCGGTTCACGTAGAGGAAGAAGGCGGTCAGCTGGCCCAAGTTGATCTCCTGCGGGTGGTGCAGGTACATGGTCCCGCCGATGCCCAGAATCAGGAGCTGGCCGAAGACGCTGATGACCTGCGACCCCGGACCGTAAATGCCGTTGATGCGACCCGTGTAGTTGTTGGCGTCGCGGTAGGAGCCCACGATGTCGCGGTGGGTCTCCACGTTGTAGCGCTGCCTGTTGTGCGCGCTGACGATGCGCACGCCCTGCAGGCTCTCGGAGAGGTCCGCCAGCACGAGCGCAATGCCGTCGCGCACCTTGTCGTACCCGCGCTCGGAGGCCCGCTTGAACCAGATCGACATGATCACCAGTGGCGGCAGGACGGCGAAGACCGTGATGGCGGCCAGCGTGGCGTTCGTGGCGAAGAGGAAGACCGTAATGACGACCATGGTCAGCCCCTGAATGGCGAACTGGGCCAGGCCGTCCTGCAGCAGCTGCTGGAGGTTCTCGATGTCGCTCGTCATGCGGCTCATGACGACGCCGGCCTTCTCCTCGGTGAAGAAGTCGAGCGAGAGCCGCTGCAGGTGCCGGAAGACCTTGATGCGCAGGTCGTTCATGACCCACGAGGCGAGGCGGCCCGTCACCCGGGCCTGCCCGTACTGCGCCCCCGACGAGACGCAGATGGACACCAGGTACAGGATCGCCATGACCACCACGACGGCGTAGTCGTAGTGGGGCGGCGTCAGGCCATGGTTGATGGCGTAGGAGACGAAGCTCGGTCCGAGTTGGGTGAACAGGGCAATGATCCCGACCAGCAGCGTCGCCAGCGCGCACATGCCCGGGTACTCCATGAGCAGGGTCGTCAGCGTCAGCTTCTTGGACTCGTGCGGCGACGGCAGCTGCGTGAAGACGGCGTCGGACTCGCCGCGCTCGGGCTCATCCTTCAAGAGGAGGTCGACGCCCTCTTGCAGCTCGTGGGGGATGCCGCCGAAGGGCAGGCCGGCCTGCGCCGCGCCCGGCGCGCCGCCGCCTCCTATTGGTGGTCCACCTCCGCCGAACATCAGATCGCACCCTTCTCGGGCTCGAGCACCTCGTCGTCGGTCTCGAGAAGCCCGTCCTCGGGGGCGACGGCCACACCCTCGGGCTCGAGGACCACGTCGTCCAGGCCCAGGCCCTCGACGACGCCCGCGGCCGTTTCCTCCGCGGCATCTTCCTCGCGGGCCGCCTGAGCCAGCACCTCGGCGTAGAGCGGGGTGGAATCCAGGAGCTCGGCATGGGTCCCGTCGGCGACGATCCGGCCACCGTCGAGCAGCACGACGCGGTCGGCCAGGCTGATGGTCGAGAGGCGATGGGCGATGATCAGGGTGGTGCGTCCCTCCATGAGGACGCGCAGCGCCGAGTGGATGCCCTGCTCGACCTTGACGTCGATGGCGCTGGTGGCGTCGTCGAGGATCAGGATGGGGGGGTTCACCAGCAGTGCCCGGGCGATGGCGATCCGCTGGCGTTGACCGCCCGAGAGGGTGTAGCCCCGCTCGCCGACCACCGTGTCGTACCCGTCGGCCAGCCGGTTGATGAACCCTGAGGCGCCGGCGGCCTCGGCCGCGGCCATGACCTCCTCCATGGAGGCGTCGGGGCGGCCGTAGGCGATGTTGTCCCGGATGGACACGGAGAAGAGGAACGGCTCGTCCAGGACGACGCCGATGTTGCCCCGCAGGCTGGTGAGGGTGAGGTCGCGCACGTCGTGGCCGTCGACCCGGACGGTGCCCCCGGTGGCGTCGTAGAAGCGGGCGAGCACACGGGCCACGCTCGACTTTCCGCTCCCGGTGCGGCCCACCAGGGCGACGGTCTCGCCGGGGTGCAGGTGCAGGTTCAGGTGGCGCAGAATGTCGCGGCGCCCGTCGTTCTCGTCATCAGGCTTCGACAGGAGGCTGTCCGCCGCGTAGGCGAAGGTGACGTCGTCGAACTCGACATCCCCCTGGCAGTTGACCAGGTCGATGGCGTCGGGGCGGTCCACGATCGTCGGCTGCTCGTCGAGGATCTCGTAAATGCGCTCGGCGGAGGCCGAGGCACGCTGCCCCATCATGATGAGCATCCCCAGCATCATGAAGGGGGCCTGCATCATGATCAGGTACAGGTTGAACGAGACGATGGAGGCGACCGGCAGGCCCGAGTGGATGACCATCCACCCGCCCACGAGGAGGACGAAGACCAGACCGACCTGGGAGAGGTTCTGCACCAGCGGAGCGAAGCGGGCGCGCAGGTCGGCGTCCTTGATGTAGCCCCATTGCACCCGGTCAGCTGCCGTCGCCAGCTGGCGGAGCTGCTGCTGCTCGGCGGCGAAGCTGCGGACGACGCGTACGCCGTTCACGTTCTCGTCCACCACCGTGGCCACCTCGGCCAGGCGGGCCTGGATGATCCAGGACACGGGGAAGAGCGACTTCCGCATCTTGACGCCGACGATGTAGATGAAGGGCATCGCCGCCATGGCCACGAAGGCCAGCGGCACGCTGATGGAGAGCATGAACCCGAAGGCCACCAGCGCGATGGAGCACTGCACCAGGATCATCGGCGCGAACGTGAGGTACATCTGCACCGAGCGGATGTCCGAGTTGGCCCGCGAGATCAGCTGACCCGACTGCACCCGGTCGTAGAAGGGGAAGGACATCCGCGTGAAGTGCTCGTAGAGGATGTTGCGCAGGTCGAATTCGATGGCGTACGCGACCTTGAAGAGATTGGTGCGCGAGATGTAGCCGAAGAGCCCCGTGAACAACGCCAGCACCGCGATCAACTCCACGTAGTTGTGCAACGGCTGCGTCTTGTTGATCAGGGCGTTCGTGATGCCGTTCTGGAGGATTTTGGGGATCCATACCTGAATGATCAGGCCGAGGAACGAGAAGATCGAGCGCGCTGAACCACGCCACCTTGTGCGCCATGACGATGGGTGTCGCACGCTTGATCCACCCCTTGGAGCGGTCCGGGTCGACCGTTGCCGCGGGGGCCTCGTAACGGCTCGTGACCCCCATCGGTACGTAGGCGGCCAGCGGGAGCCGTCGGACCCCGTCGTCGCGCTCCGTCTCCTGGGTCTCCACCGACCCGGTGGTGCCCGGACCCTTGCCGGCGGCCGGCGTCTCGACGTCCGGCCCGCCCAACCTGTCCTCGGTCGTGCTCATCGCTTCGTCCTTCGTTGCGCCGATACCTCGGGCGACGCCGTCGTCCCCTCGGCGCCCGGGCGCGGGCCCTGGCGGGACTCGACCATCGCCCGGGCCCACAGCTCCAGCGAGCGCAGGGCCATGGCCTCCTCCTTGTCGGGAAGGTGGCCGGCAATGGCGATCAGGTACTCGTCCACGGCGGCGTCGGCCCGGGCGAGCGTGCCGGCCCCTTCGGGCGTCAGGCGCAGCTCCACCCGGCGGCGATCGGTGTCCTCCTGGCGACGGTCGACCAGGCCGCGGGCCTCCAACCCGTCGATGAGGGCCGTGATGGAGGGCCGTCGCACGGCCAGCCGGTCGGCCAGGCCCGAGGCGGCGGCCGACCCTTCGGCCAGAATCCCGAGCACCCGGTACTGCGGCAGGGTCAGCTCCACCTGGGACAATGCGACTTCCACGCGCTTGGAGAGCCAGGCCGCCACGCGACCGTAGGTTCCCAGGACGGGCGAGGGGACCGTCGTCTTCGAAGCGGCTCGGGAGTTCGACTGCGTCCCAGATGTCGCGCCGGTGGAGGGGGGTGAGGTCACGGACATTTGGGCCATTATACAGTTAGACACTCTAACTACGTGCGGCGGAGACCCACCGGGCCCGCCGGGGCGGCCTCAGGGCGACCGGGTCCCCCATTCGGGGTCGAGCTGCCGGAGGAACAGGTCGCACCGCACTTCCTCGTCGACCTCGCCGATGGCCCCTGCCGCCAGCTGCAGCATGTGCAGCGAACGCAGAAAGCCGCGGTTGGGCTCGTCCCGCCACCGCACGTAGCCCGAGCCGCGCCAGCCGGCGGCCCGCAACGCATCGAGCCCACGGTGGTACCCCACTCGTGCGAAGGCGTACCGATCGATGGGGTCGTCCGCGAGCTCGGCCAGGTCCGCCCAGGCCTGCAGGCAGTGCGGATCACGGGCTGCGACGGCAGCGACCGCTTTCCGACGACTCCCCGCAGGGAGGGACTGGGCCTCGTCCAGCGCGGCGGCCAGCTCCGGGTCGAGCGGGTCGAGGACGGTCTCGGGGCTCCCCGAGGTGAAGTGGACTGCATGTTCGGGGGTCACCCACCCATGGTAGGAGCGACGATCGGCACCCGAGCACCGAGTCGATCGGCGCCCGGACGCAGAGCTGCGTCGGCGTCGACGTGCGGGTGGTCACCCTGGCCGCAGCCTCGGCCGCAGCCGCAGCCGCGCCGCAGCCGCAGCCGCAGCCTCGGCCGAATGTCGGCCGGCCGAGAGCCGGCAGTACTCTTCCCGCCGTGTTGACGCCCGACCCCAGGCCGACGTCATTCCAGAAGCATCCGGGACTCCGTGATCGCGAGCCCGAGGCGCGCGAGCTGGCCGACGTCCTGCGCCGCCTGATCCGATTGTCGGTGAGCGCGGCGCCGCCAGCCAAGGAGACCGCCGACCTGACCGCCCGCCTCGTCGAGCTGGCCGACGGGCTCGAAGCCCACCTGCCGCTCGATCCGTTGCCCCGCTTCATCCCGCCCGCAGAGGACGATCCGCCGGGAGACGTGCCGCTGGGTGGCGCCATGCCCTATGACGTCGTGGTCGGACCGTTCAACCCGGTGGCCCTGCCCGTCGTCCTCGACTTCGAACCCCCCAAGGCGCTCGGCCGGGCCACCTTCGACGTCACCTACGAGGGGGCGCCCGGGTGCGTCCACGGTGCGGTGCTGGCGGCGACGTTCGACATCATTCTCACGGCTGCCAATGCGATCGTCGGCGCCGTCGGACCGACCGTGTCGTTGGCCCTGCGCTATCGACGACCCACGCTCACCGACGAGGAAGCTGTCTTCGAAGGCTGGGTGACCGACGTCACCGATCGCCGCGTTTTCAGCAAGGGCCGCATCGTGCAGGGAGGCGTGGTCACGGTCGAGGCCGACGGCGAGTTCGCCATCTTCAACCAAGAACGGGTCAACCAGTTGGCGTCCAGCCGCCGCCGCTCTTCCGACCCGGGCACCGGCCCTGCGCCATCTGCAGGCACGGCGGGGGAGTAGGCCCCGGACCATGGCCCGTCAGTCCCTGGAGCCCACGCGCGATCCGGCGGACTATTCGTTCACGCACCGGCTGCGCACCCGATTCGCCGAGACCGATGCCATGGGGATCATCCATCACGCGGCGTACCTGCCGTATCTCGAAGAGGCGCGGGTCGAGTATCTCCGGGCCATCGGACACCCTTACGACGCCGTCCGTGCGGGTGACCCGGGTGAGGCCCGGGAGTTCCCGGTGCTCGAGGTTTCCGTGCGGTACCGCCAGCCTCTGCGCTTCGACGACGAGGTCGCAGTGTCGTTGCGTATCGGCGCCGTCCGTGGCGCGACGTTCCAGATCGCCTACCTCCTGACGGTCGGCGCCGAGGCACGGGCGACGGCCGTCACCGTGCACGGCTGTGTCGACGGGCTCGGACGGCCGGCGCGCCTGCCGAACTGGGTCGCGGACGCGGTGGACCACCGCCACAGCTGAATACGCTCATCAGGTTGGACCCCCGGATGCCGGGAACGATGCGCGAGACCCTCAGACCGGATGGCCGGGGTGGAGCGGCGGCGCTCCCCTGAAGGTCAGCAACCCGGCATGACCTCCCGAGACGGCACGCACCCCGCGCATGAGGAAGGCCTCGTGATCTCCCACGGAGAAATGACCGAGGATCTGGCCCTCCATGCTCACAGCCGCATCCACCAGCAAAGGCGCCCCGGTGGAGCCGAGACGCCAATCGACCGAGGCGAACTTGTCGACGACGTCACCGGTCTCCTCGCCGAACAGGCGGGCCAGGTCGACCTGCTCCCGGCCGAGCAGGTGCAGGCCCATTCCCGCTGAATGCTCGGCCACGCCGAGGGTGTGGTTCACCTTGGAGATGCAGACGAGAAAGTTAGGCGGGTCGATGCTGCACTGGGTCACGAACCCGGCGAGGCAGCCACTCATGTCCATCTCAGGTGACCGCACGGTAACCACGAAGTAGGCGTAGTCGATCAGGTCGAAGAACGGGCCGAGTTCGTGGTTGGAGCCGGTCACGGGCGAAGCGCCTGATCTGCCGTAGCGAAACCCACGCAGGTCCTCCAATGACTTCAGCCGGGGCCACCCAACCAACAGACACGTCCGAGGGATGCCCCGCGGCGAGATCGGCATCCGGCCGCCCACGTCGGCGGCACCCCGTTGGGATTCCACTACCCGCCCCGTGGGTAGGCAAAACTCGTGCCCATGAACCGCCGGATCGTCCGCTGGGCTGTGCGCTGCCCGAGGGGGGCATGACGCTGTGACGCAAGGGGTCCCCGGGGCCATCGGCATCGAGGGCGCGCCCGCCGGATTCGATATCAAGAAGGGTGGCCTGGGTTCGGCCGCCCAGGCCCTTGCGCTCGCCACGCTGTGCGGGGTCCTGTTCCTCACCTTCCTGGACAACACGGTTGTCAGCGTCGGTCTGGCCAATGTCCAGAGCGATCTCCACGCTGGCGTCACCTCGCTGCAGTGGGTGGTCAACGGCTACGCACTGACGTTCGCCAGCTTCATGTTGGTCGCGGGAATGCTCGGTGACATCTTCGGCCGCAAGCGCGTCATGCTCGTCGGGGTGGCCATCTTCTGTGGTGGCTCAGTCATGGCCGCTCTGGCGGGCAATGTCGATTGGCTCATCGCCGGCCGGGTGGTCATGGGGATCGGCGCGGCGGCCAGTGAGCCCGGCACTCTGTCGATCATCAGGCACGTGTACCCGGACCGTGAGACCCGCGCCGACGCGCTCGGGGTGTGGGCCGCCGTCTCGGGCCTTGCCTTGGCCTTGGGACCCGTCATCGGCGGCTTCCTCGTTGGCTTCTCCAGCTGGCGGGCCATCTTCTGGTTCAACCTGGGGTTTGGTGTCGTCGCCTTCGTTCTGGCGGCGGTCGCCGTCCCCGAGACGGCCGACCGTCAGGGTCGCCGCATCGACGTCTTGGGGTTCCTGTTCGGTGCTGCGTTTCTCGCCTGCATCTCGTTCGCCGTGATCCAGGGCGAGGAGTCCGGGTACACCGCACCGTGGATCCTGACGCTCTTCGTCCTCTGCGGCCTGTCCGGCATTGCGTTCGTCATCACGGAGAAGAAGGTCAAGAGCCCGATGCTCGACCTGTCGATGTTCCGCCTCCCTCCTTTTGCCGGCTCCAACTTCGTGGCGTTCGTCGCCTACTTCGGCACGTTCTCCATCTTCTTCTTCACGGCTCTCTACCTGCAGGTCGTGGCCAACGCCTCGGCCTACCAGACGGCCGTCGACTTCCTTCCGATGGCGGTCGGCCTCATCATCGCCTCCGCACTCACCGGACCGTTGGTGGCGCGTATCGGGCCACGTTGGCCCATGGTCGTCGGGTGCCTTCTGGCGGGGGGCGGCATCCTCGTGGCCAACACGGTGCTCTCGCCGACAGTCGACTTCGGGACCCTGGGTTGGGTGCTTCCGCTCGCCGGCATCGGCATCGGCATGTTGCTGGTGCCCGTGACGTCTGTCCCCCTCAGCGTGGTGCCCCCGGAACGCTCGGGCATGGCGGCATCCGCGACCAACACGAGTCGAGAGATGGGCGCCGTGTTCGGTGTGGCCATCCTCGGCTCCATCGTGAACGCCAAGTTGACGGGTGACCTCGCAGCGCGGTTGAAGGCAATCGGGATCCCCCCGAACTTTCAGAGCCTGGTGGAGCACGCCATTCAGACGGGTGGTGCCTCGAACGGAGGGGCAGCAAGCAGCGCTGAGCACTCCAAGAACGAGGCTGTGGCAAAAATCGCCACGAAGGTGGTCAACGCGGCCTACAACGCCTTCGGCTCGGGATTGCACGAGGCCTTGGTCCTGTCCGGAGGCCTCATCCTTGTCGGCGCGGTGGTGGCCGCATTCACCATCCACCGCATAGCGGGGAAGACCTTCGAGCTCTAACGCGATGCGCTGAGCGCATCGTTCGGTGCAGCCGCCCCAACGGGCATGCTGGACGCCGAGAGGAGGCGCTCATGAAGTTCGACACCATGCTGGCCGGACTCACGGACGCGCCGGCCCACGCCCAACGACTGGAGCAGATCGGGGTTGACGGCGCCTTCACGTTCGAGGGTCCCCACGACGTCTTCACGCCCTTGGTCCTGGCCGCCGGCGCGACAACCACTCTCCGGCTCGCGACCAACGTCGCCATCGCCTTCCCGCGCAACCCGGTGCAGCTGGCTCATCAGGCCTACGACCTGCAGCTGCTGGCCGGCGGTCGATTCACCCTGGGCCTCGGTTCTCAGATCAAGACGCAGGTCGAGAAGCGGTATGGCGCAGCGTTCGATCGCCCCGTCGCCCGCATCCGCGAGATGGTCGCGGCGCTCCGTGCCATTTTTGCGACGTGGGAGACCGGGGAGGCACTGGACTTCCGGGGTGAGTTTTGGACGCACACCCTGATGCCTCCCTTGTTCAATCCCGGGCCGAACCCGCATGGGCCGCCTCCGATCGCCCTTGGCGGGCTCGGCCCGCAAATGCTGCGGCTGGCCTCCGAGGTGGCCGACGGTGTGCTCGTCATGCCGTTCAACACCGCGACGCACTTCATGGAACGCAGTCTCCCTGCCATTGAGGAAGGACTGGCTCGTGGGAACAGGGACCGCTCGTCGTTGACCGTGACCGGTGAGGTCATCGTCTGTTGCGGGCAGAACGAGGAGGAGCTCGAGATCGCCCGGTCCGCCGGCCGGTGGCTTCTCGCTTTCTACGCGTCAACACCGTCCTACCGCCCCGTGCTCGAGGCCGAGGGGTGGGAGGCGTTGCAGCCCGAGCTCAACAGCCTCTCCAAGACGGGACGCTGGGACGAGATGCCGGGACTCATCGACGACGACATGCTCGCCGCACTTGCCGCCGTGGGCTCGCCCAGGGACGTGGCCTCGGACATCGTCCGCCGATTCGGAGACCACGTCGATCGGGTGGGCTTCTACACCCCCTACCTCATCAAAGAGGAGACCCTTGCGGACATGGCGACGGCAATGGCATCAGTGGTGCCTCCTCCGTCGTCAAAGGCGACGCGTGCCAGCCCGGTCTGATGTGCGACGCCAACGCCAGCCCGATGTTGCGTCGGCCTACGTGGGCGCAGCGAAGTAGTACTGGGCCAGCCCGAGTACCTGTTTCGTCTCGAGGTGATCAATGTCGACCCGAACGTCGGCGACCACTTTGGCTGCGACATCCTTGCGATGCTCCTCGACGTAGGCAACCCATCGATGCGACGCGTTGGCCTTCCCTCCACCGTGTCCCAACAGGAGGATTGCTCCCGCCGGCGAGAGGGCGTCGGCCAGTTCGTGCCAGTACGCCGGACTGTCGTCCTCGTAGGCGCCCGAAGGGTTTCCGGAGTGATGGTGGACTTTGTGAAAGTGGCCGTGTGGATCCGTCGCAACGAGACGCTCGGGTCGTTGGCGAGGTGCAGCATCGGTCACGTACATGACCGTTTCGTGAAAGTCGATGGCAGCGACGACATTCTTTCCGCGGATCTGCTCCAGGTCGTCGGCCATCGTCAAACCTCTTTGCCCTTGCCTTCGAGATCCGTCGCCACGGTGTCGTAGCCGGCACTGGTCAGAATCCGGCGCAGGTCGACAAGTTGTTGTCCGTCGATGTCCTTGTCCTTCGGGCGCCTGAGGACCTCGGTCTCTTGGCCGATGCGGAACAGAAACATGTCGTCGTGCTGCTCTTCGATGGTTCCGACCGCCCCCAGCAACGAGACGACGTCGTGCCATTCGACGTTGTGATTCGTCTTTTGCTGAAAGATCTGGAGCAAGGTGTCTCGATGATGGCCGCTGAGATGCTCTGCCCCTGAGGTTGACGACATCGTGATCCTCTCGTCGTGGTGCACCTCAATGTAGCGAGAGTCCAGTCCGTCCGACACAACGACGTCGACACGTCGACGCGTCGAGCGGTCATCGGGAGCCGCACGGTGCCGGCGCCCCCAGAATTGTCTGCGAAGGTGGGTCTTCCCGGATCCGGTGGGCGGGTCAGCTTGGAGAATGCCGAAATGGAGTGACGTGACATGCGGCACGCCACCTCCGAGACGCTCCAAGAAATCGAGCCGCTGCTTGACGGGCTTCGCTCGGTGTCCGGACTGGTCGAGAAGAAGCCCGGCATCTTTTACCGCAGGTCGAAGGCCTTCTTGCACTTCCACGAAGATGCGTCAGGTCTCCATGCAGACGTACGATTCGGGGAGGAGTTCGAGCGCGTGAGGGTCGAAACCGATGAGGAACGCCAGGCCCTCATGACGAGGGTTCGAACGGTGTAACTCCACTGGCCTCCCGATGCTGATGCTCGTCCATCGGAGCGCGACACTCCCGGTGGACCTCTGGTCTCGACTACATTGGAGGAGGCAGCCGATTACAGGATGTCCTCAGTGCTACGACCGGCCCGCAGGCCGTCGTACATGATCGCAAGAAGCCGACGGGTCCCCTCGTCGTCCGCTCGCGAGTGGCAAATCGCATAGGCGACCCCTGTCAGAAGCGCCACCACGTCATTGACGCCGATGTCGCTTCGCACGGCGTCAACGCGCTGGGCACGCCGCAAGAGCTCGGCGAGGACATCAGTGAGCGCCCGGACGATCGGTGCCCCTCCGAGCTGCACGTGGATTCCGTCATCGGCGAGCGCCTCGACGAGGTCGCGCTTCACTGCGCCTTCGCGTCCCAAGCGTTCGACGAAGGACGCGAAGGCACGGCCGGGATCCGGATCGCTCAAGAGGGCCCGAGCCTCCTGGACCAGCTCTCCTATTCGATCGAAGACGACCGCCTCGAACAGCGCTTCTTTGGTAGCGAAATGTCTGTAGACCGTCCCGGGACCGACGCCGGCGCGACGGGCTATCTCGTCGAGCGACACGTCCGAGCCTTCGGCGCCAAAAGCAGCGCGGGCGGCCGCGAGCACCCTGTCTCGATTGCGCCGTGCGTCGGCACGTAGCGGGCGACTCTCGCCGCCGTCGAGGGCGGTGATCCCGGCGCCGGACGCGGGTGTGTCGGGTCGAATCATCAGACGCGTCTCCTTGCGCCGACTGGTAAACGGGGCGTACGTTCCGTATAGTGTAACCGGGGTCGTCGTTCCGTTTCGAACGAGAATAATCCACGACTCTCGAGAGGACCGCAGTGAGCGAGCAGACAGACCAGCGGGAGGTGCGAGAGCTCATCGAACGTCAGCGGGTCGTGGCGCTTGTCGACCATTACGTCACCACGCTCGATCAGCCCAGCAGCTTCGACGAGGACTGGGCGCGCTCCCTGTTCACCGAGGACGTGCGCCTGGAGCACGAGATCGCAGTGCTCGAAGGCGTTGAGGAGGTCGCTGCCGCGCACCGCATGGTCATGGCCCGCTGGGAGCGCACCCTGCACTTCAGCACCAACCATCGCATCGAGCTCGATGGCGAGCGCGCCCATCTCACTGCAAGACTCATGGCGATCCACGTGCACCCCGGCGAGCATCCACCTGACCCACTCATCGCCGCCAACCTCTTGGACGCTGACGCCGTGCACACTCCAAACGGGTGGCGCTTCGAACGGTTCGCTCCTCGCACCATCTGGAGAACCGGACAATCTCCAGCCGAGTCCGGCGGGTCACTTGGCTAAGGCCATGCCAGCACTACCGCCGGAACTGCGCGAGCTGATCGAGTCTGGACCAATGGTCCACCTGAGCACTCTCAACTCGGACGGGAGTCCCCAGGTCACCGTCATTTGGATAGGACTGGACGGTGACGATCTCGTCAGCACGCACATGCGAGACAACGTGAAACTCAGAAACATCAGACGCGACCCCCGCGTCGCGCTCTCCTTCGATGTCCCGCGAGAGCCCGGGGTCTGGCTCAACCTGTATGCAGTGGTGTATGCGCGGGCGACAGTAGAGCCCAGCCCGCGGATCTGGGAGCTGATGGCCAGACATGCAAAGGTCTACGTGTCGCCTGAAGCAGAATTACCGGTTCCCGAGGGGTCGGAGCCCGGCTTCATCGTGCGGTACGCAATCACGCGCATTGGTGGCATCGGACCCTGGGTGACAAGCCAAGCGCTCTGACCAGCCCAGTCGGTCAGCGGCCCGGAGGCCCTGGCCGACGGCTCGCCATGCCCGATCGCCTGTCCCTGAGACCGCCTTCTCAGCGTCCCCGGAAACCTCGTGAGCGCTGCGGCTCCAGAAGCCCTTCGAACCACTCAGGCGATCAACTCATTCGGCTCCGTGCTCTTGACCTCGCCGCGCGGTTCGGCTGGTGCGCTGCGGTCTCCGTCGTGCGCCGGAATGGATTGCCATTCCGCATGGCCAGTCGGGCGCTTCGGGCGACGTCGCTTGCTGCCGAGGCGGTGGGCGAGTCGGGGGCCGACGAAGTGTGTACCGGCGACGAAACGCATGAGCGGGCCCATGCTCGGCGCGGCCAAGGCGCCGGTAACGAAGAGGTTGGGCACGTTGGACTCGAGGTTGCGATCCAGCACCGGCGCACCACCCACCAGTTTGAGGTCGGCGCGTATGGAAGGCGTCAGGTAGCCGAGGCGATTCAGGTCGAAGCGAAATCCGGTTCCAGCGATGATGTGATCCGCCGTCTCGGTGATGACACCCTCGGGCCCACTCAGGCGGATCCGCACGCGATCGCCGACCGGCTCCGCTCCGAGCACCTCGTGGCCGAACAACATCGGTACCTTTCCCTCGACTCGGTCACGAAGCCACCAGGCACCTTGTGGCCCGAGAAACCCGAAGGCTTTCTCGACCCGACTCTTGCTCGGCAGAAGCCGGAAGAGGTCGGGAAGTTGGTCATAGGCCCAGCAATGCCAACCTTCACAGAGTCGGGCAATCGGCTTCCGGAGCTGCTCCCGGCGACTGGGATTCAACGGGTTCGGCGGAGGCCAGAACACGCTGTCAGCGCGCATGACGACCTTGACCGTTGCTCCCTGCTCGAGGAGCAACGCCGCCGTCTCCAGGGCCGAGGAGCCACCTCCGACGACGATGACTTCCTTGCCGCGGAATGTGGCGAGGCTCGTGTGCTCGGAGGTGTGGGAGACGAGGTCCGAAGGCAGGCTCGACAATTCCAGGCGGCACGTAGGCAAACGGGATGATGCCCGTGGCGACAACGACACGGGCTGCTCGAAACTGCTCACCCTGAGCGGTGCGGAGCTGAAACCCACCGCCTGACGAGCGGGACAGCGAATCGATCTCTGTTTCCTCCAGATCCGGTACGAGCTGCCCGGCGAACCAGCTGCCGTAGTCGACGAATTGCTCCCGGGACAGCGGAATGACCCTGTCGTGGTACACCTCCTCGGCCTGGGCGCAGTAGTCGCGAGCGAGGTAGCCGGCGTTGGGTGCCGAGAGATCCGAGGCATAGGGCTCGGACTTCAGGATCATGCCCGCAGGCATGTTGGACCGCCATGCACCCATGGTCTGACCGAAGACGCGATGCTCAATCCCAGCGTGCCTGAGGTGAGCCGCCACGGACAACCCATTCGGGCCGGCTCCGATCACCACAACGTCAGTACCAGTCACGGAAGTGCTCCCTTCGGGTCGGGCTGGGCGGAGGCGCCCAACAGGTGTCGCCGATCGATCTGCGGTGAGCCGCCGGCGCGCCAGGCCCACGTTGCCGGCAAGAGCGGCGAATGCGGGCCCGAGATCTCTTCGGTCCATGTAGTCGTAGGTCTGGCGATGCAGGAAGTCCTTCGCAAACTCCGCCACGGCTTCTCCGGGTGGCACGCACTCGGGTCGCCGCCCCCGGCTCTCGATGTTCTCCCGCAACCATTTGACGTCGCCCTTCAGGTACCGCATTCGGACGCCAGTCCGATAGTCCGGAATGGACGAGAGGGGTTCGCGCGATGGCCCATTGCCACAGCAGCGTGGGGAAGGGGACGCCTGACCGGATGGCCATCTCCAGCGAGCCCGACAGACGGGCATTGATCTCCATCAAGAGAGGTCGGCCCTTCGCATCGCGGCGGAACTCGATTTCGCTGTAGCCCTCCAGGTTCAAGGCTCGCACGAGCGTCTCCGAGGCAGAGAGGAGATCGAGGGGCATGGGAATGCTCTCGCGTACCACGGAGACGCCTCCGAGGACAGGCGTCGTGCGATGAGCCACTTGGGCGAAGCTCGCCCAGACCCTTTCCTTTGCATAGAACAGGCTCACCGCCTCGCGGGCTCCGGTGGCCATCTGCTGAATGATGGCGGAGGAACTTCCGGCTTCATTGAGCTCACGGAGGAAGTCGAGCGCCTCCGTCCTGTTGATGACAGTCCTCGAGATCACTCGGGTCGCGAGACCGGTGTTGGAGACCCAGGACTGAGTGGGCTTGATGACAGCCGGGAACTCAACGTCCGCCAGGGCCGATGTGGCGTCCTCGAGATGATTGAGCGCCACGGTCCGAGGGCGCGGGATCCCGTGCTCAGCCGCGACGGCCAGCGTGCTCTGCTTGTCGTTGGCCGTGTCGAGCGCCGCTTCCGATGCGAGAGCCACCGCAACGCCGTGATGTTCAAAGGACTCGCGCCAGGGACGGAGAGCGGCGATGGAGCCATCCATGCAAGGAATCAGCACGCGAGTGGATTGTTGCCCGACAATGTCCAGCAATTGCTGGGCGTAGACAGTGGGCTCGTCGTGATAGCTGGCCAGCAGGTGTTCGCGCTCCGACCAGCGGGAGGCGAACGTCGGCACTCCGAACCGAGGATCACAGAGATCAGAGGATTCGCCTGTTGTCACGCGCAAACCCTCGCGACCAAGGGTCCGGGTCGCTACCAGGGATTGCCGCGAGCTCCCATCGAGCACGAGGGCGTCGATGGTCCCGAGCGAGCGGTCTCGGCGGGGAGTCACGCTACGGTCGTCTCGATTGGTTCGTCGATCCGGGGATCGCGAAGCGTCATGTGGGAAGTTCCTCCTTGCTGCATTGCACAAGCAGGGAGGGCCGGAATGCTCTCGTGATACCACCGCCGATCGTGCGGCCGCCCGCGTTGTCGGGACAAACCGTTGGTTGTGGGGTCGGCCGGCGGATGCCTTGCGACTTCGACGGGCGCCCCCGGATGGGACCCGAATTTCTCGAGCGGCTCCGGAGGGCTGCGCGGGCCCGCGCGGGATTTTCATCTGACCAGGGGATTCACCCGAAGCCCTCTGCTGAGCGTCCTCTCCCAAGGCGCCAAATCGAGATCGCCAGAGGGCCCGGCCCACGGTTCCCTACGTACTTTGCGGCGGGCTGAACCGAGGGTGGCCTCCTCGCGACCGCCCCGGCGCGGCTATCCGTTGCGAAAAGGACTTTCTCCGCGGGATCCACGACGGTCGAACAATTTCCTCCAGACCGGCCGGTCATCCACCCGGGGTGATCGAATGCCCCGGGGTGTCACGGTCCACTCATCCCCACAATGGGCTTGTTCAGGTGAATGGACCCGGTCGAGCCGAAGAAGGTCGAGTCGCCATAGGAGAAGATGCCCCCGTCGGAGGCCACCAGCCAGTAGCCGTGGCCGCTGGGCGTGGCCGCCATCCCCACAATCGGCTGGTTCAGGTGCAGCGACCCGGTCGAGCCGTAGAAGGTGGCGTCGCCATAGGAGAAGATGCCCCCGTCGGAGGCCACCAGCCAGTAGCCGTGGCCGCTGGGCGTGGCCGCCATCCCCACAATGGGCCTGTTGAGGTGCAGCGACCCGGTCGAGCCGTAGAAGGTGGCGTCGCCATAGGAGAAGATGCCCCCGTCGGAGGCCACCAGCCAGTAGCCGTGGCCGCTGGGCGTTGCCGCCATCCCCACAATGGGCTGGTTCAGGTGGATGGACCCGGTCGACCCGTAGAAGGTGGCGTCGCCATAGGAGAAGATGCCCCCGTCGGAGGCCACCAGCCAGTAGCCGTGGCCGCTGGGCGTTGCCGCCATCCCCACAATGGGCTGGTTCAGGTGGATGGACCCGGTCGAGCCGTAGAAGGCGGCGTCGCCGAACGAGAAGATCCCCCCGTCCCGAGCGACCGTCCAGTACCCGCCGGCGTCGGCCGTGTTGGCGATCCCCACGACCGGCTGGTTGATGAAAATGCTCCCGGTCGATCCGCAGAAGGGTTGATTGCCGTAGCTGAAGATCCCTCCGTCACTGGCCACGAACCGGTATCCGGTCGGTGTGCCCGACGGCGGGTTGCACGGGACCGACAGGCCGTTGCTGAGGTCGATGGGGGCTGTGTACAGCTGCCGCACCGCGCCGCAGCTGTACGAGGTGCACGGCAGCGACCACGCTGCGTAGCCGAGCCACCAGGCCCCGCTGGCGTCCTGGAAAAGTGCACCACCTCCCGGTCCGTACGCGCCGCCGTAGGTCGTGAGAAAGGGTGCGGCGGGCTGGGCGCAGGGACCGAGGGGACCAGAGCATGTGGTGAGCGCTTCGTTGTACGTGCTGTTCGTGAAGTCCCCGGCGGAGAAAAGAAGGTTGTACGTGCCAGAAGCGGAGACCATCTGGGGATCGTCGGTGGTGGTCTCCCATGGCAATGCCGGCTGGTTGACGGTCAGCAGGACGGTGGCGGTCCCGACAAGGCTGGTTCCGCTGGCGCTCAATTGGTCCGACCAGATCTGCGATGGCGCCGCGGAGCTGCCGTCGTTGGACTTCCACAACAAGTAGGCGGCACCGGTGGCGGGGTCCACGAAGGGGCTGGGATCGAGCACCCCGACTCCGGGTGTCCCGCACCACAGCGGTCCCGCCGAGGTGTCGGTGAAGACGGGGGGGCTGAGCGTTGTCGCCGTCGCCACCGAGATGCAGCTGTGCCCAGAATCCGCAGGGGCGCCATTCGCCGAGGCGTCGTAGAACATCACCCAGTGCCCTCCGTAGAAGAAGACGCCAGGAGAGGTCTGCGTGTTGACCGTCTCCCAGGCCGGCGGGCTGGGCAACGCGCTCGAGCCGCTCCCGCCCGTGTAGGGCTGCCAGCCCGACGACGGACTGGTGCTGGTCAACGCCTGAATGAAGTTGCCAGCCGGCGTCCCGGTCGTGAAGGCGTAATAGGTGCCATTCGAGTACAGGGGGTCGGGATCCCCGGCATCACCGGCGTAGGCCGGGGACGGGCTGGCAGTGAACGAGACGTGTGGCTGTGCGGCACTGTGCGCGGTGCTAACCGTGGACGCACCCGACGCTGTGGCGAGACATCCTGCGAGGACACCCGAGGCTGCCAAGGCGACGGCCGCAACGAGGCGGAAGTGGTGCCTGGGAAGGGTGAACCCAGAAGCGGCGCGACGGCTGCGCTGATCCGGCCTGGTCCGGTCACGATTCATTCGAGCTGACAAGGTTCCCGCCCTCCCTCTCAAGGTACATCCTCAGCAAAAATTCAGGTCAGGGTCCGCCTGAACATCGGTCAGCGTTGTATAGCAAACAGAGTGCTGCCGCGCTCCCATCTCGACGCGTCGCGCTCGGGCTCACGGGTGTCCTCAGGCGGGAGCTGTTCGTCCCCGGATCGGAGCGCGGCACGGTGGGCATGTGTGATGACTGCTCCAGGACTGCGTCGTGCTGCCGCCTCATTGGATCGAGCGGCCAGGGGTTGTGAAAGCGCGGAGAAAACCGTCCTGGCCGAGTACGAACACGTCACCGTTGAGGATGACCCCAGGAGACGCGTAGCCCGCAGTCGCGGAATATTTCCAGCTCATCTTCAAGTAGTGGGACCCCTGAATGAGGCCGAGGTCTCCCGAACTCGAGGTCATGAGGATGTCTGAACCGGCGAAGGAGAGCCCGGTGATGGGATGTCCGAATTGCGTTTCGGTGCTCCGCAGATTGCCGGTCGAGGCGTCAAAGTAACTCAAGGTCCCACTGGCGTCTCCGATGGCCACCCGGCCGAACGCGATGATCGGCGCGGCCGTAACGGCATTGCTGACGGTCTGGGTCCACGTCGTTGCCCCGCTCGATTCGCTCAACCCCACCACTTTGCCGCTCTGAGCAGCCACGTAGACGTCGCCGGCATCGATCATGGGCCCCGTCGCCGCCGATCCGAGCGAGTCGGTCCACGAGGTTGCGCCGTTCGACGTGCTCACGGCATCGACCGACCCGGCGCTGGTCGTGACGACGACCAGGCCGGCGCCGGTGTCCACCGCGGGAGCGCTGGTAATGGCCCCTCCGACGGCATTGGTCCACTCGATCGCCCCGGTCAACTCATCGAGTGCCACCAGATTTCCCTGAGAAGTCCCGACGTAGACGGACCCGCCCGCTACGGCGGGGGACGACACGTTGCCGCCGATGCTCTGCCTCCAAACATTTGTCCCAGTGCTGGCGTTGTCGGCATGGATGTCACCGCCGTCGCCGCCGTAGAACACGAGGCCGCTGTCTACCGCAGGATCGGACTCAATTGCGTTGACCGTGTTTACGCTCCAGGCCACCGTTCCTGATGCTTCATTGACGGCATAGAAGTCCCCAGCCGCATCCCCGAAGTAGACGAGGCCCTGTTCTATGGCGGGCGTCGTGTCGAAGGCACCTTGACCCCGGAAGGACCAGCCCTGCGTGAGCTTGGTGTCGACACCCTGGAAATTGGCGATGACGGAGTCGTTCGCCTCGAACCCCTGATGGAGTGGGCCGTAGCCGAACTGCGGATCGTCGTTGGACACGTACACCGACCCACTCCCGACGTCGCCCGAGGTCTGCCCCGTACCGATGATCGGAACAGCTCCGAACGATGTTTGGAGAGGGAGTGTGACCGGAGTGGACGCGGTATCGCCCGAGCCGTCCGCATGGACGGTGGCGAGGGTGACCGTGCTACCGCTGGTCGTCGTGGTGGTGAAGACCACCGACTCACCGGGGCTGAAGCCGGTCGAGCTCACAGTGGCATTGCCTCCGGGCGGGATACGCGTCGGTGTGACGTTGACAACGGGCGCCAGGGGGCTGGCCTGCACGTCGAACGTCACGGCGGCCACATTCGTGACGCTGGCGTACGCGGTGCCGTCAGCGACACCATTGCTTCCGACGGCGGAAGCCAACACGTTGTACGAGGCCGCCTGTTCCGGAACGGGCACCTCGAGTGACCAGGCCGTGGAGGTCGCACCGGGCGAGGCCAGTGTCGCACTCGCCGTACTCAGCGCGGGGCGCGAACTTCTTGGTCGATTGGTTGAACCATGGCCCGGTGGCACCGTTCATCTCCACCTGGACTGTGACCGACCGCACGCCGTCAGGCGCCGCCGCGGTGCCGCTGATTGTGAGGCCGCCGTTGGGATTCACGACGCTGGCCCCCTGCGTCGGCGACGTCACCGCCGTCGTCGGGGGCGAGCCGTTGCCGCCACCCACGCCGAAGTCGTAGAGGAATCCGTCCTCGGAGGCAATGAGGAGGTTCCCGTCAACGTCGGCCGGCGACGAGGTGACCAAACTGCCCGTCTTGTAGGTGTAGAGGGACGTCCCCTTGCCGAGGTTCACCACGTGGAAGGACCCGTTGAGGTCACCGTAGGCCACGACGCGCTTGCCGGACGGGCCGACGATGGCTGGGGAGGAGTTGATGTCGCCCGTTCCCTTCAGGAACCAGCGCTTGTGGCCGCTGACAGCGTCGAGGGCGTACAGCCCGCTGGCGTCACCGAATACAAGTGTGGTGCCGCTCAGGGCTGGTGTCGACAACGCGTCGGTGTTCGTCGTCGTGGGATTGTTGGGCCGGTTCTGCCCGAAGTTGTACTGCCACACCAACGATCCCGTCGTGAGGTCGAGTGCGTAGAAGATGCCGTCCTTGCCTTCCACATAGGCCATTCCGTCGTCGAAGCCATTGACTCCTGGCGCCGAGACGTCCACGCCGGCGCCCACGTCCCAATCCTCGTTCAGCGGGGAGTAGGTGGCGTAGCGCCAGACCAGGTTCCCGGTCTTCGCGTTCAAGGCATAGACCTCCGAATCCGGGTTGGCGCTACCAAAGATCACCAGACCCACGCCCGCGGAATCCACGCCGTAGCTGAAGGGACCCCACGTGCCAGTGTTCTGACCGCTGATGACATAACCGGTCCACTGCCATTCCTGTGAGCAGTCACCCTCAGCAAAGGCCGCGACCGGGCCATTCGTCGGTGCCCGCGCCCAGGGTCCCGAGGTAGACGCTCGCCACACCGCCAGGCGGCGTGGCGAGCACCGGAGTGGACAGGACGGTGCCCTGGACGGATGCGACACACTCGGTGGTGCCCGTTGCGGCGTTGAGCTTGTACAGCTTGTCGGCGCCCTGCGGCGCGATCCAGACGTTGCCGTTCTCGACCAGGGGGCTGCCGGTAATAGCGTCACCGAGGAAGTCGGACCAGATGATCTGACCCGTTGCCGCGTCCACCGCGTCAAAGAATCCGGACTTGCCTCCCGCGTATGCCAGGGTTGCGCCAAGGGTCTCGTTGTAGCTGACCATCGGTGAATCGAGGGCCGCTCCGAGTGGTGACATCCATTTGACCCCCAGCGCCGAGGCGTCGGTTGTTGAGATGCCCGGGTCGCCACTCACTCCGTTCAGCGAGGCGGAATTGTGGAACTCCGGCCATGTAAAGGTCTGCGCGAGCGGGACGCCGGCTTGTGCGGCGGGCACGCCCGCCACGGCCCCGGCGTTCAAGGAAATGGTTGTGACTGCTGCAAGTATCGCAGTCACGGTAGGGATGAGAACCAGACGTCGCATGCATATCCCCCTCTACCCCAACCCCTCGACGCACCCATCGGATCGGACTCAGCCGATCGCGCGTGCAACGGGACCGTAACCTGGCGCCGCTCGCGTCAGGGACAACGGGACGACAAATCCGCCGTCCGCTGTATCGCACCGGGACGGTCAGCATGCGCGCTCCTTCAGGCCCCTTTCACGCGCGCCCGAAGGAGGCGAGGTGACGGCGGAACCCGGCCCTGTGCTGCGCCACATGTTCAGGTAGAGGGTCTGCACCAGGCGGCTCTCCACGTCGATGACAACTCGTGGGCGTCGCAGATGGACGAGCACAGTTGCGGTGCAGACCAACGTCGCCACCGAGATGCAGCTGTGCCCAGAATCCGCAGGGGCGCCATTCGCCGAGGCGTCGTAGAACATCACCCAGTGCCCTCCGTAGAAGAAGACGCTGGGAGAGGTCCCCTCCCCCTCAAGGTACAAACAGTGCATCGCCGCGCTCCGTGCGTTCGTCTCAGAATGAAGCTGTGGAGCTCAGGTCCGCGAGGGCCTCGTTGAGAGCACCAGCCAAGTCAGCTGAGCGGCGGAAATTGTAGAGAGGGCCGGTGCCGTCGCTCAGGAGGCAACTGACCATTGCGGTGCCGCGCGCCGAAATTGGTCGCGAGGCCAACAAGGCTCGCCGCGTGTCTTCTATCTCGGGTCCGCACGCGGCAATGGAGTCGCGGTTCAAAGGTGCTCGCGGGGTCGCGCCGCCCGGTGCCCGGCGCGCCTGGGCGAGGACGTTCGTGAGGTCCTCCGCCATTTCACGCCGCATGGCCATCGAGACGAGCGCGTCAGCTCGGGCGGCTCGGAGACGGTGTGTCTCGGGCGGTTGACCGTCCGCCAGTTGACGATCGAGGGAGGACGCGAATAGCCGCGTCGCGAGGCGAACCCACCTTCGATTCGGTGAGGCCACCAAGCGGCCGGAATCGTCGGGATCCGTCAGGACCAGGAGTGGAGGCCCGGCGGGCTGATCGGTTTGTTGGATGTACGGGGACCGCCGGCTTTGGCTGCCACGCGGGTGCTCGCCGGTCACCCGGTGCCCGGTCTCTCGGGAGAACTCGGATGTCGTCATCTCTCCATGGTCCCTGGAGCAAGCGGCCATCGAAAGTGGCAGGATTGCCATTGTGCGCGACGTACCTGCCAAAGAGATGCCGGCCAGGGAGGCGGACCCAGCGGCAGAACCCAGCCAACGTCGGTCGAACCGTGCCGACCACGAGATTGCGGTGGTCGTCTACCCCGGATTCACCCCGTTCGAGCTCGGCGTGGTGTGCGAGGTCTTCGGAGAGGACCGATGGGTGGCTTCTGGGGACCCGTGGTACCAGCTCTTCATCTGCGGTGATGGCTCGGGACCGGTGACCTCTGACGCCGGCTTTCAGATCCTGGTCCCGTACGGGCTCGACGTCCTTGCTCGCGTGGAGACGATCGTTGTCTCGCCGACGTACCGACCGGACGAAGTGTCCGAGGACGTCTTCGAAGCTTTGCGCGTGGCGCATGCTCGAGGGACTCGCATTCTTTCGTTGTGCGGCGGGGCGTTCGTCCTCGCCGAAGCTGGGTTGCTCAATGGGAGACGAGCCGCCACCCACTGGGCGGAATGCGACGAATTGGCCAGCCGCTACCCCAGCTTGTCGGTCGAACCAGGCGTCCTCTACGTCGACGAGGGCGACATCCTCACCGGAGCAGGGAGTGCCGCGAGCATCGACCTGTGCCTGCACGTTGTCCGCCAGGACTACGGGAGTGAGGTCGCCACCCAACTCGCCCGCCAGTTGGTCGTTCCTCCGCAGCGCGACGGAGGTCAAGCCCAATACATCCATGCACCAATGCCCGAGCGCAACGGCTCGGACCCTTTCGCCGAGACCATGACCTGGCTCCAGGAGCACTTGAACGAGCCGGTCAGCGTTGACGACCTGGCCATACGGTCTGCGATGAGCCCACGCACGTTTGCTCGTCAGTTCCTGGCGTCGGCCGGAACGACCCCGTACCAATGGCTGGTACGACAACGTGTGCACCTGGCACAACGGCTTCTCGAGACGACGGACCTGTCAATCGAGTCAGTGGCAGAGCACAGCGGTTTCTGCACGGCCGCCAACCTCCGTAAGCACTTCAACCGCATCATGCACACCAACCCGCAGGCCTATCGACGCTCGTTCCAGGACCCGAGCCTGAAGAGAGCAAGCCGAGGCACGTATTCGGGCTAGCTGAGAGCCCGAACTGTCGGCGCTCCCCGCAGCAGCGCCACGGCGCACAGCGCTCCCGCAGCAGCGCGCTCTGCGTACAGCGCTTCAGCCAGCAGCGCCCCTGACGCACAGCGCGCAACGGGAGAGAGGGGGGCCGGGGACGCCCCGGCACCGAAACCGCCACGCAGGGCCCGACCGACCAAGGCCGACCGGCCGGAGCGGACCGCCAACGCCGGCCAGAGGCGCACCGGGGCAGCGACCCGGGCGCCGGACGCACCCCACCCGAGAAGCGGGGCGGCCGAGCGCACGGAAGCGAGGAGGCGGGGCTTTTGGGCGGAGGAGAAATGTCGCGCGGGCGCGAGCGGTGGCGCGGGGCGTGGGCGGTGGCGCCGGCGAGCACCACGACGGCGGACGGAGGGGGCGGACCTACGAACGGGGCGATTGGAAGCGACTGCCAGAGCGGGCGGCGCGTCAGACGGCGCGGAACAGATAGATACCGGTCACGTTGCCCCGGGTGACCATTCCCTGGCCCGGCTCAACCAACGGATGCTTAACGGTTGTGGATCCCGTCTCGATAAATACATAGCCGACGTGCTCTAGCTTCCATCCCTTTTCCTCGATCTGTCCGAGGAGGTCTGGCCGCCCGCCTGAATGCTCGGACTCGACTCGTCGAGAAACCGAATCCAAGGAACCGGACACCTGACTCACCTCGATTTCAATCTGAAAGAAGGCGCTCCCGGCAGCCCTCTCGGCCTCAGCCCGTCCCACCGGACTTGCTTCGTAGTCCGCTCGCCGCTTGGCCTCAGCCGCAGCATCCTTCCTTGCTTCCTCCTCCTGAGCCTTGAGAGCCCTTTTGTCGGCGGCATCCTGTTTCTTGTCCTCTGATTTATTGAAAGGCATGGACCCCCCCTGCGCTCGACGGAGGCCAGGGTATCGGCAACGGCCCTGTGCGCCCTCGATCTCCGACATAGGCTTAATGGGCAGTGAGCGCCGGCCGCGGAATCCCCAGCTGGCCCCCGGTCCTAAGCAGCCTCGCCGTTATCCTCTATCTCGTGTGGCGTCACGACAGGCCCGCTCCGCTCCCAGCAGCCGTCTACTCATAACGTCACCACGACCACCACCTCGATCCACCTGCCGCCGGCGACGACCACCACACCGACCACCGTTCAGATCGTGCCGCTGCCGCCATCGAACACCATCTGCGCGACCGGTGCACTCTGCACCCCTCAGCCCTCGTTCGCTCCGGCACCTTGAGTCCGCCGAATGTCGCCGGGGTCTCGTGGCAGTGGTCAGCTTGGCCCTGTCGGTCGTCGATCATCCTCCAGCATTGGTCCACCTCGGCGACGAAGGCGTTGGCGTAGGGATCGCCTGCCTGAGGCATTCGGCCCACAGGCCGAGGGTAGACGCACCGTGCGACGCGCCCGACGGGGGCATCCCCTAACGGCACCTTGGGGGCACCTCGCAATGCGGACTCACGGCCTCCTAATCTAAGGAGCGATTTCCGGCCCGGAACGTCGATTTACCAGTTGTGTTGTCTGCGCCTTGAGGCTAAGACTTTTACGCAGCACATTTTCGATTGACGTTAGGGAGTATCAATGCCGACGATTACAACCACTGACGGGACCTCCATCTACTATCGTGACTGGGGCACCGGGGACCCCATCGTCTTTTCGCACGGCTGGCCGTTGACCGGGGCAGCGTGGGAAGCCCAGATGTTGTTTTTCAACGCTCAGGGTTACCGCACGATCGCGGACGACCGGCGTGGCAACGGCTACTCCGACCAGCCGGGTTTCGGCAATGACGTCGACACCTGGGCCGACGACTTGGACAACCTGATCACCGCCCTCGACCTGCACGGTGTCGTCCTCGTGGGGCACTCCACTGGCGGTGGTGAACTTGCCCGCTACATCTCGCGACATGGCACTTCACGGCTCGCCAAGATGGTCCTTCAGGACTCGATTGTTCCCAACATGACGCAGAGCGACACCAACCCTGACGGCGCGCCCGTTGCGGTGATTGACAGTATCCGCGCCGGAGTGGCAAACGATCGCTCGACGTTCTTCCAGGGCTTGTCCGAGCCTTTCTTCGGCGCGAACCGACCGGGTTCCACTGCCACCCAGGGCATGCGTGACTTGTTTTGGTTTCAAGGTTTGTTGGGAGGCGCCAGGGCTCAGTACGACACGACCTACAGCTGGCAAATTGACTACACCGACGACATAGCCAAGTGCGACGTCCCGTTGCTCGTGATCCACTGTGAAGACGACCAGATCGTGCCGATAGCGCCGACCGGCAAGGCTGTGCCAAAAATCGTTCCTCACGCGATCTCGAAAGTGTATCCCGGAGGCTCCCACGGAATTGCGATCGTCGATCCCGGCAAAATAAACGCCGACCTTCTTGAGTTCATCAGGAGCAAGTAGGACGTACTCCGCGAGCGCCCACTACTCACATCGCTCAAGGCCCACGCAGCCAACACGTCGTCGCTGCCGACCCGCGGTTCAGACCCGCCAGGTGTTCGGGGGCGGCGCGTCCGGTGGACTATGTGCGAGCTACACGGCAGCGGTGGATCACCAAACCACCAAGCAAGAGTGCGAGCACAGCGAGCGGGAGCAGCAGATCGAGGGCCGACGGGGCGCCTTCACTCTCTCCTTTCCGAGATGGAGACGCCGAGAGTTGAAGATTTTCTCGATCAGCGACCACATGGCCGCCGACGTGCTCATTGGGTAGCTACGGACGGGGTCGTAACCCCGCTCTCGTTGCCTTCCATCTCGTCGTCGTGTCTCCGCACATGGACCGCCTCCTGCAACGCGCCGATCAGTGCACCGCCCGCGATGCCCAGCAATGTGCCGGCGACGAATGTCATCAACGTCTGCCGCTGTTGCGCGGCGTCGTCCACCCCGCCGACCGCTACGGGGTCCGACTGGAGCACCGTGGGCCCCACTGTGAGCGTGAGATTCCACACGATGCTGCCGGTGGCGACACCTTGCGGTTCTGGACCCGTGTTCCAGTCGTACGATTTCGCATTGGGGATCTCGTAGGTGACACTGACGAAAGGGGGCTCGGCTATGACTTCGCTGCCCGCTGGCATCTGGACGAGGGGGAGCTGCGCGTAGGCCGTCGTCCCGTTGCTGTCGTAGCCCACCTCTCTGCCGGCGACTGTCACGCTGGCGGAGCCTTTGGCGGAAAAATCAACAACGACGGGGGTGCCTGTCGGGTCGGACGGACCGCCAGTGCACTTGCTGGGATGACCACACGAAAGGACTCGAGTTCCCTGCGGGACCGTAAGACTCGCCTCGGCCAGCGTCGGGTCATACAAAAGGATTTCCTGGTCGGAGGTGTAGAGAAGCGGGAAGACCGTCAGTTCAACGCCGGCGGAGTACCCCCCCACGGTCACCTTGAACGTCGCTGGCTGACCGAGCGAAGTAGGGCGCGGCAGGATTCGCACGAACGCCACAACAGTCAGCGCCACCCCGATCACCAGCAGCATCACGGCCGGCCGGTAGCCGCTGTTCCAGGCCTTGCTACGGTGCCCCTTCGCCCGCTTGCGGTAGACCACCCAGTTCCCCCTGGTCTTCTGCCCAGTCGCCGAGGCTACCCCGATTGCGCACCCAAGGTCCGACCTGAGTTAGTCGACAGATCTTGGTTAACACGGCGCGCACGCAGGGTAACGGTCAAACATCTTTTGCATTGGCTGGCTATTGCCAATGCCCGCCGCTACCGCCCCCGAACGCCGGGTATGTGAGAACCAGGACCGAGAGCTTTGCGGCAGTTCACGCTGTGTCTTCGACTCCGAGTGCCGGCTGTTGGTCGTTCACCGCGCCCGTCCGTTCGCCACCCCAGGAGCCCAGAGATGGCGAACGGACGGGATGTTACGAGGTTAGGAGGCGCTTGGCTGCAGATTCGCGCACTGGCCGAGCGTGTGGCCGCCGACGACATTGGCTGCGCCGAATCCTGAGGACACGGCTGGGGCGAGGCCCCAGCAGCCGAGGTTCCACCTGATCGTGTTGGCTCCGACATTCATCGTTTCCCCTGTCGCGGCGGTGATGTTGGTCAAGAAGACGTTGCCACCGACATTGTTAAGGAGCACACCGAGCCATTCGGGAGTGACCCCGTATACCAGGAGGCTGCCACCGATCGTGTTGTTCTTGATAGGCCAGGGGTTCCCGGCTTGCTCGCCTCCTCCGATCAGCGTCACATTCGCCCTGACCGTGATTCCGTTCAGTAGAACGGTATTCGCTCCCCAGGCGATGACGTTTCCATTGACGGTGATGTTTGAGCTTTCGGTTGGGTCGACCGTGCACGGATGTCCCGTCATATGTCCCACCGGATTCGGCAGGCAGCCCAGGCCGAGAATCGCGCCCGGAGCGGCCAGAACGTCGTGTCCGACGGTGATCGTCGACGGCACGCTTTGCGCGTCGAGCACCGCACCGGGGGCAACATTGACGTTGCCGAACACGTTGATGACGGCGTTGGGCGCTGGGGCGCACGCGCCCTTCACCGTGATGCTGGCGTACGTCCCCGAGGGGATGGGTATGAGGTTTCCCGAAGCGAAATCCCCACCGGTGCAGGTGTACGGCATCGGCCCCCAACGCAGAGGGGCCGATGCCGCCGCCGGTCCACTAAGAAGTGCAAGTGCTCCCGCAATGACGAGGGTCCCTGTGCTGACAAGGCCCATGACGGATCTGATTTTCACCGTGTGTCCTTTCGTTCGTTCCCAGTTCCCCATGCTGTCAAAGCGCGAACGATTCTGGGGCAAACTTCAGAAGTAGGGTGTCCAGCCTCGATGCGCCTCAGTACTCAGTACTGAATTCTCAAGCCTCCTGGGTGGGCATGCCCCCACCGACGCGACGGGGCGCCCGCCCTCTGAGCAAAGGAACCTCGTCTGCCCTCCAAGCAAGGCGCCACGCAGCCTACGCCGGGCGGGGGGCCATTCAGGCCACTCCAAAATCCTCTGGTCACCGTCGCCAGGACCGGACCATCGGCCAGATCGAACTCGACTTCGTACGTCTCCGGCGATTCGATGGCCCCAATGACGAAACCGTGGGCACCTGAGGCCAGAATCCTGCCGTCAGGGATCGGATTTTCTCTGATGGTGATCACTCGATCATCGAACCGTGCCTTCATGGCCCAACACTTTGCCAGGTGTGGGTAAGTTCCGTTCGCTGCCGGGTGTGGGACCGGTCGGCTCGACTAGGACGGTGAAGCACCGACATCAACGAGGCATACGGACGAAGGCGTACCATCGGTCCATGACTGATCAGCAGCAGCGCCTTGCCGACCTCCTGATCGACGCCCAGGGCGCCCTCATCGAGTTAGAGGGCCGACTGCCCGGCGAGAACGAAGACGTAGCGGGAGCGCGGCGTTCGTGGGACAGAGCAACACGGGCGGTGAGTGATACCTTGGCGCTGGTGGAGCCAGACGATTAGCCATCGGCCATAAGGGTCGACAGCGCTACTACCTGCCCCCTATCACCGGGGACGGGGCGATGTTGCGGCCTCAGCGATCGCCGCGTGGGCGCCCGTTAATCGCGATTGCAACCGGGCGGCGCAGCGGCCAAACCAGTTGGGCAAAGTACCGCTCCGGCGCCGGTTCGTCCGCTCCATAGGCCGTGGGCATCCGCCCGGCGGGTAGGTGCAGTGTACCGAACGCCAGGTCAATCCAGGGGAACTCTCCAGCGAAGTTGCTGTTGTATGCCAACGGGTCGGAGGCATGGTGCCAATGGTGGAACTCAGGTGTGGCGATCAGCCATCGCAACGGGCCGAAGCGGACCCGTATGTTGGCGTGAATGAAAATCGCCTGCAGGGTGACAAACACGAGGTATCCGCCGAATGTGGCGCGGGAGAAACCGAGCGCAAACAGTGGGAGAACGATGCACGAACGCTGGAAGGCTTGATCAACTGGGTGGAGGCGAGCAGCCGCGAGCCAGTCGAGCCTCTCGCTCGAATGATGAACTCTGTGGAAGCGCCAGAGCCACGGCACTCGGTGCGACGCCCGGTGAGCCCAGTAGCCGAAGATGGAGGCCAAGAGGAACGCCTCAGCGAACTGCAGGCCGTGCGGCTGACTGGCGACAATTAGCCGCCAATCAAGGGGAACTATGAGCCGCAGGCCCACTCCAACCGTGATCAGAGCCCCGAGAAGCAGCATCGTGCTCAGGAGGTTGTTGACTACAGATGTACCAGATCGGTCCGCCACCCCGGTCGCAATACCTTTCGCGGGTGTAGCGGCAGCGCCCGCTCAAGCAGCACGAACAGCGCTGCCAAGACGGCGATCCCCAGCAACAGCCGGCTGCGAAGTGACAAGGCTGCAATGACGAGCACCAAGGTTGCACTGGCCTCGAGCCCACGCAAGAGCATCGACCGATACTCGGGGACAAGACGACTTACCGGCTGGGTCACCAATCCCAGAGTGACACCAGGCCGGAGCGTCGTCAACGGACTTGCCGCAACCTTCACAGAACCCTTACAACTGGACCTGGCCAAGCCCCCTTCCAGAAATCGATTGCCTGGGCTCGTCCAGCCGCCATAGGTCAAAAGATCAGGGTGCCCTCGCTGCCGGGTCTTCCACACATTCCCGCCCGCGTCATCGAGCCGAAGTTCAGCCTCCACCACCCCTGATGGATTCTAAGAAGAGCAGGAACGCGAGGCAGACAACGAGCACAAGGTCGTCACTACGGTTCACCATCTCGATGTCTGCTCGGCAGTCGTATTGTTGAATACCTAGAACCCGCTCTGCAGGAATCCAAGAAAGCCTAAACGTGGCTCGCTCACCTTGATCAGTGACGGTTAGTGACGTTTTCCGCCAGTGACCTGGATTCTGTTGTCGTGTGCAACGGAGTTTGTGCCCATTGGCGAGCGTGATCGTCACTGGTTGCCTCTTAAGACCCCAGACCCCGACTTCCGTTACATGGCCATCGGGACCAATGAACTTACGAGATCGGGCGAAGGGTCGCCCCGACAAGGAAAACGACGTGGAATCAATCAGGATCTCTTTGTGGCCCCTTAGGGTCGCAAGTTGGTCTCCGGCTGAGTCCTCCAGTAGGTAGCACTTGGGAGCCCAACGGCGATGGGGCCGCCATCTCAGTTGGTCGCCCGAAGCTAGCGTGGGTCCCACGCCATACACGGTAACCCTCGATTTCACCGCCGACATGTTCCGATGGAGAGACGGTTCTGGAGGGCATCCCAGTACGACGCTGCCGGGACCAGGGCGCTTCCGCTGCGCTGATTCTTACGAAGCCGTCAGCGAAGAGGTGGTGAACCTGGCGACCCAATCTCTGCTTCCGGCCTGGGTGGTAGCACGACCTGTTCGGCACAGGCTGGCGCCATTGTCGATAGGGACCGACAGGGGCCAGACTCCTTCAGGAGGTCATGTTGGCGGTCATCAAGATGCTTTTCCGAGCCGAGTTCCGCCATCGCTGGCGCTCGTGGATGTACCTGGCCGTGCTCGTTGCCCTGGTCAGTGGACTGGTGTTCGCTGGGATGGCCGCAGGGAGGCGAACAGCGTCTGCCTTTCCCCGGTATCTCGCGGCCTACGGCTCCGATGCCGAGGTGTTCAGCTTCAAGCCGATCCCTACAATCGCGTCCCTTCCTGAGGTCGAGGAGTCGACGTCGGTTCTCATCCCAGCAAACGGGGCCTCCGTCTTGTAGTGGGTGCCGACTCCTGGCAAACCAGAACTTCGGGGTCACTGGGCTCGCGCCGCCAGGATCTCGCTCGTCACGTAAAGTTGCTGTCGGGCCGCATGCCCGACCAGTCGAATCCCTCGGAGGTCCTGGCCTCCTACACCATGCAGCGCGACCTGGGCATCCACCTCGGTTCGCACATCCGCATCCGGTTCGCCTCGGAGAAGCAGCGAAGTGAGGTCCTCAGCGGAGCCGACGTCACCCCTGACGGCCCCCTGTACGACTTCAAGGTGGTTGGCACTGAGGCATCCGAGGATGAGTTCCCGGCCACCAGTAGCACGAACTACGGCCTGTACACCACCAAGGCGTTCACTCGATCCATCAACGACCGGACGGTCTTTTTTCATGCTGACTTCGTGCGACTTCGACATGGAGCAGCCGATCTTCCGCGCTTCCAAGCCGAGGCCCGCCAGAACGGCGCTCTGGGCATCACTGATCTCAATACCAATGCGGCCGCCGTCACTTCTTCCATCCGACCTCAGGCAATGGGCTGGTGGATTCTGGCCGCGCTGACCGCGCTGGTTGGGCTGATCGTGTTGGCCCAGGCCCAGAGTCGTCAAGCGCTGATCGAGGCTGACACTTACAGCACGCTGCGCACGTTGGGAGTCTCTGGTCGGCAGCTCTTCCTGACGGGAATGGCCAGGATTGCAGCGACCGGCATCGTCGGCATCGTCAGCGGTTTACTCCTGGCCTACGGGCTGTCGAGCCTCACGCCGGTGGGTGTGGCGCGACTTGCTGAGCCGACGAGCGGGTTCTCGTTTGATCCGTGGGCACTCCTGGTCGGAGGTGCGGTGTTGTTGGCGGTCTTCTCGGCTCTGGGCGTCCGACCCGCTCTCACGGTCGCGAGGGCGGCCCGAACCGGCAACCGATACCGCAGGCAACATCCGTCTCGGACAGTTGGCCTTTTGACCGATGCTGGGGGCATCCCCCAGCACACTGATCGGCGTTCGCCGTGCAATTCAACGCGGTGGAGGCCGTGTCACTGTCCCGGTTGGCTCTGCCCTCGTGGGTGCAATCTTGGCCGTGACCGCACTCTGTGCCACCGTGGTCTTTGGCTCCAGTCTCACCCACCTGGTCACGACACCCTCCCTCTACGGACAGCCCTTCGACCTCTACATCAGCGTCAACAGCACGGGTACGCAAGCGCAGGCCGAGCGGCTGGTTGACGACATCGAGCGGGAACGAGGCGTCACGGGGATCACCGCTGGCCTCTCGGCCGATGTCAGAATCAACGGCCACACCGTGGCCGCCCTGGCCGGACAACCAATCCAAGGGCCGCTTCTGTTGACGACAGTCACCGGGCGGCTCCCTGAGGCCCCCGATGAGGTCACGATGGGGACGACAACGCTACGCGAAGCGGGTGCCCATGTTGGCTCCTTTGTTCGGGTCTCGGTCCCTAACACCAGCGGGGGGACCAGGACCTCTACCTATCGGGTGGTCGGCACCACCACGTTCCCGCCAGACTTCGGGACCGGCGGACTGGGCACTGGCGCTGCGTTCGACTTCGCCGGATTCGGTGCCCAATGTGCTCCAGGGACGAAGCCTGGTAGATGTGCCATCGACGAGACCTACAACGGCGCGGGCGTGATCCTCGTGCGTACCGCATCGAGCGTCGCCGGACGGACAGCGCTCAACAGGCTGGTCGCGCTTACGCGGGCGATGTGTCGCTGCCGGTGGCGCCGACCAATCTTGTCAACTTCGGGCAATCTGTGAACTTCCCTGTGATCCTGGGTTCGGTTCTCATCGTCTTCGGCGTAGCGACGCTCCTGCATGTGCTGGTGGTGAGCATCACCCGTCGACGCCAGGAGATCGGCATCCTGAAGTCGCTCGGTTTCTTTCGTCGACAAGTGGCCTTTACCGTGCTCTGGCAGACCACGACCGTGGCCCTGATCGGGCTTGTCGGCGGCGTACCTCTCGGGGTGGCGATCGGCCGACTGGCGTGGCGAGCCTTCGCCGACTACCTCGGCGTGGTGCCGGTGCCGGTCGTGACCCCATGGGAGGTCGTTGCCATTGTTGTCGGAACCTTGGTGGTGGCCAACTTGTTGGCCGCGGGTCCGGCCATGGTGGCCAGCAGGATGCGACCGGCGAGCGCCCTCCGAACCGAGTGACGGTTAGAGCAGCGCACCATGGAGAACGCCACTTCTGACCGACCTCATTGAGAACGTGCTACACGGGTAGAGATGGGACCCCACCCTGACCCGAGACGAACTTGGACGTTCGACTCACAGATCGGGTCTACCCTCCCTGCCGCGGAGCTGGCCGTCGGATAGAACGGGTTCCCATGGCAAAACCGAAAGATCGTTCCGAGCTGAAGGAAGGCGCCCGTCTGGTGCGGCAGGTTCTGAGAGCAATCCCGCCGGAGCAGGACGACCGAGAAGACGCCGTCCTGCGCAAGCTTGTCGAGGGAGCAGCCAAAGCGGCTGACGTGGCGGCAAAAGCGGATGAGCAGGAGCGGCCCTCGGAGGAGTAGACCCCGAGGCGGGCGCAGATCCTTCCGCGGCGCGCAGTGTGCCCCAGTCCAGGCACCATGGGGGCAGGCATCGATGGGGTGATCCCATCCGCTATCCGGCGCTTGCGGGCGGTGCGTTTGCTTAGGCCTAATCGTCGGCACGACTGCCACGAATCGACCGCAAAGTGCTACTTGTTCGCACCCCGATCGGGTGACGATCCGCTCAAATCACGCCCTCAGGAATCCCGGACGTCCAGCCCAGATGAGTCTCACGACCCGCAGGCGCGACCCTTGCTGGCAACTCGTCACTTTGCGCCGCTGATGCAGCGGGCGTGGAACGGGATGCTCGGCCTACCGTCAACCTCAAATGGCCCGATCTGTTCGAGTGTGTTCGCCATGATCCGCGCCCGTGACTCGTCGTCCGCGAGGCCGAGGCCACCAACGACGGGCGCCGCGACCTCGGTCATGAACAACCAGTATTCCTCCGCGCTCGGGGCAATAAACGCACCCCGAACATCGGTCTCGACGACGTCGTGCAGTCCTGCGCCGCGGAACAACGTGGCGATTGCATCAGGAGCTGCGCAGCGGAACAGTCCCGGAGCATCCGGTGCCGGAGCGGGCAAGTCCACCTCGGCGCCGATCGCGGCCATCGGAATGGTCGCCCACGGATTGTTCACTGACTCGGCCCACACCGCCGTCGAGAGCCGCCCGCCCGGGCGAAGGACCCGTATTAGCTCGGCTATGGCGCCCGTAATGTCGGGAAAAAACATCAAGCCGAATCGGCAACTGATCGTGTCGAATGACGCGTACGCGAATGGGAGAGGATCGACGCCGCACTCGCGCAGCTCAACATTGGTCAACCCTCGCGCCGTCGCATTCGCTTCCGCTGAGGCAAGCATCCCCGCCGATACGTCGGTCAGCACCACTCGACCCCGAGGAAGGCGAGCGGCGACCGACAACCCGGGCTCTCCTGTGCCCGACGCCACATCGAGGTGCTCGCCGTCGTCGCTCAGCCTGAGCGAACGGATTATCTCGTCCCCCGCCGGTTGGAGCCATGTCATCACCAGCTCATCCCATTTCGTCCACCCGCCGGAGAACCGATCCCATGTCTGACGTTGCTGCTCCTGTATCGCATCTGCGTTCGACATCGTTACCTCCCCCATAGTCGAGGCGTTCATGTTGTCAGTTCGGAGTGCGTTCTGCCAGGGGTGACGCGCTCGTCGGTTTGGGCCGTTTTTCTTCGCCATTAGTGGTGGGCCGGGCACCCCGTATGTGCCGATACCGAGCAGGTCCGAGGGTGTCCCCATGCGCCGGTTCTGGGTGGGATTTGACCCATGATCTATCCGTGAGAGCCAGCTGAACGTTCAACAAACCCCCGGGGCTGCCTCGTCGTCTCGCCGATGGCGTGTGCCGCCGCGCATTTCTTCGCCAGAAGCGATTGCTTACGAACTCACGATCGCCCCAGCGTCGGCGTCGGCGCTCGCACCGACGATTCGATGCCGCCTAAAAGGTCAACGGATCGCCGACATTGGATGTGGAGGCGGCCAGATCGCCGAGCACTCGCCGATGCCGGGTTCTTTGTGTTCGGTATCGACCCCTCATTCTCAAGTGCACCGATTCAGCAATGTGGCCGAATCACGTATGTGGCCCATCCAGGCCCAGACAGAAGCCCTTCCTTTCGCACGAGGAGCCTTTGACTCGATCTACTCCTCATGTGCATGGAAGCAATGGCCAACGCCTGAATACCGGACAAGCGAGTGCGTCAGAGTGACCAAGCCCGGGGGTCCACTCACTGTTATCGAGATCGATGGCAGCGCTCCGTCTCTGCCGTCGCGTCTGCGGCGGCGCCTGGCCGCAGTGCGCTGGTGTTTCCTTTCCGCCGGTGTTCCGTCGCACGCTCTCATATCCGGCAGCGATTCGGGGACGCATGGGGCCGAGGATCCGCAGAACATCTATGTGCTTCGCGTCGACCGACGACAACACACCCCGAGTACCGAGCGACGACGGCGAGGACGACCTAGATTGACCCAACCTCGCTCGGTGTTTGCAAACGCGGTCGGATTGTCCTGCTGGCTATTTTCAGTCCAGCTTCGAGTGTCCGGCCGCGAAGTGACTCAAGTATGGTCTCTCCAGCTGGCCGCACTGATTGCATTGACGGCGGCAGTTCGCAGGAAGCCTGCTTGAGGACTTCGAGGGCGTCATCGATGATGTCGTCGTCGAAGACGCCCCCATCGCGAGATATTTGCGAAGCTTTCGTGAGCAGTTCCTGCGCGGACTGCCTTAGGCGTGAGTCCGACATGAGAAGCACGGCAAGATCGGCGGAATGGCGATCAAGAATCTCCATGATCCGGTGCCCGGCAGCATGCTGAGCTAGTTCCTTCTCACGAATCTGCCTCATTGCGCCGAGGTGGACCTGGTCATCTGCAAAGAGGTGGTCGACCACGCACGGCACGGACCCCTGGAGAATCTGTGTGACCGTGCCCGCGGGGGCCCCGTTGATGTCCGAGTAGGTCATGTTTGAGGTCTCGCCTGTCTGGGGTTCTAGCTCGCCGCAGGCTGCGCCAGGACCGCCGTTCTGTACGGAGAGCTCCCCCGACGAAAGGCTGTAGTAGATCTCGGCGCGCGAACTTGTGAGGCCCTGCGTGAAGTTGGCGGAGCCACCAGGCGCTCCGACGAAGTTCAATGTGCAACCGACGATTGGATGCACGGCGTTGGCAGGTGGTGTGAATACGGTGGGATGGTTGTTGCCGTCCGGATCGGTGTAGGTGAACGTGGCGCTGGTCACGCCGCCCGATTCGTCGGTTCCGAGCGCGATCTGCAAAGTAGATTGCCTCGGAAGTGTGTCACCACTGATGCTTGCGAAAGTTGTCGTCGTGCCGTAATCGTGGGCCCAGCAAGGCAGCCATGGCGCCGTATTCGGCAGCGGCGTGTAGCCGGACGGCCAGCCAGCCTGAGCGTTAATCGTCCAGTATTGGATGTACGAGGCGAGACTCCCGCCCTGAACGATAACTATGTACTGAAACCAGTTGAGCTGGTAGAGGGGATTGTTAGTTTGGCAATACCGGCCGGGCGGCGGAAAGCAGTTGAGCTGCAAGCTCCATCCACTGTTATTAGTAGTCGCAACATCTTCAGTGACCGCAACGAGGACCGAGAGGTTCTGTAGGTTGTTGCAGCCGCCATCGATTAAGACGGCGTTGTTGTTCGAAGCGTACGGCACGGGCTCCCCCTTCTTTCATTGGGACGAACGCAGGCCATGCCAGCGCCGATCCTCTGACTGCAGCCGACGATACGGCCGCCCCGAAAACGCTGCAATCAAGTTTGTGCGTTCGTTGTTGTTACCGAAACGCCCCCCAGCCCGAAGCCAGGGCCGCTCGCTGGCGACCAGCAACGACTATGAAGAGCTATGCCCGCGCGGAGCCCATTGGTCGTTGACTCCGAGACGCTCAAAGAGGTCGAGCAGTCGTCGCTTGATTGCAAGACTCCCTCGTGGAACGCGGCGTCCCGAATCTCGGCCGCTCTCGACCTGCCTCATTTGCTTCAATGTCGTCGGCGAGGAAGGATCCTCAATCGTGCGTGAGGATGCGTTGCGCCGAACTAAAGGTGATTCTGCCTATTGGTAGGAGTATCCCCGAACGCTACCGGGACTGGGTGTGGCTGAACGGCACTTTCGGGCTCTAGTGGTCCGTCGCTGATATAGCTCGGATAGATAGAGTGTCACCATGCCACTGGTGACCGCTCCTCCGTTGGCCATGACGGCCATGCAACGCAAGGCCCTCGAACAGATGGCTCGTTCGAGGTCGCTTCCGCACCGAAAGGTGGTGCAAGCATCGGCATTGCTGCTCGCGGCCGACGGGTTGGCCAACAACGAAGTGGCCCGCCAGTGCAACACGACGAACGATTCGGTCCGTGCGTGGCGTCGGCGCTTCGAGGCTGAGGGGGTCGACGGTGTGGGTGAGATCGCGCCGGGGCGCGGTCGCACGTCGTGGTTGCCCGATGGGACGGTCGAGGCGGTGGTGCACGACACGCTCTTTGGCACTCCAGACGACGGGTCGACGCACTGGAGCACCAGGCTGATGGCTGAGCGTCACGGTGTCGGCAAGGACACCGTGGCTCGCATCTGGAAGAACCACAACCTCAAGCCCTGGAAGGTCGACACCTTCAAGATCTCGAGCGACCCGGACTTCGAGTCCAAGCTCATTGACGTGGTCGGGCTCTACATGAACCCGCCCGAACGGGCCATCGTCTTTAGCTTTGACGAAAAGACCCAGGTCCAAGCCCTCGATCGCACCCAGGCGTCTCTGCCGATGAGGGCCGGTCGCGGCGGCACGATGACCCATGACTACAAGCGCCACGGCACCACCGATCTCTTCGCCGCCATGAATGTGGCCACGGGCGAGGTCCTCTATGACACTCGCACTTCGCACAAGGCGACCGACGTGCTGCGTTTCTTCAAACTCATCGACCTGCACGTCGAAAAGGACCTCGAGGTCCACGTGATCTTGGACAATCTGAGCGCCCACAAGGCACCGGCGGTCAGCGATTGGCTGGCCGACCCCAAGCGAGCGCGTTGGCATCTGCACTACACACCCACCAGCTCGTCGTGGCTCAATCTGGTCGAGCGCTGGTTCGGAGAACTCACCGAACGTCGACTGCGCCGCGGCGTCTTCTCCTCGGTGCCTCACTTGATCGAAGCCATCGAGCTGTGGGCCGAGCACTGGAACGACAACCCCAAACCCTTCGTCTGGCACAAGCCGGCCCAAGAGATCATCGCCAAAGTACGTCGCGGACGGTCATCACTTAGCCGAGTCATTTCCGCGACGGACCACTAGCCCCCAGGGCCCAATGACGGATCAGTCGTCGAGCGTCCGCCAGGTCCACCTGAGCTTTACCCAGAATTCAGTACTGAGTACTGAGGTGCATCCGAGGCTTGAGGCCCTACCCTGTCTTTGACGCGGAAGATGCACTATTTGCGGAGGTGACGACATGCGACCTCGGACCCTTAAGCACCACATCGATCTGCTCAAGGGGGTGCCTCTCTTCTCTGAATGCTCGCAAAGGGAACTCCGCGCAATCGCTCAACTCGGCACGCCGATGAAAGTCGACAAGGGGCGAGTCTTGATCAAGAAGGGCGCGGTTGGTAGGGAGTTTTTCCTTGTGACCTCACGCCAGCAGAGTTCGAAGCGACCTACTACCGTCAAATACAACCCGCCGGAGAGGTGAGGTTCCCCACAATTAGTGGACACCCGACAAGCCGATCTTTTGGTCGGCTGGAAGGATGTCCGATATGGGAGCGACAAGGCGGAAGTTCACGCTGGAATTCAAGACAGAGGCTGCTCATCGCGTGATCGATACGGGCCGAACGGTGGCCGAAGTGGCGACCGAGCTGTCGGTGGTGGACAGCGTGTTGGCCCGATGGGTGCGCGATGAGCGCCGTCGGCTCGATGCGGTGGCCGGTTCATCTGATGAACCGTTGAGCGCGGCGGAGCGGACCGAGCTGTTGGCGCTGCGTCGCCAGGTGGCCGAGCAGGACAAAGACTTGGCCTTCTTGGGAAAAGTCGCCATGACCTGGCCGGTCACCATCGGAGGATGAAATGATGGCGGGCGGTCGTCGGGTGTGGTCGCCGAAGTTTGCTTGCCGCCGCGTGCCGCGTGAAAAGTCTGGTGCGGGGCCGTGGGGACCACCGAATGTCGCTTTGAGCACGAACCGGAGATTCCGCTTCACACCGTGGTCCTCTCCCGGTGGCCTCCAACTACAACATGGAGGTGGTGCATGAAGCAGATCAGGAACAAGGTGGGCGGCCTCGATGTCCACCGCGACAACGTGGTGGCCTGCACGAGGGTGATGATGCCCGACGGCAGCGTCGAGGTCGCCAAGGAGCGGTTTTCGACCACCCAATCCGGCCTGGCCGAGCTGACGGCCTTTTTGATGGACGCCGGAGTTGGCACCGTGGCGATGGAGGCGACGGGGGTTTATTGGCGGACGGTCTACTACGCCTTGGAGGGTCTCTTCGAAGAGCTGTGGCTCTGTAATGCTCAGCACGTAAAAAACGTACCGGGGCGCAAGAGCGATCTCTCCGATGCCGAGTGGCTGGCCGATGTGGCTGCGCATGGGATGGTGCGGCCCTCCTTCGTCCCCCCGCCCGATATCCGAGAGCTGCGCGAGTTGACCAGGTACAGGAAGACCCAGGTCGACGCCCGGGGCCAGGAGATTCAGCGACTCGAGAAGTGTCTCCAAGACGCCGGCGTGAAGCTCACCTCGGTGGCGTCAACGGTGTGGTCCAAGTCGTCGCGGGCGATGATCGAGGCCATGATCGCCGGCGAACGCGACTCGGTGGTGCTGGCCGATCTGGCCAAGGGACCGATGCGCAAGAAGACCGACCGGCTCACTGAGGCACTCGAAAGTAACTTCGGTCCTCATCACGCCGTCTTGTGCCGTCAGATCATCGACCACCTCGACTTCTTGGACGGCTCGATTGCCGCGCTGAGCGAGGAGATCTGCGCCCGACTCGTCCCTTTTGAGCCCCAGGTCGCCTTGCTCACCTCTATCCCGGGTATCTCGGCGACCACGGCCCAAGTCATCGTGGCCGAGACCGGGGCCGATATGAGCCGGTTCCCGACCGCGGGTCACCTATGCGCCTGGGCGGGCGTGGCCCCGGCCAGTCACGAATCGGCCGGCAAGAAACGCCCGGCTGGGACCCGACACGGTTCGCCGTGGCTGCGCCGGACCCTGATAGAGGCAGCCCGGGCGGCGGTGCGCACCAAGGGCAGCTACTACTCAGCCCTCTACAGCCGCATCGCCCGGCGAAGAGGACCCAACAAGGCAGCGGTCGCCGTGGCCCACTCCATGCTCGAGACCGCCTGGCACCTACTCAGCACGGGTGCACTCTACGAAGACCCCGGCGCCGACTACTTCGAGCGTCGTCACGATCCCAGCGTTGAGGCGAAGCGGCTCCAGCGCAGGATCGAGGCTCTCGGCTTCGCCGTCACCATCAGTGAAAAGGCGGCATAGACCCACCCTCTCGACAACTCCACCTCGTCATTGCACCGAGGGGTGCCTCGTTGCGCGCGCCTCAGTGCTCCTGCGGCGTCAGCATTTCACCGGAGCTGCCGCGTACTTCGCTTCGAATCCACCAAAGCAGAGAGATTTGCGTTGATGGCCGCCGAGTGCGCGAACTTCGAGGTCACCCGCATGGCCCGCCTCTTGGACGTGTCGACAGCTGGCTACTACCGCTGGAGAGCGGCCCAGAACCGTCCAGCACTCCCGAGCGAGGTTCGCCGGGCCGATCTCGACGCCAAGATCATCAGCTTGCACAAGAACTCGCACGGCACCTATGGCGCTCCTCGGATCACCGCCGACCTCCATGAGGCTGGGGAGCGGGTGAGCCGCAACACCGTGGCCGAGCGCATGGCCAGCCTCGGGATCGTCGGGGTGAGTCCGCGATTGTTCAAGGTCACCACCACCCCCGATCCGGCCGTCACGTACCCGGCGGACCTGGTGAACCGCCAGTTCCATCCAGACGGCATGGACGAGTTGTGGACCTCGGACATCACCTATCTGAGCGTCGGCGAAGGCGAGGCCTACCTCTGCGCCATTCGCGATGAGGGATCGTCGAGGGTGCTGGGGTTCTCCGTGGCTGAGCACATGCGGACCGAGATCGTCCTCGAGGCGCTCGAGCAATCGACGGCGACGCGGGTGGGGTCGATGGCGGGAACGGTGTTCCACACCGACCGGGGCAGTCAATTTTCAGATCGAAGGGTCGTGGACTTTTGCGAGTCCGTGGGCCTGGTCCGCTCGATGGGTGCGACGGGCAGTTGTTATGACCACGCGAGCGCCGAAAGCTTCTGGTCGATCTTCAAACACGAATACTTCTACCGGCACACCTTCGCCTCCATCGACGAACTCAGAGCCGGGATCGCCCGCTACATTCAACTTCTACAACAACCAACGTCGTTGCGCCAAGGCTGGCAATCTCAGTCCCATTCGCTACGAGTTATCGTTGGGCCTCAAGCAACAAGCTGCTTAATCACCGTGTCCACTATCTCTGGGCAACCTCAAGGCGGCTACCCAATAACCCGAGCAGTCATGGAACCCGGGGCTGTTCAGATCGCTGGTTGGGCTGGATTGAAGGCCGCTCTGGACGGGCATGTACGCAGGGCACCCACTCGTCACGACGGGGTGCGCGTGAGCGGCTCCCTGGGCGATTGGGGAGCCTGCTCCGCGTACGGGCCTTGTCGTCACCTCTTCATGGTGGGCACGTTCATTTCTCACCACTAGGCGGTGTTACGGTGCAAGTGGTTTCGTAGCCAAGTAATTCCCTGCCCTCTGGCGAGCACGATCGCCGGGCGTTGCTTCCCTACCTCAACAGGAAGGTGGCAGCGCCAAAATGACGATCGAGGATGACCCAGTAGCAACGGGGGCAGCGGATTTTGGCTTCGAGGTGGTCGCTGAGGACGACGGGGTCGTGGTGTCGATCTTGGGCGAGCTTGACCTCTCGACCGCCGGAGCACTTCGGGAGGTCTTTGTGCTTCCCGAGGTGCTCAACGCTCCAGCGGTGCGCGTCGACCTGACACATGTCGAGTTCTTGGGCTCCACGGGCATCGGCCTGATCGTTTCCGCGTGCAAGCGCATAAAGCAGTCAGGGGGAACATTCTCCGTTATCTGCGGCCAGAACCCGGCACGGCGGGCCCTCGAGGTTCGGGCCTCATCGACTACCTACAGGTTCAGGACGCTTCGTAACTCGGCCGGGCGTGGGGTGTGTCCTCACCACCTGGACGGGTTGACAGGTTTAGGGAGTTCGGCCGGCGCTCGCGCTCGCTTGCGCCCATGGTCAAGGTCCTAATTGATGCCGCTGGCCCAAGGACTCTTACCGCAAAGACGTAAGTACCGAAACCGCGCCTAATAAATATCGACACCTCTGCGGAAGCTTTGACTATCTTGGGTCCATCCGTCTTGCGAGCTAGGCCGCCGAAGCGGTAGCAAGGAGACAGTGATGAAGAGGCTCTGGGGTGGCGCCGCGGCCGTCACTGGTTTGTGTCTACTGGTTTTCCCAAGTGCCGCTCAGGCAAGGACCAAACCAGCGATTAGTCCGAGTTTCATCGCCAAGGTCAACGCCTACTGTTCCGCCGAAGAGTCGCGCTTTAACCATGTACTCGGCAAGTTCCCGTTCTCGAACTTCGACCCACTTCACCCAGACGTTAAGACCATGCGCTTAGTGGGGAAACACTTCGAGGAGGCCCTTCCTGTTCGAAAAGCGATTCCCAACGAGCTGAAGGGCCTTGGAGAACCGCAAGCCGGGAAGACCCAGTGGGCCCAGTTGGAGTCCCTCGCCGCACAGTCCGACAACATCGCCATAAACCAGATTCATGTTGCCTTGGCTGGAAACGTAAAAGGATTCGTCTCGACGGTGAACCAAACACAGTCGGTGCATAACAAGCTCGTCAAGACGGCCGAGAAGGACGGGTTTGCGAAATCAAGCCCGTGTGGCCAGGTCTTCTAATCCAACGACAGTGGGGCGACTGCCCGGTGCTTAGGGACAGACCCCCGCTACCTGGAAATGACGACCTAGCGTCGGTCGGACGCAACGCAATCTTTCATCGAAGGGGGCGAAAGTGGCAATAATGATTCACGTCAACTTACGGAACGTACCGATCGAAGTTTTTGACGAGGTGAATCAAGAGATTGGTGCCGTAGAGAATCCACCCGCGGGACTCGTCGCCCATTTCGTGCACCCGGTCGGCACAGATGGTGTCCGGATCGTCGATGTTTGGATGTCCGAAGATGATCACGATGCTTTTGACGCTGCGAACAACCCACCTGGAGTCATGGCCGGCCTTCTACGACAGCGCGGTCTCGGCCCTCCTGAGTTCGTGAGTCGTGAGGTGATCGAAATCGGAGCTCTCGTTACCGGATGACTGCGTGGTCGTGTCTTGGTGTCCGAGACTGCCGCGTCCGCCGACTGTGGGCGCACTGTCAGTCTCGGTGCGACGCTGCGTAACCAAGTAGGTACGGCTCCGTGCGGTGATGTACGGGCGTAACAAGGGCCCACACGACTCGCCCGAGCCCTCGCCCGTAACAGACGAAGGTGCTCACGCGAACGCTACCGCTGGCAATCCGGATTTCCTTGCAGGCGGTCAAGAGCCAAGAACCAGCCTCAAGAGTGATGACCCCAGGTCGAACATCTCGGATTCTCCAGCCACACACGTAATCAGGTGACAACCGCGGGCCCATTGCTCTCAAACACCGAACGTGCCCACTGCTCGGGCGAGCGGTCCTCACCTTGCCGCGATCGTCACCTCGAAAGCGCCTGCATAGTCGGACCCTCCGAGACCATCTGGGTCTTCGGTTATCGCACAGCGATGAGCACGAGCGGCCATCGCAGAAGTTTGCCCGAGGAGGAAGTTCCTATCCCAGTTCGCTGCCGGATCTGGGCGTAGCTGAAGGGCACTATTGGGAACCCACGAGCATCCGTCCGGCCCGGGCATGTGCGCGATCTCTGAAACCCGCGTTCTGTAATCACTGAAACCCGCGATCGGCGATCAACCAAAGTCGCGTTCTGCGATCAGCGAAACCCGCGCTGAGCTGATCTTTCGTTCCTCCGGACCGGTATCCACCCGGTCGGTCAAGAGCCCCTCCAGGGTCTTGGGCATCCACTGCACCAAGCCCACTGGAGGGACCACAGCAATGATGACCCAGGAGGAGTTCATGGACGTCATGGCGATGAAGCGCCAGGGCATGAGCATCAAGGAGATTGCCGAAGAGACCGGCTATCACCCGAGCACCATCAGCGGCTGGCTGCGCAACGGCGGGCCGGCCGAACGGCGGCCGAGGACCACGGTCGCGGTGATCGACGAGTACTGGACGGGCGAGATCGCCGGGTTGTTGCGGGCCGCCCCTCGCCTGTTGGCCACCAGCGTCTTCGAGCTGATCAGAGCGCAGGGCTACACCGGCTCCTATGTCAGCGTGGCCCGGCACCTCAACACGCTGCGCGGCCCGAGGTTCGCGGCCGCCCCGGCGGCCTCGACGCGGATCGTGACCGCACCGGGTGAAGAAGCCCAGTTCGACTGGTCCGACGTGTCGCAGTGGACCCGGGAATGGGGACTGGGCGAGGTCCAGTGCTTCTCGGCCATCTTGAGCTTCTCGAGAGTGCGCATCTGGTGGTTCGCCCGCTCCGTCGACCGCGAGCACACCTTCGAGGGATTGGTGCGCTTCTTCGAGTTCGTCGGCGGTGTCCCCAAGGTCTTGCGCACCGACCGCATGGGGGCACTCGGGACTTCGCAGGGCAGGCGCTTTCGCCTCCACCCTCCGGCCCATGGGTTCGCCCAGTTCTGCGGCACCGAGATCCGGGCCTGCCAGGCCCGTGACGCCAAGCGCAAGGGCAAGGTGGAGCGCCCCTTTCGTGACGTCAAGGAACGGTTTCTCGAAGAATGCACGGCGACCGGAGCACCCACCAGCCTGGCCGAGCTCAACGGGCGGGCGGCCCGCTGGCTCGAGGTGCGTGTCCATGCCCGGGTGCACCGCGGCACCGGAGCCATTCCCGCCGAACGACTGGCTGCAGAAGTGCCGGTGCTCGGTGCCCTGCCCCGCAGGCGGTTCGACACGGCCTATGTCGAAGCGCGGAGGGTCCATGTGGCCATCCCCCAAATCGAGTGGCGCGGCGTGCGCTACTCGGTGCCACCACGCTGCTTGGGCCAGCGCGTCGAAGTGCGCCAGGAGGTGGAGGGGTCCAGCATCGAGATCCGCTGGGCCGGAGAGCACGTGGCCACCCACGCCATCTCCGACATCGAGGGAATGGAAGTCTGGGACGCGCTGCACTTCCAAGAAGCCCAGAGCGCCGCTCTGTCGCGCAGCCGGGGCCGCCACCTCAGCATCGTCGTGCCCGACGACCCTCGGGCCGTGACGCTCCCGCTCCGACTCGACATTGCAGGAGACGTCGACGTCGACGTGCCCGACCTGGCCCGCTATGAGACCGACGGGGCCGGGTCGTGACCAACTCCCTCTATGAGCAGCTCAAAGACGACCTGGGCTATCTCGGTCTCACTCGCTCGGCCGAATGTTTCGCCCTGATCGCTGAAGAAGCCAAGAACGGCGAGTGGAGCCATATCGAGTACCTGGCCCGGGTGATCGGCGAACAGGCCAACGCCACCGTGAATCGAAAGCTGGCCGCCCGATTGCGTTTCGCCCGCTTCCCCTTCCGGCGCAACCTGAGCGACTTCGACTTCGAGTTCCAACCCAGCGTCGACCGCAAACTGATCGAGGACCTGGCCACGCTGCGCTTCATCGAGGAGAACCGCCCGATCCTCTTCTTGGGCCAACCGGGCTGCGGCAAGACGCATCTGGCCGTCGCCCTGGCCACCACGGCCGTCGAGGCCGGGTTCCGGGGCTACTTCACCACAGCCGACGACATGGTCAACACCTTGGTGCGGGCCAAACGCGAAGGCACGTTCGGCTCCAAGCTCAAGACACTGACCGCACCGAGCGTGCTGGTCATCGACGATGTCGGCCTGCTCCCCATCGAACGCGGCGGAGCCGGCGTCTTCTTCCACGTCGTCAACACCCGCTATGAGCGCGGCCACCCCACCTTGATCACGACCAACAGGGGCCTGCCCGAATGGGGGGAGATCTTCGGCGATCCCGTCGTGGCCGCCGCCATCTTGGACCGCCTGATGCACAACGCCGTGGTCTTCAACATCAAGGGTCCGTCGTGGCGGATGCGCGAGCACCACGCCCTCGAGACGGCCGCCACCGAGCCCGAAGCGAGCTCAGGAAGGAGGCGCCGCTAACCTTTCCCCTCGAGGAACCGAGGTCAGCTCAACGCGGGATTCACTGATCGCCAACCGCGGGATTCACTGATCGCAGATCGCGGGGTTCGGAGAGAGCGCACAGAGCGGAAATGGCATGACATGATTGGCCCGAGTTCAATCGGCCGTGCGCTCACAGGAGGACAACCGTGGCTGACCCCAATGACCTTTCTTCACTTCCGCAGGCAGATCAGGACGCCATCGGCGCCACGCTGTTAGCGCTTCTGAGCGGCTTCCGTGAGCGGGACGCCGAGAAGCTCGTCGGCATCTACACATGGGACGCCGATTGGGTCAATGCTTTCGGCTCAGTAAAGAAGGGCGGGGACGAGATCGTCGAGTACCTCCGCGGACTCTTCTCCGATGACAACTTCAACGCAGGCACCGTGAAGGCTCCGCCCGAGACCTATATGAAAGTGCTCACGCCAGAGGTCGTCTTGGTGTCGGCGCATTTGCAGGTGGAAGGACAGAAGTTGGTCGGAGGTGGCGAAATCGAGGTGCGAGATAATCACTCACTCCGGGTGCTGCACCGTCAGCCTGATGGGTCTTAGCTCATCGCCTCCGAGATGTACAACGACGCCAATCGGGAACAGACCTATTTGGGGCACTCCTAACGGAGGAGCCTGCCCCCTATCAAGGGAACTGTGGGGCAAATTCTGCGGCACCTTCTCCACGTTCTGAAGTGGTGAATGCAGCGGCTCAAGTCCTGAGGTCAGACCCGAAACGGGTCAGCCCGTGCAGGTGGGTGGCCGCCCACTGTGGAGCGCCGAATCCCAGGCCAGCAGAGTAGAGGAGAGGAACGCTGTGAATCCTCCGGCTGTCGGACCGGTCTTCGGCCACAGCTCGACGGATTGGGCGTGGTGTTCCACTGCGACGACCATGGCTTCGCAGTAGGTGCTCGGCTGCGGGCCGTTCATCTGGAAGGAGACCGGCGTGGCCGTAGGGTTGGCCGACCAGAGGGTGTTGATCTCCGCATAGACGGGGGCAACTCGTTGGGTCGTCGCGGAGTCGGGGCTCAAGGCGTTGTTCCCGAGGATGCACCATGGGCCGCCCCGAGCCTTGCTGTTCGAACAGCGGCCCATGACCTCGGTCGTGATGGCGGGATCGCCGGGAAACGGGTTCATCGGGTAGTAGATGGCTGTGTGCCGCCAGGCGGCGTAGTCGGAGAGCGCGCCGTCGAGGCAGGCCTGCTGTGCTGCAGGCGTCCAGCCCACTATGCCGGCCGCCTGGACGGTGCCCGGTGCGATGACGAAGGGCTCCGCGGTCAAGGTCGCGCACGAGGAAACGGCCACGTCGCGGAGCACCGGCTGGCTGTCATAGCGGCGAGCAAGCGCTTGCTGGAGGCCGGTCCAGGCGGAGCGGTAGGGCGCTTCCCACCATCGGCCGAGCGTCGGCGTCGGCGTCGTACCGGCCTTGACGGGGACCGTGATCGCTGGACCACCCAGCGCCTTGGCCCACGGTGGCGCTGCAAAGGCCGTGAAGATGCGCAGCCGCGCTCCGAGCGGTGACTTGGGGTGCGCCCGGTCGTAGGCGGCGATGGCTTCGAATGACGCATCGAGGACACCGAAGTTGAATTCGCCTTGCTGGGGCTCAAGCTGGGCCCAGGTGGCGTTGACGACGACACCGGCCAACCCCGGTGCCACGCCAGTCAGGTCGATGGACGGGTAGGCCTGACCGAGGTGGTACGGCGCCTCCGCTCCCTTGTCGATGAGCCCAACGAGCAACGGCTTGAACCCCGGCGTCGCGGGAACGGCGAGGAGGCCAGAGTCAGTAGTGGTCCGCGTGGTCGGCGTCGAAGTAGTTGGCGGGGCCGAGCTGTTCGACGGTGCAGAAGCCGAGGAGCATCCCGCCGCCAGCACGCCCAAGAGCGCCAGCACTACGAGCCAGCGCACGCATCGGCGCGTGGGCTCGTCGGGCTCTGAATCTGGCATCAGCGTCACTCTACGAGGGTCCGAAGTGGCTTAACTGGAGGTAGCCCACTTCGCCGGGAGTGAGCCAGCTAGTTCTGCGTCCAGGGATCCACGACTAGGGACCACCCGGTTGACTCACTCCAACGCATGATTCCAACCTCGTCGAACATGTCGCCATCGGCGTCCCGCATCAGGACCCTGGCACCCTCCGTCGGGACGAAACCCTGACCGTCGAACTGCTCCTGGTAGAAGGCGTCAGTTCGGCTGCTATTCCTTGACCTCAAGGACACCCAGCAGACACCATCTGCAAGGACGCCATCCGGGTAGTGAATGATGAGTCGGGGTAACGGCTCAGCCATGGCTCGCCACGATAGAGGAGTGCCCCCATACACCGGGAAGGTGGGACACTTCGGGATCAAGGGGGTGGTGCGCGTCGAATGATTTCAACTCAGACGCCATGGGGCTTGGACCTCCCCGATTCGTGTCTGCTATGGACCCGGGCGACCTTCGCAAATCCAGCCCCCCTGGACGGCCTCGTTGCACTGCGGATTGTGAATTCTGGAATTCAAGACGGCGCAGCCGGGGCACTTTGGCGGCGTCGGCTGCCAACTGATGCCTCCGATGAGGAAGAGTAGGACGCCGATAACGAAGCCCATGGTGAAAAGAAGGGCGCGCTTTCTAAACCCGGACTGCTCGCGCCAAAGCCGATGATCTCGACGTAGGGGCACGGGCGAGCGGGGTGAGATGGTCCCGTCCTCATCGGAGGTGTCTACGATCACGCGGGGCCCATCGACAGCACCTAAGAGGACGTGCACCTCATGTACCGTTCCCATCACATTTCGAACCTTTGCCCGCCAACGAGCTTGACGTGCTGGCTACCAGGCCTCTGCCATCCAGGTCCAGACATTTATGATTGGCCAGCTTGAATGTGACCTAACGCTCCCTGGAAATGTGCCCATCCGGCAGAACCTCGACGATGGATTCAAGAGATCATGAGAGACCGGTGGTACTGCCCCAGTACTCGCTGCCGGGAGTGGGTGCACCCGGTTCGGTTGTCAGCCACAATCAACATGTGGAGGAAATGACCCGCTGCGACTTCTGCAACCTTGACGCCTTTCGACAAGAATCAACTCTTGTCCGTGAGAACGGTTTTTGCCTGTTTGCGAGCGGAGCGGCGAGAGAGGGCGAGTCTCAGTCGCTGCTTTGGGGTAGCGGAATCATCGTCCCGAAAGTGCATCGAGAGACTGTCTTGGACCTCTCCCCGGACGAGTTCATGGCGACCCGGGATCTCCTCCTATCAGTCCGGCCACTCCTCGAAGAGCTCTATCAACCCGATGGCTACACGGTCGGCTGGAACTGTTTCGCTGCCTCTGGGCAGGCCGTCCCGCACGCTCACCTCCACGTCCTATTGCGGTACACGGACGAACCACTTGCAGGGAAGGGGATCCGCTGGTTCTTTCGACAGCCCGAGAACCTCCGACCAGACCCCTTCTCAAAGGGGCGCTGCGGGACACGTTTCTTAGGGCAGGCCGACTGATCCGACTGCCCCTGTACGCCGGGACGGTGGGTGAGGTATCGGCACACTCGAACCCGGCAACGAGGTCTCACTAGGCTCGATCTGCTAAGGGATTCTTGATTCATCTGGTGCAATCACAGTCGCTCTCGGAGGAGATGTGCCGTGGAGTCATATATCGATGTTGAAGGTCATCCGACTTGGGTATCTGACGATCGGTCACACCTGCCGCCCATCCTGCTGCTCCATGGTGGACTGCTCTCGAGTGTGACTTCCTGGTCCGACCTACCGGATCGGCTGCGTGGAAATCACAGAGTGATCATGTTCGACCGCCGTGGACACGGGCACACAGCGGACACCCCAGAACCGTTTCACTATCGCTCCATGGCGCAAGAGGCAGCCGCAGTGATCGAAACGCTCGACCTCGGACCTGTCAACGCAGTGGGTTACAGCGATGGTGCCAACGTGCTTTTACATCTCGCGCTCGACCGACCAGAGCTGCTTCGAACCATGGCGCTGATCTCGGGAAACTTCCACCACGATGCGCTGTACCCCGATGGTGGGCAAATGCTGGACTCATTTGTCGAGGTGTCCGCTGCCCTCTATGCAGAAACATCACCCGACGGTGAGGAACACTGGCCAATCGTCGCTGCCAAGGGCCTCAAGATGGGATTTCACGAAGAACCCACATTCTCCCTGGAAGACATTGCCCGCATCTTGACGCCGACATTGGTGTTGGCCGGGGACGACGACATGTTCCCAGTCGCCCATACGGTCGCAATGTTCGATGCGCTGCCGAACGCTCAACTCGCGATTCTGCCAGGTACGTCGCATTTGGTGGTATTTGAACGACCAGCGCTTGTGGCCGAATCAATCGATTCGTTCTTGGCGGCCGATGGGAAGCGCGAAACGCTGGCCCCGATGCGTCGTTCAACGCCATAGTCCGCTTATCGCAGCCCACCAAACAGCCCTGGGTGTCCAGGGTGCCCCAGTACTCGCTGCCGGACTGGGGAGCAGACTGATGATGGTGAGCCCTACTTGCAGATGGCCGCCACCAGCCAGGCGAGCGCTCCGTCAGGATTCCAGGTGAGGTCGATGACGGAAGGCCGAATCGATTCGACGTCCCAATACGGGACAAGGGAGCCACGGATCTCGTCTTGGGTCACGCGACGCGGGCCCCACTCACCTGGCTGGCGGTCGCTGAAGCAGAGCAGATACAACTGACCGCCCGAAGGAACCACTTCGGCCAGGCTGGCGACGTAACGCTCGCGCCCGTCGTCGCTGAGGACATGGAAGAGCCCACAGTCGAGCACCGTGTCGAAGGACTCGCCAAGATCCGCTAGAGAAAGGGCATCTGCGACGAAGAACCGCGCCGCCACGGACCGTTCGTCCCCCTTCTCCCTGGCCAATGCGACCGCCCGCTCGGAGACGTCAATCCCTACGGCGCCGAAGCCGAATGAAGCAGCCATGAGTGCATGTTCACCCGTACCGCAGCCGGCATCGAGCACTTGGCCGGCCAGCCCTCCTTCCTCAGCCAGCCGCTCAAAGGCCGGCTGGGGCCGTCCGATGTCCCACGCCGGAGGTCTCTCGGCTGCGTAGATGTCATCGAAGCCGTGGGCCGGGTGCACGCCTGGCTGCGAGCGCGGCAGAGATGAAGAATCGCTCACAAGGCTTGCCTATCACCTGAAGCACGTATGTGCCGCTGTGGCGCGAAGGGGCCGCTGTGACACTGCCCCCGTACGATGCTCCTATGGGCTGTCAAGCCCTAGTTTGTCGTGAGGTAAGAGGCCGAAGACCTCCCGGGCGACGTATCGCTTGAGACAGCGCACCGCCTCCTTCTTGGTAAGGCCGTCCGTTCTTCGTCGATCGATGTACGCGGTCGTTCGAGGGTCGTAGACCATGCGTGTGAGGACGATGTGCCACAGGGCCGAGTTGGCTTGACGGTCACCGCTGCGGTTGAGCCGGTGTCGTTGGTTCTTGCCGCTGCTGGCATCGAGCGGCGATGCGCCACAGAGGTGAGCGAAGGCCGCCTCGTTGCGCAGCCGTTCGGGATTGTCGCCCGCCGCGACGAGGAGTGCTGAGGCCGCGTCGGTCCCAATGCCGAGGGTGGCGACCAGTTCGGGCGCGGTCTCTTTGACCAAGGGCTTCATGATGGCGTCGATCTCGGAGATCTCCTCTTCGAGAGTGATGGCACGCCGGGCCAACATGCGAAGGGTGAACTTAGTCAGCGAGACGATGTCGCGCTTGGCCCCAGGTCGATAGCTCGACGCCCGCTCGAGAAGGTTGAAGACGCTGAGCCCGCGGAGCTCGGCCCGGATCGGACCAGGCGCGGTCGAGACCAGGTTGCGCATCTGGTTGAGGGCCTGGGTCCGACCCTTGCGGGCCGAAGACCTGGCGACTCGCAAAACCCGCATGGATTCGACGTTTCCGTCCCTCGTCTTGGCTTCACCGCAGGCTTCACCCGACAGGGCAGCTCGGGCGGCCGACACAGCGTCTTGTGGATCGGACTTACCCTTGAGCCGGCGACGCTGGCGGTTGGGGCGGTCGACTTCGACCACGCGAACATGCTCGGCCTGGAGGTGGCGGGTGAGCCCAGCGCCATAGGACCCTGTGCCTTCGATACCGACCAGCTCGACGGGACCGAAGTCGCTCAGCCAGCCCAGCAGCTTCTTGTAGCCATTCTCCGTCGTGGCGAAGCTCTCAACGCCGAGCAGGGTTCCTCGGTCGTCCAAAGCCGCAGCTACGTGGACGTCGAGGTGCGTATCGACGCCGCCGGTGATGGCCCGTGCCAAATTGGTCACTGTCATCCCTTCGTTGGATTGGGTTGGGGATGACACCGCACCGAGCGGAACGACGGACAAGACAGCGACGGGCCTGTGTGAGGCAAGCTCCTATGAGGTCACTCCGTCCGACCGGCAGGTGTCGAGTGGGTGACCGGGCCAGGCCGACGGATCGTACGAAGGACAGTCCGAAAGGACGTCAGCCGGTTTAGTTGAGTCAGACCTGGCCTGGGCACCCACCCACACGCTGATCAATCCGTTCACCGAAGTGGTGGATCACTCAGCGGCCACCTCAATCCTCGCTGCCGGATGTGGGCGAGCTGGTAGCTAGTCGGACAGAGCGAATTGCCCGACTGGCATGTCCGCTCTTGGAGTCCTCAAACACCTGGGCTGGGTCGAGCGGGGTTGGTTTCGCGAAACATTTGCTGAATCCAGATAGGAGAGGCTCAACCAAAGTCACGAGTATCTCGTTGTAGTTCCGTGCCTTACTGACGTGAGATCGGCGATCGCTGTCATAGCTCTTGACGATTGACGCATCCGATCCCTTGGACCAAGATGCCCGTGGGCGGACTGATGTTGGGTCAGTCAAGCGACCGAAGGGAGCCCCCATGGGAATGAGAGGACGACGGGTAGGACGACGTCGAGGACTCGTTGCGGGAGCGGTGGCAGGAGGGGCAATAGCTCATCACCGCGCCAAACAACAGTATGCCGATCAGGAGCCTGTCGACGACGGTCAAGGTCAGTATGCGCCGCCGCCACCAGACCCAGCGGACGAGATTGAGCATTTGGCGCAGCTTCATTCCTCGGGCGCACTAACCGACGAAGAGTTCGCGTCAGCCAAGGCGAAGGTCCTCGGGTCCTGAGCGCACCCCCTGGGTGACCAGATGTCCCAGAATGCATCAATACGACAGGAAAAAGGGAATGTGATGAGTGATTCTCGCAAAGACGTACTGCTGAAGGCGCTCGAGGCCGAGGTGGGTGGCGCATCAGTTGAACTGAGCACTCTCTTTACCGACGATGTCGTGGGTTGGTCGCCATATGCATCGGTGTCCGGGCTCGCCGCCCTCGCCGCCCTCGCCGCCCTCCGCGAAGTCGCATTCTCCAACGTCGTGATTCTCCTCCGGGGACTGGATGAAGTGGGCAATAAGGCGTATGCCGAGTGGGTGATCGAAGCCGATCACACTGGGCCTCTGATCCTCGCCGAGGACGTCGAAGTGGAGCCAACGGGACGTCACGTCAAGTTGCCTGGTGTCACAGTCGCCGACTTCCGAGAAGGGAAGATCAGGTCATATCGGACGTACTTCGATGACATCTCACTGATTGAGCAGGTAGTCGACGCCTGATACTCCAGTCACCGTGGACTTCCACGTCGAGGAGCAACCAGATCCACAAGAGATTGAGTTCCTCGAAGCGCAGATCCGCCGTGAGTCGTCCGCCGCCATGGGTCTGGGTGAGGAAGTAGAGCTGGCGATCTTCGTTCGCGAAGCTGGCACGGTCGTGGCCGGCATCAGCGGATGGACCTGGGGCGACTGTTGCGAGCTGCAGAGCCTCTGGGTGGAGCCAAGCCTCCGAGGTGGCGGCCTGGCGACCCGCCTCCTCGCCGCTGCCGAAGCCGAGGCCGTGGCCCGCGGATGCAGTCAGACAGTCCACTTCACTTACGACTTTCAGGCTCGAGCTCTCTATGAACGGAATGGCTACGAATTATTGGGTCGAGTAGAGGATTTTCCGTCAGGAACCGCCGCCCTCTGGTTCCGGAAGTGCCTGCAACCCGTGGACAAAAATCCCCGACCGTCGGTGGGCGAAGCGAGGCCGCGTTAGGACATCCCAGTACGCCGGCCTGGAGCCATGCCGGCCGCCGGTCGTCGATCTAGCCTTCGGGCCATGGCCCGCAAGGCTGGCCGTACCGACGATTACGACAATGCCGCCCGACTCGGTCTGACCGCTCTGACAGCAGACGCGGACGTGAGCTCTATAGGGCAGCTGGCCACCCTGCATCCTCGCAACGACACGTTCCCAGCTGAGGTTCTGCTGGAGCTGGCCGCCGAGGCCATCGAGGAGTCCGGGGCGTCACCGGCGGACCCGATCAACTACGAGGGGATACTCGATCGCTTTCTCCCCGAGTACCAATTCCGCGGCAAGTCCCAGCAACACAAGAGCCACTATGCCCTCATGGCCGCTGCCATGATTAGGGCCGGCATGTCCCCCGACCTCCTCGACGAGGCGTACGGGGCCACGAGCACGATGACCTCACAGAGGAGTTCGTGCGCCTCTACGACATGCCCTCCTTCGATCCGGCGTATGCCACGCCGCCGCTCGAGCACTATGAGCCGATGCTGCGATCCTTCTTTAGTCGGCCTAATTCGAGCTAGTGGTCCGTCGCTGATATAGCTCGGATAGATAGAGTGTCACCATGCCACTGGTGACCGCTCCTCCGTTGGCCATGACGGCCATGCAACGCAAGGCCCTCGAACAGATGGCTCGTTCGAGGTCGCTTCCGCACCGAAAGGTGGTGCAAGCATCGGCATTGCTGCTCGCGGCCGACGGGTTGGCCAACAACGAAGTGGCCCGCCAGTGCAACACGACGAACGATTCGGTCCGTGCGTGGCGTCGGCGCTTCGAGGCTGAGGGGGTCGACGGTGTGGGTGAGATCGCGCCGGGGCGCGGTCGCACGTCGTGGTTGCCCGATGGGACGGTCGAGGCGGTGGTGCACGACACGCTCTTTGGCACTCCAGACGACGGGTCGACGCACTGGAGCACCAGGCTGATGGCTGAGCGTCACGGTGTCGGCAAGGACACCGTGGCTCGCATCTGGAAGAACCACAACCTCAAGCCCTGGAAGGTCGACACCTTCAAGATCTCGAGCGACCCGGACTTCGAGTCCAAGCTCATTGACGTGGTCGGGCTCTACATGAACCCGCCCGAACGGGCCATCGTCTTTAGCTTTGACGAAAAGACCCAGGTCCAAGCCCTCGATCGCACCCAGGCGTCTCTGCCGATGAGGGCCGGTCGCGGCGGCACGATGACCCATGACTACAAGCGCCACGGCACCACCGATCTCTTCGCCGCCATGAATGTGGCCACGGGCGAGGTCCTCTATGACACTCGCACTTCGCACAAGGCGACCGACGTGCTGCGTTTCTTCAAACTCATCGACCTGCACGTCGAAAAGGACCTCGAGGTCCACGTGATCTTGGACAATCTGAGCGCCCACAAGGCACCGGCGGTCAGCGATTGGCTGGCCGACCCCAAGCGAGCGCGTTGGCATCTGCACTACACACCCACCAGCTCGTCGTGGCTCAATCTGGTCGAGCGCTGGTTCGGAGAACTCACCGAACGTCGACTGCGCCGCGGCGTCTTCTCCTCGGTGCCTCACTTGATCGAAGCCATCGAGCTGTGGGCCGAGCACTGGAACGACAACCCCAAACCCTTCGTCTGGCACAAGCCGGCCCAAGAGATCATCGCCAAAGTACGTCGCGGACGGTCATCACTTAGCCGAGTCATTTCCGCGACGGACCACTAGGCGGAGTGGCAAGCCGAACTAGATAGGTCCCGAGTTGCCCAAAAGGCGCGCCGCCGACCCGGCGTTACGGGGGCAGGGGTTCAACGTGAAGCCGACCCCGGACCGCCCACGCCCCGTAGTCTCGTCGGGATGCGCCATTTCGACCTGGTGATCTTCGACTGCGACGGTGTCCTGGTGGACAGTGAGCGTCTCGCCGTGCGGACGGAAGCGAAGATCCTCTCCGATCTCGGGTGGCCGCTCACGGAAACCGAGATCGTTGAACGGTTCGTAGGGCGTTCAGCTGCCTACATGCAGGTGGAGATCGAACGACATCTGGGACGTGGCATTGACTGGGATGCTGAGTTCGAGCCCCGCTATCGAGAAGTGTTCGAGCGAGAACTTGTCGCCGTACCGGGCATCGTCGAGGCACTCGATGAGATCACTTTCCCGGTGTGTGTGGCGTCGAGCGGAAGTCACGAAAAGATGCGGTTCACCTTGGGCAAGACCGGACTCTTCGATCGATTCGATGGCCGGATCTTCAGCGTCGACCAGGTGGCACAAGGCAAACCAGCCCCCGATATTTTCTTGTTCGCCGCGAAGCAAATGGGCGCCTCGCCGAATCGATGTGCGGTAGTCGAAGACAGCGTCTCTGGAGTGAATGCCGGGTTGTCGGCGGGCATGGCGGTCTTCGCGTTCGCTGGGGGCGTGACGAGAGCCGGGTCGCTCTCAATAGAAGGGGCGGTGGTTTTCGACGACATGAGGGAGCTTCCGGCAATGCTCGGGGCGCAATAGACATCTGAGCGCAGCAGGTGTCCCACCGACCCGGCGAAGTGGGGCAAGTCTCACTAGGATCGAAGATCGTGCCCATGGGGGATTCGGGTATTTGAATCGTACGGTCCCCTATCGGTAGCGGAACGTCAGTTGAAGCCCGGTGGCAGAGGGGGCATCATTGGACCCAGATGGAGGATCGCTACCACCACACCTGGAGGCCTCACAAGCCCGTCAACGCCAGCCCCGAGCAGAAGAATCTGGGCTGGAAGGTGGTCAACGCCGCCTCGGTGGCCGTGGGTGCCTTCGTGACCCAGCGCCTGCTCACCATGGCCTGGCGCCTCGTTCGTCACGAGCCCCCTCCTAGCGGACCAGCGGACCGGCGAGTTACCTGGGGAGCCGCCCTCACCTGGGCCACCTCCATGGCCGTGGGCATTGCCGTCTCCCGAGTGGTGGCCGTGCGCCTCTCCGGCAAGGTCTGGGAGGCCGCCGTGCACGAGCCGCCTCCAGAAGCGTCCTAGGCCGCCACCCGATCCCGGTGTACAGAGGCACCCTCTGGAGTTCGCAGGTATGGGTGGTCTGGCCCGATTGAATATTCGCGTGAGGTTCACCATCTTGGTGCTGGTCGCTTTCGTAGGACTATCGCTGAGCCTCACGGGCTGCGGGTCATCAGGTCCCCCCAAGCCGTATCAGCAGGGCTGGGACCGGGCGATTACCTCACCAGAGTACGACTGCAATACCGTCCCGACAGGCGTCGCATCACCCTCCGATTGGACGAAGGGCTGTGCGACTGCGGAGAACTTCGCGAGGATCCATACCGCTGGGGGGCGTCCGACCCCGACCCCAACCACATATTCCGGCGATCCGTAGTCTTCGCTCATTCCACCGAACGCACGCGACTATCCCCAATGTGCCTGATTCGTACGGGGACATGCTGACCGCATATCAAGGGGTGGCTAGTGGTCACCCTGGCGAACGATTCCATCAGGGCTGATTCGAGCGTCGCTGCCGCTGGGAGTTCGACGGCGAGCGGATCACCTTTCCCAGTCCGCCCGCTCGGTCCGGGCCGGTGGGATTCCTCGGTGGCATCCCGGCCAAACTCCCGCGGAGTTGGCCCGGCCGCCTTCTGGGGCTGAGGTTCTCCAGGCGCAGCTGCCGTCCCCAGCGCTTCGTCGAGGCGGTCCTGGCCGACTTGCTCAATCACTGGCACTACGAGAACGACCCGGTCGCGGTCGCCGAGGTGACCACTGGGTGTGCTCTTCTGATCTGGCCCCACTTCTGACGTTTGTGCTCATCTGATTTGGCCCCACCTCGAGCACGTCCGCCAGGGTCCACCACCACGGCGGTTGGTGATCTCACAGTGGGTGGATGGCGAGGTCACGAGTGGAACTGTTCGAAGAGATTCGCAAGGCACATGACCGCGAGGATCTGGGTGTGCGGGCGTTGGCCAGCCGGTTCTCAGTCCATCGCCGGATGGTGCGTCAGGCGTTGGAGTCACCAGTCCCTCCGCCCCGAAAGGCGGTGCTGCGTCCGTCACCGTTGCTCGACCCGTGGAAGGCCACGATCGATGGGTGGCTGGCCGACGACGAGAAGTCGCCGAAGAAGCAGCGCCACACCGCTCGACGGGTCTATCAGCGGCTGCTCGAAGAGCACGGTGCCGACATTGGTGAATCGACCGTGCGGCGTTACGTGGCTGAGGTGAAGGCCCGCCGGCCGGTGGCCTTGGCGCAGGTCACTGTGCCCCAGTCGCATCCGGCTGGTGAAGAAGCCGAAGTCGACTTCGGCCAGATCAGTTTTGAGCTTTCCGGCGACCCAGCAATCGGTCGCATGTTCGTCATGCGGCTGTCAGCATCGGGGAAGGCCTTTCATCGGATCTATGCCAACGAGGCCCAGGAAGTCTTCATCGACGGCCACGTCCGAGGTTTCGAGCAGTTCGGCGGGGTGCCCGGGCGCATTCGCTACGACAACCTCAAGCCGGCCGTCGTCAGAGTGCTCAAGGGTCGGGACCGCAAGGAGACCGAGCGTTTTGTGGCCATGCGCAGCCACTACGGCTTCGACTCGTTCTTCTGTCTCGCCGGTGTCGGAGGCGCCCATGAAAAAGGTGGTGTGGAGGGCGAGGTCGGGCGCTTCCGCCGGCGCCATCTGGTCCCGTTGCCCAAGGTCAAGACACTCGCCGAGTTGAACGAGCTGATCGCCTTGGCCGACGCCGCCGACGACGCCCGCCACATCTTTGGCCACCGCCAAAGTGTCGGGACCGAGTTCGCCCACGAAGTGTCCGCACTTCGCCCGTTGCCGTCCGAGCGTTTCGAGATGATGCTGGCCCTCCAGCCACGGGTCGACCACAAGTCCCGGGTCAGCGTGCGCCAGTGCTTCTATTCGGTCCCGGCCCGTTTTGTCGGACGGCGTGTCGATGTCTATCTCGGCGCCGAGCACGTCGAGGCCCGCGAGAACGGACGAGTGGTCGCCCGCCATGAACGAGCGGTGCGCAAAGGGACCGAGCAGCTCTGTCTCGACCACTATCTCGAAGTGCTGGACTACAAGCCCGGCGCCCTGGCCGGGGCCACCGCGCTCGGGGCAGCTCGGGCCTCGGGTTCGTTCACCGAGGTCCACGAACGGTTCTGGACCGCCGCCCGACGAAAGTTGGGTGACGCGGCAGGGACCAGGGCCCTGATCGAAGTGCTGTTGGCCCATCGTCACGTCGATCACCAACTACTACGTGTCGGAATGGAGCGGGCGCTCTCCGCCGGTTCGGTCGATCCGGCGGTGGTGCTGGTCGAGGCCCGCCGGTCCGGCGAAGGAGGGTGTGCAGTTCCCCTTCCCATCGGGTCTTTGCACCTCTTCGATCGCCCCATGCCCGTGCTCTCTCCTTATGACGAACTGCTCGAGGCCAACTCATGACCAAGATCTCCGAAACCGCAGCCGTCGCCTCCATCGGCGCGGCCACCCGAGAGCTGCGACTCCCGATTGTGCGGACCGAGGCGGCCCGTCTGGCTGAAGCGGCGCAACGTGACCGGGTTTCGCATCTCGGCTACCTCGCCGACGTGCTGGCGGCCGAAGTCGACGAACGGGCGGAGCGTCGTCGGGGCCGAAGGGTCACCGAGGCCCGCTTCCCGCGGATCAAGCGGCTGGGCGACTTCGACGTCACCGCCAATCCGGGCGTCAATGCCGAGGTTGTCTCGTTGTTGGCCTCGTGCGCCTATCTCGACCGCGGTGACCCGGTGGTCTTGTTGGGAGACTCAGGGACCGGGAAGTCGCACCTCTTGATCGGCATGGGCTTGGCTGCGTGTGAGCTCGGCAAACGGGTGCGTTACGTGACCTGCGCCGGACTCGTCAACGAACTGGTCGAGGCCCAAGACGAGCGCCGGCTGGGCCGGTTGGTCGCCCGCTATGGACGACTCGACCTGCTCTTGGTCGACGAACTCGGTTACGTCCAGCTCGATTCCCGAGGGGCCGAGTTGCTCTTCCAGATTCTGACCGAGCGTGAGGAGAAAGCGTCAGTTGCCGTCGGTTCGAACTTGCCATTTTCCGAATGGGGCCAGGTGGTCACCGACCCCCGCCTGGTTGCCGCCATTGTCGACCGGGTGACCTTCAACGGCCACATCATCGAGACCGGGAGCGAGAGCTTCCGTCTGGCCACCACTCGGGCCAAGCGGACCAGAGGCAAGTCGACCTGACTCAGCGCACCTTTTGCATCAGCGCGTTGGTGTTGGCCAAGTCGAACTCGGCCGGGTCGAAGGGGCCGTCGGCCCACTCGACCATCCGGTCGTGCTCTTCGTGCTCGGGGTCGGTCACCGCCTCGAGAAACTCGGTGTAACCCCATGTGCCGCCGACGTCGTCAGGCGGGCAGGCGTTCTCGCCATCGAGGCAGACGCCGAACTTCAAGCCGAAATACGACCAGGTCAGTTCCTCGACCACCACGTCGTGCTCCCAGCTGTCGCCAAAGTCGTATTCGAAGACGAAACATCGCTCTTCCCGGAGAGCCTGGAGGACGGTCACGCTCTTTTCGTCGATCTCGCCTTCGGGGTAGTCGTCAAAGCACATACCAATTCGCTTGTCACCGATCAAGAAGGCGTGCAGGTGTGAGTTGTTCCAGCCCATGGCGGCCAGCAGGATCGGGCTCAGCTTGGCCATCCGGATGCTGCCGGGGACCAGGACTCTCCGCCAGACCACGGGGTTCACGCCTCTGAGCTGAATCCGCAGACGGAACACGCTTTGGCCGGGAGGTTGCTGGGTGTTCTGAGCCATGGAGCGAGGCTACGCGAGCCCGCACGCCCCGCTCAGAACCCCGAGCGGTGGGGCCAAAATAGATGAGCACGGTGGGGCCATTTCAGGTTGACATTCCCAGACCACGACCCTCCGGCTCATGTCCTTCGGGTCTACCCGTGCGGTGGACGCCTGGACCGTCCCGGTGGACGCTCCCAGCCCTCTCGTCACGAGCATTGTGGGACGTCTCGAACACCACGGTAGAACCCCCCGAAAATTGCTCGTCGGGTAGCCCCGAGGCATTGCTTCCCCGGGGCCCCCTAGGAACCGGACGTGCGACTTTCACCGCATCCGGCTCGAGCAGACCCGATGGTCTGATGCCCCGGACGCCCTACGTCGGTATCGACTGTGAGGCAGTCAAGCCCGTCGCCCTCAGGTCCGTTCACCACGGCGTCGCCGTGGCGTCCAACGTCTCCATCGGTTCGGGTGTCGTCGTCATCGTCACTTCCCGGGTCCACCTGGCCACGTCGGCACCCTTTCGGGTCAGGGCAGCTGCCCCTATCCGGCCAGTTCGCCATGGCGACGGCGGAAGGTCCGTCTTTTGCCATGGCTCCTGTCGCCTTTCGGCTACCGGCATTCGCTTCTTGGCCATCCTGTTCCCGCCGGGGGATTGGGCCTCCCTCGCGGTCGGCTGACCGACGGCTACAAGCCGCCGGACCCCGACGGGGTTTCCATGTTGCGCACGCTTGAGATGCGGCCGGAGTGGGTGCCCTCTGTACTCCGGGGACGACGGTGCCCGAAGCGAACGGTTGTGTGCGACCGATCGCCGTTGGCCACGTTCCAACAGCTCCGTCCCTTCACCCCAGAACAGCTCCCATCTCTGGGGCTTGCCTTGGCGAGGCGTCCGCAAGGGTTCATATTCTTCACCCGCCCGGCCTTCCCCTCGCCTGTGGTCTCACAGATGGGACAGAGACCCTTGGGCTTTCCTTCGAGCTTCACACCCCGCTGTTACCAGCGACGCATGTCGAAGTGGGGACAGGTCGTGGGCACTAACCTGAACTACTACGTCGTCACTCTTGGACACCCTCCGATCGTTGAAGTTACTCATCGCGTGCGCCCTCATGTCGCACCACACACTTGCACTGATAGTGCGAAGCAGTGCCGAGCCCTCCCGACGAACCGCTTCAGGCGAGGAAACGAGGCTCTACAGGGGAAGAGGCGCAAGGAGGCCGGCCGGATCGGCCGGCCTCATCCATTGTGTCCATCCGGGTCCGTCCGAGCCGTCAAGGTCCGGCGCCCGTCACGTCGAGCGCCTCGGCTGCGCCGACCTTGACTGCTCTGGCATACAGCGCTCAGGGTCCTTCGCCCAATCCAGTACGTCGCTCTGACCTGGGGTGTGGACATGTGTGTGGACACTCTTGTGGACGTCTTTTGCGTCCGAGCGAAGCCGTCAAAATGAAGATGCAAACACCAACGAGGCGACCTCCTCATTCGGTGGATCCATCGGTCGCTTCGACCAAGGCCAACAAGGCGACCTTGGGCACCAGGAGTCGGCGGCCCAAGCGCACGACGGGGAGGTCACAGCGGGCGACGAGCTCGTAGGCGAAGGCCCGGGAGATATCGAGGAGGCGTGCCGCGTCAGAGACCGAGTAGACGAGCCGATGGCTTGAGCCGGCCACCGAATCGGGCCGACCGGGGCCATTGGAACCTTGAGGATCCGGATCGGCTTCACCTCCCGCCCTCTTGACAGTGGGGCGCTTCGACACGCTGTGATCTTCGATCTCCATGACGGCCTCCTTGGGTCGGGACGAATGTCGCCCCTACCTCTAAGAGCCGCTGAGAAGCCCGATACCGAACAACACGGAGGTCAGACAAACGGAAAAGCTGCGAACCCGGGGCGTTGCACCCCCGTGTAAGAGGAGACACGAACAGGGTTATGCGAGTGAGCCCTGGCTACAAGCGAAAGTGAGAACGGGCAGCAGTAGCAATGACCAGAGCGACACAAAGAGCACCTCCGAACTCGAAACGAGGTCCGACCTTTCACCTGATCAGACCCCACACAGATCAGACCCAGATGTCCGCGTCCTTCTGTACTGATTCAAGCCGCCGTTCCCCTCGGACGGCGGCTGCGCCGCCGCCTCGGCCGGGCGGTCGGGGCCTTCGGCCCCGCAATCGGCCTCGTGTAGTGGCTGCAGTGCTCGGGCATCGCGGTGCCACCTCTCGTTGACGCAGGGCTAGGAACAACGTCTCTGAGGTGAGAAGCTGGACCACCGGCGCATTGCGAGCGGCGTCGCGTATTTTTGAGAAAATTCGTCTGCGCCCGCCGGCATAGCCGTCCGATCTGACCACACACCTGGAGGTCGTCCTTGCCGGCCTCGATGAGGGCGTCCACGGGTGGAGGGACGCACCGGTGTAACTGGAGATCTGCGACCTCGTAGAGACTCATCATGGTGGGAGGTCAGAATCGCATGCTGCTTCCAGCAGACATAGAGTCAGAAGGGAATTGACCTACTGACCGAGAGGACCTTTCGGGTGCCAGAATCGAAGGTTGAGACGCAACGACCTGGCTTGCGGGTGGGCTCGACCAGAGAGTTCAGCCTGTTTTTTCGAGTCAAGTCGGGCCATGCAGACGATCTCCGTCGGGCCCTGCGAGACCTAAACGATGCTGACGGCTACAAACCGGGAGACTACGGCATGCCAGTAGCCAGCATCCATGAGGCCAGGTTTGTGATGTTTGACGAAGACACTCGCCTGCTGTTCGCGACCAGTTTCGACGGCAGTTGGGACGCCTACATGGACGATTTCGCGTCGAAGCCTTTGTCGTTGTTCGATGCCGTATTCCGTCATGTGGAGGGATATGACGGAGCCCCGGACGTCGCAACCTTGAAGACTTTCATTCTCGGAGCCCAGGTCACGGCGGCCGCCTATGCGCGGAACTACCCGGGCACCGTGAAGGAGATCCGCAAGGCTGAACGGAGCGACAAGGCGTTTCAGCAAGTGCTCGATGATCCCGATGCTGCTGAAGCGTTGCAGCATCCCGCCTTGAAGCCGTTGCTGGACGAGGCCGCGGGCTGAAGCCCAGCGGTCGGTCAGGAGCGCGCGCAGGTGTCCGATCACATCTCAGGCCCACGGGCACTGGCCGAGCCGGCGGCGGACATCACCGACCTGTACGCCTTCACCAGTCCGGAGCGCCCGGGACATCTGTCGCTGGTATTGAACACCCGGCCATTTGCCGAGACCAGCGATGGGCTGTGGGAAGCGCTGGTTTATCGATTCCGGATTCGACCTCTTGCTCTGGCCAACGACGGGAACGTTCCGTTCGTCGTGAGCGAAGAGGAGTTCGTCTTTGATTGCACCTTCTCGGCCCCCACCATGCGCGGTAGCGAGATCGAACAACAGGGCGAGTGTCGCACTCCGAGTGGCAAGACGGTCCCTATCCAAGTGGGAGAGATATCCGAGCGTGGCGGGGTGCGAATCTTCGCGGGAGCACGTTGGGACCCATTCATCATGGACGCCAGAGCCGCGCTCAGGACGATCGAAACCGGGCACCTCGCGTTCCAAGACACCAGCTCGATCTACCTGGACGGGAAGAACGTCCTCAGCATCGTCCTCGAGGTGGACTGCGCCGAATTCCTCGGAGGCCCGGGCCTCGTCGCAGTGGTTGGAGAAACACTGGCGAAAGGAGTGGTGGAATTCCGCTTCGAGCGGACGGGCCGGCCAGAAGTTAAGAACATGCTGCTCGCGCCCAAGCAGTTCGATCAAGTGAATCGGGACTTGGAAATAAGAGATCTCTACAACTCCGAGGACGCCTTTCGGCCCGCCGAGACGTACGGGGGCGCTTTCCGCGCCCGACTCAACGCCAACCTCGCCTTCTGGGACAGCCTCGACGGCAAGGTGGACTGGCCGAGTGACGTGCATGGTGATCATCCCCTCACCGACCTGATTTTGGGCGACTTTCTCGCCGTCGATCCTTCTCGGCCTTACGTCGAACAAGGCTCATTTCTCGAAATCGAGATGGCCAGTCGAGCGGGTCGCTCGCATGTGACTTGTGGTGGCCGCAGCATCAACGACGATGTCATGGACACGCTCTTCACGCTGTGGGTGAATGGAGGCAACGGGCCGCCAGTCCGAGATGGCATCGACGGGGCAACGAAGCCCGCAGTGACGGAGTTTCCTTATCTGGCATCTCCCAATCCGAATCCTCCACGTGCTCCCCACCAGCATTGAGAGACGGGGACCACATGAGCCAAGACTTGATCGACACTGTCGACCTGGAGCTTGACGATATCCAATACGGAGCGATCCGACAACGCCCGTCACCATACGTCGCGACGTATCTTCTCGTTCGCATCGACGACCGCACAGCAGGGCGGGAACTGATGCGACGACTCCATCTGCTGGTCGGAGCCGCTCAGCCCTCTGCCGAGGGGCCTCCGGAGACGGGTATCACCGTGGCGTTGACCTACCAGGGATTGCGGGCACTCGGCGTTCCCCTCGACTCACTTGAAAGTTTCGCTCCCGAGTTCAAAGTGGGCATGGCGGCTCGCGCTGCCGAATTGGGCGATGTTGGGGACAGCGACCCGGAACAGTGGGAGTCGCCCCTGGGCACACCGGATGTGCATGTGGCGATAGCGATCCTTTGTTCTGACGACGAGCAACTCCAAGAATCGTTGGAAAGAGCCCGACGTGCCTACGAACAACTGGAAGGTGTTGAGGTGATCTGGCGTCAGGATTGCTACCAACTACCCACAGGCCGCACGTCGTTCGGATTCAAGGATGGCATCGGCCAGCCCGCCATGGAGGGGAGTGGTGTTCCGGGTACCAATCCGATGGAATCACCCCTAAAAGCGGGCGAATTCATCCTCGGCTATCCCGACGAGACCGGCGCATTGCCACCGATGCCGGTTCCGGAGATTCTGGGCAAGAACGGGACCTATATCGCGTTTCGAAAGCTGCACACTCGGGTGGCCGCCTACCGACAGTTCTTGCGGGCCAACGCCGCAAGCCGGGCCGAGGAGGTTCGCCTCGGCGCCAAGATGGTGGGCCGCTGGCAAAGTGGTGCGCCATTGGCACTCAGTCCAGACGAGGACGACTCTGAGCTGGGCGAGGATCCCCAGCGAAACAATCGGTTCCTTTATGCCGAGGACCCCGGTGGTTTCCGCTGCCCGGCTGGCGCACACGCCCGCCGCGCTAATCCAAGGGATGCCCTCGACCGAGACGGAAACGTCAACGTCCGCCTTCATCGAATGATTCGACGGGGCACAAGCTACGGTCCCCCGCTCCCCGTTGACGTATTGGAAGACGATGGAGCCGATCGGGGCATCGTGTTCGTGTTCGCCGGCACGCACCTCAGCCGCCAGTTCGAGTTCGTCAAGACGCAATGGATCAACGATGGCATCTTCATCGGCGCCTCCGAGGAAGTGGACCCTTTGGTCGGATCGGGTGATGGCGAGGGACGCTTCACGATTCCCCAACGACCAATCCGCCGGCGCTTACAGGGTGTACCCCGCCTCGTCGTGACCCGAGGCGGCGAGTATTGCTTCGTCCCCGGACTCCGGGCGCTTGCATGGCTCGCAGCGCTGGACACCTAGTCGCCAAAGTAACCAAGGAGTAAGAAATGACCACATCAGCCGACCAACACCGATCGGTGGGCCGCCTTGGGCTTCCGTCCGCCCGATACCAATCTGTCAGAGCCTGCCCAACCTGTGACGGTCGAGTATCTGAAGGAGGGGCGTATCGCCGTCATTACCCTCAACCGCCCGGCCGCAGACAACGCGATCACCACGGAAATGGGCACGCTCCTGACCGAAGCTTTCGAAGGCGTGGCAATTCGTACGGATGTTCGGGTTGCCATCCTGACCGGAGCCGGAGACCGGGCCTTCTCCGTGGGCAGCGACCTGCGGCAACGGAAGGCTATGACCAAGCAGGATTGGTTGCGGCAACGACAAGACTTCGACCGCACCCTCTACACGCTCCGCCAGCTGAAAAGACCGATCTTCGCCGCCGTCAACGGCGCCGCGTACGGCGGCGGTTCCGAACTGGCCCAGAGCACCGACTTCATCATCGCCTCGGACACTGCGACCTTCGGCCAACCCGAGGCCATGATCGGTCTTGCCGCGGGTGGGGGCTCTCCGGCGTTCCTGCCGCGACTATTGCCGCCAGGGCGGGCCATGCAGATGCTGCTGACGGGGGATCCCATTACGGCCCAAGAGGCGCATCGGCTCGGGATGGTGAACGAACTCCACCCCCAAGCCGGGCTCATGGACGCTGCTCTGGCAATAGCGGAAAAGATTGCCAGCAACTCTCCGACTGCTGTACAAGCGGTCAAATGGGCAGCCCGCACCGGACAGGGAGAGCCGCTGGAGCAGGCCATCAGCATCATGATGGAGGCCCACTGGCGCTCCGCTATCCACCCAGACAGAGCTGAAGGCATCGGCGCGTTCAACGAAGGGCGCGAGCCCACCTTTCAGGATTCGGACTACTGAACCGTGACAACACCGTCACCGCAGTGGGCATCCGGCACGGCGGTTGATAAACCAGCGCCGGGCCACAAGGCGGCCACGACGGCTCCTTCGTCGCTCACATCTGCCGCACGGTGCAGCCACTATCGGCCTCAGCGGCTACGACACTGCCGCTGCCCCGGGCGATCAGGGTGACTGGCGCAGTTGATCTATTGGTGATCGGCGGCGGCCCCGCGGGCGTCACCGCCGCCATACAAGGGCGCCAGCTGGGGGCCAAGGTCACCCTGCTCGAGGCGGACCAGGTCGGCGGCACCAATCTGAATCGTGGACCGGGACCAGTGCGCACAATCGCCCGTTCAGCCAGGCTTGCCCGCGACTGGGAGTCATGGGCAACCTTCGGACTCGAAGGTCCTTCTCCGAAACCGAACCTCGCGTCAATCCTCCGCAATAGCGATCGAGTGGCCCACCACGCCTTCGAGAAAAAGCACCTGGCCGACCAGCTGCGCCGCAACGGCATCGATCTCGTCGAGCATCTCGGTCCAGTCCATTTCGCCGATCCCCACCTCGTGACGGGCGGTGACGGTCGCTCGTGGGGAGCTGAGCGCATCGTGTTGGCCGTCGGAGGCCATGCCGGACGGCTGGCGATTCCGGGAAGCGAACTGGCTTTGACGTACGGTGACTTACGAGGGTTGACGTCGTTGCCCGCGGTCGTGGCTGTCGTCGGCGCAGCCGATACCGGATGTCAGATCGCTTCGATCTTGTCCGACTTCGGCACCCGAGTGTGTCTGTTCGAGGCAAGTCCAGCGATTGTGCCGCACGCCGACCCCAGTGTTTCGGTTGAGTTAAAGCGGGCCTTCCAGCGCCAAGGCATCGAAACGTTCACTGAGGCTGTCGTGCAGTCCATACGACCTCACGGAGACCAGCTCCTGCTCGCATACACCAGCCATTCGGAGTCCGCAGAAACGGTTGTGGGGGCCGTGTTTTTTGCCGTTGGTTGGCCGCCCAATATCGAAGATCTGGGACTTGATGCGATCGGCATTCGGCCCGGCCCTCATGGAATCCCAGTTGATGACTATTTGCGGACCGAAGTCGACCATATTTTCGCTCCGGGCGACGTCAACGGCCGATCCATGTTGGTGCAGGTGGCCCGCCTCGAAGGGCGCGTCGCTGCCCAGAACGCCCTCCTCGGCGCAACTCGCGAGGTCCGCTACGACGTGGTGCCGAGCGCCAGTTTCACCAACCCCGAGTACGGCGGTGTCGGCTTAACCGAGCCGGCAGCTCGACGTGACCATGACGTCGTGGTGGGCATCGCACATTACGACGAACTCTTTCGCCCGGTCGCCGACGGTCGCGATGAGGGATTCTGCAAGCTCATCGCCGATCGAAGCACGAGAACGGTGCTCGGGGCACACGTACTAGGGGAGTACTCCGCCGAGATTATTCAAGTAGTCGTCGCATGCATGGCAGCCGGCATGAAGGTCGAGCAGATCGCCGAGCTGCCTTTTGCCTTTCCGACCTACACGGAGGGCATCACGATGGCAGCCCAGAAAGTCTGCTCAAAACTCAACATCGGCGACTTTCCTCCCGTGTGGAGCTACCTCGGGCCGATCGACTAGCTACATCTGCGCCTCGACAGCGTCGGCTTCGAGTTCCTTCTGATCCGCCCTGCGCTGCTTCTCCTCGACCTTCTGTGCCGCTTCATGGCCGAGCGGACCGGCGCTACCAGCGCGGGACAAGTCGCGCAGCCCGATGAAGCCTTTTAACGGCGTGCGCAGACGCGTGTCGGCCAGTTCGAGCTGTGCAAGCGACCTGCGCGCGACCAGGTGTGCTGATCTGATTGGCGCAGCGCGAGATAGAGTCCGCAGACTGCACGTCGTTAGTTCTGGACGGTTCAGCGGGTGGAGATTCGTTGCCTGCGAGCGGTCATCCGGAGGAGGTTCGAATGAGTGACCTCGATGTCGAGGTTGCACTGCACATGCGGACGGAGCACGCCGAGGGTCCAGTCTGGGATGCCCCCAGTAATCGCCTCTGGTGGGTGGACATTACGGGAGAACGAGTGCACTGCCTCGATCCGATCTCAGGCTCCGCCAGTTCGTGGCCCACGCATGGACAGGCCGGTGGCGTGGTCATCGATACCGACAGCCAACCCGTCCTTGCGACCTCACAAGGTCTTGCGGTTCTCGACCGGACGACCGGATCGATTTCGCCTTTCGTGGCCATCGAAGCCGATAGACCCGAGAATAGGGCCAATGACGCCAAAGTCGACAACCACGGCCGACTGTGGGTGGGAACCATGGCCTTCGACAAACGTCACGGCAACGCTGCCCTCTACCGGGTCGATGGCGATGCCGTGACGCGTGTGGTCGATGGGCTTACGATTTCCAATGGGCCGGCCTTTGACGACGAGAGCGGCGTGCTTTACCTGGCGGATACCGCCCTTGGGATTGTGGACGCTTTCGACTTCGACCCGACGTCGGGGCGACTGGGATCTCGGCGGCGCTTCCTCGATTTCGCGGACGCCGGCGTGTGGCCCGACGGTATGACGGTCGATGATGCCGGCTATTTGTGGGTTGCACTCGGGCGCGGCAGGAGCGGTCCATCGCTATGACCGCTCGGCCAGAATCGACACCGTCCTTGAACTCCCAACATCGAATCCCACGTCTGTCACCTTCGGGGGTGCCGACGGAGGAGATCTCTACATCACGACGTCGTGGTTCGACCTCGGTCCCGACGAGCGGCTCGCCGAGCCATTTGCCGGGGCGATCTATCGCTGTCGACCGGGTGTTACGGGCCCGCCATCTCCCAGATTCCGTCGGGCCATGGTGTCCAGCGAGGGGGATTCAGGATCAAATTGAAACCGAACCCGAGTTGGCCTGACAGCGAGAGCTAGAGGACGTCAGGGCCGACCGCCCGATTGTCCTGACTCTGTTCGGAAGGTAAGCCCTCAACAAAACTCGATTGAGATTGACCGCGAGGCGTACCGCCGAGAATTGGCAAACGTCGCCGCCGTCTGCTCGGCCGAAGTTTGCTCAAACGCAACATCGGCAACCTTCCTCCCGTGTGGAGCTACCTCGGACCGAACGACCTGCTACTTCTGTGCCGCGGCGGCGTCGGCTTCGATCTCCTTCTGATCGGCCTTGAGCTGCTTCTCCTCCACCTTTTGCGCCCGCTTCATGGCAGATCGGACCTTGGCCTCCATATCAGAGACGGCGACGACGACCAATCCGGCCTCGCCCTCGTCGAGCGACTCGCCCAGGTCCTTGAGGTCGCCACGACTCATGCCGGCGGCGGCGTGACCGGCCAGGGAGCCGAGGAGCGCGCCCACGCCTGTCGTGCCCAGAATCAGCCCTCCGCCGATGGCGGCGGCCGGGAAGAGCACGATCACCAGGCCCGTCGCCAGCCCGACCCCGCCGCCGAGCACGCCCCCGACGCGTGTCGGGGTCTCGTGCTTCTTGACGATCTTGACCTTGCCCTTGTGGTCGCGCTCAATGACCGCCGCGTCGTAGGCGTCGACCAGGTTGGCCTTGGTGTGGAGCTCCTTGATGAGCTCGTAGTCGGCCAGTGCGTCGGCGGCGTCGCCGTACACACCGCAGTACACCAAGAGTGTGTCGATGGGCATTTCGGTGCTCCTATCGGAATCGAGTGCGGTCAGGGTAGCAATTGCCGCCGATACCTCGGTCGGGCGCATTTGCCCGCGCCTGACCAATGCCTCAAGGAGAGCGGTAACGGCGCCCTTGTTCCAGGTTCAAGGTCTCTGCTGGCGTGGCCTTCAACGGAGTCCCGAGCAGGCATCGGATTGCGTCATTGTTTTATGAGTGGCTGTACACGCCACGCGGCGGTGGAAACCTGACCCTTCACAACTGGCGATTTGGCGATGGGCGATTTAGTCTCACACCGAAGTATTCATTCCGGGTGCAAGGAGATGTTCATGCTGGCGTACGACTACCCGCTGGGCGGGGTGCTGCTGTCGATGCTCTATTTCTTCTTGTTCTTCATCTGGATCTGGATACTCATCACCGTCTTCATGGACATCTTCCGCAGCCATGACCTCGGCGGTTGGGCCAAGGCGCTGTGGAGCATCTTCGTCATCATCGTCCCGTACCTCGGCGTCTTCGTCTATCTGATTGCTCGGGGCGGAAAGATGCAGGAACGCAAGCTGAACGAGGCCGCCCAGCAGCAAAAGGCGTTCGACTCGTACGTGCGCGAGGCTGCCGGGACTTCGGGTGGCGATGTGACGTCCCAACTCACCCAGCTCGCCGACCTCAAGTCGCAGGGCGTGCTCACTGACGCCGAGTTCAATGCTCAGAAGGCGAAGATCCTGGCTTCTTGACCACCCGGGCACCGACAGGTGCTCCGTTCTAGTTGGGCCTGCGTAACGGGTCATTGGTGGCAGCAGCCCCCGAGATCGTCTCTGCCGAGACCGGCGCGGCGACGTGGCAGGGTTCGCCTGTCGCGTGGTTAGGTCATCCTCCTACGAGAGACGAGTCACCACTTGCTCCGCTCTTCAGCAAGGTCGTAGCAGAGTGATGCCGAAGATCGTGCGGCCTCATTCGAGGCACGCCGGCTTCCGCGCATGCGGCGACGAAGGTTCGCGTGATCGTGTACGGGTTGTACGGCCGTTGGCCAGCCGGGTCTGGCGAGAATATGTAGGAGGAAGGCTCGACCAGGGCGTCGCACCTCTTCGCTCGTACGTCAGACCGTTTTCGGTGGGCCTTCAAGAGCTTCGCCGTCTTCGGACCGATAGCGATGCGACGGATGTCACCTGTCTTGGTCCCCTTGACCTGACTTCCTCCGGGCACAGCAGCAACAGACCTTCGAATCAGCAGGTTGCCCTGCTTGAAGCCCACGTCTTCCCAGCGGAGTCCCGCGACTTCCCCCCGCCGACAACCCGTCCAGGCGATGACTGCAACAAGTATGCCCCAGTCAGGATCGCTAGCGAGCAGGTACTCGATGACGGTGCGTACATCGTCGGAGGATGGCGGTTCCATTTCTCTGGCTCCGAGCGGAGGAAGCTCGATTCCGTCGGTGGCGATGATCGAGACGTAGCCACGTCGATGGGCCCAGGCCAGAGATTGGCGAAGCGCCCAGTGAATCTTCCGGATGGACGACCCCGATTGCCCTTCGCTTACTAACGCCCCGTAAAGGTCTTCGATGTGGTGCGGTCGCAATCGAGAGACGCGCATTGAGCCGAGGACAGGTTCAACGTGCTTGATCGCGACGCGATATCGGTCGGTGGTGGCGGGGGAGAGCTGAGCCTTCCTCGAGTTCAGCCATTTGCTGAGCGTCTGCGACACCGTGATGGCCGCCGCCGGTGACGACGCGGTCCTCTCCTTGGCCACTTCGGTGACAAACGCGGCCAGAGCAATGCCCGCTTCCTTCTTCGATCCGTGGAACGTCTTGGACGTGTACTGCTTTCGTCCGTTGCTGTCTTTCCCGGCGAACGCATGCAGGCGCCAGGTCGATGGTCCTCGCTGCTGCATGTGTCCCGGCATGGCCGCTCCTTGCCATCGAGAATACCGACCAGGGGAGTCCGGATTGCCAGCATGGATTGCCAATTCCGCTTCACGCTAGATGCTGCGCGCCAGAAATGCCACCTTGAACTGGGAAAATAGAGAGCGCCCCCGGCAGGACTCGAACCTGCGCCACCGGCTCCGGAGGCCGGTGCTCTATCCGCTGAGCTACGGGGGCGGGAGTTGTAAGAGCAGGGGACGATCGTACTCGTCGGGGGGCGAAGGCCCTCCACGCTCGATACGGCAGCATTGCAGGCTGCCGTATCCTGCATCTCCATGCCGACCGACCACTCCGTGGCCACCGCACCTCTGGAGCGGCAACTCCTCCCGCGTTCGGCCTCGGTCGACGAGAAGGGCCACCTGCACGTCGGCGGCATCGACGTGCTGGAGCTGGTTGAGGAATTCGGCACACCGCTCTTCGTCTACGACGAGGACCATCTGCGTCGAGCATGCCGCGAGGCGGTCGCGGCCTGGGGCGACGGCGTCGCGTACGCCACGAAAGCCTTCCTGTGCCGTGCCATGGCGAGGCTGGCGCACGAGGAGGGGATGCACCTCGACGTTGCCTCGGGTGGCGAGCTCCATGTCGCCCTCTCTGCCGGCGTCCCGCCGGGCCGGCTCGTGCTCCACGGCAACAACAAGTCCGCCCACGAGCTGGCGACCGCATTGCAGCAGGGCGTCGGCCGCATCGTCATCGATTCGTTCGACGAGATCGCTCGCCTAGGCGCTCTGCTGGAGTCAGCGCCACCCGAACGCGAGCGGCCGAAGGTCCTGGCCCGAGTCACGCCCGGCGTCGAGGCGCACACGCACGAGTTCGTCCGCACCGGCCAGGAGGATTCGAAGTTCGGCTTCTCGGTCTCGTCCGGCGCGGCGACCGAGGCCGTTGCCGCACTCGAGCTCATGCCCGTTGTCGAGCTGATCGGCATACATGCGCACATCGGCAGCCAGGTCTTCGACGCATCGTCCTTCGAGCAGGCGGCCGAGGTGCTCGGCGCCTTCTTCGCCCCGTTAGAGCTCCCTGAGCTGGTGGTGGGTGGAGGGCTCGGCGTCCCCTACGTCAACGGTGAGACGGCGCCGACACAAGCCGCCTGGGCCGAGGCGACGCAGCGCGCCTGCGCCGGGGCGGGCGTCAGCCCGGCCACGAAGATTTCGGCGGAACCCGGTCGGTCCATCGTGGCCGCGGCCGGCATGACGCTTTACACGGTCGGGACCGTGAAGCATCTTCCTGGCATTCGGACCTACGTCAGCGTTGATGGTGGGATGAGCGACAATCCTCGACCGGTCCTGTACGGGAGCGGGTATGAGGCCTTCCTGCCCCGTGCCGTCGCTGCGCCCCGCCCCCAGCCGGTGCGCGTTGTCGGGAAGCACTGCGAAAGCGGCGATCTCGTCGTCCCCGAGGCGTATGTGCCGGATGATCTGACGGTGGGTGACGTTCTGGCCACCCCGGTCACCGGCGCCTACGGCTACGCCATGGCCTCCAACTACAACAAGGTGCCCCGTCCTGCGGTCCTCTTTGTCGCCGATGGCGACGCCCGGGTGGTCGTGCGTCGGGAGACCTTCGAGGACCTGACCCGGTTGGACGCCTGAACGGAAAGAGCCTGTCCCCGAGACGCAGGGGCAGGACGACGCTCACTCAGCCTTGAGCAACCTGGCCGCCGGGGAGCGCGCTGCAATGACGGCAGGCACGACGGCCAGCAGATTGGCCGCCACCAGGGTCGCCGCCGCCACCGTCACGATGACCCACGCGGTTGTGACGGGCCCGGCGAAGACCCCGAGGTTCGTGGCGAACGCGTGCCAGCACGAGTCGGCCTGCGGCGACGCCGAGCGGGACGCCGACAACGATTCCGGTGATCGCCACCGTCGTCGTCTGCCAGGAGACGGTGGCGGCGACTTGGCGGCGGACCATCCCCAGTGACTTCAGCAATCCCATCTCCTGGCGTCGCTGGCTCAGCGTGGTCAGGAGGAGGTGGAGGAGTGTGGCCGCCCCGAAGAGCACGGCGATGAATCCAAAGATCAGCGGGAAATTGACCGCCTCACCAAAGTTGACGAGGTCGGTCGGTGGGAAAGGGAGGTTCACCTGCGACGGGTAGGCCCGGCTCAATTCGGCCAGGGCCGTCTGCCCGCTCGACCCGGGCTGCGAGTGCACAAGGAAGACGCCAGCGTCGGCCAGGAGCGCTTTCATCTGGCAGGCCCTCTGGTTGGCGCCCGGCGCGCAGTGTCCGGCCAGGAGGCCGTCGAGAGTGAAGACCGCTCCGGTTCCCAGCCCCTGTGCGTTGAAGTCGGGTGGGAGGACCGCCGTGCCGACGGTCCGGAACCATCCGGTGACGCCCTTTCCCGTCCCGGGGGGCGAGATGGTCACGCGCACCAACGACCCGATGTGGGCGCCCGCCTGCGCCATGGTCTTCGCACCGAGTGCGACTTCGTCGGCGGCGGCGGGAGGCCGTCCGGCGATCGTCGTCAGCAGGAGGTGGCCGCGGTAGCTCTGTCCGGCGATGCCATCGACCGCCTTGCCGTTGATGAAGACGGGGCTCCCGAGGCCAGCAGTGATCGCCGTGATGCCGGGGCGTTCGAGCGCGTCGAGCAGATGCTCGTTCTGGCTCGCGGTCCCCGTGCCGTTGACCGAGAACCACGCGTCGAATTGCTGGCCGTACTGGGACGGCGTCTCGGTCAGGTGGGTGAGGCTGGCTCCGAACACTGCGGTGGCGCAAAGCGCGGCCACCGCCAGAACTGCTCCCACCAGAGCAGTGCTCACCGGCATGGCGGCGCGTCCGCGCCCGCGCTCGAGTGCATGGCGCACGCCGATGAGCGCGCTCGCCGACGCCCCGGCTGCGGAGAGGACGGCGACGGGACGAGAAGGACGGATCACCCGGCGGTCGTCCCGGTTCAACGGCCGAGACCACTTGACCGCCGGCCACAGGCCCAGGGCGACGACGACAGCGACCGCCGCCATTCCGGCTGGGACGAGCAGCAGGGCATCGAAACTGAACCCAGGGTTGGGGTCAGCCAGTCTGGCCTCGCCGATCGGCGTGAAGAAGGAGGACACCGCGGCCAGGGCCACCCCGCCGGCCGCGCCGACCAGGGCGATCACGAAGGTGCGCGTCATCGCCAGGGCGAACAGCTGGCGACGAGAGGAGCCCAGTGCTCTCAGCACGGGGTGGCTCTCGGCTTCAATGGCAGCTTGGCGTGCCAGCGCCTGGGCCAGCGCCAGCATGCCGATCAGAACCGCCAGACCCGTGAGCAACCACCAGCCGACGGCCTGAGGGTCGATGGATGTGGAGATAGAACTACCCAGCGCATCGAGGTCGCTCGCGGACAGGCCACCGTGCGCCCTGGCCTGCGCCTCGAACTGGGGGAGGCCGCCGGCGCCGTGGCGCAAGCGGAAGAAGTACTCGTGCAGGGTCAGCGTCTTGGCATTGAACCGCTGATCGAACCCGGAAGTGACGTAGAGGTCGTAGGAGGGGGCGTTGGACGACGTCGGGAATTCGGTCTCGGCAATCTCGAAGCCGACCACGCGCAGCGCGACCACGGGGCCATCGGGAGTGATGTTCTGGTCGCTCGTGATCGCCGATCGTTGGGCGGCCGATGCCAATGGGACGTGCAGCACGCTGCCGATGTGCACCCCGTCCTGTTCGAGATTCTGCGAGGCCAATACCTGGAAGGGATCGGCCTGATCCGGGAGTTTGCCCGCGACAAGCTTGCTGATCTCGCTCAGTTGCCCCGGCGGAACTTCTTCGACGGTGAAGTCGTCGGTGTTGATGGGGTGGCTACAGGCGCACTCGGGCGATCCGGCGACCGGCGTCCGCACGTCAATCGACGAGACGACCGAGGGGAGGGAGGTCGCCCCGGGCACGGGGTCGACGCTGTAGAAGAACGAGTCGAAGCCGTGCGCGGCCTCGAAGCGTGGAAAGGCGGTCGCCGTCCGCCGGGCCGTGGCGGCACCCGCCAGTACCAGCCCGACCACCAACGCGGTGAGCAGGGCGAGGGCCAACCAGGATCGCCAGCGGTTCCGAAGACCGGCCCCGAGCAGCACTTCGAGAAGGGTCAACACAACCTCCGGGCGAGAGTGTGCCCCGAGATCCCCGATCCCTCAAGGGCGCCAGCCCTTGTGGCGGCGTCGTGGTAGCACCACCCGCCGCCTGACGCTGCCGCCTGACGCGCCGCCGGGCGGGAGGGCGGTGGGCACGCCGTTCGTCGCGAATGGGCAGTTCACCGCCGCGCAGCTTGTACCGTTTGGAGGTGACCGTCGAGGCAGATGCCCCCAGCCACGCCCAACCGCGCCCGCACGAGGCCCCGACTGTGCGCGTCGGCCTACTCGGTTGCGGCAACGTCGGAGGCGCCCTGGCCGAAATCCTCCTGACCCGTTCCGAGGACGTCGCCGCCCGTACTGGCATCCGCCTGGAGCTCGTCGCGATCGCCGTCGCCGACGCGACGCGGTCCCGGCCGGCGGCAGTCCCCGCCGATCTCATCGGGACGGACGCGGCCGGACTCGTGGCTCGGGCCGATGTCGATGTGGTCGTGGAGGTCATCGGGGGTCTGCACCCCGCGCACGAGCTGGTCGAGGCGGCGCTGCGCAACGGCAAGCCGGTGGTCACCGCCAACAAGGCGCTCCTGGCCGTGGCCGGCGCCGAGTTGGCCGAGGTCGCCGACTCGGCCGGTGTGGACCTCCTCTACGAAGCCGCCGTGGCGGGCGCGATCCCCGTCATCCGCCCGTTGCGTGAGTCCCTGGCGGGGGAGCAGATCACCCGCGTCATGGGAATCGTCAACGGCACCACGAACTACATCCTCACCCGCATGGAAGAAGAGGGTGCCAGCTACGACGACGTGCTGCGCGAGGCCCAGGAGCTCGGCATGGCCGAGCGAGACCCCACCGCCGACGTCGAAGGCCACGACGCCGCGGCCAAGGCGGCGATCCTGGCCGCACTCGCGTTCGGAAGTGACGTCGTCGATGCGGACGTGCACCGCGAGGGCATCAGTGGGATCAGCGCCGCCGACGTCGCCTACGCCAGCAGGCTCGGGTACTCCGTCAAGCTCCTCGCCATTGCCGAGCTGATCGACGGCGGCCCGCAGCTGTCCGTGCGGGTGCACCCGGCCATGGTTCCCAAGACGCACCCTTTGGCCGCGGTGCGGGGCGCGTTCAACGCGGTCTTCGTCGAGGGCGCGGTGAGCGGCGAGCTCATGCTCTACGGGCGTGGCGCCGGCGGTGGACCGACCGCCAGCGCGATGCTCGGCGACCTCGTCGACGCCTCGCGCAACCTTCTCGCCGGTGCGCCCGCGCCGGCGCCGAAGCGCACGAGCACGACCATGTTCTCGCAGAACGACATGCATTCGGCCTTCTATCTCAGCCTCGACGTGGCCGACCGTCCGGGCGTGCTGGCGGCCGTGGCCAGAATCTTCGGTGAGCACGACGTGTCGATCCGCGCCATGGAACAGCTGGGCCTGGCCGAGGAGGCCCGGCTGATCTTCCTCACCCACGTGGCCCGCGAGGGCGACCTGCTGGCGACCATTGACGAGCTGCGGCGGCACCAGGCAGTGGACCGGGTCAGCGGAGTCCTCCGCGTCATCGGGGAGCCGGTCGACTACCGGGGAGGCACGTCGTGACGCCCGGTTGGCGCGGCGTCATGGAGGAATACCGTGACTTCCTCCCGATCACCGACAAGACCCCGGTGGTCAGCTTGCTCGAGGGTGGCACCCCACTGGTCCCGGCGCCCCGGTTGTCCGAGCGGGTCGGTGCGCAGGTGTGGCTCAAGGTGGAAGGGGCGAACCCGACAGGCAGCTTCAAGGACCGCGGCATGACCATGGCCATCTCCATGGCGGTGGACGAGGGAGCCAAGGCCGTGGTGTGCGCGTCCACCGGTAACACGTCCGCCTCTGCGGCCGCCTACGCCTCGCGGGCCGGGCTGGCCTGCGTGGTCCTGATCCCCGACGGCCACATCGCACTCGGCAAGCTGGCGCAGGCGCTGATGCACGGCGCCCGCGTGCTGCAGGTGCGGGGGAACTTCGACCAGCTGCTGACCATTGTGCGAGATTTGCCCAACCACGCGCCGATCACGGTCGTGAACTCGGTGAACCCGCACCGGATCGAGGGTCAGATGACCGGTGCGTTCGAGATCGTCGACGTCCTGGGCGATGCCCCTGACGTGCACTGCATTCCCGTGGGCAACGCCGGGAATATCTCGGCCTACTGGCGGGGTTACCTCAAGTACAAGGAGGCGGGAAGATCGACGAAGTTGCCTCGCATGATGGGCTTTCAGGCCGCCGGCGCGGCGCCGATCGTGTTGGGCCACCCGGTCGAGAACCCTGAGACGATCGCCACCGCGATCCGCATCGGGAACCCGGCCAGTTGGTATTCGGCCACGGCCGCCGCCACCGAGTCCGGCGGATCCATCACGGCGGTCACCGACGAAGAGATCTTGGACGCGTACACGTTCCTCGCCCAACAGGAGTCCGTCTTCTGTGAGGCGGCGTCGTCCGCCTCGGTGGCCGGGTTGCTCAAGAACGGCGTGCCCGAGGGCTCAACCGTGGTGTGTGTGTTGACCGGGCACGGGCTCAAGGACCCCGACCTGGCCATCAAGGCGATCTCGGTCCCATCGGTGATCGACCTCAAGCTCGAATCGGTCCTGGCCGAGATCTCTCTGTAGGGACGGAGGCCGGGCGGGGCCGCACCTCTGACCTGCGGAAAATAGGGGTGTGTTGGCATGAGCCCTCACCTCCCGCTAGAGTGGAGACATCCCCACTGCGCTTGGTAGCGCTCTCCGCGGGTACAAGCGGTCCCGGGAGAGCATCACGCAGAGGTGATCCGGGGGAAGGCATTCACACGCGAATCCCTTCTCCTCCCTGAAATTTCCCTCGCCACGCGCGGACGAACCCGGGCCGGCGATAACCCTCTTGGAAGAGGAGCCGATGACTGCGGAACAGCAGCTCGAACGATCAGTTCTCGAAGGCAAGGAGCGCGATGAGCTCAGTGCCATCGCTCAGGCCATGTCGCTCAAGACGACGACCCGGACGAAAAAGGCCGACATCATCGACCAGATTCTCGATGCGACCGGCGTGACCTCCGGGCCGCCCGCCGCCGCCAGCAATGGCGATGTCGAGGCGTCCGGCAACAACGGCGCCAAGCCGGCGCGCCGTTCCCGGGCCTCTGCCGCCGCCAGGGGCGCCGCCGAGACGGCGTCCTTCGTGGCCGGCGACGCCGACAGCGACGCAGTGGCGGAGGCGTCCGACGGTCCTCGGGCCGAGACCGCAACCGCGCCCACGTCCCGACACGGCGGGCAACGGGGATTCCGGTCCCGCCGTCTTCGTCGAGCCGCCCGAGCTGGCCGACGGCGCCGACCCCACGCCCCGGCAGAACGGACAGCAGAACGGACAGCAGGGCCACAACAACCAGAACAATCAGCCCGGCAACCGGAACCAGAGCAGGAACAACAGGAACAACCAGGGCAACCAGGGGAACCAGAACAACCAGGGGAACCAGAACAACCAGGGCAACCAGAACAACCAGGGCAACCAGAACGACGGCGACGTCGGCAATCGCCGTAGCCGCCGGCGCCGGGGTCGTGACCGGCCCGGCCAGGGCGGCGAGTTGCAGGGTGGCGGCCAGGAGCAGCCCTATTCGGGCGAACTGGTCGAGGTCAATGGGATGCTCGACCTGCGCGACGAGGGCTACGGGTTCCTGCGCTGCGACGGCTACCTGCCGTCGTCCAAGGACGTGTACGTCTCCATCAGCCAGGCGCGCAAGTTCGCGCTGCGCCGCGGTGACTACATCGAGGGCGCGTGCCGTCCGGCGTCGAACAACGAGAAGTACCCGGCGTTGTTGCGCATCGACAAGGTCTCGGAGATGGACCCCGACGAGGCGCGCAACCGGCCCCGCTTCGAGGACCTGACCCCGCTTTTCCCCGACTCCCAGCTGCACCTCGAGAGAGAGGGTGACAAGGACAACCTGACGGCGCGGATTGTGGATCTGCTCTCGCCCATCGGCAAGGGACAGCGCGGCATGATCGTGTCGCCGCCCAAGGCCGGCAAGACGACGGTGATGAAGCAGATCGCCCACTCCATTGAGGCCAACAACCCGGACGTGCACCTCATGGTCCTGCTCGTGGACGAGCGTCCCGAAGAAGTGACCGACATGCGCCGCTCGGTGAAGGGCGAAGTGATCGCCTCGACGTTCGACCGCCCCTCCGACGAGCACACGCAGGTGGCCGAGCTGGCCATCGAGCGGGCCAAGCGCCTCGTCGAGAAGGGACGCGACGTCGTCATCATCCTCGACGGCATCACCCGGCTCGCCCGGGCCTACAACCTCGCCGCCCCGGCCACCGGCCGCATCATGTCCGGTGGCGTCGACTCCGGTGCGCTCTACCCGCCCAAGAAGTTCTTCGGTGCGGCGCGCAACGTCGAGGAGGGTGGCTCGCTCACCATTCTGGCCTCGGCCCTGGTGGAGACCGGCTCGAAGATGGACGAGGTCATCTTCGAGGAGTTCAAGGGCACCGGCAACATGGAGCTGCGTCTCGACCGGCGTCTCTCGGAGCGCCGTCTGTACCCGGCCATCGACGTGAACGCCAGCTCCACCCGGCACGAGGAGCTCCTCTTCGAGCGGGGCCAGCTGCAGCAGGTCTGGAAGCTGCGCCGAGTGCTCAACGCCCTGGCCAGCGACGGCAAGGACGCCGCCGGCCTGGAGCTGCTGATGGACAAGATCCGCACCACGGCGAGCAACGACGAATTCCTCGCCGAGATCGCCAAGGGTCCCGGCACCTGATCGTCGGCGCCGTTCCGACCCCTACACTGAACCGACTACACCCCACTCTGGAGACACCATGAAGACCGACATCCACCCTGACTACGTCGAAGCCACGGTCAAGTGCTCGTGCGGGAACACATTCACCACCCACTCCACCAAGGCCGACCTCCACGTCGAGTTGTGCAACGAGTGCCACCCCTTCTTCACCGGCAAGCAGAAGCTGGTCGACTCCGGTGGCCGGGTGGAGCGCTTCCAGCGCCGCTACGGAGAGCGCAAGGGCAAGGCCAAGGCCAAGCCCGCTCCGGCCGCGCAGGACTGACCCGGCTGGGGACCGGCGCATCGCGCCGAGTCCCCGCCCCGACGAGGAGCCCCGGAAACGCATGTTCGACGACCGGATGGCCGCGCTCGAGACGGAGTTCGACGCCGTCGAGACGGAGCTGGCCGATCCGGCCACCCTGTCGGACCCCGACCGCCTGCGCGATCTCTCGCGGCGGCACAAGGAGCTCGGAGAGATCGTGCGGGCCTGGCACGAGCTCAGCGCCGCGCGTGAGGACGTCGGTGCCGCCCGGGAAATGCTGACCGACACGTCGGGCGACGAGCGCGAGCTCGTGCGCCAGGAGGTCGACGAGGCCGAGGCGTCCGTGGCGACTCTCGAGGAGCGGATGCAGGCGCTGCTCCTGCCGAAGGATCCCAACGAGGGGCGCAACGTGATCATGGAGATCCGGGGCGCCGTCGGCGGCGACGAGGCCAACCTGTTCGCCCGCGTGCTCTACGACATGTACCTGCGCTACGCCGCCACCATGAAATGGAAGGTGGAGATCCTCTCGGAGGACGCGTCGGAGAAGGACGGCATCAACGAGGCCGTCTTCCTCGTGAAGGGCCCCGACGCCTATATCCGCCTGGAGCACGAGGCCGGCACCCATCGCGTCCAGCGCGTGCCGGTGACGGAAGCCAAGGGCAGGATCCACACCTCCACCGCCACGGTCACCGTGTTGCCCGAGGCGGCCGACGTCGAGATCGACATCGATCCGAACGACCTCAAAATCGACGTCTACCGTTCCACCGGCCCGGGCGGCCAATCGGTCAACACGACCGACTCCGCCGTGCGCATCACGCACCTCCCCACGGGGACCGTCGTGGCCATGCAGGACGAGAAGAGCCAGATTCAGAACCGGGCCAAGGCCATGGTCGTCTTGCGGGCCCGCTTGTTGAAGGCCGAACAGGAGCGCCAGGCGGCGGAGATCTCGGCCCAGCGCCGCGGTCAGGTGGGGGCGGGGAATCGCACCGACAAAATCCGCACCTACAACTTCAAGGAGAACCGGGTCACCGATCACCGCATCAACCTGACCCTCTACAAGCTCGACCAGGTCCTGGCAGGCGATCTCAGCGAGCTCACCGACGCGTTGATGGCGGACAAGCGGGCGCGCCAGCTCGAGGGCGAGGAGGACGGCGGACCGTGACGGCGCCGGCGGGGTCGACCGGAGCGCCCGGGCGCCCGTCCTCAACCGCGCCGAACGCAGGTGACCCCGGCGACGCCGACGCCGGCCGCGCTGGTGGACGAGCTGACGGCAGTGGTGGGCGGCGCGGCGTCACGAGGCGCGCTTCATCGTCGATGAGGCTCGTGGTACCGATGGTGGTGACCGGCGCGCCGCGCTGGTGCCTGCCGCCGCCGTGGCGGCGGCCCGGGCCATGGCGTCCCGCCGGGCGGCGGGGGAGCCGCTGCAGTACGTCTTCGGCCATTGGCCCTTCCGCGGTCTCGACCTGCAAGTCGACCCCCGGGTCCTGATTCCGCGGCCGGAGACCGAGCAGGTCGTCGAGGTGGCTCTGGGCGAGGCCCACCGTCTGTGCGCGCTGCGCAAGGGGGTCCTGACGGTGGTCGATGCCGGCACCGGCAGCGGCGCCATGGCGCTGGCGCTGGCGAGCGAGCTCGGGACCGATGTGGTGGGGCAGGTCTGGGCGACCGACGCCAGCGCGGACGCGCTCGAGGTGGCGACGACCAACCTGGAGGCCTGCCGGGCCGCCGGGGTCGACGCCGCTCGTCTGCCGGCGGTGGCGCTCGTCCGGGGGAATTGGCTGGACCCGCTGCCCGCGGAGGTGCGCGGCCACGTCGACCTGGTGGTGTCGAACCCGCCCTACATCGCGCCCGAGGAGTGGGCCGGCCTGGACCCCGAGGTGCGGGCCGAACCTCGGGGCGCCCTGCTTTCCGGCCCCGGTCGCCGGGGTACGGCGGGGCTGGCCGACGTGGAGGCGGTGCTCGAGCAGGCCCACCGTTGGCTGGGCCGGCCCGGTGCGGTAATCGTGGAGCTGGCGCCCCCGCAGGCGGGCCCGGCGCGGGAATGGGCCCGGCAACTGGGGTACGACGAGGTGCGGGTCGAGCCGGACCTGACCGGACGGCCCCGCGCCCTGGTGGCACGTCTCAGCTGCCCACAGCAGGGAGAATAGGGACATGGAAGCTGTCGCGCTGTCAGACGAAGCCCGACCACCGCTGGTCGGGGCGGGGGCGGCCGCGCTGTCGGACGCGCTGGCGGCCGGTGCCATCGTCGCCGTCCCCAACGTGGGCGGCTACAGCCTGGCCGTGCGGGCCGGCTCCGTACTTGGGGAGGCCAGGCTCGTCGAGCTGGCGGCCGACCCGGACGGGCCGCACTACGCGGTGGGGCAGGTCGACGATGTGCGGACGCTGACCTCGGGGTGGACCGACGAGCTCGAGACACTGCTCCGGCGCTGCTGGCCCGGGCCGGTCGAGGTGTTCCTTCCGTGGGCCGGCCCCGCCGGAGATGCCGGAGACGCCCGAGACGAGGACCGGGGTGGGTCCGCCGCGCCCGTCGCGTTGCACACAGTCCCCGACGAGGGAGGGCCCGAATACGGCGCCTGGGCAGCCGTGGTCGGCATGCCCGACGGGCGGGCATTGCGGCGCCTGTGCCGCGAGCAGGGCCCGTGGCGGATTGTGCCGCTGCGCTTCACCGAGGCGACGGAGGTGGCACAGGCCTTTCGCGCCGAGGACGTCGCGGTCGTGGTCGACGGTGGCCGGCGCGAAGGGCCCTCGCCGACTGTGGTCGACGCCACCGTGACGCCCGTCCGCGTCCTGCGCGAGGGCGCGTTGCCGTCGTCCTTCATAGAGGGGACGATGTTGATGAGCACGCGGCGCAAGCTCTTCTCGCGCAAGAAGAAGCCCGCCGCCGACTGATCCCGCGTCGCCGAACTGGCGCCGCTGATCCCGCGCTCAGGTCCCGGCGTCGACCCGTTCGACCGCCGGCAACGTGCTCACCGAGCGCCGCGCCTCCCAGTGGCTGCGCCGCCCGAGCGCCGCGAAGTAGGGCGGCCGGTCGGTGAGCGCATAGGTGGCCAGCCACAGTCGTTTGAGGTGCCGCTTGTACCCGTGCGCCACGTCGTCCTCGTAGGCGGTGCGGCCGTGAAGCACGTGGTAGTTGTTGATGAACTGCATCTCACCGGGCTGCAGGTCCATGTAGACGTTGAAGTCCGGGTCGTTCGCCAGCGTCGAGGCCGCGGCAATCGCCTCCCGGGTCAGCGGGCTCAGCCGGGGTGCCTCGGGGTGGCGTTGGGACGCCAGGATGTACTGGGGGATGAACCGCACGAAGAGCCGCCCGGCGTGCTCGGTGAAGGCGGGCACCGAGTAGAAGGCCGGCGCCCCGTCTGCCTGCTCGCCCCGCGTGTCGTAGGGCAGCGGCTCGTAGAGCGCTGACGCCAGGTCCGGTCGGGTGCGGACGAGCTGGTTGTGGATCGCCACCGCGTTGGCCACGCAGGAGAGGCCGCCGTGGCGCGCCGTGCGAAGGCAGAGGAGGCCCACCAGGTCGGACCCGTCGGTGTGGTAGTCGAGCGCGATGCCGCCCAGCTCGTTGCCGCGCACCGTCGGATCGTCGATCGTCTTGCCCTGATCGGTGACGTCCCCCAGGACATGTCCGTGCTGATTCTGGGCCCAAGGCTCGCCGAGATGCAGGCCGATGCCCCAGTACAGCAGCGTGAGGTCGTCGTCTCCGTAGCGGGTGGTGTCGAGCGCGGCGATGCGCGCGAAGCCACGTCCGTTCAGGAGCGTGTCCACGACGCCGTCGAGCTTGGCCGCCAGGTGGTCGAGTGGGAAGTCGTCGGGCGTGAGCTCGAGCGGGTCCGTGCTCTTCTGCTTGGCCACCGAGAGGGCGGCATGGAGCTCGGCGTGGTCGGATGCGTTCAGGCGCAGGGTCCACTCTGCCGGATCGGCGATGTCGGCGGCCCGCCATTCGGCTGCGGGTTCCAGCTCATGCAGTGCGCTGGCTGTCATGTCGGCTCCTCGTTGTCGGGGTCTGTGGCTCCTTGTCGGGATGTCTCGTCCGGGCGCCTCACGAGGCGAGCGGCGCGCGGGACGTGTCACGCCCTCCCCGCACGAGCTGCCCGGGGAGGGCGCCGGTGGGCTCCCCGTCGCGGTACGTGACCTCCCCCGCCACGACGGTGGCGCGGTAGCCGTGGGCGCCCTGCAGGAGCCGCTTGCCGCCGGCGGGCAGGTCGTAGGCCATGACCGGCGCCTTGCAGGCCAGGTGGTCGAAGTCGATGACATTGAGGTCCGCCCGCAGGCCCTCGGCCAGGACGCCGCGGTCGTGGAGCCCGACGGCGCCGGCCGTGGCGCTCGTGAGCTGCTGGACGACCTGCCCCACCTGCATGCGGCCCTGCGCGCGATCACGGGCCCAGTGGGTCAGCGCATAGGTCGGGAAGCTGGCATCGGAGATCAGGCCGACGTGGGCTCCGCCGTCGCCCAGGCCCAAGAGGGTGAGGGGATGGGCGAGCATTTCGCCACAGGCATCGAGGTTCCCGTCGGCGTAGTTGGAGAACGGCGTGTAGAGGAAGGAGCGGCCGTCGTCCTCGGCCAGCAGGTCGAGGAGCAATGAGGCGGGGTCGACGCCTCGGGTCGCGGCGAGCCGTCGCACGCTCGTCTCAGGGCCGGGCTCGTAGTCGGGCACGTCGCCGAGCGGGTAGAGGCGGCCGTAGTCGGGCGCCCGCCGCCGGCCTCGCCCGCCGTTCGTTTCGTCGGCCTCCAGGTCGGCCAGGAGTCGGTCCCGGCAGGCCGGGTCGCGCAGCGCCCGGGCCTGCTCGGCGACGGGCCGTCCGGCGAGGTCGGCGTAGGAGGGGAGCGCGAGGAGGGGGTGGTACGAGGACTGCAGCCCCACCAGGACGCCGACCGGACGGGGCGCCACCTGGGCCCGGATCGGCAGGCCGTCGGCGACGGCATCCTCAATGCGCCGCAATAGGTCGCGCCAGGCTTCGGGGTGGCGGTGACTCTGGGCCAAGGAGAGCGACAGGGGCACACCGGTGCGCTCCACCATGGCGCGCACCAACTCGAACTCGCCATCGGTGTCGGGCCAGAAGTCGGAGATCAACTCCACGACCCCGTGCCCGGCATCGGCCACACCGAGGGCGATGGCCTCGAGCTCGTCCGTGCCGGCGCGGAGCGAGGGCGTCGGGTCCCCACTGGCGGTGCGGTGGTTCAGCGTGCCGCGAGGTCGAGAACCCGATCGCCCCGGCCCGCAGGGCCTCGGTGGCCAGCGCGCGCATCGCCGCGGTGTCCTCGGGGGTGGCGGCTTCGAGTCGGGCGGCTCGCTCCCCCATGACGTAGAGGCGGAGCGCACCGTGCGGAAGCTGGGCGCAGAGGTCGATGTCGTGGGGACGCCGCTCCACCGCGGCGAGATACTCGCCGAAGCTCTCCCATGACCAGTCGATGCCCTCGTCGAGCACCACGCCGGGAATGTCCTCGACCCCCTCCATGAGCGAAATGAGGCGCGGGTGCGCATCGGGTCGCACCGGTGCGAAGCCGACGCCGCAGTTGCCCATGACCGCCGTGGTGACGCCGTGCCAGCTCGACGGCGTCATCCGCTCGTCCCAGGTCGCTTGGCCGTCGTAGTGCGTATGGATGTCGACGAACCCCGGGGTCACCAGCAGCCCGTCGGCGTCGATCTCCTGGGCGCCCCGTCCGGGGACGGGGCCCACGGAGGTGATCGTCCCGCCGTCGACGGCGACATCGGCCGGGCGTGGCTCGCCGCCGCGGCCGTCGGCCACCAGGCCACCCCGGACCACGAGGTCGTGTGCCGTCTCTGCCATGTCCTGCCCCCCAGCCTCCCCGGCACGCGGGGAATAGTTAGATCAGTCGAACTATATGCCCGATGCCGTCTCTTGGCAAGGCCCGAAGCCGTGCTGCGCGCCGTCCCGGATCAGGGCTCGGTCCCGAAGACCGAGCCCAGGCGCTCCTCACGGGTCTCGGCCAGCGCCGCCGACAGTTCGCCCAGGAAGCCCCGCACGGCGGCGTTGTCCACCCCGGGCAGCACTCCCTCCATCCGCTGCGCCAACTCCTGCTCGAAGCGGGCGAGCCGAGCGCGTCCTGCCGCTGTCAGCTCCACCCGGGTCACCCGCCCGTCGTCCGTCTGGTCCACGGCGTCGGAGACCCAGCCCTGCCGGCGCAGGCTGGTGATCATGGCGGAGACCGTCGGCTTCGTGACCGCGTTGGCCGCGGCCAGCTCGCCGGCTCGGCGGGACCCGCCCAACAGGTACAAGAGCGTGCGGTACTGCGCCATGCTGAGGTCACCTCGCCGCGCCACCTGCTCGAACTCGCGGTAGATCGAGACGACGAAGCGCACGCCGGGCACCCGTTCGTCCGGTGGGGAGACCATGCGCTGCACCATAGGTTCGCCGCGCCGGACCGTTGCACCCCTCCCGGGCGCAAGTGCCGTGACTCTGGCAGTTAGCCCGCCAGGGTCAGGGTGCCGTCACGCGCCAGGTCGCCCCGGCGTCCGATGCCCTCCTCGGCGCACAGGAGCGCCAGCGCAGCAGGGTCGGACACGTTGCCCCAGGCCCGGCTGCCGTCGCTCGTGCGACAGGCCACGATGCCGCGCTCGGCCGTACCGTCCCGGTCGAAGGTCACCGTGTAGGTCTCGACGCGTACGGCTCCGCTGGCGTCGGGAGCGACGGCGCAGCGCGGCAGCGCGTCGACGGCCGGTTGCACGTCGCTCCAGGCGAACGGCCGGGCGCCGTCGTGGGCCGGCGGCCGCGACGCGTACACGCCCAGGGAATGCTTGGTGGCGTACCAGCCCAGGCCGCTGACGAGCGCCGCGCTGTCCGGTGCGCGGCGCAACGCGCCGACGGCCTGGGCGATGCCGTGCGACGTGTAGTTGTTGCCGGGCCCCCCGCCGAAGGTGAGCCCGCCGGTCAAGGTCAGGGGACGGCCGGGGTCGTCGAGGGCGAGCCCCAGCTCGCCGGCCGCCATCTGGACCACGACGGGGAAGCACGAGTACAGATCGACGAAGGCGATGTCGTCGATCCCCAGGCCCGCCTGCTCGAGGGCCGCGGCACCGGCGAGCCGGATGGCCGGGGAGCGGTGCAGCTCGGGCCGTTCCGAAATGAACCAGTGGTCGTTGCCGTCCGCACCGGCCAGCGGGAACACCCAGCGTTCCTCGGGCACGCCGGCGGCGCGCGCCGCTGCGACCGAGCACACGATGAACGCCGCACCCTGGTCGACCTGCATGTTGGCCGTGCAGAGCTTGGGGTAGGGGAACGACACCATGCGGTTGGCAGGGCCGGGGGTGATGATCTCGTCGGGGGTGCGGGCGGTGCGGATCCACGCGTGGGGATTGCCCGCCGCCACCTGACTGAAGCGCGACCACAGGGCGCCGATGCGGGCGCGATGTTCCGGCAGGGTCCAGCCGTTGGCGGCGCGCAGCGCGTTCTCGAACAGGGGGTAGGCGTGAATCGGCAGGACGACGCCGCGCTGCATCTCGAGTTCGGTAGCGCCGGCCTTCTCCACGCCGAAGAGGGTGGCGGGCGGCGTGCCCTCCGGCTGGGTGGCCCAGGCCAACCAGGGCCGGGCCGGGTCACGACGCGCCAGGGCGCGGGCGTACATCGCCTCGGCCCCGGTGACCAGCACTACCTGGCGCTCGCCCCGGCTGATGGCGAGACAGGCATGGTGCATGAGGGCCTGGGGGCTGTTGCCCCCGATGGACGAGACCATCAGCTCGGCCGGCTCGTCTCCCTCGGCGAAGCCGAGACGCGCCGCCACCATGCGGGCCGGATCGGGGGTGGACCAGCCCAGTGAGGCCACGACCCGCACGCTGTCGGCGCGCCCGAGCAGGGTCCGTCCCGCCGGCGCCGCCCCACCCGGTGCCGCACCGTCGCAGTCCTCCGCCGCAGCGGTCAGCGCCGCCGTCATGAGGTCGAGCGGCTCGGGCCTGGCGGTGGGGTCCAGCCCGGCGTCCGCCGGCGTGGCCACCTGGCCCACGCCCACCACCACCGGGGTCCGCGGGTCGAGCGCCATGGACCGGGGAGCGTACCGGCTCACGCCCCGGGGCCTCCCCGGTGCCCCGGTACACTCGGTCCTCATGCGTGCCGCCGCCGGCCTCCATCGCGCCGGGTCCCCCCTCGCCGAGACGCCGAAGGCCGGAGCCGCCACCCACCGCACCGCCGAAGGGACTTCATGAGCAGCGACGAGACCGCGCTGGACGCCGATCCCGAGGTGGCCCGCCTCGTCGGGGAGGAGCTCACCCGGCAGCAGACCACACTGCAGCTGATCGCCTCCGAGAACTTCACGTCACCCGCCGTGCTCGCTGCGTCGGGCTCGGTGCTGACGAACAAGTACTCGGAAGGCTACCCCGGCCGCCGGTACTACGGGGGCAATCGCGTCATCGACGAGGTGGAGGAGCTCGCCCGCTCCCGGGCCTCCGCACTGTTCGGCGCCGAGCACGCCAACGTGCAGCCGCACGCCGGGGCCAACGCCAACCTGGCGGCCTACCAGGCGCTGCTCGAGCCGGGGGCGACCGTGCTCGCCATGCGTCTCGACCACGGCGGCCACCTGACCCACGGATCGCCCGCCTCCATCGTCTCGAAGTTCTGGCGCTTCGTGTCCTACGGCGTCACACCGCAGTCGTCCGATCCGGCCCACCCCGGTGAGGTCATCGACTTCGACCAAGTGGCACACCTGGCCAAGACGGAGAAGCCGGCGCTGATTGTGGCGGGCTCGACGGCGTACGCCCGCGTCATCGACCCTGTGCCGTTCCGCGAGATCGCGGACTCGGTCGGCGCGCTCTTCATGTTCGACGCCGCCCATCCCGCGGGCCTCATCGCCGGCGGCGCCCACCCGAGCCCGGTGGGCGTGGCCGACGTGGTCACGCTGACCACCCACAAGACGCTGCGCGGGCCGCGGGGTGGCGCCATCCTGTGCGGGGAGGAGCTGGCCAAGAAGATCGACAGCGCCGTGTTCCCCGGCCTGCAGGGCGGCCCGCTCGAACACGTGATCGCCGCCAAGGCGGTGGCCTTCGCCGAGGCGGCGCGGCCGGAGTTCGGCCTCTACGCCGAGCAGGTCGTGGCCAACGCTGCCGCGCTGGCCGGAGCCCTGGCCGGACACGGGTTCCGGCTCGTCTCGGGCGGCACGGACAACCACATGTTGCTCGTCGACCTGCAGCCCTTCGACCCCGAGCTGACCGGGAAGGAGGCCCAGGAGGTCCTCGACCGGGCCGGCATCACCTGCAACCGCAACACCATTCCCGACGACCCGCGCTCACCGTTCCTCACCTCGGGCCTGCGCCTGGGCACGGCGGCCGAGACGACGGCGGGCATGGGGACCGACGAGATGCGCCTCGTGGCCGACCTCATCGCGCGCACGCTGAGGGCCCGGACCGACGAGGGCGAGATCGACGCGGTGCGCGCGGAGGTCGCCACCTTGTGCGCCGCCTTCCCGCCGTACCCCGATCTCCTGGCCTAGCGCGTGCCCGACATCGGCTGGTACGGCCTGGTGCTGGTGATCGCGGCGGGCGCTACGGCCGCCCTGACGGTGCCGGCCAAGCGCATCGCGGTGCGGGTGGGCTACGTGGCCCAGCCCGGCGACCGCACGGTGCACACGAAGCCGACGCCCTACGGCGGCGGAGCGGCGATGTTCCTCGGCTTCATGGTGGCCGTGCTCGGCGCGGCGTCCGTGCCGCAGCTCAGGCCGATCTTCCAGGACTCGCCCGAAATGGCCGGCGTCGTGCTGGCGGCCGGCGCCATGTTCGCGGTCGGCCTGATCGACGACGTGCGCGACATGTCGGCCCCGGCCAAAATGGCGGGGCAGGTCCTGGCCGCCAGCATCCTGTACTTCAGCGGCGTCACGATGTACGAGCTGAAGATCCCGCTGGCGGGGTTCTTCGTCCTGACGCCGGGCATCGTCCCGCTCATCACCGCGGCCTGGGTCATCGCGCTGACCAACGCAGTCAACCTGATCGACGGCCTGGACGGTCTCGCGGCCGGGGTGGTGGCGATCGGCGGGGGTGCCCTCGCCCTCTACGGCATCCGCCTCATGGGGCTCGGCCTCCTGCCGAGCGACAACATCGGGCCGCTGGTGGCCGTGGCCGCGTGCGGGATCTGCCTCGGCTTCCTACCCTTCAACTTCAACCCGGCGCGGCTCTTCATGGGTGATGCCGGCGCGCATTTCCTCGGCCTGCTCATGGCGGCCTCGACCATGGTGATCGGCGGCCGCGTCCCCACCGCGGTGCCCATCAGCGGCGTCACCTACTTCTTCTTCGCCCCCCTGTTCATCCCCATCCTGATTCTCGGCGTGCCCCTGGTCGACATGGCATTCGCCTTCGTGCGGCGCACGGCCCGGGGCACGGGGTTCCACACCCCCGACAAGGAGCACATCCACCATCGCCTGCTCCGCCTCGGCCACGGCCCGCGGCGCAGCGTCATCATCCTGTGGGCCTGGACGGCGGTCCTCTCCAGCTTCCTCCTGTTCCCCCTGTTCGTGCACCAGGTCAACGCCTTCATCCCCATCGGCGCCGCCGCCCTGGGCGTGGGGCTCTACACCTTCTTCCACCCGGGGCTGCGCCGGGGGAACGGGGATGACGACGAGGAAGATGAGCGTCAGCTGGGAATTCCGCCCCCGCCCGACGGGGCGGAGCGGCTCAGCGAGGTCGTCCAGTTCCCTTCCTGACCGTTTGGACGCCATCTGGGCCGGGATGCGATGATGAGGCCTGTGTACCCCGTCCACCTCGCCTCGTCCGACGCTGCCGCCCCGGCAGCTTCGCGGACGACGGACTCCGGCGCGCCACGCACCGCATAAGGGGTCAGCAGTCGGATGCGTGGTCAAGTGAGCTTCGACGTGCGCGCCCATTCGGGTGACCGCACCGGACGAGTCCTCCCAGCCCTCCCAACCAGAGGAGCCCAAGCCGCTGCCGGGCGCCATGGCGTTTCTGAGCATGGGGCTCTCGGCCGCGGTCTGCGTGGGCCTGGGGCTCGGGCTCGGGCTCTTGGTGGACGGCGCCCTCCACACGGCGCCGGCCTTCCTGCTGGTCGGCCTGGCGCTCGGCGTGGCCGTGGCCGCCCTGAGTGTCGTCAAGCAGATCCGCACGTACCTGTAGGGGTCCGGTCATGAACAACATGCTCGACGGGCTCTCGGGACTCGGGGGCAACGCGCTGGCCAAGGTGCTGCGCCGCACCATCGTCTCCGCCATCATCGTGGGCGCCGCCGCCATCCTCATCGCCCTGCTGCTCTCCGTCCCGTGGGCCGCGCTGGGCCTTGCCATCGGCCTGACGATCGCCGTGCTCAACTTCCGCTTCCTCGACGCCGGCGTGGCCAAGCTCAACACGTCCGGTGAGACGAACAACAAGGTGCTGCGGCGCGCCATCGGGACCAAGAGCGTGACGCGCCTGGGCATCATCACCGTGATCTGCGTGGGACTGCTCCTCCTGAACGGCGCGCTCGGCATCGGTGCGGTCGCCGGTCTCGTCATCTTCCAACTGCTCTTCGTCGTCAACGTGGGGCGCGTCATCGTTTCGCAGGGGATCCAATGAAGAACCACTTCGTGCTCGCCAGCGGCAACATCACGATCGGCGACCACCACAGCGTCTGGCACGTGGCGGGACTCACCATCTACGGCGACGTCGTGTGGACCACGCTGCTGGCCGCCGCCATCGTGATGGCGTTCGGGCTCGTCATGCGGTCCAAGGTCACATCCGGAGTGCCCGGCAAGCTCCAGCTGCTCTGGGAGCTCCTGGTCGAGCAGGTCTCCGACCTCGCCTCGTCGGCCATCGGCCCCGAGGGTCTGCCGTTCGTCGGCATGGGGGTGACGATCGGGCTTTTCATCCTCGTGTGCAACTGGCTCGCCTTCGTCCCGAGCGGCGATCCGGGGTTCCTGGCCCCTCCGACGGGTGACGTCAATCTGCCGCTGGCGCTGGCCCTGATCGTCTTCTTCACCGTGCACTTCAACTCCGTCAAGGCCAGAGGCCTGGGCGGCTACTTCAAGCACTACGCCCAGCCCTATGCGGCGCTGACCCCGATCAACATCATTGAGGAGATCACCAAGCCGATCACGCTGACGTTCCGACTCTTCGGCAACATCTTCTCGGGCGTCCTGATGATCTCGGTGATCGTCACACTGATCCCGCCCTACCTCTCGTGGATCGGCCTGGCCATCTGGAAGCCCTTCGACGAGTTGTTCATCGGCGCTATTCAGGCATTCATTTTCGCCCTTCTCACGATCATGTACCTCGGTATGGGCATGAGCAAGGATCAGCACTGAGGATCCGTGCGATCCACGGACAGACCGACAGTTCGAACACGATCTCAACAAAGGAGAGGAAACATGGCAACAAACGACATTGAGGGAGCGGTACGTGTCGCGGGAGCCCTGATCGGTGGTGGCCTCGCACTGGGCGGCGGCGCCATCGGTGCTGCCGTCGGTGACGGCCTGGCCGGCTCGCAGACCATCGCGGCCATTGCACGGCAGCCGGAGATCGAGGCCAAGGCCCGTCAGTACTTCTTCCTGACGGTCGGCCTGGTGGAGGCCATGTACTTCATCAACCTGCTGTTCATGGTGGTGTTCGTCTACGTCTTCGCCGCCAAGAGCATCGCCGGCTAGCGCGACCTCACCCACCGTCTACCTCACGGGGACATTCCTGAAATTGAGAACACCATGACCACCATCGCAGGCATCTTCCTTTTGCCCAATGGGACGTTCTTCATCGAGCTGATCGTCTCGTTGGTGCTGCTCTTCCTGATCTACAAGTACGTGCTGCCGCCCATCAACAAAGCGTTGACGGAGCGCCAGGAGAAGATCAGGGAGTCCCTGGAGGCGGCCGACAAGGCTCGCGCCGACGCGGAGGCCGCCGACGACCAGCGCCGGACCGTGCTGGAAGAGGCGCGCCACCAGGCCCGCGAGATCGTCGCCACCGCAAATCGCACCGCGGAGCAGGTGCGCACCGACGCCCAGGCAAAGGGGCAGGGCGACTACGAGCGCATTGTGGGCAACGCCGACGTCGAAATCGCCCTGGCCCGGCAGCGGGCCGTCGAGGAGGCCGCGGCGCGCATGGGTGAGATCGTGATGGAGGTCGTGGAGCGGGTGATCGGGCGTGAAGTGGACGCCGAGGCCCACCGCGATCTCATTGACGAGGCCGTCGCCGCGCTGCGGGCCGACACGGCCGGTGGCGCCGCCGCCGCCGGGACCGGGGCCCGCCAGTGAACCCCACGCTTCAGGGCTACACCGCCGCGGTTGCCGAGAAGGCCGGTCCGGCCGCGCTCGTCGCCCTGGCGGCCGACCTCGAGGCGATTGAGCAGCTCGTGCTGGCCAACCCCCAGCTGCGGGCCGCGCTGACGGACACCGCCGTGCCCGGTCCGGCCCGCCGCGCCGTCGTGCTCGACCTGCTGGACGGGAAGGTCACGGCTGCGGCCCGCCGGCTGGCCGCTTTCGCCAGCGGCGTGGTCATCGCGCCCGAGGTTCCGAACGCACTCGGCTGGGTCAGCACCCGGGTCCGCCACCTGTCCGAAGGGCAGGACGAGGAGCCCGGCCTGAGCCTGATGCAGTCCCGGCAGCGCGTCGGGGGCTTCGCCACGGCCGTGCACGAGGACATGTCGACCGCTGAGCTCGAGTCGCTCGAGGACGACCTGTTCCGGTTCGCCCGCATTGTGGAGGCGACGCCCGCCCTCCGCGCCGCGCTGACCGACCGCGACCTCGAGGTGGCGGCGCGCCAGGGGCTGGTCACGCAACTGCTCGAGGGCAAGGTCTCCGCCGCCAGCCTGTCGGTGGCCCGCTACGCCGTCACGGGGGGCCGGGCCCGCGACATCGTCGGGACCCTCGACTTCCTGGTGGAATCGGCCGCCCAGGCACGGGGCTGGCGCATCGCCCGCGTGCGGTCGGCGGCGCCGATCGACGACGCCCAGAGGATCGAATTGACCGAATCGCTCGGTACCCTGGCCGGCGCGCCCGTGGAGTTGCAGGTGGAGGTGGACGAGTCACTCCTCAGTGGCGCGTTGATCCGCATCGGCGACCTGCAGGTGGACGCCACGGCGCGGGGCCGGATCGATGCACTCCGAGAGCACTTCGCGCCGACGGGCTGGGAGCCGTCCGGGTTCGGCCGGAGCCAGAGTTCGCAGGACCAGACAGAGGGAGCAGAGTGATGGCAGAGCTCACGATTGACGCCGGTGAGATCACCAAGGCGCTGGAGCGCCACGTCGAGGACTACACCCCGGCCGTGGGCACCGAGCAGATCGGGCGCATCGTCGAGGTCGGTGACGGCATCGCCCGCGTGTCCGGGTTGCCCGGCGCCGCGGTGAACGAGTTGCTCGAGTTCGAGGACGGGACCCTGGGGCTGGCGCTCAACCTCGACGAGGACACCATCGGTGCCGTCGTCCTGGGCGAGGTGGACAGCATTGAGGAGGAGCAGACGGTCAAGGCGACCGGGCGCATCCAGACCGTCCCGGTCGGTGACGCGCTGCTCGGCCGCGTGGTGAACGCCCTGGGCGAGCCGCTCGACGGCAAGGGACCGATCAACACCACCGAGACGCGCCGCATGGAGGTGCAGGCCCCGGGCATCGTCGGCCGCCAGCCCGTGAGCGAGCCGCTGCAGACGGGCATCAAAGCCATTGACGCCATGACGCCGATCGGCCGCGGGCAGCGCGAGCTGATCATCGGCGACCGCAAGACGGGCAAGACCACGGTCGCCGTCGACACCATCATCAACCAGGCCGGCCAGGGCGTGAAGTGCATTTACGTCGCCATCGGCCAGAAGAACTCCTCGGTGGCGCAGACCGTGGCCACCCTGGAGGACCACCAGGCGCTGGAGTACACCGTCGTCGTGGTCGCCTCGGCCGGCGACCCCGCGCCGTACAAGTACCTGGCGCCCTACGCCGGCTGCGCCATGGGCCAGCACTGGATGGAGAACGGCGAGCACGCGCTGATCATCTACGACGACCTGTCGAAGCAGGCCGAGGCCTACCGCTCGGTCTCCCTGTTGCTCCGGCGCCCACCGGGACGCGAGGCGTACCCCGGCGACGTCTTCTATCTGCACTCGCGCCTGTTGGAGCGGGCGGCCAAGCTCTCCGACGCGCTCGGCGGCGGATCCCTGACCGCGCTGCCCGTCATTGAGACCAAGGCCGGCGACATCTCGGCCTACATCCCGACCAACGTCATTTCCATCACCGACGGCCAGGTCTTCTTGGAGACCGACCTGTTCAACTCGGGCATCCGGCCGGCCATCAACGTCGGCAACTCGGTGAGCCGGGTGGGCAGCGCAGCCCAGGTGAAGGCCATGAAGCAGGTGTCGGGGACGCTCAAGCTCGACCTGGCGCAGTTCCGCGAGCTCGAGTCCTTCGCCACCTTCGGCTCGGAGCTCGACCGCGTGTCCCAGGCCCAGCTCGACCGCGGCTACCGCCTGACGGAGTTGCTCAAGCAGCCCCAGAACCAGCCGGTGCCGGTCGAGGAGCAGGTCGTTGTGATCTACGCCGGGACCAAGGGCTGGACCGACACCGTCCCCGTGAGCGAGGTGCGCCGTTTCGCCACCGAGCTCATCGAGTACTTCCGGGCGAACCACCCCGCGGTCCTCGAGACCATCCGTACCACCGGTGCCATGCCCGAGGGCGACGAGCTCGACAAGGGCATGACCACCTTCCTGGAGGGATTCGACACAGGGAAGGTCGACTGACGCATGGCCGGAGGCCAAGAGCGCATTCTGCGGCGCCGGATCCGCAGTGTGCAGTCCACGAGGAAGATCACCAAGGCGATGGAGCTCATCGCCGCCTCGCGGATCGTGCGCGCCCAGAACCGCATTGCCGCCAACCGCCCCTTCCGCGAGGGCATGGAGCGCGTGCTGCGGCTCACCGCGGCCGCCGATCCGGTGGCGGCGAAGACGTTGCTCGGGACGCCCGAGTCGCCCCGGCACGTCGGGATCCTGGTCATCGCCGGTGACCGCGGCCTGGCCGGGTCGTACAACTCGGGCGTGCTCCGCCTGACCGAGCGCGCCGTGGCCGAGTACCGGGCCGCCGGGACCGAGGTCACGGTGTGGTCCGTCGGCAAGAAGGCGCCTGCCTACCTGCGCTTCCGGGGGATCGACGTGGCCCGGTCCTTCCTCGGCGTGGCCGACCGCCCCGAGTTCGGCGACGCCCGGGACATCGCGGCCGTTGTGGCGGCGCCGTTCATCGCCGGCGAGATCGACCTCGTGCAGATGGTGTCCACCCGTTTCATCTCCGCCGGCACCCAGCGCGTCGAGCGGATGCAGATGCTGCCGCTGCCCCTGCCCGAGGAGGCCGGAGTGGTGTACGAGGAAGAGGGCACGCTCGAGGGCTACACCGAGTTCGAGCCGGAGCCGGCGAAGCTGCTGGCCAAGCTGGCACCCCGCGCGCTGGAGGCGGAGGTCTTCGCCGCCCTGCTCGAAGGCGCCGCGGCGTTCTTCACCGCCCAGCAGCGCGCCATGGCGGCCGCCACCGAGAACGCGGACGAGCTCGTCCGCACCCTGACCCGCGTCATGAACCGCGCCCGTCAGGACGCCATCACCACCGAGATCATGGAGATCGTCGGCGGGGCCGAGGCGCTCCGCCAGTCGAAGGGAGCTTGACCGTATGACCACCACCGCACAGAGCACCGACACCGCGGGCCGCGCACTCGAAGAAGGGCGCGTCGTCGCCATCGCGGGGCCGGTGATCGATGTCGAGTTCCCCCCGCACGCCCTGCCCGAGATCAACTACGAGGTGGAGTTCGACATCGAGCTCGACGGGTCCACCCACACCGTGGCCGCCGAGGTGGCCCAGCAAATCGGTGACGGGCGCGTGCGCTGCATCTGCATGCAGCAGACCGACGGGCTCGTCCGCGGCGCGGCCGTGCGCAACCTCGGCCGCGGCATCTCGGTCCCCGTCGGCAACGGGGTGCTCGGCCACGTCTTCAACGTGCTGGGCCAGCCGCTCGACACCGACACCATTGAGGGGATCGACGAGCGCTGGGAGATCCACCGCAGCGCGCCGGCATTCGACCAGCTGGAGCCACGGGCCACGATGTTCGAGACCGGTATTAAGGTCATCGACCTGCTCGAGCCGTACGTGCAGGGCGGTAAAATCGGCCTCTTCGGCGGTGCCGGGGTCGGCAAGACCGTCATCATTCAAGAGATGATCCACCGCGTCGCCCAGCAGCACGGTGGCGTCTCGGTCTTCGCCGGCGTGGGTGAGCGCACCCGCGAGGGCACCGACATGTGGCTCGAGATGCAGGAGTCCGGGGTCATCGACAAGGCCGCGCTGGTCTACGGCCAGATGGACGAGCCTCCGGGCGTGCGCCTCCGCGTCGCTCTGGCCGCGCTGACCATGGCCGAGTACTTCCGGGACGTGCAGAACCAGGACGTGCTGCTGTTCGTGGACAACATCTTCCGCTTCGTCCAGGCGGGTTCCGAGGTCTCCACCCTGCTGGGCCGGATGCCTTCGGCCGTGGGCTATCAGCCCACCCTGGCCGACGAGATGGGCGAGCTGCAGGAGCGGATCACCTCGACCAAGGGCAAGTCGATCACCTCGTTGCAGGCCGTGTACGTCCCCGCCGACGACTACACCGACCCGGCGCCGTTCACGACGTTCACCCACCTCGATGCGACGACCGAGCTCTCGCGGCAGATCGCCGCCCTCGGCATCTACCCGGCGGTCGACCCGCTGGCGTCGACGTCGAACATCCTGGCCCCCGAAATCGTCGGCGAGCGCCACTACGCCGTCGCCCGACGCGTGCAGGAGATCCTCCAGCGCTACAAGGAGCTGCAGGACATCATCGCCATCCTCGGCATGGACGAGTTGTCCGAGGAGGACCGCGTGACGGTGAGCCGGGCCCGCAAGGTCCAGCGCTTCTTGTCCCAGCCGTTCTTCGTGGCCGAGGTCTTCACCGGCGTGCCGGGCATTTTCGTGCCGATCGACGAGACGGTCGAGTCGTTCGAGGCGCTGGCCAACGGAGATCTGGACAACGTGCCCGAGCAGGCCTTCCTCAACGTCGGCGGCGTGGAGTCGGTGCTCGAGAAGGCGCGCACGCTCGAGGCCGAGGCGGGCTAGTGGCCGACGGCGTCTTCGGCGTGGAGATCGTCACGCCCGAACAGTCCCTCTATGCCGGTGGTGCGACCTCCATTGTGCTGGCGACCTCAGAGGGTGATCTGACCGTTCTCGACGGCCACACCCCCCTGGTGGGGGACGTGGTGCACTGCGAGGTCAAGGTGGAGCAGCCGGAGGGGACGCTGTTGCGCCTGGCGGTGCACGGCGGGTTCCTGCAGGTCGACACCAGCCCCGGTGCGGCCGCCGGCCTGGCCGAGGGCGACGGCCCACTGCCGGGCCTGTCGACCCGGGTGACGGTGCTCGCCGGCGTGGCGGAACTGGCGTCGGAGATCGACGTGCCCCGGGCCGAGCAGGCCCGTGAGCGGGCGGCGCAGCGGGTCAGCGAGCTGGGCGCCGGCCGCGGCCCGGCGCCAGAAGCCGCCGAGGAGGACGTGGAGCTGGCCGACGCGGAGGGCGCACTGGCGCGGGCCGAGCTGCGGATCGCCGTGGCCACCGAGTCGGCCGCGTAGGACCCCTTCCGGCGGCCGGACCGATACCTGGGCTCAGCCGAACGAGATGGAGCTGAACTCCGCCAGCTTGGCCAGCGCGTGGCTGGCGTCGATCTTCCGCAGCGTCCCCGACTTCGAGCGCATGACGAGCGACTGCGTCGTGGCCCCGAACTCGTGGTACTGCACGCCTTGGAGCAGCTCGCCGTCGGTGATGCCGGTGGCGGCGAAAAAGCAGTTGTTGCCCCGCACCAGGTCGTCGGTGGTCAGCACGGCGTCGAGCGCGTAGCCGGCTTCGGCGGCGGCGGCCCGCTCCTCCTCGTTGCGCGGGTAGAGCCGGCCCTGGATTTCCGCGCCCATGCACTTGAGGGCGGCGGCGGCCAGGACACCCTCGGGCGTGCCGCCGATGCCGAAGAGGATGTCGGTGCCCGCTCCCGGCCACCCGGTGGCGATCGCCCCTGCCACGTCGCCGTCGGAGATCAGGCGGATGCGGGCTCCGGTGGCGCGCACTTCGGCGACCAGGGCATCGTGGCGGGGCCGGTCCAGAATCACGGCCGTCAGGTCGCGGATGGGGCGGCCCAGCGCTTCGGAGAGGGCGTGCAGGTTCTCGGTGGGCGTGCGGCGGATGTCGCAGGCTCCCTTGGCACGGGGCCCCACGGCCAACTTCTCCATGTAGACGCAGGGACCGGGGTCGAACATGGCACCCCGCTCGGCGACGGCGATGACGGCCAGGGCACCGCCGCGGCCTTGGGCGGTCAGGGTGGTGCCGTCGATGGGGTCCACGGCGATGTCGGTCAGCGGGGGCGTGCCGTCACCGATACTCTCCCCGTTGAAGAGCATCGGCGCGTTGTCCTTCTCGCCCTCGCCGATGACGACGATCCCGTCCATCGGCACACTGGACAGCACGGTCCGCATGGCCTCGACCGCCGCGCCGTCGGCACCGAGCTTGTCGCCCCGGCCCATCCAGCGGCTGGCCGCCATGGCGGCGGCCTCGGTGACCCGGACGAGATCCATGGCGAGGTTGCGGTCCGGGGCCTGGCGCGTCGTCACCACGGCCTTTGACCATAGTGGGTGGCGGATCGTGGCTTGCCGTTCGTTCGGGCCCCCAGCGGCGATACTTGGGGTCGTGGATCAGATCGTCGTCGAGCCGAGCGGCCCGCTCCAGGGCACCGTCAGCGCAGGTGGTGCGAAGAATTCGGCGCTCAAGCTGATGGCGGCCTGCCTGCTCGCCGAGGGCTCGACCGTGCTCTCCAACGTCCCTCGCATCTCCGACGTCGACACCATGGCCGAGGTCCTGCGGGCGATGGGGGCGCGGGTCGAGCGCCTCGACAACGGGGATGTGAGCGTGACGACCCCGCCGGAGGGGGAGCTGGTGCCCTCGGGCCCCTTCGAGCTCTTCGAGCGGATGCGCGCCTCGGTCGTCGTCCTCGGCCTCCTCCTGGCCCGTTGCGGCTCAGTCCGGATGCCGCTGCCCGGCGGGGACGACTTCGGGGACCGGCCGATCGACTTCCATCTCACCGGCCTCGGCGCCATGGGCGCGCGCTTCGAGTCGTCCCACGGCGAGGTGCGGGGAACGGTGCCGGGCGGGCGCCTCGTCGGCACGCGGGTCGTCTTGGAGTACCCGAGCCACACGGCGACCGACAATCTGCTCATGGCCGCCGTCCTGGCCAAGGGCACGACGGTGATCGAGAACGCGGCCAAGGAGCCCGAGGTGGCGGACCTGGCCTCCATGCTCTGCGACATGGGGGCGGTGGTGCGCGGCGCGGGCACGTCCCGCATTGAGATCGAGGGGGTGGAGTCGCTGCGGCCCACCCGGCACGCGGTCGTCCCCGACCGGGTGGTGGCCGCCACGTATCTCGCCGCGGTGGGTATGGCCGGCGGTGAGGTCACCATCGCCGACGCCCGGCCCGAGCACATGGAGATGCTGCTGCGCAAGGTCCAGCAGATGGGCGTGATGACCGACATGGCTCCGTCGGGCCTGCGGGCCAGCGCGGACGCAGCGGCTGACCGCGGCCGACGTGGCGACGCTCCCGTACCCGGGCGTGGCGACCGACTACAGCCCGTTGCTGGTGGCGATGCTGACGGTGTCGGACGGCGTCGGGATCCTGACCGAGAACCTCTTCTCCGGCCGCTTCCGCTACGTGGAGGAGCTGCGCCGGATGGGGGCCGACATCCGGACCGAGGGCCACCATGCCGTCGTGCGGGGCGTGCCGCGCCTGTCGGGCGCCCCCGTCCGTGCCCCCGACATCCGGGCCGGGCGTGGCGCTCGTGCTGGCCGGGCTGGTGGCCGAGGGCGAGACGGTCGTGAGCGGTGCGCACCATATCGGCCGGGGCTACGAGGACCTGGCCGGCGCGCTGCGCTCGCTCGGGGCCAAGGTGACGCTGCCGGTGAGCCCGCTCCCGAGCGATCCGGCGGCGCTGCTCGACCGGGCCCGGGCGGGCGACCGCGTCGCGCTGGCGCGGCTGCTGTCCTACGTCGAGCGGGGCGGCGAGACGGCCATGGCCGTGGCGCGGCTCGCCTACCGCGCCGACGTCCCCTACACGGTCGGCCTCACCGGCGCCCCGGGGGCCGGGAAGTCCACGCTGACCGACGGCCTCATCACCGCGGTGCGTGGCGGCTGGCCCGATGGCGCGGCCATCGGGCCAGGTCGCCGTCCTGGCGGTCGACCCGACGTCGCCCTTCAGCGGGGGCGCCATCCTGGGCGACCGCGTGCGCATGAGCCAGCACGCGCTCGACCCGACGGTGTTCATCCGCTCGATGGCGACCAGGGGCCACCTCGGAGGCCTCTCGCTCGCCGTCCCCGACGCCGTCCGCCTGCTCGGCGCGGCCGGCATTGGCCGTGGTGATCGTCGAGACGGTCGGGGTGGGCCAGATGGAGGTCGAGATCGCATCGGCCGCCGACACGACCGTGGTGGTCGTGACCCCCGGGTGGGGCGACTCCATGCAGGCCAGCAAGGCCGGCCTGCTCGAGGTCGCCGACGTGTTCGTGATCAACAAGGCGGACCGGCCGGGCGTGCGCGAGGCCAGGCGGGACCTCGAGCAGATGCTCGACCTGGCGCGGCCCGGGGCGTGGCGGCCCGAGATCGTCGAGACGACGGCGACCGCCGCCGAGGGCGTCACCGAGCTCTGGCACGCCGTGGCCCGCCACCGCGCCCACCTGGTGGGCTCGGGCCAGCTGGCGGTCCGCCGGGCCGACCGCGTGGCCCAGGAGCTGCGCCGTGTCTTGCTGGCCCGCACCGAGGTCACGGTCGACGAGCTGGTGGCGGGGGAGGAGTTCACCACGGCGGTCAAGGCGCTGGCGGCAGGGGAGCTCGATCCCTACGAGGCCGCCGAAGGCCTGCTGGCCGGATGAGCCATCGCAGGGCGGTTCCGGTACGGTGCGGCGATGGCTGAGACCTTCGTCACGGTCGAACGCCGGCCCGACGACGTCGCGCTGATCCGACTGGACCGGCCCAAGGCCAACGCGCTCTCGGCCGCCGTCCTGGCGCAGCTGCACGCCGTCGCCACCGGGCTGCACGAGGACCCGCCGGGCGCGGTCGTGCTGTGGGGCGGGAGACGGATTTTCGCCGCGGGAGCCGACATCGTCGAGCTCGGCGACAGTGGCGCAGGTGCCGTGGGCGCGAACTTCGCCGAGGCGCTCGGCGCGCTGGCGTCGGTGCCCCGGGCCACCATCGCCGCCGTGAACGGCTACGCCCTCGGTGGTGGGCTCGAGCTGGCGCTGGCCTGTGACTTCCGCGTCTGCGCGGACGATTCCCGCTTCGGATTGCCCGAGGTCCTGCTCGGCGTGATCCCCGGTGGGGGCGGCACGCAGCGCCTGCCGCGCCTGATCGGGTCCTCCCGGGCCAAGGAGCTGATCTTCACCGGCCGCCAGGTCCGGGCCGAGGAGGCGCTGTCGATCGGGCTGGTGAACCGGGCCGTGGCGCCCGACGACGTGCTCGAGGCGGCGCTGACCTGGGCGGCGGAGCTGGCGGCCGGTCCGGTCGTCGCCCACCGCCTGGCCAAGGCCGCGGTCGACGGGGGCCTCGAGACCACGTTGGCCGAGGGCCTGGCGCTCGAGCACGAGGCGTTCGTCACCGTGGCCCGGACGGAGGACGCCGCACGCGGCATCGCGTCGTTCCGCGAGAACGGCGCCGGCAAGGCGACGTTCGTCGGGCGGTGATGCGTTGAGCTCCCCTCCGATCCCCGTGAGCGCCCGCGAGGGCGCCTTCGACCCCTCGGTCCGCTGGTTCCAGCATGCCGTCTTCTACGAGGTGCTGATCCGGGGCTACCACGACGCCAACAACGACGGCACCGGAGACCTGCGCGGCCTGCGCGAGAAGCTCGACTACATGGAGTGGCTGGGGGTCGACTGCATCTGGATGCTGCCCTTCTACCCCTCGCCCTTCCGCGACGGTGGCTACGACATCAGCGACTTCTTCAACGTCCACCCGGACTACGGCAGCATCAGCGACCTGGTGGCGTTCCTCGAAGACGCGCACCGCCGCGGCATCAGGGTCATTGCCGACCTGGTGATGAACCACACCAGCGACGAGCACCCGTGGTTCACCGAGTCGCGGTCGTCGAGGGACAACGCCAAAGCCGACTGGTACGTCTGGAACGACGACGACCAGAAGTGGCCCGACGCCCGAGTGGTGTTCACCGACGTCGAGCGGTCGAACTGGACGTGGGACGACACCCGTCAGCAGTACTACTGGCACCGCTTCTACCACCACCAGCCCGACCTCAACTACGACAACCCCGAAGTCGCCGACACCATGATCGATCTGGTGCGCTTCTGGCTCGACCTCGGGTTCGACGGGTTCCGGCTCGACGCCGTCCCGTACCTGTACCAGCGCGACGGGACCTCGGGCGAGCACCTTCCCGAGACGCACTCGTTCATCAAGCGGATCCGCAAGCAGATCGATGCCGACTACCCGGGTCGCATCCTCCTGGCCGAGGCCAACGGCTGGCCGAGCGACGTCGCCGATTACTTCGGCGACGGTGACGAGTGCCACCTGTGCTTCCACTTCCCCCTCATGCCCCGCCTCTTCATGGCGGTCCGGCGGGAGCAGCGCTACCCGATCACCGAGATCCTGGCCCAGACCCCGGTCATCGACGACGCCTGCCAGTGGGCCATCTTCCTGCGCAACCACGACGAGCTCACCCTCGAACAGGTGAGCGACGAGGAGCGGGACTACCTCATGGCGGAGTACGCCAAGGACCCGAGGATGAAGCGCCACATGGGGATCGGGCGGCGCCTGGCCCCCCTCCTCGACAACGACCGCCGCACCGCCGAGCTGCTCTATGCCCTGATCCTGTCCCTGCCGGGCAGCCCGGTCATCTACTACGGCGACGAGCTGCTGATGGGTGACAACATCTACCTCGGTGACCGGGACTCGGTGCGCACGCCCATGCAGTGGTCGCCCGACCGCAACGGCGGGTTCTCGAAGGCCGACTTCGCCCAGCTCTACCTGCCGCCGCTCATGGACCCGGTCTACGGCTTCAGCGCACTCAACGTGGAGGCCCAGCTCCGCAACCAGGGGTCGTTCCTGCACTGGCTGCGCCGCATGCTGACCGAGCGGCGGGCCCTGCCGGTGATGGGTGTCGGCGCCATGGAGGTGCTGCCGTGCGCCAACCCCTCCGTCCTGGCCTACATGCGTTCGGGCGAGGTGGCCGACATCTTGACCGGCGCGAGCTCCACCGGCCCCTCGGTGAGCCCGACAGTCGACGGCGCACTCGACTGGGGCCACTCCACCGTGCTGGCCCGCACCGTCCCGGCCGGCAACGAGAGCGAGGACGACGAGGTGGTGCACCGGCACCAGGCGGTGCTCTGCGTGCACAACCTGAGCCGGTTCGCCCAACCGGCCGAGCTGGCGTTGGCCAAGTGGGCGGGTTCGACGCCGTACGAGGTGCTGGGGCGGGTGCCCTTCCCCGTGATCACCGAGGAGCCCTACACCATCACGTTGCCGCCCTACGGGTTCTTGTGGTTCGACCTGGCCCTGGAGGAGCGGCCACCGGAATGACGGCCGAGCGCGACCAGGCCCTGCGCACGCTGGCGGAGGCGTGGCTCGGACTGCGCCGGGTCGTGCCGGAGGGCGACATCGTCATTGAGCGCGACGAGGTGCTGCGGGCGGGCCGGCCCGGCCTGCTCGACATCGTGGTCCGGGTCGGCGAGCGGCGGGCCCACATCGTCGTGGGGTTGCGCGGCGTGGCCGACGAGCCGCACTTCCTGCGCTGCGGCGAGGAGGCGGCGCTGGGCCTGCTCGACGACGAGGACGGGCTGGCCGTCTGCACCGACGCCTTGCGTGACGCGCAGCTGGCCGGTCTGCTGCTCGCCACGGTGCGGGGCGTCGAGGCCCGTCCCGGACCGGTGGCGGTCCTGCGGGACGACGACGACGCCACGGTGCTCGACTGCGGGGACCGGGGCGACCTCATGGTGTTCCCGTGGCTGCAGGCGACGCCGCGGCCCGACGTCGATCTGATGGTGGCGCTGGAGGCGGCCGGCTTCAACCACGTGGCCGCGCCGCTGGTGCGCTGGGTCTGGGAGGGGTGCTGACCTCGGGGTGGTGCAGGAGCCGCTGGCCGATCGCTCCGCCGGGTGGGCGCTGGCCCTGACCTCGCTGCGCGACTTCTACGCGTCCGGCGGTTCGCCCGAGGTCGCCGGCGGCGACTTCGGCGCCGAGGCGCGGGCGCTCGGCACCATGACGGCTCGGATGCACCTCGCTCTCGACCGCGCGTTCCTGCGCGAGCACGAGCCCGTCGTGCGAATGGGTCGACGAGGCCGAGGCGACCATCGCCGCGTCCGACGCGTCCGCTCTGGAGGCCCCGGGCGTCACCGACCTGGTCAAGTGGCTCCGCGAGTCCGAGGCGCGCCTGCCGGTCATCCGCACCCACGGCGACTTCCAACTGGGCCGGACGGCCCGGACGGACCAGGGGTGGGTGGTGAGCGACTGTGCCCCGGGCGGCGTCGTCGCCCCGGGGTCCACGGTGGTCATGCGGACGCCACTCGGCGACGTGGCCGACCTGTTGTGGTCGATGCACCGGGCCAGCGCCGTGGCGGCGGCGGAGCGGGATCCCACCGGCAGGCTCGGGCTCGCCGCGCTCGGCCACGCCTGGGAGATGCGGAACCGCCGCGCCTTCGTCACGGGCTACCTGGGCACGCCGGGCATCGGTGGGCTGGTCGGGCCCGACCGGGACCTGGTGCGGCGACTGGTCTCGTTCCTCGAGCTGGCCCGCTCGGTGCGGGACGCACGTCGGCCTAGACAGCCAGGGCGGAGACCTTGAGGGTCTCGGCCGCCTCCTCGGGTGAGATCACGTTGATGGCCACGCCGGTGCCGAGCTCGAAGCCGGCGGTCGTCGTCGCCTTGGGCCAGATGTGCGCGTGCCAGTGGTACGGCTCGCCGACCCGGTAGGGGGCGGAGTGGAAGACGATGTTGTAGGCGACGTCGCCGACCGACTCGGCCAGCTGCTGCAGCGAGCGGCGGATCGCCTCCCCGACGGCGATGAGGTCTTCGGTCGGGCTCCGGTGCAGATGCGGATTGTGCTCCCGGGGCATGACCAGCATCTCGTAGGGGACGGCGCTCCAGAAGGGGCAGACCACGACGACCCGGTCGTTGGCGTAGATCACCCGTTCGGTGGAGTCCTCCTCCGCCTCGATGGTGGTGCACAGGAGGCAGGAGCCGACGAAGCGGGCGAAGCGCGCCTGCTCCTCGGCCAGCTCGCGGGGGATGAAGGACATGCCGAGCAACTGGCCGTGGGGGTGCTCCAGCGAGGCTCCCGCCTCGCGGCCGGAGTTCACGATGGCCTGGGTGTAGCGCAGGTTGGGCTGCGAGGCGTGCTCCTCCAGGCGGTCGCGCAGCGCGGCCATGACGAGCTCGACCTGCTCCTGGCTCAGCTGGCCCAGGGTGGCGTCGTGCTCGGGGGAGAAGATGAGGATCTCGTGGATGCCGCCGGCGGACGCCTGGGTGAAGACCGGGCCCCGGTTGGCGACCACGAAGGGCTCGTCGCCCTCGAAGGCCGGGTAGAGGTTCGGGCACCACCCGCACCAGCCAGCGGCCGCTCGGGCCGTAGGTCTCGAGGGCGGGCGGGGTGTCCTCCTCGTTGCCGGGGCAGAACGGGCAGGGCCGATTGAGGGCCTCGGGCAGCCAGGGGGTGCGGGTGACGAAGGAGTAGGGCCGCTCGGAGCGGCCCGGGCTGACGACCACCCAACGGCCGGACAACGGATCGAGGCGCAACTGGTTCATCGGTCCACGCTCTCGGGCGCACCCTGGCCCGCCGACATCGAAAATAACCTCATCCTCATCCCTCCACCTCTACGGTACAGGTTCCACTACCCCGGAAAACACCACCGTCGGGGAACGTTCACCCAGGTCCCCCGGTCATAGGAGAACATGTCGGCCATGCACCACCAGCCGGACGGCGCGGCCTTCGACATCGTGTTGCTGCTCCACGTGGCCTGCGTCGTCGTGGGGCTCGTCACCACGGTGACCGCAGCGGCCACGGCCGGCCGGCTGCGGCGGCTCCTCGGGTCGACGCTGCCGCTGCCCGAACCGCTGCGGCGCTACTTCCGCCCCGGGGTGAACTGGGCCGGGCGGACCGTCTACGGCATCCCCGTGTTCGGGTTCGCCCTGCTCGCCATGAGCCAGGGCGCCTACGCGCTGGGGCAGGGATGGGTGCTGGGGGGCCTGGCCCTCTTCGTCGCGGTGGCCCTCCTGGCCGAGGGGGTGCTGTGGCCGGCCGAGCGGCGGCTGCAGTTCGCTCTCTGGGAGAGTGACGCCACGGCGGCACCGCCCGCGGAGTTGCTGGGCCGCGACGCCACAGCCATGTCACGGGCGGCGGCGGCGGCGCTGGTCCTGCTGGTGG
>CAWCFG010000013.1:0-1245028 GCA_963794875.1 uncultured Acidimicrobiaceae bacterium
GTGGCGCCCGTGCCGACCGCCGCCCATGGTTTTTCGAGATGGATACCTGGCGGTCCGACATGTGCCTCGTTCCCCGCTGTACGGGGTCAGGTGGTCAAGCCGAAACTATGAGGGTCACATCAGTGGCGTGGTGCTCAATCTCGTGGGCCATGATCCGGCGAACTTCGTCCAGGGAAAGGCGTCCCTGCTCAGGGTGATCGAGAGTCACCCTGACCGATTGGGCGAGCGACTCAGCCGCCTGCCAGTCTCCAGCCGCTCGTTGCAATGACCACAGACAGCCCGCGAGAGGCAAGCCGGCATAGCCACGGATATCACCCAAGCGCCCCTCATCGTAAGGAACGATCGGATCTGAGCTGCCCAAGGCTGCGGCCGCAACTCGATCGGCCCAGATCCGCAGGACATCAGCGACGTGGACGACATACGCAGCCGCATTCCAGTCAAGACCGGCGCATCCCTTCTGACCCTCCTGGCGAACCAGCAGTGCTCTGAAGCGAGCTGGAGCATTACGTACAACTTCGGCGCAAGCAGTCGGTTCGAGGGACCACTCGTAGCCGCACCCCCTGCACGGGTCGCCATAGGCCGCCCGAAGAAACTCGTTCATTTCGGAAGCCTACCGAGACTGTGTCTGAGCAGTCATCAGAACGCTGGGCAGAAGGCACACGCCAGGTGTACCGAGACTCTCAACTCCAGATTGAACGTCGCGTGTAATGGGGCTCCTGCCGCTCCGCAGATCGGTCAATATGGCCGCCCTCAACCGGGCGAAGTAGAACCACGCCTCACGGATGCAAGACAGCGGCGTGCGTGCAGGGCAAAGGTTGCGCGTCAGAGGAGGGCGGCGGCGAATTGGTCGTGGTGGTCGGTCCACCAGTGGCGCCGGCGGTCATAGCGCTCGCCGCCACCGGTCCGGTTCCACATCGCGTCGGAGTTCGGGTCACCGGCGTCAACGCTGCGGTGCACGGCTGCTTCGACGCGGGCGATGGCATCGTTCATGGCCGTGAGCAGCGCGTCGCTCGCGGTTGTGTGCAGGGGGTATCCCCAAGGGTGCGGCTCTCCAGCAGGCAACCTTCGCGAGCGCGATCCCGCAGCGAAAGCACTGACCGTCCCATAGACCGATCCCTTACTGGTTCTCGGGCACTACAGATATCTCTCGAATAGGCTCCCGGGAGGCTCGGGCAGGCAAGCCATCATTGTTGGTGATCGGGATCGGTGGCTCGACACGCTCAAAGGGGAGAAATTCGATGGGGTCAAGTCGAGTGAAATTGGTTCTCCAGCGCGGACGAGGACGCTCAATGAAGGCCAAGGTCACCGGGTGCTCGGCTCGCTCCTCATCGCGTCCGTGGTCTCGACGCGGGGTTGCCGCAGTGACGGGCCTCTTCATGGCCTTCCCACTGGTGTGGTGCGCCTCGCCATCTTGGGCCAGTGCCAGCACCAACGGGACAACCCCATGGCCGGGGGGAACCTGGCAGCCAGACCCAGCGAAGTACGCGATGACGGTCGTGCAAAATATCCCGTTGAAGATGAACGATGGTGTCACGCTTATAGCCAACGTGGGCTATCCGGCCGATCCATCGACAGGCACGCGGGTGGCTGGGACCTTTCCGGTCTTGTTGACCCAGGACCCGTATCCGTCCGAGGACCAACCCAACCCTTTCTACGTGACCCGGGGATACATCAATGCGGTAGTAGAGGTTCGAGGCACCATTGACACGTACGGCCCGGGTGGCAAGCAAGTTGTGTCGTCCAACTTCGGCCCTCGCCAGACCAAGGACGGTGTCGCGCTGGTGCACTGGGCCGCGCAGAAGGTGTCCGGTTCCAATGGCATCGTCGGTCTGGACGGTTGCTCGTTTTTGGGGATCGACCAGATTTTCACCGCAGCCGCTCTTGGGCCGAACTCGCCCGTCAAAGAAATCCTTCCGGCGTGCGCGTCGAACGACTACAACACGTATTTTGCCGGTGGCATACCCAGTCAGGTCGCGGGGCTCTTCTCAAGTCCCTTGGCGGAAACGCTCGAGGGCACGAAAAACGAGGCTGCGAACCATGCCGCGAGCGTGGCGCTAGAGCATCAGTTCCTCACCGGCGGCCCGGCCGCCTACAACGGCACGTATTGGCAGGAACGATCGACCTACAACGTTGCAGCCAATGTTGTAAAGAACAAAATCCCTGCGCTCCTTTGGAGCGGGTGGTATCCGACTGACGGCCCCGGATCACTTCTCGAGTATGCGATTTTTCAGAACACCTTCGACCACCGGCCTGCCCTCAGCGCGATGAGTCCCGGTCAGAAGACGACCGGTCGCTACCAGATCGTTGTCGGTCCATGGCAACACGGTCAGGGCCTCGACGAGACCATCCAACTCGAATGGTACGACACCTGGTTGAAGGGGGAACATACCGGTATCACGAACACTACGACGCCGATGCATCTGTACGGACTGCAGTCAGCACATTGGGTTAATGCCACCACGTACCCGATGACCGATCAATACACCGCGTATCATCTGGCGTCGGGTGGCAACTTGTCCACCGGCTCGCCAAAGGCAGGATCGGCCACGCTTCGCTGGGGCCAGCCGACGCTGGACGGCACGACGCTGACCTTCAATGCGCCGCCGCTGACCAAGGAAGAGGTCATCGGCGGCCCGATAGCCGCCACCATCTATGCCAGGTCAAACAATCGAAATCTGGAATTGAACGGCACGTTGTTCGACGTATCCTCGTCCGGCCAAAGTACGCAGCTCGCCACCGGAACGATTCTGGGAAGCCTGCGAGCAGTCGATACGAGCAGTTCTTGGTATGACCGGAATCGCCTGCTTATCCGGCCCGAACATCCGTACATGAAGAACAGCTATGCGCCTGCCAATTCGCGGCAGCGCTACGACATCGGACTGACGCCCACGCTTTACACGGTTCCGGCGGGCGACCACCTGCAGTTCGTGCTGACAACGCAAGCGCCAGCTGACAAATGCACAGGCGTGGGCGCTCTGACTTCTGCATTGACAACGCCATTACCGTGTCTGCTCAGCACGCCGCAGAAAAAGACCCTTCCCGGCGGCGTGTACAAAGTTGTGTGGAGCCCGTCCACGCCATCGTCGGTGAACATTCCGCTGCTTCCCGAAGGAGCCACGCAGATTACGTCTAGCGGTGTTACGGCGACGAGCAATGGATTGACCGAGCCGCTCAACTGGAGCGGGAGCTAGTAGGCAGCAGGCAAGGTAGGAGGGTAACGGCACCCAACTGAGCTCCTCGCCACCGCAGGGGATGATTCTCGTACCGGTCACGGGCGATTTCGGGGCCGAACAGATCTGCTCGGACGGCAGCCCCGGTTGCCAGCAGCGCTGATCAAGAGCTGTCAATGATGTGCCGATCCTGAATACATGGGTTCCCACGCTCTAGAGCGCCACATTTCGGGTGTGTACACCACGATCCTGATGGGATTCTTGGTCGAGACGATGCCCGCCGAGCGCGTCAAAGAGCTGCTCCGGAGAGCAGCCGAAGCCAGAAGCATCGACGAACTTTCCGATGTCGGCTCGTGGAGTTCATACCGCCAGTTCCGACGCCTGCTCGAGGAGCGGTTCAGGCTCGATGGAAGGAGCCTCCATGAGCAGGCCGACACGCTGGGCCAGCTGCAGAGCAACTGGGAGATGTCCCAGTCAGCACGGACGCTCGGCTCGCCCGGCGAACTCATCGCAGGCGGGTCGGATGCCAATCCCTTGGTCCCCATTCGTCGTTACGACAAGACTCAGGTGGCACCGAATGAGTGGATCATCCGCGAGAGGTTCGAGGCCGGCTACGAGCCATTCCCCGAATTCTGCGACTTCGTCGCCATCCAGTACGCACTGATCCCCATGATCTTCGGGATGGCACCGGGCGAGGTGACCGAAGAGGAGTGCCAGTGCCGCGGTGATGGTCAGTGTCTGTTTCGAATTCGCTGGCAACCACACGAGACAGACGCACAGGAGATGGAGCAATACCGGGCCCGAGCCGAGTTGGCAGAGATTCGCCTCGGGCAGGTCCAAGAGATGATCACCGCCCTTGCCTCGAACGAACAGCACGAGGACATCCTTCAAGGATTCGTCGGCTCGTTATTGCGAACGGCCTTGGGCGCCGGTGGTGCACTCCTCGTTCTCGAAGCTCGACCGGGAACGGCCAAGACAATCTATTCCGAAGGGTTCGCAGGCGCCGATGTCGAGGCCATCGCCGACGACTTGCTGGCACGTGGAGACACAGCAGGCAACCTGATCGCCGTGGAGGTGGCCTCAACGCGACACCACTATGGCTATCTGGCTGTCGACGAGGGCGGCGCGGTGTTGCCCGAACTCACCCACGCCACCTTGGAGACCTACGGTCGCTTAGCGGCCGCCGCGCTCGACACGGCACGTGCGCTCGAAGAAGCCCGGCATCAGGCGAATACGTCCAAGATCCTTCTGGACCTGGCCACGTCGCTGACCGAGATCGTGAGTTCGGAGGAGACCGCCGCCAATGTCGTCAAGGCCGTGCCTGACCTCATCGACTGCGACCGGGCGGCCATATTCTTGAACTCGAGTGATCCACTCGGAACGCACAGCGATGACTTCCGCCTCGCCGGCTCGACTGGTCTCACCAAAGAAGAGGTAGCCAGAGTCAGCTCGCAGTCGGGGAACGCGCCGCCCCCTGACCTGGTCGAAGACCTCGGCATCGAACGAACCACCTTCTCGGGCCTCGGCAACGTCGCCTCGGTCTCCGCCCCTATCGTGGTGGGCGGCAAACGCATCGGTTTCATCGTGGCCAGCGTGACCAGTCGCCCTGAGCGCCTGGCCATCACCCCGAGGTTGGCCGCACGCCTCAAGGGACTGGCGGCCCAAGCCTCCACCGCCATCGCCAATGCTCGACTGGTCGACCAGATCCGCTTCCAAGCGCTCCACGATGCTCTGACCGGACTGCCCAATCGAGTCCTTATTCTCGATCGAACCGAGCAGATGCTCGTGCGAGCCCGACGCGCTGACATCCAGGTGGCGGCCCTGTTCATCGATCTCGACGGATTCAAAGACGTCAACGACGACCTCGGTCACCAAGTCGGCGACCGGCTCCTCAAGGCAGTGTCCGAACGCCTCTCGGTGACCATGCGCGGCAGCGACAGCATCGGACGCCTGGGCGGTGACGAGTTCGTGGTGCTGGTCGATGGGAGCAGCATGGACGTCGGCCCCGAGCTGGTGGCTGAGCGCCTGCTCGAGGTGCTCCGCGCTCCTTTCGAGCTACCCGGCCCCCCTGGCACCTCCCTGACCCTGACTGCCAGCATCGGCATCGCCACCGGGGCGAGAGCCTCGGCCACCGAGCTCCTTCGCGATGCCGACATCGCCCTTTACCAGGCCAAGGCGGCGGGCAAGAATTGCTTCGTGGCATTCGAGCCCGAGATGCATACCGCCGTGCAGGATCGCCACCTGCTCGAAATGGACCTCAGAGACGCATTGACGCGTGAGCAGTACCGCCTCGTGTACCAGCCCATCTTCAATTTGGTCGGGGGCCAGACCACGGGCTTCGAGGCCCTACTGCGCTGGGATCACCCCGAGCGTGGCCTCGTCCTTCCCGAAGCCTTCGTTCCCGTACTCGAGGACTCGGGCATGATCATCGAGGTGGGGCGGTGGGTCCTCGGCGAGGCATGTCGCCAAGGTGCGCTGTGGCACACGCTCGGCCACAGGGTTGGCGTCTCGGTCAACGTGTCAGCTCGGCAGCTCGAGACGGATCAGCTGATTGACGACGTACGCACAGCGCTCGAGTTGTCCGGTTTCGAGGCCTCATCGCTGACGCTTGAGATCACCGAGACGGCCATTATGAAGAACCTCGGAGCCGCTGTTTCTCGCCTGAACGCCCTCCGAGCGACCGGCGTCCGCATCGCTATCGACGATTTCGGGACGGGCTATTCGTCTCTGAACTATCTCCAGCAGCTCCCTGTCGACACCCTCAAGATCGACCGATCCTTCATTGCGGCGATGGCCGACTCCTCTGAATCTGGGACTCTCATCCGCACCCTCGTACAGCTGGGCAAGACGCTGGGTCTCGAAACGGTAGCCGAGGGGATCGAGAAGTCCGAGCAGTACTTCCGGCTCGAGCAAGAGCACTGCGACAGTGGTCAAGGGTTCTTATACGCCCATCCTCTCGAAGTGGACGCCGTGGAAGAGTTTCTTGCCTACCGCATGCACAACACCCCTCGTCTCGTTGAGAGCACTACGGATAAGACGTGAGTGCAAAGGCATGGTGTCGCCAAGACCATTTCACTGGCTCCGTGGGAGAGTGAAGTAAACGAATGGGACGGCATCCCCGACCACGAGACTCATTTAGGCGAGGGTGCGCTGCTCAGGCGTGACGTCGCTCGTGAGCTTTTCAGCCTCCTGCCTCTTGACAGACTTGGCTTGACCGCTCGTCGGATCTTCTAACGCAAATGTCGGGTGACAGGGAAATAGCTGCAGTATTCGTGGCACCGGGGGTCGAGATCACGGCCCAACCGAGCCCCCGGACCCAAATGACGCACCTCTTGCGTCATCACTCGAAGAAGTCCGGTTCTTCTACGGCGATCCGTTCGAACAGCGGTCGGCATGTGAACCATCCGGCTACTCGGGACACGCGGTCCCTCCTCAGCTGGCCGCGTCGAGACCCACCATGGCCAGCAGAGCGGCTTTGGGGACCACGATCCGCCGACCCAGGCGAATGACCGGGAGCTCGCCGCGGGCGACGAGCTCGTAGGCGAAGGCCCTCGAGATCCCGAGCAACTCTCCGGCCTCACCAACGGTGAAGACCAGGCGCTCACCTGCGAGGCTGTGAGATGGGATTCGCTGTGACGTCGGCATAGCCATTGTCGGATGGTGGACCATGCATGACCCCCCTCGCGTCCCAACCCAAAGGCGAGCCGGAGACCGTGGCACCGACGGCCACGGCCGAGAGATCGATGTCGGTGGTTCGAGTGCATGCCATTCGGTATTCGAGTATCCCCGCATGAAGAACACCGGGAACCCCGGACCAGCAGCCTTCTCCCCAGTATCTTCACCCACTATTCGCCCCACTATCTCAGCGATACTGGGGCGCGATACACCTAATTCAACGGACGGGGCCGAGACGTAACACCAGGTCAGCGGACCGTCTGTTACTCCCTAGACTCCCCGGCTTCGGTCTCTTAATCCGCAGGTTTCGGGTTCGAATCCCGAGGGGCGCACTCTCCGAGGGGCGCACTCTGTCTCGAGTTCTCCGCTACAGAGACTCTTCAAGGGCCAGCAGGACGAGTGCCGACGAAGTCACGGTGACTGCCGGCCAAGCGCCGCGATGGCTTCGTCAAGCAGCGGGAGCGTTCGATCTGGAAGCGGGTCTTCGGGAAAGAAGTCCTCATACAGCTCCAACGCCTCGGCAACGCTGGTGATGCCGCATCTCTTGACGAGGAAGTTGATGTCGAGGCGGTCCCGCGAGCCACGGCCGGCCAGCATTTTCATGGCCAGCATCGATCGCTCATCGGCGGCGACGATCTCAACGCTCCCCGACTTGAGAATCGGTTGCCAGTTGGGCTCCTTGAATACCGGTATGAACTGTTGAGCCGAGTTGTTGAGCCAATCGGCACCGAGCCCTCGGCGTTCACCGATCTCAGCGGCGGCGGCGAGCACGTCATCGGTCGGATGAAGCGAGGCATCAATGTCTCCGGTGTTGAACCGAGTATCGAACGCGAGTACCATGACCGCTCCGCCAACTAAGTAGATCTTGGCCTTGACGTTGCGAGCGTTGAGTTGGTCTGCAAGTTCGGCGAGGGCCGACTCCATTTCGTCCCGGTTGAGATCAGACACTCTCAAGTTCATCTTCCGCAGCAAACACGCCATGACGGATGAGCGCTCCGGGCGAGTTGGCAATCTCCCAGGTATGGAATCTCGGGTTCTTGGACAGATACCAAAAGGGTCGATTGAACCTATTCGGGTCATTGGTCCAGCGAGGTGGAGAGATCGCCTTCCTGGCCGCCTCATCTTCAACTATCGCAGCGAGGAAAGCATCCCAACGCGTGTCCCCGACGAGGCCTGGGGCCTGGCAGGTAAGGGTATCGAATTCCTCATGACTTGAGCGCCGGAGGGCGTCTCTCAGATCGATGACGGCGCGAAGCGCACCATCCTCACGAATATCGAGCGACCGCCCTTGGCCCGCATCCCCATACAGCCGAGCTTTGATCGTGTTGGCGGTGGCAACCGCACTGTGCCGCGGCAAAGGGACCAGCCCTATGGCGATCGACTGGCCGGCGGACTCGGCGATCCTGCTCAGCAGGGTGAGTGACGGCTCTCTTTGTCCAACTTCGACTTCGGCGATCGTCGATTGGGGGACACCAGCCTTCGCGGCTAAGTCGCGCTGAGTCAGGCCATTGTCTCGCCGCAACTGCCGAAGGATTGCGCTCGCTTCGGCTTTTCCATCCACGGTGGTATGATACCAGATAACAGATCAACGTGAACCGGCAGAGTGAGACTTGATCCGTCAGACTCCCCCCTGCCACGTAACACCTCCCCCACTATCTATTTGGGTGGTACTGGGCGGACATCTACAGAAGCCCTGGATCAAGACTGGATGTGACCGCAGTTCAGGGTTCAAATTCCGAGAGGCGTACGAAAGTCCAGGTCAAGGGCCACGTCGTGTGCACATCCTCGGAACCGCTAGACGCGGGGTTCAATGTCAGCGTGGTCGCCCAAAGCCAAGGACACGGGCCCGAACTGCTGACACGCCACTCTTCCAAGTCACGACCCTCTTCGGACAAACGTGCGGCCCAGCGCGTGGGTCCGGTCCTCTACGGGAAGTGAGCCAGTTTGCCATGCGCACGAATTGGGCCGGAAACGTCGTCTTCGGCGCTGCTCGCGTACATCAGCCCGAATCGATAGACGCCCTTCGTCGACTCGTCGACGGCAGCACTCGAATACGTGCCCTTGGGCGAGGCCACTCGTTCAGCAGGATCGCAGACGCGCCCGGTGACCTCGTCCTCTTGGACCGAATACCGTCGACACTCGATATCGATTCGGTCAATTCCGTGGTGACGATCGGATCAGGCTTGAGTTACGCCGAGCTGGCGGGAGAACTGCATCAAGCCGGCTTCGCATTGGCGAATACCGCCTCGATCCCAGACATCTCCGTTGCCGGGGCTTGCACCACCGGAACTCATGGTTCTGGGGATGCCCAGCGCATTCTCGCCGCCTCTGTCGCGGCGATAGAGCTTGTCGCGGCCGACGGAACCCTCGTCGAGATACGGCGAAGTATCGATCGAGACCATTTTACGGGCTCCGTTGTCACGCTTGGGGCTCTCGGCATCGTGACCCGGCTGAGCTTGGACATTGAGCCGGCGTACGACATGACACAACACGTTCTCCTCGACGTTCCTCTTCAGGTAGTGGAGGATCAGGTCGATGATGTATTCAAAGCTGGCTACAGCGTCAGCGCGTTCACAGACTGGCGCAGCGGCGAAGCCAGCTTGTTGGTCAAGCGTCGAACTGATCACCTCGACTCGACTTGGACGGGGGGCAAGCTCGCGGACCACACGATTCACCCGGTCCCCGGCATGTCGCCAGAGTTGTGCACACAGCAACTGGGTGTTGCCGGACCATGGCATGAACGATTGACGCATTTCCTCCCCACGTCGAGCCTGGGGGGAGGGAACGAACTGCAATCAGAAGTATTTCTGCCACGAACGGTCGCACAACGGGCCATTTCCGCGCTCCGCGACATCGGTGGCTTCATTGCACCAGCCTTGCTCGTGAGCGAAATGCGCACGGTCCGTAGGGACGACTTCTGGCTGAGTCCGGCCTATGGCCGGGATTCCATCGCATTTCATTTCACTTGGACTTCCGACGAACCAGCAGTGTTCGCAGCAATCGCTGCCATTGAGGAGCGGCTGATGCCTCTGGAGCCTCGGCCGCACTGGGCAAAGCTCACGACCATGCACCCGCGCCAGATCATCTCGGGCTACGAGCGCTCTCCCGATTTCGAACGGTTGATGGCCGAATACGACCCGACCCTGAAGTTTCGCAACGACTTCGTAAATGACCTTTTCCCCGCGCGCTGAAGATACGACCTGCCGAGAAGTCGACGAGCCTCAAACTGATCGGCTCTTCTCTTGACCTTGATCCACACCACCGGAGCGCCGGCTGGCCCGTCAGTGGCGTCTCGGACCCGCTCCTATGCTTCAACGCCATGGACGATGTCGATCCGCAGTTGAACGAGCTCGGCTTCTATGTGCTCGCCGGTGCCCCGAAGTCACCGGCAGAACTGCTCCAGGAGGTGCCGGCGGCAGAGGCTCTCGGGCTCGGGAGTGCGTTCATCTCGGAGCGTTGGAACATCAAAGAGGCGGTGACGCTGTCCGGTGCCGTTGCCGCGGCTTCGAAAAGCCTCGGCATCGCCACGGCCGCCACCAATCACAACACTCGTCACCCGGCAGTTACGGCCTCCTACGCGACGACAATGCACCGCCTCACGGGAGGCCGGTTCACGCTCGGACTCGGACGCGGCATTGAACCTCTTTTTGACGCGTTCGGAGTGCCCCGCATCACCACTGCGCAGATGGAGGATTTTGTGCAGCTTCTCCGACGGCTCTTTCGGGGTGAGCTCGTGATCGGCCACGACGGGCCCGCCGGGAAATTCCCGGTGCTGCACCTCGACTCGTCGTTCGACGAAGACATCCCCATCGGCGTCGTCGCGTTCGGACCGAACACCCTCTCGCTTGCCGGTCGGGCGATGGACATGGTCGTCCTGCACACCTTCTTCACGGACGAAACCGTCGAGCGTTGCGTACACACGGTCCGCGATGCCGCTGAGCGAGCCGGGCGGGATCCCGCCGAGGTGCGGATCTGGTCCTGCTACGCCACGGTGCATGACGGACTTCCGGAGGAGATCCGCCTCAAGAAGACCGTCGGGCGCCTGGCGTCATACCTTCAGGGCTACGGAGACCTTCTGGTACGGACGAACCAATGGGACCCGGCGGATCTCGAACGATTCCGAAACGACCCCATTGTCGCTGCCTTTCCCGGATCCATTGACGACAAGGCCGATACAGCGACACTTGAGCACGTGGCAAACCTTCTTCCGTCGGAGTGGCTCGAACCAGCGGCCACCGGCTCGCCCGAGCGCTGTGCGCAGCGCGTGCCTTGAGACAATTCGACCTCGGCGTCGACGGTGTAATCATGCACGGGGCTTCCCCCGAACAACTCGGGCCGGTCGCGACGGCGTACCGCAAGATCCGCCCCGAGGGTCGCTTCGATACCCTCGACGCGAACCCGGGACGTTGATGGAGACCGTCGCCCAGCGAGTTGAGGATGTCACTCCCAACCGGCTGACCGATGCGCTCGAGGGGACTAGCGAGACACCGTCTTCGTCGCGTCCAGCTCTTGGCGCGCATCGCGTAGACGTGTCCCAGCCGCCACTCGCTCATCCCGAAACGCCTGAATACGCGACAACGTCTCCTCGAGCCGTTCCAGGAGCTGGTCGTTGGCCGCAATACCTTCGTCGAGAAGTTCACGGTGACGGGAGGGCGAGAGGTTCTCCGTCTTGAGTTCCGACCGCACCCGGTCGAGGACATCGACATCGCCGGCGTTGAGCACCGTTCGGACCTCGGCCAATGAGAACCCGAGAAGCTCCTGGAGGTTACGGATTCGGCTGACCCTGGCCACGTCGGTCGGCGAATAGAGCCGCTCTCCGCTCGCCCGGTAGCTGCTCGGCTGAAGGAGGCCGAGTTCCTCCCAATAGCGGAGCGTCCGAGGCGTGACTCCGGTGAGCTTGGCCACCTCGCCGATTCGCCACTCGACTGGCTCCGCCAGCAGTCTTGGTCGCCTTGGCCGGCATTTTGCGTTTCCCCCACTGCTACACCCGGGCCGGCTCGCTGGCGGACGCAGGATTCGTATCGGCCCCGTTCCCGTTCTCGACCATCAATCGTAGCCAGGGACGCACTTGGCAGCCGATGCATCCGGCACGTCGCTGCCCCGACTCCACGAAGCGACCGCGGCCAGGAGACTGGCCACAATGGCGAAGTCGAAGGCAGCGTGGAGTCCCGACCTGAACGGGCCCGCAATGAGGGAAGGAAAGAAGCTCCTGCCGGTCAGGGCCGTCTGCTGGGACTGCGACAGCTGGGACAGCACATGCGGGCCGACGAGGTGCTGAATCGGGTTGTAGCCCAGGAGCGCCGCGAAGAGCGTCGAGACCGGCGGAAGCTGCGATACCTGGTGCGCCGTCCCACTCGGCACGCCGTGCGTGACCAGGCCGTGGTAGAGGCTCTGCGGGCAGCGAAGCAGAGAGGCCCAGCAATGATGAGCGAGAAGAAGATCCCGATCGAGAGGACCTGAGCGGAGTTCTGGAAGGTCGTGTTCATGCCCGACCCGACGCCCCGGTACTCGGCCGGAACGCTGCTCATGACCGCCGCACGGTTGGGTGAGCCGAACGACGCCATGAACAGACCCGTGAAGAACAACAGGACGGCAAAGAGCGGGTAGGGGAAGTCCACCGGGATGAACTCCAAAAGGAGGAAGCAGACGGCCGAGCCGACCATGCCTCCGCTGGCGAAGAGCCGTGCACCGAAGCGGTCCGACAGGATTCCCGAGATCGGTCCGGCGATGAGCAGTCCCGCGGTGAGCGGCAGAATGGCAATGCCCGCCCACAACGGGGTGCGCTCGAAGGTGTATCCGTGCAAGGGCAACCAGATGCCCTGGAGCCAGATGATGAGGATGAACATCAGGCCGCCGCGACTCAACGCAGCCAGCAGGCTGGCGAACAGGCCCGCGCTGAACGCTCTGATCTTGAACAGGTGCAACTGGAACATGGGATCGTCGACCCGCGTCTCAATGATGCCGAAGGCGACCAGGAGGACGATGCCGACAGCGAAACACGAGAGCACCAGCGGGTTCGTCCACCCCATGGCATTGACCGCCATACGGCTCGATTCCGTAGGTGATGCCGACCATGATCAGAATCAGGCCCAGCGCAAAGGTGATGTTGCCCGGCCAGTCGATGCGGGCTGGTCGCCGTGGACTCAGCTCTCTGCAGGAGCAGATATCCCATGAGCGTCCCGAGCAAGCCCACGGGAACCGAGACCAGGAAGATCAGACGCCAGTTGATGGGGGCGAGGACGCCACCCAGTACGAGGCCGATGAAGGACCCGCTGAAGGCGGCGGCCTGGTTGATGCCCATCGCCATGCCGCGCTTCCCGGCCGGGAACGCGTCGGTCAATATGGCGGCGGAGTTGGCCATCAGCATGGCCGCACCGACACCCTGGAAGATCCGCATCACGATGAGCCAGATGCCCCCCGGGTGGCCGGTCAGCCACGTCACGCTCAACAACAGCGAGAAGAAGGTGAACACGGCAAAGCCGAGGTTGTAGATGCGGACTCGGCCGTAAATGTCGCCGAGCCGGCCGAAGCTCACGACGAGGACGCTGGTGACCACCAGGAAACCCAAGATCATCCACAGCAGGTAGAAGCTGTTGCCCGACACCAACGGATCGATGCCGATGCCGCGGAAGATGTCCGGGAGGGCGATCAACGTGATGGACCCGTCGATCGTGGCCATCAGCATGCCGAGGGTCGAGACGAAGAGCGCCACCCACTTGTAGTTGGGGGGTATCGGCTGGCTGAAGTCGAGACGGCTGGCACGACGGGACCGTGCCGTCTCCACTTCCGTCGCCCCGGCTGTATCGATCATGGGTCTCCTGCAGGGGTGGATCGGCGACCCGCAGCTCGGAGGAGCGGATCAGAGTGACGTTTACGTCAAGCAAGTCTAACGTGAACGTCATCCCCTCGTTCGTATTGGCCTACTCCCACAGGCCGAGCCAGCGTTTAGAAGAGTTGGGTTGTGAGCTACCAGGGGGTCGTCCCTGCCCAAACGATGGGAAGAGAGCTCCAACGGGTCGTCGAGAGCCAGAGTCCGCAGGCGCGAAACAGCCCTCCAGTAGCTTGACCGGGTGACCGCGCCAGGGCCGTCCGAGCTTGGCCGAGGCATTGTCGTGCTGCCAGGAACGGCCCCTCCGGGACCCTGGGAAGGGTGCCCTAGGGTGTCGGTCGACTCGGACACCCTCGTCGACCCCGGCGCCGCTATCGAAAGCCTGCAACGAGCCTGGTTCGATCGCCAGCCGATTGTCATAGAGCTGGCGGTCGACTCCCAGACGTTGTCCGCTCGCGAGGTGTGTCGGCGACCGGTTCACGATCTGAGCCCCGCTTTCGAGTTCGCCCAGGAACGCCTCCACTTCTTGGTCTGGGCGAACACTTATGACGCTCGGAACGGAGACCTGATCTGGTGGCATGGTCGCAAGGCGGCAAGGCGTTTTGCCGACCAGGGCGTCAAGGAGACGGGTCCCGCCGACATCGAGCTGGCCGACGGGACCGCTCTCTACGTCGACGGGGGCCCGTTCGCCCCCGCTCCCCTGCCGAGCGGTATCGGGATCGCTCATCGCTGGAACACCGAGTCAGGATCGATCTCGGCAGTGGGCCACCGCCTGGTCGACGCCGATCTCGCGCCGGACCAGGTGGCAGCCGTCGGCCATCGGAAGAGGCGGCGCCCGGGTCATCGCCCCGGCGGGTTCGGGCAAGACGAGGGTTTTGACCGAACGCCTCCGCTACCTGATCGAGAACTGCGGGGTCGCCCCCTCCACGGTGACGGCGCTGGCGTTCAACCGGAAGGCAGTGGACGAGCTGAAGGAACGATCCGGCAGCCTCGCGACGGCACGTGGGCCTCACGTCCAAACACTGAACAGCGTGGGCCTCTGGGTGTGCAACGAATACGGCGGGCGAGGTCGACTTCGCGTCCTCGAGGAGCCGGCGGTTCGGGATCTCGTGCAGGAGGTCTTCGAAGTCCGGCGTCAGGCAAACACCGACACGGTCGTCCCATACACCGATGGACTGTCAGCCGTTCGGTTGGGCTTGACCTCACCAGCCCAGGTCGAGAGGCAGATCCCTGACGCCCAGGGTTTGGCGAACGGTTTCGACAGCTACCGCACCGCTCTGGCGGAGGCCGGCGCCGTCGATTTCGACGAGCAGATCTACTTGGCGATCGAGATCCTCCTGCAGGACCCCGACGCCCGATCCGCCGCACAAAGCCGCAGCCGGCATCTCCTCGTGGACGAGTTCCAAGACCTCAACGCCGCCCACATGCTCCTAATCCGGTTGTTGTGCGCGCCCGCCTACAACTGCTTCGGCGTCGGGGACGACGACCAGGTCATCTACGGCTACTCCGGAGCCACACCCCATTACCTGATCAACTTCGATGAGTACTTCCCCGGGGCACACAATTACGCGCTCGAGGTGAACTACCGCTGCCCGCCAGCGGTCGTTCGTGCAGCGACGTGTGTCCTGTCCTACAACAGCAACCGGATTGCCAAGACAATCACCACTCCCCCAAATCTGCGGGGCGACGCATCCGCCGACGGCGCACCTGCCCAGGGTCACGAACCGGTGGCGGTGGTCATGGCTCCAGGCGACGAACTCCCGAGCTGTGCAGTCAGAACGATCTCCAGATGGATCAACGGTGGTGCTCCACTCGAAGAGGTCGCCGTGCTGTCCCGGGTGAACTCGACGCTGCTCCCGGTCCAGATCGCCCTCACCGAAGCCGGAATCCCCTGCACTGCCCCCCTCGATCGGAGGGTGCTCGAGCGAACGGGCATCCGGACCGCCCTCGCCTACCTGCGCATGGGCCACGCCCCGGAGGCCTTGCGCCGGGAAGATGTCGTCCAGACCATCAGGAGGCCCTCGCGGGGGATCGCCCGCAACGTCGTCGAGATGACCACGAAACGTCAGACGACCTCTGTCGCTGAGATCAGACGCCTGGCGAAGGCTCTCTCCGGAGGAGACGTGCCCAAGTTGATGGCCTATGCCGACGCTCTCGACGCTGTTTCGGCTGCCTGTCGGATCTCCTCGTTGGCTGCGTTGCGGGCGATTCGGGTGCAGGTCGGCCTGGGCGAGACCATGGACGTCCTCGACTCGTCCCGGGGAGAGGCAGATCGATCGACTCACGCCGATGACCTCGTTGCGCTGGAGGCGGTGGCGGCGCTCCACACTGATGCTGCCTCCTTTGAACCGTGGCTCCGCGATCTGTTGGCGCGCCGGCCCGGCAGCGGGCCGGCCGTGCTCCTCTCGACGATCCACAAAATTAAGGGGCGGGAATGGGAACACGTGATCGTCTACGGCGTCTCGCAGGGCCTCCTCCCCCACCGCTTGAGCGATGACGAAGAGGGCGAACGGCGGGTCTTCCACGTCGCCTTGACCCGCGCCATCCGTCAGGTCGTTGTGTTGGCTGATGCCGACGCGTGTTCGCCATTCGTGGCCGAGCTGGATGGCAGCCGAACTCGGACTCCGATCGTGGCCATTGCCAAGACGGGCCGCCGAAGCGCCGAGGTGGGTAAGCGAGACTCCAAACGAAAGGCCACGACGATTCCGGAAGTACCGGCGGCGGTGGGGCTCACGCTCGATTACGCCGGACATTCCGGGACAGTGGTCGACCTCTGCCGGGCAGAGGCCGTGCTCCAGGTGGGTGGCACGCGATTGAGAGTGCCATTTGGATCCGAAGTGCGGGTGCAGGGGGCCACGGTCGTCTTGAGCCGACCGGGCGAGACAGCGGAGATCGCGAGCCCAACAGGACCCTTCGAGAGCGCCCTCAGGGAATGGAGGTCAGGGGCGGCGAAGCAGGCGTCAGTTCCGGCCTATGTCGTCCTGAACGACAGCGAATTGGCCGGTATCGCGGCACGCCAACCTCAGACGCTGGCCGAGCTTGCTCAATGCAAAGGCATCGGACCCATCCGATTGGATCGCTGGGGAGACGAGATGCTGGCCGCGCTGAGTGCCGCTGGCGGGAACTGAGTCGATCACAAGGCCTAGAAGCACGGTAGGCGGACTGCAGCACCCACCCCCGCCTACTCTGGTGGAGTTCGGCGCTGCAACGCACGGTCGGCCCCGGCGTACATCAGACACCGAGGAATTTGATCGTCGCATCGATCGCCCCGAAGTCCGACGGTGTGGCGAAGTGGTCGACACCAGCAAGCGTGACCAACGACGCCGATGGCAGCGCCGCTATCAGCCGGTCCGCCGGTCCCACCCAGTCCCGGTCGCCCAGCACCACCAGCACCGGGCACTGCAGCCCCGACAGCTCTTCCTCGGTGACCGTCTGGCGCGGCCGACGGAGGAAGGCCGAGAGCGCTCTCGGGTCGTTGCCCGCCGACTGGGCCAGCCGGCGGAAGAGGCGGGCCCGAACATCCTCTGGCTCTTCACTGCTCTCCAGTGAAGCCACGAGTGCAGAAGGGTCACCCGACTCGAAGACGTTGTCTCCCACTCCGAGGAGGGCGACCCGGTCGAACCGCTCTGGCTCAGCGAGAGCGAGTCGCAGCAGCAATTCCGCCCCGGCCGAGAAACCCACGCCCGCGATGAGTCCGTGGGTGGGCAGAGCACGGCGGACCTCTTCGTCGACGTCGGCGTAATCCGCAGGATCGGTCAGTGGCGGAGACGACCCGTGACCCGGTAGATCGATGACCGGGACAGTGACACCGAAGTCGCCCAGGATGTCGACCCAGCCCGTCTGCCGCCAGTTGTGATCGAAGGAGGACCCGAAGCCATGGAGCAGGATCACAGTGTTGGTTCGGTCAGCCATGATCCCGCCAAGCTAACGGGAACGTAGGACTCAGGCATGTGAGCTCGCTGGTCTCGATGCGAATCGAAAGCCTCCCCGGGGCCCTCGGGACCTTCGACGCATGGGTCAGACAGCCGACTTCTCGATGCTCGGAAGGAGACCACGAGCCCGTTCGTCTCGGACTGCACCCCAGGGGTTCCCGGCCCCAGGGGCTTCGACCGTGGCAGGCGCTGCGCGTCTTCCGACATCCGAGCGGTCTTCGAGGATCAGGGCCGTTTGCCGGAATTGGGCTGAGCCGGGAGCGCCTGCCACCGAACTGCAACAACAGGCAGCACTATCTCGTTAAGCACGGCCGCCGAAACGCCGATTTCACTCCGTGATGCCCCGGACGGAAAGCGTAGAAACCCCACCGCGCGGCGGCCTCTGGCTGCACCCCAATTTCGCACGTCTCCTCTTTCTCGGCGTGATGGCATTGCTCGTCCTCACTGTCGTCAGGCTCTTGACCTGGCATGGTGGTCAAGCAGGGCTGCAGATCGAGAACCAGCTGATCAGCGCCTTCGAGACGGCCCTGGCCCTGGGGTGTCTCGGATGGGCGCTTCTCGACGGACCGCGACGCGCGGTGGCAGGTGCTCTCGGCGCTGGTCTTCTCGCCTGGGTTCTCGGCGACCTCGTTTGGGCGATGGCGTCGTCCACCTCGACTCCATCGGCCGCCGACGGACTGTCCCTCCTCTTCTACCCGTTGGCCCTGCTCGCGCTCGTCTTGCTCGCGCGCTCTGAGGTGGGACAGGTACGAGCGAGCGTCTGGCTCGATGGCGCTGTCGCCAGCCTGGGCGCGGCGGCTGTGTGCACCGCTTTCACGCTCGACACCATCGTCGCTTCGTTGGGTGGGACGGCGTCGGCTGCTCTGAGCCTGACCTGCTCCATAGCAGACCTCGTGCTGTTCGCGGCGGCTCTCGGTGTGCTCGTCATGGTGCCGCGCCATCCGGCACGCGCCCTGCTCTTCGCCGGCGGCTGCGCGCTCATGACGATCGGCAACATCGCGCACTTGCACGAGACCTCACTGAGCAATCTGCAGGTCGGAGCACCCCTCGGCTTGCTCTGGCCCCTGGGCATGCTCGCCATGACCGGTTCCATCTGGCTCGGCTCCCCCGCACGCACACGGTCACCGGCGGTGAGAAGTACACCACGTGTGGTCATCCTCACCATCACGTTGCTGTCCTGCATCGCGATCTTGGTGCTGGGCAACCTGCAACGCGTGAGTCCAATTGCACTCGGACTCGCCGGAGCGACCCTCCTTGTTGGCGGGATCCGGATGGCCGTCTCCTTGCGCGAACAGAGGGCCCTCAACGAATCCCGTCAGCAGCAGGCCGTGACCGATGAGCTCACCGGACTTGGAAATCGTCGGCAACTCCTCCATGAGCTCGAGCAAGCCTTGGCCGCACTTCCTCTCGGCGGGACTCAGGCGGGCGGTCTGGCTCTCCTCCTCATCGACCTCGATCACTTCAAAGAGATCAACGACTCGTTCGGACACCAGACCGGCGACGCGTTGCTACGTCAGATCGGCCCCCGTATCCGTCAGGTTGTCCGTCGCAATGATCTCGTGGCACGTTTGGGTGGCGACGAGTTCGCCGTCCTCCTCTATGGGGCCGACGCCCACAAGGCCGCGACGGTGGCACGGCGGATTACCACGCTGCTCGAAGAGCCAATCGACGTCAGCACCGCCAGTCTGCACGTCGGCGCGAGCATTGGCGTCGCGCTGGCCCCGGAACATGCGCTGAGTGCCGTCGATCTCATCCGTTGTGCCGATATCGCCATGTACAGGGCGAAGAGGGAGCGGGGATCGTTCGACGTCTATGAGGCGGCCCTCGACAACGAAGCTGACCGCTTCACGCTCATTGAGGATCTGCGGGCGGCCATGGATGACGGTTCCCTTGCGTTGCACTATCAGCCTCAGATCGATCTGCGAACCGGTGAGGTGATCACTGTCGAGGCTCTCCTGCGATGGCCTCATCCGACGCTCGGCCCCATCCCGCCCGGGCACCTCTTGGCTCTGGCGGAGGAAAGTGGGCTCATCCACACGCTCGCTGCCTGGGTGTTCGCCGAGGCCATCGCCGACTGTGCCCGGTGGTGGCACGACGGCCATGAAGCAGCGGTCGCCGTCAACCTCCTCGCTACCGACCTCTTGGACTCGTCCCTGCCGCGGCGAGTCGGCGAGCTCCTCGCGGCCGCCGGATTGCCGACCAAAGCGCTCGTGCTCGAAATCACCGAGGGCATGGTCGTCGCCGACTTGACCCGGTCCAAACGCGTTATTCAGAGCCTGACGGACTCTGGCATTTTGGTTTCGATCGACGACTTCGGCACCGGATTCTCGTCCATTTCACACTTGAACGATCTGGCCGTCGGCGAGCTCAAACTGGACAGGACCTTCACCTCGAGCCTGCAGGTGGCCGAGACAGGCGGTCGGGACGAGGGTATCGTCCGATCGATCATCGACCTCGGGCATGCGCTCGGACTGCGCGTCGTGGCCGAGGGGATCGAGCGGCTGGAGTTCATCAGCGTCCTGGCTGCGCTCGGCTGCGATGCAGGCCAGGGTTATGCCATTCAGGCCCCATGTCCGGCAGGCGAGATCGATTTTGCCGGGCTGGAGCGCCCCCACCAGGCAGACGCTGCACACCTGCTCAGGGATGCGCCGACAGCGTACGGCTCGGCACCCAACCCGCCTTCGCGGTAGCTCCGTCGGCCCCAGCGGGAACCTCTCGAGGTGCGGCCGGGGACGACACCACAGAGCGCTCTCATGGAACGCCACATACCTGCCGATCACCATGCAGGCTCGTTCACGCGGGCTCCATGGCTCCCCTCATGAGAAAGTCTGACCTCCGGACAAAGGAGGGCTTCATGAGCGAGTTCCAGATAGCGAATCCTGTCAAAACACACCGCCACATTGGCCAGGCGATCAGTCTTCGCGGACTACGGGTGGATATCAAAAGAGCCAATGGCATCAACGCCAAGATCGCTGTCTTCCTCACGAACATCGTCGGATCGATGTGGTGCGCCTACGCATTCGCGGTCCTGGCACTGATCGGACTACGACCGGCGCTCAAGCCCGGCGGAGAAGGTCTCATCGCGTGGATTGCCCAAACCTTCCTGCAGTTGGTCCTGTTGTCCGTCATCATGGTGGGCCAAAATGTCCAGAGCGTGGCGAGTGACATCCGCTCAGAGCACACCTACGACGACACCGTCCAGATACTGGACCGACTCGACATCCACACCGAGGGTGGTCTCAAGGACCTCGCCGATGTGATCAGCCGACTTGAGGCCACGCTCAAGCAGCAGGGCGGCCATCCGTAGGTCGAGGGGGAACCAAGCCTCGCTGATCCCTCCGTGATGCTGTCGAGGTCCTCTGACGCCCACGCGAGACGGGTGCTGTCGCGTGGTCCACAATGAAGCGGAGCATGGAGGAAGGAGACGTCATGGGGATATTCCTCAACCACACCATCGTCTCGGTCGATGACAAACAGGCATCTGCGACATTTCTCTGCGAGATCCTCGGCCTCGGTCCGCCAAAGCCGTTCGGGCCTTTTCTGTGCGTCGAGACCGACAACGGCGTCAGCCTCGATTACGACGACCGAGGTGGCTCCGAGCCCCAGCATTACGCATTCCTCGTCTCCGAAGTGGAGTTCGATGCCATTTACGCCCGCGTCACAGGGCGTGGCCTGACGTTTTGGGCGGACCCCGGGCACACCCAGCCGAACCGGCTCAATGGACATGGACGGGGCTTCTACTTCGAGGAACCATCCGGCCACAACATGGAGGTCCTGACCCGAGCTTACGGCAGCTGACCGCGCTGGCTGGCGTCGCACAGACGCAGAGTCGTCAGTCCTCCAAGGTGACGTCGAAGCGGTCGTAGTAGAAGGCGAATTGTTCGCGGATGGTCGCGGGATGCAAACCGAATGTCTCCGCCTTGTAGCTGTGCGGCCCGGAGTGCTCCTTCGAGCTCTCTGCCCACCAATCCCGCATGCGCTGACCTGCACCGTCACTGAGATCGTCACCCAGGTCGCTGTAGAGCTGTGCCACCGCTCCCATCGGGTCGCGCTGCACTTCCTCGAATGAGACGTCGAAGAACCGACTTTCGTTCCCGCTGTCACGGAAGGCAATCAGGCGCTGCAGTGAGTACCGCCACAGTTCGAAATTGTGCCTGCCGATCGCCTCAGGATCGGGATGATCGGTCAGCACGTTCGACAGCGCCTCGAAGACCGCGCAGACGGACGGCAGCACTTTCCCCACGTCGCGGTGGGTCATGACGAATCGTGCGTCGGGGTACACCCGGTCAAGCGCGTCGATCGAGTGCATGTGCGCCGGCGTTTTGAGCCACCAGCGCTCGGGCGGGCAGCGCCACTGCAGCAACTGCAGGACGCGACGGTGGTAACGGTAGGCGGGCTCCATGTCGCAGGCGAGCAGCCACGAGCTGTAGGTCGGAATACGAGCCATGCCCTCGAAGAGCTGCGACCTGAAGTCGAACGCCATGATCAGGATGCACTCCTGCGGGCCAGAGGCCGAGGTCGGCAACATGCCGACGAAGTCAGGGAACATCTCGTTCACCATGTCGATGCCAGCCTGCGTCTCGGCGATGCGCGGATCCGTGTGCTCTGTTGCCGTCTCGGGCGGCGGGCACGGGCTACCTGCCTCCCACGTGCGCAACGACCGTCTCGCCGTGTCGCAGGCGAGGAGGAAGCTCAACGCCGTCGAACCGGTCCGGGGCAGTCCGAGCCCGAACAACGGCGCCACGATCTCCTGTTCTTCGATCTCGGGGTAGCGGCCGTACCACTGCTCAACCTGGAGCCGGTTGACAAGCAAGCCGACGATCTGGTCGATCATGGCGCTCTCGCCCAATTCGTTGAGGGCCGACTCCGCGGCCAGCGAGCCCACCAGGACCTCAAGACCCTCTCGCCAGCTTTCGCCTCCGAAGTCGTCTGATCCCGCCCGCGCAACGGCGGCCTCAACCAGTTGGTCAACCTGTAGATCCATGGTCCCCAATCCCCCCGCCACCAACGTCTTCGGCGGCGTCCCGCCGACATTACGGGACCAGGCGACTCATTTCCGAATCACCGGGTGGAACGCTCCATCGCCGATGATCAGGCCCGAGAAGACCGGCCGCCCGCTCCTTCACTCGGGGGTGACTCATGACGGCGACGATCAGATCCCTCCTTCGAGTCCTGTCGCCGGTGGGAACGTCGGTGCCGAGCCCGAGGCCCGTTGATGGCGCAACCCCACGGCCACAGCACCCGCAGCGAACAGGAGCATCCCGATTCCAAACGCACGCACTCTGGTGGACATCCCGACGTCTCCTCTCGACAATCAGTTCGTCCTGGAAGAACTACCCAGGAGGGGAAAGCAGAAACTGCGCCGGGCACCGTGATCCGGCCTACGACGGGTCGGGCTCCGTCTCCGTCGCACTCGGCTCAGCTCGGAAACCCGTCGACACGTACTGCTCTGGCCGGCGCTTTCCCTCGAGCGCGATGGATGACAGCACCTCTTTGTCGGCCGCCGTCAGCGGCGGCTGCACCATTCCCCTCGGCCACAGATGCCGGACTCGGACCACATTCAGCTCGGAGGCGTAGAGGGTGACCTGGGCGGCCAGGTACAGAAAGCTGATGAGGCCCAACACGAGGGCGAACGTGCCGTATTCCTTGCTGGTGTTCCGGAGAGAGTGCTCGACCAGCAGGCCGCCGACATATTGCAGAACGGTCCATCCCGCCGCGCCGGCGACGGCGCCGGGCACCATGTCCGACCAGGGGATCTGCTTGGGGGTGAGCAACCGGAAGGCGACGACAAAGAGGCCGACGTTGACGACGAGCGACACCACGACGGCGCCGACGACAGCCCACGCCCCGTGGTGGCCGATGGTCACCAAGCCGGCGAGGATGGTGCTCACCAGGAGAAACAAGCCGAGCACTAGAATCATCAGTGCCGTCCGCCCCAAGCGGGCCCAGAAATTCGGCCGGTTCACTCCTGGAATGTTCCAGATTTCCGCCTGGGCGTACTGCGCCGTTTGCATCGCACCTTGTGAGCCCCACAGGACGAAGAGGATCCCCACCACCAATCCGAAGATGCTGCGACCCTGCAATCCATGGATGTTCGTGCTGAGCTTCGTGCCGACGACCGGAAATTGGGAGAAGGCCGAGTTCTCGACGCGCCTGGACGAACGAATGGTCGCTGCTGCCAAAGAAACCCAGGATTGTGACCAGGAGCAGCAGCAGCGGGAACAACGACAGAAAGCCGTAGAAGGTCAGGAGCGCGGCCAGCGAGCCACCCCGGTCGTCGCCGAACTTCTTGAAGACGCCGACGGCGAAGGCGAGCGGCCGGACATCCTGTTGCGCCCGGTCCGCCTTCCGGGCGAGGCGCTCAGCGATGTTCATCAGGGACCCGTTGGGTGTGAAGCGATCGGTGCGCGTCCACGCAGACTCAGAGCAGCCATGCCATATTCCCTCCATGAATGGGCGTTCGCTCCTTCATACCCCGTGTTGCAACGGCCAACCGGGCACTCTGGGTAGCGTGGTCCGTGGTGACGCCAAGGTCCACGGGTCGAAGTGGTGGCAGCAACAGGGGGAATCTCGACACCTACCGGACCAAGCGGGATCCCGAAAAGACGCCCGAACCCATGGGCACACGGGCAGCCAGGCCTTCATCAGGCCAGCGCTTCGTGATTCAGGAGCACCACGCGCGGAGCCTCCACTGGGATCTCCGGCTCGAGCGCGACGGCGTACTCGCATCCTGGGCGCTCCCCAAAGGGCTCCCCGAGACCCCGGAGAAGAATCACCTCGCTGTGCACACCGAGGACCATCCCCTCGAATACGCGACATTCCAGGGCGAGATCCCACAGGGCGAGTACGGCGGTGGGCAGATGACGATCTGGGATTCCGGTCGGTACGACGTGGAGAAGTGGTCGGACTCCGAGGTCAAGTTCGTGCTCCACGGCACGAAGGCCACGGGAAGCTTCGTGCTCTTCCAGACCAAGGACCGAGACTGGATGATCCATCGGCACGGCCCCTCGACCCGATCCGACGCCTTTCCCACCTCCGTCAAGCCCATGCTTGCCGTTGCCGGGAAGCTCCCGGCCGACAGCGAGGATTGGGCGTTCGAAATCAAGTGGGACGGAGTCCGCGCGATCCTCTTCGTCGAAGGCGGGCGGGTGCGGGCCCACAGCCGGAACGATCTCGACGTGACCGTGTCGTTCCCGGAGTTGGCCGACATCGGGAAGTTCCTCGGCATGACCACCTGCGTCATCGACGGCGAGATCGTGGCGCTGGGCGAGGACGGCCGGCCAAGCTTTTCCAGGCTGCAGCAACGCATGCACGTGTCGAACCAGCGCGAGGCCAAGCGGCAGGTCGCTCTCGGATCCCGTCACGTTCGTGGCCTTCGACCTGCTCTATCTCGACGGGCATTCGCTGCTCGACGACGACCTACGACGAGCGACGCGAGCGGCTGGAATCGCTGCACCTCTCCGGCGAGACGTTCATCACCACCGACGCGTTCCGCGACGTGTCCGGCCAGGACATCCTCGCCGCGACCATCGCCAATGGCCTCGAAGGTGTCGTCGCCAAGCGACGCTCGTCGCCCTACCGACCGGGCCGGCGCATCCCGACTGGACGAAGGTCAAGTCCTTCCGGACCCAGGAGGTCGTCGTCGGTGGCTGGACCGACGGGCAGGGCGAGCGGCGGGACAGCCTGGGCGCCCTCCTCCTCGGGGTCCCCGGACGAGGGAGGCCTGCGCTACGTCGGCAAAGTGGGAACCGGCTTCAGCGCGCAAGCCCGGCGCCGACCTGCTCGACGACCTCGAGCCCCTGGCCACGGCGGACAACCCGTTCGTCTCCCCGCTCCCGGCCGCCGATGCGAGAACGGCCCACTTCGTCCGACCCGAGCTGGTGGGGGAGGTCGAGTTCGGCGAGTGGACCACGGCCGGACGGCTGCGCCAACCCACATGGCGCGGGCCTGCGTCCCGACAAGGAACCCGACGAGGTGGTGATGGAGTGATGGCCGCCTCCACGCGCGACGACGATCGGAGGCCGTGAGCTCTCCGTCTCGAACCTCGACAAGGTGTTGTTCCCCGAAGCCGGCTTCACCAAGGGTCAGCTCATCGACTACTACGTGCGCGTCGCCCCGGTGATGCTGCCGCACCTGCGCGAACGTCCCTTGACGATGAAGCGCTTCCCGGACGGGGTCGAGGGCAAGTCCTTCTTCGAGAAGCACATCCCCTCACATGCACCCGAGTGGGTGCAGTCGGTGGATGTCTCGGCCAGCGACGGCCAGGACGTCATCCCCTACGCCATGGTCAACGACCTTCCGACGCTGGCCTGGGCCGCCAACCTCGGGACCATCGAGCTCCACGTCCCGCTCTGGCACGTCGGCCGGCGTCGCAAGCTGCCGGCGCGGCCCGACCACATGGTGTTCGATCTCGATCCCGGCGAGGGGACGTCCATCGTCGAGTGCTGCGAGGTGGCCGAGCTACGTGGCGGACGAGCTCGCCCAGCAGGGAATCGAGTCGTTCGCCAAGACGAGCGGCTCGAAAGGCCTCCAGCTCTATGCGCCTGTCGGGCCGAAAACGACCTGGGACAGCCTGCGGGAGCGCACGCACGAGCTCGCCCGCAAACTGGAGTCGGACCACCGCGAGCTGGTGGTCTCGAACATGCGCCGGTCCTTGCGGCAGGGACGCGTGCTGATCGACTGGAGCCAGAACCATTCGGCGAAGACGACGGTTGCCGTCTACTCGGTGCGAGCGATGCCGGCTCCGACTGTGTCGACGCCCGTCACCCCGGCCGAGGTGCGACGGTGCGCGGCAAAGAAGGATCCCGGACTCCTCCGCTTCGAGACGAACGACGTGTTGCGACGCATCGAGAAAGACGGCGACCTCTTCGCTCCGCTCGGCTTGGCCTGATCGGCCGGCACGACGCTCTCAGGCGCCGGAGCCGGATCGCACTCGGACCAGCACCTCGTCGACCACGTCAGAGGTGGAGGCATCGCCCCCCAGGTCGAAGGTCCGGATCCCGTCGGCCGCCGCGCCCAGCGTGGCCCGGCGGATGGCGGCGGCCGCCTCCGCCACATCCTCGATCGCCGCTGCGCCGCATGATCGAGCACGGCGGCACAGGCCAGGAGCATGGCCATCGGGTTGGCCACGTTCTTGCCCATGAGCGACGGTGCTGTGCCGTGCGGTGCCTCCGCCATGGCGACCACGCGGCCGCAGATCGTCATCGAGGGCGAGGAGCACCGACTCGGCGCCGGCGATCGAACCGAAGAGGGCCAGCACGAGGTCCGACAGGCAGTCGCCGTCACGGTTCAGCGCCGGGACCACCAGCGGGCTGGCGTTGGACTCGGTGATCAACCCGGCGTAGGCGGCGTCGATCAGCGTGGGGCGGTAGGAGACCTCGGGATAGCGGGCGGCCGCCGCGTCCATCTCCTCCTTCAGCATCCCCTCGTAGACAGTGGAGACGGTCCACTTCGGGCCCCCGTACACACAGGCGTCCGAGCTGGGCGGCCGTCACGAAGGAGAACTCGGCGACAGACCGGCAGGTCGAGCGGTCGATGCGCTCGGTCCGCCACGCCTGCTCTGCGGCGCTCCCGGGGTCGCCCGTCCGGTGCTCCTCCGCCCCGTAGGCATCGCCCACGGCCATGCGCACCACGACAATCGGATGGACGACCGACGCCGGCGGGGCCACGCCCGGAATGCGCCGGCCCGTCCGCACGATGACCGAGCCGCCGACGCCCTCGCGGAGAATGCGGTTCGGGCTGCCGACGTCGCCGGTGGTCTCGGGCGTGATGGTGGCCGCCTTCAGGCCCAGGCCCGTTTCGCGCATGGTGGCCGCCGCCTCGCGGACGACAGCGTTGGCGGTCGCCCGCCGGTTCGCGAGGGACAGGTCGAAGCGGAGCAACTCGACCTCGAACCCGAGGACTTCGGGATCGAGGACCCGCAGGGCTTCATTGAGCAATTCCTGCCCGGTCTCGTCGCCATCGCAGACGACAATCCGGTGGCCCGCTGGCACAGGTTCAGGGTCGCACGAAACGGCCGTCCGTGCCAGCACGCTCCGGAGCGAAGTTCAGCCCCACGCTCCGCGGGTGGGTGGCATGCCGCTCTGACCATCCGGCCCGGGCCCGACACCGAGCACCTGGTGGATGGAGATCCCGCCGTCTTCGAACCCGTTGGCCGATGCCGCCATGTACAGCAGCCACACGCGGGCCCGCCGTATCCCGACCTCCGACACAACCGCATCCCAGTGGTGCTGCAGGTTGGCGACCCACGCTCGGAGGGTCTTGGCGTAGTGCTCGCGGAGTGACTCGACATCGCGCACCTCGAACCCCGCCTCCTCCATCGACAGGACCACCTCTCCCACGTCGATGAGCTCGCCGTCCGGGAACACGTAACGCCCCATGAAGGTCCGCGGGCCGATACGCGACCCACCCACGCTCGAAATGGCATGGTTCAGCAAGCGCCCCTCCGGTCCGAGCAACCGGCGCATGGTGCCGAAGTATCCAGCGCTCTTCGACGATCCGACGTGCTCGAACATGCCGACCGACGCGATGCCGTCGAATGTCCCGTCGCGGACGTCGCGGTAGTCTTGCAACCGGATCTCTATCCGCTCGTCCAGGCCGGCAGCGGCGACCCGGTCGCGCCCCCAGCGGGCCTGAGCCGGGCTGAGCGTCACGCCGACGACCCGGGCCCCGTAGTGCCGGGCCGCATGGATGGCGAAGGTGCCCCAGCCGCACCCGACATCGAGGATCCGCTGTTCCGCCCCGGAGACCAATCCGAGCTTGCGGCAGATCAGGTCGTGCTTCGACTCCTGGGCGGCTTCGAGCGTCTCGACCCCCGGCGCGAATCGTGCGCAGGAGTAGGTCATGGCTGGCCCGAGCACCATGGCATAGAACTCGTTGCTGACGTCGTAGTGGTGCTGCACGGCCTGCGCATCGCGGCGGCGCGAGTGCAACCGGCCGTGCGGCGCGGCCTCCTCCGGCGGTGGGGGGAGGGGCCTGCCGATGACACCGAGCCGGCGGGCTGCTTGCGCCGCCTGCCACGGAAGCCGTGACCCGGCGTGGATGCGCTCCGAGGAAGAGCGGTGGAGCGCCTCCAGAATCTCGAAGATGTCGCCTTCGAAGGCCAGGTCGCCCATGACGAAGGCGCGGGCCAACCCGAGTTCCCCGGGTGCCCAGAGCAAGCGCCGCACGGCGTCAGGTGATCGCACCTGCAGCGTGTCCCCCGTCGCCGGCCCGAGCGCCGTCCCGTCCCAGAACTCGAACCGCACGGGGATCGCGCCTCCGAAGAAATACGCCAGGAGCGGGGCAATCGCCGCCGCCACGCCGACACGTGGGCTGGTCTCGTCGGTTGGGGTCTGCTGCGGCCGCAACTGGCGCGGCCGGGAGATGAGGTCCGATCGCATCACTGTCTCCTGGTCAACACTGTCTCTGGTCAACTGCGCTGATGTTATGCCGCGAATGGAAGCCGTCGTTCGGGGAATACGTATGCGGCAGAGGGTCTGATGGCAGACGAGCACCCAACGGAATCGCCTCCGGGAACACCGGGCCGGCGCGCCCTCGGCGCCATGGAGAGCGCCGTACGGCGCGCCCGTGAGTCGGCAGGGGCTCCACCCCTCTCTTCCTCCGTTCCTCTTCGCCCATCACTCGCGCCGCCCCGGCCAGCAGACGGCCGGCGCTCGGCCGGGCGCGACCGCTGGTTGATCCGCGCCGTCGCCGTGGTCGCCGCTCTAATCGTGGCGGCTGCGGTTGCGTTGCTGGCCTCGCTGAGCACGTCGACGTCCTCGCTCTCCCACCGCCGCCCGCTCGACGCACACGACGAACGCGCCGCCCCGCTCACCGTCGGCCGGCCACGCCAGCGGCGCCAACGGTTCGACCTCGTCCGGCTCGACCGCACATCGACGTCGACATCAGCGGCGGTCGTTCCGGCCGGCCCACCGGGCATCTCCTCGCTCAGTCCGTCGAGCGGATCGGCGGGTCAGACCATCACGGTCGCCGGCGCCAACTTCTTGAGCAACAACGGTCAGATTCTGGCCACCTTCAACGGGCAGGTGGCGACGACGAGTTGCCCGACCCAGAACACGTGCATCGTCACTGCGCCCTCCTCCACCGTTGCCTCGGCACAGGTCGTGATCACCACCTCGAGCGGCCCGTCCAATGCCGTCACGTTCACCTACGGCTGAGCGCCCCGACGGAGCAACTCGACCACCTCCGCATCGCTCGTCGGGGAGAAGTCGTGGTACCACTCACCCACGGCGTAGAAGTGCTCGGGATTTGCCACGCAGACGAAGTCGTCGCACACGTCGCACAGCGCCGCAAGCGCCGCCCGGGGTGCGACGGTCACGGCCAGCACGATGCGCGCTGCACCGTGGGCTCTGGCGACCATGCAAGCGGCCCGGGCCGTGGAGCCGGTGGCGAGGCCGTCGTCGACGATGACGGCACACCGACCCTTCAGGTCAAGGCGAGGACGGTTCTCGCGATACCGGAGGGCCTGCTTGGTGAGCTCGGTTCGCTCCCGCTGCGCCACCGCTTCGATGTCGACCCGGTCGAGCGAGGTGGATCCCAGGACCGCCTCGTTCCCGACGCGAACGCCATCCTCGCCGATGGCGCCCATCGCCAACTCGGGCTGGAACGGGACACCGAGCTTCCGGACGACAAGGACGTCGAGCGGTGCGCCGAGTGCTTGCGCCACCTCGGCGGCCACTGGGACGCCGCCCCGGGGCAACCCGAGCACGACGACTCCACCCTTCTCGAGACCGGGGACGGCCAGCACGAGGTCGGCCAGGCGGTGACCAGCATCCACCCGATCGCGGAACATGCATCTCACCTCCTCGGCCGATGCAGTCTCCCCCTTCGGGGCCGGCTCCACCAGCATCGGCCGGCCCCGCTGATCGTCGGGTGCGCCAGGTGCCAGGATGGTCGGGACCGGGCCCTCCGCCCGACGGCGAAGGACGAGAGGAGTCCAGGTGGCAGAGCCCGAACACTTGAACAGCCATCAGCGGGACACCCTGGCGCAGATCTTCAACCACCCGCTGAGCCACAACATCGAGTGGCACGCTGTCCTGTCGCTCTTGCAGGCGGTGGCGACAGTACAAGAGACGCACAAGGGTCACGTGATGGCGATCATCGGGGACGAGAGCGAGACCTTCGATCCGCAGCGGGAGAAAGACATCGATGCCGACCAGCTGACAAACCTTCGCCGGCTGCTCCGCAAGGCGGGATACGGACCCGAAGGGGCGTCGGCATAAGCGCGCCGCGTTCACATCCTTCACCGACGCGACAAGGAAGACTGACCGACATGAGGATCCACTGGTGACGCGGCCCGTCCTCGCCGCTGACGTTGGTGGGACGCAGATGCGGGCGGCGCTGGTCGACCAGGACGGCCGGATACTCCTCCGCCAATCCGTGCCCACGCCCGCCGACGCCGACGTCCCGGCCTCCTTCACCGACCTCGTTGCCACCGTGGCGGCGGATCACAGCCACGGGCCGGCTTCCCACGCGGTGGTGGGTCTTCCCGGCGCAGTCGACTACGAGGCCGGCCGGTTCCTCTGGGCGCCCAACCTGCCCGAGCAGTGGCCGGACCAGCTGTCCGCCGAGGGATTGAGCGCCCAGCTCGGCCTGCCCGTCGACATCGCCAACGACGCCGACCTGGCCGCCGTCGGCGAGGCATGGTTCGGTGCCGGTGCGACGAGCGCCGCCGTCGCCTATCTCACGATCTCGACCGGCATCGGCGCGGGTGTCGTTAACGGTGGCCGCGTGCTCCGGGGCACTCGATCGCTCGCCGAGGTCGGGCACGTCGTCATCGACTGGCGCGCCTGGCGGGACGGTGCGCCGAGCACCGTCGAGCAGCTGGGGTCAGGCAGCGGCATCGCCCGGCTGGCCCGGGAGGCCGGCCTGGGAGCGGTCACCTCGCAAGAGGTCCAGGCCGGCGCGGCAGCGGGCGAGCTTCGGGCCGTCGCCCTCTGGGAGCAGGCCATCGCCGCATGTGCTGCCGGCGTGTCGACCCTGGTCATGTCGTTTTACCCGAGCACGGTCGTCATCGGCGGCGGCATGGGGAGGCAGGACGAGTTCTTCGGGCCTTTGCGTGACATGGTGCTGCAACGGCCCGGACATCATCCCGAGGACCTGGCCGTCGTCCGCTCCACGCTCGGAGACGATGCCGGGCTTTCCGGAGCCGCCGCCTGGGCTCGGGCCACGCAGCCGCACTGACCTGCTGCTCCACAGCCTCACGGGTTGTGCAACAACGGTTCTCAGGAAATGCTCAGCATCCAGCCCAAGACCTCGGTATGGTTCAAGAACCTGAAACAAAACTGCAACACAACCCATGACATACGGGTAGACCGCAGTCAGCAGGGGGGTTTCGCTCAAAAGGGCGAACCAGGACCAAAGGAGACAATGTGCGTTTCAGCAGAGCAGGCATCTTCGGGGGGCTCTCCCTCGCGTTGTCGGCGACGCTGGTGGGCGTTGGGGGTGGCGGGGCTTCGGCCTCGGTTCGCGCCAGCGGGCCTTCCAACGTCTCGACGGCGTCGTTCACGAACAACTTCAGCTACATGAAGCAGTTCAAATCTCTGGCCGCGGCCGGAAAGGGGAAAGTGGCAGCGATCATGCCCGACACGGTCAGCTCGACCCGCTACGTCGAGTTCGACCAGCCGGACATCACTAAGGCCCTGCAGACAGCCGGGCTGAGCTCGTCGCAGTACGTGGTGCAGAACGCGCTGAACAGCGACGCCACCCAGCTGACCGACGCGCAGACCGACATCTCCAACGGCGCCACGGTGCTGCTCGTCGACCCGCTGGACTCCGGGGTGGGCACGCAGATTGAGACCTACGCCAAGTCCCGTGGCGTCAAGGTCATCGACTACGACCGCCTCACGCTCGGCGGCAGCCGCGCCTACTACGTCAGCTTCAACAACGTGAAGGTCGGCCAGGTCATGGGCCAGGGCCTGGTGAGCTGTGTCGCCGCATGGCACGTCTCAAAGCCGCAGGTCGTCGTCATGCACGGCGCGGTCACGGACAACAACGCCACCCTGTTCGCGCAGGGCTACGACGGTGTGATCAACAAGTACTTCAAGGACGGCAAGTGGACTGCCGTGGCGCACACCGCCGGAACGTGGGACCCGCCGACGGCGGAGACCGAGTTCCAGGCCGTGTTCACGGCGCACCACAACGTCAATTCGGCACTGATCCCGAACGATGAGACCGGGGCGCCGATCATCACGTACCTGCAGTCGCTCCACGTCAAGCCCAAGACGTTCCCGACCACCGGTCAGGACGCCACGTTGACCGGCCTCGACAACGTGCTCGCCGGCTACCAGTGCGGCACGGTGTACAAGCCCATCTACCTGGAGGCGCAGTCTGCGGTCGCGCTGGCCCTGTACCTGCGGGCAGGCGTGAAGCCGCCGGCCTCGCTGGCCAACGGCAAGACCGAGGACACCACGTCCAACGTCAGCGTGCCTTCGGTCCTGCTGTCCCCCACCTGGGTGACGACGAAGAACATGAACGCCACTGTGGTCAAGGACAACTTCGTGCCGGCATCGCAACTCTGCGCCGGCTCGTACGCGTCCGACTGCCAGGCGGCGGGCATCACCCCCTAGCCAACGGCAGACCGGCACGCCGGTCTGGGTAATGTCCATCGAAACGAAGTAACTTCCAGGCCGACCCCCGGTCCCCGGACTCGGGGCGGGGGTCGGCTTCTGGAAGCATGCAGAATTCGATCCGTCGTCGCGATGGGGGCCCACAACATGACCGAGGGTGCACCGCTGCTGGAGCTCCGGGGAGTGAGCAAGGTGTTCGGGGCTGTGCAGGCCCTCAGCAAAGTCGATCTCTCTGTTCCCGCCGGCAAGATCACCGCGCTGGTCGGCGACAACGGTGCCGGCAAGTCGGTGACGATCAAAACCATCTCGGGGCTCTGGCAGCCGACCGAAGGGCAGATCCTCTGGAACGGCACGCCGGCGAACATCCACAGCCCGAACGACGCCGAGGCGCTCGGGATCACGACGATCTACCAGGACCTCGCACTGTGCGACAACCTGGACATCGTCCAGAACCTCTTCCTCGGTCACGAGAAGCTGCGGCACGGACTCCTCGACGAGACCGCGATGGAGATCGAGGCGCGCGAGGTGCTGGCGGATCTCCACGTCACCACCGTGCGATCGATTCGCCAGCCGGTGGCATCCCTCTCGGGTGGACAGCGCCAGTCGGTCGCCGTGGCCAAGGCGGTCCTGTCGGCCGCCAAGCTCGTGATCATGGACGAACCCACTGCCGCGCTCGGTGTGGCCCAGACCGAGCAGGTGCTCGGGCTCATCAGGCGGCTCTCGAGCCAGGGCACGGCGGTCATGATGGTCTCCCACAACCTGGTCGACGTCTTCGCGGTCGCCGAACAGATCTCCATCCTCTATTTGGGGCGGCTGGTCGCACAGGGCCCGGCATCCGACTTCGACACGCAGATGGTGGTGGAGTACCAGACAACGGGTCAGTCGACACGGGCCAAGGCGCCAGGGGTGGAGGGACGATGACTGACACGGTCGACGACCCGGTGGCATCGGGCACTGGCTCAGAGGCCCAGCCTCCGATCTCGGGATCGCCCAGGTTCCGCCATGGCCCCGGAGACGCTCGTCGCCTTGACGCCGGATGTGGCCGACTCCCTCAGCGATTACCTGCGCGCCTGGTGGATGCGCATCCGCGGTGGGGAGAGCGGTGCGATCCCGATCATCATCGGCCTGATCGTCATCTGCGTCTTCTTCGAAGTGAAGTCGAGCGCATTCTTCAGCTCGGCGAACATCGTCAACCTGTTCGTCCAGGCGGCCTTCATCATCCTCCTGGGTATGGCCGAGCTCTATGCACTCATCCTCAGCGAGATCGACCTGTCGGTCGGCTTCGTGGGCGCGGTGGGTGCCGCCATCGCGCTCGCCCTGATGGGGTCACCGGCCGATTGGCCCTGGTGGGCGGCCCTCATCGTGGGCTTGGCCGTGTGCTTCGCCATCGGCGCCTTCCAGGGCACGTTGATCACGAGGCTCAGGATCCCCTCTTTCGTGGTGACGCTGGCGGGGTTGCTCGGTTGGCAGGGCGTCCTGATCTACGTCTTCGACACCGACAAGGGCGCGATCGGCGGCGTGATCAATGTCACGAACGGCGTGGTCGACGACCTCGTCAGCGGCAACATGACCCCGATCGCGGGCTGGATCGTCCTTGTCGTGGGCGTGGGACTCTTCGCCCTGACCACCCTCCTCAGCACGGGGCGACGGCGATCGCAGGGGCTGAGCGCGCCCCCGTTGGGCATCACGTTGGCGACGGTCGCGGCCGTCGCCGTGGCAGGCATCGTGCTCGTCTTCATCTGCAACCTGAACCGCGGTGTGCTGACCACCGTGCAAGGGGTGCCGTGGGTCATTCCGTTCCTCGTCATCGTCGTGGTGATCCAGTCCTTCACACTGGCAAGGACCAGGCTCGGGCGCTACATGTACGCCATCGGTGCCAGCCCCGAGGCCTCCCGGCGCGCCGGTATCCACGTCGCCCGGGTCCGCACCATCACGTTCGCGCTCTGCAGCTTCGTCGCAGGATTGGCCGTCGTCGTGTACGCCTCACGTCTGGGATCACTTTCCGTCGGGTTCGACGGAGGTACGTACGTGCTCTACGCGGTGGCCGCTGCGGTGATCGGTGGTGCCAGCCTGTTCGGCGGGCACGGCAAGCCGATCCATCCGGTCCTGGGAGGACTGGTCATCGCCACGTTGACCAACGGGCTGGCACTGCTCAACGTCACCACCGCTGTGACCGACATGCTGACGGCCGCCGTCCTGCTCGTCGCCGTGGCCGTCGACTCCACGCTGCGCCGGAGAGGGCGGACGAGCGAGGTCTGAAAATTCGCTGCCGGCGCCTTCTGGCTCGCACTCGGACGACGCGGCGGAGAGCCGTCCCGGCCATCGCACTGCTGCTGGCTGCCGCCTGGAGCGGATCGGCGTTCGGCTCGACCACTTCTTCGAGCGCCTCGACCTCGAGCGCCTCGACCTCGAGCACGTCGACCTCGTCGACGTCGATCACCTCGACCACGAGCCCGGCTGCGATCCCCTCGTGGACCGTCTATCACGGCGATCCCGCCGGCACAGGAGCCGCCTCCTCGGTCGCCTCCGTTGACGTCACCTCACCAGCGTGGACGTCCTCCCAGCTCGACGGTGCCCTCTACGGCGAGCCCCTTGCGTCGGCAGGACGAGTCTTCGTCGCCACCGAGAACGACACTGTCTACGCCCTCTCGGCCACCAACGGAAGGATCGCGTGGTCCTCGCACCTCGCCACACCGGTGCCGTCAGGATCACTCCCCTGTGGTGACATCTCTCCCACGGTCGGGATCACTGGTACACCGGTGCTCGACGCGGCGCGCGGCGAGGTCTTCGTGGTGGCCGACGAAATGATCAACGGCAATCCGGCTCACCAGCTGGTCGGACTGAGCATGGCTACCGGCAAGGTCGAGTTGAACGAGAACGTGGACCCGAAGGGCTCCACGCCAGCCGCAATCCTGCAGCGGACCGGTTTGACCCTCGATGCCGGACGCGTCGTCTTCGGCTATGGCGGGAACTATGGCGACTGCTCGACCTACCACGGTTGGGTCCTGTCGGTGCCGGAGACCGGGGGCCCGACCGCCGCGTTTGCCGTCGACTCCGGTCCCGGTGAAAGCCAGGGCGCGGTGTGGATGGGCGGTGCGGCGCCCGTGGTCGACGCCGGCGGCAACATCTGGGTCACCGCAGGCAACGGATCGGTGGAGTCCTCCTCCCACGCCTACGACGACAGTGACTCGGTACTCGAGCTGTCACCCTCGCTCACCCTGGAGCAGTACTTCGCGCCGTCGTCGTGGGCCTCCGACAACGCCCGCGATCTCGACTTCTCGACTGGTGTGGCGTTGCTGGCCAACGGCCAGGTGGTCGCCGGCTCCAAGTCGCGTGTCGTCTACCTGTTGAACGGGTCGAACCTCGGCGGCATCGGCGGGCAGCAAGTGGCGCTGGCGAACGCGTGCGGCAACGACATCGACGGCGGGCTGGCGGTCGACGGTTCGATCGCCTACCTGCCCTGTCTGAGCGGGCCGATCGCGGTGCGGGTGTCGGACTCGCCCCCCGGTCTCCGGTTGCTCTGGAGTGCTTCGGTCGGCGGCGGGCCGCCGATCGTCGCCGGCGGGCTCGTCTGGACCATAGGGTCGAACGGCATCCTCTACGGCCTCGACCCGACGACAGGGGCGGTCTCGAAACAGGCGAGCATCGGCGTGCCTGCCAACCACTTCCCCACCCCCTCCATCGCCACGGGTCTCCTCTTGGCGGCTTCTGCGAACCGAATCCTGGCGTTCTCGGCGGCCGGCCCCGGCAGCACGACGACCACGTCGACGAGTGCTCCCCCGAGCACGGCCGCTCCGCACGTACCGTCAGCGGCACCGACGTCGACCGGGAGCAGCCATTCCAACGAGATTGTGGCCGCCGCCGTGGTCGGCGCTCTCGTCGTCATCCTCCTGGGTTCGTGGCTCCTCTGGCGCCGCAGAAAAGGCATGGCCTCGGCCAACCAGTCCTGAGAACGGTCCTCCAGCCGCCCTGGGTGCTCAGCGAGCCGACAGCAGGATCTCGAGCACCGTGCCGAGGCCTGCCACAACCAGCGAGATGGACACGATGACGGCCATCACCTGCACGATCGGCCGGTGCATGGGCTCCCATTCGCCGACGTCGGCGAACTGATCGAGCTCGGCGTCGTCGGCATCCGCCCAGGCTGCTTCCTCGGGAGCGCGCTCGTCGAGCGGGCGGGGCTCCCGGGTCGCCAGGTACCCGATGAAAGGACCCAGACCCTCCGGAAAGTGAGGCTGCGGCGGTCCAGGAACATGACCCAGCATCAGCAGCCACGTTAGCTCTGCGTCCGGAGTCACGAACGCCCGAGCGTCTACCCTCGCGATCCATGGACGAACCTCAGCAGATCGGGCTCACCACGGCCGAGTCGACCCCCCGCTTCCCGCACGACCCCAAGCCACCCGCGGGTGCGCCCAACGTCGTGGCCATCGTCCTCGACGACACCGGCTTTGGCCATCTGGGCGCCTTCGGCTCGGACATCGGGACCCCCCACCTGGACGGGCTGGCGGCCGGTGGCGCGCCGTTCAATCGCTTCCACGTCACCTCCCTGTGCTCGCCGACCAGGGCGGCCTTCTTCACGGGTCGAAACCACCACGCGGTCGGAATGGGCTTCCTGGCCGACATCCCCTTGGCCTACCCGGGCTATGACGCCCGGCTGCCCCGGTCCGCCGCCACTCTCCCCCGCCTCCTGCGCGACGCGGGCTATTCCACGATGGCCGTCGGCAAATGGCACCTGACACCCAGGTGGCAGCGCTCGGCGGCCGGTCCGTTCGACACCTGGCCGCTCGGGCTGGGGTTCGAGCGGTATTACGGGTTCCTCCAGGGTGACACCAACCACTGGGCCCCGAACCTCGTGTGCGACAACCACTACATCGAGCCCCCGCGCCGGCCCGAGGAGGGGTACCACCTGAGCGAGGACCTGGCCGATCAGGCCATCCGCATGGTGCAGGACCAGCAGCAGGGGGCCCCGGGCAAGCCGTACTTCCTGTACTTCGCGCTCGGTGCCATGCACGCGCCGCATCACGTGGCACCGGAGTGGGTCGACCCGTACCGGGGCGTGTTCGACAAGGGGTGGGACGCCTGGCGCCAGGAGCTGTTCGCCCGCCAGCTCGCCTCGGGGATGGTGCCCGACGGCACCGTCCTGACCGAGCGCCCCGAGTGGGTGCAGTCCTGGGACGAGCTCTCCGGAGAGGAGCGGCGCATGCTGGCGCGTCAGCAGGAGGTCTTCGCCGGCTTCCTGACCCACACCGACGCGCAGATCGGCCGGGTCCTCTCGTCGCTCGAAGACCTGGGGGCCCTGGACAACACGCTGGTCATGGTCTTCTCCGACAACGGCGCCAGCGCAGAGGGAGGCAAGGCCGGCAGCTTCAACGAGCACCGGTTCACCGCGCACGTCCGGGAGTCGATGGACGAGAACCTGGCCCACTACGACGACTGGGGCGGCTTCAGCACGTACAACCACTACTCGTGGGCGTGGGCCTGGGCCGGTAACACCCCCCACAAGCTCTGGAAGCGCTACACCTGGCTGGGCGGGACCCGAACGCCGCTGATCGTGCACTGGCCGGGCCGGATCGCAGAGCCCGGCACGGTGCGAGGGCAGTTCGCCCACGCCATCGATCTCATGCCGACGATCATGGGCGCCGCCGGACTCGAGCTCCCCGACGAGGTGGACGGCGTGGCCCAGCAGCCGGTGGACGGGGTGAGCCTCCTCTCCACGCTGCAGGACCCCGCGACCGCGGAGCTGCACCCGACCCAGTACTTCGAGATGATGGGCTCGCGCTCCATCTACCACCAGGGATGGAAGGCCACGACCAACCACATCAGCACGGGCATCCTCGACGAAGAGGAGCTGGCCGTCGGCAGCCGCGACTTCGCAGAGGACCGCTGGGAGCTCTACGACCTCTCGGTTGACTTCTCCGAAGCGCTCGACCGCGCCGATGACGAGCCGGAGCGCACCCGGCAGCTGCGCGACCTGTGGGATGCCGAGGCGCACCGCAACCACGTCCTGCCCATTTCCGACGGCCTGATCGACCGCTTCGGGGGCTTCATCCCCCCGGTCTGGCCCGCCGGTCCGTCGCGGACGTTCCGTCCGGGCGGCGGCCCCGTCGCCGACGAATCGGTCCCGATGCTGTGGGGAGGCTTCGACATCACGGCGGACGTCGACACCGACCGCGACGGTGCAGGCGGCGTCGTCTTCGCCCTCGGCGACTGGTTCGGGGGCTACGCGCTCTACCTCGTCGACGGCAGAGTCCACTTCACCTTCGCCCGGGCCGCTGACGTGCTCGAGCTGATGATGCCGCCCGCGCTGACGGTCGGCCGCCATGACATCACCGTCTCCTACGCCGTGGGCGAGGGCGGTGGCTTGGGCCGCATGGTCCTGCGCGTCGACGGGGCCGAGGTCGACGAGACGGCCGTGGAAGGCATGCTGCCGCTGGCCGTCCAGCACGGCGGGGCGGGCCTGCGCCTGGGTTGGGACAGCGGATTCCCGGTGTCGGCGCGCTACGCGCCCCCGCCCCCCTCGACGGGACCGTCCACGGGGTCCGCGTCGACACCCCGGGTTCCCTCCGGCCCGACCCGGCCGACGAGGTCCGCGCCGCGCTCCACGCCGACTGACGGCGGGAGCTCATCAGCCCGACGCGCAATGCAGCGTGGCCACCGGTCACGCAGTGTGGGCCACGCCCGCCAGCTCGCTCAGCTCCTCAATCCGCCAGGCCCCTGCGCCCGCGCCCTCGGCGGCGGCCCGGACGGCCAGCCGCTGCAGCACCGCGTTGACCGGCGTGGCCACGCCGTGGAGGCCGCCCAGCAGCACGATCTCTCCGTTGAGGAACTCCGCCTCAATGGACCCGGTCCCGCGGGCCAGGCTCTGCCAGCTGGAGCCGCCTTGCCACTCCCCCGAGGAGGTGGGCGCCATCTGCAGAAAGTCTCCCCGGCGCTCCCGGTCCTCCTCGGAACTCGCCACGTCGATCCCGGCGGCGGCCAGGGCCTCCTTGCCCTCGCGCTGTGCCTCACGCGCCAACGGGCCGAAGCGGCCCTCAGGCCCGGCCAGTGCCTCCACCGCGTTGGCCAGGTTCATGAGGAGCTTGCGGTACTTCCAGCGCATGATGTCGGGCCGAGCCACCGACTGGAAGGTCGTCGTGGCGATGGCGGCCGCGATCGCCGCACCGTCGTCGCCCAGACCGTCGGGAAAGCGCCCCATGTCGAGGAGTCCCGAAACCGGGCGCCGAGTGGACCTGCACGACGCCGGGACGGAGTTGCGTGGCCGGGCACATGACGCACATCGCGTACGTGTGCGCGAAGTGCCGCAACACCCGGCGCTCGTTCTCCACGCCGTTCTGCATGCAGACCACCGGCGTGGCCGGCGGCGCCACCGCTGTCAGTTGCGCGAGCGCGTGCTCGGTGTGCTGTCCCTTCACGGCCAGCAGCACGACCGGGTCGCCGTCGGCGTCACCCTCCCACGTCACCTCTGCCGGATCGTCCACCACCGGGATGGGCAGCGTGACCGTGCCATCGGGCGCTTCGAGCACGAGGCCGGACTGCAGGGCACGGCCATGGTCACCGCGCGCAACCAGGGTGACGTCGAAACCACGCTCGAAGAGCCGGCCTCCGACCGCGCCACCGATGGCACCGGCTCCCAGCACGACGAAACGCATGCCATGCACTCTGCCACGGCGGCGTGCCAAGCTCTGCAGGTGACGTCGTTGAACCCGATGGAGCGCGCGTCCGCACTGGGCGGCTCGGTCGCCGCCGCACCTTTGCGCCTGGTGGGCGGCCTCGCCGCACCGGCCCGAGGCGACATGGCGCGCAACCTCCGACGTGCCATGGGCATCACAGGGGAGCGGCCTCCGGTGGCCTCCGACCCCGACGACGCGTACGTCCCACCGGGGGGCATGGCCCGCCGGGTCCACGCGGACCTGCCCGTCATGTTGATCGGCGGCGTCGAGCGCGTTGCTGCTCCAGGCGCTGCACCCGCTCGCCATGGCAGGGGTCGCCGAGCACTCGAGCTACCAGGAGGATCCGTTGGGCCGGTTGCACCGGACGGCTTCCTTCGTCGCCAGGACGACCTTCGGCACGGTGGCCGAGGCGGAGGCGGCCATCGACCAGGTCCACCGAGTGCACCGCCGCGTCCGGGGCATCGCCCCCGACGGTCGGCCCTACTCGGCCGACGACCCCGACCTCGTCACGTTCATTCACGTCGCCGAGGTCGCCAGCTTCCTGACCTCGTCGCAACGCTATGGCAGCCGGCCGCTCACGCCCGAGGAATGCGACCGCTACTACGCGGAGGTGGCGCCGGTGGCGTTGGCGCTCGGGGCGACCTGGGTGCCGCGCTCCTCCGAAGAAGTGGAGAGCTACCTCCTGCGCATCCGCCCCCAGCTGTACGCCGGTCCACAGGCCAGGGCGGCCCGCGACTGGCTGCTGCGCGGCGTGGCCCGGCGACCCGGCGAGCGCGCGGTGTACTCCCTGGTCGTGGCAGCCGCGATCGGTGTGCTGCCCGGCTGGGCCCGCCGCGAGCTCGGCCTCTCCATCGCCGGCCCGCTCGATCTGCTCGTCGACACCGCCGCCGTCGCCCCGCTGGCCCGCGGCCTGTCCACCGCGCTGCGCTGGATCGTCACGCCGCCGGAGTGAGACCGGTTCAGGTCGCCAGGGACAGCCCGCCGTCGATCACGACGACCTGGCCGGTGACGTAGCCGGCCCGGGCGAGCGACAAAATCACCTCGGCCACGTCCTCGGGCTGTCCCGAGCGCTTCAGCGGAGCCAGCTGGCTGACCACCTCGCGCGCGACGTCCCAGTCCGCGGTCCACGGCGTGTCGACCAGTCCCGGGGCGACGGCGTTGACCCGCACCTCCGGCCCGACCACCTTGGCCAGCAACGCGGTCATGTGGTTGAGAGCCGCCTTGCTGGCTGCGTACGGGATGGACGAGCCCGTTGGCCGCACCCCGGCCACCGACGCCACGTTGACGACCGACCCGTGTGCCTCGCGCAGCGCCGGCAACGCGGCGACCGTCACGGCCCACGTCCCGAACACGTTGACCTCGAAAATGCGACGCCAGACGTCGACGGAGGCCGCCGCCACGTCGTGGTGCGGAATGACCGCGGTGGTCCCCGCATTGTTCACCAGCGTGTCGAGCCGACCCCAGCGCTCCAGAGCGGCCGCCACCAGGCGGTCGGGCACGTCCGGCTCGGTGATGTCGCCCTGCACGTAGAGGGCATCCGGCAGCCCGGCGGCGACCGCCTCACCCGCCTCGACCGAGCGCGCCGAATTGACGAGGACGGCGGCGCCCTCGCGGGCGAACGCCCGTGCGGTCGCGGCGCCGATGCCGCTCGACGAACCGGTCACGGCGACGACCTGCCCCTGCAGTGGGCCCTCGCTCACAGTGCCGCCCTCACCTGGGCTCGATCCCCCAACGGGCCGTCCACTCCTGACCCGGGCTGCAGTGCGAGCAGGTCGGTGCCCGTGCGCAGCGCGTTGGGCGGGCAGGTCATCGGCTCGACGGCGACGCCCCGGCGGCGGCGTTGGACCTCGTCGAGCGTGTCGCCCGTGTACACCATCAGGTAGGGAAACCCGGAATCGACCCACAGTGCGGCCCCACCCACGCCGCCCGGCGCGTCGAGCGTGACCCGGGCCAGGCCGTCAGGGTCGCGTGCGAGCGTGGTGTAGGCGGTGTCGAGCACGGCCGGGCCCACGAAGCGCGCCGTGGTGAAGTCGCGTTCGCTCCCTTCCACCGGCGACAGCGCCCCGGTCGGGAGCCCCCGGTCGTCCATGTCGAGGGTGTGGCGTGCCGGCACGTGCAGGATGGCGCCGTCGACCGTGTCGGCTCCGGGCGCGAGATACGGATGGAAGCCGATACCGAAAGGGATCGCACTCTCCTCCAGGGACTGCGCCCGCGTCGTCACGGTCAGGCCTTCCCGGCCCACGTGGTACTCGAGCTCCAGCAGGAGGGAGAACGGGTAGCCGGGCGAGGGGTGGAGCTGCAGGCGCAGGGAGAGCTGGTTCTGATGCCGCGTCTGGAGGGTCCAGGGCATCCAGCGCACGAGGCCGTGGATCGCGTTGTGGCGTTCGGGCTCGTCCAGCGCCGCCTGGGCCCGCACGCCGTTGAACTCGTAGCGGCCGTCGGCCAGGCGGTTGGGCCACGGGGCGAGCACCTGGCCCCGGCCCGAATGGGACCACTCGTCGGTGCCGAAGCCGTCGAGCACCCTCGTCGTGCCCGACGGAATACGTCCGGAGGGTGGCGCCCACCTCACAGACGACGACCTCCTGGCTGCCGTGCCCGATGCGCCACTGCTGCCCCGTCGGTGAGGCGATCGAGATCCTGGGCGACTGGGGCGGCATTGCGAGTGAATTGAAGCAGACCAGGGCCTCGGCGTGGGTGAGGGGTCCCGGGGCGCCCGATGTGACGCCCGGGTGACACGGGCAAGAACGGGGGATGGCCGGGACGGGGGCCGCGGCAGCGCCGGCGGTAGGGTGAGCGCAACGTGAGGATTCTCGTCACCAACGACGACGGTGTCAGCGCCCCCGGGCTGGCCGCGCTCACCCGGGCCCTGGCCGCCTGGGCCGAGCGTTCAGGCGGCGACCCGGCCCACGAGATCATCGTGGTGGCTCCCAGCTCCAACTACAGCGGAGCCGGCGCCGCAGTCGGCTCGGTGGGCGATCACACGACCATCCCCTATCAGCGCGCCTACGTCGAGGGCGCCGAGACGGTGGAGGCCTACGGGCTCGATGCCTCCCCCGCGCTCTCCGTGATCGCCGGCGCCCTCGGCGCGGTCGGGCCCAAGCCCGACCTCGTGCTCTCCGGCATCAACCACGGTGTCAACGTCGGCCGCTCCGTCCTGCATTCCGGGACGGTCGGGGCCGCGCTCACGGCCAGCCAGCTCGGCATCAGCGCGCTGGCCGTCTCTCTGCGCGTCGGCGACGAGCCGGACCCGTGGGAGTCGGCCGCCGACCTCGCCGTGGCCCTCATCCCCCTGCTGATCGCCGCCCCGGTGCGCACGGTGCTGAACCTGAACGTGCCCCACCTCCCACTGGCCGACATCCGGGGCCTGCGCTGGGCCCGGGTGAGCGGTGCCGGCCTGATCAAGTCGGCACAAGGACGCGGCACCTGGGAGGCGCCCAACATCGAGGAGATCGAGGGGCCGGCCGCGGCCGAGGCGGCGCGCGCGGTCATGGAGGGCGAGCCCGACGAGAAGGGCGAGATCGTGCTCAGGGTCGGGTCACCGTTCCCCCACTCCGGCGACCTCGGGCTGGCCGACTCCGGCGCCGAGGACGCCACGTTGGTCGCGCAAGGCTTCGCCGCGCTGACCGCGTTGCGGGGACCCCGGGCCGACGAGGACGAGGGGTTGCTGGCCGCGCTCGACCAGGGGCTGGGGCCGGCTGTGGCGAGCTTCGACTTCTCCGGCTGAGTCGACCTCACCGGCAGAGTCGACTTCAGGGGCGGCAGGAGGGTCAGTCGTCCTCCCCCGGTGGGCGACGGCGCTTCTTGGTCTCGGAGCGGCGTCGCTTGGCGTCGACGCGGCGGACCTGGGAGCCCTTGGTGGGCCGGGTCGGCGCCCGCGCCGGCTGGACCCGCAGGCCGGCATCGAGCTTGGTGGCCAGGCGCTGCAGCGCCAGCTCGCGGTTGCGCGCCTGCGAGCGCGACTCCGACGCGCTGGCGCGCACGATGGGGCCCACTCGTTCCAGGAGCCGGGCGCGCTGGCGCGGCCCGAGCGTGTGGGAGGCGGCCACGTCGAACTGCACCTCCACCCGGCTGAGCGTCCGGTTGGCGTGTTGTCCCCCCGGCCCGCCCGAGGTCGTGGCGCGCCATGTGATCTCCGCCAGTGGCAGATCGAGTCCCCGGTGCACGTGGAGGCTGTCGTCTCCGGTCATCGGACGAGCGTAGGAGGACCCGGGTACGCTCCGCACCCATGGACTACCGACACCTTGGACGCTCGGGCATGCTCGTCTCCGCCCTCTCGTACGGCAACTGGATCACCCACGGCAGCCAGATTGAGGAGGACGCCGCCGTGGCCTGCGTGAAGGCCTCACTCGATGCCGGCATCACCACCTTCGACACGGCCGACGTCTACGCCATCGGCGCGGCCGAGTCCGTGCTCGGCCGCGCGCTCAAGCACGTGCGTCGTGAGTCGGTCGAGATCTTCACCAAGGTCTACTGGCCGACGGGGCCCAACCCCAACGACCGCGGCCTCTCGCGCAAGCACATTGTGGAGTCGATCCACTCCTCCCTCGAGCGGCTCCAGACCGACCACGTCGACCTGCTGCAGGCGCACCGCTACGACTACGCCACCCCGTTGGAAGAGACGCTGCGGGCCTTCGACGACCTGGTGCGCCAGGGCAAGGTCCACTACATCGGCGTCTCCGAATGGACGGCCGAGCAGATTCAGGATGCGTTGCGGCTGGCCGACGAAATGGGGTTCGACCGCATCATCTCCAATCAGCCCCAGTACTCCCTCGTCTGGCGCGTGATTGAGGCCGAGGTGGTCCCGCTGTCCCAGAAGGAGGGCGTGGGCCAGATCGTCTGGTCCCCCTTGGCCCAGGGCGTCCTGACCGGCAAGTACCTCCCGGGCCAGTCCGGCCCGCCGGCCGGCTCGCGGGCCACCGGGCCCGAGGGCGGCGAGATGAGCTGGTTGCTGCGCGACGAGGTCCTCGAGCCCGTGCAGGCCTACGCCGCGCTGTGCCGCGAAGCGGGCTACACCCCGGCGTCCGTCGCCCTGGCCTGGGTGCTGCGCAACGAGAACGTCAGCAGCGCCATCGTCGGCGCCAGCCGGCCCGAGCAGATCGCCGAGAACGTCAAGGCGCTCGACGTCGTGCTCGAACCGGACTTCGTCGCGGCGATCGAGAAGGTGCTCGAGCCCACCACGCTCTTCGACCCCGGCTTCACGCTCAGCCCGACGACCCGGCCCTGACCCGGGCCGGCTGCGTCAGGCCAGCGCGTCGAAGCGGGACGTGAAGGAGCGCACCTCCAGTGTCGTGTGGGTGCGGTGTTCCTCGAAAACCCGGATGTATCCCGTGTGCGCGATGCGCCAGCCCTCGCCGGTCAGGCGGTAGCGGTCCGCATAGAACGCGGTGCCGGCGATCTCCAGGTCGGCCGCGGGCACGATGACCCGGTCCTGCAGGTACCAGGTGCCCTCGGCCGTGCTGTCCGAGGTCAGGGTGATCTCGGGGTGGTGACCATGATGCTCGGTGACCATGCCGGTGTCACCCAGGACCTCGCTGAGCCAGGTAACGATGGCCGTCCGGCCCTCGAGCACGGTCTTGCCGTCCTCGTAGGACGCCGTGACGTCCTCTGTCAGCAGGGCCCCGAGGTCGTCGAACTGCTTCAGGTCCAGCGTCCGGAAATAGGCGTACTTCAGTCGTCGGATGGCCTCGAGCTCGGCCGCGGTGTCCACGGGTGCACCCCTTTCGATCTGGCCCGCACAGGCCGCGGCCAGGGTACTTTCCCGAGGAGTTGGCGAGGGGACCGATTCGGGAGCACCATCTTCCGGGTGCCCGGGGACAGGAAGCGCCAGCGCATCGCCGTCTACGGCGTCTGCCGTGACGAGGGGGGCAGGATGCTGCTGGCCCGGGCATCGCCGGCCATCACCCTGCAGGGCCGCTGGTTCCTCCCCGGGGGTGGCGTGCACCACGGCGAGAGCCCGATCGACTCGCTGGCCAGGGAGATGGAAGAGGAGTCGGGGCTCGCGGCCACCGTGGGGCCCCTGCTCGACGTCCTCTCGGACGTGCGGACGATCCCCGACGGCACCAGCCTGCACACGGTGCGCATCATCTACCGGATCGCATCCTGGTCGGGGACTCTGCGCCCCGAGGTCGGCGGCACCACCGACGCCGTGGGATGGTTCAGCCCCGAGGAGGTGCGGCAGATGCCACTGGCCCACTACGTCCAGATCGTCGTGGACCGGCTGCTGTGAGTGGGCCGGCAGGAGAGGGCGATCAGCTGCACCACGTGGTCATCATCGGCTGCGGCTTCGGCGGGCTCTTCGCTGCCCGCGCGCTCAAGCGGGCGCCGGTGCGGATCACTCTCATCGACCGGACCAACCACCACACCTTCCAGCCGTTGCTCTACCAGGTGGCCACCGGCATCCTTTCGGAGGGACAGATCGCGCCCGCTATCCGCGACGTCCTGCGCAACTACCCGTCCCTGCGCGTGATCCTCGGTGAGGTGGAGCACGTCGACGTGGAGGCCCGGGAGGTCCACGTCGACGAATTCGGCAAGCCCCTCACCATCGGCTACGACAGCCTCATCGTCGCTGGCGGCGCCGCCAGCTCCTACTTCGGCCACGACCAGTTCCGCGACGCCTCGTGCGCCATGAAGACGCTCGACGACGCGCTGGCACTGCGGGGCAACATCTTCGGCGCCTTCGAGCTGGCCGAAGCCGAGTCCGAACCCGTGGCACGCCGGCGCCTCATGACGTTCGTCGTCGTGGGAGGCGGGCCGACCGGCGTCGAGATGGCAGGCCAGCTGCGCGAGCTGTCGCGGCGGGCCCTCCGGCGCAACTACCGCAGGATCCATCCGGTCGACAGCCGTGTCGTCCTGGTGGAGGGCCTCGACCAGCTGGTGGGCTCCATGGGGACGTACCTCTCGCAGATGACGGCGCGCGACCTCACCCGCATGGGCGTGGAGATCCACCTCAAGACCATGGTGACCGACCTGAGCGACGAGGGCGTCGAGATCACCAAACGGGACGGTTCGACGGAATGGATCCCGGCCGCCACCAAAATCTGGGCCGCCGGGACGCGCGCCGCCGGCTTGGGCGCCATCGTTGCCGAGGCCGCCGGGGCCGAGACCGACAGGGCCGGCCGGGTCCTGGTCAGCCCCGACTGCTCGCTCCCCTCCCATCCCGAGGTGTTCGTCGTGGGCGACCTGATGGCACTCGACGACCTGCCCGGCGTGGCCGAGGTGGCCATTCAGTCGGGCGTGCACGCGGCCCGCACGATCGTCCGGCGCGTGGAGGGCAAGCCGACCAAGCCCTTCCACTACCGCGACCTCGGGACGCTGGCCGTGATCTCCCGCTTCACCGCGGTGGCCAAACTCGGGCCGGTCAAGGTAGGCGGGTTCGTGGGCTGGCTGTTGTGGCTCGTCGTGCACATCACCTTCCTGACCGGGTTCAAGAACAGGTTCGGCGCGCTGTCCCGCTGGATCGTCAGCTTCATCGGCCGGGGGCGCTACGAACGGGCTCTCACCGGGCGCTGGGTGGCGCGGGCCAAGCGGTCCACCGGATCTGCCTAAGGTTCCGACCGGAACACACGACGACCAGGGGGGTCGAGCCATGCCGATCAACGTCACACCCAATGCGGCGCTCAGTGACCACATCAACGACATCCGCCTGCGCACGGCCCGGATCGTCAACGAGCGCATCCTGCCCAACGAGTCCCGGCTCTGGCGGGCGCGGGGCGGCAACGCCACCGACGAGGAGCGGGGCGAAGCCAGGACGCTGCGCCAGCAGATTCAGGACGAGGTGAAGTCCGAGGGGCTCTGGGCGCCCCACCTGCCCCCCGAATACGGCGGCATGGGCATCGACTTCATGGCCCACGCCTACATGAACGAGATCCTCGCCTACGCCGTCGGGGCGGCCTCCCTCTTCGGTGTGGTGGCGCCGAACTCGGGCAACCAGACCGTCCTGGTCAAGTACGGGACCGAGGAGCAGAAGCGCAAGTGGCTCCTCCCCCTCATTGAGGGCACCATGCAGTCGGGCTTCTCCATGACCGAGCCCGAGAACGCCGGCTCGGACCCGCGCTCCATTCAGACCACCGCCGTCCGCGAGGGGGACGGATGGGTCATCAACGGGCACAAGTGGTTCACGTCCAACGGATTGGCGGCCGACTTCTTCATTGTGATGTGCCGGGCCAAGGACTCCAAGGACGACGAGGGTCCCGGGCGGATGGTGCAGATCATTGTGCCGACGTCCACACCCGGCGTCGACATCGTCCGCGGCATCGGCATCTGGGGCAGCGCCAAGTCGGATCACTGCGAGGTGCGCTACGACGAGGTCCGGGTCCCCTACGAGAACCTGTTGGGTCAGGTCGGTGACGGGCACCGGGCCGCCCAGGACAGGCTCGGCGCCGGACGCATCTTCCACTGCATGAACTCGGTCGGCCAGATGTGGCGCGCTTTCGACCTGATGGTCGAGCGCCTGCTCACCCGGGAGGTGCACGGCGGGCTCCTCAAGGACAAGCAGTTCATGCAGGGTTTCGTAGCGGACAGCTACATGGACCTCCAGGCGGCCCGGCTCATGACGATCCATGCCGCCGAGAAGGTGGACAAGGGCGATCCCCAGGCCCGCACCGAGATCAGCTCCATCAAGGTCTTCGTGCCGGCGGCCTACAGCCGGGTCGTCGACCGGGCCATTCAGGTGTGGGGCGCCGCCGGCGTGACCAGTGACCTCCCGCTCGCCCAGATGTACCTCGGGGCGCGCACGCTGCGCCTGGCCGACGGGCCCGACGAGGTGCACCGCATCCTCATCGCCAAGAACGTGCTCCACCACTACGAGAAGGGCGAGAGCTGGGACTTCGCCGGGTGATGGCCGCGCCGTGACGTGGCGGCCCGGCCCAGCGGTCTCCGTCTTCGCCGCCGTGTGTGGCGCCACCATCGTCGCCGACCGGGCGTCGATGCAGACCAACTGGGTCACGTTCTTCCCGGAGGAGGCGATGTAGCCGGGCTGGGCCCCCGGTCCATGGTGGCGGGGGCGGTGCGGGCCAGCACGGCGGCCGCGGCGCACATGACGCCGAACGAGACGATGCCGACGGAGAGCCGGAATGCGTTCTCGGTGAACACCTCGGCGAAGATCCAGACGCTGAGCACAATGCTCACAATGGGGTCGACGATCACGATGAACGGCTGCGAGATACTGAGCGGCCCCACGTGCAGCGCCGTCTGGTCGAGGATCTCGGCCACAATGCTCACCACGATCAGCGCGTAGACCGGCCAGTGGGTGAACATGCCCACAATCCCGAACTGGGTGAGGGTATCGGTCATCGCCTTAATGAAGGTGGCTACCAGAGCCCACAGGATCGCCGTCGCCGCACCGAGCGCCGCTGCCCTTCGCACCGGTGACCCGGTTCGCCCGATGAAGGCCAGCACGACTGCTGCGCCGCCGGCGGCAGCGGTGGCACCGATCCAGGCGGAGCTCGTCGGTTGCGCGTTGCCGCCGGTGGGCTCGGACACGGCCACGAACAGCGCCAGCGAGCCGCAGGTCACGGCGGCGGCCCACCAGGTGACGTCCCTGATCTGCTGGCGGATCCAGAAGCGGCGCAACACCAGGGCGAAGACCAGCTCGGTGACCAGAAGGGGCTGGACCACCGACATCTGCCCGTTGTGCAGGGCGAGGGCCTGGAAGATGAAGGACCCGGCGAGCGCGACCCACCCGAACAGCCACAGCGGGTTCGAGGCCAGATAGCGGACGAAGCGCCACCCCTTCGAGTGGCCGGGGTCGCTGATGCTGGCGATGTGCTGTGTGACCATGTTCAGCGCATTGGAGAACGCTGCCGCCAGCGCGAACAGGATCGCTACCACGGAGCCGTCGCGGCGGTCAGCGGAGTCGGGCCGTGCACACCCACCCGAGGTCGTACGTGCGCACCCGCACCGACCCGAAGCCGGCGGCGCCCAGCCGGGACTCCAACTCCTCGGGAGCGATGGGGTTGTACGTGTCGTCTTGGTGGAAGAGGGCGCTGCCCTCGCTGTAGACGCCGTCGGCCGCCACCAGCGTGCCGCCGGGGACCAGCACCCGGGCCAGCTCGGCGAAGACGGCGTTTTGAGCCTCAGCGGGCGCAATGTGATGGAGCATGTGGAAGGAGGCCGCACCGGTGAACCGGTCCGGCGCGAATTCGAGCGTGGTGGCGTCGCCCACGACGACCGCCACGTTGCGGCCGGCCATCCGTTCGGCCAGACCCGCCGCCAGGCCTTCGTCGAGCTCGACCGCCGTGAGGTGGGCCGTCTTGGTGCACAGGACGTCGGTCGTGAACCCGGGCCCGGGACCGATCTCGATCGCCTCGTCGCCCAATTCCACGTTCTCCAGCGCGACGGGCAGGATCGTGTCGTGCACCATGCGCCGCCAGTCCTCACTGGCGCAGTACTCCATGTGGCCCGGGTTCACAGCGGGACGCTCAGCCCGGAGCCTGGACCTGGTACTCGTCCTTCCACCAGCGCGCGGTGCGCACCTCTTCGGGGTCGGTGCGCAGTGAGGGGTCCTGCCCCAGGTCGGCCGGGGTCGGCCCGATCCGATCGGCCACCCGCTGCAAGGAGTCGAGGTCGAAGTCGTAGCAGCGGGCGGCGGTCTCGCCCAGGAGCTTGCGGGCGTCCTCTACCGGAATGCCGCCGAAGTCGCCCCGCAGACGCTCCTGGGTATGCGGCCAGGTGCCCTCCGGGTGCGGGTAGTCCGTGCCCCACATGACGACGTCGCAGCCCAGGACGTGGCGGCGGCGGATCTCCTCCTTCGACATGGTGGAGGCACCGATGAAGATGTTCTCCCCGAAGTAGTCCGAAGGCAGCTTGGAGATCTTCCCCTTCAACAGCGCGGCCATCTTCTTGGTGGTGTGGCCGCCACCCATGTACTGGTCCCACTTCCACATCATGTCGGCCGCCCAGTAGGCGGCGGCCTCGGTCACGACGTACTTCAGGCGCGGGAACCGCTCGAAGGCGCCGGAGAAGAGCAGGTGCCACATGGGCCGGGCGGCCCACCACACCACCTCGGCGAGGTAGATCCCGATGTTCTCGTTGTACTCGTCCTGGGGCGCCTCACCCGAGTGGGTGTGGACCGGGAAACCGACCTCCTGGCAGGCCGCCCACACCGGGTCGTAGTCCGGATGGTTGTACGGCTGCAGGTCGTGCCACATCGTCGGGACCATGATCCCGCGGATACCGGGCTGCTCGGCCAGCCACTCGATCTCGGCCACGGAGCGCTCGACGCCATGGGTGATGGGCACCAGCGCGATCCCGCCGTGGCGCTCCGGGCTGCGACTGCACATCTCGGCCAGGAAGCGGTTGTGCGCCCGGGCCCCGGCGAAGGCCAGCTCGGGATCGGCGATGGCGCCCGCCGAGAGGCCGGCGCCGAAGGGCGGTGACGCCATGCCCGTGATGGCGTCGGCGTCGGCGAACATGACCTCCGCCGTGACACCGTCGGCGTCGAGCTCCTTGTCGCGTTGGTCGATGTCCCAGGCGCCGCGCAATCCCTCCTCGTTGTCGGTCTCCCAGCCCATGATGTAGTCGTAATTCATGGTGAGCAACTGGTCGCGGTTGGCCTGGCGCTCGGCCAGGTAGTCGTCGAACTGCGGGTGGTAGGCCGCGTCGAGGTAGGGCCGGTACCCCTCGCATTGCAGGCCGGCATGGGCGTCGGCGGAGATGATCAGGTAGCGGTCGTCGCTCATCGCTTGGCCCCGAGAACCGAGAGGTCGTCGTAGCGCTGATGGATGAACGGCTCGACCCCGGCCCGCGGGACCGGCCCGATGACTCGGCCGACCTGCGTGGAGGCACGCTCTGTCCAGTTGAGGTCCACCATGCGGCGTACCACCAGGTCCGCGATGGGATCGAGCGGCGCCTCCTTGAGGATGAGCTCGCCGTCAATCGTCGCATGCAGCCTCGTTCGCTCCGTCTTCTCGCCGTAGACGAGCAGCGGGTCCTGGTCCAGCACGCCGGCTTGCTCGCAGGACGGAGAGAGCTTGAGCCAGAAGTCGGTCTTCTCCAGTTCGTAATTCGCTCGGGTCTCCGTCACCGTGCCCGTCATCTCGCAGATCACCGAGCCCATCCGGGCGATGTGGGCCGAGACGTGAGCGCCCTCGCGGCTGACCTCGACCTGGGCCAGCTTCTTGGGCTCGCCGTTGATCTCCCGGCCACCGATCAGCGACTGCTCGGTGGTCATCGGCATGAAGATCGGGTACTCGCCCAGCCGGTCCGCATGGCGAGCCTGGACGCCGATCCAGCCGGCGCCGAACACCGGCAGCCCGGGCATCTCGACCCTGGTGATGGTGATCCGCACCAACGGCTCGGGACCCGGTTCGAGGGGAGGGGGCAGGATGGCGGCCACAATCTCGGGATCGGTCTCGTAGACGGCGGTCACCGCCTCGGACCAGATATCGGCCTTCTTGGCCTCGATCTCGTGGTTCACTTGCGCGGCTCGGGCGCCGTAGCGGACGGTCACGGATGCTCCTCTCTGCTCACCAGGCACGCAGGATCTGCGTGGGGTCGAACGCGTTGCAGGTCGTCGTCGTCGGCCAGTTCTCTCGGAGCAGTGGTCGGGCGACCTCGGCCACGAGGGGGCCGATCCGGTCGCCGACGGCGTGCAGCTGGTCGAGGTCGAACCCGTAGAAAGAAGCCGCCGTCGACTCGACCATGGCCCGCACCTCGGGCTCGGCGTAGTCGGCGAAGGCCACCCGCAGGGCCTCGGTCGTGTAGGGATAGCTGCCCTCGGAGTGTGGATAGTCCGCCCCCCACATCACGTGGTCGATCCCGAGATCGCGGCACAGGGGTGCCTCGCTCGGGCGGAGGAAACTGGCGCCGATCCAGAAGTTGCGGGCGAAGTACTCCGTCGGGGTCATGGACATTTTCGCCGCCGCCGCTCCGAAGAACTTCGACTCGGCCGCGTCGGAGGTGGTCATGCGGCCGTAGAACCAGTCCAGGGTCTCCAGGCCACGGGGCAACCAGGCCACGCCCTGCTCGGTCACCACGAAACGCAGGGTGGGGTGGCGCTCGAGCACACCGGAGAAGATGAGATGCCAGACCGAACGATGGCTGAACCAGGGGATCTCAATGAGCATCATGCCCCGCGCCGCTTCGTGCTCGCCGTAGTCCGGCAGGGCGGTGCCCCCGTGAATGTTGATCGGCACGTCGAGATCAGCACAGACCTGCCACAGCTGTTCGTAGTGGTCCTCCCAGAGCGGAGGGAGCGGGGAATTCGGGGGGATGGACGGCAGCAGAATGCCTCCGAAGGGGTCGAAGGTCTCCGCGGCCCAACGCACCTCCTCGACAGCGTCTGCCATGTCGTTGGCGAAGACCTGAATGATGCCGGCCCGCCGGCCCGGGGCGGCGGCGCAGAAGTCGGCCAGCCAACGGTTGTGGGCCTGGACGCCGGCCCAGCGGCGCTCGTAGTCCTCGGGCGTCGGGGGCAGCGCGACCAGGTTCCCTTCGGTGAAGAAGGGTGGGACGGTGTTGGGAAAGAGGACCTCTGCCGCGATCCCGTCCGACTCGGTCTCGGCCAGGCGCCGCGCGCTGTCCCAGTTGCGATACGCGATCGGCGCGAGCAGGTCGGCGAACGGGTTGACGTACTCGGCCGCCCAGGCGTCGAACTCGTCGTGCCAGCGGCTGGCCAGGTACGGCCGGTAGTCCTGAATGTCGCCGCCGGCATGGCCATCGGCCGAGACGACGGTGTAGTGAGCGCTGCCTGGTGCCGTGGCGGTCATCAGGTCAGCGCCGCCGGCGGAAGCTGCCCGGCTCCGATTGCGTCAGCCCGCCGGCGCAACATCTCCGCCACCTCCTCGAGCCCGTAGCCAATGATGAAATCACCCCGCTTGACGCCGTCCACGCAGAAGCGACCCAGCTTCCGGAGGTCCATCACCTCGACGGTGCGACCGGCGGCCTCGAGCTGCGCCTTGAACTCCTCGAAGGTCGTGCCGGGCGCCGGCGGGCGCGGCCGGGTCCGCTGCAGCGCCTCGGGCCGGTTGCGCTGGGCCGTCCACAACCCCGTGTCGAGCAGGCCCCCCGAGGGATAGAAGACGGCGGCCCGGAGCTCGGTGCCGGCGGCGATGAGCTGATGGGCCAGCGCCTCGGTCAGGCACGAGATGGCCGCCTTGCTCGAGGCGTAGACCGACGCGTACGGGACGGGCGCGATGCCCCCGTCCGTGCTGGAGGTGTTGACGATCACGCCGGGCTCACCCGACGCAATCATGCGGGGCACGAACGACAGCATGCCGTTGGCCACACCGAACACGTTGACCGAGAAGCACCAGGCCCAGTCGTTGGGCTCCTGTTCCCAGGGCCGCCCGCCCCCGCCGGAGGTCACGCCGGCGTTATTGAAGAGCAGGTGGCAGGCACCCTCCTGCGCGAAGACGTCCTCAGCCAGCGCCTCGACCGAGGCCGCCGAGGAGACGTCCGTGACGACGCCCCGGACGTCGCCGGCGACGGACAACTCCTTCACCGCGACCTCGAGAACCGGCTCCTCGACGTCGGCGATGACGACGCGCGCGCCCTCCTCCAACAACGACTCGGTGATGCCGCGTCCGATGCCTGCGGCTCCCCCGGTGACGACGGCAACCTTGCCGTTCAGATCATCCAAACCCTGCCCCCAGTTTTCTGACGCCCCGTCAGCTGCCACCATAACGCCCACCGGCCGCCGGTTCAGGCCGAAGCCCGGAGCCGAGAAGGCGACGCTGGGCCCACTCTTCCCCAGATGAACCAGAAGGGTGCTGTAGCGTCCTCCTCCTGGTTCGACACCTGGGAGGTGGCGGCATGAAGCAGCGATCCATGACGATGGGCATCTGTACCGGCGCGCTCGGGGTCCTGCTTGCCTTCGCACCGCTGACGGCGGCCTCGGCGGCGAAGACGAAGGGGTCGGCGCCCAAGAGCGCCATGTGCAGGACGGTCAAATCCGAACAGACCGGGTCGACCGCAGCCTCGAGCGGCATCGCCAAGGCGATGACATCGGGCAACTTCCCCGCCGCCAAGAAGGCCCTGCTCAAGGCTTACAACCTTGACTACAGCCAAGTGCAGAAGGCACTGGCCGCGATCAAGACGGCTCCGCCCAAGGTGCAGACGGCCTTCAAGAACCTGCTCTCGTACGTCAAGCAGTTCCGGGCCGCCATTCAGAACGCCTCCAGCCTGCAGGGCCTCGTCGCGTCCTTCTCAACGTTGGGCACGAACCCGCAGCTCCAGACGGACGGCACGACAATCGCCAATTGGTACACGTCGGTCTGCGGCGGCACCCTGGTCAGCCCGACGACGGTGACCGTTCCGTAGTCACAGGTCACGATGGCGCCCGAGACACCGCCCTCGCTGCACGTGCCGCGGCCGGAGGAGACCCGGTCGCTCGAGGAGTTGGCAATGGCGCGGGCCTGGCTCCAGCACCTGCGCGACAGCGCCATCTTCAAGGTGGAGGGCCTGGACGCGACGCAATTGCGATGGAAACCAGCGCCGGCGGCCAATCCGTTGGGGGTCCTGGTCGTCCACCTCGGTTACACAGAACGGCTCTGGCTCCGGGCCATCTGTGCCGGCGAACAGATGGACATGGCCTGGCGGCCTCACATGTTCGAACTGCCCGACAACTGGGGTGCCGAGGAGTGCGTGGCCTTCTACCGGGAGGAGGCCGCGCTCGCTGACCTCGTCCTCGACAGCGTCACCTCGCTCGACCTGCCTTCACGGGGCGCCTTCCGACCGACGACGTTCCGGTGGGCCGTGTTTCACATGATCGAGGAGACGGCGCGCCACGTCGGGCACATGGACATCACCCGTGAGCTCCTCGACGGCCGCGTCGGCCGCTGAGGCCCTGCGAGCTGGCGTTGGCGCAGACGACCCGGTCGGACGGCTCCTGCGCACCAATTGACCCCTTGCACGTGCGATCCTGGTAGACGGAAGCGGACGGAACGGTGCCGAAGAGCCCCCGGGGTCCCACGGGGAGGATCGGACCGCAGTAATTGGTGTCATTCAAGTACGGGGCGTGGGAGGTCGAGAAGACGGCCATGGACGTGCAAGCCGACGAGGCAGGGCTCAGACCCGATCCGTCTGCCACGGCCATCGTCGAGCGGCCGGTGACGGACAGCCAGGGCCAGCTGTTCGGTGACGCCTACCCGACTTACGCCGACACCGACAGAATTCCCGCCGTCGGCCGCAGCACGGCGCGACCGAGCCCCGCCCGGTGGCTCCGGATCCTGGTTGTCATCGTGGCGCTCGTCGTGGTGGCGGCAGGCGCGACGCTCGGGCTCGTGAAGTCCGGTGTCATCGACACGAACAACACGAACAACACGAACAACACGGGCAGCTCGAGCGCGGCGCAGACGACGCACCACCATTCGGGCAGTTCCCCCACCGTCCCGCTGGTGACTCCGGTCACGGCCGGGAACGGCACCGCGACCTACCGGGTCGACATTGCCGCGTACCTGGTCACCGTCACCACCTCGACCGGCCGCTCCTGGGTGAGCATCGGGGCGGCGGGAAAGCATCCGACATTCGAGGGCGTGCTCAATCCCAACAGCACCCAGAAGGAACTCCTCCTCGGCCCCTCCCAGGTCGATGTCGGTGCCGGCGGGACCAAGGTGACCATCACATCGGGCAAGCGGACCTCCACATTGACCCCGGTCGCCGCGCCCTTCAGCTACTCGTTCGTCATCAATTCGTAGAAGGACGCACGCCCGAACGGCGCGGCCGATGCGGCTGATCCTGAAGGGACGCTGCGTGCAAACGCAACCGATGGCCAAATCGCCCGTCCACCCCCCGATGCAGTCCTTTAGGAAACCTCGCCGCACGTCGAATCCTGAGCCGTGCCCACCAAGGAAACACTCGCAGCGGTCCGCCGCGCCCTGGCAGCGCCGACAACCTGGCTGACGGGCGTACTGGCGGTTCTCTCGCTCGGGATCGGCAGCGTCTCCGCGGGGAGCGCCGGCGCATCGACACCGTCCACCCCGGGCATCACGTCGTCGACCGGCATCCCCTCGGACAACTTCTGGTTGGCCGACGCCCAGGGTGCGGTCTGGAACTTCGGCAATGCCGGCGCATACGGTTCCGCGGCAGGCCTTCCCCTCAACCATCCGATCGTCGGAATCACCCCCACGGGGGACCAAGCCGGGTACTGGCTGGTGGCTTCGGACGGCGGCATCTTCTCCTACGGGGACGCGTCGTTCTACGGCTCGACGGGGTCCATCGCGCTGAACAAGCCCATCGTCGGTCTGACCGCCACGCCAGACGGGAAGGGCTACTGGATGGTGGCGTCCGACGGCGGGATCTTCAGCTACGGCGATGCCACCTTCTACGGCTCGACCGGCTCCATCGCGCTGAACAAGCCCATCGTGGGCATGGCGGCAACCCCGGACGGCAAGGGCTACTGGATGGTGGCGTCCGACGGGGGCATCTTCAGCTACGGCGACGCCCAGTTCTACGGCTCGACCGGGTCCATCCACCTGGCCCAGCCCATCGTCGGCATGGCGGCAACCCCGGACGGGAAGGGCTACTGGATGGTGGCGTCCGACGGCGGCATCTTCAACTTCGGTGACGCCGCGTTCGGCGGCTCCGCCGCCGGAGGGCCGAGCCTCGATCCGGCGCAGCGCGTCATCTCGACTCCCTCGGGTCATGGCTACTGGGTGGAAGACCAGAACGGCACCGCCTACCCCTTCGGCGACGCCACCGGGGCTCCACCGACGGAGGCGTTGCTGTTCAGCCCCGCTACGCCAGGGGACAGGGCCGTGCTCTTCGCCTTCGCGCAACTCGGCAAGCCCTACATCTGGGGCGGCAATGGACCGGTGGGCTACGACTGCTCCGGCCTTGCGCTGGCCGCGTGGGAGAGCGTCGGCGTGGGCTTCGCCCGTGTGTCCGATGACCAGTACCACACGGCGGGGCAACCGGTCGCGCTGAGTGCGCTGTCGGCCGGCGACCTCGTGTTCTGGGGCACGAGCCAGACTGACTGGACCACCGTTTACCACACGGCCATGTATGTGGGCGGCGACCAGATCGTCGAGGCGACGGGCGACCATGTGCAGCTGAACACCCTTGGCCAGTGGGGCTCGAGCGATCTCATGCCGAACGGACGCCGCCCCTAGGCGTTGCGGACAGCGTCAGGAGCGGCGGGTCTGCCGGTCGGGGTTCTCCGGGTCGACGCCCCAGCTCGAGACCCATGTGGGGGTGATGCGGATGACCTCGCGACTCATGAACGGCATCGGGGGGTCGACGTCCTCCTGCGCGAGAGCGGTGCCCCGGATCTCGAGGCCGCGCACCGTCCAGGGGTCGTTCGACACGAGGTCGTCCACGACGAGCGCCACGTGGCCGTTGGTTCGGACGTTGCGGAATTTGCGGCTGGCGCCCATGCCGAAGCCGCCGATGAGGACGTCGCCGGTCTCCTCGTCGAGGAAGGCACCCACCGGGCTGTTCTGCGGCGCCCCACTCGCGTCGACTGTGGCGAGGCGGGCCAGGGGCTGGCTCTTGAGGTACTCGCGTTCGGCCTCGTTCAGTGGGGTGGTCATTGCCGCATCGTAAAAGCTCGGGGGCGCCCAGGAGACGCTCAGCTGACGCCGCCGCGTGGACGAGGGGGTTCTTCGAATGGCTTATAGGTCGTGCCTCCCTGGTCGATAGATCCCTATGCGGATTGCTGAAAGGAGCGCCTCTCCGTCGCGCCTGTCCACCGTGAGGAACGCGGCGCGGAAGCCGGCCGCCGAAGAGGGATTCACCCTGATGGAGCTCCTCATTGTGATCGTCGTCCTGGGCGTGCTCGCCGGGATCGTCGTCTTCGCTCTCGGTGGGGTCAGTGCCCAAGCCGCCGTTGCGGCCTGCAAATCGGACGCCGCCAGCGTCGAGCGCGCTGTGTCCGATTACAACGCCGAGACCGGTGGCTCGCCCACGGTGACAGCGACACTGCTGACGACGGGGAATCCCACGTACCTGCACTCCATGCCGTCGAGCCCCGACTACGCCATCACCATCGTCGGCGGCCAGGTGATGATCGCGGCACCCAGTTCGGTCACCCCGGTTGCCTACGGGACGACGAATGCCTGCGCCAACGCTGGGGCTTCAGGCGCCCAGGTGGCCGCGCCCGCCAACATTGTCCAGTCGACTTCGACGACGACCACCGCTCCAGCGCCGCCGACATCCACCACCACGACGGCCGCCCCGACCACCACGACGACCGCTGCACCCACCACCACCACGACCACCGCTCCCGTCTCCAATGGGGTGACCGCCACACCGACGGCGAACACCTACGGGGGTTACGGCGGCCAGGACATCGTCACCTTGAACAACACCAAGGCGATCACCGCGCTGACGGTCACGATCAACGTGGCCCGGACGACTGGCGTGACCACCAACGGCGGATTCAACAGCCTTCCCGGCGGAATCGGGAGCGCTGCGTGGAGTACCGGAAGCGGCTTCTACACCTACACCTACACGTTGACGTCGGGCAGCATCCCCGCCAGGTACTCGAACGGGCAGGTCGCTGCTCAATATGCCGGGACGGGATCTCCGCGCGTGACATCGGGTGACACCTGGAGAGTGGTCAGCACCTCGAACGGTGTCACCTCGACCATCAGCGGCACCTTCTAAGGCTCGCCCGTTCCGACGACGCGTTGTCGGGACAGCTCGTCGATCTCCTGGGCCGAGTAACCCAGTTCGTCAAGCACCTCTCCGGTGTGCTCACCGAGCTGCGGCGGTGGCCGGCCTGATCCCGGACGGACGCCGTCGAGACTGAGCGGGGTGCCGATGACGCGCAGGTCCGGGATATCGGGCCGTGGGAGAGGGACGAGCATCCCGAGCGCCGCCAGATGGTCATCTTCGACGAAGTCCGCCACCGAGCGCACCGGGGAACACGGCACCGACCGGGACCGCAGCAGCGGGTGCCACTCGGCCGCAGGCCTCTCGAGGAAGCGGGCCTGGAGGAGGTCGTGCAGGGCGTCCCGGTTCGCCACCCGGTCGGCGTTCTCACGGTAGGACGGGTCGGCAGGGAGATCGGGGAAGCCCAACGCGTCGCAGAGTCGCGCGAACAGGTCGTCATTGGCCGCCGTGACCATCAGGTCGCCGTCGGATGTCGCGAACACCTCGTAGGGGGCCAGGAAGGGCGCACCGCTCCCCTGCCGCTGGGGCTCCTGCCCCGAGCCCAGGTAGCCGGCGATGAGGTAGGACAACCACCAGGCAGCCGTCTCATAGAGGCTGACCTCGACCAACCCGCCGGCGCCGGTCTCGGACCGCGTCCGGAGCGCGGCCTGAATTCCAACCGAGGCCCACATGGCCGTGCCGAGATCGATGGCCGCGATCGGGAGCCGGGCCGGCGGACCGTCGGCGTGCCCGGTCAGCGACATGATGCCGCTTTCGGCCTGGAGGATGGGGTCGTACCCCGGCCAATCCCGTTTCGGCCCTCGCGAGCCGTACGCCGTGATGGCGCAGTAGATCAGGCCGGGATTGCCGCGACGCAGTGTTGCGTCGTCGAGGCCCCGCTTCTCCAGCGAACCGGGCCGAAAACTCGATATGACGACGTCGGACTTCGCCGCGAGTCGCTGGACCACGTCCTGGCCGGCCTCGAGATCGAGGTCCACGGCAATGCTGCGTTTGCCCCGGTTGCCGGCCAGGAACGTCGCACTCTGGCCGTTCCACTGGGGTGGGCTCCACTGTCGCGTGTCGTCGCCCGAGACCGGCGACTCGACCTTGACCACGTCGGCGCCGAGGTCAGCGAGCAACATCGTGCAATAGGGACCGGCGAAATTGCGGGTGAGGTCAAGAACGGAGATCCCGGCAAGGGCGTCAGACGGAGAGGGCATGAGAAAGAGGGGCGGAGCAAACCCGTGCCACGGTACTGCGTCGGCATCAGGCCCTTATGCCAGGTAGTCGAGCAGCAGGCGGTTCACCTCGTCGGGAGCCTCGAGCTGCATCCAGTGGCCGGGGCCCTCAATCCGCTCATAGCGCCAGTCCGCGTCGACGAACTGTTCGGAGCCGGTCATCTGCGCTTCCGTGAGCGCGAAGTCACCAGAGCTCCACACACCCAGAGTCGGCACGGCGACGGGAGGGAGCGTCGGAGGTGGCTCGATCAGGACGCGCGGGTGGACGTTGGCCCGGTACCAGTTGAGGCCAGGGGTGAGGGATCCGCTGGACTCGAGGTCGGCGATGACCGCATCCGCATCGGGGTGCCGCCCCCACGAGCGGAAGTTGGCCCAATCGTTCGCGGACAGCCATTCCTCGGCGATCCCCTCGAACTGGAACAAGAGCATGTACCACGACTTCTCTCGTTGCTCCAGGCCCGCTGCACCAAAGGCGAGCGGGTGGCCGACAGAGAGGGCGACGAGTCGGTCGACGCGGTCCGGCGCCAATGACGCCGCGGTCCACGCCACCGCGGCGCCCCAGTCGTGTCCGACGACAGCGGCCTTCTCCACGCCGACCTGGTCGAGGATCGCAGTGACGTCCGCCGCCAACCAGATGATGTTGTAGGCGTCGACCTCTGCTGGCTTGTCGGACTGCCCGTACCCGCGCTGATCAGGGACGATGACCCGGTACCCAGCATCCGACAGGGCGCTCGCCTGCCTCGACCACAGGCGGCTCGAATCGGGGAAGCCGTGCAACAGGAGCACGGGACGGCCGTCGTCAGGCCCGGTGATCTCCACATTGAGGTTGATGCCCGAACTGTCGACGCGCATGCTTCCCACACTCCTCTTCAGTCGCTGATCGCGGCGAGCACTCGCTCACGACTGGGCTCCGATTCGGGTTCGGTGGCGACGGGTCCATCCTGACCCAGGATCCGCTCACGGAGCGATCCGTCCCCCAGCACCTCGTCGGGACGACGGAGCGCCATCCCCATGTCGAGGACGGCACGGACGTTGTCACCGTCCAGGAGCGCCGATTCCTCGAGCCGGCGATTGAGGAGCCAGAACTCGTCGTCGGTCTCGTAGGGACGTCCGTCTATCAGGGCCTGAATCTCCTGCAGTCGATGATTGTCGTAGGCCTTCGTGGCGCGGTACCACGGTTCGACGATGGCCTGGGTCTGCCGGGAAAACTCGGTGGCGAGGGGCCAGGGGTCCCCGGGCTGTCGGAGCTGGTCGCGCAGTGCCACTGCGTGCAACAACCCGATAGTGGCACCACGGCCCAGCGAGGGGTTGGTGCACGACCAGGAGTCGGCGACGGCAAGGATGCCCGTGGCGACCGGATCGCCCCCCGGTGCGAAATCCCGGATCCGGTCCTCAATCTTGGCCATCACGGTCACGCTGTCGTCGAGCGCTTCCGCGTCGATCCAGTGTGCCGTCAGGGGCAGCAGGCGATTGACCCGCTCCCACGTCTCGGGGTGACGCAGCGCCCGGAGATCGGCATCCTTCGAGCTGGCCGTCAGCGTCACCGACCACGTCCCATTGTCCGCCGGCAACGTCAGAATGCCGATGGTGCCCACGTCCTGCTTCAAGGGACCGATCATCACGGGCATCTCTCCGTCGGCAGATCGGAAGTGCCGCCCGTAGTAGACGAACCCCGAGTCTTCCTGCTCTTCGACGATGGGAGCGGCACCGATGTCGCTGAGCCACCGTGGCAGCGGGGAGCGTCGGCCTGACGCATCGATCACGAGGTCGGCAGCCATCTCCTCGCCGGAGTCCAGACGCACTCCCGAGACGTTGGGGACTCCCGCGCGATCGGACGAACCTGAGAGCAAGGTCCGCACCGCCGTACCCCGCCGGATGTCGACGTGCTCGGTCTCTTCACACAGCCGGGCGGTCACAGCCTCCACCATCGGCCGCCGCCCGGTGATCAGATCGAAGCGGTCGTCGCCGGGACGTACCCCACCCTTCATCTCATCGGGGATGTTGGCGAGGGCGTTGTACGTGATGGCTCCGGCCTCGACCAGTCCGTCGCGCAGCTGCGGCAGCTCTGACTCCATGATCTGGCGGAACCCACTGAGGAAGAAGTGGGACATCCGGAACTGGTTGACCCCGCGCCGCTCCCACGACTCGAAGGCCGCGCCGGGATCGGGGGGAGAAACGGCGTCGCGCTCGAGAACGGTGACCTCATGGCCGTCGTTCGCCAGCAGCATGGCCGTGCAGAGCCCCATCATGCCGCCGCCCACCACGAGTGTCTTCATGGGTGCCTCCGTTCGGACGCGAAGGTACTCGCGATGGCCGTTCGGGACCCCGGCAACCGTGTCGGGGCTCGAGCGTCGGCGAGAGCGATGCCCGGATCCCATGGCCGAGAGTGCCGGCTCGACCCGACCTTGGCCTTCCACGAACTCCCCCAGGGTGTCGCGGCACGCCGCCGAACGCTCATAGGAATGACACTTCGTGCCGATGTCAAGAGGGGCCACAGGCCGGTGAGGTACTGGAGCGGTCGCCAGCGAGGAGACGAGAAGCGGTGCGGACGCGGCTTCGAGACATGCTGACGCTATTGGCCGGCCTCGTTGTGATGACCAGTGGCTTCGCCACGCTGGCGTGGTCACCACCGTCCTCGGCCGCCATCACGGTGACACCTGCGCCCAATCCGCCGTTGTCGGCGAGCTGTGGGATCAATCTCGCGGCTCGATTTCGACCTCTCGAACTCCATCACGGCGCCCCAGTTCACTCAAATGCGCCAGGCATCCATCAACCTGGTGACCTCCCTGCAGGGCACGCCGTCACAGGTCGGCGTCTACACCTTTGCCACGTTCGCCCCCGCTACGAACGGATCCGGTGGCACGGTGAACCACCCGACCATCCCCGGCAGCCAGCCCGCAGCCAACTTCGCCCTTCCGGCGACACCCATCGCGACGCCCGGAGGCGCCACCACCGTCAACCAGCGCATCGCCGGACTGACCCGGGTGGCATCGGCATCCGGGGGCACGAACTGGGACCAGGGGCTCTCGCAACTGGTCCGACCGGGCCAGCCGCACTACAACGCCGTGCTCTTCATCACCGACGGAGACCCCACGACATGGGGACCGAACAACAACGGGAGCGGGACCTCGACCGACGACACCACGGTCAACGCCGCCATCACGTCGGCCAATGGGGTGAAGGCAGCCGGCACTCGCGTCATCGCCGTCGGGGTCTCCAACACCACTGGGCCTTCCGTCCAGCGCCTCCAGTACATCTCGGGACCGACCGCGAACTCCGACTACTTCGTCACCAACTGGGATGCCCTCCAGGACACCCTCGTCTCCATCGCCACGGAGGCATGCAAGGGGACGATCACCGTGGTCAAGCAGATCCGCAACCTCGACGGAACGACGAGCCCGGGAGTCGGCTGGACCTTCTCCGCCACGAGCAGCCGGGGTCCAGCCAGCCCACCCTCAGGGGCGACGACAAGCAACGGAACGGTGAACTTCGCCGTTCCCGACAACAGCACCGCCACCGTCAACGAGACGCAGCAGAGCGGCTATCAGCTGGTCCAACAGCACGGATCGAACGCGGTCTGTACCTCGGGGGGCAACCCCATTCCCTCGACCAACAGCGGTGCGACCGGCTTCAGCGTGCCGATCGGGTCCCGCCAGATTCTCAGCTGCACCGTGGTGAACTCCCTCATCCCGGCCACGTTGACCCTGACCAAGACCGTCGACAACCCCTTCGGCGGTGACGCCGATCCGGTCGACTGGACGCTCCAGGCAGCCGGCCCCCAGACGATCTCGGGGCCTGACGGTTCCGCCGCGGTCACAGGCGCCAACGTCGCACCGGGGACCTATCTCCTGTCCGAGCTCGACGGGCCCGACGGCTACAGCGCCTCAGCCTGGTCATGCACGGGTGCGACAGTCAGCGGCAACTCGGTGACCCTTGTCGCCGGCGCCTCGGTCAGCTGCGGCATCACCAACACCGAACTGGGCGTGCCGGTCCTGACCCAGGACAAGACCGTCGACACCGCGACTGCTCACGAGGGCGACACCTTGACGTACACCATGACCGTCGGCAACAGCGGCACGGCCGACGCCACTGGCGTGACCGCGACGGAGACCATGCCCGCAGGAGCCACGTTCGTCTCCGCCACGCCATCGGCCGGGACTTTCGACTCGACGAGCGGGGTGTGGACAGTCGGCACAGTCGCTGTCGGCACCACAGAGACCCTGACCGTGACCGCCACGGTCAATGCTGGCACCGAGGGTTCGACCCTGGTGGATCGCTTCGCGGTCAGCCCGCCACCGGGCGTCGGGCCACCTGAAGTCGAGAATCAGTGCCCGGATGACGCAGCGCAGTCGTGCGCCAGCACCGACATCTTGCCGCCCCCTGGTTCGCCTGAGCTCGTGCAGTCCAAGAGCGTCGACCAGACCACCGCTGTGCCCGGCGACACCCTGACCTACACCTTGGGGGTGGCCAACAACGGGACGGCCGCTGCCACCGGCGTGACCGCGGCTGACACGCTTCCTCCCGGCGTCACCTTCGTCGCGGCGGACACCCACGGCGCGGGCACCTACGACGTCTCGACGGGCATCTGGAGCATCGGACCCGTGGCCGCGGACTCCTCGGCGACCCTCACGATCACGGTCACGGTAAACGCGGGAACGGAAGCCACAACCCAGATCAACCGGTTCGTCATCACCTCGACCGGAGTTGCGGTGATCGTCCTCAATGCGTGCGCGGACGTGCCCACCGAATCGTGTGCCACGACGACGATCCCTGGCGTACCCCGATTGGTCCAGAACAAGACCGTCGATCAGGCCAACGCACCTGTCGGTGCGAACCTCACGTACACCATGACCCTGGCCAACACCGGGACAGCCGATGCGACGGGCGTCGTGGCCCATGACGCCCTGCCGGCGGGTGTCGGCTTCGTCAGCGCGGACTCCAACGGGTTCGGCACGTTCGACGCCACCACCGGTTCCTGGAACATCGGGACGATCGCCGTCGGTGCGACGGCGACGCTCACGGTGACGGCCACCGTCGAGGCCCAGGCCGCAGGTTCGACCCTCGTGAACGCCTTCCAGGTCGTCGAGCCCCCCGAACCTCCCCCGTTGGTCGTGGACAATCCCTGCCCGAGCCCCGACGACGAGTCCTCGTGTGCCACCACCACGGTGCCCGGCATACCTCAGGTCACCCAGTCCAAGTCCGTCGATGCCGAGACCGCTGTCATCGGCCAGACGCTCACGTACTCCATGTCGGTGGGCAACACCGGCTCTGCCGACGCCACCGCGGTGAGCGCCCAGGACCTGCTGCCGGCGGGCGTCACCTTCGTGACGGCCAGCACCGGTGGCATCGGTTCCTATTCGCCGACGTCGGGCATCTGGACCATTGGAACGGTCCCTCAGGGTGCGATCGACACGCTGACCATCACCGTCACGGTCAACCAGGGAACCGACAATACGACACAGATCAATCGCTTCCTCGTGACGACACCGCCCGGTGATCCGTCTCCGGTCGTCGAGCAGCCCTGCGCCGACAACCCCGCCCAGTCATGCGCAACGACGTGGATCCCCGGGACGCCACAACTCGTGGTGGGCAAGACGGTGAACTCGACGAGCGCTGCGATCGGCGCCAGCCTGACATACACCATCACAGTGGCCAACACCGGCACCGGGGATGCCACGGACGTCGAGGTCCAGGAGCTGCCTCCGCCGGCGCTCGCGTTCACATCGGCGAACACGAACGGATCGGGCACGTTCGATCTCGTCACCCTGCTTTGGACCGTTCCCCTGGTGTCCCCAGGGGCGACCGCGAGCCTGACGCTGGTGGCCACGGTCCTCGCCGGCGCGACGGGGACATTGACGAACCGGATCAGCGTCACCGCGCCGCCGGGCGCCGGCCCGACCGTGGTCACGGATCCCTGTACCGACAGCCCGGGTCAGGCCTGCGCTTCCACATCCATCACGACGGGTGCAGCAGTGGCGCCCGTCGCTCAGGGGGCCCTGGCCGCGACCGGCATCGACGTGGCCGGGCTCGCTTTCTGTGGCGCCCTGTTCCTCGCCTTGGGCACGCTCGCCCTGGTTCTGTCACGCCGTCGGGGTCGATCAGGCAACGTCGCACACAGAATGACCGACGGTACCTGACCGCACATCGACATCGCCCCGACATCGACGCGACATCGACGCGGGTCGCGCCGGCGAGCACCGCGGCGACGCGGCCCGGTCCAATCCCGCAGGGACGGCATCGTTCAACTCCATTGCAGGTGACGTGCAAGCGCTCGTGACCCTGGGAGAACGCTGGGGAGACCGGCCCATATCCATGGCGGCAAAACCCGTCCACGACTGAGTCGGGTGTCACGCCGTGCAATCCATGAACCGAGGCACGCCGTAGTCGGATGGTGATCCACGGACGGTTGGCCCGTTCGCGAACTCTTTTGTGACATGGGCCCCGGACCGTCGATGAAGGGGGTGTGGCTGGAGGAGCCGGTCGAGCCGGTCGTCGACGTTGCACAGCTCCGCGCCCGCGATGTCGACGCCTGGGAGACCCTGTTCGACAGGATGTACCCGAGGATGCTTGCCTACGCGCAACGTAGGGTCGATTCGTCCGACGACGCGCGCGATGCCGTCTCGGAGTCCTTCGCCCGAATGGTTCAGAGCCTCCACCGGCTCGACGCAGCGAACGTGAGTCCCGAGGCGTGGTGCTTCGGAATCCTCCATCACGTCGTCGTCGACCAGCAGAGAGCCTCCTATCGCCGTCGGCGTCCGTTGCCCGTCGAACCACCGGCCCCTTCTCCAGAGCCGATCGACGGATTGGTGCTCGGCGTTGATCATCAGGGGATGCGCACTGCCTTCGCTCGCCTCACCCCGCGCGACCGCGATCTCCTCGAGTTGCGGGTCGTTGCAGGACTCTCCGCTGACGAAGTGGCCGGCGTCCTTTCCATGAAAGCGGGCGCAGTCCGGATGGCTCAGGCCCGTGCTCTTGACCGGCTGCGTTCTCATTTCGAGACCGAGGTCGAACGATGACGCGGCTCGACGACGCCGATCTCTTGGAGACGCTGGCGGCCGCGTTGGCGCCGCCGCCCGCGTCGCCTTCATCAGCCGACCGCGCGCACCTCCGCCAGCTGCTGATTGATGCAGAGCCCGTGGCGCCGATCATCCAGATGCGCACACGGCGCCGGAACCTCGCCTCCCGCGTACGTCATCCCGTGGCTGCGGCCGCCGTCGTTGTCATCTTGGCGACGAGTAGTGCGGCGGCTGCGGCGGTCGGGACCGACACGCTGCCTGGGCCATTGCGCACCGTCGCGGTGAGTCTCGGACTCCCGGTCCCCTCCCCGGCCTTGATGACGGCGCGAAGCGCCATGGCAACGCTGGCGGCTGCCCTTGGGTCTGGGGACGCAGAGGCCATCGCAGGCGATCTCACTGCACTGAAGGCGGCCCTCTCCGAACTCGATCCGGCTGATCTCGCCTCCGTGAGGGAGGCGGCCGATCATCTCGTGGACCGAGCCGAACTCGCCCTCAATCCGGCAAGCGGGCCTGCTACATCGGGGGGAGAGCCCGGGCGGGGTGTCCGTGGCGGAAGCACGCAGCCAGGGTCCGTAGGGGGCACGCGTGGTGATGGACGAGGTGGGAGCGTCAACGGCACATCCGGGGATACGGGAGCATCCACGAGGGGAAACGGCTCGGACTCCGGCGATGGTGGTCCTGGAGGGGGGCCCGGACCGTCGGGCAACCAGAGCGGAGGTGCGTCGGGCTCGAGCGCAGGGGGCGGTGGTCCTGGACCCTCAACGTCCGGCGGAGGATCACCGGGATCCGATGGTGGCACCCAAGGACCGTCGTCACCCTCGCAGGGGACTTCAGGTGTGCGGGGTGATGGCGGTGGCACGTCCAACAGTGGTTCCCAGGTCGGCAATTCCGGTGGAGCCGGTTCCGATGGGGGCGGATCGTCTTCGGGCGGGTCGGGCACTGGTGATTCGGGACAGGGTGACAGCGGCAATGCAAGTAACAGCAGCGGTGGCCCCGGGTGACGTCGCGCCCACTGCGTGCCTGACGGCGTCCCACCCCATACGTGCCGAAGGAATCCGAGCCAACGCGTGACGCTGGCGTCTCCCGAGCGATTGAAGGGTTGACAGCGTGATTCCAACCTGAGGAGGCAGCGTGTCAATTCGAAAGCTCTTGTCCACTGGATCGGCCACCGCTCTGGGACTGGCCATTGTGGGAATACCCGCGGTGGCACTCGCTGAGGGCTCGTCTCGGGCGCCCGCGCCCACGGCGGCGCAGCCGGCGCACACAGTGATGGGGCCGGCGCCCACGGTGACGCAATCGCCAACCGGGACGTTCACGGTCACGCTTCCTGGAGTCGGCACCCTGAACTTCGGTGTGGACCCGACTTCCAGCGCCGTGACCGGCTTGACAGTGACGCCCGACTCCGGGGAGACAGCCGGTACTCCGGTCCTCCGGGAGGAAGGCGTCGACGTGGCGTTCTCCGGACCGACAGCCACTGAACGAATTGAAGTCGAAGTCGAAGTGGAGGACGGGATCCCTCGAGTCACCGCCAAGGTCGACGACCGTGAGAACGAAGACGAGGCCCAAGGCGAAGACCGCGGCGATGACCATGGTCATGACCAAGGCGACGACAATGACGCCGACGATGCGCCGCCGGTCGCGCCACCGGGGGCAGTGGGCGAGAACCGCGGTGACGACCACGGCGACGGTGATGACCACGATGACGGTGACGTCAATGGCGCACCGCCCATGACGACGACACCTCCGAGCGTCCCGTCCACGTCCAACCGATCCCCAGGGGGACCTCCCCCGCAGAACAACGACCAGAGTGGCGGGCCCGGACCTGACGCCAGCGGATCGAACCGCGGCTCGAATGGTTCGGGCAACTCAGGTTCGGACAACTCCGGCTCGGGCAGCTCCGATGGAGCCAACTCCAGCTCGGACAACTCCGGCTCGCACAGCTCCGGCTCGGACAACTCCGGTTCGGGCAGCTCCGATGGAAGCAACTCCGGGTCCGGCCGTGGTGGCCCTGGCCACTGAATCACCCGATTACTGGCAATGCGCGCTCGAGCGACTCGTGGGGTCTCTCCTGGCGTGACTCCTGAGGAGCGTGCACTCAAGGAGAGCGACGGTGGGATTCGGTTCAGGTGGCCATGCCGCGGTAGCGGTAGCCGAACCCGCGCACGGTCTCGAGTGGCCCGAGGTCTCTGTCCCATCCCATGGCCTCGCGCAGGCGTCGGATTGCGAACTTCACCTTGCCCGGCGCGAGTCCGCTCGGGTCGAGCCAAGCCCGCTCAATGAGTTGGTCGGGAGAGAGCACCTGACCTTTGTGCATGGTGAGCACCCAGATGAGGTTGAACTCGGTCCGAGTCAATTGGACGATCTCACCATCCTGTTCGACTCGACGCCCGACGTAGTCGATGTGCAGTGGGCCGTCGTCGAACGACGGCATCGGATCCTGGCGTTCACGGCGGCGCCGGGCCAGAGCGCGCACTCGGGCTACGAGTTCGCCGTTGCTGAAGGGCTTGACCAAGTAGTCGTCCGCTCCACTGTCGAGGCCCCGGATCTTGTCGCGTTCGGTCCCGAGCGCGGTCAGCATCAACAGAGGCGTCTCGCTCATGACGCGAATGCGCTCGAGCACCTGCCAGCCGTCGAGCTCGGGCAGCCCTACATCCAGAACGACAACGTCAGGGCGCAAACGGTGGAACTGGCGGAGCGCGGCGTGCCCGTCAGCTGCCTCGGCAACACCGAATCCGGCGCGCTCGAGCACCGTGTGCGCCAGCTCACGGACGTCGGCAGCGTCTTCGACCAGCAGGACCAGCTGATTCTCTTCCCCCATAAAACCCATCATAACCTGGGTCTGCAACCAAATCTACAGCGGGCTCCCAGCTATCAGGTCCGGGAAACGCCAAGTGCACCAACGAGAACAGCCCTCACCCGGACTCCGGGCGAGGGCTGTTCCCTGCTGACAGCAAGCGCGTGAGCGTCACCAACCGCGAATCCTCGTTACGAGCACCCGCTGGTCGACCCGCAACTCCCGCACACGTAGCACGAGCCCGCTCGCTGCATGGTGTTGCCGCAGCTGTAGCAGAGGGGCGCATCGAGCTGCTCGGCCCGGGCCAGCGCCTGTGCCGCCGGCTCGGACCCCGTTCGGCCGTTGCTCAACCCGTCCTCGACCAGGCCAACCGACGGGGTCGCCATCTCCTCCACGCCCGGCAGCGTCGGCTGGGTCCGCTCCTGGGTGGAGAGGATGCCGAGGTCGGCGCGCTCCTCGATCGACAGGAAGTCGAGGGCCATCCGGCGGAAGATGTAGTCGATGAGGCTGGTGGCGATGCGCAGCTCGGGGTCGTCGGTGATGCCCGCCGGCTCGAACTTCATGTTGGCGAACTTGCGCACGAACGTGGCCAGCGGCACGCCGTGTTGCAGCCCGAGGCTGATGGAGATGGAGAAGGCGTCCATGATTCCGGCCAGGGTCGACCCCTGCTTGGAGACCTTGACGAACACTTCGCCCGGACGGCCGTCCTCGTACTGGCCGACCGTCACGTAGCCCTCGCAGTCGGCCACCCGGAACGAGAACGTCTCCGAGTTGCGCTTGCGGGGCAGGCGCTCGCGCACGGCGCCGACCACGACCGACGAAGTGACCCGCTGCTGCTCACTCAGGAGTGCCGCCTCGAGCTCGGCGATGCGGGCCGTGACCGCGCGGTCCCGGGCCTCGGCGTCCGAGCCGGCCGGCGCAGTGTCGCCGCCCAGTGCGGCGTGCTCCTTCTTGGTCGTCGACAAAGGCTGGGCCACCTTGCAGTTGTCCCGGTAGATGGCCACCGCCTTAATGCCGAGACGCCAGGCGTCGATGTGCAGCTGCTCCACGTCCTCGACGCCCACGTCTTCGGGCATGTTGACCGTCTTGGAGATGGCACCGCTGATGAAGGGCTGCACCGCTCCCATCATGCGGATGTGGCCCGAGTAGTGGATGGTGTTGTCGCCCATGGAGCAGGCAAAGACGGGCAGGTGCTCGGGCGCCACGTGCGGCGCGCCCAGGATCGACATGTTCTCGTTGATGTAGCGCACAATGTCCTCGGCCTGCTCGACGCCGTAACCGAGCTTGGCCAGCGCCCGCGGCACCGTCTGGTTGACGATCGACATCGTGCCGCCGCCGACCAGCTTCTTGGTCTTGACCAGTCCGAGATCAGGCTCGACGCCGGTCGTGTCGCAGTCCATCAGCAGTCCGATGGTCCCCGTCGGGGCCAGCACCGAGGCCTGCGAGTTGCGCACGCCGTAGGCCTCGGCCAGGTCGACGGCCCGGTCCCAGGACTCCTGGGCCGCGGAGAGCAGATCGGGCGGCACGACGTCCTCGTCGATTCGGGCGGCCTCGGCCTGGTGCATGCGGAGGACGTTGAGCATGGGCTCGGCGTTCTCGTGGTAGCCGGCGAAGGGGCCCATGCGGGCCGCGGTCTTGGCCGATGTGGCGTAGGCGTGCCCGGTCAGCAGCGCCGTGATGGCGGCCGCCCAGGCCCGTCCGGCGTCGGAGTCGTAGGGCAGCCCCTGGGCCATCAACAGTGCGCCCAGGTTGGCGTAGCCGATGCCCAGCTGGCGGAAGGCCCGCGTCGTCTCGCCGATCCGGTCCGTCGGGTAGTCGGCGTTCCCGACAATGATCTCTTGCCCGGTGAACACGACCGCCACCCCGGCCTTGAAGCCCTCCACGTCGAACTCGTCGTTCCCGTCGAGGAACGTCAGCAAATTCATTGAAGCCAGATTGCAGGCTGAGTCGTCGAGGTGAACATATTCGGAGCAAGGGTTGCTTCCATTGATGCGGCCCGTCACCGGCGCTGTGTGCCAGCGGTTGATGGTGGTGTCGTACTGCAGGCCGGGGTCGGCGCATTCCCAGGCCGAGTGGGCGATCTGACGGAACAGGTCGCGGGCGGGCACCGTGCGGACCACGGAGCCGTCGGTGCGCGCCGTCAGGTTCCAGTCGCGCCCGTCGATCACGGCCTCCATGAACTCGTCGGTGACCCGCACCGAGTTGTTGGCGTTCTGGTACTGGGTCGAGTGGCTGTCCGCCCCGTCGAGGTCCATGTCGAAGCCGGCGTCACGCAGCACGCGAGCCTTGCGCTCCTCAATCGCCTTGCACCAGATGAAGTCCTCCACGTCAGGGTGGTCGACGTCGAGGATGACCATCTTGGCGGCGCGGCGCGTCTTGCCGCCGGACTTGATGGTGCCGGCCGAGGCGTCGGCCCCACGCATGAAGCTCACCGGGCCCGACGCCGTGCCACCGCCCTTCAAGAGCTCCTTCGAGGAGCGGATGCGGGACAGGTTGACGCCCGCACCGGAGCCGCCCTTGAAGATGATGCCTTCCTCCGTGTACCAGTTGAGGATCGAGTCCATCCGGTCCTCGACCGACAGAATGAAGCAGGCACTCCCCTGCTGCGGCACGCCCTGCACGCCGATGTTGAACCAGACCGGCGAGTTGAACGCAGCCTTCTGGTGGATGATGAGGTACTTCAGCTCGTGATTGAAGACCAGGGCCTCCTCGTCGTCGACGAAGTAGCCGTCCTTGATCCCCCACGCCGTCAGCGTGTCGGCCACCCGGTCCGCCACCTGTCGGAGCGACCACTCACGCTCGTCGGTGCCGAGGGTCCCCCGGAAGTACTTCTGCGCCAGAATGTTCGTGGCGTTCACGCTCCAGGTCGAGGGCACCTCCACGCCGAGCTGCTCGAAGGCCACGGTGCCGTCCCGGAAGTTCGTGATCCGGGCGTCGCGCCGCTCCCAGGTCACCTGGTCGTAGGGGTGCACTCCCTCGGTAGTGAAGTGGCGGCGGATGCCGATCTCGGATCGCTGGGGGGCGATGGCCATGGCGCTGGGGTCCTCCTGAGTGGGTTGTTCTGATTCGGTCGTTCTGGGGGTGTCGCTGTGTGCCTGGGGTGCTGCTGCCTGCCGGTCGTCGCCGTCACCCCTCCCTCTAGTCCAGCGGAGTGGTGTTCGCACGGCGTGTCTGCCGATTCAGCGCCTGGAACGGGGGTTTTGCTGCCTAACCACAAGATGTTGTGGTCATCCCCTCCCCGAGACACGAGATGATGTGTCATTACAGCACTGTAGTTACGTCCTTGTCAACCACTTGCGTGCATCATTCGTGCAGGTCACGGGCCGTTCGCGATTGTTTGCACGCGAAGCCCTCCCAAACCGCCCGTCCGGGCGCCGGATAGCCGCGAAAGGGTTAGCGTCAGCTCGTCATGGCCAAGGTCGTCGTCGCCATCGATGCCGGAACGACCGGGGTCCGCGCCCTCGCCGTCGACGAACGGAAGCGGGTGGGTGATACCGCCTACCGGGAGCTGACCCAGTACTTCCCCCGTCCCGGCTGGGTGGAGCACGACCCCACCGAAATCTGGGAGACCGTCCGCGCCACCCTGGCCGAGCTGGGCGCCCGCCTGGCCGAGCGCGGCGACTCGGTTGCCGCCATCGGCATCACCAACCAGCGCGAGACGCTCGTTGCCTTCGACCGCTCGACTGGACGGCCGCTCCACCGCGCCATCGTCTGGCAGGACCGGCGCACCGCCGGACTGTGCGCCGAGCTGACCCAGGCCGGCCAACTTCCACTGGTGCGCGCCACGACAGGGCTCGTGCTCGATCCCTACTTCAGCGCCACCAAGGCGGCCTGGCTGCTGCGCCACGGCGACCTCGCCCTGACGCCCGACGATCCGAACCTGTCCTTCTGCACGGTGGACAGCTGGGTGCTGTGGAACCTCACCGGTGGGGTGCGCGGCGGCACCTACGCCACCGACCCCTCCAATGCGAGCCGCACCCTCCTGTTGGACACGGCGACCCTGTCCTGGTCCCCCGAGCTCTGTGACCTCTTCGGCGTGCCCCCCCACACCCTGCCCGAGGTGCGCCCGTCGGCGGGCGCCTTCGGCGCGGCAGCGCTGGGTGACCTCGGGCCCGCGTCGGCCGTCCTGGACGGCGTCCCCGTCTCGGGCGTGCTCGGGGACCAGCAGGCCGCGCTCTTCGGGCAGGCCTGCTTCGAACCCGGCATGGTGAAGGTCACCTACGGCACCGGCAGCTTCGCCTCTGGCCCATGCCGGGCCCGAACGACCGCCAGCGCCCGACGGGCTCACTGTCAGCTGCGCCTGGGACCTGGGCGACCACGGCGACGACGCGCACGGCCGCGTCGCCTACGCCCTCGAGGGGTCGGCCTTCGTCTCGGGCGCTGCCATCCAGTGGCTGCGCGACGGTCTCGGCATCATCGCCTCGGCCGCCGAACTCGGACCGCTGGCCGAGTCGGTGCCCGACAGTGGTGGCGTCACCTTCGTCCCCGCTCTGACCGGACTGGGCAGTCCGTGGTGGGATCCCACGGCGCGCGGCATCGTCACCGGCCTCACGCGGGGCGTCGGCCGGGCCCATCTGGCCCGGGCCTGCGTCGAAGCCATGGCGTTCCAGGTGCGCGACATGACCGATGCCATGGCCGCCGCGTCGGCCCACCCACTCTCCGCGCTGCGGGCGGACGGGGGCGCCGCCGTCATGGACCTCCTCCTCGCGCTCCAGGCCGAACAGAGCCGCATGCCGGTGGCGCGGCCCGCCTCGCTCCAGTCGACCGCGCTCGGAGCCGCCACCGTGGCCGGCCTGGCCGAGGGGGTGTGGACGTCGCTCGACGAGCTGGCCGGTCTCTGGCGGGCCGAGACGGTCTTCGAACCGGAGCTGCCCGCCGAGCTGACGGACGCCCTGCACGCCGGATGGCGCCGGGCGGTCGAGAAGTCCATGGGTTGGGCCGACCTCGACCCTGCGTGACGGCCCTGGTGACGTCAGAGGCAGTCGGCGCAGCATTTCCCCATGTCACGCATCAAATATGCGGATGCAAGCAGCTTTGGGCCTAGCACTCGCGGGGTGCAACGGCCACAATGGGGTTGGAACGCCGGGTTCTGGGTGGGAGCAGAGTCTGGCCGGAGCAGGGTCCCAGGGAGGGCAGCGTGGGACGTCGCGACGCCAGAGTGCAGTGCATGGAACGCCGCTCCCACCGGCAGGTGGCGCGCCGCGTCGGGGCCGTTGTCGCTGGGCTCGTCGTGGTGGCGGCGACGACGACGGTGTTCGATGCGTCCTCATTCGTACTGGGGAGTGCCCCACCAACCGAAGCCTTGAGCTGCAATGACAGCTGGACCGGCGGCGGCCCGTCGGACGACTGGGGCTCGGCCGCCAACTGGACCACGGGCGTGCCCAACGGTAACGGCGTCGACGCGTGCATCAACGGGAACGCGAACGTGGCGCTCTCCGATGCCTCGTACTCGGTCGGCGAGCTCACCGTGTCGGCCGGCAGCAGCCTCACCCTTGGCACCCCCACAACGACCGCAGGCGCGACGACCGGCGGCGGGCCCGCCACCGCAACTCCCTCGGACGCCGAGTCGACATCGCCGAGCCTGACCGTCTCGTCGGGGCTGCAGAACGACGGCGCAGTGACCGTCGCAGCCATGGGTACATCGGACCATCCGGTACTGATACTCAATGGTCAGATCACCAACACGGGCACCCTTACCGTCGATGGCACCGTCGGCATCGGCAGCAGCTCAACCTCGGTGCGCAACGACGGCACCATCGGCGTTGCACCGGGGGGCCACATCAACGTGGACGGGACCTCGACGGTCACCAACGAGCCGGACGGGCTCCTGGCCTTCGGCATCAACGGCCCACCCAGCGCAACGGCTTCCTTCGGGCAGATCACCAACGGCACCCTTGTGCTCGGCGGGACGGTGGACCCAGTGTTCGAGAACGGCGTGACACCGCCGACCGGTGCCGAGTACTTCGTCCGCACGGGACCATCGACCGGCACGTTCGCTACCGTCCTGCACGGCGCCACGGCGGACTACTCCCACGCGGACGAAGTTGGATTGGTCGGCGGGGCTCCCGCCACCGCCACCGTGACCAGCGTCGAGAGCTCCATCCCTACCGGCCTCGCCCTGGGAGCGCCCGTGCAGCTCACGGCGGTCGTGACCCCGGCGTCGGGCACCGGGCCCACGGGGTCGGCCTCCTTCTTCGCCGGTGACGTCCTCCTCGGCGCCGCGGCCCTGGGAACCAGCGCAACTGGCTCGGCCAGCGCCACTCTCGGCGTGTCGAGTCTGCCGGTCGGTGTCGACTCCATCACGGCGAACTACAGCGGTGACGTCCTGTTCGGCTCCAGCACGTCGCCCGTCTTGACCCAGGACGTCAACCCGGATCCGACCTCCCTCGCGCTCACGCCGTCCGTGGCCAGCCCGGTCGCGGGCCAACCCGTCACCGACACGGCCACCGTGACGCCCTCGCCGCCCAGTTCCGGAACTCCGACAGGCACCGTCTCGTTCACCGACGACGACAACCCGGTCGCCGGCTGCCAGTCCTTGCCCTTACCCGAGGTCGCACCACTGCAGGTCCAGTGCACCGAAACCTTCGGCTCCGGCGCGACGCACGCCATCGTCGCCACCTACGGCGGTGACCCCGATGATGCCGCCAGCACCGCGTCTCTGCAGCAGACGGTCGGACAGACTCCGACACAGACGGCCCTCACCACGTCGACGCCCGGCATCATTTATGGACAGACCGCCATCGTTGTCGCCACCGTCACCGCTCCAGGGGGTGCAGCCGTCAGCCCGGGGGGCACGGTCACGTTCTCCGACTGGTCGGCTCCGGTCGCCACCGTGAACGTCTCGACCTCCGGTGGGGTGACCACGGCCAGCCTCCATACCTCCACCCTGGTCGAGGGTTCCCATGTCCTGACGGCTACCTACAGCGGCGACCCGACCTTCGCCACGAGCACCACGACGGTACCCGTCACCGTCGACGTGGCCGAAGCGTCGACGACAGTCACGGTGACCGGCACGTCGGCACAGTCCGTGGTCGGCCAAACCGTCGTCTTCACCGCCACCATCACCTCGACGACCCCCGGTGCGACCGGAACAATCCAGTTCGATGACAACGGATCGATGATCGGCACCGGAGCCGTCTCGGGTGGACAGGCGACCCTCCAGACATCGTCGCTCGCACTCGGAGCGCACCCGATCACCGCGATCTACGAGGGGGACGACAACTTCGTCGGCGGGTCTTCGACGAACTCGGTCCTGCAGACCGTGGTCCCGGCGGCAACATCGACCACGGTGACCAGTGCCCACGACCCCGGCCTGGTCGGCGAGACCATCGTCTTCAGCGCGACGATCGCGGTCGCGACGCCTGGCTCCGGCGCGCCGACGGGCACCGTGTCATTCAGCGATGCCGGGAGCCCGCTGCCCAGCTGCCAGGGCCTCGTGCTCCCCGCCGACGCGCCGCCGGTGATCACGTGCGCACAGGCGTACGACTCGGCTGCCACCCAGGACGTCACGGCGAACTACAGCGGTGATGCGAACTTCGCGGCCTCGGCGGGCGCTGTGGCAGAGCGCGTGTCGCCGGTGTCCACCACCACTGCTCTCGTCTCCGCACCGTCGGCATCGACCTCCGGTCAGGCCGTCACGCTCACGGCGACCGTCACTCCGACTTCGGGGGCGGCGGACCCCGATGGAACCGTCTCGTTCACCCTCAATGGCGTGCCGCTCGGAGACTCCGTGCTGTCGACCACCGCCGGCGTGAGCTCCGCCAGCATGCTGCTCACCACATTGCCCATCGGGTCCGATTCCGTGGCGGCGTCGTACGACGGCGACGCGTCATTCTTGGCCAGTGCGTCAACCGGCGCCGCACCCGTGACCGTCACCAGAGCGTCGACCACACTCGGGCTCCTGGGCGCGGCCGATCCCTCGACGGGCGGGCAAACGACCCTCACCGCCACGGTCTTCCCGGCGACGGGGTCGGGCGAATTGGGCACGGTCACGTTCTTCGACAACGGGACCCGGATCGGCACGGACGCCGTTTCGAACGGGCAGGCCACACTCACCCTGCTCGCCCCGCCGGCGGAGAGCGATGCGATCACGGCCGATTACTCGGGCGATGCCGACTTCATCGGCAGCTCCACTCTGACGCCGCTCGTCCTTTCGCAGTGAGCCAGGGCGCCGGTCCCATCGGCTTCTGATCGGCTCCGTATTCGCTTCTGAACTGGCCCCCACGCGGATTCCCGACGACCGGGCCCACGTCAACTCGTCGGAGAGCGAAATAAAGCAAGGGAATCCTTGTTATATTCACCGAGAGAGCGGGCCACCGCTCGGAAGGGTGGGCAGCCATGAGCGTGGCGATCGTGACAGGAGCATCCCGGGGACTCGGGGAGGCGCTGGCGACAGGGTTGGCCCGGGCCGGATGGTCGCTCGTGGTCGATGGGCGTGACGCGGTGACGCTGGACGCCGCGGTCGAACGCGTCACTGCGGTGGCGAGCGCCGGTGTTCGGGTGGTGGCCGTCGTCGGCGACATCACCGACGAGGAGCACCGCCACGGGCTGACCGCCGCTGCATTCGAGCTGGGCGGCCTCGACCTCGTGGTCAACAACGCCGGGACGCTCGGGACCTCGCCGCTCCCCTCGTTGGCCGACTATCCCCTTGGTGATCTGCGCGTCGCCTTCGAGGTCAACGTCGTGGCGCCGTTGGGTCTGCTGCAGGACACGCTGCCGCTGCTCCTCGACTCGCCCCACCCACGCGTGATCAACGTGACGTCGGATGCCGCGGTGGAGGCCTACGAGGGGTGGGGAGGCTACGGCGCGGGCAAGGCGGCGCTCGAGCACCTCGGCGCCGTGCTCGCGGCGGAGTTCCCCGCGTTGACAGTGTGGTCCGTCGATCCGGGTGACCTGCGCACCGCCATGCACCAGGCCGCGTTCCCCGGTGAGGACATCTCCGATCGCCCCGAGCCGAGCACCGTGGTGCCGGGCTTCCTGGAGCTCATCGACGGTGACCGACCGAGCGGGCGCTTTCGTGCCGCCGAGCTCCACTCGACGGGAGCGGTGGCGTGAGTGCGGTGACGGCGCCGGGTTTGGAGCATTGGAGCCCGCGCCGCCTGCCCGAATTGCAGCCGCTGTCGTTCTCTCTACCGGCAGCGCTCGAGGCGCCGTCGCCGCCCGAGTACCGCGGCATGACCCGCGACGCCGTCCGGATGCTCGTGGCCACCAAATCCGACGGCGCCCTTGTGCACTCGACGTTCTCCGAGCTCCCCCGCTTCCTCGACGAAGGCGATCTGGTGGTGATCAACACATCGGGGACCCTCGCCGCCGAAATCGACGGCACCGCGACGGACGGGTCGGCGGTACAGGTGCACCTCTCGACCAAGCTGCCCGCCGGTCTGTGGACCATCGAGGTCCGACGCGACGGGCAGGCGCACCTCGGTGCCGGGGCGGGCGAGCACATCGAGCTACCCGACGGGGGCCGCGCCTCCCTCCTGGCGCCTTACTCCCCCGGCCCCGGGGGGCTCGGTGTCCGGCTCTGGATCTCCAGCCTCGAGACGCCCGAACGCCTGCACAGCTACCTGGCCCGTCACGGCCGCCCCATTCGCTACGGCTACGTGCAGGGGAGCTATCCCATCGGCGCCTACCAGAACGTCTACGCCACCGATCCGGGGTCCGCCGAGATGCCGAGCGCCGGTCGGCCCTTCACGCCGGAGGTGCTCACGCGGCTGGTGTCCAAGGGCGTCGGCGTCGCACCGCTGCTGTTGCACACGGGGGTCGCCTCCCTCGAGGCGAGCGAGCCGCCGTACGCCGAGTACTTCAGGGTCTCGCTGCCGACGGCCCATCGCATCAACGACACCCGGCGTTCCGGGGGGCGTGTCATCGCCATCGGGACGACCGTGGTTCGTGCGCTCGAGTCCGTGGTCGACGACCATGGCCACGTGCATCCGAGCGAAGGTTGGACCGAGACGGTCGTCTCGCCCGAGCACCCGGTGCGCTCCATCGACGGCTTCCTCACCGGCTGGCACGAGCCCGAGGCCTCCCACCTCGCCATGCTCGAGGCCATTGCCGGACGATCCCTGCTCGAGGCCTCCTACGCCGCCGCCCTCGACGAGCGCTACCTGTGGCACGAATTCGGCGACGTGCATCTCATCCTGCCGTGAGCCCCGAACCCACCCCGCCGGCCGAGGTCGCCGAGGTCGTTGCGCCCGATTCCCCGCTCCAGCAGCTGCCGACCACTCGGCGGGCCATCTTGAATCTGGTGAAGCGCCAGGGCCCCCTGGACGCGTCGGCCGTGGCAGATGCCCTTTCCCTCACCCCGGCCGCCATCCGTCTACAACTGAGCCACCTCGAGGAGGACGGGCTCCTCGCCCGTCGGGACGAGAGTGCCGCGGGCGCGCGCCGAGGGCGCCCTCGCCATGTCTACGAGCTGACGTCGGCGGCCGAGGCGCTCTACCCGAAGCGTTACGGAGACCTCACGACGGAGCTCCTCGGGTATCTGGGCGGACCAGGCGCCACCCAGGTCGACGATCTCTTCGAGCAGCGGCGTCAGCGGCGGGTCGCCGGTGCGCTGCCCAAGACGGCGCACCTTCCCTTCGACGAGCAGGTGGCGGCGCTGACCGCCATCCTCGACGAGGACGGCTACCTGGCCGAGGCGGAACAGCTCCCCGACGGCAGCTGGCGGATCACCGAGCACAATTGCGCCATCCTCACTGTCGCGCACGGGTTCTCGCAGGCGTGCTCGAGCGAGCTCGCCTTCATCCGTGATGCGTTACCCGGGGCGGCGGTACGCCGCGTGGCGCACCTCATGGACGGGGCGCACGTGTGCGCCTACGTCGTCAGCCCGCCGACGTCGTCGAGTCTGCCGACCTGATCTCCAGGACGGACACACCGTCCACTTCATGGATTTCGCTCTGGAGCAGCTCGACGAGATGCTGCCCACCGATCTCGACCACGAACTCGTCGACCGCGTGACCTTCGTCGCGCTCCAAGATGTTGATCGCCACGATGTCGCCCCCGACGGCCCCGATCCTGCTGGCCACGAGGCCCAATGCACCGGGCCGGTCCGGCAGCGCGATCCGTATGACGTAGCCAGCCATGGTCGACAACTTAGGCGCTCAATGTGAACTGCTTGTTTCAGGTTGCTTACGAATCGCCGCCGTCGTGCCCAACACGCAGGACATTCGCGCAAGCGTGCATCCTGGGCCTTTGCTCAGGACAGTCGCTCAGGACAGTCGCTCAGGACAGTCACTCAGCTCGAGGCCACGCTCGCCCGGGTCGGGACGTACTCGTCGATGTAGTCACGATCAGAGAGGCGGGCGATCTCGTGCATGAGCCGGTCGGTGAACGACCGGCATTCGGTGTGGTCGTGGTTGGCCAGCGGGTCATCGGGGTCCTCCGGCGGGTCCATCTGCATCGGCGGGCCGAAGCGGATGGTGACCGTCTTGAAGGGGCGCATGAAGTTGGAGTTCACCGGTTGCACGTCGACCGTCCCGATGACGCCCACCGGGACGACGGGCACGCCGCACTCACGCGACAACCTGGTGACGCCTGTGCGACCCTTGTGCACATAGGGGTCGAGCGAGCGGGTGCCCTCCGGGTACAGGCCGAGGATGTGACCTTGTCCGAGGACGTCGTTGCGGGCTGTGTCCAGTGCGCGCTCCGACGCACTGCCCCCGGTGCGGCGGATCGGGATCTGGCCGGCGGCCCGGAAGAACCACGCGGTCTTCCAGGAGTCGAAGTACTCCGCCTTGGCCAGGAAGGTGACCTTGCGCCGGACGACCAGCGGGATGAAGAAGGAGTCACAGAACGACTGGTGGTTGGCCGCCAGTACGACGGGCCCGTGTGTGGGGATGTTCTCCCGGCCCTCCACCTTCACGCGCCAGAGGACGAAGAAGATCGGGGTCAGGATCGCCTTGAGCACCCAGTACGTCACAGGCCAAAGGTACCCCCGACGGGCGCCGCCCGCACCGGCCACGGGCTGTGCTCAACTGCAGTGCCGGAGTCCCGCAGGCATGGAGGTGCGAGAGCATGACGAGTGAACCCCTGAAGGCCGAGCCGTTCGTCTCCGGCCTGTTCTTCGGCGAATGCCCTCGCTGGCACGACGGCCGCCTCTGGTACTCGGACTTCTTCGACAACACCGTCTTCTCGGTCTCGCCCGAGGGCGAGCGCCGCGTGGAGGTGGACTTCGACGGTGAGCCGGCGGGCCTGGGCTGGCTCCCCGACGGCCGCCTCCTCTTCAACTCGCGACTCGATCGCGCCATCTTCCGCCGCGAGCCCGACGGGACGCTCGTCGAGCACGGCGATCTGCGACCCTGGGCCACGTGGCACGCCAACGACATGGTGGTGGCAGCCAACGGGCAGGCCTACTCGGGCAACTTCGGCTTCGACCTCGACGGTCTCTCCGACGGGACGGTGGACGCGAGCGCCATCTCCCCCGCTTCGCTGATCCGCGTCGACCCCGACGGCACCAGCTACGAAGCCGCTGCCGGACTGCAGTTCCCGAACGGCGCGGTCATCACCGACGACGACGGCACGCTCATCATCGCCGAGAGCTTCGGCGGGCAGCTGAGCGCATTCGACCGCGACGCCGACGGCACGCTCACCAATCGAAGGGTGTGGGCGACGCTCAAGGGCGTTGCCCCGGACGGCATCTGCCTGTGTGCCGACGGGTCCGTCTGGGTCGCCAACGCGCTGGCGGCCGAATGCGTGCGCGTCGCCGAAGGTGGTGAGGTCCTCGAGCGGGTCACGACCTCGAGGAACTGCTATGCCTGCATGCTGGGCGACGACGACCGGCGCACCCTCTACCTGGTCACCGCGGTCGACAGCAATGCCTCCGTGGCACAGGCGACCCGCAACGGCGCGATCGAGAAGGTGCGCACGACCGTGCCGGGCGCCGGGCTGCCGTGAACCTGATTGGACGCCGCCCCCGGGGCGGTGCCAACACCGAGCGGTGCGCCCCGTCCCGCCGGCGTGGTTCGCTCGTGATGCCGTACGCCGCCGCCGCCATGGTCGCTGCCGCCTCCGTGCTGATCGGCCTGTGGTCCGTCTCGCCGGCCGGGGCGACCACGACGACCGCTCCCCCGTACGTGCTGGCGCTGGGCGGCTCCGCCTCGGTCGGCTTCCAACCGACGGCCGCCCATCCGCGCGGGCAACGGACGGACGACGGCTACGCCGAGGACCTCGTGCCACTGGAGCGGCACAGATGGCCGGGGCTGGCGGTCGTCCACCTGGGTTGCCCGGGCGCCACGACCGCCACCATGCTGCTGGGCGGCGGCCATTGCCACTACGCGGCGGGTGATCAGTTGCAGGCCGCGGAGGCGTTTCTGCGGGCCCATCCTTCAACGGTGCTGGTCACGGTCGATCTCGGCTTCAATGACCTGCTCACGTGCCTGCACCACGAGGTCGTCCGTCCCACCTGCGTCGACGTGAAGCTCACCATGGTGCACGACCAGCTGGCGCAGATTCTGGAGCGCATCAAGGCGGCGACCCCTGCCGACGCCCGCATCGTCGGCGTCGGACACTACGACCCCTACCTCGGCGACTACTTCAGGGGCTCGGGTGGACAGTCCTTCGCGATCGCCAGCCTCACTGTCATGGAGCGACTCGACGCCACCCTCCGTTCCGATTACACCGCGGCGCGGCTACCCATCGCCGACGTGGCCGCAGCCTTCGACCTCTCGGATCGTCAGCACGTGCGGTGGTCCGGCCTGCCCACCGTGCCCACGGATGTGGCGCGCACGTGCGCGCTCACGTGGATGTGTGACCGCCCCCCGCTCGGCCACAACCTGCACCCCGACGACGCCGGCTACCGCGCCATCGCGTCGGCCATTGCGGCGGCAGTCGCCGGCTCCCCGGTCAGGGCGGGCGCCCGCGGCTGACCGGAGGTGGCGTCGCTCTCCCCATCGACCACCCGCGGCGCCGCGTCGACCGGCGTGGGCGTCGGAGCACGGCGCCAGGGCACCCGGGTGCGCCCGGTCAGTGGCTTGGCCAGCGGCGTACGGGCCAGCAGCTCGGTCAACGCGATGCAGGCGAGGAAGACGATCGCCACCGTGATCACGCTGACCAACGGCCAGGGCAGGTAGGCGTTGAGATGCTGCCAGCCGATCCAGCTCAGGATCGTGATGAAGAAGACCTGAGCCAGATAGATCCCGTAGGAGTTGTCCGAGCCCGACTGCACCACGGCCCGGGTCCGCTTCGACCGCCGTCGATGGACCAGCGCCACGCCGATCAGGTAGATGCAGGCGATGGCGCCGATGTTGAACGGAATCACGATTGGCTGGAAGGGATCGGAGCTCGACCCGAGCCACGAGACCACATGGTCGGCGGCCAGGTAGTACCAGACCTCGGCGACGGCCGCCGCCGCCACGGTGCCCGCGACGATGAGCGCGACGTGCGAGCACAGCCAGTCATGGAACTCGTCGAGGTGCATGGCAACCACCATGCCGGCTACCAGATAGAACTGGTACGAGGTGACCTCACGCGTGGCCCAGTAGCCCTGCATCCAGCCCGGCACCAGGCCCCAGTGCATGGTGGACACCAGGACGAGCTGCACCAGTCCGCTGGCCAGCAGCACGAGCCCGTGGTGCCCAGCGGTCCGACGCAGCAGCACCAGCAGCAGCGGGAACAGCAAGTAGAACTCCAGCAACACGAGCAGGTAGTAGAGCTGGTAGTAACCGGTGCCGAAGAGATAGAGCAGGTGGACCGTGTCGGCCCTCGGTGTCCCGTGCTCGCTCGGGAGGCCGACAAGGAAATAGATGACGGTCCAGCACAGGTAGGGCACCGCGACGAGGGCGAAACGGCGGCGCCAGAACGTGCTGTGGTCGATGCCCGGCCGGTCCCGGACGCTGTAGGCCAGCATGCACGCCGACACGAAGAGGAAGGCCTCCCGTGTGACGTGCAGCAATTGCAGCGACGCCCCGACGGTCAGCGCCGCCGCCACGGGCGCGAAGAAGAGAAGCGTGTGGGTCGACACCACCCCCGCCTGCTTCACGGGCCGCATGGCGTCTATGTGATCGAGGCGCTTGCGGGTGCCCCGGACGGGCTGCGCCGGCGAGAGCGGCGACTCGACCGTCGTCACTGCAGATCGAACGTGTACAGGACGGGGACCTCCGGCGTCCCGAGCAGGCGGCGCGTGACCTTGCCCGTGGCACCGGCCGGCAGTTGCTCCACGACGCAGAGGGCCACCGGGCGCTTGGCCCGCACCAGATCGCGTTCGAGTGCCTTCGAGATGCGTTCCGCCGTCTCGCTAGCAACCCTGCGATCGGGCAGCTCGTCACCGGCCGCTCCGTCGGGCGCCCGCAAGACGACGAACGCCACGGGCACCTGCCCCATCTCGAGATCGTCCCGACCCACGACGGCCACCGAGGCGACCATGGGATCGGCGCCGATGACCTCCTCCACGTCCCTGGGCAGGACCTTCTCGCCACCGCGGTTGATCACGTCGTCGATCCGGGCATCGAGGTAGACGAACCCGTCCGCGTCTTTGTGTCCCAGGTCGCCGGTACGCAACCAGCCGTCGGGGTGAAAGCGATCCTGGTGCGTCGCGCCGACGTAGCCGTCGATCACCGACACCCCCCGGATCTCGACGTGGCCGATGTGGAACTCCGGCGCCTCCAGCGGGCTCCCGACGGGTTCGCTCTGACGGACGATCCGCAGCTCGAGTCCTACGGGCAGTCCGACTGATCCGGGACGACGGGGCCGGGACAGCGGGTGTGCCGTGATCTGGCTGGCCGCCTCGGTCATGCCGTAGGTCTCGATCACCGGGATCCCGGTGCTTTCCTCGAATCGGTCCGCCACGACCACGGGCAGCGGCGCCGAAGCCGACCGGACGAACCGGATCCCGCTCGGCACGGTTTCGCCCGGGCGCAGCGTGCCGAGCCGCGAAATGATGGCGGGCACCGCGTTGATCCACGTGATCGAGCGCTCGGCCATCAGGTCCCAGAAGCCGCTCCGGTGGAAGCGGTCGTCGAGCACGAGGCTGGAACCGGCCACCAGGGTCGAGAGCAGGCCCACGACCTCTGCGTTGATGTGGAAGAGCGGGAGCGGATTGAAGCCCCGGTCCTCGGGGCCGAGTTCCAGGTGCGAGGCCACGCAACGCGCCGTGTGCAGCAACTTGTCCTGACCAAGGCGGACGACCTTGGGCGTCCCGGTGGTGCCCGACGACGACAGCACGACGCCACCGGCTCCGGCGGGCAGGGGTGCCGTCGCCCCCGGCCGGGTCACGCGCCCGTCCTGCAGCTGGTCCAACCGGTCCAGTTCGAGCCAGTCGGACGTCATGCCGGCCGGGGCCGGACGGTCTGCCAGCACGACATCGACGCCGGTGCGGGCCAGGGTGACACCGAGGCCACCACTGCCACCCGCCGGCAGTGACGGGTCGAGCGGTGCCACCCAGAACCCTGCGCTCACGCATCCGAGGAACACGTCCGCGAATGCCACGGGGTCGCTCACGACGAGACCGATGGTCGAGAAGCCGCGGGCGCGCACGCCGCTGAGCAGGGCACGCCAGCGTTCCATGCTCCGTTCCAATTGACGGAAGGTCATGGCACCGCCAGCCCGTGCGTGCTCGACATAGGTCTGATCGCCCGCCATCACCGATCGGGCGCGGATGACGTCGCACAGAGCAACATCGGTCCCGGGGGCAGGTGCCGCCCCGACCGCGTGTCCTTCGTCGACGGCAACAGTCCTTCTGGCGACCACGGCCTGCATCAGTACATCATCCTGTGGTCGGCATAGTGCTTGAACTCGACCAGGTTGTCCGACGGGTCGCGCAGCACGAAGGTCCGGTGCACCTCGACGAGCCCATCGAAACGGGTGCTCACGTCGGCGAAGAGCTCGATCTTGCGCTGCACACAGAGGTGGTACAGCGCGTCGAAGTCCTCGCTCTCGCGGAACGTGACACCGAAGTGCCTCGGGTAGAGGCGGAGTTCGGTGGCGGGCGGACGGGGGTGCTCGTCGAGATGGCAGACCAGCTGGTCGCCGAAGAAGTCGATCGTGATGCGGTCGGCGTAGCGGCGTGCCAGCTTGCAGCCCAGCGTGCCCACGTAGAACCCCTCCGCCTCGTCCAGGTCGTAGACGGGGATGGCCAGGTGGAAGACATCGCGGCTCTCCCTCACGAGACCGCACTCTCGAAGCACTCGAGGGTGTCGGCTCGGAGTCCGAGCCGGATCGTCTCGAGACCGAGCAGCGCCGTCGAGGAAATGTTGCCCAGGTTCACGTCCGAGCCGATTCGCTGCACGAAGTAGCACTGCAGCCGGGTGGACGGCGCCTCGAAGAGCAGGCGCGCCGGATTGACGTCGCTGGTGAGGATCTCCTCGATGAGACCGAAGCGGAGCTCCCCGTTCGGCCGGCAGATGCCCGAGCTCCCGCTCTCGCGGGACTCCAGCGTGACCAGGAATGCTCCGGCTTCGAGATCCTCGTGGATGCACTCGATCCAGCGGTCGGGCGCCAGCAGCTCCGACCGCTCCGAGTCCTTGAAGCCGACTTCGGATACCACCTTGAACTCGTCCGCCAATTTCCTCACGTAGCCGGCCTTCTCCAAGTGGGAGAGGGCGATGGTCCCGTTCGAGACCTCCACGTACCGGCAGCCGTAGCTCTCACACAGGTCCCGGAAATCGTCGAAGCGGTCCTGCAGCACGAACTTCTCGAAGAGGGTCCCGCCGAAGTAGTAGTCGACCCCGATATCCCTCAGCACGTCGATCTTGCGCTGCAGGTCGGTGGTCACGATCGCCGTCCCCCAACCGAACTTCACAAAATCGAGGAACTCGGCCCCGCTCTCCACCACGTCCTGGAACTGACGCGTCGGCAACCCGCCGTCGACCATCATCGTCAGGCCCTCGGTCCTCGGCTTGCTGCTTCTCGGGGGTAGTTCCAACATCGTTGGTCGCATCAGATGCTCCTCGCTGTCTCTGTCGACTGTCTCACTGCACGGGTGCCGCGGACGGGTGCAACCGCCCGAAGCCCCAGACGCTTGCGTTGGGGACGGGGCCCCAGACCATGGCGTCGACGTCGACGCCGGCGCAGTAGGCCTGGGCGATCCGGATCACGCCCCCGTGTGTCACGACGAGGACGTCGCCGTCCGGCTCACGGTGCTCCAGTTCGGAGATGAAGGCGCCGACGCGCTCGTACATCTCGCGCAGGGACTCCCCTTGCTGTGGCCGGGCCTCCGCGTCAACGACCCGGTCGCCCACGATACCCGAGGCCGCGCTGTCCAGCTCGCGGAGCGGGCGGCCCTGGGCGACGCCGAAGTTCCGCTCGCGCAGGGCCGGGTCGCTCTGCAGCGCTCTGCCGAGCGTGCGCCCGATGATCGTCGCCGTCTCATGTGCCCGCTCCAGATCACTGGTGTGGATCGCGGTAATGGCGACCTCGCCGAGGCTGCCGGCAACGCGTGCGGCCTCTCGACGTCCCTTGGCGGTGAGCACGGGGCCATCCGCCTGTCCCTGCACGATTCCGGCGGCGTTCCATGTGCTCTCCCCGTGGCGGACAAACCACAGCGCCGGCTTCGTGTCTCGAGTACTCACCTCTGTCCACAATGCCCAAGTCGTCTGAGCCTGTACTGGGAACGGGGGAAGAAGTTGATGAGGAAATGTAAGGAAACGATGATGTCGCGCACGCGCACGTTTCCGGCACCTGAGATGACGCTGAGTGTGTGCCTGATCGATATCGCAGTATTCGCGTGCCATTGCTACGCAACGCGGAGACGCGAAAAAATCAGACGCGAGCCGGTTCGCGCGCGGGTGCAACCCCTGCTTCGTCCGCGTCGACCTGCGCTGCCGTGACGGGCACCTCCGGTCCGAGACGGGCACGCTGTTCGGCGCGCACCGGGCCGCCCAGGACCCAGCGCAGAGGGGTGTGCAGGATCAGCGCCGTGAACAGCGCGGCGGTGCCCATGGTCAACACGAAGGTGACCGCGACCGTCCCCGCCCAGCCGAGGTGCGGGGTGATGCCCGCGTCGCCGAGACCGGAACGCACGAAATTGATGAACAGCACATGGCACAGGAAGATCCCGCCGGTCAGCCCGGCGAGGAATTCGGCCGAGAAGACCCGGAGACCGCGCTCGGGACGGCGCGTGCTGTGGCGCCACCACATCCAGGCACCGCACTCGAGCGCCGCCACCGCCGCCGTGAACCAGAGGAAGGCGACCGGCTGGTAGAGATCAGAGGCGCGGCCGGTCGGCGACCCGGTCCGGACCGCGATCAAGTACCACAACGTGGCGATGGCGCCCATCACGACGGCGCCGGCGATCACCTGCCGGTACCAGCGCTCCACGAAGGCACGCACCTCGTCGAAGTGCAGGGCGACCAGAATGCCCGCCACGAACTGCTCCTGGTACGTGATCGGGTTCCGGGCCCAGGGCCACACCCCGGCGATGTCGTGCGTCCAATCGCCCACGACGCCGAACGACGCGGTGTAGTGGAGGTCCGCCGCAAGGAGCAGCGCGAACAGCAGGCTGCCGAGCATGATGAAGCCATGGTGCGAGCTCGCCCGGATCACCCGGAGCACGAGCGGGAAGACGGCGTACAACAACAGCAAGACGACCGCGAAGTACAGCTGGTAATAGCCGAACACCGTGTAGTTCCACAGGAGCGACCACGCCTGGTCCCACGCGTTGCCCGTGATCATGGTGAAGACCCAGTAGATGAGCGTCCAGGCCAAGAACGGCACGCCGAGCTGCACGTAGCGCCGGCGCCAGAAGCCCACCGTCGAGCGGGGCCGGGTGATCTGGGAGTACGTCAGCAGGAAGGCGGCGAGGAAGAAGAAGGCCGTGCGGCTGAAATGGAGCAGCATGACGAACGCCCACGCCGTCGTGTTGCCGGCCTGGACGTTCCACAGCAGCGAGTGCTGGAGTACGACGGCACAGCAGGCGATGACCCGGAACGAGTCGAATTGGCTGATGTAGCCGCCGCCCGTGCCGCCGAGCGTGCCGTTGGCCGGCACCGGTTGCGGCGTCACGCCCGGCTGGTCCACGCTCGACACCTGCGGATCCTCCCGCACTTGCCTCAATCCAAGCTGTGAACGCGCCAGGAAGGCGCGGGCAGTTATCCCAGCTTCGTCAGGGCGGAGCGCAGGTGACGCACGGCCTGACCGATGCGCTGCTCGTTCTCGATGAGGGCGAAACGGACGTGGCCGTCCCCGCCCGGGCCGAAGCCGACACCCGGCGAGGTGGCGACACCCGCCTCGTTGACCAGGTACTTCGAGAACTCCAGCGAGCCCATTTCGCGGTAGGGCTCGGGGATCGGGGCCCAGACGAACATCGTCCCCTTGGGCGGCACCAGGTGCCAGCCGATCCGGTTGAGCCCGTCGCACAACGTGTCGCGGCGCGACCGGTAGATCTCGTTGATCTCCTTGGGATAGTCGGGCGCCTCGTTCATGGCCACAATGGCGGCGATCTGAATGGGCTGGAACGTCCCGTAGTCGAGATACGTCTTGAGCTTGGTCAGCGCCTGGACGATCTCCTGGTTGCCGACGACGAAGCCGACGCGCCATCCGGCCATGGAGAAGGACTTGGTCATGGTGTAGATCTCCACCGCCACGTCGGTGGCACCGGGCACCTGCAGGATCGACGGCGGTTCGTAGCCGTCGAATCCGAGGTCGGCGTAGGCGAAGTCGTGCACCAGGACGACCTCGTGCTCGCGCGCGAAGCCGACCAGCCGCTCCATGAAGGAGAGGTCGACACACGCGGTCGTGGGGTTGTGCGGGAACGAGAGGACGATCACCCGGGGCTTGGGCCACGATTCCTCCCAGGCGTGCATGAGACCGTCGAAGAAGGCCTCGCCCGGGTCGGGCGCGTCGTCGGACTCCACGTCGGGCCCTTGCAGGGGCACCTGGCGCACGTCGGCCCCGGCGAACAGCGGGCCCCAGATGTGGATGGGATACGAGGGAGAAGGAACCAGTGCCGTGTCCCCCGGGCCCACCAGTACCCACATCAGGTGGGAGAAGCCCTCCTTGGCCCCGATGGTGGTGACGACCTGCGTCTCGGGATCGAGCTCGACGGCGAACTTGCGCTGGTACAGGTCCGTGATGGCGCTGCGCAGCTTCGGGATGCCGCGTGACGCTGAGTAACGGTGGTTGCGCGGGTTCCGGGCAGCCTCGGCCAGCTTGTCCACTGCCACGTCGGGCGACGGCAGGTCCGGGTTGCCGAACCCGAGGTCGATGACATCGCGTCCGCTTCGTCGCGACGCCGCCTTGAGGTCGTTGATGGTGGCGAACACGTAGGGCGGCAACCCGTTGATGCGGCGGAACTCCATCGTGGAAGTCTAGGACCCGGTTCGTGCGCCGACGGACCCGGGGGCCGGGCCGAGCGGGCGTGCGGCTGCGGCCAGCGCCTCGACGTCGACGGGCCAGCCGAAGACCGCCCACGTCGCGCCGGCCTCGTGCAGCGCGCCGAGCTTCTCGGGCAGCCGTGTGGAGTCCGAGGGCGATGGGCCCGCCCAGGTGACTTCCACGCCGTCGGGTCCCCTCCCCCGCTCGGCCACCAGCGCAGGCGCTGCGTCCCAGACGTTGAGCGCCGCCCCGGCCGACCGGGCCTCCTCGGTCCGTGCGCCCGGCCCGCCGGCCATCCAGACCGGCAGGCCCGCCTCAGCCAAGATGCGCCCCAGCTCCACCATGTCGGCCCGGCGCTGGGGCGCGGGCGCGAAGGGAATGCCGTAGGCCCGGTTCTCCTCCTCGCTCAACCGGTCGCCGGTGCCCAGCCCGGCGATCACGCGTCCCGGGGCGAGGCGCTCGAGCGCCAGGAACTGCGCGGCCAGCACCGGGTTGGGGACCAGTCCGATCCGGGCCACCAGCGTGCCGAGGTAGGGGCCGTGCCCCGGGCTGTCGAGAGGGTCGAACATGGTGGCCAGCGCGCCCAGAACGGGGAAGGGCGCCAGCGCCGGGCGCTCGGGCTGGCCGATGGGCCAGATGTGGTCGTAACAGAAGAGGCCGTCCACCCCGGCCGCGACCGCCTCCGCGGCGGCAGCGAACGCCGCGTCGGGCCTGTTGCGAAAGATCGGCAGCACCACGCCGGTGCGCATCAGTCCAAGCCGCCCTGCCGGACCGCCAGCGCGCCGCCCACTGCACCGGCCCGCTCGCCGAACGCCGCCGGCGCGATCACGACACCGGGGCGCCGGTCGCCGCCCTCCACCAGCTCGGCGAACGTGACCCGGGCTGACTCGATCAAGAGGTCGCCCGCCTGCACCACTCCACCGCCCAGCACGAAGCACTCGGGGTCGAGCACGGCGGCCAGGTTGGCCAGGCCGAAGCCGATCCACCCGCCGACCTCGCGGATGACCTGCTGGGCCGCCGGATCGCCCGACGCCGCGGCTGCCGACACGTCCTCGCCCCGCACGCTCTCGGGATCGCCGCCGGCAAGGCGGACCACCTCACTCAGCCGCCCGGCCAGAGCGGCCTCCCGGGCCAGGACGCCCAGCCCGGCACCCGAGGCGAAGCGCTCCCAACAGCCGCGCCGCCCGCAGGGGCACGGCGGGCCGGCTGGGTCCACCACCATGTGCCCGATTTCGCCGGCGAAGCCCGCCGACCCGACCTGCACGCGACCGTGCAGCACGATGCCGCCGCCGATGCCGGTACCCAGGGTCACCATCACGACGTCGTCGAACCCGCGGGCGGCGCCCAGCCGGTGCTCGGCCAGCACGGCGAAATTGGCGTCGTTCTCAATCAGCACGGTCCGACCGGGCAGCTGATCGCCGATGAGCACGGTCCAGTCCACTCCGTGGGCCTGCGGGAGGTTGGGCGAGAAACGGAGCCGGCCCTGGCGGTCGACCATGCCCGGCGCCCCGACGCCCACGGGAATCGACACCGTGGCGGCCAGCTGCCGGTCCAGGTCGGTCACCACCTGGGCCACCGCCTGCGCCACGTGGCTGCCGACCCTGACCCGAGTCCCGGTCGGGGTCGGAACCCGAGCGTCGGCCACGATCTCACCGGCGGGGCCCAGGGCGACGCCGAGGACCTTGGTGCCGCCGATGTCGATGCCGTAGGTGACGTCGGCGGCCGGGAGGCCCCCGTCGGGGGTCACGACGTCGACTCGACCCGCGCCTTCAGCTCTCGCATGGCGGTGGCCATGATGCGGCTCGTGGCCCGCATCTTGATGAAGCCGGGGATGGGCACCCGCAACTCGGCCTCGAGGTGGTACGTCACGTCGGTGCCGCCGGCCTCACCGGCGTCGAAGATGTAGCTGCCGTCCAGCTTGGTGGTGATGTCGCCCTGGGTCAGCTTCCAGGCCAGGACGTGCGGCGCCTCGGCGTAGTCGTAGGCGAGGGTGTAGCTGGTGCTGCGCCCGAAGGCGGCGGCGCGGAAGGTGACCAGCAGCGGACGGCCCTGGTCGTCCCGCTCCTTGATCTCGACCTCTTTGATGTCGGCGGCCCACTCCGGGTAGCGCTCGAGATCGGCCGCGACGGCAAAGCAACGCTCGGGGGGCGCTGCGACCGAGATCTTCTCTGTGGCTTGGTCGGCCACGTCGGTGCTTCCTTCCTGTCGATGCTGCCACCGCGGCGGTGCGTCAGATTGTCACTCCAGCGAGCGCGTCGGCCAGCCGAGAAGCGAGAACGTCGTTGTCGAAGTTTTCCTGCACCCTAGATCGGGCGGCCCGCCCCATTCTCCGACGGCGGTTGGGATCGGCGAGAAGACCCCGGAGGGCCTCGGCCACCGCCCCGGGGTTGCCGGGATCCCCTACCACCAGGCCAGTCTCGCCATGGAGCACCGCCTCCGATGCCCCGCCGCTGTCCCCGGCCACCTGGGGCACGCCGGCCGCCGCTGCCTCGAGGAAGACGATGCCGAAGCCCTCCTGCTCCAGACCCAGCCAGCGGTTGCGACAGGCCATGACGAAGATGTCGGCCGCGCCGAGGAGGGTGGCGCGGTCCTCCTCGCTCACCTGTCCGAGCACGTGCACGGTCACGGGGCTCTCCTCGGCCAGGCGTCGCAGGTGCCCCAGTTCCCGTCCGTCGCCGGCGATGGCCACCACCAGGTCCGGGTAGGACGGGGCCAGGCGGTTGGCCGCCTCAATGAGGACGTCCATCCCCTTGCGCGGCACCAGGCGGCTCACGCTGCAGAGCAACGGGCCCGTGGCCGGCAGCCCGAGCGCGGCCCGCGCGGCGCGGCGCTCGGCCGCCTTGAGGGGGACGATGGCGCCGGCATCGACTCCGGGTGGGATTTCGACCAGCTCCGCCGTGAGGTCCGGCACGGCGCGGCGGGCCTCGGCCGCCGGGTAGCGACCGGCCGACACGATGAGCTCGGCCCCCCGCAGCACCCGGGCGAGCGCGGTACGCGAGCCGGGCAGCCGACCCGGCACGGTGACCTCGGCCCCGTGGAGGATGACGCCGTAGGGAACCTCGAGGTGAGGCCCGACCAGGCCGAGCGGGAGGGCGGGGTCGAGCAGGACCAGGTCGACTTCGTGCCTCTGCACCGCGGCGCGCACGGCGGCCAATGCGTCAGGCGTGGGGAAGAAGAGGATCGTGCCGGGCACACGCTCGATGCGGACGCCACGCGCCGCCTGTGCCTCGTCGAAGGCAGCGGCTCCGGCATCGGAGGACGCCGTGAGGACCACGTACGAGGCCGGATCGAGCCGGCTCCATAGGTCCCAGAGGTAGTTCTGGATACCGCCGAGCTTGGGCGGGAAGTCGTTGGTGACGAGCAGGTGGCGCTTCATCGGGTGTTACCGGCGCCATGGCGCACCCGGAGCGACACGGGTTCGGGCTCAGCCGGCCTGCGTGCTGAAGCGCAGCGTCGGGACGAGTCCGGCGCGCTCGAGCATGCGCATGGCGCGCGCCTCTTCGGCGTCGATGACGACGGCGTCATCGGGCTCGCGCTCCGAACAGGAAGCTGACCACGCAGTCGTCGCAGGCCGCGGTGCCACGCAGTGTGCAGCAGTCGCAGTCGATCGTGAGATCGCCTGCAGCATCGAGCCCGATCGGCGTGATGTCCGGCGTCGTGAGCAGTGTCGGCTCACCGTGAAGCGCTGTGACGTTGGAGAACTCGATGACCTTGGCGTTGTCCCTGGAAGTCGGCATGTCGTTGTCCCTCTCTGTTGGGGCCAAGCATGGCGAAGGGGTGTGACAGCGGGCTCGCTCATTGTGGACAAGAGGGGTCAGTGGCCGGTGCCCAGCGCCTGCCGGGCAGTCGCAAGTGTCTGCTCCACGCCCCAGGCCACGCTCTCGGTGCGCACGCGGTCGGCGGCGGCCAGGGACAGGAACGGCGGGCCCCCGACCCGGTAGTCCCGGTAGGCCCGGGTGCTCATGACGAGGTCGATGCCCTCCGTGAGCGGGGCATCGCCGGCCAGGGCCGTGATCTCCTCGGGGCTCTCCTCCGCCGGGTCTCCGCGTCACCACGACCAGGCGGGCGGCGCCGGCCAGGCCGGCGTGCAGTTGGCGCAGGCCCTCCCACAGGTCCCGGCAGCCGAGGCAGGCCGCCGAGAGGAACAGGAGCAGAACCGGCGCGGCGGCCTCCACCACGTCGATCCTGCACTCGGAACCGTCGGGAGTGACGCCCACGACGTCGTGGGGCGTCGTGGCGGGGTGGTCGGTGTAGGTGGGGATGGGCTTGAGCCGGCGCAGAATGTCAGCCGGCGACTCGGTCACGAAGCCTTCGACGGCTCGCCCGGCTCCTCGAGCTCCTCGCCCGTGATCTCGAGCACGCTGCGCCCGTGGCCGCACCAGCGACACACCACCTCGTCGACGTTGCGGGTGAGTACCTCCTCGTCCTCGATGACGAGGTCGCCGCCCACGGTGTAGTGATGGAAGGCCTTGGTCTTCTGCGAGATGGTGACGTCGAAGCGGGTGAGGTTGCCGCAGCCGTCACAGCGGTATCGAGGGGCGCTCACGTGATCAACGGTAGTCCGCGGCCCGGCGCGGCTCTTCCGCCTCAGGCGCTGCCGACGACCTCACCGAACTGCACGCCGGTGACCGTGACGCCCCCCATGCCGCCACCGATCGGCGGGGCGGCGGTGCGGGCCTGCTCCTCGGTCTCGAAGACGGCGATCGAAGAGCCGTGCGAGTCGTCGAGGCGGATCCAGTAGCCGGCCACGAAGCCGGGCTGGGCCTTCACCGTCGGGGACGAGCTCTTCCAGGCCTTTGACAGCGGCCTCCCCATCGGTGATGTCGACGGTGACGACGTGTGCATGCATGTGAGCCCTCTTTTCGGTGGGAATGCCTCAGCCTCCCACGGCGCCTTCGCTATTGCACGGGGGTTGAAGACCGCGCTCCACCGAGTGGCCCTCAGATGCGGTTGAGCAGCTCGCTCTTCTTGGCCGCGAACTCCTCCTCGGAGAGGATGCCGCGGCGGCGCAGGTCGTCGAGCTCAATGAGCCGGTCCCGTATCTCGAACGGCGGGGTGCCCGGTGCGGCTCCTCCGGCGCGCGGCCCTTCGTCGGGCGCCGCCCCTCGTGGGCGCGGCACTGCCGGCCGGCGCCGCCCGGCCGCCGCCCGGGGTGACGCCGGGCTGGGCGCCCACCGACACCGAAGGGGGGCGTGTCGTGCGCGTCGTCGTCGTACGGTCGAGCTCGCGTGTCGTCGTCGCTCGTCGCGTGTCGTCGGCGTACGGCGCGCCGTAGCGATCCCGCGGCTGCATGTCGGACGGGATGGCCTCACGGCGGCCCCCGCCCACGATCTCGTTGATCTGCGAGTTGATGACGCGTTGCACCACCGCCGGCTTGCGCATGTACTCCAGCGTCAGCGAGTCGTCCTCGCCCTGCACGTCGATGATCAGCGAGCCCGTCCCGAGCACCCGCTCGATCAGCTCCTGGCGGATGTTGACCTCGGTGATCCGCTGCAGCCGCAGCTGCACGGTGTCGCGCCCGACGATGCCCTGGCGCACGAGGATGCGGGTGGAGGTCAGTGCCACCACGTAGGAGCGCCAGCGGACGAAACGGCCGAGCAGCCACAGGCCGGGGATCAGGGCGAGGATGAGGATCGGCTAGTTCGTCCAGCTGGGCGCCTTCTGCCACAGGATCACCAGCACGATGAGCCCCGCCCACACGCCGATGGAGGTGAAGAGCGGGCCGAAGAGGAAGATCCAGTGCGGGCGCAACTCGGCCAGCAGTTCCTCGTCCTCGTTGAGGAATTTCCGAGGCAGGGCCATCGACCCAGCGTACCGGCGGGCACCCGCCGGCCTGGGGCACGGTCGGCGACCGGGCGCCGTAGGGTGGCGCCATGCCCTATGCCGAGGTGGAGCCCGACGAGGTCAAGGCGCGCATCGCCCGCGGCGAGGACGTCTTCCTCCTGGACGTGCGCGAGCCGGACGAGGTGGAGGCCTGGGCCTACCCGATCGGCGTCAACATCCCGCTCGGGCAGCTGGGCGACCGGCTCGACGAGATCCCGCGGGACGTCACCATCGTGGTGGCCTGCCACGTCGGGGGCCGTTCCGCCGCGGCGGCGCAGGCGCTCAGCGATGCCGGGTGGACGGCCGAGAACCTGACCGGGGGCGCGGTCGCCTGGGCGGCCGGGGAACCCGACAGCGTCGAGCACGACGCGACTCGACCCAGCAGCTTCGTAGGGCTGGTGGGGATCGAACCCACGACCCAGGGATTATGAGTCCCCTGCTCTGACCACTGAGCTACAGCCCCAAGGGGGTTCTAGCCGACCGTGGGCAGGGCGCCGACATTTCACACTGCGGCAACCTCCGTGGCGCACCGGAGCGGCAACATGCCTGCATGGATCGCGAGGAGCCCGACGGCATGCAGGGTCACGTCATCGTCTGCGGCCTCCAGGGCGTCGGCCTGCGCGCCGTGGAGCAGTTCCACCTGAGCGGCACCCAGGTGGTCGTGATCGACGACGACGCCGATCCCCGCCGCTGGCGGACCCTCGACGACTGGGGCGTGCCCCATGTCCGCCGCCACGCCCACCGAGGCGAGGGCTTCGAGGAAGCCGGCCTGGCCCGGGCCGCCGCGGTGGTCTGCGTCGAGGTCGACGAGATCCACACGCTCGAGACGGCGCTCCGGATCAAGGAGATCCGGCCGGACCTGCCCCTCGTGGTGCAGCTGGCCAACCCCTCGGTGGCCCGGGCGCTGGAACGGGTGTCGGGCCCGGGCAGCGTGCTCGACGTGGCGTCGTTGGCGGCGCCCTCCTTCGTGGAGGCCTGCCTGCTCCGGCCCTCCCACGCCATTGAGCTGGCCGGGATCGACTTCGCGGTCGTCAAGCTCGACGGTCGAGGCGAGCCGAGCACGCGCACGACACCTTCCGGGCCCACTTCGGCCACCTGGCCCCCGTGGCGATCATGCCCGTCGGCGACGCCCCGATGGAGATGTGCCCGGGCCGCGACCACCCGCTGCACCGCGGGGACCGGGTGGCCGTCCTCGGCACGCGTCGACGAGCTGCAGCGGATGGAGATCTCGCACCACCCGGCCGGCGAACGGTCCCGGCGCGCTCGGTGGGTCTGGGCCGCCGCATCCGGCTGCAGGTCGGCATCGCGCTCGAGGAGGGCAACCGCGCCCTGGCCATCGTGGCCTCGGCGCTGTTCGCGCTCATCGTCGTGGCGACGATCGTGCTGCACTTCACCTTCCGTCCCGACGACGGCCACGCCCACCTCGGCTTCCTCTCCTCCCTGTACTTCACCGTGGAGACCGTGGCGACCGTCGGGCTACGGGGACTACAGCTTCTCCCACCAGAGCCCGTGGCTCATCGTGCTGCGCCATCGTCCTCATCGTCTTGGGCGTGGCGCTGGTGTCGACCGCGTTCGCGCTCTTCACCAACATTCTGGTGAGCCGTCGCATTGAGCGGTCACTCGGACGGCGACAGGTGCCCGGGATGGTGGACCACGTCATCGTCATCGGCCTGGGCGCCGTCGGGATCAGCGTGGTCCGCCGGCTGGTGGCCGAAGGCGAGTCCGTCGTCGTCATCGAGCGCGACGCCGACAACCGCTACCTGTCGCAGGCCCGCGCCCTCGGCGTCCCGGTCGTCATCGCCGACGCCACGCAGTCGCAGACGCACCGCATGGTCAACATCGCCGACGCCAAGGCGGTGGCCGTGCTGACGAGCGCGCGACCTGACGAACATCGAGACCGGGCTCTCGGTCCGCGAGTCATTGGGCGAGCGCTGGGACGACGTCCCCGTCGTCCTGCGCGTCTTCGACCGCGAGCTGGCGCAGATGATGGAGCGGAGCTTCGGCTTCCAGCACGTCCGCTCCACCTCGGCCCTGGCCGCGCCGTGGTTCGTCGGCGCCGCCCTCGGGCTCGACGTGCTCAGCACGTTCTACGTCGACCAACAGCCGTTCCTGGTGGCCGGCCTCACGGTGGCGCCCAACGGCGGCCTGCAGGGCCTCGCCATGCAGGATCTCGGTCGCGGACCCGGGTCATCGCCCTCAGCCGCGCCGCCGACGGCGTGCTGGAGCACCCGCCCCGCCGGGGCACCGTCTTCGCCGGTGGCGACACCGCGTTCCTGCTCGGCCCCTACGAGGAGCTCCTCGGGGTCCTGCAGCGCGATCAGACACCGGTCTGAGCGACTCGGCATCATGGTGCGCCGTGACCATGGTCGAGGAGGAGACACCCGGATCCTCCTCGGCGGCCGCGCCCGGCCGGCGCCGACTCGCCCGACGTCGCCCGCGCGGCCCGGTTCGGCCCCTGGATTCTGGTCGCCCTGTCCATGGCCTGGGGGCTGTGGGAGCTGCGGCCCGAGCTGCGGGCCGTGCCCTACCTCGACGACAGCTCCCTGCACGAGCAGATGGTGCGCTCCGCCGCCGCCCGCATCAGCCAGGGCCATCTCCCCCTGACGAGCTGGTGGCCGTATCTCGGGCTCGGCTCGCCGCAGTTCCTCCACTACCAGAGCCTTCCCTCCATGCTCTCGGGCGTCATCGGGACGTTCGTCGACCCCGACACAGTGTTCCGCTGGTCCCTCTACCTGCTGCTGGCCCTGTGGCCGATCGCCGTCTACTGGAGCGGGCGGCTCTTCGGACTGAGCCGCTGGACAGCGGCGGCGGCGGCCGCGGTGGCGCCGTTCCTCGCCTCGGCGGCCGGCATCGGATACGAGACGAAGGCCTACGTCTGGGTCGGGTACGGCGTGTGGACCCAGCTCTGGGCGTCGTGGACGCTCCCGCTGGCGTGGGGCTTCACCTACCGGGCGCTGTCGTCGCTGCGCGGCCGCGTTCTGCGGCCGTCCTCTTCATCATGGTGACGGTCGCGCTGCACTACGAGACCGGGTACCTGGCCTTCGTGCCGCTGGTCGTGTGGCCCTTCATTGTCGCCGTCGGACCTGTGGCGGCGGCTCGGGCGCGCCGTGGCGCTCGGCGCCGCCGCCGTCCTGGCGTCGGCCTGGGTCATCGTCCCGCTGCTGCAGCAGTCGCACTGGGCGGCCCGCAACCAGGTGCTGGAGGGCACGGGGCTGGAGAACGGCTACGGGGCGCGGCAGATGTTGTGGTGGCTGGTGACCGGCAACCTCTACGACAACAACCACTGGCTGCCCTGGTTGCCCGTCGTCACGATTCTCGTGGCCGTCGGGCATCGGCGTCTGCATGGCACGCTGGCGCACCTGCGCGGCCGGCCGCGCCCTGGTCGATCATATGGGTGGTCACGCTGGTCATGACGTTCGGGCGGACGACGTTCGGGTCCCTCTACAAGATCCTGCCCGGCAGCAGCGACATCTTCATCCGCCGCTTCCAGATGGGCGTGCAGCTCTCGGGCATCCTGCTGGCCGGCGTCGCCCTCGTCTTCCTCGGCGGCCTGGTCCTCGATCGGGCGCTGGCCCTGTTCCCCGAGGAGCAACGCGGGCTGGGCCGTCGCAGCCAGCGGGCCGGGGCATTGTCGCCGGGCTGTGCATCGTGGCGCTGGTGGTCGTGCTTCTACCGGCCTGGAGCAGCATGGACACCTACGACGGCCACAACGCGACGAACATCGGCCTGCAGGCCGCAGGCGGACGCGCAGCAGGACCCGCAGATCGACCAGTTGCTGGCCTACGTGCGCGCGCACCCCAGGGGCCGCGTCTACGCCGGAGCGCCGACCAACTGGGGCAACGACTTCCTGGTCGGGGCGGTGCCCGTCTTCAAGTACCTGGAGAGCAAGGACATCGACGAGGTCGGGTACACGCTGCGCACGGCGTCGCTCATGACCGATCCCGAGTACTTCTTCGACGAGAACAACCCGGGCGACTACCCGCTCTTCGGCATCGGCTACATCATCACGCCGGCGGACATGGCGTCGCCCGTCGAGGCCAACAAGGTCGGCTGCTCGGGCGACTACTGCCTGTGGGCGCTCCCTCACTCCGGGTACATCCACGTCTACGACACGACCGGCTCGCTTACGGCGACGCGGGCCGACGTCGGCTCGCAGAGCGAGACCCTGCTTGGAATCGCCGCTCCTCAACGAACAGCGGGACCTCACGGTGGCCTTCAACGGGCAGGCGGCATCGACCCCGACCGCGGCCGACAGCGTCGCCGCTGCAGGGATATCCGGGGCGGGTGGTCACGGAGCACGCCGATCTCGAGAACGGCGCTGCCAGCGCGGTGGTGCACACGACCCGGCGGGCCACGGTGGTCCTCAGCGCGTCGTACGACCCGGGTTGGCACGCCACGGTCAACGGCCGTCCGGCGCCGACGGTCATGGTGGCGCCGGCGTTGGTCGGTGTCGTCGTGGGCCCGGGTCTCCACACGGTGACCTTCACCTACGACGGCTACGGCTCCTACGACGCGCTGTTCATCCTGGCGCTGGCCGTCTTGGTGGTCTTGGCCGTCGCTCCCCTGTTCTGGCGGCGGAGACAACGGCGGCGGGTGAGCGGGCCCGAGGCCGCTCCACGGTCGTGATCACACGCGGAACGGAGCAGGCGCTCGCCGATCTGGCCGGCCCGGATCTGCGGGTCATGTTCTGCGGCATCAATCCCGGGCTGCGCTCGGCCGAGCTCGGCCTGCACTTCGCCCGGCCAGGGAACCGATTCTGGAAGTTGCTCTCTGCCGGTGGATTCACCGGGTCGGTGCTCCTACCCGCCGAACAGCACACGCTGCCTGGGCTCGGCATCGGCATCACGAATCTCGTCGGACGGGCGACTGCCGCCGCCAGCGAGCTCAATCGGGCCGAGCTGCGCGAAGGCGCAGCGCACCTTGAAGCCAAGGTGGCCGTGTTGCGACCGCGCTGCGTGGCGGTGCTCGGGCTGCAGGCGTACCGGACGGCGTTTCAAAGACCGAAGGCCGAAATTGGCCGGCAGCCCGAACTCCTGGGCAGTGCCCTGCTGTGGCTCCTCCCGAACCCGAGCGGCCTGCAAGCTCACTACCAACTGCCCGAAATGACCGAGATGTACAAGTCCCTCTTCGTCGCCACTGCAGGCTGAAAAGACCAGCCGATCCCCACGAGGAAGGGTCCGGCTCACTCGAGGTCATTGCGGGAACAATGGCGGGCCATGACAAGCCTGCCCAGCCCTGAGCCTTCCCCACCGCAGGCGGACACCGGAGCGTCCGATCCGGCCGACGTGGTGGTGCGATTCTTGCACGCCCTGGCCGCGTTCGATGTCGATGGGGCACTCGACCTCGTCGCCGACGACATCGAGTACGTCAACGTGTCCCTACCCACCATCCATGGCCGCGACCGTCTCGAGCGCATCGCCCGCCCTTGGCTACGGCCGGGACGCATGGGATTCGACGTCCACTTCAACCACGTGGCCACCGAGGGCAACGTCGTGCTCACCGACCGGGTCGACGAGCTCAACTTCGGCCGCTTTGCGACACGTTTCTGGGTCTACGGCCGCTTTGTCGTGGGTGGTGACGGAAAGATCGCCGTGTGGCGCGACTCGTTCGACTGGCTGGACGTGACGATCGGCAACCTGCGCGGCCTGGCGGGGCTGGTGTCGCCCGGCGCTCAACCGGCGGATGCCGGCCGACTGAAGAACCCGGACCGCTGACCGACCGTCGACGCGACGCGCTCGACGTTGACCGACCGCTCGACTACTGGAGGTAGCCCTCCACCGTCCCGGCCGGGCGCTCCTGCGCGGCGTCGGGGTCCTGGCCGGCGTGCCGCTTGGCACGGCGCTGGCGCAGCATGTCCCAAAGCTGATCGAGCGTCACCTCGAGCTCGCGCTTGCGCTTCAGCTCGTCGTCACTCAGTCCCTCGCCGACGTGCGCTTCCTCAAGCTGCTGCTCCTCGGCCGCGAGCTTGTTGATGCGCTCCACGATGTCCTTGTCGTCCATCTCAGCTCCGATCGACGGTCCCGGTGCGGGTGCAACCGGGCCAGACCCAACGTGTGGGCCTGACCCAGTTTGCCCGGACTCAGGCGGCAGCGCCCAACTTGGACTCATCGGAGCCGGCGGCCGCCTCCGCGCCCGACCCGGCCAGCGCCGGGGTGAGCACGTCGGCGATGGTGGCCGCCAGGTGGAACGTCATGACGTCACGCACCTCCTCGGGGACATCCTCGAGATCGTTGCCGTTGCGCTCCGGCAGGATGACCTCGGTCAGCCCGGCGCGGTGCGCCGCCAGCACCTTCTGCTTGACGCCACCGATCGGCAGCACCCGGCCCTGCAGGGTGACCTCGCCGGTCATCCCGACCACCGAGCGCACCGGCACGTCGCGCAGGAGGCTGACCAACGCGGTCGTCATGGTGACGCCGGCCGATGGCCCGTCCTTGGGGACGGCGCCGGCAGGCACGTGCACGTGGAACCGCTTGCCGCTGAAGACCGTCGGGTCGATCCCGAGCTCCTCGGCGTGCGAGCGCACGTAGGAGAGGGCGATCTCGGCCGACTCCTTCATGACGTCGCCCAGCTGGCCCGTGAGGGTGAGCCCCTCGGGACCGTCGGACACGCTGGCCTCGACGAAGAGGACGTCGCCGCCCGCTCCGGTCACGGCCAGACCGGTGACCACACCGGGCACGCTGGTGCGATCGGCCGCCTCGAAGAAGAAGTGCGGCCGGCCGAGCCAGCCCCGCACGTCGTCCGCTTCGACGACGACCGGCGCCTGGCGCTCGCCCGAAGCGAGCTTGGTGGCCACCTTGCGCAGCATCTTGCCGAGCTCGCGCTCCAGGTTCCGCACGCCGGCTTCCCGGGTGTAATCGGACACGACGGCGCGCAGGGCCTCGTCGCTGATCTGGACCTCGTCCTCGCGCAGCGCCGCCCGGGTGAGCTGGCGGCCCACCAGGTGGTGCTTGGCGATGGAGACCTTCTCCGTCTCGGTGTACCCGTCTATCCGGATGATCTCCATCCGGTCGAGCAGCGGCCCGGGGATGGTGTCGATCACGTTGGCGGTGGCGATGAACAAGACCCGCGACAGGTCGAGGTCGACCTCGAGGTAGTGGTCACGGAACGTGTGGTTCTGCGCCGGGTCGAGCACCTCGAGCAACGCGGAGGACGGGTCGCCCCTGTAGTCCGCGCCGATCTTGTCGACCTCGTCGAGGACGATGACCGGGTTCATGGTCCCGGCTTCGCGCAGCGCGCGCACCAGGCGGCCCGGCTGGGCCCCGACGTAGGTGCGGCGGTGGCCGCGGATCTCGGCCTCGTCGCGCACCCCGCCGAGCGAGACGCGGACGAACTTGCGACCCAGTGCGTTGGCCACGGACTCGCCGAGCGACGTCTTGCCGACACCCGGAGGCCCGACCAGGGCCAGGATGGCCCCCGAGCCGCGCCCGTCCACCGGTGCGAGGCCGCGCTCGGCCTGCAACTTGCGGACGGCCAGGTGCTCGAGGATGCGCTCCTTCACATCGGCCAGACCGTCGTGGTCCGCCTCAAGGATGCGCGAGGCCTCGGGAATGTCGAGCCGGTCCTCGGACTCGGTGCCCCAGGGGATCTCGAGCACGGTGTCGAGCCAGGTGCGGATCCACCCGGTCTCGGGGCTCTGGTCACTGGTGCGCTCGAGCTTGTCGACCTCGCGCTCGACCGCCTTGCGGACGTGCTCGGGCAGGTCCCGCGCCTCGAGCTTGGCCCGGTAGTCGTCGGGGTCCTCGTCGCCGCTCTCGCCGCTCAGGCCGTTGAGCTCCTTGCGGATGGCATCGAGCTGACGGCGGAGCAGGAACTCGCGCTGGGTCTTCTCCATACCCTCCTCGACGTCGGTCTTGATCTTCTCGCGCAGCGTCACGTCGGCCAGCGTGTCGCGGGCCCACCCGAGGACGAGGCGAAGGCGCGCTTCGACGTCGCGCGTCTCGAGCACCTCCACCTTCTGCGTGAGGGAGAGGTCGGGCGAGTAGCCCGCCATGTCGGCCAGGCGGCTGGGCTCGTGGATCTCACGCAGCTGCGCCGCGATGCGACCGGCACCCCGGCTGTGCAAGATGTTCTCGAGCACGGCCCGGTACTCCCGGGCGAGTTCGTTGGCGGCCGGGGTCGGCTCGGGCTCGTCGAGGGGCTCGGCCTCCACCCAGAGGGCATCGCCGGTGCCGGGGACCCCGGTGCCGATGGTGGCGCGGCGGTCACCGCGGATCGCCACGGCAGGCAGGCCACCCGGGAGGTCGCCCTCCTCCATGACCTCGGCGATCACGCCGACGGCGGCGAAGCGGCCCTCGATGTGGGGGACCAGCAGCAGACGGCCACCGGCGGAGCGGGCGGATTCGACCGCGGCACGGGCCTCGTCGGACTCCAGCGCCATGGTGAACACCATCCCCGGCAGCACGACCCCGGAGGTCAGCGGCAACAATGGGAGTGTCACGTTCTCGTTCGTCATCAGGTGTCCTTTTGTAATGCCGTAATGGCAATTCCTCTGACTGATCAACCATACGGATGGGGCGGTCATTCCCGAACGGGTCCGGTCCCTGGTCGAAATGCTGTAATCCCGTAATGGTCCGTATCCGAGCATAGGGGGATGAAGGGTTGTCCCAGGCGTCCTTGTCCCCCTGACGGCAGCCCCCGATCCCCCTGGTGGGAGGTGGGGACCCCCCTGGCTGGAGGCCCGGCGGGGAGGCGGGGCGACCCCCACAAAGGCATACGCTGGGCCTCGTGAGCGGCACCGAGACAGCCCCGAACCCGGGCCAGGCGGGGGGCACGACCCTCGCCCCGGCCCGACCGACGCCCGACCTCGACGACGGCGACCACGACCGGATGGCCCACATCGTCCTCGAGGGTTACACGCCCAAGGGGGGTGACTTCGTCTCTGCCGGGCCCAGCGTCGTCGAGGGCATCGTCAACCGCACCGCGGTGCGGGCTCTCTGCGGCAAGGAGTGGGTGCCCGGACGGGACCCGCGGCGCTTCGGCCTGTGCCCCACGTGCAAGGAGATCGCCGCGTCCATGGGGTGGAAGATCCCGGCCAGCTGAGGCTCGCCTGGGGGCGCTGCGCATTTGTGCTCCGGCCCCCGCCGTTCGCTACCGTGCGAGAACAGATGATCCGTGCCCGGACGCGGGCCGCCCGAAGGGAGCACGTTGGCACAGGTCAGCTTCGACGGCGTCACCAAGCAATTCGGCGACACCACCGCGGTCGATGACCTGACGCTGCACGTCGCCGACGGGGAACTCCTCGTGCTCCTCGGCTCGTCGGGCTGCGGCAAGACGACCGCGCTGCGCATGGTGGCCGGGCTGGAGGAGGTCACCGACGGCACCGTCTCCATCGGTGCGCGCGTGGTGAACGACGTCGACCCCAAGGACCGCGACGTGGCCATGGTCTTCCAGAGCTACGCGCTGTACCCGCACTTGACGGTGGCGAGGAACATCGAGTTCCCGCTCCGCCAGCGCGGCGTCGACAAGGAAGAGCGGGCGACCAAGGTCAAGCGGGCCGCCGAGACGTTGGGGCTCTCGACCCTGTTGGACCGCAAGCCGGGCCAGCTCTCGGGTGGCCAGCGCCAGCGGGTGGCCCTGGCCCGGGCCATCGTGCGCGAGCCCCTGGTCTTCCTGATGGACGAGCCGCTGTCGAACCTCGACGCCGCACTCCGGGTGCAGACGCGGGCCGACATCGTCGAGCTGCAGGCCCGGCTGTCGACGACGACGCTCTACGTCACCCATGATCAGGTGGAGGCCATGACGATGGGCGACCGCATCGCCGTCATGAGCGAGGGGAAGCTGCAACAGGTGGCCGCCCCCGAGGCGCTCTATGCCCGGCCGGCCAACGCGTTCGTGGCGCACTTCCTCGGCAGCCCCGGCATGAACCTGATTGAGGGGATGCTCGTGGAGAGCGGCGCACCCACTCCCGGAGAAGAGGGCGGCGGCTTGGACGGCGGCGCGCGCGGCACCTTGAGCGTGGCCTTCCCCGGCGCGTCGGTGTCGCTGCCGGCCGGCGTGGGCGACTCCGTACGCGGCTCGGGGCCCGACGTCGTGCTCGGCCTGCGGCCCGAGGCCCTGCACTTGAGCGACGACGGCGCCATCGGCGCCACGGTGGTCATCGTCGAGCTGCTCGGCGCCGAGACGCACGTCATCTGCCAGACCGAGACGGGCGCCCGCGTGATCGTGCGCCAGGGGGCGGGGGCGGCCAAGCCGAAGATCGGCGAGGCGGTGCGCATCGCCGTCGACCCCGACCCGGCTTCCTTCCACCTCTTCGACGCCGACGGCGGGGCCCGGCTCGGGGGCCTGTCGTGACGGCGGTCACCACCGCACCCGATCCCGTGCCGGCCGGGCACGACGGGCCGGGCACCACGCCCCCCACACACCGCCGGACGGCGACGGTGCGCTCCCGGCGGCGCAAGGAGGCCCTGCTGGCCTACCTGCTGCTCCTGCCGGCCATGGTGCTCTTCGGGGTCTTCTCCTTCTATCCCTTCCTGCGCAACTTCAAATTGATGCTCTACGAGACGCCGCCGGTGCCGGGCCTGCCCGCCCACTACGTCGGGCTGCACCAGATCATCCCCACCATCACGTCGACCCAGTTCACGCAGAGCCTCGTCACGACCCTGGTGTTCGTGGTGCTCGTGGTTCCCATCAGCCTGCTCGCCGGGCTCGGCCTGGCGGTGGCGGCGCACCGCAAGCTCAAGGGCATGGCCGCCTACCGGGTCATCTTCTCCTCCACGGTCGTCAGCTCGGTCGCGGTGGCGGCCGTCGTCTTCGGCACGCTGCTCAATCCGGTGGTGGGGCTGCTCCCCTGGCTCGGCATCGACCCGACCCCGCCGGCGCTCGAGAACTCGACCTGGGCCCTCCCCTCGGTGGCGCTGCTCACCATCTGGCAGTTCCTGGGCCTGTCCTTCATCATCATGTCGGCCGGACTGGGGTCCGTGCCCGACGAGCTGCTGGAGGCGGCGCGGATCGACGGCGCCGGCCCGTGGACGCGTTTCTGGCGCATGACCGTGCCCCTCCTCTCCCCCACCATCTTCTTCGCCGGGGTGATCAGCACGATCTACGCCTTCCAGGCCTTCGGTGCTGTCGACATCCTGATCGGCAACCAGAACGCGGCGCGCCTGCACACCAACGTGTTGATCTACAACATCGTCAACGAGTTGCAGATCGAGAACAACGCCGGGGCCGCCGCCATCATGGCGATCGTCCTCTTCCTGATTCTGCTGATCCTGACCATCCTGCAGCTGCGCTTCTTGGAACGGCGGGTGACCTATGCCAGCTGACGTGCTCGAAGCCCCTGCGCCCGTTCCGGCTCTCGCTGAGGAGGGTGCCCGGGCCCACCGGCCCCGCCACCGGCTGCGCACCATCGGCAGCTACACGTTGCTCACGGCCGGCGCCGTCATCGTCCTCTTCCCGATCTACGTGACGATCGTGAACTCGCTCCTCCCCGCGGACCAGCTGGTGCACCAACCGCCCCCGCTCTTCCCGACCGATCCCCAGTGGCACGACTACAGCGCGGCCTGGAACGGCGGGCAGATGTCGCAGTACATGGCGACGTCCGCCATCATGACGTTGATCATTGTGGTGGGGCAGCTCGTGACCTCGGTGCTGGCCGCCTACGCCTTCGCCTTCCTCACCTTCCCCTTCAAACGGACGCTCTTCGTCGTGTGCCTGGCCACGCTGATGATCCCCCTCGAGGTGACCTTCATCACCAACCTGGACACGATCACGTCGCTGCACTGGTTCAACACCTATGCCGGCCTGGCCATCCCGTTCCTGGCGACAGGGTTCGGCATCTTCCTGCTCCGCCAGGCCTTCCTGCAGATCCCGCGCGACCTGCAGGAGGCGGCCCGGCTCGACGGCTACGGGCACATGAAGTTCATGACCCGGGTGGCCGTGCCGCTGGCCCGACCCTCACTCGCCGCGCTGGCCGTCTTCTCGTTCCTCGCCGCCTGGAACCAGTACCTGTGGCCACTGGTGTCGACCGGCGGCACCGTGCCGCTGGACACGGTGCAGATAGGCCTGAAGCAACTGCTCGGCACCCAGGTGTCCACCATCCCCGTGGCGCTCGCCGGCACCGTGATCGCCTTCGTGCCGCTGGTGATCCTGCTCCTCGTCTTCCAGAAGCAATTGGTGCGCAGCCTCACGGCGGGGGCCGTCAAGTAACAGGAGCGTGACGGGCGCCACAGCGATCCGGCCGTGCCGTGCCCGGGTGCTAGGCAATTGGCCATGCGGACCCCTCGCCTCTCACGACTGGCTGCCGTCGCGCTCTTCGTCACGACGCTCAGCGGCACGGCGGCCTCCGCCGCCATCGGCTCCGGCACGCCGGCCGGCGCGGCCAGCCTGCCCACCTGCAACCTCAAGACCCTGGCCAACCACAAGGGTCTGGTGCAGATCACCTTCTGGGAGTCGGCGTCCCAGGCCAACCTGACGGTGCTGCAGGGCATCACCAACGCCTTCAACTCCTCCCAGACCAAGGTGCACGTGACCCTGGTGACCCAGGCCGGGTACGACGACACGTGGCAGAAGTACCTGGCCGGCCTCTCCAACGGGCAGCTCCCCGACGTGGTGCAGTTGGAGGACCAGCGGACGCAGGCCGCCATCGACACCGGCTCGTTCCTCCCCGTGCAGTCCTGCATGAACGCGGCCAAGTACTCGACGAGCGACTACCTGCCCCGCCCCCTGGCCTACTGGAAGGTGAACGGCGTGCAGTGGGCCCTCCCGTTCGCCGTCTCGGCGCCGATCCTGTACTACAACCAGAACGCCTTCACGAAGGCCGGCCTCAACCCGGCCGACCCCCCGACCACGCTGGCCGCGATGGTGAGCGACGCCAAAGCGCTCAAGGCCTCGGGCAGCGGCATGGGTCTCGTGCTCGACCCCTGGCACCTCGAGACCTGGCTGGCCACGGCCAACCAGCTCTTCGTCAACAACAAGAACGGGCGCACGACCCGCGCCACCCAGGCGGCGTTCAACACCAAGGTCTCCGTGTCCATCTTCAGCCAACTGAACACGCTGGTGCGCTCGGGCGATGCCACGACCAATCCGTCGACGGGGCCCGACGAGTTCGACAACCTGCTCGGCATCGGCAGCGGCAAGTACGGCATGACCATCGAGACGTCGGCCGCCCTCGGCACGGTGACCCAGCTCCTCGGCAGCGGGAAGTACGCCAGCGTGAAGCTGGGCATCGGTGCCTTCCCCGTCTACAGCTCGGCGGTCAAGGGCGGCGTCGAGCCCGGTGGGTCCGGGGTCTACATCTCGAACAAGGTCCCCGCGCTCCAACAGGCGGCGTCGTGGCAATTCATCTCGTACCTCTTGAACACGCAGAGCCAGGCCACGTGGGCAGCCGGGACGGGCTACATCCCGGTCCGCAAGTCCTCGGCCCAGACCGCCACGGTGCAGCACCTGTGGGCCACCAGTCCCGGCTACAAGGTGGCCTACGACGAAATCAACAACGGCGTGAACTCGCCGGCCACCGCCGGATCGGTCATCGGCCCCTACGCCGACGTGCGCACAGACGTGCTCAACGCCGAGATCTCCATGTACACGCAGGGCGTCAGGCCGGCCACCGCGGTCAAGTCGGCGGCACAGAACGTGAACTCGACCATCTCGAACTACAACAGCCGGTTGGGGAGCTAGCGCGCGCTTCGGGCTGACCGGTCCGGGGCTCCGGGCCGATCCGGGGCTCCGGGCACGGACCGGGTCCGGTGCGCAGCCCGTCTCCTTCCCGCCACATCGGCAGGTCGGGGCGATTCCTCAATAGAGCAAAAGGTCACAACGCGGCCGAAGAACCGCAGTTCAGGCAGGGCGCTTCGGTATTCTCGTTCGTCAGGTGGTGCGCTCTGGTCCGAGTCGCGCACGGGTGGGCGTCGAGCACGGCTGCGGAGGAACGAAGAGCCATGGTGGTCCAGGACACACAGACCGTAGGCCCCGCCGCCTACCGCGCCCTGTTCACCCACATGTCCGAGGGCGTGCTCCTCTGCACCCGGGACGGTCGGATCACCGCCGTCAACCCGGCCGCCTGCGCCATGCTCGACATGACCGCCGAGGAGATCTGCGGCCTCGGACGCGACGGGCTGGTGGACCAGGAGGATCCCCGCTGGCAGATCGCTGCGGCCGAGCGGGAGCGGACGGGATCGGCCGTCGGTGTGGCCCGACTGCGGCGGGGCGACGGCCGTTACGTCGAGATCGAGGTGACGGAGTCGCAGTTCCGCTCCGAGGACGGTGAGCCGCAGACCTGTTGCATCCTGCACGACATGACAGGGCGCCTGGCCATTGCGCGCGAGCTCGAGGAGCTGAGCGCCCGTCTGTTGCAGCTGTCGCAGGGCGACGAGCTGACGGGGCTCCAGAACCGCCGCGGGTTGGTGGCGACCGGAACCCAGCTGCTGCAGCTCGCCGACCGCCAGCACGCGCCGGTGCACGCGCTGTTCGTCGACGTCGGCAACGTGCAGGAGCTCAACGAGCGCCTCGGTCACCATGCCGGCGACGCAGCGTTGCAGGCGGTGGCCCGCGCACTGTCGGTGACGTTCCGCAAGAACGATGTGCTGGCCCGTATCGGCGGCACACAGTTCCTGGCCCTGACCCTGCAGCGGCAGGAGTCCGACTGCGCCACCCTGACCGGTCGCATCCGGGAGCACCTCGGCGCGCCCGACACACGGGCCTTCGTCGGTGCCCCCGTCGAGGTCTGTTGTGGCTGGACCACGCGCCCGGGCGGCGACCGCATGTCGCTCGAGGACCTGATGGCCCGCTCCGACTGGGCCATGCTGGAGTCCCGGGAGGGCCGCCGAGCCGCCTTCGGCTCGTTCCGCGCCGCCGGCGCCTGAGTTCCAAGGGCCTGGAGCTCCAGGTCAGGCGATCCCCATCGACTTCGTCGAGACATGGCGATTGAACAGGCGGTTCTTCGCCCCCGGCCCAGTGACGGATCAATTCCCGATAAACCCGCTTGGATTTAGCAATCCAGGCGTATTAGGTTGCCCGCATGCACAACAACCCCTTGTCCACGGACGCGCCCGCGGGTGCTCGTACCCGTCGCCTCGGCCGCAGCGCCGTCATCGGGGCCCTGGCCCTCTGCGGCCTGGCGTTCAGCGCCCTCCCGGCCGGCGCCTCGGGAGGCTCGGTGAGCCTGGTGGCCTACTCCACCCCGAAGCCCGCCTACACCGCGCTGGCCGCCGCCTTCGCCAAGACGAAGGCCGGTGCGGGCGTCACCGTGTCCTCCTCCTTCGGCCCCTCGGGCACCCAGGCCACGTCGGTGGCCGACGGGCTCCCCGCCGACCTCGTCAACTTCTCGCTGAGCCCTGACATGGCCAAGGTCGTCAAGGCCGGCCTCGTCTCGAGCACGTGGGACAGGACCCCGACCAAGGGCATGGTCACGAACTCGATCGTCTCGTTCATCGTGCGTCCGGGCAACCCCAAGCACATCACCACCTGGGCCGACCTCATAAAGTCCGGCGTGCAGGTGATCACGCCCAACGTCTTCAGCTCGGGTAGCGCCAAGTGGAACCTCATGGCGGCCTACGGCGCCCAGATCTCAATGGGCAAGTCGCCCGCCCAGGCGCAGGCGTACCTCTCCAAGCTGCTCAAGAACGCCGTGGCCCAGCCGGCCAGTGCGAGCGCCGCGCTGCAGACGTTCCTGTCGGGACAAGGGGACGTCCTCCTCGACTACGAGGACGACGGGCTCTACGCCAAGAGCCAGGGCGAGGCGGTCAGCGTCATCACCCCGCCGCAGACGATCCTGATCCAGAACCCGATCGCAGTGACGAAGACGGCCAGCCCCGCCGCCAAGGCCTTCCTGGCCTACCTCCTCTCCCCCGCCGGCCAGACCGTCTGGGGAAAGCAGGGCTACCGCCCCGTGCTCCCGGCGGTGGCGGCAAAGTTCAACTTCCCGAAGCCCAAGACGCTGTTCACCATCAACAAGGTCGGCGGGTGGACCACGGTCAACACGAAGTTCTTCGACCCGACCACGGGCATTGTGGCCAAAATCGAGCAGTCGCTCGGCGTCTCTACCGCCAGCTCGTAGGAAGCAGTGAGCAGCACGGGCGTCTCGGTCGACGATCTGGGTCTCCCCGGGCCGACCGGCGCGCCCGCTGAACATCGACCGGGCCGGGGCAGGCGCCGCCCTCCCCCCTCCGCGCCTCCCCCGGGCCTGGTCGCGGCGGGGAGGGTGGTCGGGCGCGTCGGCGGCCCGGCGCTCGCCGTCACCTACCTGTCCCTCCTGGTGTTGCTGCCGCTGGCCGCGGTGGTGGCCAAGGCGTTCAGCGGAGGTTGGAGTGCGTTCTGGACGGCCGTGTCCAACCCGATCGCCGTCTCGGCGCTGGAGCTCACGCTGGTCCTCTCCGCCATTGTGGCGGTGGTCAACTCCATCGCCGGACTGGCCATCTCCTGGGTACTCGTGCGCGACGACTTCCGCGGCAAGGCGCTGGTGAGTGCAGTGATCGACCTTCCCTTCGCGCTGCCCACCGTCGTGGCGGGCCTGACGCTGCTCACCTTGTACGGCGTCGACAGTCCGCTGCACGTCGACCTGGCCGGCACGCGGCTCGGCGTGGCCGCAGCGTTGCTCTTCGTGACACTGCCCTTCTGCGTGCGCAGCGTCCAGCCCGTGCTGGCCGAGCTCGAGGCCGAGACCGAAGACGCCGCGGCGTCACTCGGTGCGACGCGTGGCCAAGTCTTGTTCCGGGTCATCCTGCCGAGCGTGCTGCCGTCGGTGCTGGCCGGTGCCGGCCTGGCCTTCGCCCGTGCGGTCGGCGAGTTCGGGTCGATCATCCTCATTTCGGGCAACCTCCCGTTCAAGACCGAGGTGGCCTCCTCCTACATCTTCGGGCTGGCCCAGAGCGACGACCTCTCGGGCGCCAGCGCGGTGTCCGTGGTCCTCGTGGCCATCTCGCTCGCTGTCCTCATCGCCATCGGATGGGCCCGCCGGCGCTTCGACATACCGGACACCGTATGAAGGGCTCCCCCTGGCGCCTGCCGCTGCGCTACGTGGTCCTCGTCTATCTGGCGCTGCTCGTCATCGTGCCCGTCGGCGCGGTCTTCTACCACGCCTTCTCGCCCGGGCTCGGGAAGGCGTGGGATGCGTTCACCACGCCCGACGGCCTGCACGCGCTGCTGCTGACGCTGATCGTGGTGGCCATCGCCGTGCCGCTCAACACCATCTTCGGCGTCGGGGTGTCGATCATCCTCGCCCGCCACCCCTTCCCGGGCGCGTGGCTGCTCGATGCCCTGATCGACATCCCACTCGCCGTCTCGCCCGTCATCATCGGCCTCTCGCTGATCCTCGTCTACGGCCAGACGGGCTGGTGGGGGAATTGGCTGGCCGCAGCACGGCATCACCATCATCTTCTCCGTGCCCGGCATCATCATGGCGTCGGCGGCGGTGTCGCTTGCCCTACGTCGTGCGCGAGGTGCTGCCGGTGCTCCAGGAGATCGGGACCGAGCAGGAGCAGGCGGCCCGCACACTGGGGGCCAGGCCGTTCACCGTCTTCCGCCGCATCACGCTGCCCAACATCCGCCGGGGCCTCGCCTACGGCGTCACGCTCACGACGGCCCGCGTGCTGGGCGAGTTCGGCGCCGTCTCTGTCGTGTCGGGCGCCATCGCCGGCAAGACCGCAGACCTACACTATTTTCATCTCCGAGAGCATCGACAACCTCCAGCCCCAGGCCGCCTACGTCGGCGCGGTCGTCCTGTGCCTGGCCGCGCTGATCGTCCTGAGCGCGTCCTGACGCTGACCGACCGCAACCGCGATGCCTGGCACGGCAAGGTGTCGGCATGAGCATTGAGGTCGAGTCCATCTCGAAACGGTTCGGCGACGCAGTCGCGCTCGACGACGTGTCGCTCGAGGTGCCCAGCGGCTCGCTGACGGCGCTGCTCGGCCCGAGCGGTGGCGGCAAGTCGACGCTGCTGCGCATCATCGCCGGCCTCGACACGGCCGACACCGGCATCGTGCGCATTGAAGGCGAGGACCTGACCGCACACGCCGGCACGCAGTCGCGGCGTCGGCTTCTGCTTCCAGCACTACGCGCCCTTCCGCCATCTGACGGTGCGGCGCAACGTGGCCTTCGGTCTCGAGATCCGCCACCGCCCCAAGGCCGAGATCAAGGCACGGGTGGACGAGCTGCTCGAGCTGGTCGGCCTGGCCCACCTCGGCGAGCGCTACCCGTCGCAGCTCTCGGGCGGCCAGCGCCAGCGCATGGCCCTGGCCCGGGCGCTGGCCATCGAGCCCAAGGTGCTGCTGCTCGACGAGCCCTTCGGCGCGCTCGACGCCCAGGTCCGCACCCAGCTGCGCCTCTGGCTGCGCGACCTCCACGCCACGCTGCCGGTGACCACAGTGCTGGTCACCCACGACCAGGAGGAGGCCATGGAGGTGGCCGACCGCCTGGCCATCGTCAACCACGGGCCGTCTGGAGCAGGTCGGTGCGCCGGCCGACATGTACGACCACCCGGCCAACGAGTTCGTCCTGACCTTCCTCGGCTCCGGCGACCCGGCTCGACGGCGAGTGGGTGCGGCCGCACGACCTCGTCGTGCACCCGGTCGACGACGGCAAGCCGAGCGAGACGGCGGTGGAGGGCACGGTGGCGCGGGTCACGCACCTCGGGTTCGAGGTCAAGGTGGACGTGGACCTCGCCGACGACGAGGCCTGCTGGGTCCAGCTCAGCCGGGGCAGCGCCGCGGAGCTCGGGCTGCAGGCGGGCCAGCGGGTCTGGGTGGCGCGGGCCGATGCGACGAGCTCTCCCGACCACCGCCACCCGATTCTCAGCGCCTGAGTCCGGCCGTTCCGTCTGCGGTGCTCACCGCCGCAGCGGTAGCGAGGCCGTCACGGCTTGCGAGGACTCGGTCGCGTCCAAGTTGACCTTGACTCCAGCCGGAGCGCGTCGCCCGGGTAACCCGCGGCACACGGAAAGACCGTCCCAGATGGGTCTCCACGACACGTCGTGAAGCCGATTGTCAGCAGGGTGCCGTCGACCACACGTCATCGCAATCGCCGGCAGGATCGGCCGGCGGCCCCGGTCGCCGCTTCGGGTGAGCCGGAGCGGATCACCGTGCCCGAACCGCGTTGGCCCGCCCCCGGTCGACGCAGTTCGTCCACCTTCGGCCAAAGCACACAGATGTAACTTCATCGATGGCGTCCCCAACGATCGTTTTCGGCTCCCGAGGCACGCGATCCGCGAAATATTTTGTGGACAAGTTGTGGGTCACGGCTGTCCCGCGAAGCGCCAATTCCGTTCGTAAACGGGCCCGAATTCGCAACCGTCGCCCTAATTCACCTGGTGACAGGTTGCGGCTGGTTGCAAGCACGGTTGCAAATTGGGCGAAACTTGTGCGATGGGAAGGGAGGGCACCGCTAGCACGGTGCTTCGCCCTCCTCTTCCCCGACCCATACCGACGTGCGAAGGAGGTGGCCCGATGAGACGACGTAACCGCTGGCTGTGAGCTAGTGACAACATCATCACAACAGGCACTCGCGCTGTCCCGCCGTGGTACGGGGCGTTGCCTTAGGATTTTCGACGCGGCGGGCTGCCGCCTTTAGCGATTTGTCTTACGCTGAAGCGGCACCCGCCGCTGTCGCGCCACGAAGCCAGAGAGGAACCAAGCGCCACCCATGCGAGGACCTGTCGATCTGCACGCCGGCGGCCGGGTCGGGGCGGGGCGTGACCGTCCGTAGCCGGGCCAAGCACCGCATCCGGAGGAAGAAGCTCGGTCGTCCGTTCACCCGCCTCTGGGTCGGCTTCACGACGGCCAGCTCCGGGGACGGCATGACGACCGGGGCGGTTCCGCTCCTTGCCGTCACCGTGAACCCCCACCCACTGGCCGTCTCGACCGTGGTGGCCGCGGACAGCCTTCCGTGGCTCCTGCTGGCCCTCCCCGCCGGCGCGTTCGCGGACAGGTTCCCACGCGGCCCGCTCATGGCCATCACCAACATCCTGCGTGCGGCCGCCATCCTCGCCGGAGCGTTCCTGATCCTGAGCGACCGGATGACTCTGGCGCTCTTGATCCTCGTCGTACTCATCAACGCGGGCGGGCGGGCGATCTACTACTCCTCGCTGCAGGCCGCCGTTCCCGATCTCGTGCCATCCGACGCGCTCGAATACAGCAACGGTGTGCTCGTCAGCACCGAGGAGGCCACCGAGCGACTGGCCGGACCGGTCGTCGGAACCTGGCTCTTTGCCATGAACAAGGCGGTGCCCTTCTTCGCCGACGCGATTGCGTTGGCGTTGTCCTCCCTCCCCTTCGTCGGCTTCCGCTCGAAGGCGCCCAGGTCCGACGACTCCCCGCCCTCCGTCTGGGAGGGTGTCCGGTTCCTGTGGAACGACCGCCGCCTGCGCATCCTCATCCTGATGGTGGCCTGCCTGTCCGGTCTCCAGGGAATGGAGTCCGGGGTTCTCGTCCTGCTGGCCACGACGGAGTGGGGCGTCCGCGAGGGTGCCTACGGGCTCTTCATCGCGGCCGGCGCGGCCGGGAGCCTCCTCGGCAGCCTCTCGGCGAACCGGTTGGTGAGGCGGTTCGAGCAGCGCGCCGACGCTGATCGGCGTCGCCGTCGTCTCCGGCGTCGGCTACCTGATCATGGCCGCGGCACAGGGCTGGCAGCTGGCGGGCCCCGCCTTCGTGCTGGTCTGCTTTGCCGTCGGCATCGGAGCCGTCGTGGCGAACGCCCTCCGTCAGAGGGTGACTCCTCCCGAGGTGATGGGACGGGTCGGCGCGGCGTCCCGCGGCATCGTCTGGGGCGCCACCCCGATCGGCGCCCTCGTCGCCGGGGGCTTGGCCGCCCTCTATGGCCTCCGGTTGCCGTTGGTGCTGGCAGGGATACTGCAGTGCGTCGTCGCCGCTGGTCCTGGCCCGCCCTCTCCTCCGGAGCCTCCAAAAAGACGCCTCCTGGGCCCCCGAGACCGCTCGACCCCTCCCCGCACGGTCCGGCCCGATGATTCCCGTCGTCCACCGCGGAAAGACCCAGTTCAGGCGGGCGTCCGGCCACCCTGTAGGCACGGAATTCGGAGGGCGGGCGGATCCGATCCCTCCAGGCACGGTGCAATCTCAAGTCTTGAACAGATTCCGCCGATATCTGGGAGGTGTTCGGGGATGGCAAGCGGCCCGTCCGGCCGACCACGGAGTCGGTGGGCACCATGGACGCGACGAAAGCTCTCGAAGTCGAGTCCCGTCGGTCCGGACGCCCTGCCTCGTCCCCACCGACGCCGAGCGCCTGCGGCCCCTGACCCCGATCGGTCACGCTGGCGCTTCGTTGCCGCGGTCTACGCCTATTCGGCTCTCCTGGCCCTCCTCACCGCCGCCCTCTGGCTGAAAGGCCCGCTGCACGGCCTCGCGCCCAGTTCGTCTCCTCATCCCTCAGGGCGCCATGTTCGCCGTCGTCGCCGTGCTGTGGGTGGTCGCCGATCGGGTGCCGGTGCAGCTGCCGTTCCGTGGCGTCACCTACGGGTTGGTGTTCGACGACGTGCCGCTGCTCTTCGGGCTGGTGTTTCTCGCCCCGAACCTCCTGATCCTCTGCGCGGTCTGCACCGTTGCCTTCATCTGCACCGTCCTGCGTCGGCAGGCGTTGATGAAGATCGCGTTCAACGTCGCGTCGGCTGCGTTTGCGACGGCACTGGCCGCGACGGTCTTCCGCGAACTCCTGGGCCTCACAGCCCGGTCAGCCTCCTCGGCTGGGCCGCGGCGGCGGCGGCCCTGGTAACCAGTCAGGTCACGACGTCCCTCACGCTCCGGGTCATCGGCCTGTTCAACGGCCAGAGGGCGAAGCAGCGGACCGGCCTCATCCTGGTGGCGATCAACGCGATGCTGCTGGCGGCGAGCGTCTGCCTCGGTCTTGCCTTCCTCGATGCCGCCTGGCACAACGCCTGGACGATCTTGCCCCTCGTGGTCGTGGCGGGCCTGATCATCGTGGCCTTCCGGGGGTACGCCAGGCTCCGCATCCGGTTCTTGTCCCTGCAGCACCTCTACGACTTCAGCCGGACCATGAGCACGGCGAACCTCGAGCCCTCCTCCATGAGCGTCGACGTCCTCAAGGAGGTGTGCACGGTTCTGCGCGCCCGCAAGGCCGAGCTGATCCTGGCCGAGCCGTCGGGGATCCCACGCCGCATCTCGTTCAACGACCGTGGCGCGTCGGGCATCGAGCCGATCACCCTGGACGAGGCCTCGATCGTGTCGCAGGCCATCGCCACCGGCGAGGCGTCGCTGCACCACACGCCCGCCCAGGAGCCGGCCGTCGGTCGACCCGATCGCCGGCGAGTACCACGACGCCATCGTCGCTCCCCTCATGAACCGCCACACCCCCATCGGCGCCATCGTCGCCCTGGATCGGGACGAGGATCTGGACAGCTTCGACGAGGACGATCTCCGGCTCTTCGAGACGCTCGTCGCCCACGCCAGCACGAGCCTCGAGCGGGCCCGGCTGGTCGAGGAGCTGCGCTACGAGGTCGACTCCAAGTCGCACCAGGCGACCCACGACATGCTGACCGGGCTGCCCAACCGGATTCTCTTCTTGACCCGCGCTGCGGCCGCCCTGAGCGAGAGCGGCGGGGTGGCCATCGTGCTGCTCGACATCGACCGCTTCAAGGACGTCAACGACACGCTCGGTCACGCCATCGGCGACCGGCTCCTGTGCGAAATCGCCGAGCGCCTCCTCCGCGCCGTCTCCGGGCGCGCCACCGTGGCCCGCCTCGGCGGCGACGAGTTCGCCCTCGTCATCGCGGACGTGACCGATCCGCGAGCGGGCGATCGAGATTGTGAACGACCTCAACGTCGAGATGCAGCGCCCGATCAAGATGGACGGCCTCACGCTGGCCGTCACCGCCAGCGCCGGCATCGCCATGGCACCGGAGCACGGTGACGACGTGGCCCTGCTGCTGCAGCGGGCCGACATCGCCATGTACCTGGCCAAGGAGCACCGCGGCACGGTGGAGGTCTACTCGGTCGAGCACGACCAGAGCATGCAGCGCTGGCTCATGCTCGGCGGCCTCCTGACGCATGCGCTCGAGACCGGGACGGAGCTCAGCCTGATGTACCAGCCGATCGGGGACGTCCAGTCCCGCGAGATCGCGTACGTCGAGGCCCTCTGCCGCTGGAACCACTCGGTGCAGGGGTTCATCCCGCCGGAGGAGTTCATCGGGATCGCCGAGCAGATGGGCCTGATCCCGCAGATCACCGACTTCGTCCTGAACGAGGGCTGCGCCCAGCTGGCCCGGTGGCGCGAAGCGGGCATCACCATCGGTCTGGCGGTGAACGTGTCCGGGCGGGAGTTCGCCGACATCAATCTGGTCGACCGGGTGGAGGCGTGCCTCCGCCGATACGACATCCCGGCCCACCTCCTCACGCTGGAGGTGACCGAGACCGAGATCATGGCCGACCTCGGAGCGGCGACCAAGGTGCTCTACGAGCTGTCCGCCCGGGGGATCAAGCTCGGCATCGACGACTACGGCACCGGCTACTCCTCGTTGCAGTACCTCCACAAGCTGCCGGTGAACGAGTTGAAGATCGACCGCTCCTTCGTGACCAACCTGCCCAACGAGGCGAGCAACCGCATCATCGTGCGCTCCTCCATCCAAATGGCGCACTCGCTCGGGCTCTACGTGATCGCCGAAGGGGCGGAGGACGAGCTCACCTGCGCCATGCTGGCCGAAGCCGAGTGCGACTTCATTCAGGGCTACTACCTGTCCAAGCCCCAGAAGGCCGAGGACCTCCAGGAGTGGATCCTCGGCGGTGCCAAGCTCGAGTTCGCTCCCGTCGATCGAGATCCCGGGCTCGGAGGGTGCGGCCCTCATGCTCATGTCGAAGTCCGGCTGACGGCGTACCACCGGGCCGACCGGCCGTGCCGGCGAAGGGGATCCTCGGCATAGGCCAGAATCGGCGGATGCGCCCGACGGTGACCGCCCCCAGGGCGCTCGACGCGAGAGTGCGCACTCGTCGGCTGGTTCTCCGGAGCGTGCTCCTCGGCGTGATCGTGTCCGCCGCCGTCGGCGTCCTGGCGACCGCTGCGCCCACATCGGCGTCCGCCGCCACGGGGACCACGCGCACGACCCAACCACGAAACACGGGCCCCCTTGCCCCGGTCGTGCGGCCCGGCCAGCCCTACGTCACCCCGGGCCACGGTGCGACGATGGGCCCGATCGGCGCCAACCCCTCCATGTCGCATGGCCTCCAACTCAGCATTCTGGGCGGGCTCCTCCATGGTCTGCCCATCTTCAACGGTGACTTCGCCGACCCCTACGCCCTCGTCGACGGTGATTCGGTCTACACGTACGCCACGAGCACGACGGCATCGGCCGACGCGGCGGCGGCACACATCCCCGTCATCGCCGTCACGCGTGCCACGGGGTTCGCCGGGCACTATCTGGGCGATGCCCTGCCGACGGTGCCCGCATGGACGGTCGCGGGCTACCAGTGGGCCCCGTCGGTCTGGGCCCGCCCGGACGGGACGTTCGTCATGTACTACTCGACCCCGGCGACCCAACCCCTGAACTGTGTCTTCAAGGCGACCGATCCCGGGTGTGTGCAGACGACACACGGGGCGAACACGGCCATGTGCATCTCGCGGGCCACCAGCACCAGTCCGGCGGGACCCTTCGTCGACGACTCGAGCTCGGCCTTCATCTGCCCCACGGCACAGGGTGGGGCGATCGACCCCAGCATCTTCGTGGCCACGAACGGCACGCCCTGGCTCTTGTGGAAGGCCGACGGCGACTGCTGCAACCTGCCGACGTACATCTACTCCCAGCAACTCTCGTCGGACGGCCTCTCGACCGTCGGTCCACCGCACGAGCTCATCGGCGCCACCCAAACCTGGGAAGGCGGCCTCGTCGAGGCACCTTCGATGGTGCAATCCGGCACCACCTTCTGGATGTTCTATTCCGCCAACCTGTGGGGCACCCCCGACTACAGCATCGGCATCGCCGAGTGTCAGTCGGTGACGGGCCCGTGCACCAAGCCGCTGGACCGGGCCTGGCACACGAGCACGAACAGCGCCAACGGACAGGGCTACGGCGGGTCCGAATTCTTCGAAGCCGGCGGAGGACTGGTCTGGATGGTGCACCACGGCCTCGTTCCGGGGCAGTCGGGCAACTACGCCGAACGCCGCCTCTATGTCGACCTGATGGTGTTCCCGGTCAAGGGGCTCCCGAAGATCGCGCCCAGACCGGCCGCGGCGGCCCTGGCCGAGGAGGCGCTGTACTACGAGGATCCGGACCTTCCCGCACAGCCCCAGGCCGCGTACCTCCACATGGTCTCGGTGGTACCGGGAACCCTCGCCGGCACGAGCAATCAGACGGCCGTGAGCGATGGCCGGTTGGCCTGCACCGGTTTCGCCAAGCAGGAGGGCACGAGCACGGTCGCCAGTTCACTCGAGCAACGTCACCTCAGTTTCTTCCAGTCGTACGTCGTCAGCGAGTTCGCGGCGGAGTACCTCTGCCCCACACAGCTCCCGCACGCACTGACCGACTTGCGGCATGCGCTTGTCTCCGGCTCCTGAGCCGAACGACGTACGGCGACGCCGGCCCATCCCCCGGAGGCATCGAATAAACCGGTTGCCGATAGATCGTCTGCCGATATAAAGTGCATGCATGCCGCGGAGCAAGCCCGATGAGGCCACCCCAAAGCCCGACGAGCGCTTGGCGGGCTTCGGGCGCTACGCCGGGCCCGCCACACTGATCCTCTCCAGCCTGGCCGAGGGCCCCAAGCACGGCTACGCCCTCACCAAGGACATCGAGCGATTCGCCGACGTCCGGCTGGCCCCCGGGACGCTCTACGAGGCGCTCAGCCGGCTGGAGGGACAGGGGCTGATCGAATCGGTCGAGAGCGATGATCGCCGGCGCCCCTACAAGCTGACGGCGTTCGGAGCAGAGGCGCTGCGGAGCCACTTGGCCGCCCAACGACGGATCGCCGACGTGGGGCTGCGTCGCCTCGCCGGAACATGGGGACCGGCATGAGGAGGGCGGAATCGGCGATGCTCCACCGCCGGGCGAGCCGACTACTCCGTTGGTATCCGAAGGACTGGCGCTCCCGGTACGGCGACGAATTCGTCGAACTTCTCATCGCCGAAATGGTGGAGCGACCCCACTCCATCCGCCGGACGCTCGACATCATGCAGAGCGGTGCCATGGCGAGATCAGCGGGGGCAGGGCTGGCCGGTCAGCCCCTCGACCGTGCGGCCGCAGAGCGACGCCGCCTCGTCGCCATCGGCGGCGCGTTGTCGATCTTCATCGTGTTCGCGCTGGCAATGTGGTCCCAGCTCACCATCGGGTGGCAGTGGTCGCCGCCGAACACGGAGTCGACCTCCTTGGCCATGTTCGTCATGTCGGCCGCCATCGTCGCGTTCGGTGGGCTGGGCCTCGCCTTCGCCGTCCCCATCGTCTGGTCCGTCGGGCGCAGACTTGGCCGGGGCCGCATCGGCGACGTCCTGCCACCCCTGCTGTTGGCGATCGGTGGCATCGCGATCCTCGTCGTCGGCACACGCCACTTCGCCAACGGCTGGCCGGGCACGGGCGGGCACGCCTGGGTTGGTCAGGGCATCGTGCCGGGCGGAGTCGCCGCTGCAGCCTGGGCCTCGACGCTCTTCGTGACCTCCTACTGGGCCCACCCGTCGGCACTCGGGAGCTTCCCCGCGGGCGAGGTCGGCTGGATGGTTCTGAGCCCGATCGCCCTCGCCTCCGTCCTTCTCGGCCTCGCCAAGCTGGTCCGCTCGCTCGAGCTCTCGCCGCGCCTGCTTCGCTATGAGAGACGGCTGACCCACGCCGCCACGCTGACCATGGCGGCCTTCTTCACCGGGGCGGGCATGTGGGTCTTCGACGGCGGTCCGGGGCCGCGGAACCTCTTCCACATCGGCGCGATCGACATCGTCGACCTTGGTGCCCTTGCGCTGGCGATGGCATTGACCGGGTTGGCCGTGCGCAGAGTGGGCTCCGACGTCGGCCGCCTCTCCCCCGACTGAGCCCTCGCCCCACCGAGCCCTCGCTCCATGTCGCCATGAACCCGGACGTTCCCAGCACTGTCGACTCGGCACGCCGGAGCCGATGGACCCGGCGACGGATCCTGACCGCCGGCCTCGGAGGCGCAGTCGGGATCGTCCTCGCCGGAGCGGCCGGTGTCGAGTTGATCTCTCACGGCATCCTGCCCGGGCAGTCGGAATTGGATCAGTTCGACGGTGCCTGCTCGGTGTCCGGCCCCGGGCCTCAGTTCTCGGAACTCGGGCATTCCCTCTCGGGCGCTTTCCGTTCCCGAGCGCGAGGCCGAACCGTCGGCTACACGATGGCCTGGCCTCCGGGGGCTGAGCCCGGGACTCCCCTGCCGCTCGTGGTCATGCTGCACGGCTACGGCGGCAACCACACCGATGCCCTCACCGGCATGACGCCGCGTGAAGCTGTCGCTCTCGTCGTCGACGGGCACGCCCTGCCGCCGATGGCCATGGTCACCGTTGACGGAGGCGGAGGTTATTGGAATCCCCATCCGGGCGACGACCCGATGGACATGGTCGTCTCCGAGCTCATCCCCCTCTGCCAACGGATGAATCTTGGCCAGGGTTCCAGAGGGATCGGCACCATGGGCATCTCCATGGGCGGTTACGGGGCTCTTTTGTTGGCGGAGAGATACCCAGCACTGATTCGTGCCGTGGCCGCCATCAGCCCGGCGATCTGGACCAGCTACGAGGAAGCTCGAGCAGCAAACCCCGGGGCCTATGCGTCAGCGGCTGACTTCGCTTCGGACGACGCGGTGACCCACGCCGGGGCGCTTTCGGGCATACCGGTCCGCGTCGCCTCAGGAAACGACGATCCGTTCCATGCCGGCGTTCTCGCTCTCGCCCAGAACCTGCCGAAGACGTCCACGGTCGTGCTGTCGCAGGGCTGCCACACGGGCCCTTTCTTCAATTCGCAGGAGCCGCCGTCGCTGCAGTTTCTTGGTGAGCATCTGAACGACGAGCAACTCCGGGGCTGAGACTCGAGCTCTCGACTCACGCGCCCCCTATGCTCGGATCCGGCACAAGACAGGTGGTTGCGTGAGGAAGTTAAGCCGACTCAGCACCCTTGGTCCTCTGGTCTGCATCACGATGATCGCTTCCGCCTGCGCTACGGATGCGAAAGAAACTGGGCAAAACACCGCCGCCCCCAGCAGACACATCAGCAGGACGGCAACAACAGTCGATACACCCACGACCACCGCAGCCGCTACGACGACGAGCACCATTGCTCCAGCCGGACTGTCTCTGATGGTCGAGCCGCAGGATGGGATGGCTCCCCTCTACAACTTCATGTCCTCGGCCCAACGAAGCATTGATATGACCATGTACGAGTTGTCGGATGCGACCGCCGAGAAGATCCTGATCGCAGATCACCAGAAGGGAGTCATGGTGAGGGTGCTGCTGGACCGTGACTACAGCGGTGGCTCGGTCAACAGTTCCGCATACGCAACCCTCTCGGCAGCGGGTGTGCCCGTCGCATGGGCGAACGACTCGGAGATTTTCCACCAGAAGACCATCACGGTCGATGGCACCGAGTCGGCCATCATGACCGGCAACCTCACGCCGCAGTACTACTCGACGACGAGGGATTTTGTGGTGATGGACCGCCAGGCAGCCGATGTGTCCGCCATCGAGACCACCTTCGGGTCGGACTGGTCTGGAGCAGCTCCATCGATGGGTGGCGAAGGCGCCGATCTCGTCTGGAGCCCCGGTGCGGAAACGGATTTGGTGGGGCTGATCGACTCCGCCACCCGCAACGTGACTCTCGAAAACGAGGAGATGAACTCGACGGCGATAGAAGCGGCCCTGAGGGCCGATGCCCAACGTGGAATCGATGTCACTGTCATCATGACCTCGGACTCCGAATGGGATTCGGCCTTCTCAGAGCTCGAATCGGCTGGGGTGCACGTCACGCTCTATCCGGACACCTCCACTGCTCTCTACATCCATGCCAAGGCGATCGATGTCGACAGCACAACAGCCTTCATTGGTTCGCAGAACTTTTCGACCGCGAGCCTCGACTACAACCGAGAGTTGGGAGTGATCACTAACTCGGCGGCCGTCGTCGCGCCGTTGAGCGACACGTTGTTGAGTGATAGCTCCGGCGGCCGGCAACAGGGACTCGGCGCTGGTTCGCCCACGATTACCGTGCCAACGTCAACGACCTCGCCCACGACCCCACGCCTGGATCCTCTGCCTGCTACCCGCTGAGCAATGAGGGCGGGTGCTATGAACCCGGTGAATATTGCCGTGACGATGATCACGGGATGACAGGGCGAGCCGGAAACGGCAGCACCATTACCTGCGAGGACGACAATGGCTGGTTTTGGAAAGCTACCTAGCCAGACGGCAGTCTCGATCGAGCCGCCGACGGCTTCGTCCTCTGCCACGTGCCGAAAGCATTCCTCGCTTCCCACCTGCGAACGGTGATGTTGGAGGGGAACGATGCCGCTCAGACCTTGAAGGGCCGGTCTCACTGCGCTTCGGTTTGCCAGATCGGCGTCGAGTTCCCGGTGTCACTAGCATTGCGCCGTGCCCCTGTTCCTCGATCGCCACAATGTTCCGGGCGTGACACCGACCGAGATCGCTGAGGCCCACAAACTCGACCTCGCGGTTCAACAGGATTATGGGGTTCGCTACCTGACGTATTGGTTTGATGACGATGAGGGAACCGCGTTCTGTCTTGCCGAGGGTCCCAACCGTGAATCCTTGGAAACTGTCCACAGAGAGTCTCACGGTCTCGTGGCCGACAGCATCATTGAGGTGGGTGAAGGGCCAATCAACGCGTTCCTCGGAACACCTCCCCAGCATCAACCTGGAGACGCTTACGTTGAATCCGCAGTCCGAGCCATTCTGTTCACTGACTTGTGTGATTCCACGAAGCGGCACGCAAGAGCTTGGCGACGACGGGTACATGGTGCTTCTGCACGAACACAACGACATTGTGCGTTCTGCGTTGGATAAACGGGGTGGGCGCGAAGTGAAGCACACCGGCGATGGCATTATGGCCTCGTTCACTTCCATTTCGGGTTCTGTCGAATCGGGGATGGACATTCAGCAATCGCTTGAACGCCGAAATCAAGACGCTGAACCACCTATCCACCTTCGGATCGGGATCAGCGTTGGAGAGCCGGTCACCGAAGACGGTGACTTGTTCGGAACGTCGGTTCAACTCTCCGCACGGCTGTGTGGGGTTGCTTCGACGGGTGGCATCGCGGTTTCGAGCGCCGTTCGCGATTTGTACGCGGGGAAACTGATCGGATTCGAGTCCAAAGGCGTTCTGAGCCTGAAAGGGTTCGCTGAGCCGGTGCCCATCTTTGAAGTCACGTTGCCGAGATAGCCAACCAGATGGGCGTAGTTGGTCCCTTCAACAGCACGGTCAGCTTCGGATAACGACCGATCGCAGCAGCAACTATCCCGCTCCCGGCGGAGAGCGCTATGAGCGGACGCCCGAGAAATGGACCCACAGCTCGCGCGGGCCCTCAACGCCTTCACGATGGAGACAACGTCGTGCCACTCACGCATGGACTCACGGGACGTCCGCGCATTCCCGCGCGACAAGGGTGAAGTGGGAGGTGCGATGCTGGACCTACCGCCGCTGACCAGCGAAAACGAAACGAAATGGTCCGGGGCAGAGACTCGAACTCTCAACCTGGCTGATTCCTACACCTAGCGGGGTCCTCGGAAGATGACTTTGACCAGCATCAACTCGATAAAACCAGCTAGATGCCCAACACTCACCGCTGATGACCGCTCGTGACCACTCTTTTCCAATCCTTGGCACACACATCGCGGGCGATATTTGACTTTTCTACAGCTTCTGCATTTAATGGCGAGACGCGTCGAGGGTCGCCGTAGGCGAGCGAGGACACGGAGCGCAGCGGAGTCCCCCGGTGACCCTTGTCGTGTCGGACGACGCTCAAGACGCAGACTGATTGACGACACATACCGCAGCGGATTCACGGAACAACCCCGACGGTAGAGATCACGTCCGGTGCCGACGTTCGGCGGCGCTCAAGCGGCGCGGATGTCTGTCGCGAGGAGGCACTCCCCTCCAGCGCGTGAAATGTCCCCGATTGGTCGCCGGTTCTAACTGGCTGCCATGCCCGCGACCGGTCCCACCAAACGCAGTCCGGTGAGTGAGCCCAAGAATGCAGCGTCCCCGTACGAGTAGAGAGACCCGTCACTCCCGACTACCCAGTAGCCACCTCCGTCCGGGGTGGTGACCACGCCGTCGATCGGTACCCGACTCGTAATACCCTGCCCTGGAACCGACCCGAGGAAGCTCGCATTTCCGAAGGAGAACACTCCGCCGTCGGAGGCCACCAACCAGTAGCCGCCGCCGTCGGGCGTTGCCGCCATGCCCACGATGGGTTTGTTGAGCGCCATGCCCCCGGTCGAGCCATGGAACTGCGCATTTCCGAAGGAGAACACTCCGCCGTCGGAGGCCACCAACCAGTAGCCGCCGCCGTCGGGCGTTGCCGCCATGCCCACGATGGGTTTGTTGAGCGCCATGCCCCCGGTCGAGCCATGGAACTGCGCATTTCCGAAGGAGAACACTCCGCCGTCGGAGGCCACCAACCAGTAGCCGCCGCCGTCGGGCGTTGCCGCCATGCCCACGATGGGTTTGTTGAGCGCCATGCCCCCGGTCGAGCCATGGAACTGCGCATTTCCGAAGGAGAACACTCCGCCGTCGGAGGCCACCAACCAGTAGCCGCCGCCGTCGGGCGTTGCCGCCATGCCCACGATGGGTTTGTTGAGCGCCATGCCCCCGGTCGAGCCATGGAACTGCGCATTTCCGAAGGAGAACACTCCGCCGTCTGTCGCAGTCATCCACAATCCCTGCCCTTGGCTAGGTGGAATTGTGAGCTGCTCGATCAGAGTCTGGAGCGTGGTGTTGTTATTGAGGCTGTTGGCCGAGAAGCCGGCGGCAAAACAGCCGCTTCCCCGCACACAGCTCATCCCGCCCAGGTAGCCAAATGCCATGACGTTCGGGCTGGGCTGGACCGACCAGCTAGTGCCATTCCAACTTTCGATGTACGGCGTCGGCGTCTCGTTCTGGCCGCTGGCCGAGTTTGTCGCTCCGGTTGCCCAACACTCCGCGCTCGTGAGGCACGTGACCGAGGTCAAGATGTTCGCAGGTGTCGTCGGATCGAGAGAGGTGGTCGGCGTCCACGTCGACCCATCCCAGTGCTCGACGAGAGACGAGGACGGGTTGCCGTTCGAATCCATGGAGGAGCCGACAGTCCAGCAGTCCGCGCTTTGAGTGCACGTCACAGCCGTCAGATACTGACCCGAGCTTGGCGGGTTACTGTTCGGAGCCACCGACCAGACTGTCCCGTCCCAGTGCTCGATAAGTGCACTTGCTCCGACGACGTTCGGAGCAATACCGGGCAAGAAGTTGAACTGGATCTGGTTTAGTCCGGCAGTCCCCACCGCCCAACAATCCGAGCTGTTGGTGCACGTCACAGATTCGAGTTGATCGTAGGTTTGTCCCGATGGCGGGGCGGCGACCTGGGACCACTGCGAGCCGTCCCAGTGGTAGATGATTCCGTTCAGCGGATTTCCTTGGGCATCGTTGCTGTCGCCAACGGCCCAGCAGTCCGCAGAAGCGGAGCAGGTGACCGAAAAGAGATAGCCGTCGACCGCTGGCGTCGGTACGACCGACCAGGTCGAACCGTCCCAATGCTCCGCAAGAGTCTGAGGGCCTTGCTGCCCGGTCGGCTCTTGACCACCGACTGCCCAACAGTCCGACGCGACGACGCATGTGACACTCCAGAGCAAGGACGCATCTGTCCCAGGCGGTATAACACCGCGAATTGATCGACCAGGTCGAACCGTTCCACGAGTCGATGAGGGCGTTGGGCTGCGAGTTTCCACCCAACGTAGGAATGACCCCACCGACCGCCCAGCAGCTCCACGCGTTCGCACACGTTGTGGCCATGAAGAGATTCGATTGCGACGGATCCGTATTCGGGCTGGTGACGATATTCCAGCCGGACGGCGTCGCACCGACGGCTGGACGCACCGGGGCAAATGATGCCAGCGCCATGAGGATGGCTCCAATGCCCACCCATCCGATGATCCGACGCCTGGTGAAAATCGCCATTCGTCATATGTCGTCAATTTCTTCGACAACCTTGAGGCCCCGTCGCATTCGAGAATCACATTCCTAAGGATGTCCCTAGTGAACTGGGCCGCCCTGGCACCGGTATCGGCGCCCATCGTCTAGTGTCGTGAGTCGGAGATCCTTTCAGATATAGGAATTTTCCTGTCCCCCAGCGCGTTCTTCCTTTCATCGACGACGATGGGAGGCAGCGATGGCAGAGCGGGGCAGGCCCAAGGCAGAGCTGGTGCTCAGCGACGACGAGCGTCACACGCTCGAGCGTTGGGCCCGCCGGCCAAAGAGCGCGCAGGCGCTGGCCCTGCGGTGTCGCATCGTGCTCGAGTGCGCCAGTGGTGACACCAATCGCGAGGTGTCGCGCCGACTCGGCGTGAGCGAACCGACCGTGTCGAAGTGGCGGCGTCGATTCATTACGTATCGGTTGGAGGGTCTGCACGACGAGCCGCGCCCCGGGGTGCCGCGCTCGATCACCGATGATGACGTCGAGGCCTTGATCGTCGCCACCTTGGAACAGACACCCACCGACGCCACGCACTGGTCGACCAGGTCCATGGCCAAGGCAACCGGCATGAGCCAATCTGCGGTGAGCCGGATCTGGCGGGCCTTCGGGCTCAAACCGCATCTGGTCGACTCCTTCAAGCTTTCTCCCGACCCTCAGTTCGTCGAGAAAGTCCGCGACGTCGTGGGCCTTTACCTCAACCCGCCCGAGGGCGCTCTGGTGCTGTGCGTGGACGAGAAGACACAGATCCAAGCGTTGGACCGGACCGCCCCGGTGCTGCCCCTTCGTCCCGGGCTACCGGAGCGACGCACGCACGACTACGTGCGAGGTGGCACCACCAACCTCTACGCCGCCCTCGACATTGCCTCGGGTCAGGTCATTACCGACATGACCGAACGTCACCGGGCCCTCGAGTTCAGAGCTTTCTTGAACCTCATCAACCGCAGCGTGCCCGACGACCTCGACGTCCATGTGGTGGTCGACAACTCGTCGACCCACAAAACACCCGAGATCAAGCGCTGGCTGCTGCGTCACCCGCGCTTCACCCTTCACTTCACGCCGACCTCCAGCTCATGGATGAACCTGGTCGAGCGGTGGTTCGCCGAGCTGACCAACAAGTGGTTGCGACGCGGCACCCATCGCAGCACGAAGGAACTCGAGGCATCGATCAAATACTGGATCGAGACGTGGAACGAAGAACCCAAGCCGTTTGTCTGGCACAAGAGCGCCGACGAGATCCTCGACACGCTGGCTACGTATTGCGCGCGGATCTCCGACTCACGACACTAGCCCGTATGGAACTTGCAATAGCGCGAGGGCGGGAAGTGCATTGCCCTCTCCTGGCAAGCGGGCGCAAGGCAGTCCCCGGTCTTGTGCCATGCCTCCTTTAGTGCCAGCAACTGGCGACGCATCGACGCCAGGATTTGCGGAGGCTTTAGGAACGATTCCACTGGCTGAGAACCCTAGGCACGGGTAAACACAACGAACGCACAACACCGTGCATTTTGGGAGGAGGGAAAAGATAAGCGAGTCTCGGACCCGCGCCGGGGCGAGGTGCTCGGGCTCAACCGAGAAGACATCGAACATCGAACTGCGGGCCGGCATTGTCCGGGTCGAAAGGTTCCTCCACGAGTACTACAACGGCAGGCTCGGGCTCGGTCCGACGAAGAACGAAGACCCCCGCAAGGTCTACATGCCGAGCTCAGTCATGCGTGCGGGCGCTCGAGCATCACCTGCGCCTCTTCATCGGCCCCGAGAGTGATGCTCACTCTTCCTGGGCGCAACGGGACTGCGTCTACGTCCGAGCAACTTCTGGGTCATCTACGAGACAGAGAGATAAATCCAAACACTCGAGAACCACGGCGTCGCCACAGAAACACGAAGGAGACCGTCACCAGCAATAAGACGCCATAAAGTTTTCCATCACCCGTATCGAGGCCATTTGCGCTAATGAAACCGGCGGATACCCACGGCAATATAAGACCAAGCGCTCCAAGAGCCAGCCCGCCAATGGGATGTTCCTCCACGTTTTTTCAGTGAATGGAGTTCTGATCTCTTGGGGGACCATTCGCCACAGCCGCACCATAGCAACGCCAGTGACAATGCTGCTGCCAATGGAATCACAGCGCTTTCTCGAAGTGATAAAGGGTGAGGCGAGTTCACCGAGGTCCTCAACAGTCACCCTTTCCAACTCATTACTTCGGCTGTCGAACTGCTCGACCTCCTCGCTTGGTTGTCGGAGTTCGAGCGGCTTCCGGTTGATCTTTTCGAGCTTGGCCAGCCGACGCTCTGATTTTGCGGGGAGTCGCCGGACGATGACTGGATGCCACACGACAGAGGTCCAGCGGTATTTGGTATTTGCCCAACTGCGCTCAAGGCGCTGAAGCCGTCAATCCTTTTCATCACGCCGCCAGAACTCAAGATGGGTCGCAACCGACCACTCCTCGATTGCCTCTCGATCTGGCTCGAGCGGAATCGAATCATCTTCGGCCAAGGCCTCCAGCTCGGCGTCGAGTTCCAGCGACCGACTCCACCACTCCGCGAATGCCACTTCGCCGCGGCGCACTGCCAGGAGCCATTCGGCCGGCTCACCCTGAATAGGGAAAATCAGACGGCCCGTACGAAGGAGCTCCAACCCTTGGAAACCCAGTCGGGCACAGTGCATGGCGTACTTGGTGTCGTAGCCGACGGCCTCATTTAGATGCACCCTCGGTCCTCCTCCCCTCCTGCCGTGCCGGGCCCGTCCTATGCCCAACAGGCGGACCGCTTGCGACTGCATGTACCCGCGATAACGGGGAATGACGTGGCGCCCGACGAAGAGATCGCCCAGCCCCCGCATTTCGAGTCCTTCAGCCGTCGCCTCGAGTACAGGCGCCCACAACGACATGAGTACCGATGGGTCACCGGTAGGGGCCAAGTAAAGAAAGCGACGCAACGGGTGAAGGGTCCTGTCAGTGTCCCCCGGACCCGACTTCACGCCTTCTGGCTTTGTTCGCTCCATGATCGTTGCCGGACCTCTTGGAGCAAGCCCCAGAACCTGGCCTGGGCTCTCAACCACGATTGCCGTCTCGTCCTGGTCCTCGCCTCCGGGTAACCCAGTGCCGTGGGCAGTTGACCCCACTTCGACAAGCAGGATCGTTCCATGCGGTAACGGGGGAATGTCCACGACACCATCAGGCTTCTTGCGCGGAGGCGATCAGGGCGAGATTGACCGAAGGGGAAGACAGCGTGGTGAGCTCGCGTCTTCATCGGAACCGGGTCACGTTAAGGAACTCGCGATGCAGTTTTGTCGCTCTTCGGCATATGGCAGAGCATCCTGACGCGGATATCTAAATGGTGGGCGAGAGAATTGTACGGAATTAAGCAAGTGTTCCCACAAGCAGGCTGATCGGTATATCATCCTCCCCATGAAGCACGTCTATGCGGGCATATGCTGGACGCACCGGTACCCAGCAGGCTCTGAGAGCCTTTTGAGGTCACACGGGCGCGCCATGGTCCAGACCTTGAAGGCCCAATCCTTCAATTGGGTCGCGACCGACGCCCAGGAGGTGCCCTCAACGGCATAACTAGGACTTACATACGTCCAGTTCGTTGAGGAGCCGCTTCCGAAAGGGGGCGGCTCTTTTGTATTCCTGGGCCAGACGGACAACTAAATAGCAAACACTCGAAGGGGTGTAGTCCAGCGGAACGGACAGCCGGCTCCAACCCGGCGGACGTGGGTTCGACTCCTGCCACCCCTGCTGGGCGAAGCTTTGCCCTTTTTGCCTAGATCGGCAAATGAACCACGCACATTGACAACTAAATAGTACGCCAGATTGGGGATCGAGGCCACGTCTATTCCACGTCGCCACACCGACCGATCCCGCCCCGGTGACCTCTGTTGGTTAGAGGAGCGCGGCTGTAAACCGCGTGGCGTTTGCCTGCGGTCGTTCGATTCGACCCACCGGGACCCTGGGCTCAGAGCACGAGTGGCAGTGCACCTCGTTTGCAACGGAACGCGTGCCGGTTCGAGCCCGGCTGGGTCCACCATGCGGGCGTGGCGGAAATGGAAGACGCGCTGGGCTCAGACCCCGGTGGGCTCACGCCCTTGAGAGTTCGACTCTCTCCGCCCGTACCAGGCGCCTCTAGCTCGGTCGGTAGAGCGATGGACTCTTAATCCATGTCGTCGGGGGTTCGAGCCCCTCGGGGCGCACCCGGCCGGACTGCTTTGGCCGAATCACCTGGTTGTAGCTCAGTTTGGATAGAGCACCCGGTTCGGGACCGGGGGGTCGGCGGTTCGAGTCCGTTCAACCAGACCAGCGGTGCGCTCGCACTGCAGCATTCGGGAGTGGTCCAGCGGTACGGACGCTCGGCTCTGGACCGAGAGACGGTGGTTCGAATCCATCTTCCCGAGCACCGCAGAGGCCCGGTCAACGCCTCATCGTGCCGCAGTAGCTCAATCGGGAGAGCGCCGTCTTGTCACGGCGGAGGCAACGGGATCGAAACCCGTCTGTGGCGCCAAGCCCTGGTGGTGAAACGGATGATCACAGGAGATTACGGATCTCCAGTTCCGGGTTCGAATCCTGGCCGGGGTGCCAAACTCGTCGTAGCTCAGATGGACAAGAGCGCTGCCCCCCGAAGGCAGAGGCCACTGGTTCGAGTCCAGTCGACGAGGCCACGCCGCCATAGCTCAGTGGAAGAGCGCAGCCTTGGTACGGCTGAGGTCCCCGGGTCGGCTCCGGGTGGTGGCTCTGGACCGATTCGGGTCCTACTGCCCCCGTGGCGCGACTGGACGCGCAACGGTCTCCTACACCTGAGGATGCTCGTTCGAATCGAGCCGGGGGCGCTGTCGGACGAAGACTTCGTGCCGACTTGCATTGGAGGGTTGACCGAGAGGAAAGGTGCTCGCTTGCTAAGCGATGGCCGAGGGCAACCTCGCCAGCGTTCGATCCGCTGCCCCTCCGCCCTGGAAGGTATGCCTCGTTGGCTGGGGCACCCTGTTTCGAAAACAGGTACACGGCTCTGCCGTGGGGGTTCGACACCTCTACCTTCCGCTCAAGTTCACGGCCCGTTCGTCCAGCGGTAGGACGGCTGTCCCTCACGCAGCGGACGCAGGTTCGAGTCCTGCACGGGTCACCATCGGCCGGAGACGCGCACCCCGGTCCGTCCTGTGGGCGCAAGGCCTGCGGTGGACAACAAAAAAGGAAAGCCGGCATGCACTCCCCCCGGGGCATGACGTGATCCAGTGCGCACATTTGCGGAGTAGCTCGGCGGAAGAGCGGGTGGCCGTTAACCACCGTCGTCGGGGGTTCGATGCCCTCCTCCGCGGCCCGGGAACCGTGGCCGAGGATTCAGGTACCCGATTGCAACCCGGGACACGCTGGTGAGACTCCAGCCGGTGCCTCCATCGCAGTAGTAGCTCAGCGGCAGAGCGCCTCGTTGCCAACGAGGAGGCCGCGGGGTCAGGACCCGCCTACTGCTCGTCGGGGTCAAGGTGTTGACAGATACACGCGTGGCTTTCACCCACGAGTAATGGGAGCGGTACTCATTGACCCTTCGATCCACCTTCGGGAGTCGTCCAACGGCAAGACCCAAGGTTTGGTCCTTGAGATGAGGGTTCGACACCTTCCTCCCGAACTAACTGAAAGGAGTACTCATATGGAACGCAATCGGCTCACACTCATCGCTCCGGAGGACGAGGTAGTTGTCCCCAGCGACGACACGACGAACCCTCCCCCGGCACTGACGACGCAGGACTCCGGAGCACCCACGCTGTGCCTCGTGCGGGTCGATGAGGGATCCCTCCCAGACGACGCAGCGTGAGTTTCTCCAGAAGTAATGCCGGCCGGGCCCAACGGGTGGGCACTGGCTTTGTAACCCAGTTGATCCGGATTCGAGTCCCGGGGCCGGCCCCATGGTCGTGTAGCTCAGTTGGAAGAGCGCGCGTCTGAAACATGCGAGGCGGTGGATCGAAACCACCCATGACCACCACGGACACCTAGCTCAGGGGTAGAGCGCCGGCACGACACGCCGGAGGTCGGGCTTTCGAAATGCCCGGTGTCCACCGATGCACCCACGGCCCGGAGTCAGCCGGTGACGACGCCGCTCTGATACAGCGGAAGGCCTCGTTCGACACGAGGCGGTCGACCAATCGCTGGTGGCGCCCGACCGGACGGGCCCGGGACCTTTAATCCCGCCTGAGCCGGTTCGAGTCCGGCCGCCAGCACGCTCATCCTGCATCCGTAGCTCAACGGCAGAGCGCCACGTTCACACCGTGGAAGTCGGAGGGTCAGCACCTCCCGGATGCACTTGGGGCACAAGCTGCCCACGACTTGGTGGATGGAGCCGGATGGAGAGGCGGGTGGTCGTGGCCCACCCAGCAGGGAGTTCGATTCTCCTCATTCACCCTGGATCTTCGGATCCGCAACACCGCAGCGGGGAGGGATGGTGACCTCACGGGTCTCATAAGCCCGAAGATCTCCGGTCAGTACGGAGCGCTGCGACTGGGGCCGGGCCGGTTGCCCGGGAAGGTCTTATCAACCATCCGCGTCGGGGTCAGCACCCGGGGCCCCAACCATCTGGCCCCTGTAGCCCAAACGGAAGAGGCAGCTGGCCCAAACCCAGCGTGTGCACGTTCGAATCGTGTCGGGGGTACTTCGCCGGTGATGCTCGGGTGGCTGAGCGCCCGCTTCGTACGCGGGACCGCGAGAGTTCGACACTCTCCACCGGCTCTGCAGACCAGCCCGAAGGCTGGAACACATTCGAGTGGTGAACCGGAAGACACGCCAGCTCGAGGAGCTGGCGCTCACAGCAAGCGTCAGAGTACGACGCCGCCCGAACATACAGGTCGGTGAAACAATCCAATCTGGCGCACTATTTGGTTGTCACTGTGCCCAAACATCCGGACGAGAAGTGAAACCGATGCCGAAGCAGATCAACGCGAACCTCACCTCATGGGCCAGCGAGCTCGACGACAACGCCCTCGAGCAGGCACTCCGGACCTCGCGGCTGCCGATACTCGCCGGGCCCGTCTGCCTGATGGCGGACGCGCACTTCGGTCTGGGGGCAACGGTCGGTAGCGTGGTGGCCACCAAGAATGCGCTTCTGCCCTCGGCGGTCGGTGTCGACATCGGCTGCGGCATGGTGGCGGCAGAGACCAACCTCACCGCAGCCCAGCTGCCAGACGACCTGTCCGCGCTCCACGGCTTGCTGCGAGACCGGATCCCAGCCGGCGTCGGAAAGAGGCACGAGCGCTCCGAGGGCAGTGTGCCGCCGGCGCTCGAGGTCTTGGGACTGCCCCCGGGATCGGCATCGGAGCTTTCGGAGCGTCAGAAGACGACCATCGCCGTACAGTTCGGCAGCCTCGGCAGCGGTAATCACTTCGTCGAGGTCTGCCTGGACGAGCGCGACCGCGTCTGGATCGTGCTCCACTCGGGTAGCCGGGGCATCGGCAACCAGCTGGCCACGGCCCACATCAAGACGGCTCGCCTACTCGCCCAGGAGGAGGGTCAGATCCTCGAGGACCGGGACCTGGCCTGGCTGGCGGAGGGTCGCCCGGAGTTCGACGCCTACGTGGCGGACATGCTGTGGGCCCAGCGCTACGCCTGGGGCAACCGTGAGCAGATGATGGACGCCGCCCTGGCAGCTCTGCGGGTCGCACTGCCGCATGCCGTCGAGACCGAACGGATCAACTGCCACCACAACTACGCCGTGAAGGAGCCCCACCGCGGCGAAGAAGTGTGGATCACTCGCAAGGGTGCGATCCGGGCGGGGCGTTCGGACATGGGCGTCATTCCGGGTTCGATGGGCGCATCGTCGTTCATCGTCCGGGGAAAGGGCAACGAGGCCTCGTACGAGTCGAGCTCGCACGGCGCCGGCAGGCGACTCGGTCGCAAAGCGGCGTTCCGACAGTTGACCACCGAGTCACTCCGAACCGCAATGGCGGGGAGGACATGGGACGACACGATGGCCGACCAGTTGGTGGACGAGCACCCGGATGCTTACAAGCCGATCGCCCAGGTCATGGCCGACCAGGCCGATCTAGTCGAGGTCGTCCACGAGCTGCATCAGGTTGTGAATCTCAAGGGGACTTAAGAGTCCCGATCAAAACAAGAACGTTCAACGAAGGAGAAGGAAGATGAAGCTGGCAGAGGCACTGCTATTGCGTGCCGATCGAACAGGACCTTGGAGCAACTTAAGCAGCGCATTCAGGTCAGCGCCAGGTACCAGGAGGGCGAGAAGCCCCCTGAGAACGCGCGCGACCTTGTCGCGGCAGCATCGGCGGTCGGATCCATCGCATGATCATGGATGAGCGGACCACTCAGGTGCCAGCGAGAGTGCCACTGCCCACCATCCCGGCAGCGTACGGAGTCACCCCGCTACGGTCAGTCTGCGACCCGCCCTTCGAGGATCCGACCGGTCAGTCGGAGTCGGGTTGCTATATCGCTCAGGCCGCAACCGTCACGCGTGAGAAACGTTGTCGGAATGGAGGTGACCTGCTCGCTCTGGCTCGCATTCTGGGCGTTGAAGAGGGCTTCCAGCTCGGCCTGCAGCTCGTCCTCCTCGCCGCGCCCGGCCGCGGCTTCGAACGCGTTCATCGTTGGCCCGTAGTAGGTACGGAATTCGGCGAGGAGTTCCGACGGCGGGGCCGGATAGTTGAAGGTGTACATGTCCCGCTCAAACGAGATCTGCCCTTCGGAGACGCCCGCACCGACGAAGCGCTCAATCACCTGCTCCTCGATTCCCCACGTCATGGGACTGATGAATCCTTCTGGAGGAGGCGGTGAGTAGGCCGAGCTGATCTTCAGGATCTGTGCGACGAGCGTCGGGTCGTTGGGGATCCAATTGCCCATGACGATCCGACCGCCGGGCCGCGTGACCCGGACGACCTCCTTGGCCACGTCGTGTGGCTTCGGCGCGAACATCGCTCCGAAGATGCTGACGACGAGGTCGAAACTCCCGTCTTCGAGACCGCTCAGGTCGGTGGCGTCGCCCTCCTCGAACCGACAGTTCGTGAGGCCGAGGCTCTGAGCTCGGGCGTTGCCGGCCTCCACGAGGTTGCTGGCGATATCGACCCCCAGCACGTTCGCCCCGAGCGCGGCCGCCGGTAAGGCAGTCGTTCCGTCACCACACCCGAGGTCGAGAACGTCCATGCCCTTGGTGATCGACAGCTCCGCAACGAGTGCCTGACCGCTGTCGCGCATGCTGGCCGCGATTCGAGTGAAATCGCCCTTCTCCCAAAGTGCTTGGTTCGGATTCATGGCCTTCGTTCCCTTCTTTGTGGGGTTGCCAAGGCATGGTCGCACCGGGATAGCCCATGGCTAGTACAAAAAACGTGGCGCGGCGAACCCGAGCCAGCATCGAATCCCGTGGCCTTGTGTGTACGGGATACCATGGGCCGGCTCGGTAATCGGACGCTCACTAACGGTTGGGTGCGGGATGGGGATCGCCCAGCCCAGGGTCTATTGTCCTATGCGTGGTGATAGCAGTGGCTGTCGTAGTCGTTGTCCTCCTGGCTGCTGCGATGTTCTCGATTGGATACAACGTCATTGGTCCTCGCCTCGACGCTCGTCACCTCCGCGCGAACGACCGCCTGTTCCTCGATAACTACTGCGCACGAGGCTCCCTGACACGCTTTCACCGTCTGAACCGGCACCTACCGGCAAGCCCTCGATGCAAGCTTTGCTATGTACCGTTCGGTGGCCTTGGGCACGTCCTTGCCATCCGACCATCCCGAGTGAACTCCAACTTCTGCCGCAGTTGCTTCGAATCCGCGCCCCAGGGCGGCTACGAGACTGATGTGGGCGTCCTGTTTGCCGATGCTCGTGGGTTCACTGCGTGGGCCACACACGAGCGGCCGACCGACGTGGCGGCAACTCTGAATCGCTTCTACCGGGGCGCTACGACGTCGCTCATGGCCCATGACGCGATCATCGACAAGTTCGTGGGCGATGAGGTCATGGCCATTTTCATCTCGGACATCCCGAGCCTCGGGGCGAAGATGTGCGACCAAATGCTGACTGCCGCTTTCGAGATGATCTATAGCGCGAAGGAATCGTTCAGCGAGCTTCCAATTGGGATCGGCTTGAACTGTGGTACGGCGTGGGTCGGCAACGTTGGAGCTGAGGAGATGAAGGACTTCACCGCATTGGGTGACGTTGTGAATGTTGCCGCGCGGCTCCAGGGCTGCGCTGGACCAGGACAAATCGTAATGTCAAACGAGGTGTACGGCCGCCTAACGGCCCCCCCGCAGACGACTGAACGGCAGTTTCAAGTGAAAGGCAAGGACGACGCTATTCGTGCTCGCGTCTCGATCCCGTAGCCGAGAAAGATCCATCCCGGTTAAAACATTGAAGAGATTGGGGTTCGCCGCTCGCCTGAAAGTCATCCTGCCAACGCCGGTCCGCTTAAATTATTGTTCGCTGCCAGCAACCGATCGGGATTACCGGATGCCGCGTTGTCCAGTCATCTGGAAGCCCGCCACCGTAGTGCCTGATTGAGACTCTGAGCAGACCCTGCGGTTGATCCGTAGCGTTGAGAGGTCCTGATGGGGTGGCTCTCGTTGTGCCTGCCGCCGGTCAGTCCGGTTGGCTTCCTTGCGAAGTGCCACCCGTCAGGATCTCGCCGCGATGTGGCTCAAAAGAGGAGTGTGCACTAGATCCGAATCAGGAGTGCCCTCGCGGTTGCCATCACCGACCAGGAGGTACTCATGACTGTGATCATTGGGGTGGATCCCCACAAGCAGAGCCACACCGCGGTGGCGATCTGTGGCGATGAACGTGAGGTGGCCAAGGTCACCGTGCGGGCGACCCGCCAGCAGACGACCAAGCTCCTTGCCTGGGCCGAGCCGTTCGAGAAGCGGACATGGGCCATCGAGTCGGCCGGCGGTTTGGGGTACTTGTTGGCCCAGCAGCTCGTCGATGCCGGCGAACACGTCGTCGATGTCCCGCCGACATTGGCGTCGAGGGTCCGCGTGCTCGGAACGGGCCGTTCGGACAAGAACGACCCCAACGACGCGCTCTCAGTCGCAGTGGCCGCCCTGCGCTCTGGCTCTCTGCGCCAGGTGGAGGCCGCCGACCACACCGAGATCATGCGACTGTTGGCCAAGCGGAACCATGATCTGGGCCGGATGCGGGCCCGGTTGATCTGCCGGCTCCACAACGCCCTAGCCGACCTCGCACCAGGCGGAATTGCCAAGGAACTCTACGCAACTGACGCCGATCAGCTCCTCGAGAGCTATGAGCCGGTGACCCCGATCGAGCACATGCGCCACCAGCTCGCCCACGAGCTCGTCGACGATGTGCGGCGCCTCGACGCCTTGATCAAGGAGTCGCACCGCCGGATCCGCACAGCGGTCCGAGCCTCGAAGACCTCACTGACCGAGGTCTATGGCGTCGGCCCTGTCGTTGCCTGCATGGTCATTGGCCACACCGGTGACGTTGGGCGCTTCGCCAACAGGGACCACTTCGCCGCCTATGCGGGCGTGGCTCCGATCGAGCACTCCTCGGGAGGTCGCATCGCTCACCGCCTCTCGCGTCGAGGCAATCGCAAACTCAACAACGCCATCCACATCGCCGCGCTCACCCAGATCCGCAATCCGGGCACCGACGGTCGGATCTACTTCGAGCGCAAGGTGGCTGAGGGCAAGACCAAGCGGGAGGCTCTACGGTCTCTCAAGCGCCAAACCTCCAACGCCATCTTCCGCCAGCTCGTCCTCGACGCCCAAAGGGGTCCGGGAGGACAATAGGAAACGACTCATTGCCTGCGTGGTCGGCTCTGCATCCTGAAGGCCGGCTCTTCGGCGAAGTCACTCCCGGACCACCCAAATCCTACGCATCTGTGGCGCCCGGCGACGGGGTGATCCAACGCGCCTGGAGGGGCATCAAATTGGGGTCTTGACTCAAAGAGGATTCGCATGGTCGCACCCAATCCCGGTGAAGTGGGGCACCTTCTGACCACACTCGATCTGCGCTTCTCGGTCTACGAGTTGTCTACGAGTTCGGCAATCTCTAGGTAGCTCACCGCGGGTGATGTCCCGTACAACCCAGTCACCCTCTCTCGGAGTTCGTCGGTGAAGAAGGCCTCCGCAGCCTCCTGCGAGTCCCACACGTAGAAGTTCACCGCCCGCTGCTGCTTCTCGTCCACGGTGAAGACCTTGAAGCGAAGACCCGGCAGGCCCTCGAACATCTTCCGCGCATTCTTGGCTACCTCAACCACTCGGGAGCGATCGAAGTCGCCGTCGTAGTCGAATTCAACGCTGACACCGATCATGGTGCCTCCTCTCCTCGCGCAAGCGAGCCCTGCGACCCGTTTGGTTCGTCGCCATCGAGAATCCCACATCCAAGTGCCAGGGGCCACCGACAACCTCTCGGTCGAGACGCGCTCTATGGACAGCGAGAAGCCGTGCTCATTTCCGGCGTTCTGGGGCAGGACCTTGACCTCTGGTCCGGTGATTGCTCAGTGATACGGTCATTCTCTGTGCCCGAAAGCGCAGTGCCTGAGCGTCCAGGTTGGTATCCCGACCCCGACAACTGCAAAATGCAGCGGTGGTTCGACGGATCACAATGGACCATGGAAGCTGTACCTATTTGGGAGCCAGACCCGGATCAACTTGTCCAACGCAAGTGGTCGATGTACGCACACGAACGGCAGCCGGTTGGGTCTCGCCTGAAGAACTTCTTCCGCGAGATGTTGAGCGCCGCATTTGCTGATCATGAATAGCCCCTATGCCGCAGGGTGTCTCACCCGCCCGGCATTCGGGGGCAGGCGAACCGCCCTGGGTCGACCGTCCAAATCAGCGGTCCATCGAGTGGATTCTGTCGGCCGTGATAGTCAGGATCACTCGCACCTGGTCCCGTCCGCCATACCACTGGTAGGGGCCACCGGTGTACCGCTGGGCGAGGACCTCGATGTGCTCTGCCCCGCCCTCGGTCGTGATGTTCGTGACACGTCCCCGGATGGCGTAATACCGAGAGGGGTCCACGGCGTCGCAAACGGCAACGGATACCCGAGAGTCGCGCTCGACGTTGCGCATCTTCTGGTGCGTCTGCACCGTGTTGATGATGACGTGGGCATCATCCGTGTCGACCCAGGTCTGGGTCGTCTGGGGCGAGCCGTCAGGCATCAAGGTTGTGATGAAGCAAGGGTTCGGGCCTCGCATCAACTCGACGAATCGGTCAGGGAGATCCATGGATATGAAGCTAGTGCCAGGCCGGCGACCTCGGTATCACCGACCTTTGCCTTGGGTGCCCTTTCGTGCTGCAGAGGACGCCCAGGCCCGGTGATAGGGGGCATTTAGCTCGCAGTTCATGGTGGAGACTCGGGACACCTTCGACCGTGCGCTATCGGCACTCAGTACGGGTGCGAGACTCGTTGGCAGTCTCTCTCAGCGGACAAGCGCCGAAAGAAGTTGGTCTTCGCGCTCGCGCGTAAGCCCCTCCGCCTCGGAGGGCGGCCCACCACGGGCGAGGTCCCAGGCGAGGGTGTCTCGGATCGTCTGATCCAAGGGCCTGAACGACAGCCCTGCGTCCCGAGCCTTGTTGTTGTCCACTAGGGCATGAGCCCCCCAGCCCGGCACGGCAATCCACAGCGGCACGCCCATCCACGGGCTCATACCGGCTGCCAGCAGATCGTCGTCGCCCACCCAGGCAAGGATCGCTTGGCTGCCGGTGATTGTGTCCTGGCAGGAGCGCAGGAGATGGCCGAGGGTCGTGGGGTCGCCCGTGGCATTGACGATGCCGTGGAGGCTTTGCTCAGCAGCGGTGACAACCCAGGAAGCCAAGTCTCGGACGTCGATGAACTGCGCAGGGTGCTCGGGGCCACCCGGAGCGAGGACCCTTCCACCTCTGGCAATCCGCCTCGGCCAGTAGGCGAAGCGGTCGGTTGGATCATGAGGTCCGACGATGAGTCCTGGTCTGATGACCAACCCTCGGTCGCCGAAGGCACCGATGACGACAGCTTCGGCGGCTGCTTTCCCCGCCCCGTAGGCATCTCCAGGGCTGAGGCCCTCAGCTAGTGGGATCACGGCCTGGCCCTCCACCTGCGGCACCGAGTGATCCGCGTACACGGACACTGTCGAGATGAAGACGTAGCGGCCCACAGAGTCGTGTAAGACGCCCACGGTGGGCGTGACATCGTCAGGGGCCATCCCCGCAACGTCAATAACTACGTCGGCAGCGAAGCCTTCCAGCTTGCGGGCGTCGACCCTGCGGTCGCCGACAATGGTCTTCAGGCCTGGAAACAGCGTTGGATTCGTCTTTCCTCGATTGAAGAGGGTGACGTTGTGGCCGTGCCCAAGGGCGGCCTCCACGATTGCTCGGCCGAGGAACTTTCTTCCGCCCAGAACTAGAACCTTCACGGCCACGCAGCCTGCCACACGGGGATAGGCCGCCGTCATTGGCGGGTCTTCTCTTGGTCCTAGGTCCACCCCGAAACTGTCGGACGGCTGCGCACAGGCGAACAGGGGCACTTTTCGCCTCACCTCAGGGATGAACCCCAAGGGCCCCAGAAATCCTTGGAAGCTTCTTACGGCTTTGCGAAGAGAGCGATCTGCTTCTCGCTGTCCGAGGTGAACGGAGATCGGTCCCAGCCTCCCCACCGGTCCTCAAGATCCATGCCTGCCAGCTTCGCCATGAGGATCAGCTCCGAGGGCCAGATGTATCGGTACGGCGCAGAATGATGGACGAAGCGGCCGTCGAGCACCTTCCAGTGATGGGACCAGGCCACCTGGTTCGCGACATCGTCGAAGGTCTCGATGCCCACGTGGTCCGGCTCCATCCTGAAGATCCAGCCGGTCTCGGAGGTCGGCACTCGGCGGAGTTGGGGGACGATTAGTTCGACCACGAAGTGGCCACCCGGAGCAAGATGGGCCGCTGCGTTCGCAAACACCCCCAATTGTTCGTCTTGCGTCGTGAGGTTCATGATCGAGTTGGCCACCACGTAGACCAAATCGAAACTGCCCGGTAGGCGTTCTTTTGCCATATCGCCGATCACCACCGCGATCGCCTCAGCGCCTTGCTTTCTCTGAAGCTGCTCGACCATGTGTGGAGAGAGCTCGACGCCGCAGACCGGTACACCGCGTGCACTCAAGGGGAGGGCGATGCGCCCCGTACCAACAGCGAACTCAAGTGCGCGGCCGCCGTCCGCGAATTCCACCAGAAGGTCCACCATTGGACCGACAACCGATGACACAGACTCGTAGGCGTAAGTCGCGTCGTAGACCTCGGCGGTCTCTCGGTCCCAGATGATTGAGCCCATTCTGCGACCAGGATGTCACAGGCGATGAACCGCCGCTGATCCGGCGTTATACAGGTGATCGGGGGCATCGGGTGCCCGTTGCCAGCATTCACGACTTAGAAGCTGACAGCTCAACCCGACCTAAGCTTCTTGCAGATGGTTGGCGCCCCATGACCGCTATTTTGCTTGTGTACCGGGACCTACCGAGATCCAGGGATTTCTTGGTTTCGGCGCTCGGATTCATCGAGGAGTACTCGGACACGGGACCGGACGGAGCGCTTATCAGGTCTCATGTACGTCTCGATGACACGACCCTCCTTCTGGCCAGTCCGGGTGCGCATAGCGTCAAAAGCGCCAAGGATGTGGGTGGAGTCACACACCTGATTGTTGTGACGGTTGACGACGTTGACGCTCAGTTCGCCCGCGCCGTCAGTGGCGGTGCTGAGGTGGTTGGACGACCAGCGGACCGGCCGTGGGGCGAGACTGCGAGGTCCGAGACCCAGAGGGCTACATGTTCAACTTCATCAACTAGCCACGGCTCGGAGCGTGACTGATCGGCGGACCCCCTTGCCCCAATCGTGCCGGAGGGTGGCACCCAAGTCCGGCGTACCGGGGCAGGTGGTCGTTCACCTATAGCGGTGAGGCCGACACAGTCAGGGGAGGGTTACGGCCCCATATTGCGGGGTCGCGTTCTCACCGCCACGTTCACCTTCGGCGCCCTCGACGAGGGCTATCTTGACTGCTATGGGCCTTGTCTATCCCGGAATCCCGGTCGACCTCGTCGAGATGCTTCGTGACGAAGGAAATCTCAGATCGGCGGTGGAGACAGGAACGTATTGGGGAGACAGCGCCGATGCGTTGACTTCACTCTTCGAGAAAGTCTGGAGTATTGAACTTTCTCAGGAGCTGTATGAGAGAGCTTGTCGCCGATTTTCCGACTGCGAAAATCTACAATTTGATCCAAGGAGACTCGCGGGACTTTCTTGCTGCGATTGCCGAGCAGGCCGGTCCTACTCTCTATTGGCTGGATGGTCATTGGAGCGCAGGTGAGACAGCGGGCCAGAGCCACGAGTGTCCACTGTTGGCCGAGATCTCATCAATCGACTCGCGTAGTTCAGCTGAGGACTCATGTGTATTGATTGATGATGCGCGGATGTTCTTGGGCCCTCCTCCTCCTCCTCATGACCCAGCGAGCTGGCCGACCATCATGGAGGTGATCGACCTCCTGCGCGGCAAGTTTCCGCGTCATGTGACCATTCTGGATGATGTGATCATCGCCGTTCCGCTATCAGCGCGCCAGGCAGTCGATCGTTATTGGTTGGCGCGGGCCAGATGGATCCGTGCGACATCCGCCCCTTCAGCCGGGTGGCACCGACGCGCAAGACTGAGCAGATGGGCCTCCTCCTAGCCCCACGCTGAGGCGTTGCCGTCGGTAAGCGCTCTCCATTGTCGTCCTGATCAGGAGTCCCACAGTCGCCAAACGAGAACGTCTGATCTCTGCAGACGTACGGCTCGCAATCCTCCCCGGTCTTCGTGCATACTGCGCGGTGACCAGATGGCGGTGGACACCCAACGAGGTGCTTCTGGATCGCCGACGGTTCAACACATCTAGACCTTGCCAGCGGGATCGCCGGATTCCGACTATCCCGATCCGCTTGTTGGGTATCCCCATGGTGCCTGATTGAGCCTTGGTGCGGGCGAGGGGTTATATGGGTGATCCTCGATTCGGGGATAGGGATCTTGAGCCGGCAACAAGCGGCGGTCAAGGGCAGCCGAAGGCTGGCGCAGCGGACCCTTGACGGCTGCGTCAAGACTCCCCGAGGCATTCCCACAATGGGATTGATCGGCCGCCCAGCGGCCGGCCTGGGTGCGATTTGGATCGCCTCTGGGCGCGAGATGGCACTCACTGTTCAGGACCGTTCATAAGCACGGGGCCGGAGGCCCCGACCGCCCGGCCGAGGCGCGGCGAAGCCGCCGTCCGAGGGGAAGGGCGGCTTGAAGCAGTACAGAAGAGTCCTGACCTTTTTCGTCTGGGGGCATTTCGTCTGGGGCGATCTCGTCTGGGGCGATTGAACTTGGGGTCGTCTCTGTAGGTGATGTTCTGAGGTCTCTTATTCTTCCTCGACCGTTCGCTGGTGCTCCGTGACCTCGCCTGTTCCTCCGTCTTGTTCCCTGTTATTCGTCTGACTTCGTTGTGTACATGATCGTTTCGTTTTGATGCTCAAGAAGTGAGTCGGTGCTCGTCTTCCTATCGATGAATTCTGGGTGTCTTGGCCTGGTCGTGTTCGGTTTGGTGTTGCGAATTGCCCATCTATAGATGGGAAGAACGTTTCGTCCCAAGGCAAGGATTGACATGGCAAACAAGATTGACGCATCCTCGATGACCACCCTGCAGTCTCCTCTGCTCGACATTCTCGCCGTAGCGACTGCGCTTGGGATCACCCCCCGCCACGTCCGGCGGCTGGTCGCAGAACGTCGGATCCCGTTCTTCAAGGTGGGCACGCTTCGTTCGCTTTGATCCGGCCGAGCTGAACTTCTGGCTGGAGGAGCAACGTGTGGAGGCGATCCGCTCACTCCTTTGTCGCCGTTTAACCGGACGGTAGTCTGGTGCCCGTTGATACAGGTGGCCTGGAGACTCTCAGCCGCATGAGCTCCGTCGGCGTTCGCCTTCCCCGGTCGTGCTCGCACGACGTCGCTGCGACTGGAGGCTGAGACAGGGATTATGAAGGCAGACAGACACAAGGGCACGGAGTCTTGAGTTCGAACCGACGGCACTTCGGCAACGTGCGACGCTCCCAAGCGGCTACTTTCAGGCCAGCTATTGGCACGAAGGCCGGCGTCACATAGCGGCTCAGACCTTCAGACAGAAGGCGGATGCCTATGCCTTCCTCGACGCCGTCTCTGCCGCCATCGGACGCAGCGACTGGGTCGACCCGGAGCTCGGGCGGATCTCGTTCGGCTCGATACGCCGAGCTCTGGCTGGCCCAGCGCACCGACATCCGGCCTCGCACCCGGGAGCAGTACGAACTGCTCATCAAGAACAAGCTGAAGCCCGCCTTCGGCCATCGGGAGCTCGCCAAAGTCACGCCGCTCCACGTCCGATCCTGGTACGCCGATATCGCAGCCCGGACACCCGGGTCGGCCCGCTCCGCCTACCGGCTGCTGAAGGCGATCTTCAACACCGCCATCCTCGACGATCTCATCGTGAAGAACCCCTGCCGGGTCAAGGGGGCGGGACCGACCGGGTGACCGAACGACGTATCCCCAACGTCGACCAGGTGGCGGCACTCACGCAGTCCATGCCCGAGCAGTACCGGGCCGCAGTGACGCTGGCCGCTTGGGGCACCCTGCGCCGAGGCGAGGTGCTCGGGCTCAACCGAGAGGACATCGACCTGCGAGCCGGCACCGTCCGGGTCGAGCGATCCCTCCACGAGTTCTACGACGGCAGGCTCGAGCTCGGTCCGACGAAGAACGGCGACCCCCGCAAGGTCTACATGCCGAGCTCGGTCATGCCGGCGCTCGAGGACCACCTGCGCCGCTTTGTCGGCCCCGAGAGCGACGCTCCCCTCTTCCTCGGCGCCACCGGACTGCGGCTGCGTCCGAGCAACTTCTGGGTCATCTGGGAGACCGCACGCCGGCGGGCCGGCCTCACGTGGGTGCGCTTTCCACGACCTCCGCCACTTCGCCGCCACCATGTTCGCCTCCACCGGCGCCAGCACGAAGGAGATCATGAGCCGCGGCGGGTGGAAGTCGGTCGCCATGGTGGTGCGCTACGAGCACGCATCGGAAGAACGCGACGCATTCCTCGCGCAAGCGCTCAATCAGTTCGCAGAGCCATCGAACGTGGTCTCGATCACGAACGCGTCACCAGGAGATCGCGCACGTAGCGCGCACGACGACCTTGAAACGGAAGGAAACGAGGGAGAGGTCTTCGATTTAGACCCTCTGATCAGGGAGAACGAAGAAGAGTGCTCCGGGGGAGAGACTCGAACTCTCAACCTAGCGGTTAACAGCCGCTTGCTCTGCCATTGAGCTACCCCGGAAAGGGTCGAGAAAACAGACCCCGAACGATATCAGCGAGCCACACGCGCCATCGTTGAGGCTGCGCCCCGAATTCAGGCGTGATCAGGACTCTTCGAGGTAGTCCCTCAGGAGGTGGGCGGCATCGGGCCGGCGCAGCTTGGCCAGCGTCTTGGACTCGATCTGGCGGACCCGCTCGCGGGTCACCCCGAACTCCCGGCCGACCTCTTCGAGCGTGCGGATCTTGCCGTCGTCGAGACCGAAGCGCAGGCGAACCACGTCCTGCTCCCGCTCGGACAGATGTCCGAGCGCCTCGCGCACCGCGGCGTCCAGAAGGGATCGCGTCGCCGCGTCGTCGGGGACCACCGCTCCCCTGTCCTCAATGAGGTCCGACAGGTTGAAGTCGTCCTCGTCGCCGACCGGCTGCTCGAGCGACACGGTGTCCTGGTTGATGCGCAGGATCTCGCGCACCCGCTCGATCGGGAGCTCGACGCGGTGCGCCACCTCGTCGATCGTCGGCTCACGACCGAGCTCCTGCAAGCAGCTGGCGCTGCGCCCACACGACCTTGTTGATCGTCTCGACCATGTGCACCGGGATCCGGATGGTGCGCGCCTGGTCCGCGATCGCCCGCGTGATGGCCTGGCGGATCCACCACGTGGCGTAGGTCGAGAACTTGAAGCCCTTCGTGTGGTCGAACTTGTCGACCGCCCGCATCAGCCCGAGGTTGCCCTCCTGAATCAGATCGAGGAAGGCGAGACCGCGGTTGCGATACCGCTTGGCGATGGAGACCACCAGGCGGAGGTTGGCCTCAATGAGCTCGTCCTTCGCCTTGAGCCCGTTGCGCATGAGCCGCTTGTTCCGGGACAGCTCCCCCGGCGTCGAGCAGGTCCTCTGCTGGCCCCTCGCTCGGCCAGGGCAAGCTCGTGGCGGGCCAGCCTGGCCGCGGCGGCGTTGCCTTCCTCAATGGTCTTGGCGATCTCGACCTCGAGCTCGGCGTTGAGCAGCGGAACCCGGCCGATCTCCTTGAGATAGGTGTGGACCGGGTCCTCGGAACTGCCGCCCGAATCGCCGCTCGAGGCGGTCCGCTTCCCGTTGCTCTCGCGGCGCGCATCCGCACGCAGTGCGCCGTTGGACTTCGGGACGGCCCGCGGCTCCTTCGGCGGGGCCACCTCGACGACGAGGTCTTCCTCTTCGTCCGCCACGAGCGCGACGCCTTCGGCGGTGACGCGATCGATGAGTGTCGTGAGAACCTCAGGTGTCAGCTCGACCGTGTGCAGCGCCTCGATCAGTTCTGCCTGCGTGAGCTGTCCTTTGGCGCGTCCGCGTCGAGAGCCGCTGTCGAAGTCGACCTGTGACACGCCCGGTGGCAGCGCGACATGCGCGATCGGCGCCAGCGTCTCCGAGGACGCGTCCGACCGCTCGACGTCGCCGTCGTCGATCGCGACCGCAGACTCTTCGCTCACCCTCGCCCTGCCAACGTCGTCACTCCTCGGGCTCCCTCTGAACCAACCACGCTACCAATCGGTCGGCCGCGTCGCGCCCAGAACCAGATTCTCCGAGTTCGTCCAGCCAGAGCCGCACCTGGGCGGATCTCCGCCGCCCGAGCCTGCCAGGAGTCGTCGCTCACCCGCGATTCGATCTCCATGTCACCCAGGGCGCGCTTCGCCGCGTCGCGAAGCATCACCGACGACGACGGAGTCGACCGGATCGCCCAGGTCAGGGTCACCCGACCATCGGCTCTTCGACTATGACGCGTCGCAACAGGCTCGCCACCTCCGGTGACGCGGACTCCACCGCTTCATGCACGCTGTCGTTCTCCAAGAGCGCGACAAATGCCTGGCGTTGCACACGGTCGGTGAACAGAACAGCGTGCACACGGTCAACTACATCTTCGGGTCGGTGCACGGCCAACTTGAGCGCCTCGAGTCCCGGCCCAGGTCGGAGCGCCGTCGTCAGGGTCGAGCGGCTGCCACCGCCGTCGGGCGCCATGAGGTCGCCGTCGTCCTCGGGGTAGTCACGAGGCGGGGGCTCGTCCTGGGACCCCCGGCTGCGGCGGGTCGGCTTCTCGGCCGGAGGGTGGGCCCGCAGGTACTCCAGGCGCTCGCGGAGCTTGGCCGAGTCGACGCGGCAGCGGTCGGCGAGCTGCATGACGTACTGGTCGCGGACCAGGTCGTCGGGGTGCTCGGCCACGGCCGTCAGGGCCGCCTCGGCGGCCCGGGCTCTGCCCTCGGCCGTCGTCAGATCGCCGGCGTTGAGCATGCGGTCCACCCGGAACTGCAGGAAGGGCCGGGCCTCCTTGATCGCCCGGGCCAGCGCCGTCGGGTCGGTGCGGGCCAGCTCCCCGGGGTCGCTGCCCGCCGGGAAGATCGGCCACCACCACGTCGACCTCGTGCTTGCGCTCCCACTCGTAGACGCGTGAGGTGGCGCTCTGCCCGGCCGCGTCGGCGTCGTAGGCCAGCACGATGCGCTTGGCGAAGTTGCGCAGCAGGGTGAAGTGCTCCTCGGCCAGCGCGGTGCCGCAGGTGGCGACCGCCCACGGCACGCCGGCCTGGAAGGAACCGATGACATCGGTGTAGCCCTCGCAGACCACGACCTCTCCCTGCGCGATGACGCCCTTCTTGGCCCAGTTGAGCGCGTAGAGGGTGCGGCGCTTCGAGTAGATCGGCGATTCCTGCGAGTTCTTGTACTTCGGCTCCGGCCGGTCGGATGGCGCGTGGCCGGGCCGGGCGGGCAGAATGCGGCCGCCGATCGCGACCGGGCGTCCGGAAGGGTCGCAGATCGGGAACAGGACGCGGGCCCGGAAGAAGTCCTGCACGCGGCCGCGCCGGTTGACGAAGCCGAGGCCGGAGTCGGAGAGCACGTTCTCGGGAAGCTTGAGCGATGTCGCCATGGCGTCCCAGTCGTCGGGCGCCCAGCCCAATCGGAACTGCCGCACGACGTCACCGTCGTAGCCGCGGGAGCGGAGATAATCGCGGGCAAGGCCTGCGTCGGGTGAGCGCAGGAGGCGCTGGTGGTACCACTCGACGGCGCGCTCCATGGCGTCGAGCAACTGGGAACGGCGCTTGTGGTCGCGCCCCATCTCCTGGTCCTCGTGCAGCGTGATGCCGGCCCGGTCGGCCAGGAACCGGACGGCGTCGACAAAGTCGAGGTGGTCCATCGCCCGCACGAAGGTGATGGCGTCGCCGGACTCCTGGCAGCCGAAGCAGTAGTAGAAGCCTTCCTCGGCGTTGACGCTGAAGGAGGGCGTCTTCTCGGTGTGGAAGGGGCACAGACCACTCCAGCGGCGGCCGACCTTCTTGAGCGCCGCGTGCTCGCTGATCAACTGCACGATGTCGGTGGCCGCCCGGACCTGGGCCACTTCCTCGTCCGGTATCCCCACAGGCATGACGGTACCGCGGCGCTGCCCCGGCTCCGACCGGGCTCGGGGCCGTTCTGGCCTAGCTTCGGCCGATGGCTGTCACCATTTACGGCGTCTGCGCCCTGACCTTCATGATGGGCATGTACGCCCTGGAGGCGAGGGGAAGGGTGTTCGTCCTGGCCTTCGCCCTGGGCTGTGCCCTGTCCAGCTCCTATGGCTTCTTGTCGGGGGCGTGGCCCTTCGGCGTGGTCGAGGCCATCTGGACCTTCATTGCGCTCCGGCGCTATCTCGTTGCCGGGCGTTCGGGGGACGCCGCCTCGTAGTTGGTCCGGATCGGGGGTCGACTACCCCTTCTCGGCCAGGACGGCCTGGGCGGCGGCCAACCGGGCCACGGGGACCCGGAAGGGCGAGCAGCTCACGTAGTCGAGCCCGGCGTCGTAGAAGAGGCCGATCGACTGGGGGTCTCCCCCGTGCTCGCCGCAGACCCCGACCTTGAGGCCCGGCTTGGTCGAGCGACCCCGCTCGGTCCCGAGGCGCACGAGCTCGCCGACGCCGTCGAAGTCGACCACGTCGAACGGGTTGCGCGGCAGGAGGCCGAGCTCGAGGTAGGCGTCCATCATGCGGCCCTCGACGTCGTCACGCGAGAAGCCGAAGGTCATCTGCGTGAGGTCGTTGGTGCCAAAGGAGAAGAAGTCGGCCACCTCGGCGATCTCCGCGGCGCGTAGGGCGGCCCGTGGCGTCTCGATCATCGTCCCGATGGTCACCTCGAGCTTGCCCCGCTTGGCCGTTGCGGCCTTGGCCCCTCTCGAAGGATGCGGCGCCGGCTCCTTGTTGACGTCGGCCACGGCGTCTTCGACCCAGCCCCGCGCCAGTGCCAGCTCGGCGCGCGCCACGGTCAGAGGGATCATGATCTCGACGATGGGGTGCCCGCCGTCAGCCACCCGCTGCCGGGCCGCCTCCATCAATGCCCGCACCTGCATGGCGTAGAGACCGGGCTTGATCACGCCGAGGCGCACCCCTCGGGTCCCCAGCATGGGATTGGCCTCTTTCCAGGACAACGCGGCCTCGTAGAGCCGGCGTTCCTCGGGGTTCAGTCCGACGGTGGCCTCTTTGTGGGCCAACTCCTCAGTGGAAGGCAAGAACTCGTGCAAGGGCGGGTCGAGCAAGCGCACCGTGACCGGCAGTCCGTCCATGGCGGCCAAAATGGCGATGAAGTCCTCGCGCTGGACGAGGCGTAGCTCCTCGAGGGCATCGGCCTCCTCGTCCGGCGTCTGGGCCAGGATCATGCGCCGCACGACGGGCAGGCGGTCCTCCCCCAGGAACATGTGCTCGGTACGGCAGAGGCCGATCCCCTCCGCGCCCAGGTTGCGCGCGTTGGCGGCGTCGTCACCGGTGTCGGCGTTGGCCCGTACGGCCAGCTTGCCCTTGCGGATGGCATCGGCCCAGGAGAGAACGGTGTCGAACGCAGCCGGTGGCTTGGCCGCGGTGAGCGGCACCTCACCCGCCACGACGACGCCGGCTCCGCCGTCGAGGGAGACCCAGTCGCCCTCGTTGAGCGTGATCCCGTTGGCCGTCACCTGACGGTCGCCGATCCGGAGGACCTCGGCGCCCACGACGGCGGGCTTGCCCCAGCCGCGGGCCACGACGGCGGCGTGACTGACCAGTCCGCCTCGCGCCGTGAGGATCCCCTCGGAGGCGAGCATGCCGTGCACGTCCTCGGGTGATGTCTCGCTGCGCACCAGGACGACCGCCTCGCCGCGCTCGGCTGCCGCTGCGGCGTCGTTCGCCGTGAAGTAGATCCTGCCCACGGCGGCGCCGGGGCTGGCGCCCAGGCCCTTGGCCCAGGTGGTGTAACCGGAACTGGCGAACTGGGGGTGCAGGACGGAGTCGAGGTGGTCCTCGGTGATGCGCGTGATGGCCTCTTCCTTGGAGATCCCGAGGTCGCTCGGGCGCACCATGTCCACCGCCATCTTCAGCGCGGCGGCCCCGGTGCGCTTGCCCACCCGGGTCTGGAGCATCCAGAGCTTGCCCTGCTCGATGGTGAACTCGGTGTCGCACATGTCGGCGTAGTGGCCCTCGAGGCGGGTGAAGATCTTGAGGAGCTCGGCGTGCACCTTGGGGAACTGCTTCTTGAGCTCCGAGATGGGCTCGGTGTTGCGGATGCCGGCCACGACGTCCTCGCCCTGGGCGTTGACCAAGAAGTCTCCGTAGGCACCCTTGGTGCCGGTGGCGGGGTCACGGGTGAAGCCGACGCCGGTGCCAGAGTTGTCATCACGGTTGCCGAACACCATGGCCTGGACGTTGACGGCGGTGCCGAGGTCGTGTGCGATGCGCTCCCGGTCGCGATAGGCGATGGCGCGGGGACCGTTCCAACTGCGGAACACGGCCTCGATGGCGCCGCGCAGTTGCTCGGTCGGCTTCTGCGGGAAGGGCTTGCCGGTGTGGCGCTCGACGATCTGCTGGTAGGAGTCGACGAGATAGCGCAGGAGCTCGGTCGGGACCTTGGCGTCAGACGTTGTCCCGGCCAGCTCCTTGGCGGCGTCGAAGAGCGAGTCGAACTCCTCGCCTGGGAGCTCCAGGACGATGCGGGCGTACATGGCGATGAAGCGGCGGTACGAGTCGAAGGCGAAGCGCTCGTCGCCGGTCTGCTTGGCCAGGCCCTCCACGGACTCGTCGTTGAGGCCCAGGTTGAGGACCGTGTCCATCATCCCGGGCATGGAGAATTTCGCGCCCGAGCGCACCGACACCAGCAACGGATCGCTGGCGTCACCGATGGTCTTGCCCATCGCCTTCTCGAGCCGGGCCCGGGCGCCGGCCACCTCGGCGTCGAGCTCCTTGGGCCAGCCACCGGCCATGTAGGCGCGGCAGGCGTCGGTCGAGATGGTGAAACCGGGCGGCACCGGGAGCTGGAGTACCGACGTCATCTCGGCCAAGTTGGCGCCCTTGCCACCGAGGAGGTCCTTGAGCTCCATGGGCGGGCGGGCGTGCGTGTGGTCGAAATCGAAGACGAACGGCATCGGGCCTCCTTGCCCTGGACGGGCGAACCGCGTCGCGAAGCGCAGTTGCTCGAACTGATTGCCCCTCCCAACCTGGGACGGGCCAACTCAGCCTAGTTTCCTTCCGGCGTCACTCCGCTGCGTCCGAGGGCCCGACATCGCCCTTTGCCGCACCGGCGACCTGGTGCTGGAAGACCTCTTTGGCCTGGCGCATGAAGTCGCGCACGATGGCGAGCTCGTCGGCCTTGAAGCGCTGGGCCACCTGGCGCATCTCCTCGGCGACGGGCCGCTGCAGGCCGTCCAGGCGCTGCCTGGCCGCCGGGACGATCTCGACCCAGACGCGGCGCCGGTCCTCGGTGTCGCGCCGCCGGGTCACCATGCCCGCCTCCTCGAGGCGGTCCAGGATGAAGGTCACCGCCCCGGTGGTCAGGCCGCTCTCCTCGGCCAGGCGGCCCGCGGTGAGCGGGCCCAGGCGGCCGACCAGCTCGAGGCAACGGGTATCGGTCCGGCTCAGTTTCAGCTTCTTGGCCAGGCCCTCGTCGAACTCGGTGGCGGCGCCGAGATAGCCCATGATCTCGGCCCGCAGCTGCTGGGCCAGCTCCGATCGAGACCATTGTCTTGACACGTAAATAACTTTATCACTAAGTTTCTTTGGTAATGGCTAATTCTTTTGACGCAGCGCTGGCGGTGGAAGCGCACGATCTGGTGAAGGTCTTCCCCCGCAGCAATGTCCGTGCGCTCGATGGGGTCTCCCTCGAAGTGGAGGCAGGCACCGTGCTCGGGCTGCTCGGTCCCAACGGCGCCGGCAAGACCACTGTCGTGCGCATCCTCTCCACCATCCTCGGGCCCAACTCCGGACACGCCTCGGTGCTCGGTCACGATGTAGTGGCCCAAGCCGAGACCGTGCGCCGCATCATCGGCCTCGCCGGTCAGTACGCCGCCGTGGACGAGAACCTCACGGGTCGGGAGAACATTCACATGGTGGCTCGCCTCTCTCACCTGAGCCGCAAGGTGGCGGCGCGCCGGGCCGACGAGTTGCTCGAGGAGTTCGGCTTGGCCAATGCCGGAGACCGAGTGCTCAAAACCTATTCGGGCGGCATGCGCAGGCGGTTGGACCTCGCCGCGGCACTGGTGGCCAACCCACCCATCCTCTTCCTCGACGAGCCCACCACCGGCTTGGATCCGCAGAGCCGTCAGGGTTTGTGGGCGGCCATCGAGGACCTGGTGCGCGAGGGGACGACGGTGCTGTTGACCACCCAGTACCTCGAGGAAGCCGACCGTCTTGCCCGCGACATCGTGGTCATCGACCACGGACGCGTCATCGCCGAGGGCACGCCGGCCCAGCTCAAAGCCGACCTGGGGACCTCGGTCGTCTCGGTGACGCTCGGCGAGCGCGACGCAGTGCCACGGGCGGTCGAACTGCTCGCACCGCTCTCGCAGAAGCCGCCTCTGGTCGAGAACCTCATCGTCGAGCTGACGGTCAATGACGGCCCCAAAGCCGGCGCCGACGTCCTGCGCTCGCTCGACGCGGCGCAGATCACGATCGCCGGCCTCGCGCTGCGCGAGCCGAGCCTCGACGACGTGTTCCTCAGCCTCACCGGTCACAAGACGACCATCGAAGAGGGCGAAGCCGACCCGGCCACACCGAAGAGAGGTTTCGGTCGGGGACGCAAGAACAACGTGACCGACGGGAAGGATGCCGCATGACGACCACACTCATCGCACCGCTACGTGTCGACCAACCCAGCCAGGGCAGCCGACTGACGTGGGCCGTGTCGGACATCATCACCATGGCGAAGCGCAACATCCTCGCTGTCCTCCGCACCCCGGAGGCGCTGTTCTTCACGACGTTGCAGCCGATCATGTTCACGCTGCTCTTCACGTATGTCTTCGGTGGGGCCATTCATGTCCCGGGCGGCCACTACATCGAATTCCTGATGCCGGGGATCTTTGTGCAGACTGTCATCTTCGGCGCCATGAGCTCGGCCGCAGGGCTGGCCGAGGACCTGCACAAGGGCATCATCGAGCGCTTCCGTGCCCTCCCGATGAGCCGGTCCGCCGTGCTTGCCGGCCGGACCACCTCGGACCTGGTCCGCAACGTCTTCGTCGTGGCCCTGATCACGGCCGTGGGCTACGCGGTCGGCTTCCGCATCGGGACCAACTTCTTGCTGTTCATCTGCGGGGTGCTGGTGATCCTGTTCTTCGCCTACGCGTTGAGTTGGGGCTTCGCCTACATCGGCCTCTCGGCGCCGAATGCCGAGACGGCGCAGGTCATGGTCTTCCCGCTGATCTTCCCGCTGCTCTTCGCCTCGTCGGCCTTCGTCCCGGTGGCCACCATGCCCGGCTGGCTGCAGGCCTTTGCCGAGCACCAGCCGGTGACCCAGGTGGTGAACGCATCGCGGTCGCTGATGGTCGGCGGCGTCCTCCACGACTCGGGCGCCGTGTGGTCGGCACTCTTGTGGACCGTCGGGCTGCTGGCGGTGCTTGCGCCGGCCGCGGTACGCAAGTACCGCAAGGTGGCCTGAGGAGCGGCTGCCTGGGGAACGGTTACCTGGGGAGCGGCTACCTGCGGAACAGCTACCCCTCGCCGGTGCGCCGGCGCAGCTCCCCGAGCAGCTCGGAGATGGGGACCCGGACCTGCTCGGTGGAGTCCCGGTCGCGCACGGTCACGGCGTCGTCCTCGAGCGAGTCGAAGTCGACGGTCACGCACCACGGCGTCCCGACCTCGTCCTGGCGCCGGTAGCGCTTGCCGATGCCTTGGGTCACGTCGTAGTCGCACATGAAATGGGGCTGCAGGGACTTGAGCACCTGGCGGGCCAGCGGCTCGAGGGTGTCTTTCTTGGAGAGGGGCAGCACGGCCACCTGGTAGGGCGCGAGGCGCCAATGCAGACGCAGCACGGTACGGGCCTCTCCCCCGACCTGATCCTCGTCGTAGGCGGCCAGCAGGAACGCCATCATGGTCCGGGTGGCGCCGGCGGCCGGCTCGATCACGTACGGGGTGTACCGCGCGTTGGTCTGGGGGTCGAAGTAGTCGAGCTTCACGCCCGAGGCGGCGGCGTGGGCCGACAGGTCGAAGTCGCCCCGGTTGGCGATGCCCTCCAGCTCGTCCCAACCCCAGGGGAAGAGGAACTCCACGTCGGCCGTGCCCCGCGAGTAGTGCGAGAGCTCGCTCTGCTCGTGGTGGCGCAGGTGCAACTTGTCGGCCGGGATGCCGAGGTCGAGGTACCAGTTCATGCGCTCCTCGAGCCAGTACTCGAACCACTTCTGGGCCTCGTCGGGCGGAACGAAGTACTCCATCTCCATCTGCTCGAACTCACGGGTGCGAAAGACGAAGTTCTGCGGGGTGATCTCGTTACGGAAGGACTTGCCGACCTGGGCGATGCCGAAGGGGGGCTTCTTGCGCGTCGTCCCGAGCACGTTGGCGAAGTTGGTGAACATGCCCTGGGCGGTCTCGGGCCGCAGGTAGGCCACGTGGCCCTCGTCCTCCACCGGGCCGGCGTGGGTCTTGAACATGAGGTTGAAGGCCCGGGCCTCGGTCAGGTCGCCCGAGCCGCAGTTGGGGCAGACGCCGTCGATCTTGTCCTCGCGCCAGCGCTCGTGGCAGTTCTTGCAGTCGACCAGGGGGTCGGTGAAGGTGGCCAGATGGCCCGAGGCGGCCCAGACGGCGGGAGGGCCGAGGATGGCGGCGTCGAGGCCCACCACGTCGTCGCGCTCTTGGACCATGGCGCGCCACCAGGCGTTCTTGACGTTGCGCAGCATGTTGACCCCGAGCGGGCCGTAGTCGTAGGTGGACCGGAACCCGCCGTAGATCTCGGCCGAGGGGAAGATGAAGCCGCGGTGCCGGCAGAGCCGCACCACCTTCTCCATCAAGTCATCGGTGGCAGCCTCGGGCGCCTCGGCGGTCTCGGTCATCGGTGCAGGATACCGGAGCGGATTCTGGCGCTGACCTCGTTGGCCAGCAGCCGGCCCCGCAGCGTCAGCACGGCCCTGCCGTCGATCCGCTCGACGAGGCCGTCGAGGTCCTCCGTCCGCTCGAGGCTCTCCCAGGGCACGCCGCGGGGCGTGCGTAGCGAGAGCGACAGCGCCTCGAACTCCCTCTGCTCGGCACTGAGCTCCTCGCGTCCGCTTTCGGGCGAACGCCCGGCCGTCACGGCGTCGATGTAGCGGTCCGGCGTGCGCACGTTCCACCAACGCGTGCCGGCGCGGTGCGAGTGGGCCGCCGAACCGATGCCCACATAGTCACCCTGCTCCCAGTAGAGGTGGTTGTGCCGGCACTCATGACCGAGTCGGGCCCAGTTGGAGATCTCCTCCCAGCGGTAGCCGGCCGCGGTGAGGTCGGCCTCGGCCCGCTCGTAGCGCCGCGCCTCGACGTCGTCGTCAGGGTGACGCGCCGGGTCGGCGGCCAGCGGAGTGCCTGGCTCGACGGTGAGTCCGTAGGCGCTCAGGTGCGGTGGCGGATGGTCCAGCGCGAGAACGTGGTCCAGCGTGGCCGCCCAGTCGTCGTCGCTCTCGGTGGCGGCGCCGAAGATCAGATCGAGGTTCCAGGTGGCGAAGCCGGCGGCCTGCACGGCGGCGGCGATGATCTCGGCCGCGTGCGGCACGTGGCGCCGGCCCAGCCCGGCCAGCACGTGGGCCTGGGTCGACTGCAGGCCGAAGGAGACGCGCGTGACGCCGGCGCGGCGGTACGTCGCGAGGTGGGCGTCATCGGCATCTTCGGGATTGCACTCGACCGTGACCTCGACACCGGGCGCACGGGGGATGGCGTCGAGGATGCGGGTGAGGGTGTCGGGATGGAGGCGGGAGGGGGTGCCCCCTCCGAAAAAGATGGATGTCGGGAGCGCGAGGTCACCGGCCCCGAAGACCTGGTGCAATTCGCGGACGCAGGCGTCGGCGTAGCGCTCCATAAGATGGTCGCGGTCGGTGTAGGTGGCGAAGGCGCAGTAGTCGCAGCGCTCCCGGCAGAACGGGACGTGGACGTAGACGCCGAAGGGGGTCAAAGCCCGGCGGTCGAACGCACCGAGCGGATGCGCCGGTCGAGGTGCGCCTCCATCGCCTCGGTCGCCAGCTCGGCCACCTCCTCGGCGGCCGGGGGGGGCGGCTCCGCCAGCACGGCGGCCAGGTCCCCGCCCAGGATGCGGCGCAGCAGGACCAGCGCGGCCGGGCTCATGTGGCGCCCGCTGCGATGGGCCCGGCACAGCGTCCCTCCGGCCACCAGGTCGAAGGCCACCAGCTCCACCACGCCGTCGGGCTCGCCGCAGGCGGCACACTCATGGAGGACAGGGCCGGCGCCTTCGAGGACGAGCGCCTTCAAGAAGAACGCCGGCGCGACGAGGGTGGGATCGGCCTGCTCGGTGGCGAGCGCGGTGAGGGCGCCCACCAGCATGGAGTACAGGCGGGGGTCGGGATGGCGCTCCTGGGCCATCTGGTCGGTGACCTCGAGCAGGGCGATGCCTCGCGGCATGCGGTCGAGGTGCTCCCTGATGGGGCGGAAGGCGTTGATGACCTCCACCTGGTTCACGATGTCGAGGTCCCCCCTCCCCTGCCACAGGAGAAGGTCGGTCTGGGTCAGCGGTTCGAGTCTTCCGCCGAATTTGGAGGTGGTCTTGCGGATGCCCTTGGCCACGGCGCGCACCTTGCCGTGGCGCTCGGTGAGGAAAACGATGATCTTGTCGGCCTCGCCCAGGCGGTAGGTGCGCAGGACGACGCCCTTGTCGCGGAAGAGGCTCACGCGTGAGGGGTTGCGGTGGGATCGCTGCGGCGGGCGGGGTCGAGCGGGCAGAAACGCTCACCCCGATGCTCCGCCTCGGCCACGGCGCGGCGGGCCACCGCGGCCCGGTCGGCGGCCAGGTTCTGGGCCTGCTGGGCGGGCCGGACGCGGTCCATCGCCTTCTTCCCGTGTGAGTGGCGGCCGTAGAGGGCGTTGCCGGCCCCCACCAGAGCGGCGATGGCGATAAAGGCCACGACGGCCGGGCCAGCGCCGGCCTGCCCCTCGGCGATCACCACGACGACGAAGAGGGTGAGGACGGCGATCCCGACCGCGACGGCGATCCGGCTCCAAGTCATCACCCCACCATTCTCGCAGCCGGGCGGGTCCCGCGGGCCCAGGGCCGGCCCGACGGGAACGCCTGTACATTTGGCCTGGGTGGACGACCGAGCGCATCCGCGGACACACCCGGCGCTCGAGACAAGGGGCACGATGTGACCGATCTCATCTGGAGCTTCTCGCCGTGGTTGCTGTTCCTGCTGGCGACGAGGTTCACATCGTTCTCGGGGGCCGTGGCGCTGGGCCTGGTGGCCGCTCTGGTCGTGGCCGCCAGGGCCATCGGCCATCACCGTTTTCATCTGCTCGACGCCGCGAGCGTGCTGTATTTCACGGGTCTCGGGCTGGCGCTCGAGATCGTGCGGCCGACGAGCGTCATCTACTGGTCGCGCTACGCGCAGGCCGGTGCCCACGCGTTCTTGACCCTGATTGTGCTCGGGTCCGTGGTCATCGGTCACCCCTTCACCGAGTCCTACGCCCGGGAGAGCACGCCGAAGGAGATCTGGGGCACCCCGCAATTCCGCGCCGTCAACCGCACCATCTCGTTGGTGTGGGGGTTGGCCTTCCTCGTCGGGACGATCTCGCTGATTGTGGCGGGGAGCGTGACCGGACGACCGTTCCTGTTGCGCATCCTCATCCCGTTCGGTGCGCTGGCCTGGGCCTACTCGTACACACAGCGGGTGGTGACAGCTCGGCGGGCGGCAGGTGGTGGTGGGACGGGTGGTTCTGGCGGCGCGGAGCCGGCCGCACCGGCGGTTTAGGGGTTGACGGCCCCGAACCGGCGCACCCGGCGCTGGTAGTCGATCACGGCCTCGTAGAGGTGGCGCCGGCGCATGTCCGGCCACAGGGTCTCGGGGAAGACCAGCTCGCTGTAGGCGATCTCCCACAGCAAGAAGTTCGAGATCCGCGTCTCGCCCGAGGTCCGGATCACGAGGTCGGGATCGGGCATGTCGGGGAAGTACAAATGGCGCGCGATGGCCTTCTCGTCCACCTTGGAGGATGGGACGCCCTCGTCCATGAGCGCGCGCACGGCGTCGACGATCTCGGCCCGGCCGCCGTAGTTGAACGCCATGGTCATCACCATGCGCCGGTTGTGCTTCGTGAGCTCGATCGACTCGTCCATGCGCTTGAGCACCCGGCGGGGCACCCGCCAGTCCCGCCGACCGGCGAAGCGGATCTGCACCCCCTTCTCGTTGAGCTCGTCGCGGCGGCGCATCAGGAGCGACTGGTTGAAATTCATGAGGTAGCGAACCTCGTCGGGCGGGCGACGCCAGTTCTCGGTGGAGAAGGCGTAGAGGGTGATCCACTTGATGCCGATCTCGAGGGCGCCGTTCACCACATCGAGGAGCGCCGTCTCCCCCGCGCCATGCCCCTCGGTCCGGGGCAGTCCCCGGACCTTGGCCCAACGGCCGTTGCCATCCATGACGCAGGCAACGTGGACCGGCACACGGGAGAGATCCAGCTCCGGCGGGATCGGGTCGGGCGTCTCGTCGGGTGTGGCGCCGTTGTTCGAGCCCGGTCCCACGTGCTGGTCGTGGTCCGGGTCCCGTCCCTGGACACCCCCCGGATCGCGGACGGCAGAGGTCACCGAATGAACCTACCGCGACATGCCCCTCCCGCCGTTTCCTGCACTGCTGGCACGGGGGGTGCCATTCGTGTTGAAGTGTCCCAACCCAGCCAGGCGGTCGGGCAACGATCAAGGAGTGACCCATGTCCGAGCCAAGCGCGGCACCCCGCCCCGACACCACAGACATGTTTGCGGTGCACGGAGTCTTCCGAGACTGTCTCGGCGCCGCACCCACGCTCGTCGGGGGCATCGCGCCCGGGGACGCCGAACGGGTGGCGTTGATCGCCAACTACTACGAGAACATTCTGTCGTTCCTGCATGCCCACCACGACGGCGAGGAGGTCCTGATCTTCCCTCTGCTGCGGGAGCGCTGCGACGGTGCCGGGGAGCTGTTGGACCGCATGGCCGAGCAGCACCACGAGGCAATGGAGCTGCTCGAGCAGACAAAGGCCGCCCTGGCCGCATGGCCGAGCGGTGACGCATCGGCGCAAAAGGCGAGCCAGGAGCGCCTGGCCGAACTGTGCTCACACTTGCACGAGCATCTCGAACAGGAGGAGCAGCAGATACTGCCGTTGGCGGGTGCGCACCTCTCACCAGAAGAGTGGGGAGCCATGCCGGGACATGGCATGGCCCACTTCGACGGCGACAAGATCTGGTTGATCCTCGGCCTCATCCGAGAGCGCATGACCGACCCGCAACGGGCATCGATGACCGCGCACATGCCGCCGCCGGCGCTCGAGATGTGGACCAGCTTCGGCGAGCAGGCCTTCACCGACTACGCATCAGTGGTCGAGGTGGCGGTCGTCAACCACGCCTGAGGGGCGGGTCGGTGACCTGGGCCGGAACCGAGCGCGCGACACCACCGCTGTAGCGTCATCTCCGATGACGGACGAGGACCTCGAGTACTTCGAGCCCGACGGGCTCGACGATCTCGACGTCTTCGGCTCCTCGGGCGGGTCCGAAGCCGAAGCTCGGGTAGCCGGCGACGACGGCGTGGCCGGGCTGGACAAGATCACCGCCCAGATGTCCGGCGGCGAGCACCGACCCGAGCAGCAGGAGATGTGCCGCGCCGTGGCCGAGGCCATGGTCACCCGGACCCACCTCGTCGTTCAGGCCGGGACCGGAACCGGCAAGTCGCTCGCATACCTCGTCCCCGCCGCGCTGAGCGGCAAGAAGGTCGTCGTCGCCACGGCGACCAAGGCCCTCCAGGACCAGTTGGCCGAGAAGGACCTCCCCCAGGTGGAGGCCGGGCTCGGGCTCCCGGCGCCGCTCGACTTCGCGGTGTTGAAGGGACGGAGCAACTACGTCTGCCGACAGCGGGTGGCCGAGGTGGGATCGGGCGGGATTCAGGCCGAGCTCGGCGACCAGGGCGCCGGTCGGGCCGACGAGCCGGCGCCGGCCGACGAGAGCGAGGAGCGGGAGCCTTCGGGTGCACCGCCCGAGGGCATGGTGGAGGAGGTGCGCCAGCTGGTGGCCTGGTCGCAGAAGTCGCAGACCGGTGACCGGGCCGACCTGAGCTTCGAGCCGTCCGACCGGGCCTGGAACATGGTCAGCGTCGGCCCGCGGGAGTGCCCGGGCGCGTACAACTGCCCGTCCGGCGGGCGCTGCTTCGCCGAGGCCGCCCGCGAACGGGCATCGGTGGCCGACGTCGTGGTGGTCAACACGCACCTGTACGGAGCGCATCTGGCCAGCGGCAGCGTGGTGCTCCCCGAACACGACGTGGTCATCTTCGACGAGGCTCACGAGCTCGAAGAGGTCATGACCTCGAGCCTCGGCGTCGAGATCACCCCGGGGCGCTTCCGCTCCCTGGTGACCTCGGCCCGCTCCCTGGTCGAGCCGCGCGACGCCGACCAGCTCGACCGGCTGGCATCGGTCGGCGACCAGCTCGGCACGCTGTTGGCCGACCGGGTCGGCACCCGCGTGCTGAACGACGAGGCCAAGCCGCCGGTGGACGACCGAGAGCTGGCCGAGCTCCTCGCCCGCAGTGCCGAGATCAGCCGGCGAGTCACCGACGCGCTGCGACGCGGTGGCGCGCAGCGCTCGTTCCTCGAGGACGGCGGGTCCGAGCCCGACCCCGACCGCGCCAGCCGCAAGACGCGCACGCTGCAGGCCGCCGTTCACCTCTCGGAGGACCTGCACCGGTTCGAGACTCGCAGTGACGGCGAGGTCGCCTGGGTCGACGGCACGCGGCGCAACATCCGGCTCCGCCTCTCCCCCATCGACGTCGGTCCCGTGCTCGCCACCATGCTCTGGGGCGAGGTCACATCGGTCCTGACCAGCGCCACCATCCCACCCCGGATCGTCGAACGGGTCGGGCTCGGCGCCTTCCCGACCGAAGAGCTCAACGTGGGGAGCCCCTTCGACTACCGCTCGCATGCACTGCTCTACGTGGCCCGCCACCTGCCGGACCGCCGCGCCGCGGGAGCGGAGGAGGCGCTGCACGAGGAGCTGTCCCAACTGCTGGAGGCCGCGGGCGGGCGGACGCTGGCGCTGTTCACGAGCAAGCGGGCCACCGAAGCGGCAGCGGCGGCGCTGGCTCCCGAGCTCCCCTACACGGTGTTGGTACAGGGTGACCTCCCGAAGAGTCTCCTGCTCGAGAAGTTCGCTACCGACGAGACCTCCTGCCTGTTCGCCACCATGGGCTTCTGGCAGGGCGTGGACATCCCGGGCCGGGCGCTGTCACTCGTGACGATCGACAAGCTGCCCTTCCCCCGGCCCGACGACCCGTTGTTGCAGGCGCGCCGGGACCGGGCGGGCAGCGGCGCCTTCTCACTTGTCGATCTGCCACGGGCGGCCACGCTGCTGGCTCAAGGCTCGGGGCGGCTCATCCGCACGGCGGACGATCGCGGCGTGGTCGCCGTACTCGACCCACGGCTGGCCACGGCGTCCTACCGTGGTGTGCTGCTAGCGACATTGCCGCCCATGCGGCGTTCGGTGGACATCCACGAGGTCGAGTCGTTCCTGCGCCGGGCTCTCGAGGACAATCCGGCGTAGTCGACGTCAGTAGCCGAGGCGGTTCAGCATCTCGTCGCGGTTCTGCCAGTGGCGCTCCACCTTCACGTGGAGGTCGAGGTAGGTGCCCTCCGGGAGCTCCTCCCGCACGGCGATCCCGACCGCCTTGAGGACCTCGCCGCCCTTGCCGATCACGATCGCCTTCTGCGAGTCGCGCTCGACGATTATTTCGACGCGGATGTGCGGCCACTCCCACTCGGTCACCCTGCAGGTGATGGCGTGCGGGAGCTCGTCGCGGGTTTTGGCCAACAGTTGCTCACGTACGAGCTCGGCCACCCAGAGCGCTTCGGGCGTATCGGTGATGACATCGGGCGGGAAGAAGGGCGGGCCCACGGGAAGCCGGTCGATCAGAAACGCCGTCAATGCGTCCACGCCCTTGCCGGTGCGGGCCGAGACGGGGAAGTACTCCACGTCGGCCAGCTCGTCGGGTGCCGTGAGGGCGTCCACGGCGGCCTTGGCCTGGGTGAGACGTTCCATCACCTGGGCGTTGTTGGCCTTGTCGGACTTGTTCACCACGATGATGAGACCGGGGGGCTGGTCGACCCCGCCGTCGTCACCTTCTGCTTCGTCGTCGTCGTCTTCGAAGGCATCGCGAGGGGGGTGCGGGGTGTCCTCGGATTCGGGCTCAGCAGCGGAGTGTGCTGGGTCTGCGGCTGCGGCGGCTGCGGCGGCTGCGGCGGCTGCGGCGGCTGCGGCGGTGATCCGTTGCACCTGACGCACCGAGCGCTCCAGCACTGTGCGGTCCCCCGGGCCGATGGCCGCCGTCCCGTCGACGATCACCAAAATGACGTCGACGTCGTTCAGTGCGTCGGTCGCCGTCTCGTTCAACCGCGCGCCGAGCGTGCTACGGGGACGGTGGATGCCTGGTGTGTCGACGAAGACCACCTGGGCGTCGGCGGCCGGATCATGGAGGACGCCGAGGATGCGGTGACGCGTCGTATTCGGCCGTGACGACGTAATCGCCACCTTGGTGCCGACCATGGCGTTCACGAGGGTGGACTTTCCGACATTGGGGCGGCCGACGACGGCCACGAAGCCGGAACGCACGGCTCTCAGTTCCCGTTGCGGGAGGCGTGGTCCGCGGCATCGCCCACCGCGTCGGGCTCGGTGTCGGTGGGTGTGCCCGTGGCCTCGATCCGCACACGCTCGATGCGTCGACCGCGTACATCCACGGCGGTGAGCCGGAATCCGTCCACCTCGACCGAGTCGCCCGGATCGGGGACACGCCCCGCCAGGTCCAACATGAGCCCGCCGACGGTGTCCCACGGGCCGTGCGGCAGTTCCGCTCCGAGGAGCTCGTCGGCGTCATCCACCGAGTAGGCCGCGCTCACCAGCAACGACCCGTCCTCGCGGCGCTCGACCGTGGGCTCCTCCACATCGAACTCGTCGACGATGTCACCGACCAGCTCCTCGAGCAGATCTTCGAGGGTGATCAGACCCGCGGTGCCCCCGTACTCGTCGACGACGACGGCCATGTGGAACTTCTCCTCCTGCATTTCGCGCAGGAGATCCGAGACCTCTTTGGATTCGGGGATGAACTTGGCCGGCCGCATGCTGTCCCGCACGGGCTGCGCAGCCTTGCCCACCCGCTCGGCGCGGACCAGGTCCTTGGCGTAGGCGATGCCGATGATGTCGTCGATCCCCTCCGCCTCCACCGGGATGCGGCTGTATCCCGCGCCGAGGGCCGCCTCCAGCGCGTCGCGCACGGTCACGTCCCCCTCGACCGTGACCATGTCCGGCCTGGGCGTCATCACTTCACGGGTCACCGTGTCGCCGAAGTCGATGATGGAGTGGATGAAGGTCCGCTCGTCGTGCTCGATCACCTTCTCCTCGTGCGCCACGTCGGCCATCGCCTTGAGCTCGGAGTCGGTGATGTAGGAACGCGGCATCCCCTCCTCGTCCCCGCTGGAGCCGATGATGAGATTGGCCAGACCGATGAGGACGGACGAGAGCCAGCGAATGGGCGGGAAGCGGATCAGGGTGCTGACGAGGGGCGCGCTCGAACAGGGCGGCCCGGTCGGCGTGTTGCACCGCCCAGTTCTTCGGCACCGCCTCGAAGAAGACGAAAATCACGACGATTTCGAACACGATGCCGAGCAGCACGCCGAGCCCACCGAAGAGGTGCTCTGCGACGATGCCGACCAGAGTCGCAGACACCAGCTGGCAGATCAGCACCAACAGCAGGATCGGGTTGAGGAAGTTGGCCGGGTTCTCGACCAGCCGGGCCAGCTGCCGGGCGCCGCGCTTCTTCTCGTCGACCAGGGACTTGGCCTTGATCCGGTTCATCCGGACCAGGCTGGTCTCGGCCATGGCCAGGACGCCCGAGGCCGCCAGGAGCGCGAGGATGACCACGACGAGGATGCCGTCCTCGGCGTGGAAGCCCGATGTCGCCAGCACGGGGTGCATCGTCAGGCCTCGTGGCGGACCCGGTAGAAGCGGGTGAGCAACTGCTGCTCGAGCGCCTCCATCCGTTCAGCCTCCGCCTCGTCCTCATGGTCCATGCCGAGCAGGTGCAAGAGCCCGTGAACCACCAGGAGCGCCACCTCGTCCTCAAAGGACACCTCGTGCTCAATGGCGTTGCGCGCCGCCACCGACGGGCAGACGACGACGTCCCCCAGCAGCATCAGGGCGCCCTGCTCGGGTGACGCGCCCGGGCCACTTCCCCCGAAGTCGGGCGAACGACCCGTTGGCCCCGGCTCGTCCTCGATCGGAAACGACAGCACATCGGTCGGCCCGGTCTTGCCCAGGAACTGCGAGTTGAGGGCGGCGATCGCCTCCTCGTCCACGAAGAGGAGCGAGACCTCGGTCTCGCCTTTCACGCCGCGCGCCACCAGGACCTGGCGGGCCAACGCAGCCCAGAACGCGACGTCGATCCGATGGTCCTGCTGCTCGTCGGCGGCAAAGACGTCGATCGTCACTGCGTGGAACCCGCCCGCCCTTCTGCCACCTCGTAGGCGTCGACGATGTCGGCCACGATTTTGTGGCGCACCACGTCCCGGCGGCTCAGGTGGACGAACGAGATGTCGTCGATGCCGCTGAGCACCGGTTCCAGGCCGACCAGACCCGAGCGCCCGCCGGGCACGTCGATCTGAGTCACGTCCCCGGTCACCACGCACTTGGAACCGAAGCCGATCCGGGTCAGGAACATCTTCATCTGCTCAGGCGTCGTGTTCTGCGCCTCGTCCAGAATGATGAACGAGCTGTTGAGCGTTCGCCCGCGCATGAAGGCGAGCGGCGCCACTTCGATGGTGCCGCGATCCAAGAGCCGCTGCGCACCCTCGGGTTCGAGCAGGTCGTAAAGGGCGTCGTAGAGCGGACGCAGGTACGGGTCGACCTTGGCCATGAGGTCGCCCGGCAGGAAGCCGAGCCGCTCACCGGCCTCGACGGCGGGCCGAGTCAAAATGATGCGGGTCACCTGCCGAGACTGCAGGGCGTGCACCGCCTGGGCCACCGCCAGATACGACTTTCCCGTTCCGGCCGGACCGATGCCGAACGTGATGATGCTCTGCGAGATGGCGTCGACGTAGCGCTTCTGTCCGGCGGTATTGGGGCGCACCGTCTTGCCGCCGGCCGCCCGCACCACCTCGGACCGCAGGACATCGCTCGGCCGGATGTCCTCCCGCACCATGTCGATGGCCCGCGAGACCGTGGAGAGGTCAAGGCTCCGTCCGGCCTGCACCATGAGGATGAGCTCCTCGAACAGCTGTACCACCAACTCGGCCTGCGGTCCCTCCACGGAGATGCGGTCCCCCTGCACCACGATCTGGTCGTCCGGGAACGCCTGCTCGATCTGACGCAGATGCTCGTCGCGCATCCCGAGGAGTCCGGCCATCAGGTGATTGCCGGGAACGAAGCATTCGGCCCGCAGGGCCGTGGTCATGGTGCGGTCACGTGATGCCAAAGTGCCCTTTCAGTGGTTCGCCCCCCAGCACGTGGAGGTGCAGGTGCGGGACCGAATTGAGTGCGTCGGGCCCGACGTTGAAGATGAGGCGGTAGCCCCGGTCCGGTACGGCCAGGCCGGCGGCGTCAGCCACGGCCCGGGCGCTCAAGAGCAGGTCGGCCAGGACCGGTCCGTCCTCGGCGCTGACCGTCGAAGCGTCCTCGATGTGGCGGCGGGGCACCACTAGGACGTGGAGCGGCGCGGCCGGGTTGATGTCCTTGAAGGCCACCGTGGTCGGTGTCTCATGCACGGTCTCGGACGGCACCTCACCAGCCACGAGTTTGCAGAAGAGGCAGTCGGCGGGGTCGGTCATGCCCGGGGGTCACCCTCGCTCTGCGCAAGCCTGATCACTGCTCCGAACTTACCGGTCCGGGGGTGGCGGCCGTGACCACGGACTGCGGTCATTGAGGCGGCCCCCCGGCCACCGCCACCGTGCCCGTCCGGAGAGAGGCCAGGATCGCACCGGCGGTGACAGCGGCCGTTTCCGCCCGCAGGACACTCAACCCGAATCCCACGGTCGGCAGGCCCGAGTCCAGCTCATCGGTGCTCCACCCGCCCTCGGGCCCGACCGCCACGACATGCTGGGCCAGTGTGGGCCGGTTACCACTCAGTTGGGCCAGCACGACCTCGCCGGACCCACCCAGAGCCGACAGGTCGGAAAACGGGATGGTGTCGCAGATGTCGGGCAGCCAGGTGCGGCGGCACTGCGCGGCCGCCTCACGCGCCACCCGACGCAGCTTCTCGACGCTCGACTGGCCCCGGACACCGGTCCACCGCACGACGCTGCGCTCGGTACGCAGGGGAACGATGCGGTCGATCCCCAACTCGGTCAGCTTCTGTACCACCCATTCGGGACGCTCCCCCTTGACGGGTGCAAAAGCCACCGTGAGGGCCGGCTCGTCCCGAGGCGAGAATTGCACCGAGCCGTCGCCGCCGATGCCCGTCCCGCCCGCGATCGGCTCGAGCGTCGCCCCACCCCGCCACGCGGCGCGCGCCCAGTGGCCGAGCCCGTCGGCGGCGATCACCTCCTCGCCATCACGCAGCCGCAACACCCGGCCGAGATGGTGGGCGTCCTCGTCGGTCAGCGCAGGGTGCGCCGGATCGCCCACGAAGACCTGCGCGGCTGCGGCCGCCCGCACGGCGACTGCTGCGGCCGCGATGCCGGCGCTAGCCAAAGGCGGAGCGCAGGCGCGAGAACACGCCGCCGTCGCCGCCTCCAGCCCCAGGAGCGGCGACCGTCTCACCGCGTGACGCGGCGAACTGCCGCAACAATTCCTCCTGCTCGGGACTGAGGTCGGTCGGCGTCTCCACCTGGACGTGGACGTAGAAGTCACCCCGGCCACGACCGCGAAGGTGGGGCACGCCGAGACCCCGGACCCGCTGGACGTATCCGTGCTGCGTGCCCGGTCCAATCGTCAGACGCTGCGTCCCGTCCAACGTCTGGACCTCCGCCTCGGTGCCGAGGGCCGCCTGCGCCACGCTGATCGCCAACGTGGTGTGGAGGTTGTCGGCCTGACGCTCGAAGCGCGGGTCGGGGTTGATCACGAGGTGCACGAAGAGCGACCCATTCGGGCCGCCCCGCTGACCGGCCGCGCCCCGATCGGCCAGCCGCAGCGTCGATCCCTCCTCCACGCCGGCGGGCACTTCAACGGTAAAGGTGTTCTCCTGCATGCGTCGACCCTCGCCGCGGCAGTCGGCGCAGGGGGTGGGGATCATCTCGCCTGTCCCACTGCAACGCGAGCAGGCGACGCTGGTCACCACTTGCCCGAGCAGGGATTGCCGCACCCGACGGAGCTCCCCGGTGCCCTGGCATTCGACGCAGGTGGTGGGCTCGGTGCCCGCGGCCGTACCCCGGCCTTCGCAGGTGGCACAGACGGCCGGCAGACGGACCGAAATCTCCTTGCGGGCGCCGAATACGGCCTCGGAGAACTCGAGATCGAGACGCACCTCAGCGTCGGCGCCCATCTGCGGACCACGGCGACGGGTGCCGGCCCCACCCATTTGGCCGAAGAACGCCTCGAAGATGTCCCCGAGGCCTCCCTCGAACCCGAAGCCACCCCCGGCGCCGGGCTGCCCGCCGAAGACACCCTCGGGGCCGAAGCGGTCGTAGCGGGCCCGTCGCTCCGGATCGCGCAGGACCTCATAGGCCACGGTCACCTGCTTGAACTGGGCCTCCGCCTCGGGGTCGCCCTGGTTGGTGTCTGGATGCAGCTCGCGGGCGCGGGCTCGGTAGGCCCGCTTGATCTCGTCGTCGCTGGCGTCGGGCCCGACGCCGAGCAACGCGTAGAGGTCACCCAGTCCGTCAGTGACGGCCATCGTGCCCCCCGCTGATGCGTTGCCCGAGACGTTCACCCACGACGTGGGCTGCGGCCATGGCGCGGGCGTAATCCATGCGTGTCGGGCCCAGCAGGCCCACTGCCCCGAGGTCCTGTCCGTCGATGGAGACCGGCGCCACCACGACGGCGCACGACGACAGGGGCTCGAATCCATGCTCGGCGCCGATGGCCACCGAGAGCCCCCGGTCGAGTACATCGCGCAAAAGGGAGACCACGACCAGTTGCTGTTCGAGGATGGCCAGGACCGAACGCACCGTTTCGACGGCGTCGAACGACTCGGCCAAGCGGGCCGGGCCGCCCACGAACACCTGATCGATCTCCATGGCTCCTTCGAGCGAGTCGAAGGCCATGTGTGCCGAGGTCACGAGCTGGTCGACGTCAGCGGATCCGCTCGAGGGGATGGCCCAGGGCTGGGCGAGGGTGCGACCCACCATGTGGGACGAGAGCAACGCGCCGGCGTGGGCGAGGGCGTCCTCGGAGGTCTCGACAGGCAGGTCGACGGTCCGCTTCTCCACAGCGCCGTCGGAGAGCACGACGACCAGGAGCGTGTGGAGCGGAGAGAGGCCCACCAGCTGGACGGAGCGGATGGTCGCCGTCTCGTGCGAGGGGCCCACGACCACGGCGGCGTAGGAGGTCAACTCGGAGAGCAGGCCCGAGGCCCGCTCGAGAACTGTCTCCATCTCTCCGTGGACCTGCTCGAAGAACTGACTGACCTGCCTGCGCTGGCTCGGACCGAGCACACCGGGCCCCGCCAGGTGGTCGACGAAGAAGCGATACCCCTTGTCGGTCGGGATGCGGCCCGCGCTGGTGTGCGGCTGGACCAGGTACCCCTCGCGCTCGAGGGCCACCATTTCCGAGCGGACGGTGGCCGAGGACACCTGCACCCCGGCGAATTGGCGACGTGGGATGAGCCGACGGGCTCCGCGGTCCCGATGTACTCGGTGACGACCGCCTCCAGAATGGCCGCCCGGCGAGCGTTGAGGTCGCGCACGTCACCGGCAACGTCGGTGAGCGAAATGGGATCAGTGGGCGGTGTCATGAGGTGCCTGGCACTCAAGTCTACCGAGTGCCAGGGCGGCGGCCGTGAACGCGGCCCTGGCCAACGGGTCGCGAGCGGCTGTCTGTCTGCTCTCAGTCGTCTCCCAGGCGCAGCGCCGAGATGAAGGCCTCCTGGGGCACTTCGACCCGCCCGATGTTCTTCATCTTCTTCTTGCCCTCTTTCTGCTTCTCGAGCAGCTTGCGCTTGCGGCTGATGTCACCGCCATAGCACTTGGCCAGTACGTCCTTGCGCTTGGCCTTGACGGTCTCCCGGGCCACGATGCGTCCGCCGATGGCCGCCTGGATCGGCACGTCGAAAAGCTGGCGCGGGATGAGCTCACGCAGCTTCTCGGCCATCTTGCGTCCGTAGGTGTCGGCCGTCGACTTGTGCACGATGGTCGAGAAGGCATCGACCGGCGCATGGTTGATGAGGATGTCGACCCGCACCAGATTGCCGGTTGCGTAGTCCTCGGGCTCGTAGTCCAGGCTGGCGTAGCCCTTGGTCCTGCTCTTGAGCTGGTCGAAGAAGTCGATGACCACTTCCGCCAGCGGGAGCGTGTAGACGAGCTCAACCCTCTCCGGTGAGAGGTATTCCATGCGCGTCATCTCCCCCCGCTTGCCCTGGCAGAGCTCCATGACGGTGCCCGTGTACTCGGTGGGCGTGATGATGGTGGCCGACAGCATGGGCTCGTCGATGTGATCGATCCGGCTGGCGTCGGGGAGCTCGGTGGGGTTGTCGACGTCGAGTTCCGTCCCGTCGGTCAGGAAGGCCCGGTACTCCACACTCGGCGCCGTGGCGATGAGGGAGAGATCGAACTCGCGCTCGAGTCGCTCACGCACGATCTCCATGTGCAGCAGACCGAGGAAGCCGCAACGGAACCCGATGCCCAGCGCATGGGAGGACTCGGGCTCGAAGGTGAAGCTGGCGTCGTTGAGCTTCAGCCGGTCCAGGGCGTCACGCAGGTCGGGCAGCTCGTCGCCGTCGACCGGGTACAGGCCGCAGAACACCATCGGCTTGGGGTCGCGGTAGCCGGCCAGCGCTTCGGTCGCACCCCCTTGCGCGGTGGTCACGGTCTCACCGGAACGGGCCTCGCCGACGTCCTTGATCCCGGCGATCAGGTAGCCCACCTCGCCCGGCCCGAGCCTCCCCACCGGAACCGCCACGGGCGTGCGCACGCCAACCTCTTCCATGTCGTGCACGGCGTTGGCCTGCATGAAACGCAGGCGCGCTCCGTCGTGGAGGGAGCCGTCCACGATCCGGATGGAGCTCACCACGCCGCGGTACTGGTCGTAGGACGAGTCGAAGATCAGCGCCCGCAACGGCGCCTCGGGATCTCCCTGGGGCGGGGGGATGCGGGCAATGATGGCGTCGAGCAGCTCGGGCACGCCCTCCCCCGTCTTGGCCGAGATGTGCAGGATGCTCTCTGCCGGCAGACCCAGCACGTGCTCGATCTCGAGGGCGGAGCGGACGGGGTCGGCCGCCGGCAGGTCGATCTTGTTGAGGACCGGCACGATCTCGAGGTCGTTCTCAATGGCCTGGTAGCAGTTGGCCAGGGTCTGGGCCTGAATGCCCTGCGATGCGTCGACCAACAGCACGGCCCCCTCGCACGCAGCCAGGGATCGTGAGACCTCGTACCCAAAGTCGACGTGGCCCGGCGTGTCGATCAGGTGGAGGATGTGGCCGGCGTGCACCACCCGGACGTTCTGGGCCTTGATGGTGATACCCCGCTCCCGCTCGATGTCCATCGAGTCGAGGTACTGCTCCCGCATGAGGCGGGGATCGACGGCCCCCGTGATCTCGAGGATGCGGTCGGACAGGGTCGACTTGCCGTGGTCGACATGGCTGATGATGGAGAAGTTCCGGATGCGCTCGACCGCAACGGGTCCAGCTGCGGTAACGGGGGGCGGCACGGTCAGTCGATCGTACCGGCCCAGGTCGGCGGCCTCGGTCGCCCAGCCCGGGAGCACAGGGCCCTCCCGCCGGTGCGGCGCCGGCCGAAATAGGCCCGCCACCTGCTACAGTTGCCACCCGCACCGGTGAGGCCCCCGCCCGCCGCAGCCCCCTTTCGAAGAAGACCGAGGATCGACACGTGGCCAACATCAAGAGCCAGATCAAGCGGAACCGTCAGAACGAGAAGCGCAGGCTCCGCAACAAGTCCGTGCGGGCCGAACTGCGCACTCGCACGAAGACGGCCGTGAGCGCCGCAGAGAGCGGAGCCGAGGAGAGCGCTGAGTCGCTGCGCCTGGCGGTCAAGCGGATCGACAAGGCTGCCGCCCAGGGTGTCATCCACAAGAACACCGCTGCGAACCACAAGTCGCGGCTGGTGCGGCGCGTTGCCGCCATCGAGGCGTCCGCCGCCGAGTAGCGGCACCCACGCTTCCGCACTCCTTCCCGATCCGCCCCCTCCACTCTCAAGGCGTGGAGCGTGTTGTCGCGCGCCTTGACCCGCGGGCCGCTGGCAATGGGCCGGATCTGCTACCGGTCTTTGTGGCCGTCCGTCTGGCTGTCCATGTGGAAGGTGAACATCTTCTCCGGCACGATGCGGATCCCGACGGCGTCCATCGCCTCCAGCCCTTCCTCGAACTCCGGGCCCGCCTTGGGTAGGTACTGGTCGAGCATGGCCTGACGCAGCTCTTCGTTAGCCGGGTCGTCGAGGGCCCAGTACTCGGCCCTTCCGTGCACGGTGACGGCAAGTTCCTCCCCCGGGAGATGGGTGGCACTGCAGGCGGGACGCCGGGCCAGATGGCGCAGACGAACTGCGTCGCGCCCCGTGCTGAACCAGAAGGTCCCGTGCAAGAAGTAACCGTCGACGGGTCCGGCCAGTGGGCGCCCGTCGGCGGTCACCGTGGCCAGCACCAGCAGGCGCATCCCCTGCAGGCGCTGCGTCAGTTCGACCGCGCTCAGCCCGCGCTCGTCCGCGATATCTCGCAAATGGGGCCCGGCCGTCGCCATGGAGGCGTCGAGCAGCGTCTGGAGGGCCGTCATTTCTTGCGGTGTCTCGAGCATGGGCCCAGTCCAACACAGTGGTGTGCATCAGCCTCGGTCTCGGGTGCTGCCGAGGCAGGCACGGGGTGTACAGACGACGGGACGAGGCGCAGAGTTGCAGCTATGAGCATCGACGCCCCAGCTCCCTCGACCGCGGTGATCCCGATCCTCGTCTACGAGGACATTGAGGCTGCCCATGACTTCCTGGTCGAGACGTTCGGCCTGACGTCGGGTGGGCTGCACCGCGTCGACGATGGCACCGTCGTGCACGGTGAGGTCCGCAATGGTGACGCCCCCATTTGGCTGCACCGGGTGGCCGCCGAGGCGGAGATGGACTCCCCACGGCGCTCGGCCACGTCACAGGGCGGGTTGTCCGTCCGCATCCCCGATGTCGACGGGCACTACGCCCGCGTGAAGGCGGCCGGGGCGAGGATCGACAGCGAGCCCAATGATCAGCCCTACGGGCTGCGCGAGTACGGCGTGCGGGATCTCGAGAATCACCGGTGGTGGTTCGCGACGCCGCTGGACTGAAGGATCAGCGGCGTGCCCCGGCCCGCGGACGCGACGCCCGGACCGGGCGGGTCTGGCGGGCCAACCGGGCCACCAGAATCTCGATCACGAGTTCGGCATCCATCCCACTCGCGCCGCGCACGTCCAGGTCGGCCGCCGCGATGAGGTTGATGGCTTCGGCGATCCGTGCGCTGCCGAGGCGCCGGGACTGCTCCAGCGCCTTCTTCGCCACGAACGGAGCGGTGCCGAGGACCGCGGCGGCGTCCCGGTCCGAGCTGACGTCATCGCCGTCGAGGAGGAGCATGTTGGTGAAGTGGATGTGCAATGTGGTGAGGACCTGAATCGGGGCGAGGCCGCCGGCCTCGAGCATTCGATGGAGCACCTGGAGGGCCTCCCCCGGGTCGCCCTTGTCGATCGCGCCGGTCAACTCGTAGCGGGGGACGTTGCCCGCCTCGCCCAGGTACGGCGCCAGGTCGTCCGCCGTGATCCGCGCTCCCTCGCCATAGGCGGCGCTCAACGCACTGAGCAGCCCCTCGACGCGGCCGAGATCCTCTCCGACGTGGCCGGCCAGGAGATCGGCGGCCCGCGGCTCGAGCTTGACCGGCGCCGACTTGAGGTGGTCGTGCAACCAGGCCTTACGATCCCCCGCCTTGCTCGTCGTGACGTCGATGATCTGGCCGGCCGCGCTGATGGCCTTGACCAACGGCGGCGGAATCGCCCCGCCCCCGCCCACGAAGACGAGCACGCTCGACGGGAGCGGATCTCCGATCACCTCGACCAGCCGCGGCACGTCGGCGGTGAGCAGCCGGCCGGCCTCGCGCACCACGACCACCCGGCGGTCGACCAGGAAGGGTGGGGTCAGACAGGCGTCCACGACGGCACCGACGCTCAGCTCGTCACCGGCGCCGCCACCGATCTCCTCGACGACCAGTGCGTGGTCGCGGTCACCCACCACTTCGTCGAGAAGCCCGCGAACGGCCTGCGCCACGAGGGCGGCATCGTCACCCTTGACCAGATAGACGGGTGCGGGCGTCGGTGCGCTCATTCCGCCTCACTGATGGCGGCCAGCACGTCGCGGGCCCTGCAGGTGCCCTTGACGTCGTGCACACGCACAATGCGGCAGCCCCAGGAGATGCCGAGGGCCGCCGCGCCGATGGAGGCCTCACGTCGCTCGGTGAGCTCCAAATCAAGGATCTTGCCCAGGAAGGTCTTGTTGGAGGCCGAGAGGAGCAGCGGGTAGCCGAGCGCGGCCAGGGTCGGCGAGGCGCGCAGCAGGGTCAGCGACTGCTCGGCCGTCTTGCCGAGGTCGAGACCGGCATCGAGCACGATGCGTTCCGCGGGGAGTCCGGCGGCCCGAGCACCGTCGGCGCGCTCGGTGAGGAAGCGGGCCACGTCGGTCACCACGTCGTCGTAGTACGGATCAGGGTCGGCCACCCGGGGGGCGAGGCGTATATGGGTGATGACGACGGCAGCGTTGTGCTCGGCGGCTGCGGGCGCGTAGTCGGGATCGGCCAGGCCACTGATGTCGTTGCCCATCACGGCACCTTCGCCGTAGGAAGCGCGGGCGACCGAGGCGCGCCACGTGTCGACCGAGACGGGCGTGTCGAATCGAGCCACCAGCCCGGCGACAACCGGCACGACGCGATCGAGCTCCTCGGGCTCGGTGACCTCGGGACCCGGTCCGGCCTTGACCCCGCCGATATCGAGGATGTCCGCCCCGTCGGCCACCAGCTGCTCCGCCCGCCCGTACAACTTGTCGAGCTCGAAGGTGGCGCCCTTGTCGTAGAACGAGTCCGGGGTGCGGTTGAGGATCCCCATCACGAGGGCGCGGTGCGTCAGGTCGTGGCGCCGGCCGCCGAGATCGAGAAATGGGGCCAGTTGCGGTCCGACGTCGCTGGCAGGCGTGCCGCCGTTGTGCGTATCGGCGGCCGGCACGGCCATCAGTACAGGCGCGCGGTCAGTGCCCGCCGGTACTCCTTGGTGCGCGGGTCGTCGGGGCCCAATGCCTCGAGCAGGTCCACGAATTCCTGCCGGGCCGCGTCGTCGCCCCGCACCCGATCGAGCAACGCGTCCAACTTGGCCTCTATCTCCTCCCGACCTGTGCCCGACACGTCGACCCCGGCTTCGAGCAGGCGCGCTTCGGCGGCCAGCACCCGGCTGGTCTCCGTCTCGGGCAGGCGCTGCAGCAAGGCGAGTGCGTCGGCGGCGTCGCCGCGGTCGATGAGCACGCGGGCCAGGCCCTCCGTCGCACCAGGGTGGTCCGGCTCGAGCTCGAGGGCCTTCCGGAGCGAGGCTTCGTCGCCCGCCTCGACCAGTGTGTCTGCCTCACTCGGGGCCGGCGCCAGCCGCTGGACGAAGGCCGTGATCTCGGCCTCGGGGACCGCTCCGATGAACTGGTCCACCACCTGGCCTCCGCTGATGGCGAAGACGGCGGGGATCGACTGCACGTTGAAGGCCCGCGCCACCGAAGGGTTGTCGTCGACGTTGACCTTGGCCAGCTCGACAGCGCCACCCGTGTCGGCCACCGCTTTCTCGATCATCGGCCCGAGGGTCTTGCAGGGCCCGCACCACGGGGCCCAGAGGTCCACGATCACGGGCACCGTGGTGCTGCGGTCCAGCACGTCGGTCTGGAATGTCTGGTCTGTGACGTCCATCGGCCAAGACGCTAATGGTTGTTGCGGCGTGCAACGACGTCCCACGTGGGCGCCGGTGGAGGGGGTCCGTGGGTTCTGATCCGGGCGGCCGCCGCGGGGCGGGGCGTCTGACCCGGTGACACGGCACCGATTAGCGTCGTTTCCGTGTCGCAGGCGCCCGCAGGCATTCACCAAGACGAGGTCACCGAGTGGATGGTGGCGCACATCGGCGAGATCAGACCCCCGCTGACGTTCACGCTGATCGCCGGCGGCCGCTCCAACCTCACCTTCCGGGTGGAGGACGCCGACGGTCGGGCCTGGGCCCTGCGCCGGCCGCCGCTGCACCACGTGCTGCCCACTGCGCACGACATGTCTCGCGAATATCGCTTGATGCACTCACTCGGGCCGGCGGATGTCCCCGTTCCGGCGACCGTCGGCCTCTGTACCGACGAGGCGGTCAACGAGCGCCCCTTCTACGTCATGGAGTTCGTCGAGGGCCACATCCTGCGCAGCGCGCCAGAGGCCGAGGCCGCGTTCGACGTGGCCACCCGTCGCGCCGTCGGTGGGCACATGGCCGACACGCTCGCCGCGCTGCACGCGGTGAACCCGGACGAAGTCGGGCTGGGCGATCTGGGACGTCACGAGGGGTACATTGAGCGGCAGCTGAAGCGCTGGCGCGGGCAGTACGACCAGATGCAGGTCGAGGGTGTCGACCATGGTGCGGTGGTCGAGCGGGTGAGCGACGAGTTGGCTCGGCGCATCCCCAAGCAACAACGGACGTCCGTCGTGCACGGCGACTACCGGATGGACAACGTGGTGCTGGCCGACGACGGCACCGTCCGGGCCATCCTCGACTGGGAGATCTGCACGCTCGGCGACCCCCTGGCGGATCTCGGGCTGCTGATGGACTACTGGGCCGACCCCGACGACTCCATGGCCGTGCTCGGCATGTCTCCGACAACGGCACCGGGATTCTCCACCAAGGCCCAGATCAAGGAGCGCTACGACGCGGTCTCGGATCTCGACGTCTCGGGCATCGGCTACTACCAGGCCTTCGGCTACTGGAAGCTGGCCTGCATTCTGCAGGGCGTCTACGCCCGCTACGTGGCCGGTGCCGGCGCGGGCGACCAGGGCAGTGTCGACGGGTTCCCGGTGCAGATCGGGCGGCTCTTCGAGATGGCGGCCGAGGCACTGGAGACCGCCCCGTGAGCCCCGAGGGCAACGGGCTGACGGAGATCTTCGAGGTCCACCAGGAGCCCGTCCTGCGAGAGCCGATTCTGGTCGTCGCGCTGGAGGGCTGGGTCGACGCCGGCCTCGGTGCCTCCACGGCGATTGCGACCCTGCTCGGCCAGGCGCACACGGAGCCCATCCTCACCTTCAACGGTGAACACTTCCTCGACCAGCGGGCCCGGCGCCCCGTGGCGCGCATCGTCAACGGGATAACGACCGACCTGACCTGGCCCCGCACTGTCGTGCGGCACGGCACGGACGAGTCCGGGCGCGACATGCTCTTCCTGGTCGGGCCCGAACCCGACTTCCACTGGCGGGCCTTCACGGACGCGGTGGTGGGCCTGGCCCGCTCCTGGCGCGTCCGCATGGTGGTGGGGCTGGGTGCCTTCCCGGCGCCGGCCCCCCACACGCGACCGGTGAAGCTGGCTGCCACGGCGCCCGCCGAGTCCGCCAATCTCATTGAGCAGGTGGGGATCGTGCAGGGCGAGCTCGAGGTGCCCGCCGGCGTCCTGGCCGCGCTCGAGATGGCCTTCGGCGCCAACGGCACGCCCGCCGTGAGCCTGTGGGCGCGCGTGCCCCACTACGTGGCGGGCATGCCGTTCCCGGAGGCGAGTGCCGCCTTGATGGAGGGGCTCGCCTCGGTGGGGTCGCTGTCGCTCGACTCATCCGCCCTGCGCCGGGCGGGCGACAGCTCGCGGCGACAGGTGGACCAGCTCATTGCGGACAATGCCGAGCACCAGGCCATGGTGCGCAAGCTCGAGGAGAACATCGACGCCTCGGAGGGCAACGCCATGGGGGTCGAAGAAGTGCCCTCGGGCGACGAGATCGCGGCCGAGCTCGAGCGATTCCTGCGGGGCGAGGACCAGTAGAAACTCGGACCGACGGGGTACGCGGCGGTCGACAGGGATGGAGGGTCGACAGGGATGGAGGGTCGACAGGGATTGAGGGTCGACAGGGATTGAGGAGAGATCGGACATGAAGATCGACGGCGGCATCGGGTTCGCTCCCGACGGCATTGCGGAGCAGGCGGTCAAGTCGGAGCAGAACGGATACGACGGTGTGTGGTCGGCCGAGACCAACCACGATCCCTTCCTCCCGATCGCCATCGGGGCGGCCGCCACCGAGAGATTGGAGTTCGGCACGGGCATCGCGGTCGCGTTCGCCCGCAACCCTATGACGCTCGCCGTCCTGGCCAATGACCTGCAGCTGCTGACCAAGGGCCGGTTCATCCTCGGCATGGGGAGCCAGATCAAGCCGCACATCACCAAGCGCTTCTCCATGCCGTGGTCACACCCGGCACCGCGCATGCGGGAGCTGATTCTCGCCATCCGAGCCATCTGGAAGACGTGGGAGACGGGCGAGCCGCTCGCCTTCCGCGGCGAGTTCTACACGCATACCCTGATGACGCCCTTCTTCGACCCGGGGCCGAATCCGTACGGCAACCCCAAGATCCTGCTGGCCGGCGTGGGCGAGCTCATGACCGAGGTGGCCGGCGAAGTCGGCGACGGCTTCCTGGTGCACGGCTTCTCCACAGAGCGCTACCTGCGCGAGGTGAGCCTGCCGGCGTTGGAACGGGGCGCCGCCAAGGCGGGCAAGACCAGAGCGGATTTGACCGTCTCGTACCCCGGTTTCATCGTGACGGGCCCCGACGAGGAGAGCATGGCGGTTGCCGCCAAGGCGGTGCGTGAGCAGATCGCCTTCTACGCCTCAACACCGGCCTACCGGCCGGTGTTGGAGCTGCACGGCTGGGGCGACCTGCAGTCCGAGCTCAACACGCTCTCCAAGCGGGGCGAATGGGTGAAGATGGGCGAGCTGATCGACGACGACATCCTCAACGCGTTCGCCATCGTGTGCCCCCTCGATCAGGTCGCCAGCCACGTGCGTGGTCGCTTCGAAGACGTTGTGGACCGCTTCAGCTTCTACGCGCCCTACAAGGTCGACGTAGGGATGTGGGACGGAGTGGTGGCAGGCTTCCGTTAAGGCGTCACGCACCTCCGGCGCCCGGCAGGCGGCGCGCAGGGTGGTGAGCGCGCCATTCAGGGCGGCACGCAGCGGCTCGAGCGATTGCATGGACTGCGTCAGCAGGAGACCGCCCTGCAGAGCGGCGAAGACGAACAGCGCGAGCCCCTCAGGATCGGCCTCAGGACTGAGGATGCCGGCGGACTGCATGCGCTCGAGGCCGGCCTGCAGGTAGCCACGCCACCGATCCATGTAGGCCGCGAGATCTCCCGCCCGCTCAGGGTCGTTGCCGACGATCTCCCGCGCCAGGGCGCTGACCGGACAGCCCCAGTGCCGTTGGGAGCCGTAGTGATCGAGGACGGCGCGACGCCAGCCTTCCCACGATTCCCAGGAATCGAGGGACTCGAGGTAGGGGCGCTGCGCGTCCAGCACGCGCTCCCCCTGCAACGCAGCAATGGCGCCGACGAGCTCGGCCTTGCCACCCGGGAAGTAGTGAAACAGCTGACTCTTGCTGGTCGCTGTCCCAGCCCGAATGTCGTCGAGGGTGGTGCCACCGACCCCACGAGCCAGCACCAGGTCAGCTGAGCTGGCGACGATCCGCGCTCGTGTCGCCGATCCCTTGGGGGTGAGTTTCGTCGTGGCGTCCACGCCGCCATCCTAAATGAGATTTTGGACCAGCGGGTCCATTCCTGGGTACACTCCTGGACTACAGGGTCCATTCCAGGATCGACGGCGACGGAGGATGACATGGGCACACGACTCGGAGGCAAGACCGCGCTGGTCACGGGTGCGACCAGCAACATCGGCCGCGCCATCGCCCTGGCGTTCGGGGCCGAAGGGGCACATGTCGTGGTCAGTGGGCGCAGCGTCGAACGCGGTACTGAGGTCGTCGAACGGATCCGGGCCAACGGTGGCAGAGCGGATTTCGTGGCAGCTGAGCTCGACGGCTCTCAGAAGGCGTCGCGCAATCTGGCGAGCCAGGCGACACAGGTGCTGGGCGGACGCATCGACGTCCTTGTGAACAACGCCGGAATCTTTCCGAGCACGACGACCGCCACGACCGACGAGGCCACCTTCGACGAGGTCTACGCGGTGAACGTCAAAGCGCCCTACTTCCTGACCGGTGCGATCGCGCCGGCCATGGCCGACGCGGGCGGCGGCGCGATCATCAACCTCGGTTCATGGATCGCCCGTCTCGGGATCGCGAGCGCCCTTTACAGCTCCACCAAGGGCGCAGTCGAAACCCTGACCAAAGCCTGGGCGGCGGAGTTCGGGCCAGCCGGCGTGCGGGTCAACGCCATTTCGCCCGGCGTGATCCGTGCGTTCAATCCTGACGGGTCCGACAGTGGCACGCACCCGGTGGCCGAGATCATGATGCGAGGCACTCCCGCCGGCGCGAGCGGAACCCCCGACGCGATCGCCCACGCGGCCGTCTACCTCGCCAGCGATGAGGCCCTGCTTCGTCCACGGAACCGTGATCGATGTCGACGGGGGACGGACGGGCGTCGCCGTGGTCGCTTCCTGACCGGGACCGCTCTGGTCCTGGGATCAGGGGACGGTCAAACAACAATGTTCACGAGGCGTGGCGGTCGCGCCACGACGCGCTTCGGAGCGACTCCGTCGAGCGCCTCGATCACCTTGGCCGAGGCCAGCGCTGCTCTCTCGGCGTTGCTCTCTGAGATGTCGGCGTCGACGTCGATGCGGTCGCGCACCTTCCCGTTTACCTGCACCACCATGGTCACAGTGTCCTGACGGATGAGCTCGGGATCGAAGGCGGGCCAGCTCTGCAGATGGACTGAGGCCTCGCCGGGATGGCGCAGCTCCCAGAGCTCAGCCGTCACATGTGGCGACATGACGGCGAGCAGCTTGAGCAGCGTGTCGAGCGCCTCGTTCCACACATCGGCATGGGGCGCGGCATCGCCGGCGTTGCCGTTCGATGCGGCGTTGGCGTCGGTGTCAGTGCCCCGGCCGTAGCGCTGCACCAAGTTGAGCAGCTCCATGCAGTGCGCCACTGCGGTGTTGTAGGACCAGCGCTCCACATCTTTGGTGACGTCCGCGATGGTGCGGTGCACGGCCCGCCGCACGGTCAGGTCGGCAGGTGTGAGCTCCCCGGTCCGCAGCGGTTGTTCCGCGGTGCTGGTGCGCCACAGCCGGTCGAAGAAGCGCCCGCAGCCCTCAATGACCTGCTCGGTCTGGTCGGACCAGTCCATGTCGTCGAAGGGCGGCCCCACGAAGAGGTGGAACAGGCGGAGGGCGTCGGCACCGACCGTGTCGAAGTAGTGCTCCGGAGCGATGAGGTTGCCCTTGGATTTGGACATCTTGGTCCCGTCCATCCGGATCATGCCCTGGGCCAAATAGTGCTTGAACGGCTCCCGCTCGAGGCCGGGCGCCAGCCCGACGTCGATCAGCGCCCGCGTGTAGAAGCGGGCGTAGAGCAGGTGGAGGATGGCGTGCTCAATGCCGCCGATGTACTGATCGACAGGCATGAAGCGCTGTGCGGCGATCGGCGCAAAGGGCTGCTCGGTGTTCCACGGGTCGCAGAAGCGCAGGAAGTACCACGAGGAATCGACGAAGGTGTCCATGGTGTCCGTCTCGCGGCGGGCCGGCCCCCCACAGATGGGGCAGGTGGTGTGCAGGAAGCCCTCGTGCAACGCCAGCGGCGACTGCCCGGTCGGCAGGAACTCCACGTCGTCGGGCGCGACGATCGGGAGCTGCTCTTCGGGCACGGGCACCACGCCGTGGTCGGGGCAATACACGGCCGGGATGGGGCAACCCCAAAAGCGCTGACGAGACACCAGCCAGTCGCGGAGCCGGTAGTTGACCTTGCGCTCGCCAAGACCCTTCTCCTCGAGCCAGTCGATGGCACGGGCCTTCGCCTCTTCGATGTCGAGGCCGTCGAGGAAGCCGCTGTTGATTTTCGGTCCCTCGCCTGTGTACGCCTCTCCCCCGTTGGCGTCCCAGTCGTCGGGGGGTTGCACCGTGCGCACGATCGGGAGCTGGTGTTGGACGGCGAAGGCCCAGTCACGTTCGTCCTCGGCGGGCACAGCCATGATCGCCCCAGTCCCGTAACCCATGAGGACATAGTCGGCCACGTAGAGCGGCACCGGGCTGCCCGTGAACGGGTTGATCACGCGGCTGCCCGTGAAGGCGCCACGCTTGCCGAGCGCCGCGGCATCGCCCTCGGCCATGCGCTCGATGTCGGTGGCGGCAGCAGCGCGGGTACGCAAGGCCTCGACGGCCTCGCGCTGGTCCGCGGTCGTGAGCTCGTCGACGAGCGGATGCTCGGGGGCCATGACGGCATACGTCATGCCGAAGCTGGTATCGGGACGAGTGGTGAAGACCCGGAGCGTCAGGCCGTCGCGGCCCTCGACGGGTAGGTCGAACTCCGCGCCCTCGGACCGGCCGATCCAGTTGCGCTGCATGGTCTTGGCCCGTTCAGGCCACTCCAAGTCGTCGAGTGCTTCGAGAAGCTCGTCGGCGTACCGCGTGATGCGGAAGAACCACTGCTCGAGGTCACGTTTCTCCACGACGTCACCACTGCGGTCACAGGTGCCGTCGACCAAGACCTGCTCGTTGGCCAGCACGGTCTGACAGCCGGGACACCAGTTGACCGGAGCCAGGGCGCGGTAGGCCAGGCCGGCCTCCCAGAGGCGTAGGAAGATGAGCTGGTTCCACTTGATGTAGGCGGGATCGTGGCTGTGGATCTCACGCCGCCAGTCGTAGACGGCGCCGAGCCGACGGAGTGACGCCGTGAGCTCGGCGATCCGGGCGTCGGTGAAGATCCGCGGATGCGTCCCCGTCTTGATGGCCGCGTTCTCTGCGGGCAGACCGAAGGAATCGAACCCGATCGGGCTCAGGACCCCCTTGCCCTGCATGGTCTGGTACCGAACGGTCAGGTCTCCGAAGGTGTAGTTCCTGACGTGGCCCTGATGGGCCGCCCCCGAAGGGTAGGGGTACATGCACAGCGCATAGAACTTCTCCCGAGGATCGTCGTTGTCGATCTGGTAGGTGCCCTCGTCATCCCAGTGACGTTGCCACTTGCGCTCCACCGCAGTGACGTCGTATGCGCGTGCCATGGCACCAGGGTAGGCGACACCCTGGTGGGTTCTGAGCCGAATCAGGATGCCCCGCCGGGCGGACAGGAGCTCAATTCGGGCGTGCGCAGGAGTTCCGGACGGCCGAGGCGGGTGTCGCCGACTGCTAGCGTTCCCCTCCACCACTGGGGGCGTAGCTCAGCTGGTAGAGCGCCTGACTGGCAGTCAGGAGGTTCGTGGGTTCAAGTCCCATCGCCTCCACCAAACATTCCCTGATGAGAGCGTCAGGCTTCGGTCGGAAATTCCGCAGGACGATTCGTCCCTGCGAAATCCCCGCGCGATATTTGGCCCCGTTGGCCCCGTTGGCGGTGTCACTGCACTGTCTCGAGCCGACTGACGTGCGAGGTCCATTGCGTCGGCGACGCCGCGCAGATCGCCGGGGTACAGGTGGGCGTACGTGCGAAGGAAGATCGCCGGATCGTGGCCAAGTGCGGCAGCGGCGGCGGACACTGGAACACCTTGCTGCGCCATCAGGCTCGCAGCCGTGTGACGGAGCACGTAGGGAGTGGCCCACGAAGGCAGGCCAAGTTCGAGCGCTGCGGGTTCCCAGACCTTGTGACGCCAGTTCGACATGCGAACACGAGTCCGTGCCGGCGTGGTGAATACCGGCGACTCGGGATCGGACGGCACGTTCGCCGCAAGGTGATCCCGTAGCTCACTCAAGACAGAGGCCGGCACCTGGACGACCCGGGCCCGATGGGTATTCGTATCCTGCTCAATCAGCCGGCCCCGATGCTCGCTGATGCCCCGTTCGACGGTCAGGCGTCCCAGGTCGTCGAGGTCCCGCCGCCGTAGCGCCACCGCCCCCCCTGGTCGCAACCCGCAGTAGGCCAGCACGAGCACAAAAGGGCACCACCAGGGATCGACGATCTCTGCGAGGGCCTCCACCTGCTCGGCCGTCAGGGCGTGGCGGGTGCGGCTCGAAGTCGTCGGGAGACGGAGACCCGTGAGCGGATTGCTAGCAATGATGCGGGCATCGAGTGCCGAGTTGAGGACCATGCCCGCCACCGTGCGGGCGCCGTGGATTGTCGAGTTCAAGTACCCGGCGCCGGAGCTCTCCGAGCCACTCCTCCATGTCAATCCGACGGAGAGTCCGTAACCGACGCTCGCCCAAGTGGGGCAACACATACAGCCGCAGTGCACCCTCGTAACCCGAGACGGTGCTCGGCGCTCGCTGGCTGGTAGCGATGGTGGGCCACCAGCCCTCGGACCACTCACGGAACGTGATGCGAGCCGAGTCGGGATCGAGGTACTGGTCGGTGTCGAGCTAATATCGGACGTAACGCTCGAATCGCTCGGCGTCGGCCTTCCGATCGAAGGTGCGCTCTCGTGGGAGAAGGATCTCTGAACCGCACGACCCACGTCGTGCCACGCTTCTGGGTCACTCGCTTGTGGATGCTCATGCCGGAGAACTGTCGCTGCATGTCGCGACATTGAGGTTGGAAGTCCCGCGTCCGTCGGCTGACTTCGAGGTGGAGCCCCCCTCCAGGGATAGCGACGTCGAGCCGTGGTACGGCAAAGCGCTGCCGCACCGCCTGCGGCGGTTTGGCCTCTGGACAAGGGCTCACTCGCTTCGGGTGTACCAATCGGAGAGCACCTCCCTCCGGTCCTCGGCCGCTGACGCTGCTGATGGGAGGCGAAGAGGATCTCGCCCTGGTTGGCCCAGCCGGCACCGAACGCCAGCCAGTGGCCCTCGCTAATCCGGTCTTCGGGTATCTGACCGCCGTGGCGTCGGGCCTCGTTCCATTGCGCCCGGGTTTTCCGCAGGGCGGCAAAGGTGGTCGAGTAGCCCCGGGACTTGGTGAGGAAGTGCCCGCCGAACCCCAGGCGGTGGGCATGACGGGCCAGGTGCAAATGACGGGAGTGCCGGTTCGGCGTCGAGCTCCAGGGCGGTGGCGGCCATCTGGTGCAGACGCCGTCACGGTCTGGCTGACCCCGAGCGCAGACGCCAACTGGCGCGCGAGATAGATCGTGGTGCGACGCCACAGCTCGGGCGTACTGGCATTGTGCAGCACGGCGCCGGCGTAGTCGGAGCAGTCCGGGCACAGCGGCGTGCCGACCATCTCGTCGTTCGGCCGATGACGTTGCGTGCAGACGTTCAGGCGACCGTGGTCGCAACGACGCCGTCCCCGCCCGCCGTGATACTCGCCAGTGGCTCTGATGGTGTGCACGGCACCAAAGCTGGGTGCGGTCATGGTGAGGAAGACTGCAGGATTTCCGGCAACCGCTTCGGAGACGCCTTTTCCACCCTCGAGACCCGCCCGCACCAAATGACGAGCATCGCCCCGGTAGACCTGGGCACAGGCCGGACAGCGCACCTGGCTGCGTGAACCGCACGCCTTGAGAAAGATCCCGTCGGGCAACGAGGCGCTCGTGTAGGTGATGTAGCGCCCATCTGCGTCGCTCGAAACGACATAGCCCCGCAGGCGAATCGGACGGCGACACCAGGCGCAGCCATCTCCTTGGGCCAGGAACGGATCGAGTTGGCCACGCCGACCGTGACGGACCAAGGCTTCGAGCATGGCGTGGTCTTGCGGATCCATGGCGACCAGGGTGCGTCCCCGGTGTGACAGCTCTGCCGGCCGATTTCTGCAAGAGCGAGTGCCAGCGGATGACAGCGCATACCCACGGATACCAGCGGATGCAACGGCGCACTCAAAGAATTTGTCCAAGAAATTTCCGGCCCAGCTGAGAGGTGAAAACGAAGGTCGCTGTTCAGCTTCACATCAGCGGATGGGTCCACAGAAGCGCGGCGCTCTCGAAGTCCCAATGCCATCGTCTTCGATCTGTGAGCAGTTTCTCTACCTGATCAAGACGCAGGGCCGAGGCGGCGGCTCCGCCGCCGCCTCGGCCAGCGTGTGTCCGGGAGCCATATCTGGCAGTCGAACCCCTCCCAGGATGCATCGGGTCAGGGTGCCCCGATCCGGCACTTTCTGGCTCTCGTCGACCGGAACCGAAACCTGCCCGAAGTTCGGCAATTAGGCACGATGACCTCATCGACCCCACCGCTCTGGAAGTCGCTTTACAGCAGTGGAGAAGAAAGCCCCAGGGGCGGAATCAGCCAGGGCGGGAGGAAAGGGCTGCGACAAGCTCTCGGCGGCTGCCGATCCCAAGCTTGTCGAACACGGCGTGGAGGTGTTCCTGCAAGGTGTTGGCAGAGATCTGGAGCTCGTCGACAATGGAGGAGGTAGACCGCCCTTGAAGGACCAGGACTACCACACGGCTCTGAGCGGGGGTCAGGCCATGGGCTGCCAGGATCAGTGAACTCACGTGACCGGTGTCGGCGGAGTCGAGGATCACCGCCATCTGCCGATCGGCGCCACCGCTGAGTGGCGAAACGTTCACGGTGATCCAGTCGCCAGATGCACGCCGCAATCGGGTCGCCGAATGCGGCGTGGCCAGGTTGTGGTGATCTGCAGCCAGCCCGGCCAGCCCGGCGGCGGCCACGGCGTATATGGCCACGGGGAGGTCGAGGTTGGCCGGCCAGTCGGCGTCGACAACCTCGGCCAGCAACGTCTCCGCCGCTGGATTCAACGAGACGATCTCCAGATCATGGTTCAAGATGATGATCCCCGGACCGACGGTTACCACGGTTGTCGCTGTGGAGTAGAGCGTGAAGCTGCGGCGTAGGCCCTTGGCTAGGTCCGGAGCGACCCGACGCACGAGATCCAATTCCGCGGCGTCGAAACCCGAGGCAGATGCGGATCGGTGAAGACAGAGCACCCCCCAGCACAGGCCGCCGACCGCCAGCACAACTCGGATCTCGTCGCCTAGCCCCAGCGGAGCGAGAACTTCGCGGTAGCGGGCACTAGATGATCGGTTGCCGCCCGTGGCCCCATCTAACGAACTCACCTTGTCAGCGGATCCAGCGAGGCGAGCGAACTTATTCACATCGTCGCGACCGTACTCATTGTCCAGGAATTGCGCCGTGACCGATGCCAATGGCTCTTCAGCCAGAGCCGAGGTGAAGAGCAGCGTCGTGGGATCGACAGTGGCGAAGAAGGCGGCGTCGATTGACACCGACGACCGCAGACTTTGCAGACCGTTGGTGCGGAAGGACGCCAAGTCCAATCCCTCGGCGCTCATTCGACTGATCTCGGCCACCGTTCGACTCCGGCCTGGCGCGCTCGAGTTGGGCTGGCTCATGGTCCACCGTATGCCCTCCACCGCCGATCAGGAGACCGGGGAGCGGGTGCCCAGTCGACGGGTAACCGTCAGAGCCGGTCGGATACGCCCAGTTGCCGGCGGAAGCCGAGGTCGTCAAGTCTGCCCCAGCGCTCCACGATCTGCCCATCTCGCAGGCGGAAGATGTTCACGCCAGGTAGCGACACGGTCTCCCCTGAAGGGGCGACTCCCATGATGGGTGCGCCGGTGTGGGTTCCGCTGGCGGTGAACTGCTCGACCACGATGTCGCCTTCGGCGACAAGGAGGTGAAGGTCGCTGTGCCAGTCGGGAAAGACGGACCGGAACAGTGCGCCCGCGCTGCGCATCCCTTCCCTGTCGGCGGTGGCACCGAACGGTGGATCGTTGTTGACAAAGTCCTCGGCGAGGTACTTATCGACGGCATCGAGGTCACCCTTGGTGAACAGTGCATCGATGAACTCGGTCACTGTGGTCTTGTTCTTCTCGGTCGTGGTCATGAGCACATTGTGAGAGCTGCCGCCCCCCGACACCACCCCAACCAATTGGGGTACGCCAGGTTCGTCCAGCCGTTCTCGACCTTTGGTCCGGAGGTTCGCCCTGCGCAGGAGCCAGCATTGAACGCTCATTGACTTCTCCTATACGGTGTATAAGGATACCGATCGATGAGCACACTTTCCGAGCCCGCTGACTGGCGGGAAGGTCGGCGACGGGCGGCGCGGGATGCGATTGTCCGGGCGGCCTGGACACTGGTGGACGAAGAAGGGCTGGCAGGCCTGTCTCTTCGCGATTTGGCCCGCCAGGCCGGAATCACGACACCCACGGTGTACTCCTACTTCGAGTCGAAGAACGCCATCTACGACGCCATGTTCGGCCAGGCCGCCATCGAGTTCGTCGAAAGGATGGGCGAACCACTCGACGGCGACGGGCCCAATGAAATCCTGGGCGCCTATGCACGGCGCTTCGTGGAGTTCTGTACGGGTAATCCTACGCGCTACCAATTGCTGTTTCAGCGGACGCTCCCCGGATTCGAACCGTCACCAGAGTCGTTTGCCCCTGCTGTCCGCGCCCTTGCCAATGCCCAGGAGTTGCTCGCCTCCCATGGCATCACCGAGGAGCGTCAGGTCGACCTGTGGACAGCGCTGATCACCGGCCTCGTTGACCAGCAGATCTCGAATGATCCCGGTGGGGATCGCTGGACCAGGCTGGTCGACGAGTCGGTGACCATGTTGCTCGCCCACTGCCGGTCGAACCGAGTAGCCCGCAAGCCTTCATCCCGACCGACGCGAACCAGAGGATCCCGATCATGACCATGACGACCATCGACGTTGCGACACTCGAGCCAATGACCCATCACGAAGCGATGGACCTGCAGCGCGACGAGCTCGAACGCACGCTCCGAATGCTCCGGTCGCTCGACGGCGAAGCGTGGTTAAGCCCAACCGATTGCCCGGCGTGGGACATTCGAGCGATGTACCAACACGTCCTGGGCGCATGCGAAGCCGGCGCGTCGATGCGCGAGAACGTCCATCAACTGCGCCTGGGTCGGGCATACCGCAAACAGCACGGTGGTCCTCTCGAAGCAGCACTGTCAGAAGTGCAGGTGCATGAGCGGGCCGGCCTCAGTCCCGCCGAGGTGGTCGAGCGGCTGAGCGCGATCGCACCGAAGACTGTACGAGGACGCAGTCGCACACCAGCTGTCATTCGCAATCACGCCAAGATGGCTGTCGATGGGCCGGTGCACGAGACGTGGAAGCTTGGATACCTTATCGACACTATCTACCTGCGAGACCTCTGGATGCACCGCATCGATACGGCGCATGCACTCGGCCAGCCGTTGGAGCTCAGTGCCGACCATGACGGTCGCATCGTGGCCGACGTCGTGGCGGAATGGGCCCGTCGCCACGGCAAGCCGTTCGTGCTCGAACTGACCGGTTCGGCGGGCGCGACCTACGGGCGTGATCCGGAGTCCCCGGGGGCCGAGCAGGTCTCCCTGGACGCCGTCGATTTCTGCCGCACACTTGCCGGGCGTGAACAGGCAACCGGCTTGCTGGCCACCGTTGTCCCGTTCTGACCCAGATTCCCGATCGCCTCTCAAAGGAGCCTTGCTATGGGCACTCGCATCACCGAGGTCGCCGAGCGCATCTTCCGCCTCTCGACGTTCGTCCCCGATGTCGGACCAACAGGGTTCACCTTCAACCAGTACCTCATCGATGACGAGGAGCCGTTGCTGTTCCATACGGGACCACGTGCGATGTTCCCCCTCGTGTCCCAGGCCATCGCCACCGTGACCTCCCTTGATCGACTTCGCTGGATCACGTTCGGCCACGTCGAGGCGGACGAGTGCGGATCGATGAACGAGTTCCTTGCGGCGGCACCCAACGCCGAGGTTGCCCACGGGGCCCTCGGTTGCATGGTGTCCCTCAACGACTTGGCCGATCGTCTGCCGGTGCCGCTTGCCAATGGCGAGGTCGTCGAGTTGGGGGTCCACCGGGTCCGCCATATCGACACGCCACATGTTCCCCATGGCTGGGAGGCGAGACTGCTGTTCGAAGAAACCACCAATACATTGTTCTGTGGCGACCTGTTCACTCAACTTGGTGATCCACCCGCCATCTCGACCGAGGACATTGTCGGACCTGCCGCGCAAGCCGAGGACATCTTCGGCTATTCGACTCTGAGTCCAAAGACGGGGCCCACCATCCGGAGTCTTGCCGATCTCGCTCCCACCACTTTGGCAGTAATGCACGGCTCATGCTTCACCGGCGACGGGGCCAAGGCGCTGCTCGAGCTCGCTAATGGGTACGATGCTCGTATCGCTGCAGCCAGCCTCTAGGGAGAATCTGCCGATTGTGACCCGAACGGCCAGTGCCCATTTCCCAGTCTTTCCCAAACCTGTCGAACCGATCTGGTCGGCCAGTCCCAGAATCCAGGTGCACCGATGAGCATCACGTCAATTACGCGGTTTCACGCTGCACAAGGCCAAGAAGCGAAGCTTTTCGAGCTGCAGTCCGAAGGGCGACGGCGCATGCTGGCTGCAGAGGGCTGCGAGTCCTTCGAGATCCTCCGCGATCATGCGGATCCACGATCTTCTGCTTTCCTCCAAGTGTGGTCGTCGCGGGAAGCACACGACGCCGCTTTCGGCGATTTGATCATGGCAAGCGGTCACTTGGAGAAGGTGCTTGAGACACTCGACGAGGGCGTCAAACAGATCTTCTACGACGTGGTCTCTTGACGCGTCCCGCCCGCCCCAGAACGATCGCTGCCGGTTCGGGGCGAGGGAGTCATGCCTCACGGCCCGACGTAAAGCAGGTCGACACGAGCCGACGCATGATCATGTTGGTTGACGACCGTGATTCCGGTGTCGGGGACCTTCACGCTTCTGATCTCCGTAGGTTGACTCTCGGCAGGGAACATCGGTGTGGATGGGGCAGCCCACTGCCTGTCGGCCAGCTCGGACGAGATCCAGTCGGCAGCCCGCTTCCACAACCGGAATCCGGGATCATCATGCTCTCCCCAGTCGTACAGAGCGCTGACGTCGCCGAGGGGCACAACTCAGGCAGATCGGCGGTGGTCAGCCTTCTCGGCGACTGATCGCCGGCGGTCCTCAATCATTTCGAGCATCGCTGGATCGTTCCGGATCTGCTCGGCACGCTCGTCAGTCTGCTGGTACCAACGGGCAATCACCCGCATTACGCCGTTGTGATCTCCGGCCAGCCAAGCTTCTGTGGGCGTTCGACCACCGAGCTCTTCGTGCGTATTGGCGTTCCACCATTGGTCCGAGTCGCCTGAAGAGGTCGCAATCCGGTCCAGAGTTCGTCGATCGCAGCTTGGCGGCGGGCCTGCTCGATCCGATTCAGCGGCGACGAAGTCACGAAATCAGGCTACTGGGAGGGTGTCTCTGGCGGATGGACAAACTGGCAATGATCCGCGCTCGACTATCGGGGTGTCGAAGGGTCGAGAGCACCGCCTCAGTTCGCCATCCCCGCGCTATCCCCACGCGGCACCGAAGAACAGGGGATGACAGCGGATGCCAACGGCGATCAAGAAATATGGCCCAACCAGGAGATTTACCGAATCTCGCAGATCAGCGACTCTTTCAAAATTCCGCCCTTAGGCGACTGGCAGTCAGGAGGTTCGTGGGTTCAAGTCCCATCGCCTCCACCAAAACAATCCTGATGAGAGCGTCAGGCTTCGGTCGGAAATTCCGCAGGACGATTCGTCCCCGCGTATCCCCGCGCGGTATCTGACCCGTTGGCAGTGGCACTGCGCCCCGCGCAAGGGGACCAGCTCTACCTCCGTGCGATTCGAGCGGACATGACGGCTGCGAACTCAGGACCACGCAGTGCTTCGACAAATGCCGCCCTCTCTTCGGCCATTCGACCCGCGACGGTTGACTCATTGGACCGCAGCAGTGCCTTTGATGCACGAGAGGCGAGCGGAGGTTGCCCGGCCACTCGTGCCGCAGCGGCAAAGGCCGCCTCCAGAACCGGGCTGACGGCGGCATTCGCCAATCCCCATTCAGCTGCCTCCGAGCCCGTCAGGTGCCGCCCGGTCAAAATGAGATCGGAAGCACGACGCTCGCCCACAACGCGCGGAAGGAGCAAACTCGAGGCCGCTTCCGGTACGAGACCCAGTTCGACAAACGGTGCCGAAAGCCTTGCCGTGGGCTCGACATAGACCAGATCGCAATGCAGGAGAAGGGTCAGCCCGACGCCAACGGCGATACCGTTTACCGCAGCGACCACCGGCAGCCGCACGGACGAAATGGCGGCCAGGAAACGTGCGACCTCATCGAGGTTTGCCCCCGAAGCGAATTCAGTCAGGTCGTTTCCGGCGGTGAAGACATCGCCAACGCCGGTGATGAGAATCACGCCGACATCACGGTCCGAGTCGGCCTCGAGGAGCGCATCCGCCATTGTCTTGTACATCGCCTGCGTGAGCGCGTTGCGCTTCGAGGGCCTGTCAATCGTCAACAACACGCAACGATCCTCGACTTTGACCTTTACTTCTCCGGTCTCGTGCTGAACGACTGGACCATTCCGACTTTCGCTCACCGGCGCCTCGCAATCCCTGAAGAAGTGGGACGAAACCCTAGCCTCGACGTGCTGAAGTCATCCCACCTACCCATTGGTACTGCCATGAGGCAGGCACCCCAGGCGCCATGAGGTCAGTCATGTCCGTCGCGGACGCGATGCCTCCCTCAATATGGTCAGTGGGCATACCGCTGTCTCTGACCGCTCCGACGTTCTCGGGCAACGACTCGGGTTCCCACGCTCGATGTTCATCCTCGCTGCATGGAGTCAGTGTCGTCGCTTTCGACAGGCTGGCAGACCAGAAGTGGGATGGCACGGCTGGTTCTGGACCGGTAGTCGGCATAGGGGGGATACGCGGCATCGCAGATTGGCCAAAGGGATTCTCGCTCGGTCTCGTGAGCGAGCCGTGCCCGCAGTCGCATCACACGTCCCCTGTGGCGCACCTCGATGTCGGGGTGCTCCATGACATTTCGATACCAGGCGGGGTTCTTCGGGGCCCCACCGAGAGATGCCACGAGCAGAACGCCATCTCGGTACGGAACGTACATCACCGGCTTGGTGAGGGTACGTCCGGTGACCGCCCCGGTCATCGTGACGAAGCACACCTCGCGTCCCTGCCTCTTGTTCCCAAGGCGCCCACCGCTGAATCGATTCACACGATCCTGCGCCGCCGCGAGGAACTTGAGCGCTCGTGGCGGCAGCACATCTGCCCCGTCCGTCTGGTTCGATCCGTCGCTCACCGGAACAGTGTCACACCTCGGATTATTCGGCTCGACTGGCAGCCTCGACATGGACTCGGGGCGGCGAACGGGGCCGTCTGCAGGCGGCCGCGCCAGGTAACTTGAGGAGCGCTGGAGCAGATCCCACTCAGAGCCGAACGCCAAGGAGTCGACAGATGTTCGAGAAATTCTTCAATGACCCCTCGTTCGATTTCGAGACACGGACTCTCTTCGGTGAGGTTCATTACGGAGCAGGTGATGTGGGCGAGATGCTCATCGTCGTGGGCACGATCTCGGACGGCGACGCCACCAGCTGGGTCAGCGAGTGGCGGACCCTGGCCAAACGCATCGAGTCGATCGCAGATACCGCCATGAAGGCAGGTCATAAGGTCAGCGCCCGAGGTGCCTACCTGCGAGCGGCCGTGTATTACGCCGCCTCCTCCGTCTTCGTTGACGGCACGGAGAATGCTGACGTCCAGCTCAGCGAGCTGTTCGCCGCTCATCGCACATGCTTCGATCTCCACGTCGGCCTGCTCGACCCACCAGCCATCCCGATCTCGGTCCCCTACGAAGGCAGCGACCTTCCCGGGTATCTGTTCATCCCCGCCTTAGACGGCATCGCCCGTCCCACGCTCATCCTCAACAACGGAAGCGACGGGGCCCACACGTTCCTGTGGCCGGGGTTCGGTCAGCCGGGCCTGGACCGGGGCTACAACACGGTCATCTTCGATGGGCCTGGACAGCAGGGCATGTTGTTCCAGCGGGGCATCCCTTTCCGGCCCGACTGGGAGCACGTCATCACCCCGCTGGTGGACTATCTGAGCGAGCGACCCGAGGTTGATGCCGCAAAGATCGCCCTGTACGGCGCCAGCCAAGCTGGCTACTGGGTACCCCGGGCGGCCGCCTTTGAGCACCGGCTCGCCGCCGTGGTCGCCGATCCGGGAGTGATGGACGTGTCCACTTCATGGAAGAGCAACATCCCCAAAGAGTTGGTCGATCTCCTCGACGCCGAGGACGAGAAGACCTTCAATGCCGCCATGGCCATCGGTCGGGCGGATATGTCCGCGGCCATGGCCCAGGAGTTCGCCTGGCGAGCCAAGCCCTACGGTGCACAGCCCTCGGACTACGCCACCTTCAAGACGGTCGAGGCGTACCACCTGAGAGATGTCGTCAAAGACATCCGCGCCCCGATGATGATCACTGACCCTGAAGGCGAACAGTTCTGGCCGGGACAGTCCCAGGAGCTGTTCGACGCCTTGCCCGGACCCAAGGTGATCGTGCGGTTCACCAAAGGCGAGGGCGCAGAACTGCACTGCGAGCCCATGGGTCGGTCGCTCCTCGAGCAACGGATGTACGACTGGCTCGACGAAACCCTTGGAGTACAGACGCCGCAAACGTGAAGGGGGATCTCCACCGCCGGCTGAGCGCCAGCGAGCGACGAGCTGGTCAGCAATGATTGTCCTCGTGGATTTCCGGCGATCTGCGGCCCTCGCCAGGCGGGAGCGCAGACCCTCCCCCATCTTCCGATCGACCACAGCCGGCCCAGCTCTCGTCGGCGTTGTCCGATGAAGCAACGGATGGAGGTCGTTGCCTCCGTACTGGCGGCAGCTTTTCGGAACAGAGACCTACGGGATATCGGTGTCGCGTACGCACTGTTCAGCGCGAGTGAATTCGGTGTCTGGATCATCCTGCTCGTCTTCGCCTTCGACCGTGGTGGGATCTCGGCCGAGCTGCTGATTACCGTCATTCAGCTTCTGCCCTGTGTACTCCTGGCCCCGGCGATCGGCGCCGCCGCCGACCGTTGGGATCCGGCTCTCGCCCTCCTGGCCGGCTACGCAATCCAGGTCCTCACGATCGGCGGCGTTGCCCTGGCTTTCGCGCTCGATGCGCCCGCGTTCGTCATCTACCTGCTGGCGCCGTTGACCGCGCTGTCGATGTGTATGACCCGACCACCCCAGTCGGCGCTCTTCCCGTCAGTCGTCCGAACGCCGGACGAACTCACCACCGCCAACGTGATGACGGTATGGACCGAGGGGGCGGCTGCTCTGGTGGGTCCGGCGATCGCTGGAGTCCTGCTCGCCTCGAGTGGTCAGACTGCCGCCATGGCGGCAATGGCCGGCCTCAATGCATTGTCGATGTTGTTCGTGGTGCGGGTCACGCATTCCGTGAGTCCCATCACGAGCCGCTCCGGCGACGGCCCGGATACAGCGGCCGGCGGCCTTCTGGATGGCATACGAGGGAACCTGACTCGCGTTCTGATGAACCGTGACATTCGGGTGCTTCTGATCCTGACCACCTTCTACTTCGTCCTGGTTGGATCGCTCGATTTTCTCTGCGTCATTCTTGCCCTCGGAATCCTTCACATGGGCCCTGGCGGCGCCGGGTACCTGAACGCAGCCCTCGGCGCCGGGGAGCTCGTCGCGGGATTCGCGACGGCATTTCTCATCGGTCGTCGTCGGCTGGTCCGCACGCTGGTCCTTTCACTCCTCGGGTGGGTGTGCGCTGTCGCGCTGGTTGCCGTCTACCCCAGGGCCGGTTTCGTGCTCGTGCTCTTCGTACTCGTGGGACTGTCCGGCGCCGTCTACAACGCCACCGGACGGACCCTGATGCAGCGCGCAGCTCCACCTGAAGCGATCGCGGGAGCCTTTTCCGTTCTGGAGTCACTCATGTGCCTCGGACTGGTACTCGGCGCGTTCGTCGTCTGGGTCGGCTACAACGTTGCCGGAATTCGTGTCGCTCTCGTCGCGCCCGGGATCGCCGCTTTCGTGTTGATCTGCGCACTCTGGCGAAGGCTGCGACAGGTCGACGACAGCGCCAACGTGCCCCAGGTCGAAATTCGGCTCCTCAGCTCCCTGCGAATCTTTGCGCCACTGCCGGCTCCAACGCTCGAGGTCCTGGCTCGAGAACTCGAGCCGATCCGCGTGCCGGCCGAGTCGTGCGTCATCCGTGAAGGCGATCCTGGCGATCGGTTCTACGCCGTCGCCGATGGCTTGCTCGAAGTGACGCGAGGGGGAGGCCATTTGCGCCAGATTGGCCGGGGCGACGGGTTCGGCGAGATCGCGCTGATTCGCGACGTGCCGCGGACCGCCAGCGTGACCGCACTCACTGACGCCCTGATCTACGGGCTCGACGGCGATCTGTTCGTCGAGGCGGTCACCGGCAACGCTTTGGCGAACCGAGTAGTCGGACTCGTTGTCGAGGATCACCTCGACCAACACCAGACCGGGGGCAGCGACCCGGGCTCGGAGCCCTCCTCGCCGTAGAACACGTGTCCAGCAGCGCTGGGTAGGAGTATCGTCGAAAGGCGATGTCGATTCGACAAGCCACAACCACATTCCCGTGACCGACGCCGGCATGGCCGTGGCATGGCCGTGGCCCGATGACCTCGACGCCATGATCGCTGCGCCCGAGTTCCACACGGTCCTGTTCGAGGACGATCGGGTCAGAGTTCTCGACGGACGTGTTCCGCCTGGGGCAACGGTGCCCGTGCACACCCACCGGTGGGGCGGTGTGCTCTACATCCTTGCAAGCAGCGACTTCGTCCGCCGAGATCCCGACGGGAACGTGCTCGCCGATACCCGGGTCTCGAAAACCGCGCCGATCTCGGGCACGGCCATCTGGGGCGCACCGCTGACGCCGCATTCACTGGAGAACGTCGGCAGCGAAGAGTTCCGCACTCTCACAGTCGAGATGAAAGACGGCGCCGGCGACCTCACGGCGAAGTGAGCGTCAGTGCGTGTTGAGTCCCAGCTGCCACCGCTCGTGACGTCATGCCGGGCCCGGCGACCGGCTCCCTCGGGATCGACGGTCAGACCTCTGCGCGCTGCGCAATGTGCTGGAGCTCTATCCACAGCGGGATCACGAACCAGATGTAGGCGTTGGTGAGTGTGTACTGCTTCTCGCCGTACCGGGTCACCATGGTGCCGACCTCGGTGAACCGGACCCGGTCGTCCTTGGCCTTGTAGGTCTTCACCCGCTCGAGTAGTTCCGTCATCTCCTCCATGGAGGAGACCTCCAGGCCGAAGTGGTCCATGTTCGGTGTGACCATGAATTCGTCCTTCGCCGGGAGCAGATAGAGGAACTGACCGAGCGAGCCCGTATAGAGGATGAGCGGATTGCCCTTCTCGGTGCTGTTGTCCCCTTCGACCCAGCCGAAGACCTCCGAGAAGAAGTCCAGGAGTGCGGCCCGGCCGGCCTCGTCCATGAGATCGGCGTCCACGCTGATCGCCACGTGGTTGATCCTGGGCGCAAACGGCATCCTGCTCATGACGACAGGCCCGGTTGCACCATGACCTTGCTCGGGATCTCGCCCCGGGCCAGGCGTTCCATGGTGCCCATCACCTCGTTGAGCGCGATGTCCTCGGGTTCGATCAGCGACGCCAGCGGCAGCGTCCCACTGCTCAGAAGGTCGACCGCCGGTGCGAAGCCTTCGTCGTTGTAGTTGTAGGCGCCGATGACCTCGAGCTCGAAGATGATCATGCGGTTCTGGTTGAAGCGCGGGGGATCGAACCCCGTACCCACAATGACCAGGGTCCCGGCATAGTCCAGTTGCCCGAACGCTGCCTCGGCTGCACCGGCGCGGCCCGAGCACTCGAAGGCGACGGCGAACGGCTCTGCCACCGGCAAGGTCATGGGTGGCTCTTCGAGGGCATCGGGCGCCACCACCCGGGCCGCCCCGACGTCGAGTGCCTGCTGTCGCCGCACCGGCGATGGCTCGCTCACCGTGATGTCGGCGATCCCCTGGGCCCGCAGCACCGCGATGATCAGCAACCCCACCGGTCCGGCGCCTGTGACGAGCACCCGATCCTCCGGGTGGACGTCGGCCAGACGGAGCGCGTGCAGCGTGATGGCCGTCGGCTCGGCCAGTGCGGCCGGCCGGGTCGCCAAGGTGTCGGGAATCCGGATGAGGCCGTCGGCGGCCACCGTCTTGTACTGACAGAAGGCTCCCCGATAGCCCACGAAGTCCGCCGGTGGCGCGCCGCAGGCACACCGATGGACGGCCCCGGCGGCAGGGCCGGCACTCGCCGCACCCCGCGGCCGCGTTCCCCACCACCCGGTCACCCGGAGACCAGCCGGAGTCGCTCGGTGCGTCGGCCACGATGCCGGACCACTCGTGGCCGAGGATGGCGCCCGGTCGGGCGTAGCGCTCCAACACCATATGGAGGTCGGAGCCGCAGATCCCGCATGCGGCGATCTCGACGAGGACCTCGCCCGGCCCCGGCTCCGGTCGCGGGACCTCGTCGAACTCAACCCTGCCGTCGCCCACGTAGACGGCCGCCGGCATCAGTGCAGAGGACATGGCGGCACTCTATGGGCCTGTGTCGTCGTCTGCCGGGAGCACGTTCTCTTTGCGTCGTGGCCGGGTCAGGATGATCTGCACCGACGCCACGACCAACACCACGATGGTGACGACGCGCTCGCTCTTCCCGACGTCCTTGAAGATGGCATAGAACTGAATGAAGATCGCCAGCGCCTGTGCGAAGAGGGCCAGCGCAATAGCCCGCATCCCCACTACCGTCTCGGGATTCGCGTCGGCTTCGGGAGCCCGGGCCCAGGCCGCCAGCGCCAGGAGGAGGGCGCCCGCCGTCCAGATGAAGTTGTAACTGTTGGCGGACACGACCGCCCGTGCCTCGGCCTCCTGAACGGCGAAGACCGCATCAGCCACGGACGTGCTGACGACGGCCAGGCCGATCAGGACCCACATGGTGTCGGGCCGCCACCCCAGAAGGCCGTAGACGCCGAGGATGGCTCCGATGAGCAGTACGTCGAGCACCGGGTACATGAAGACCACGAAGGTGGCAAGCGACCCGACTGTCTTGTGCTCGGTCGCGGGCTGTATGACGAGGGCGAACCCGACGGCAAGCACCAGAAGCGTGACCGCGATCCCATCCATCCAGCGGTGCAGCTGGAACTGCGGAACACGTACTCGGATCAGGTAGAAGATCCCGACGGCGACCAGGGGGTACCAGGCCAGCCAGAGAATGTCGGCGAACGACGGATAGGGAACGTGAGACTGGCCGGCGTAGGCCACGTCCCACGCGGCACCCCCGATGAACCACAGCAGCAGGGCGATCCCGAAGGACATCCAGGCCTTCCGCGCGATCGGCTCGAAGATGGCCCGGGCGAGAACGAGCGCCGCGCAGGCCCCCAGGACCACGTTGTGGATCCAGTTGTCATAGAGCCAGTCCGGCCCGACGCCAAACATGTCGTTGAGCGCTTCGAGGACGGTGAGGACGCCCAACACGAGCCACACGAAGGTGAGGGGAAGGGGCACCCTGAGGAGCTCGCCCTCCGGGTCGACGTTGTGGCCGGGCAGCGCTCGCCGCAGGGGCGCCAACCGTCCCCAGGTGCCTTCGGCCGAATCAGTCACACCACTCCTCCCCCACCATCTTCGCCGACGGACGACGGTCGGGAGGGACGGAGGGGTCCGCGACACCCTCCGATACCATCGGCGCACCATGGAGCAGCTCGAGGGACGCACGGCTGTCGTGACCGGAGCGGCCAGCGGGATCGGGTTGTCCGTCGTCGAAGCGTTCGCCGGAGCGAGGATGCGCGTCGTCATGGCGGACATCGCCGAGGAGCCCCTCCGGTCCCACGCGGCGCGGCTCGCCGGGCAGGGGGCCGAGGTGGTCGCCGTCGCGGCCGACGTCCGGGACCCCGAAGCGGTCGAGCATGTCGGTGCCGTCGCCATCGAGCGGTTCGGCAAGCTCCATGTGGCCGTGAACAATGCCGGCGTGGTCAACGGCGGCTACTCGTGGGAGATCCCTCTCGAGGACTGGCACCGGGTCATCGACATCGACCTGTGGGGCGTGATCCACGGCATCCGCGCCTTCGTGCCGCGCATCCTGGCGTCGGAGGAGGAGGGCCACGTGGTCAACACGTCCTCCATGGCGGCGGTTCTGGCGTTGGGGCGCCTCGGGCCCTACACGGTGGCCAAGCACGGGGTCCTCGGGCTCTCCGACGTCCTGCGCGCCGAGTTCGCATCACTGGGCGCGCCCATCGGGGTCAGCGTGGTCATGCCCGGCATGATCAAGACCGGCATGAACCCCGTCGGGACGGTGTCCTCGGGCACCGTGGCTGCCAACGTGCTCGATGCCATCCGCCGCGGGCGCGACTACGTCTTCACCGACGACCACAGCACTGCCGGCGTCGTGGAGCGGCTGACGGCGATCCTTGCCGCACGGGCCGACGTCATCGACTGATCCCTGTCACGAAACCTGTTGCACATGCCAGGCAACAATCCGTGACCAGGCACGATCCCGGCCGACGAAGGAGCGGTGAAGCCGTCTGCACCCCTGGTCAGAGGCCTTGCGGAGCCAGTCGTCCGCGGTAGCCTCCCCCGATGCCCGGAGACGAACTCGCTGCCGAGCTGCTGACGACGGCGCTCAACGCCGACCCCTTGGTCGGCTCGCTCTCCGGCATTCCCGGCTATGACGCGCTGCTCCCCGACTTCAGCCAGGAAGCCGAGGCCGAACGCAGGCACGCACTCGACGCCATCGCCACGCGCGCCGAACGGACACCGCAGACCGGGCACGAAGAGACCGAACTGCAGACACTCGACTTCGTGCGCTGCCTCGCCCGCGGCATGGCCGGCGCCGCCGCGGTACCGGTCATCGAGTTCACCATCAGCGACACGTTCGCCGCACCGGTCGGCGGTGTTCTGATGTCCCTGCCCAAGCTGCCGCTCGACTCCGAGGAGCGGCGCGGCGGGCTACCTCACGCCGGTTACGCGGGCTCTCGGACATGCTCACCACGGTGGCGCATCGTCACCAAGAGGGCGCGCGCCAAGGCCGGACCGCGGTGGCGCGGCTCGTCGAAGCGGCGATCGCCCAACTCGACCTGATGATGGAGGATCCCACCGTCGGCGGCCTGGTCCGGTCCGATCCCGACGCGTCCTTCACCGCTGCGGTCGCCGCGGCCGTCGACGACCACGCGCGCGCTGCCCTGGTTGCCTACCGGGATGTGCTGCGCACAACGGTGCTGCCGAGCGCCCGCGACGACGAGCACCCGGGCCTCTGCTACTTGCCCGATGGCGAAGCGATGTACCGAGCCCTGGCCTTCCAGCACACGTCCATGAGCTATACGCCCGATGAGCTCCATGCCATGGGACACGAGATCGTCGACGATGTGCTCGACGAGATGATCACGACGGGCTCCGCCCTCTTCGGCACGACGGACGTCCGCGAGATCTTCGAGCGAATGTCCGACCCCTCCCTGCGGTACGGCAGCCGCGAGGAGATGCTGGAACATGCCGCGTCGCGTCGTCGCCGCCGCCGAGGCGGAGGCCCCCAAATGGTTCGCCACCGTCCCCGACGTGCCCTGCACCGTGGCGCCGGTCCCGGAGGCGGAGGAGGCGGGCATGGGCGCCGCCTACTACATGCCGGGAGCGATCGACGGCTCGCGGGCGGGCACGTATTACCTGAACACGTCCGATCCCGCCGGCGCGCCACCGCTACGTGGCCGAGGACATCGCGTTTCACGAAGCGGTGCCGGGCCACCATTTCCAGCTCACCATCGCCTTGGAGTCCAAGGACCTGGCGCCCGCGAGGCAGGTGCTCCACGACACCGCCTGCGCGGAAGGCTGGGGCCTCTACAGTGAGCGCCTCGCGGACGAGATGGGCCTCTACACCGATGACCTTGCCCGCATGGGCCTGTTTGCCGCCGACTCATGGCGGGCCAGTCGCCTCGTCGTCGACACCGGCCTGCACGCGTTGGGTTGGTCCCGCGAGCAGGCTGTCGACTGGATGGCCGCCCACACGCCCATCCCCCGGCCGGAGGTCGAGACCGAAATCGACCGCTACATCTCGTACCCGGGCCAGGCCCTCGCCTACATGGTCGGGCGGCGCGAGATCGTGCGACTCCGCGCCGTGGCCACGGAACGGTTGGGAGACCGCTTCGACCTACGCGAGTTCCACGACCTGGTGCTGCGAGCCGGGATCCTGCCCCTGCCGGCGCTGGCCCGTACCGTCGAGCGCTGGGTGGAGCGCTCCTGACCGAACCCGGTCCCGTCCTCAGGAACGGGCCGGGAGCACGGCCGACGAGGCGGCCCGCCCGGCCAGGATCACGCCGAAAAGGCACACGGCCGTGACATGCATGGCCGTGCACCACAGGCAGATGGCGCCGATCCTGAAGAGCTCCACGTAGACGAGGTACACGACCGTCGCCGCGCCGGCACCCGACACCACCAGCCGGGCGCCGTCGACCCAGTCGGCCCGGGCGAGCCAGGCCCAGGGCACGGTGAGGCCGGTCATGACGACCGCCCACACCACGCCGAGGACGGCCAGCGGGATGCCGAGCACGACCGACCACGAGCTCGTCGTCACCAGCGTGCAGTTCACGATGCCGGTGTCCGGACAGGCGAGCGCGGCCGGGTCCGTGTAGTGGGTCACCGTGAGATACGAGGCGACGGCCAGCGCACCGAGGGAGAGGGTGAGCGAGGCGGCCGGCACCCAGGCCGGCAGGCGGCGGGACTGCGGGGACGTCACCATCGTCACGCCCCCAACTTCTGGGCGATGGCGGCAATGGTCGCCGAGCTCGCCACGCTGGCGGGCTGGCTCCCGGTCACCGAGACGATGGCGGCCGTGATCACGTTGGCCGCCCCGTCGACCGCCTGGGCCACCGCACTGTTCGGGTTGGACAGCGCGGCCGCGATCTGACTGCGTGACAGGCCCTGGAGCACCTGTGGCGAGAAGCTCGATCCGGTGATGACGTAGCGATCGGCGATATCGAGGAACGGGATGCTCCCTTCCGGGTCGTACGTGGCCATGAGGGCGCTCTGCGCCGTCGTGGGCGACTGCAGCGCCTGGTAGCTGTCCCCCACCGGCTGGTTCGTGGCCTCCTCGACGCTCTGGAAGTCCACATACGGGCTGGTGTAGCTCGACCCGTAGAACGACAGCGTCTGCGTGTCCGGGTAGATGTCCGAGCCCGACGAGTGGGTGCCCGACAGGTTCTCGAACGTCCCGAAGCGCGACAGCGCCACGGCCAGCGCCCACCGTTCGGCGGCGCAGTAGGGGCAGTACTCCGCGCCCACATAGGTGATCAGCGGCTTGTCGTCGGCGCCCGTGAGGCACGGTGCCCTTGCCGACCTTGGTCGGGAGGGCGACCGAGGAGGGACTGCCGACGGCGTCGAGCGTGGCTGCCGGCACCGAGAGCGCGGCCACCACCTGTGGCGACAGCGCCGTGGTCCCGGGGTCGGCCGCGGGGGTGGTTGCCGATGCCGATCCGCCGGTTCCGGCGGTTCCGCCGGCGGTCAGGTGCGAGGAAGCCGCCGCTGACGGATTGCCGTTCCCGGCCGCCTTGATCACGACCATGGTGGCGACGGCGGCGATCACCAGCCCGACCGGGACCAGCGCGGTCAGGACCGGGTGTCGGGTGCGGAACCGCCCGGCCCGGTGTGGCGGGACGGCGGTGGACGACCTCGTCGTCGTGGCGTTGCGGTCGGTGCTTCGGTTCGTGGTGGTCGTGGATCTGGTGGTGGGCCGCGGTCGACGCGACGGCCCCGATGGGGACTTCGACATGCTGTTCTCCTTGGATTGGGCCGAGGGCCGGCAACGCCGCCGCGCACTCGGAAGCTCGAGATGGAGACCGCGTAGGGGTCTCCCGGTCTGCTGCACATGCCGCGCCCGGCGGGCCCACACTCCAGAACGGGAGGTGCGGTCGGGTGCCGCAGCGCAGCGCGGGGTCGAGCTAGGAGAACTGAGGCGGGTGGAACAGGGGGTCGCGTGCGCCTGCCGGGCAGGGTGAGCACCCGTCCCCGCCGGCGGCGAATGCACACGGCGGCCGCGGCCGTGGCCATCATGCCGGTCACGACCGCCACCAGGGCGACCCCCGGCGAAGGCGCGGCCGGTGCCGGGCTCCCCTTGCCACAGGAGGCATCGAGGCAGTCGACCGGAACCGACAACGGGACTTCAGCCATCCGCGCCACTTGGGTGGCCGTGGTGTCGACGGTGGACACGACGCCGTGCGGCAGGAAGCCGCCGACCACCGCGGCGGCGATGATCGCCACCAGACCGATGCGCCACCGCAAGGACATGCCATGCAGGCTACGGGTGCTCGATAAAGGCGCCATAAGAATCATGGGCGGCTGGACAGCAACCGAGAGAATTGTGCAGCGAGAATCTTGGAGCGGGCGTGACGCTTCTGGCGCGGCTGCGCCGCGGCCGCTGCCCCGGCTACCGGATGCTGTCGCCCGGCAGGCCCGCACCCCGCCGGACCACCCCAGCCGAGCGATCTGTGCCGACCGGGACCCGCTCGAGAGCCGTGGCCATGCGGTGGTGCCAGCGCATGTACCAGCCGACGAAACCCGCCACGAAGAGTGCGACCAACCCCAGCATCACTGCCATCACCATTGTCACCGTCATCACCTCAATGTGAGGGCCACTGGCGGCGGCAAATACGACGAAACGCCCCGTTCCGAGGCAATTGTGCCCTTACGCCGTGCCTGAGGGCACTGCAGCCCCGCCGTCATGGCCGGCGTCGGTCCCGCCATCGACTCCGGCTCCCGGTCCGGGCGCGGCCTCCGACGCCTTGCGGGCCCAGGCGGCCACCAGCTGCAGCAGCCCGAGATACACGGCCAGGATGATCACGATCACCAGCAGGCTCCACCCGGTGAGGTTGCCGCCGAAGACCAGGAAGAGCCCCGCCACGATCACGCCGAGGATGCGTAGCCCGTTCAGGTGCTCGAGGATCCAGCCGGCGGAACGGCGCACCCGACTCGACTCGCCGGCGGCCCGCCCCGCACCCGATGAAAGCTGGCGGGCCTGGGCCGCCACCCAGCGGGCGCCTGTGGCGACGGTCCGCCGGATCCAGACGGCGTAGCGCGCCGGCCCGGCCAGCCAGGCGCCGAGCGCCACCAGCACCGAGATCAGCAACGTCCAGCGCAGGTCCGTCTTGAGGAAGCGCAACACGGTGTCCCAGACGGCGGCGGCGCCGTCGGTCTTGAAGCCGCCACTGGCGGCTTGGCCGATGAAGATCCCGCGGCCCGCGGCCAGGCCCCCCAGAATCAGCATGCTCATCAACGCCACCCCGACCGCCAGCCGGAGCAGCGTCTTGCGCCGCTCCAGGGCGAGCGCCACGGCCAGGATCGCCAGCACCAGGGCGATGACCGGGACGGCCCACTTGAGCTTGACGATGAGGTTGAACAGCCCGGAGAACTTCGACACCTGCTGCTTCGACACGACGGTGAAGCTCAGACCCTGGGTCGAAATCGACTTTTATCGGGTTGAAGAGCGTCACACCGTGGGCGTTCGCCTGGTCGACGAGGTTGTTGAGGGCAGGCGACAGGTTGAGGGCGATCTGGCCGCCCTTGGAGAGCTTCTTCTGGAGTGGGGTCTGCTTGCCGGTGAGGACGTTGATCACCGCGTCGTGGCTGTGCCGGTTGAGCGTGTCCCACAGCTTGCCGAACTTCGGGCTCGAGAAGACCTTCAACGCCAGTCCGTAGACGTAGGAGTGCACCTCCTTGACGATCGGCGCCACGAGTGGCTTCGCTTTTTTCGGCAGGGCTTGCGTGACCTTCTTCTGCACAGCGCCGGTCGAGAACAACGCGTCGGTCGCCCTGGTCGCCAGTCCGTCGACGATGACCTGATTGCGCGCCAGCGGCGCCATGGTCTCGACGTACTGATCGGTGTCGGTCACCGTGCGGATGGCCCACACCGAGATCACCGAGACGGGGATCAAGATGGACGCCAGCACGACGAGCACCCACGCCGAGATCCGGCGCGGCAGGTGCCCGCGCCGTGTCTTCGTCTTGCCCTTCGTCACCGTCTCGGCGTTGGTCGTGCTCCACGGCCGTCCGCCGGGTCCACGGCGTCCGTGGCGTCGGCGGCAGCCCCCGCCGCACCGGCATCATCAGGCTGCATCTGGGGTTCAGGGTCGCTCATCTGGGCCTTCTCACCACCCAATGCCTAGTGCCTACGAAGCCGAAACGCACGTTATTTGAAGATGTACAAGGACCGTTCGCAGGGTGTACAACTACGGGCGTGAGCCAGAAGGCCAGCCGTCTCCAGTGCACTGCGCGTGGTCATACTCAGCGCATTCTCCGCTTTCGCGGCGCCGCTGGTCTTCGTCGGCGTGATCGGTCTCCGCAAGGTCAGCCGGCGGGGCAAGGTCCAATTCCGCCAGCTGAACAAGCGCCTGCAGCACGAGATCGCCCGCTGGACCTGAGGGTCTGCACCCGGCCGGCCAGGTTCCACATGTCAATTGCCGGTAATCCGGCCAATTCCAGCCGGTCTGATCCGATATCTGGCCGTTTTCTTCCCGTTCGACCACGATTGTCCCGGCCTACGCTGACCGGGTGCTCATCGGAATGGCCCATGCCGCCGTCTGCGTCCCCGACGTCGAAGCCGCCACCCGCTGGTATTCGGAGGTTCTGGGCCTCACGGTGCTGTCACCGCCGTACCGGATGGAAGGCGAGCAGATCGAGCACGACATGGGTGAGCTCGTGCCCTCACCGGTGGTTCTCCACGCGTCGATCGTGGGCTTTGGGCAGGACGACCGCGTCATCGAATTGATCGAGTATCCGGCGGCCAACGTCGTACCGCCGGAACCGGGGCAGCCCTCGGTGACCAGGGTGGGCATCACGCATATCGGCATGCTGTGCGACGACATCGGCGCCACGCGCGCCGAGCTCGAGCGACGTGGCGTCGAGTTCCTCACGACGGGGACCGCCGACGTGGCGGGCCTGCAGACGACCTGGTGTCACGACCCGTGGGGAACGGTGATCATCCTCATGGAGAAGAGCAAGGATGCGCATCCCTACTGGGGCCAATGGAGGCCGTAAAACGGGGCTGCACGCCGGCGTCGCACCCGATCGGCGCGGCCTCCGGTCAGCCCGCTGTCATGCGTGACGGCCGTTGGAAAAGACGTCTTTGAGGGCTCTGAGGGCGAATTTCAAGCACAAAAATCTGCATTCGTGCCCGGAAAGATGTGCATCACAGGGCGCGCGTCGGCCACAATGGCGCCATGAACAAGAGAGAACTAGCAAAAGCAGTCGCGGTCCAGGCCGACGTTGAGCTGAAGACCGTGATCACCGTCATCGACGGATTCACTGATGTCGTCACCGCCGTCGTCTCCAAGGGAGAGCCGGTTTCCATCCCTGGCTTCGCCAAGTTCGTCAAGGTGAACCGGGCGGCGCGCATGGGTCGGAACCCGGCCACGGGTGAGGCGATCCGCATCAAGGCCTCCAAGAAGGCGCGCATCACCCCGGTGAAGGCATTCAAGGACGCCGTCCTGGCTCCTGCCACGGCACCGAAGTTGGTGAAGGGTGCGTACCCGACCAACGACGCCGCCGTCGCCGCCGCCGGCAAGTCCGCCGCTCCGGCTGCGGCCAAGAAGGCTCCGGCCCGAGCTGCCGCCAAGAAGGCACCGGCCCGCAAGGCCGCCACGGCACGCAAGGCTCCCGCCAAGAAGGCACCGGCCCGCAGGGCCCCGGCCAAGCGCGCTCCCGCCAAGAGGGCCGCAAAGAGGTAGAGAGCGGGCCCCGACCCCCACCTCACCGGGGGGGGTCGGGGCTTTTGCTTTTGTCCTGCGGCGCCGGTCGGATGAACGAGCCGCACCATGAACGACGAGCCGCACGGAGACCTCGGATCAGACAATCGGCCTGTTCCCTCCCACGAACCCCCTCCTTCCGGCGACGAGCTGGCGGCGCGGCCCCTCACGGAGCCGCATCCTGATCGACTGTCACCGGACAATCCCGCTTATGCGCAGATCGTCCGGGTGCATGCCGAGGCCCTCCGTTCCGGCGAGGACACCTACGTCGACCCGCCTTCGGGGTTCATCGTGCTGACCGCCGGCTACCTCGCCCGACGCGGCTACTGCTGCGAGAACGGGTGCCGGCACTGCCCCTACGTCTCGTGAGCGAGCGTCGGATATGAAGCACGATCCGGCGCGGGGCCACCTCCTATGCTCCTGGCGGCACTCGGCGCGGACGGATCGGGTACGGCATGAGCGACACCTCACAGGGTCCCGGATGGTGGTTGGCCTCCGACGGGAAGTGGTACCCGCCTGAACTCTGGACGGGCCCGCCCGCCACGCGACCGGCCGGGGCGCCGGCCCAACCCGTGCCGACGTATCCCGCTTCAAACTCGGGCTACGGCCAGTATCCGCCGCAGGGCCAGTATCCACAGCAGGGCCAGTATCCACAGCAGGGCCAGTACCTTCCGCAGGGCTTCGGCACACCGCAGGGCTTGGGGGCGTACGGCCAGGCCGTGCAACAGAAGACCAACGGGTTCTCCGTCGCATCCTTGGTCTGTTCGTGCGCGGGGCTGTTCTTCCTCCCGGCCATCGCCGGCGTGGTCTTCGGCTTCATCGCCCGCGCGCAGATCAAGCGTTCCGGCGGCAGCCAGAAGGGCAACGGGCTCGCCCTCGCCGGCATCATCGTCGGCTTCGGCTGGCTGGCACTGGTGGTGCTCGGCCTCGTCCTCGGCGCCGGCGATTCCAGCAGCGGCAACAGCGGTATCGTCGGCCCGGGGATCCTGACGGGGCTGTTCGGCCTCGGCGGCGCCGGTGGGTAGCGGCGCCTTCATTTAGGGGAGGATACGAATGCAAGGTCTGCTCTACGGCGTCCGCGGTGACCGCTGGACACCGCCGGACGAGTCCAACAGCCTCATGCGGGGCCTGTCCCGGACCCCCATGCGCCTGGAGGAGCTCGAGCGACCGAAGCTCCTGCGCGACGACTGGTGCGTCGCCAAGACGCGGCTCACCGGCATCTGTGGCTCCGACGCCAAAATGGTCTTCATGGACTTCGGCGACGACTTCGGCGACGGCGCGCTGAACGGGTTCTTCACCTTCCCGACGGTCTTCGGGCACGAGGTGGTGGCCGACGTCGTCGAGGTCGGCCCGGCCGTGACCACCGTCGAGGTCGGCCAGCGCGTGGTCCTCAACCCCTGGCTCTCCTGCGGCCCGCGTGGCATCGACCCGCCCTGCCCGTCCTGTCAGGACGGTGACTACAGCCTGTGCTGGCACTTCACCCAGGGCCCCATCGCAGCCGGCATCCACACCGGGACGTCGAAGGACGCTCCGGGCGGCTTCGCCGACTACCTGCCCGCCCACGAGTCCATGCTCATCCCCGTTCCGGCGGGCGTGACCGACGAGGTGGCCGTCATCGGAGACCCCTTCGCCGTGTCACTGCACTCGGTCACGCGCCACCCGCCGCCGCCGGGCGGCAAGGTGCTCGTCTACGGGGGCGGCGCGCTGGGCAGTACGGCGGTGGCCATCATCAAGGCGCTCTACCCCGACGTCGAGGTCATGGTCGTGGCGCGTTGGCCCGCGCAGGCCGCGCTGGCCCGCAGGCTCGGTGCCACCGTCGTCGACCCTTTCCCGGTCGAGCAATTGCTCGAGGAAGCGGCGGCGTGGTCGGGCGGCGTCCTGAACCGGTTCGAGGGCAGCTCGCTGCCCATGGCGCACCCGGGTGGCTTCGACGTCGTCTACGACACCGTGGGCACCGCGCAGACGGCAGAGGTCGGTGTCCGCCTCCTGAAGCAACGCGGCACCATGGTCAAGAGCGGCGTGCACGCGCCCGAACGTTGGGAATGGTCGCCGCTGTACTTCAAGGAGATCTCGTGGGTGGGCTCCAACGCCTTCGGCGTCGAGGAGGTCGACGGGGTGCGCATGCACGGCATCGCGCACTACCTGCGCCTGGCTTCTGAGGGGCGGATCGACATGACCGGCATGCTGACGCACACGTTCCGGCTGGAGCAGTGGCGTGAGGCCTTCACCGTGCTGGCCGACCAGGAGGAGAGCGGGGCCATCAAGGTCGCCTTCGACTTCCGCTGAGCGCCGCCTTCCGGCTCCCGGCAAACGGTCTGCCCGGGCCGGCGGAGCGGCCCCCCACCTGACTCCACGCACCCGAAGGGCTAGCGTCGCGGGCGGCGCACGGCGCCGACTGCCGACCCAAAGGGGGCCTCATGACCACGAGCCCGTCCATCACTGACTCGGACTTCGCCTTCGACCCGAAGTGGGGCATCGAGTCGCCGTCGACCACCATGTTCGACTTCAACTACACCGGTGGGCGGGACCAGCTCCTGCGCCTCTACGACAAGGGGACGCGCCGCCAGTGGATCGGCAGCGACCGGCTCGACTGGAGCACCGATGTCGACCTGACCAACCCCGTCGGCATGCCCGACGAGATCATGCCGATCTTCGGCACGCCGTGGTGGGACGACATGGACGAGGAGCGGCGCGGCGAGCTGCGTCGGCACGTCGAGGCCTGGCGCTTCAGCCAGTTCATGCACGGCGAGCAGGGTGCGCTGATCTGCACGGCCAAGATCGTGCAGACCGTCCCCGACATCGACTCCAAGTTCTACGCGGCCACCCAGGTCATCGACGAGGCGCGCCATGTGGAGGTCTACAGCCGCTACCTGCACGAGAAGGTGCAGCTGGTGTACCCGCTCAACCGGTATCTCAAGGCGCTGCTCGACGATGTCATCTCCGACAGCCGGTGGGACATGACGTATCTCGGCATGCAGGTGCTCATTGAGGGGCTGGCGTTGGCGGCCTTCGGCGTCATCCGCAACAACGCGCAGAATCCGTTGGCCAAGGCATTGAACGCCTACGTGATGCAGGACGAGGCGCGCCACGTCATGTTCGGGCGCCTGGCGCTGCGCGACTACTACCCGCAGCTGAGCGATGCCGAGCGGGGCGAGCGGGAGGACTTCTGCATTGAGGCCTGCTACCTGATGCGGGACCGCTTCCTGGGCGACGAGGTGTGGGAGCGCCTCGACCTGCCGCCCGAGATCGCCGTCTACGTGGAGAACAGCGAGACGCTGCGCGAGTTCCGGAACTTCTTGTTCATGCGCATCGTGCCGATCCTGCGGGACATCGGCCTGTGGGGTCCGAAGCTGCGGGCAGCCTTCGAGGAGATGGGCGTGATCGGCTGGGCCGACGCCGACATCGACGCCGAGATGGCGAGCGACGAGAAGGCGGCGGAGGATCTCGACGAGGCCCGTGACGCCCGGATGGCGCACGTGGAGGCGGTGGCGGAGGAGGCCTGAGGCGGCCCGCGCCCGGTTGGCCGCCCTTTCCTGGGGGTAGTCTGTCCTCACGTTTTACGGAGTCCACAGTTCTTGGATCGCCTTGTTGGTGTTCTTCGGCCTCTTCGCGATGAGGGCCTTTACCTCGCAGCGACGCCACCAGGGTCGGCAGAGGGGATCACCTTCCGCGAGCTCCTTCACCGAGCCCACCACCTCGAGGGACGGATCCGACGTGGCCGAGGCACCATCCGACCAGGTCGCCTTCGGCGGCGTGCCTCCCGGCTGGTTCAGGGACCCCTCGGGCCGACACGAGCGACGGTATTGGTCCGGGTCTGCCTGGACGGACCACGTGACGGACCGGTGTCCCGGGCACCGACCCGCCTCCACAGACCGGGCAGGAGTCGCCCTCATCCTGACGGGATCGTGCTCCTGAGAATCCGTGCGCCTGAGAATCCGTGCGCCTGAGAATCCGTGCGCCTGAGAATCCGTGGCGGCCGGATGGGGCTCGAGCCGACCTTCGAGGGCCCGCTCGAGGCCGGCGGTGATCTGCTGCGTCGGCTCGTTCGTGTCGAGATAGTCGCGCCAGGCGGTGACCAGGCCGTCGCCGTCCACGTCGATCACGGTGGCGCCCGTCATGGAGATGGGTACTCCGGCCTTGCCCTCGCCGGGATGGAACGTCGCCGTCCCCGTCCACTCGAAGACGGCCCAGTCCGCCCCGCCCCGTATGCGGTCGACCCGCTGGTTCCAGTCCGGGAAGATGGCGTCGGTGTCCCGGGCCACCTTGTGCAGGTCGGTGGTCCAGGGCGTGACCGGGTCGCAGAACCGACCGCCGGGAGCGAACAGGGCGGCGAAGTCGTCGGGCCCGTCGATGGACTCGAACGTGCGGGCCCAGGCCTCCCAGTCTCTGGTCGGACTCATCGATGTCTCCTTTGTGTCGCGCTGCGCAGGCTCTCCGCCTCGAAGGTGACCACCGCGTCATCGAGGGGCAGGACCACCTGGGGCTGCACGAATTGGTGCGCCTCGGCCACGAGTTTGACCGCCGTGCCCCAGGCCGTAAACCCGATGGCGTGGCGGGCGAAGCTCATGGGGCCCTCCGTCACCTTGACCTCGACCACGCCCTCGCCGCCTGCGTCCAGAGCGGAGCGTTGCATCTTCTCCATGGCCGACTCGCGAGCCGAGTACATGGCCTCGGTGTAGTTGGTCAGCTCCACGTTCTGTCTCGTCTGCTTCATGGCGGTGCCGGCGGAACGCCGGGGGGCGTACACGAAGCTGGCGCCGAAGGCGAGCCCGACGGGCCTCCAGCCGGCCCGTTGGAGCAGGGTGAAGTCCCGGGCCGAGAGGTCGGAGACGAAGGGCGTGGCCAGGGCGGCGTCGGTGCCCGGGGCGCGGGCGTCTTTGCCGCTCTGCATCGGCCGCACCGCCGTGCCCACCAGCTCGACGTCGATATGGTGGGTGCGGACCGACACCTCGACCCGAACCCCGACCACACCATGCCCGTGCACCTTGCTGCATTCGGCGCGCAAGAGTCGGGCGGCCTGATCCACGGCGGCGTTGTGGGCGTCCGAAGCCATGGAGATGGCGCTTCCCGAGCCCCAGTTCCACACCCCGAGCGGAACCGACACCACGGCGACGCCGCAGACGAGGTCGAGAGGCTCCCATCCAGCGGCGTGGAGGAGAAGGGCTTCGTCCACCGAGAGGTCCGAGGTAATGCCGCGTTCTCTCGGATGGTGTCGCGGGGCTGGCCATGGACTGGGCGCCCCGGAGCATCTCGGCCCGGACGTCCTGGACGGGTGCGACGCCGGAACTGGGGTCGACGGCGTTGAGGCCGGCGGTGTTGAGGCCGTCGGCGTTGAGACCGGCGGTGCTCATGACAGCCGCACCGTGGGCCGCGGCAGGACGACCGGGTCGAAGTCCTTGAAGCGCCGCATCCGGTTGCCCCGCAGGGTGCAGTCGATCACCTCGTCGCCGGCCGAGAGCTCCCGGGTGACGACCTCCATGGTCGCGCCGTGCAGCTCGTCGCCGGCCAGCTGCTGGCGCACGTGCTTGCGGGCCAGCTGGCGGGAGGCCATGTGCGCCTTGCTCACCTGCTCCACCAGCGCCGGGCCCGACGTTGTTCCCCCACCCGCCCATGGAGCCCTCCATGTAGTACTCGGTCATGCAGTAGGCCCAGAGCCGGACCGAGGCCAGGGCCGCAACGACGGCCACCGGCATGAACCCCGCCTCAATCGACTTGGTCAGGCGCTGGCCGGCCAGGTACGTGCTCCAGGGCACGCCGCCGGCCGGCGGCGGGCCGCCCTCCACCGTCACCGCCGTGCCCAGGAAGTGGAACTCGGTCGTCCCGGTGTCGGCCACGTTGGAGACGCGGTCGATCACGCCGATCACCCCGTGGGCGCCGAGCGTGCCGGCCTCCTCGAGCATGCGGGAGTAGGCCGTCCCGTAGCCGTTGGCCCAGGCCTCCTCGACCCAGGGCTGTTCGAGGTTCTGGCCCCAGCTGCGGTGCTCGTTGGAGACGAAGCCGTGCGGGCAGCGGTAGGTCTCCGTGTACGCGCCAGGGACCTGCTGCCCGCCCATGTAGGGAGACATGCCGCGCATGGTTCCCGAGCCCGAGCCGGGCCCGTACCAGCCCCACTGCATGACGCAGAAGCCCTGCACGAGTGCGACCGGCTCCAATCCAAGCTCGAGGCAGGCGGCGAAGTCGGGCACGCTCAGCCCGGAGGAGAACGTGGTGGACTCCAGGCGGCGGACCGCCGCCTCGGGCAGGTCGCCCTGGGGGCCGCCGGCCGGGCTCGTCACGGCATCGGGCGGTGGGCCGCCCGCATCGGGCACGTCCCCGACCGACATCAGTTGTCCAAGGAGATGATGGTCGTCGGCTTGGGCAGCGTGACCTCTCCGCTCCGCTTGGTGACGGCGGTGCCGAGCGCCAGGAACTCAATGGTGTGCGAGCCCCACTGGTGCGACTTCTCCTCCAGGCGCACGCCCACAATGCCGCTCGCTTCCAAGCGGCCGGCCTCGTCCTGCATCCGTGTCATGGCCAGCTCGCGGGCCTCGTAGAGCGCCTGGGTGAAGTTGGGCAGCTCGACGTTCTGGCCCATGGAGCCGAGCGCCTGGGTGAGCTTGCGGTGCGCGATGTGGAACACGCAGGTCCCCATGACGAGGCCTTGGGGCACGTGCCCGGTCTGCATGAGGGTCCAGAAGTCCTGACCCGAGAGGTCCGAGGTGAAGGGCTTGCCCTGCACGTTGCGGTACGAGGTCCCGTCCTCGGCCTTGACCGCCGTGCCGAAGGCAATGAACTCGGCCGAGTCGTTGCCCCACTCGTAGTAGTTGACATCGAGGCGCACCCCGACGACGCCGTCGGCCCCGAGCTCCTGGGCCTCCTCCTCCATCCGGGTCATCGCGAGCTCACGGGCGGTGTACATCGCCTCGGTGAGCTTGGTGAGCTCCTGGCTCTGCCCCCACTTCCGGGTCTGGATGCCGATGTGGTAGATCGACGACCCCATCACGAAGCCCAGCGGATGGAAGCCGGCCTCCTTGACCAACAGGAACTCGTTGACAGAAAGGTCGGAGGTGAAGAGGCCGTGCTCCAATTCCTCGAGCCGGTGGGCGGCGTCCTTCGGCAGGTCACTGGGCAACGGTGGTGGGGACGGGGCTGGCGGAGCCGCCGCCGGCGCCGGCGCCGCCTCCGTCGGTTGCGGCGTTTCTTCGCTCACGATTGGCCTCCGATCACAATGTTCTCCAACGCGAGGCGCGTCTGCTCGCTGTTGGCCGCCTCCGCCTGCAAGATGGTCAGCAGCCGGGTCAGCCAGACATCGATACCGACCTTCTCGCTGCGGATCCGGATGCCGCCCGAGGAGTGCCCGATGGTGCAGCGGACGGTGCCGCCTTCCACCACCGCCTCCAGGGTGTCGTCGCCGAGCGTGATGCGGACCGACTTGATCTCGTCGGACTTGCGGAACCGACCCGCCCGCTCGACCGAGATCCGGTCTCCCAGCGCATCGGAGAGCTGGGCCACCAACAGCTTGAGCATGAGGCGGAGATCGGTGCTGTTCGACGCCAGCTGCGACACGGCCATGCTCAGGTCGAAGGCGGCGTCCTCCGACCCGGCGCCTGTCCCGGCCTCCGCTCCCTCAATCGATCCACCTGGTGAGCCGGCAGGCTCCATTGACATCGAGCGCATCGTACCGCCACCTTCGGGCGCTGATCCTGCGGGCGCTTGTCGCAGGCGGCCGTCGGCCGTCAGGCCGTCAGGCCGTCAGGCCGTCAGGCCGTCAGGCCGTCAGGCCGGGCCGCGGCTCGCAGATCACGACCGGGATGTCGCGACCCGCCTTGTTTTGATAGCTGTCGTAGCCCTTGTAGACGGCCACGATGTCCGGCCACATGGCCGCCTTCTCCTGCGGCGAGGCCGTGCGGGCCCGCATGGCGCGGGTCTCGCCGTTCATGGTGATCTGCACGTCGGGGTTGGCCGCCAGGTTGCGGTACCACTGGGGGTCGCGGTGGTCGCCGCCCTTCGAGGCGATCAGCACCACCCGGCTCTCGTCATGGATGGGCGTCGTCAACATGGTGGTGCGGGGTTCCCCTGACGTGCGTCCGACGGTCTGCAGCTCCACGCCCGGCATGCCGAAGAGCACGTTGGGCCAACGGCCGCCCGTGAGACGCAGCACTGCCTTGTGCGTCAGGTTCAACAGCTTGAAACCGGCATCGACAACGGGCTTGTGGTGTTCGGGCATCGTCATCCTTGTCTCTGTGGCTCGCTGTCTCAGTGTCGTTCGTTGCGGCCGCAGTGGCGCTCACGCTGCATCCGGTGTGCCTCTGCGTCCCCATCTCCCGCTCCCGCTGTGCCCGACGAACCTATAGGCAACGGCCGTGCACGGTCGACGTGACGAATCGCTGACGAATCACAACACAAGGCCATACCCACATGAACTCCTGGTGAACGGCTGTTCCTGACCCCCGAAGCGACACCCCGCTCGATACGATGGTGCGCGCGCACCACGTGCGGAATCCGTTGGGAACGGCGATCACGGATCCGACAGGGAGAACGGTGACCTTCTCACCACTGCACATGCGACAACATCTTGCGCGCCCCGTGGCACGGCGTGACATCTCACGCGGCGTGACAGACCGCGGGCCACGCTGCGCGCCGCTCGCCGCCTTCGCCGCCCTCGTCGTGGTCATGGGCGCGGCCGGGTCAGCCGCCCTCGCCAGTGCGCCGGCGGCCGGTGCCGCCAACTGGTCCCCGGTGCACGCCAGCGACTTCCCCGACCCGAGCATCCTGCAATGGCAAGGCGTCTACTACGGGTTCGCCACGCAGAGCTTCTCCTCCGCCGGCGACATCACCAATATCCAGGTGTCCACGTCTCTGGATGGGGTCAACTGGACCCCCTCGGGCATCGATGCCCTCCCGACGCTTCCCTCGTGGGCCGAGGTGGGCGACACCTGGGCCCCGAGCGTGGCCCACAGCAGCGTCGGCAACGATTTCGTCATGTACTACACAGCGACGGAGACCTCCACGGGCGACCAGTGCATCGGGGTGGCCACGTCCACGCAGGCCGCCGGCCCCTACACCGACCCCAACGCGGCGCCGGTCGTCTGCGACAACGGGGTCGACCCGCCCCCGACCACCCTCGATGACGGGAACTGGGGCGGCAGCATCGATCCCGACATCTTCACCAACAACGCCGGCAATTCCTTCCTGCTCTGGAAGAGCGACGGGAACCATATGGCGGTGTCCACCCCCATCAGGTCGGTGCCACTGACCTCGAACCTCCTGGCTCCGGCCGGCCAGCCGACGACGCTGCTGTGGGACGACGAGCCCTGGCAGAGCAACATCGTCGAGGGCCCGGACATGGTCGAGACGCAGACCAGCTACTACCTCTTCTACGCGGGCAGCGACGAGGGTGCGTCGACCTACGCGGTCGGGTGGGCCGGTTGCCCGTCGGGCCCGAGCGCCGCCTGCACCGAGATGTCCACGACGGGACCCCTGCTGGCCACGTCGCCGGGCATGTCGGGGCCCGGCGGACCGGACGTGTTCACGCTGCCCTCGGGGCAGCTCGTCATGGCGTTCGCCGCCTGGCAGGGGTCGACCATCGGCTACCTCCGCTGCGGCATCCGGCCCATGTATCTGGCCACGCTCACCATCGCTACGCCGGCGGCGCGCCCTCGCTGGCGCCGGCGACCAACACGGGGCCGGCTGACAGCCCGAGCTGCCCGGCGTCGTCGCACCCCGCGCCCGGATACTGGCAGGTCGGCGCGGACGGCGGCATCTTCACGTTCGGGTCCGCACAGTTCTACGGTTCCACGGGGTCCCTGCGGCTCAACAAGCCCGTGGTCGGCATGGCGGCGACACCCGACGGCGCGGGCTACTGGCTCGTGGCCAGCGACGGTGGCGTGTTCGCCTACGGCGACGCTGGCTTCTACGGATCGACGGGCAGCATCGTGCTGAACAAGCCCATCATCGGCATGATCCCCACACTCGACGGGAGGGGCTACTGGCTGATGGCCAGCGACGGTGGCGTGTTCGCCTACGGCGACGCCAAGTTCTACGGGTCGGCCGGCGGCGCCAACCTCGCCTACCCCGTCACCGCCGCGGCACCCGGCTTCCTCGGCGGCGGCTACTGGATCGTCGACGCCAACGGCCAGGTCTTCAACTACGGCGACGCCCGCTACGAGGGCCAGCCCGCCTTCGCTCCCGGCGGCTACACCATCACCGGCATGGCCGGCACGCAGAACTCGAGCGGGTACTGGCTCGCCAGCGCCAACGGCAACGTCGCTGACTTCGGCAATGCCGCGCCCTACGGCTCCATGTTCGGGACCGCCCTGAATGCGTCGATCGTCGGCATGACCGCCACGGACGACGGCGCCGGCTACTGGCTCCAGGGCTCCGACGGCGGCATCTTCACCTTCGGCGACGCGCAGTTCTACGGATCCATGGGCGGCCGCCACCTCAACGCGCCGATGGTCGGCATCGCCGCCACCTGACGGCGGACGCGGGACGTGGGACGCCGGCTACACGTGGCCGGCCATCCCCTGAGTCGCCGCCGCCGGCGCCGGCATCGGCCCGGCGGCCACGGCCCGCCATGACCGCGCCACCAGCACGGCCAGCACGACGGCGCTCAACAGCTCGGAGACCAGCGCCTCGTCGGCCCAGCCGGTCACGGCCGGCAGCGTGAACCCGAAGACGCCCACGGTGTCGGCCAGGACGAACCCGACCACCGTGCCCAGCATCAGCAGAAGGCAGCCGAGCGCCACTACCAAGAACCGCGTCACCACGAGCACGACGGCCAGCACGAGCGCGGCGACGGCCTGCACCAAGAAGAGCGGCCCCAGCGTCGCCACGTGCCGGTAGGCGATGTCCCACAAGTGGATGTGGATCAGCCCGGAGCAGATCATGAGGACGGCTGCCGCCACCACCGCCACCAGTGCCACCACGTCGTTCCGGCGGCGGGCCACCGGCGCGCCCAACCATCTACGCACCGGGAGCTCCCGCCATCTCGGGGAGACGCACCGGCTCGAGTCGCGCCGGGACCGGTGTCACCGACTCCGGCGTCACCGCACGTGCGCCCTGCACGGGTGACCACAGTTGGCGGGCCATCGTGCGTGCCATCCCGGCACCCGCCTCCTGCTCCACCGGCAACGGTCGGCCGGCCAGCCCGGTCGGCACCGGGTTCCGGGTCGGGGCCGCAGTCGGGAAGACGGCCAACCCGGCCAGCACGTCCCACACCACCAAGACGGTGCCGAGGTTCACGCCACGCCTGTCGTCGCGGTCGTGATGGAGGCGGTGGTACGCCGGGCTCACCATGACGTAGCGCAGCGGGCCGAAGCCCCAGTTGACGTTGGTGTGCGGCATGGTGCTCACCAACACATAGCCGATGAGCACCGACGCCGGCACCGCTCCGCCGGTGCCGAGCACAATGAGCGGCACCGCGGTCAGCTGAAAGCTCGTATGCACCAAGGGGTGAGCGCGGAACGAGGTGAGGATGCTCATCTCCTCCTGCGAGTGATGCAGCGCGTGGAAGCGCCAGAACGCATTGACGCGGTGGTTGTACACGTGCGACGCCCAGTTGGCCAGATCGACGAGCACCAGGACGACGACCACCAACGCCCAGCGCGGCAACTCGGCAAAGGGGTGCAGGGTGAAGCCACCATCGAGCCGCTGCATCAAGGTCGCCGCTCCTGCACCGATGAGCGTCACCGCCGGGACGGCCACCGCCACGTACAGCGCGAGATACGCCGCATCCTGTCGATGACCGACCGCCCCCACGGGTCGCGCCACCGCCGGCCAGAGTCGTTCGGCGACCAGGGCCAGCGCGACGAGGGCCAACACGGCCGGCCCGATGAGGACCACGCCCTCAGACACCATGGCGTGCCACGGCCCACCCGCAGCAGTGGCGAGAGACCGCCAGCCCTCGGCAGCCAGGACCGTCGTGGCGCCGACGACGGCCCAGGCCCCGAGTGGCCGCCGCACCTGCGAAACCGGCGCGCTAATAGCCGTACCCGCCGCTGCTTGCGGCCGTGGTCGGCGTGGTGGTGGGAGGCGGCGGCATGGTCGGCGTCGTGGTCGGCGGCGGCGGCGGGGTGACCGGTGTCGTCGGCACCGCGGCCGGCGTGGGCGCTGGGGTCGGCGTGGGCGCGCTCGAACCGGATGTCGTCGATGTCGCAGGCTGCGTCGTCGTTGCTCCCGGCACGGTCGTCGGCGTGGCGGCGGCACCTGTCGTCGCCGAGGCGGGGATGCCGCTCTTCAAGACGGCGAACCACACGCCGCCCACGTTCTGCCCGTGCGCCTGCCCTTTCTTCTTGTCGCCCTCGAAGCGGTAGAGCGGCAGCTTGTGGAAGGCGATCTGCCAGTGGCCGTTGCCAACATTCATCAGGGTCAGGCCCTTCACCCCGTGCGGTCCGGACACGTGCGCGCCTTTCGACGCCAGCAGCGGAGGCCAGATGCTGGCGCAGGCGCCGCTGCACGTCGAGGTACCCGGCTTGTCCTCCGAGAAGCGGTACAGCGTCAGGCCCGAGGAGGTGGTGAGCACGGTCCCGACGCCGGAGATCTTGGCGGTCGAGATCTTGACCGTCTTGGCCTGGCTGCCAGTGGCTCCGGCGGTCGCGCCGGGCACCGCCAGGACCAGGGCGAGCGAGAAGGCCGCGGCGGCCAGTCCGACAGCAGAGAGAGTCCCGGCAACGCCGTGACGCCAACGTCGTCCGGCTCCGCCTACCGGGACTCCCTCTACCTTCCAGCCACCTGGATTTGGACTCTGTTGGCTCCCACCTGTGCCTGCGTGCCCCTCTGCCGCCATGTCGCGTCGTCCCTTCGTGGTGTCGATTGCCTCGAGGGTCATACGGGCCGGGACCGCAGCAGGATTGCGGTGCCGGGTGGCGGCGTATCCTGGGTCGGCGTCGCCGGGGCCGACCCGCGGCGGCGCCGAGGGAGGGCAGGCTCATGGCAGGCCACACGGATGGGTTCGAGCTGCGGGGCATCAACCATCTCGCGCTCGTGTGCCGCGACATGGAGCGGACCGTCGACTTCTACACCAACGTCCTCGGCATGCCGCTGGTCAAGACGATCGAACTGCCGGCGGGCATGGGGCAGCACTTCTTCTTCGACTGCGGCGGCGGTGACTGCCTCGCCTTCTTCTGGTTCCCGGACGCGCCCGATGGTGTCCCCGGGATCAGTGCGCCTGCCGCCCGTCCCGACCAGGGCGACCTCACCAGTGCGGTGGGATCGATGAACCATGTTGCCTTCGACGTCTCGCCCGAGAAGATCTCCGAGTATCGCGACCGGCTCGTGGCCGCCGGCATCCCGTGCACCGAGGTGGCCAATCACGACGACTCCGAATGGGGCATCAGCGATGCAATGCATCCGGGGGTGTTCGTCCGGAGTGTGTACTTCCAAGATCCCGACGGGATCCTGCTGGAGTTCGCCTGCTGGATGCGTGGCTTCGAGCCCGATGACGTGGCGCATGCGCCGGCCCGGGCAACCAAGGCGAAGGGTGCTGCCATGGCGGCCGAGCCCGAGGTGGCGGCCCCGGCCGAGCCGATGCGGGCCTGAAGAAATCCGCCGCCCATGCCCCGCCTCCGCCAGGTACCCAAGGACGAAGCCACCGCACCGATCGTCACCACCATGTACGACTGGCTCTTCGAGGGCCGTGACCCGGTCGCCGATCCCGGCCGCTGGGACGGCACCACCGGCGACTGGTGGACCGTCTTCGCCAACAGCCCGGACATCCTCGACCACTGCGTCAAGGGCTTCGGGCTGTACCAATCGCCCACCAGGGTGCTCGAGCCCACACTGCGCGAGCTCGGCCAAATCCGAGCGGGCTACGCCGCAGGAAGCCAGTTCGTCTTCAGCCAGCACGCCAAGTCCATGCGAGAGCTCGGCATGCCCGAGGCGCAGATCGCGCACATCCCGGCCTGGAGCACGGCGCCCGAGGGCACCTACGACGCTGTCGAGCGGGCCGTCCTCGCCTACACCGACTGCCTCGTCTACGACCACGGCCGCGTACCCGACGCGCTGTTCGCCGAACTGCAACGCCACCTCGACGACGTCGCCATCCTGGAGCTGACCTACATCACCACGTTGTACTTCCAACACGCCGTGATGTCGAAGGCCCTCCGCACGGAGTTCGACGACCGCGCTGATCCCGTCGTCGAGGTTCCAGGCCCGGTGGGTTCCACCGCCATGCATCCGGGATCGAATCGGTGACGGCGGAACACGTCGTCCTGCCAGACGACGAAGGCCGGCACACGCCCGACGGCGAGGACCTGTGGAACGAGTCCTATTACTGCGACTTCGTGCGGGCCGACGGCTCCCTGGGCGGCTGGCTCCGACTGGGCCTCTATCCCAACCGCAAGCTCGCCTGGTGGACGACCTGGATCGTGTTCCCCGATCGTCCCGGGGTCTGCTCGGTCGACTACGCGGCGCCGGTCCCGCCCAGCGACGGGCTCGTCTCGGAATCCGACGGCGGCCGCATCGAGATCGACCTGCGCCGTCCGCTCGAGGAGTTCCGCCTGGCGGCCAGTGCACCGGCCCGCATCATCGATCCGCCCGAGCAGGTCTACGCACAGGGTGAGCAGAGCGGCACCCCGGCGCACCTCGACCTCGACCTGACCTGGACGACTGACGGCATCCCGTATCACTACGACCTGACGACGCGCTACGAGATCCCCTGTCTCGTGCGTGGGACGGTCACCGTCGACGGGGAGACGTTCACGGTCGACGGGCAGGGCCAGCGTGACCATTCCTGGGGCGTGCGGGATTGGTGGGCCTTTGGATGGTGCTGGTGCTCCATGCGTCTCGAGGACGGGACCCGGGTCCACCTGGCCGACATCCGGATGAACATCGGTATCCCCGTCTTCTTTGGATATATCCAGCGGCCGGGCGAGGTGCATCCCGCCACGGCACTCACCGTGACCGAGAAGCTGGGTGAGCACGGGTTCCCGTCCAAGGCGCGCATCGAGATCGCCGTCGGGCCCAGTGCCGAACCAGGCGGCGCCGGCGTGCCGCTCGGCCTCGACGTCACGCCCGTCGCCTTCGGGCCGGTGCTGCTGCGGGATGAGGACAGCGGACGCGCCAGCCGGTTCCCCCGCGCCATGGTCCAGTGCAGGACGGACGACGGCCGCACCGGCGCAGGGTGGATCGAGTGGAACCAGCCCGAAGGCGCTCCGCCCCCGACCGACAGCGCTTGACATCCCGCCAACAGTTCGCGCCGTTCCTCGAACGTCGCCTCCTTGAACACTGCTGTTTGAAAACGGCTACTTGAACATGTCGCCGAGGACCTTGGCCGCCCCGACGCCGGCGGCGGCACCCTCGACGCCGTGGTGGTCGTCGCGGTCGGGCATGTACTCGCCGATCACGCCGGCGAGCACCGGGAGCGGCATCGACTGCAGCCAGATCCGCCCCGGCCCCGTCAGCACGGCGAAGTGGTGCCCGTCAGAACCCATGTAGCGGTTGGCCAGCCCGGGCACCTTCTGCACCGAGAAGGTGACCGAGGCCTGGAAGAGTCCGGCGTGACCCGGGTGCACGCGCATCGTCTGCCCGGCGGCCAGGTCGTAGACGATGACCTCGCCCGAGAGGTCGATGAAGGCCCTGCCGGCGCCGCCGACCTTCTGCAGGATGAAGCCCTCGCCGCCGAAGACACCGCCGCGGAACGACTGCTGGAACCCCATGGACAGCTCGATCCCCGGCGTGGCCGCCATGAACCCGTGTCGGTGGACCATGAACTCGTTCCCCGGTGCCACGTCGATGGGCAGAATGTGGCCGGGGAACTTCGAGGCGAAGGCGATGGAGCCGGCACCGCCCTGGGCGGTATAGGTCGTCATCATGAACGAGGCGCCCGACACGGCGCGCTTGACCGCACCCATGATCCCCTTGCCGCCCATGCCGCCGCCGGTGTTGGTGGCCATTTGGACGGCATCTGACATCCAGGAGAATTCGCCGGCCTCCGACACGACGGACTCGCCGTCGGCCAGCGAGAGCTCGAGTACAGGCATCGTGGTTCCGTGGATCGTCTCTTCCATGGCTTGGCCTCCTCGGTGTGGTTCTGGGTCTCAGTCTTGTTCTCGGGGGGCGGAGGGTGTGTGATCTCACCCGGTGGTGAGGACGCCGCTGGCTACGCCGTGGATGGGCGCCTCGGATCGCTCGTCGTGCTCGGATCTCTCGGATTGCTCGGATCGCTCGTCGTGCTCGGATCTCTCGGATTGCTCGGGTCGCTCTGATGAATCGCATCGATCGACCCGGATAGATCGGGCTGGTCGCGCAGGTCCATGTCTGCCGACAGTAGGCCCTGTCCGGGTCCCTGCGCTCCGCTCACCAGACGTTCCGCCATCGTGACCTCCATGAGCCCCAGGGCCATGCCGAAGAGATCGCCCAGAATGAAGGTGGTGAGGAAGACCGCCCAGATGTGCTCGTGCGGAACGAGCTCGGCCACGAAGACGACGATCTCGTGTTCGAGCGCCAGCGGCAGGGTGATGATCAGGAAGACCAGCATGAAGTGCGGCCAGACCAGCTGCAGCGAACGCTTGAAGGCATTCGGGACCGAGCTGTCGAGCAGGTTGATGAGGGGACCGACCAGGGCGAACAGCGTCCCGACGATCAGTCCAGGAATGATCAGCAATACCGAGGCCACGGCGCTGAAGACGACCAGGATCCCTTCGGCGATCAGCAGGCGTCCCCAGGGCAGGGTCCGCAACACGGTGAGGACGGGCTGGGCCGGCTCGTTGCGCTCCACCGAGCCCACGAGGCGTTCGAGCATGCCGGCGTAGAAGGTCAACCCCAGGGCGGAGGAGGCGAACAGGACCGCCCCGATCACCGACCCGATGCCCAGGTGGTCGACGGCGACCTCGGTATAGAAGGTGCCCTGAATCGCATCGAGGCCGAAGATGACCAGGCCGGGCACGATGACGCGGGCCGGCTCCATCCGGGCGGTGCGCCAGGCCACCGCGACGAGTTCGAGCGGATGGAGGCGGTTGCGTGAGGGCTCGATCATCTCAGGCATCGGCCCGGGATCGCCTGCACTCACGCCGGGTTCCAACCGTCGCCGACGAAATCGAAGAGCCGCTGGCCGGGATCGAAGGGGGCGATCGGCCCGTCGAGTCGGTGGCGTCCGACCGCCAGGATCGTCCCTTCGGGTGCCTCGTAGTCCAACTCGGTGAACCCGGCGGCAGCGAAGTCGTCGCGGACCGCCGGCGTCAGGTCCGGTGGCCGTCGGTGCCTGGTCCACAGGACCTGGCCCCCCGCGACGCAGAAGCCCCGCATCGCTTGGATGGTGCGGGTGATGTCCGCCGGGCTGATATTCCCGAACACCCCACAGACCAACACGATGTCAGCGGGCAGGGCGCCCGCACCGGCATCGGCACCGGCGCCCGCACCGGCATCGGCACCGGCATACGACCGGCACTGCGACGCATCCCCCTCGACGACCCGGATCCGGTCGGCCACCCCGGCAGCGGCAGCGCGCTCCCGGGCGAAGGCGACCAGGGTCGGATCGAGCTCGACCAACAAGGCCGAGACGTCGGGGCCCCTTGGATGGGTCGCCGCCACGTCGATCACGTCACGCCCCTGACCCGCACACAGGCTCACGATCCGGATCCGCTCTGGATGGGTGCCCGGTGCCGCGCTCCTCCCCCGCCCCACCTCGTCTAGCGCGGTGCGCAACATGGACTGCACTGTCTGCAATCGCAACGAGAGGTTTGACGAGGGGTCTTCGTAGGACGCATGCCATTGCACCCAGTGCGAGTCGCCGCCCGACGCCGCGCCCGACTCACCGCCCGACCCTGCGCCCGACGCCGCGACCGACCCGGGCCCCGGCCCGCCACCGTCTGGATGGTCCCCGGGCGCCATGACCGCCCATCGTAGGGTGGTCCGCCGTGACCGCTAAAGGCCCTGAATGATCAAATACATCGGCTCGAAGCGCCGCCTCGTCCCGGTCCTCGCCCGTATCTGCCGGGCCTCCGGCGCCCGCACCGCCCTCGATCTCTTTACCGGCACCACCCGCGTCGCCCAGGCCTTCAAGGCCCAGGGTGTCCACGTCACCGCCGTCGACAGCGCCCGCTACGCCCACACATTCGCCCGCACGTACATCGAGACGGATGCGACCGCCACCGACGCCGGCACGCTGCAGGCGGCCGTCACCCACCTCAACGCCATCCCCGGCAAACCGGGCTACGTCACCGAGACCTTCAGCCGTCAGGCCCGGTTCTTCCAACCGCACAACGCGGCGCGGATAGATGCCGTGCGGGACGCCATCGACTCGGAGTATGCGGGGTCACCCTTGTTCTCCCTCCTGTTGACGTCTCTCATCGAGGCGGCGGACCGCGTCGACTCGACGACCGGCGTCCAGATGGCGTACGTGAAGCAGTGGGCACCCCGCTCGGCCAAGCCGCTGGAGCTCCGGGTGCCCGAGTTGCTGGCGGGGCCGGGGCGCGCCATCCAGGGCGATGCGGTGGCGCTGACTTCGGCATCGGCATCGACATCGACATCGGCGTCCGGCTCCGCATCGGGGTTGGGGTCGTTCGACCTGGCATACCTCGATCCGCCGTACAACCAGCACCGGTATTTCACCAACTACCACGTGTGGGAGACGTTGGTGGCCTGGGATGCGCCCGAGGCCTATGGCGTAGCGCGCAAACGGCTCGATGCCGCGTGACCCATCCACGCGATCCGCCTTCAACTCGAAGCGCACCATGCCGGCGGCACTGGCGTCGGTGGTGCAGTCGATCGACTGTGAGCTCCTGGTGCTGTCGTACAACAACGAGTCGTGGCTCGGGCTCGAGGAGCTCGAGGCCATGTGCTCCATCCAGAGCACCGGCGCCAGACGCGAGGTGGCGACGCTGTCATTCGACTCGGCGCGTTACGTGGGGGCCCGCATCGGCATCTTCGACCCATCCGGGCGCAAGGTCGGACGCGTGAGCCATCTCTCGAATCAGGAGCTGCTCGTCATCGCCGGCGAATCGGCGCTCGTGGGCAGCGTGGTGGAGGCGGCTGAGGCGGGCGGAGGGGCGGAGGCGGGCGAAGGTGCAGGGTCGGGCGCCGCTACCGGCGCTGCATCCAGTGCGGTCGGCACCGGTCGGTCGGATCGGCTACAACAGGCGACGTGAGCAAGCACGATCAGGGGGGCCAACACGCCGGCGCCCATGACGGCAATTCCCACGATGGCCGTTCCCACGATGGCAATTCCCATGACGGCAACTCCCACGGCGGCGGATCCCATCAGGGCGGCGGGGACGCCGCTGGTTCGACCAAGCACGACCATGGTGATCGGGGCGCCCCACGACTGCCCTATCCACGGTTGGAGGACTGCGACCTCTCGCTGAAGCTCTCCAAGGACGAGGAGTCGAAGCGTCTCGGCAAGGCGCAACGCCGCCTCCTGCACTTGCGGCTGATCAATGGCGGCCAGCTCAACAAGGGCGAACTCGGCCCGCCGGTCTGCATCGTCTTCGAGGGCTGGGACGCCGCCGGCAAGGGTGGCGCCATCAAGCGACTGGTCGAGCCGCTCGACCCTCGCCACGTGCATGTGGCACCGTTCGCTGCGCCGACGCCCGACGAGTTGCGACACCACTTCCTGTGGCGCTTCTGGCCGCCGCTGCCGGGCTGGGGCGGCATGGCCATCTTCGACCGCAGTTGGTACGGGCGTGTGTTGGTCGAGCGGGTGGAGAACTTCGCCACCGAGGTGCAGTGGCGGCGCGCCTACCAAGAGATCGCAGACTTCGAGCACTCGCTGGCCGAAGAGGGAATGGTCGTGATCAAGCTCTGGATGCACATGTCCGACGGGGAGCAGCTGCGCCGGTTCGAACGGCGACGGGACGACCCGCTCAAGGCGTGGAAGCTGACCGACGAGGACTGGCGCAACCGTGAGAAGCGGCCGCAGTACGACGAGGCGGTGGCGGACATGCTGCGGTTGACGCACGGCCCGTTGGCACCCTGGGACGTGATTTCGTCGGAGAGCAAGCGCAATGGGCGGGTCGAGGTCATCGAGACGGTGATCCGCCACATGGAGGCCGGCATGGAGCGCTGGGGCGTCCCGGTTCCGCACAGTGACGAGGAGGAGCAGACCGAGTTGGCCCTGTCGTTCGACGACGCTGACTTCCACGGTCCCGGTGGGGGATCCAACGGTGCGGGCGGCTCGGGCGGCTCGGGCGACTCAGGCGGCTCAGGCGGCTCAGGCGGCTCGGGCGACTCGGGCGACTCGGATGACTCGGACGGAGTGGCGGGCGCCGAAGCGCCCCTCCGCGCATGAGCCCGGCCGCCGGGGTACCGCCGGCCCGGCCGGGCATCACGATCCCCTTCGACGGGATCCCGCTGCACGCCCACCGCGAGTGGTTCGCCCGCCTGCGGGAGCTGGGTTACACGGACTTATGGTCAGCCGAGGTCGACGGGTCGGACGGGTTCACGCCGCTCGCCTTGGCTGCGGCGTGGGAACCGACGCTGAATCTGGGCGTGGCCATCACCCCCGCTTATACCCGGGGTCCGGCGCTCCTGGCCCAGAGCCTCGCCTCCATGGCCGACGCCGCGCCCGGGCGGTTCTTCTGCGGCCTCGGCGCCTCGTCCCAGGTGATCGTGGCCGACTGGAACGGCCTGGCCTTCGAGAACCAGTACCGGCGCATCCGGGACACGCTGCGCTTCCTGCGCCTGGCCTTCAGCGGCGAGAAGGTGACCGAGGACTTCGAGACGTTCCGGGTGAAGGGGTTCCGGCTGGCCCGCCTTCCCGAGCAGCTGCCGCCCGTGTACCTGGCGGCGCTGCGTCCCGGCATGTTGCACCTGGCCGGCCGGGAGGCTGACGGCGCCATCCTGAACTGGTTGAGCGCCGAGGACGTCGCCACATCCGTGGCGGAGGTGAATGCCGCGGCGGATGGGGCGCCGCGTGAGATCGTGGCCCGGATTTTCGTGATCGTGACCGAGGACGCCGATGTCGCCCGCACCATCGGACGACGGATGATCACGGCCTATCTGAACGTGTCCGCCTACGCGGAGTTCCACCGTTGGCTGGGTCGGGGCCCGGCACTGCAGCCGATGTGGGACGCCTGGGCCGCCGGCGACCGCAAGGGAGCGCTGGCCGCCATCCCCGACTCGGTCGTGGACGAGCTCGTCGTGCACGGCTCGGTGGCGGAGTGCCGAGCCCATATCCAGCGCTATGTCGATCACGGGATCACCGTGCCGGCGCCAATGGTGATCCCGATCGGGGTCGACCTGGCCGAGGCGGTCGCCGGTCTGTCTCCGTCAGCCGGGTAGCCGGGCCGTCGTCGGCCCTGCGTGAGTCTGCCGGCCCGCCTGGGGGCTGCCGGCCTGCGTGGGGCCCTGCCGCAGTCCGACGCAACCGGGATGCAGATGCGGTCGGGTGCTGCAGCGGTCAGACTGAGGCGGAACTGACAGGTGCAGCGGAAGCGTATTGCCGGGTGCAGCGGCAGCGGAGGATTTTGGGGACATGGCAGGGGCAGAGATCGACTTCCGCACCACATCGCTGGCCGAGCTCACCCGCTCTGTCCGAGCCAAGGAGGTCAAGGCCCGGGAGCTGACCGAGGCTGCCCTGAACCGGATCGAGCGGCTCGACCCGACGTACAACGCCTTCGTTGCTCTGGATGGGGACCGGGCACTCGCCGAGGCCGACGCGGTCGACGCCACCATCGCCGCCGGGGCCGACCCGGGCCCGCTGGCCGGGATCCCGCTCGGGGTCAAGGACCTGCAGAACGCCATCGGCTACCGCACCACGTACGGCTCGGCCCTCTACGCCGACGCCCCGGTCGCCACCGAGGACGATCCCTTCGTCGCCCGCATGCGGGGGGCGGGCTGTGTGGTCGTCGGCAAGACCAACACGCCCGAGTTCGGCTGGATGGGTAACACCACCAACAGCATCTTCGGCCCCTCCCTCAACCCGTTCGACCACTCCCGGGGGCCCGGTGGGTCGTCGGGCGGCGCGGCCGCGGCCCTGGCGGCCGGGATGGTGCCGCTCGCCACCGGGTCCGACGGGGGCGGATCCATCCGGATCCCCAGCGCCTGCTGCGGCCTCTCCGGCATGAAGCCGAGCCTCGGCCGTGTCCCGTCCGGCGGCCCCAACCCGCCCGGCTGGCCCGACCTCTCGACCAACGGGCCCATGGCCCGCCGCATCGCCGATGTGGTCCGGGCCCTCGACGTCGCCGTCGGCCCCGATCCCACGGACCTGCGCTCGCTCCCGCGTCCCGAGGCCAACTGGCTGGCGGCGCTCGACGACGCCCACGTCCCCGTCAGGATCGCCTACGCCCCCACCCTCGGCTACGCCACCGTCGACGCCGAGGTGGCCGAGGCCTGCGGGCGTGCCGTCGGGGTGCTGGAGTCGCTCGGCGCTGACGTCGTCGTGCTGGATTCTGTTTTTGATGACGACCCCGTCGGTGATTTCCTCACCGTGACGGGGGCGGCCACCTTGCGCACCCTCCGACCCTTGATGGGTCATCCGCGCTGGGACGAGGTCCATCCGGTGCTGCGCCACTACGTCGATGCGGCTCAGTCGACCACGGCGGAGCGGCTGCTCGAGGTCTTCGACAACTACCACCGCATGAACCTGCGCCTGGTCGAGCTCTTCCACAGCTCTCGGATCCTGGTGACGCCGACCTGCTCGGCGCTCGCCCCCCTGGCCGACGACATGGTGAGCCCGGTCAACGGAGTGAACACGGCCAACTGGGTGCAGTTCACCTATCCCTTCAACATGACCCGCTCCCCCGCCGCCAGCGTGCCCGTCGCCATGAGCGGCGGCGGCTTGCCGATCGGCCTGCAGCTCGTCGGTCCCCAGCACGGCGACCTCGTGGTACTCCGCACGGCCGCCGCGCTCGAGGCGGCCATCGACCTCGACTTCCTCGCCGACCTGCCCGACTGAGTCTGACTTCGACACCCCACATTCCGACACGGCACAATCCGACGAAGGAGCCGACCTCATGTCCATCACCACCCCCGCCAATCCGGCCGATGCGGTCCGCCTCGTCGGGATCGACGACGCGCCCTGGGCTGACACCGGCACCGGCGTCCTGCTCAAAGTCGTCCGCTACGACTCGAATGCCGGCACCTGGGTGATCCTCAACCGCTTCAAGCCCGGCGTGCAGCTCCAGACCCATCGCCACACCGGTTCGGTCGACGCCTACACCTCGGCCGGTCGCTGGCACTACCTCGAGTACGACTTCTACATCTACCCCGGGGCCTACCTCTACGAACCGGCCAACTCGGTGCACACGCTGCACGTGCCGGACGACAACACAGAGGACACGGACGTCTGCTTCATCATCGAGGGCGCCCTGTTGAATCTGGCCGAGGACGGCTCCGTCGAATCGGTTTCCGACGGGCCCGGCACGCTCGACGCGTACTACGCGCTGCTCGAGGCCCAAGGCGACCCACGCCCCAACGGACTGATCGTCTGAGTCCGAGCCCGAACCCGAGTCCCAGTCCGAGTCCATGAGCCCGCCCACCGAAACTGGCGCCGCTGCCCTGGGATCCGCTGACGCCCGCCGCCTCCTCGACCCGACGCTCTACGCCAGCGGCGACCCCTTCGCGCTCTACGCCGAGCTCCGGCGAACCGCGCCTGTGTGCTGGGTCGACCACGAAGGCGGCGGCTTCTGGGCCGTCACGACCCATCCAGAGGTGTCGCACATCGGCGCCGACCCGGGTGCATTCTGCTCGTCCCGCGGCATCCTGACCGACGAAATCGGCACGACGTACGAGACGCCGCCGACCATGATGCATACGGACCCGCCGCAGCACACCCGCTACCGCCGGCTGGTGCAGCCCGGCTTCAAGCCGTCAATGGTGCGGCTCATGGAGGCCGGCGTGACCGCGAAGGCAACGGGCCTCTTGGATCAGATTGAGGGCGGCGTGGCCTTCGACGTCGTGCAGGACCTCTCCATCCCGTTCCCGCTGTTGGTGATCTGCGAGCTGCTGGGGGTGGACGGTTCCCAGTGGCCGCGCTTCTTCGACTGGTCCGAGGCCGTCATTCCCGGTGAGGTCGAGCAGACCGAGGAGCAACGGACCGCGCACCAGATGGAGATGTGGGAGTACCTGATCGGGGTGGCCGAGGAGCGGCGGAAGGCGCCGGCCGACGACCTCGTGTCGGTCCTGGCCAACGTCGGCGCAGACCCGGAGAGTGGCGGCGAGGAGCTGACCGAGGCGGAGCTGGCGATGTTCTTGATCCAGCTGCTCGTCGCGGGGAACGAGACGACCCGGAACCTGATCTCTGGTGGGCTGGTGGCGCTGGCCGAGAATCCATCGCAGTGGGCCGCCCTGCAAGCCGATCGGTCGCTGATCCCGGCCGCCGTCGAAGAGCTGTTGCGCTGGACCACGCCGGTGATCTCCTTCATGCGCACGACCACGGCCGACACCACCATCCGCGGCATCCCCGTGGCGGCCGGAGACCCGGTCCTGTTGGTCTATGCCTCAGCCAACCGTGACGAGGAGGTCTTCGGGCCAGACGCCGGCGAGCTTCGGATCGACCGCCATCCCAATCCCCACGTGAGCTTCGGCTTCGGCCCGCACTTCTGCCTCGGGGCGGCGTTGGCCCGGCTCGAGGGCAGGGTCGTCCTGGGCCAGCTGCTCGACCGCTTCGACACGCTGTCCCTGGCCGGCCCGGTCCAACGTACCCCGAGCCCAGTCATCGCCGGCGTCCGGCGCGCCTCGTTGGTCTTCTCGTAGGGATCCAGAGGACGACACGCGGTGCCGAAATCGATCAAGGGGAATGCCGGTCGAAAGCCGCCAGAGCCCTCGACGGACCACGACCCCGTCGACGATTGGTGCCGGCGCCTGGTGCCGGATCTGCAGCCCGTCGTCAAGCGCCTGGATGAGTCGATTCGGGCGACACTCCCGGGCCTGCAGTACGCCGTCAAGTGGAAGAGGCCCTATTACGGGCTACCAGAACTTGGATGGATCATTGGGATAGCCGCCTACGACGTTTCCGTGAATGTCGTTTTCTTCGGCGGTGCGGACTTCGAGTCCCCGCCGCCGCTGGGGACGACCGACCGGACTCGGTACATCAAGGTCACCAGCCTCGAGGAGGCGCAGGGGCCGGAGCTCCAGAAGTGGATCGAGGAAGCGGGACACACGCCGGGGTGGACGTGACGCGCGCTCGTCGTCCGAACGCCGAGCACCCAGCTCCGGCAAAATCCGGCGCGATGCTGCATCTGACGCACTCACACCCTCACGCCCTCACGCACTGACGTACGGCACGTACACCGGATAGCGGTCGGGGTCGGCGTCAACCGCGATCCCGGTCACTGACACGGACGCCGTCTCGCCCGCCAGCTGCACTTCGGGCGCTCCCCGTCCCGGCAGCAGCTTGGCCGCCACCAGCGCACCGACGATCGCCACGCCGGCGCCAGCGATACAGGCCACCTGCAGTCCGCTGTGGAAGGCGTTGAAGGCGATCGAGTCCAGTGCCGGCCGTGCCGCACGCGGGGCGTGGCCGACCACTGCCAACGCGGCCGCCATGGACTGGCTCGCTTCGGCTTTCGGTCCCGCCGGGATGGGCAGGGGACGGAACGCACTGATGATCTTCGGTGCGTAGGACGAGGCGAAGATGGAGCCGAAGACCGCCACCCCGAGCGTGCCGCCCAACTCACGGGTGGTGTTGTTGACGCCGGCGGCGGCACCGCGCTGGTCGTCGGACACCGAGCCCATGACCGCCTCCGCTGTCGGCGCCGTGATGGAGGACAGCCCCAGCGCCAGCAGCACCATGGCGATGACGATCGGGCCGAAGTAGGTGGTGTCCTCCGAGGAGTTGAACGCCGCCACGACGAGGCCACCTCCCATCAACAGCAACCCCAGCGTCACGACGAGCCGCGTCCCCACCTTCAGCGCCACCACGGCGGCGATGGGCGTCGCCACCGCGGCCACGATGGCGAAGGGCAGCGTGTGCAGCCCGGCCGACAGGGTCGAGTACCCCTTGACGAACTGGAAGTACTGAGTGATGAGGAAGATGAAGCCGAAGAGGCAGAAGAACGCCACCGAGATCGACACTGCCCCACCGGTGAAGCGTGGGATCTTGAAGACCCGGACGTCGAGCAGCGGTCCTTCTGTACGCAGCTCGAGCAGCGTGAAGACCGTCAGCAACACCGCGGCGCCGGCGAAGCACGCCAGAGTCCCGGCCGAGGCCCAGCCCCACTGCGGCCCCTCAATGATGGCCAGCACCAGCAGAAGGATGCCGACGGTCGACACGACGACGCCCCGGATGTCGAAACGGTGCTGGGCCACCTTCGGGAGCCGCGGGATCAAGATCCCGCCGGCGATCAGTGTCACGGCCACGATGGGCACGTTCACCAAGAAGATCGAGCCGTACCAAAAGTGCTCGAGTAGCGCCCCGCCGACGATGGGGCCAAAGGCCACGGCGATGCCCGACGTCGCCCCCCAGATCCCGAGCGCCTTCTGCCGCTCGGATGGATCCGGGAAGACGCTGGTGAGGATGGCCAGGCTGGCCGGGAAGATGAAGGCGGCGGCCACGCCCATCAGCGCCCTCGTGGCGATCAGCGTGCCGGTGCTGTCGGAGAAGGCTGCCGCCGCCGAGAACAGGCCGAAGAAGACCAGCCCGACCTGCATGGTGCCCTTGCGGCCCAGGCGGTCCCCGATCCCGCCGCCGGCCAGCAGCAACCCGGCAAAGGCCAGGCTGTAGGCGTCGACGATCCACTGCAGCGAGGTGATGGACGCGCCCAGAGTGCGGTTCAGGGTGGGCAGGGCCACGTTGACGATGGTGTTGTCCACCACGACGAGGAAGACAGAGAGGCAGAGGACGGGCAGCACAATCCAGCGCCGATCCGACGATCCCGCCGAACCCGCCGATCCAGCAGATCCCTTGGATGGGGACGCCCCCCCGACGGGAGCCATGACCTTCGTTTCGACGGCTGATCCGGACATCGGCGACTCCTTCTGCACGGAGGGGAGAGGCATTCCCCCTTGTAGAACGCTGTGCTAGAGTTATAGCACGATGTTCTTCAGTAAGCTAGATCCATGACAGAAATCCGCCGGACCAGGACTCCGAGCGCCGGGATGGAGGGAGCTCTCCTCACCTCGGCGTCCGAGATTCTCGAGTCAGAGGGCCCCGACGGCCTCTCGGTCCGTCGGATTGCGGCCGCCGCCGGCGTCGCCCCCATGGGCGTCTACAACCACTTCGAGTCCAAGTTCGGCATTGTCGAGGCACTCTTCGTCCAAGGTTTCCATCGCCTCGCTGACGCCATGGCCGCTATGGCCCAGATCGACGATCCCGCCGAGGCGTTGCTCGAGGGTGCCCGCGCCTATCGGGCCCTCGCCCTCGCCCACCCGATGGCCTACCAGGTGATGTTCCTCCGGGCCGTCCCCGGCTTCGAGCCGAGCGACCCCGCCCGCACCAGTTGCACCCAAGGCTTCGACTGTCTCGTCGCCACCGTCCAGCGCGCCATCCGGGCGGGTGTCATCGCTCCCGGCGCCCCCACCGAGACCGGCCAGATGATCTGGGCCAGCATCCATGGCTGGGTCTCCCTCGAGCTTCTCGGCCTCGGTTTCGTCGAGGATCACGAGGTCTGGTACGACCGCCTTTGCGAGGCCTTGCTGCGGGGCCTCCGCCCCTGATCCGCCGGGCTCATCCCGGCGTGCCTAGCGCAGATCCGGACGATCCACGTTCCAGTGGCGCGCCACCGACGGATACCACCTCGCCTCGTCTCCGACCTCTACGGGAATCATGCCGAACCGCGTGACGGCGCGTTGTCCTCCCTCGTGGTCGCCGTAGAGCAGGTCGATCGTGAAAGGCACGCCATCCCGTGCGTTCTTGCTCAGGCCCGCGTAGTCCGGATCGCTGGACTCGCGGACTGCCGCCTGCCAGAAACCGACATCACCGGCGGCAATGTAGAGATCACGCGTCTGCATCCTGAAGTCGCCCGGATCCGCGTGGCCAACCTCGCGACCCGTCACCAACTCGGTCCGGACGGACCATCCGTACAACACGGCGAGACCAGGGCCGACGTTGCGCAACGAGATCGTGAGATAGACGCTCTCGTCCACCCACTCGACCGTGCCCTGGCTCCCGTCGACGCGCGCCCAGTGATTGTCGACCCAGCGGATCTTCTGCACCGGGTCTTCCAGACGTGAGGTGACGAGGACCGGCCTGAGGTTCACTTGGAACGACGCCTCGGCGATCCGGGCGGAGCGATTCGAGGAGCGGACGGCGGAGAAGGTGGCGACGGCCAGTACCAGTGTCCCCAACGCGGTGGCGAACGACGCAATGGTCGCCCAGTCCGTGTCCCCCAGCATCACGCTGTCCCTCAGCATCACGCCGTCCTCACCACTGTCGCAGCCACCCTCTCAGGACCCACGGCGGGCAGACTACGTCACAGTCCGCCGCCCGCTCCGTGTCCCATCCACCCGTGGCCCATCGACCAGATGCCGGTACGGCAGGCGCACGGCGGAGAGTCCCGACGACCTTCTGATCGCGAACATGCGCCAAGGAGCAGTCGGGGTCAAGGTGGAGCGCCCGAGCGCAGCGAGGACGAACGACCTTGAGGCCGGCTGCGACCGGCGCACAATCATGGAAGAAGGGTCGGAGCGGCCACGGCGACACGGTCCCGGGACGGGCGGCAGCTGCGACTGACAGACTGAGCCCATGCTTGCCCACGTCTCTATTCAGTGCGCCGATTTCGATCGCAGCGCCACCTTCTACGACGCCGTCCTCGCCCCGCTCGGCGAAGGCCGCGTCATGGATGTCGGCGACGCCATCGGCTACGGCATCCCGCCAACGCCGACGTTCTGGATCGGTCGACAGCAGACGGGCGACGGGTTCCGGGAGACCCACATCGCCTTCCAGGCCCCTGACCGCGCCGCTGTCCAGGCGTTCCACGATGCCGCCCTCGCCCTCGGGCTCGAATCGTTGCACGAGCCGCAGCTCTGGCCGGACTACGCCCCCGCCTACTACGCGGCCTTCGTACGCGATCCCGACGGGAACAACATCGAGGCAGTGACGCACTCCCGCGGCTGAACACCGGCAGCTGGCCGCGAGGTCCAGCCCGGACTGACACCAGCGCCTATCCGAACGTCGTCACGAAGTTGTTCAGCGCCGCCGTACACAGGTCCTGTTGCGCCGCCGGCAGTGTGCAGGTCGCCAGATACGCAGTCGGCTCAGTCTGCTTCGGCTGATACAGCCCGACCCCATTCGCCGGGTTCTGCCCACCCGACGGGAACCCGATCCCGGCGACGCCGGCCGGATCCTGGAAACCGACGGCGACCGATGAGATCTTCGTCACCTTCTCCTGCGAGGGACTGCTGGCGCAGGCCTTGCCGATGTCCTGTTGCGCCGCTGTCTGCGCTGTGCTGAACAAGGGGCACACCAGCGCAGCGCCTTGCACGGTGCTGCCTCCGCTCTCCATGGCGACGATCGCCTGCGTCGGTGAGGCTGCAGCCACGTGCCACGTCGTTCCGCTGTTGAGCGGGACCGATGTCCCGACCGGCGCCAGCGCCATGACCCCGCTGCCGTCGGCCCCGAAGGATCCGGTGCAGGTCCATCCCACCGTCGGCCCGATCAGCATCAACCGCCCGGTCTCGTCGCTGTAGACCGCCAGGTTGTTCTGCGACGCGTCCGCCGCCGGGACGCTGACCGAGACGGAGCCCGGCAAAGCCGCCGTCGTGGTGGTGACGCCCGATGACGTCTGGCACACCACGACGGGGAGCATCACCGTCGTCATCGGCCCCGACGTGGTGGTCGGAGTGCTCGATGTCGTCGACGTCGTCGTCGACCCCGACCACCGACGCCGAGGCCTTCGTGGTCGACGTCGTCTTCTGCTTCGGATGGGTCGTGGAGCTCGTCGAGCTCGGCCCCGACGACCCGCATGCCGCCAGCACGACCGCCCCGAAGACGACAACCACCAGGCCGATGGCACCCGCCCGCCCGGGCACCTGCCGCCGCCTCAGCCGCCAGACCCACCGCCGCCCCGGCTGCCGCACCCCTATGCGTCGACCGTCAGATCCGCCAACAGGTCGGCGAACCGCCGCTGCGCTTCCGCAGCACGGGTCGGGATGTGCTCGGTCGGCACCTCGTGCGGCTCGTAGCCCTTCAGCACCCGTCGAGCCACGGTCTGGCGGTGGACCTCGTCGGGCCCGTCGTAGATCCGGGCCGCCCGGGCATTGCGGTACATCGACTCCAGCGGTAGGTCGGAGGAGAACCCCAGCGACCCGTGCACCTGGATGGCGCGGTCGATCACGTCGTAGAGCACCTTGGCGCCGAAGTACTTGATCATGGCGATTTCCACCCGGGCCGCCGCCGCCCCCTCCTGATCCATCTTCCAGGCGGCCTGCAGCGTCATGAGCCGGGCCGCCTGCATCTCGGCCATGGAGTCGGCCACCCAGTTCTGGATGGTCTGCTTCTCCGCCAGCATCGAGCCGTGGGCGTACCGGGACACCGCACGCTCGCACAACATGTCGAACGCCCGCCGGGACTGACCCAACCACCGCATGCAGTGATGGATGCGACCAGGCCCCAACCGGTGCTGCGCCAGCGCGAATCCCGAGCCCTCGACCCCGATCAGGTTCCCGGCGGGCACCCGCACATCCACGTACTTGATCTCGGCGTGGTTGCCGAAGCGCCCGTACGGCGTGTGCGGGTCCTCCATGGTCGACACGTCCCGCACGATGTCCACCCCCGGCGTGTCCACCGGCACGATGATCATGGACGACCCCTGATACGGATGCACGTCCGGATTGGTCACCGCCATCACGATCAAGAAGTCCGCCACGGATCCGTTGGATGTGAACCACTTGTGGCCGTTGACGATCCACTCCTCGCCGTCACGCACCGCCGAGGTCTGCAACAGCGTCGGATCAGATCCAGCCGTGTCGGGCTCGGTCATGGAGAAGGCCGACCGCAGCGTCCCATCCAGCAAAGGCTGTAGCCACCGCTCCCGCTGCGCCGTATCGCCGCTGGCCTCGATCCCCACCGCCAGCAACTCCGCGTTCCCCGAATCGGGCGCATTGTTGCCGAACACCACCGGCGCCAGCGGCGATTGGCCCAGGATCTCGTGCATCAGGCCCAACTTCACCTGCCCGAACCCCATGCCGCCCAACGCCGGCGGCAGGTGCGCCGCCCACAGGCCCTCGGCCTTGACCCGCTCCTGGAGCGGCCGGATCAGGACCCGCACCTGGTCGTAGGTCAGATCGAGCGTCTCCAGCGGGAACACCTCCTCCCGCACAAAGCCGCGCATCCACTCCAACTTCTCCTCGAACTCCGGTTCTGTCGAGAAATCCCAGGCCATGACTGCTCCTCCCAGCGCGCCGCCCAACTTCCGGCGGCCCACACCCTGCCACTACCGTGGGCGCCGTGACCACCACGAGCCCTGTCGCCTTCCGTTCCGCAGCCCCCGCTCCGGCGTCGCCGCCTCCTCCCCAAGTCGCCCTGAGCGCGGCGGACAGAGCTGTGATCGCCGGCGCCGAGGCAGCCCTCCTCGACGAGCGCCGCCTCCTGACGGCGGCCGAGCTCACCGCCCTGGCCGCGCTCCCCGACGGTGCCGTGATGGCGCTGGCCTCGCTGGCGCACCAGGTCCGTCTGGCCTGGTGCGGGCCCGAGGTGGAGATCGAGGGCATCCTCTCGGCAAAGACGGGTGGGTGCCCCGAGGACTGCCACTTCTGCTCGCAATCCTCGCGCTTCGACACGCCCGTCAAGGCCACACCCTTCCTCGATACGGACGAGGTCCTCGCCGCCGCCCGCGAGACCGCCGCCCTCGGCGCCTCCGAGTTCTGCATCGTGCTCGCCGTGCGCGGGCCCGACGAGCGCACCATCGGACGCATCCTCGAGCTGGTCCCCCGCATCCACGACGAGACCGGCCTCAACGTCGCGGTCAGCGCCGGCATCCTCACCGAGGACCAGGCCCGCCGCCTGGCCGACGGCGGCGTGCACCGCTACAACCACAACGTCGAGACGGCGCGCTCTTACTTCCCGGCCATCGTCACCACCCACAGCTGGGACGAGCGCGCCGACACCTGCCGCCTCGTCAAGGCGCACGGCATGGAGCTCTGCTGCGGCGCCCTCATCAACGTGGGCGAGACCGTGGCCCAACGGATCGAGCTCCTCACCCAACTCCAAGAGCTCGACCCCACCGAGGTGCCGCTCAACTTCCTCAATCCACGCCCCGGCACCCCGCTCGGCGACCAACCGATCCTCGGCGCCTGGGAGGCCGTGCGCTGGATCGCGCTCTTCCGCCTGGCCCTGCCCTCGGTGATCCTCCGTTACGCCGGCGGCCGCGAGGTGACCCTCCGCGACCTCCAGGCCATCGGCATGACGGCCGGCATCAACGCCCTCATCGTCGGCAACTACCTGACGACGCTCGGCCGCTCGGCCGACGAGGACCTCCAGATGCTCGAGGACCTCCGCATGCCCATCGGCGCCCTCACCGCCGCCATCTGACCGATCCGCACCACCCACACCCATCCCACCCCCCCATCCGACCCATCCGAAGGTGCCTCTCACTGTGACAACCACCGGCACCCACTGCACCGGCTGCGGCAAACCGTCCAGCGAATGCACCGGTTGCGGGCGCGCGCTCGATCCGCCGCGCTTCTGCCCCGAATGCGGCCGCCGCATGACCGTCAGCGTGATCCCCACCGGTTGGCGGGCGCGCTGCCGCGAGCCCGGTCACCCGGAGCTCGACTCCCACTGAGCGAACCGGTCCACACGGCTCGCTCAACACGGCTCACTCAACGCCGCATCGGTCCGTTCCGGCCCGGCTTCTGCTCCACCTGCGCCGACCGCACCACGGAGGATTGCCGCCACGTCGGCGAGGGCACCGACTGCATGGAACGTCCGTGCGGACTCGTGAAGCTCAGCACCGAGTCGGCATCGCCGGACACGGTCCAGCCCAACTCGTGCACCGCTCGATGGTGCCGTCCGCACAACGTGACCAGGTTCTCCAGGTTCGTGAGCCCACCGTCGGCCCAATGCCGAATGTGGTGGACGTTCGTGAACTCCGTGTACCGGCAGCCGGGGAACCGACACCCCTTGTCACGCCGATCGATCTCCAGACGCTGCACCGGCGTCGGATCCCTCCGGACCCGACCCTGATCCATGATCGACCCGGCGCGACCCTCCACGGCGAGATCCACTTTGGCGTCACACGCCAGCCGCCGGACGACCTCGGCGGCAACGGGTCCGACGCCGGCGATCTCGCCCACGCCCTCACCAGAGCACCCGACGAGCACGTCCAGGGGCGCATGCACTACCACCCGTGGCTGTACCGTCACACCAGCGGCTGTCACACCAGCGGCTGTCACACCAGCGGCTGTCACACCGGCAGCTGTCGCACCAGCGGCCCCACCGGCGTGCGATCGCGACCCGCTCCCCGCTCGGAAAAGGTCGATCAGCGCGTCGTACAGACGCTTGTCGTAGGGCACGTAGCCGAGCGGATCGGACGACGGCGGCATTCCGCCCGCTGGCTCACCTTCTTGCCTCTCGCGTTTTGCCCATCAGCCGTAACCCGTCCCACCAACACCGACTTGGCCGTCGCGTAGTCGTCTTTGGTGAACGCGACCCAGACCGACCGCCGCGAGTCGTTGAAGCGCAGCGTCCGGTGCTCGAACTCCCGACCCGCCGCCCCGAGAAGCACCACTCCGTCCCCGCCCTCGGCAGAAGCGTCCCGGCCTTCGGCAGAACCGTGCTCGGCCGACGACGCCGACGCCGAGCCGTGCCGCTTCGGCCGCCGCAGCTTCGGCCGCCGCCTCTGCTTGCGCCTTGTGCCAGGTCGCCAGCTCGCGCGCCTGTTGCACACTCCAATGGGTGGACGCCTCCCGTAGCGCGGCATCGCTGGAAGGCGAGGCCACCTCTGCCAAAGGCTCCACCAGGTCCAAGGAGAGCGCCCCCGAAGCCAATCCCTCGGCCAGGCAGGGCAATGACTCCAGGTTCGCCGCGGAGCGCACCCACTGCCGTGCCGTCGACGTGCTGACACCGCATTGCGCGGTGACCCAGGCAGTCATGGAGACGGCACCGTCGCCGCGCCAGCTCTCCGCCCGGTCGAACTCGGCAATGTCGGCCAGCTGTTGCCGGTGCAGTGCCGAAATCCGGGCCGAGCGCTCGACGATCTGTCGCGCCAACTCCTGGGAGCGGGGGTCGCCGCCGAAGTTCCGGCACGGCGGCCGGCGCCGCAGTCGGCGATCGCCTCCCGCCGAGTCTTCTTCTCTCACGACCGAAGAACGGTCGCTCCCGACGGGCGCGAAGGACGACCGAATCTCAGCCCGAGGCGAAACCGGCGGCGAAATCGGCGAGGGCTCCCTCCCCGCCGGGCAGCGTCACGACACTGAGCCCGTCCCGCTCGTGGAGCCACTCCCTGTTGCGCACGTGCAGATTCAGGCTGACGTCGAAGCGATTCAGCGCCACGACCGCCGATGCGGCCAGTGGTCCCAGGGCGGCGAGGGTGAGCCGGACCGCGTTGATCGTCCCCAGGCCCGCGTCTGCCACCAGGACCACGAGGTCGGGTGCCAGAGCGGTACACAAGGCGAGGCAGTCGCCGTCGGCCGCCAAGGGCGAACGCAGTCCGCCGGCCGTCTCGACCAATCCGACTTGGACCGCCTCCGTGGGCCAGCGCAACTCCGACATGAGGTCCGCGATCGTGAAGGGTGCACGGTGCAACGCCTCGGCGGCCATCGGGGGCGCCATCGGGACCTCGTACCAGCGGTGGGGTGGGCAGACCTGTTCGGGCGGCTCGTTGGTGGCGGCGCCGAGCACGGCCGCATCGAGGCCGGCGGGGTCGTCGTCACGCTCGAAGGACTGCGCCGGCTTGCGGGCGGCCACCTGCAGGCCGCCGCCGCGGAGGTCGGTCAGGAGGCGGGCCGCGACCCATGTCTTCCCGACGTCGGTCCCGGTGCCGACGACGGCGACGACTCGGCGCGGGCGCACGCCGATCAGAGTGCGAGGGGGACGGGACGGGCGTGACGGGCGTGACGGGACGGCGTGACGGGCGTGGCCGTGCCCGGTCAGTGGCCGGCAACCGGTCGCGGCAGCAGGCTCAACGCCTGTAACAACCGGCTGACATCGTCGTCGCTGTGCGCAGACGACAGGGTCACCCGCAGACGGCTCGTGCCGACCGGCACGGTGGGCGGGCGAATGGCAGGGACCCATAGGCCTTTCTGAAGCAGCGCCGCCGACGCGTTGAGCGCCGCCTGCTCACTGCCGAGGACGATGGGGATGATCGGGCTCGGATGCCCGGGCGGTGCGAATCCGGCCTCCACCACCCGGTCGATCAGGGCAGCGAGGCGTTCCCGCAGGGCCGATCCCTCCGGGGAGCGCAGGACGCGGAGCGCGGCGAGGGCGGCCGCGGCGTCGGCCGGCGTGGGCGCGGTCGAGAAGATGTAGGAGCGGGCCCGGTTGACGATGAGGTCGGTGATGTCACGTGACGCCGCCACGAAACCGCCGAGTGATCCCAATGTCTTGGACAGCGTGCCGACCCGCACGACCGTTCCCCCATGCATCCCGTCCCGGTCCCGGCCTCCGATCCCCCCGCCTCCATTCCGCCCGGAGGCGTCCGGGAGGTCGGGGCCGAGGACGGCATGTGCCTCATCGAGGATGAGGAGGGCGTTGTGGCGCCGGCAGAGGGTGACGAGGTCTGCGATGGGGGCGACGTCCCCATCCATGGAGAAAACGGAGTCGGTGACGACGATGGTCGGGATGGCGGCGCCGCTGCCGGTCTCGGTGCCGGGGGCCGCCGCCGTCCCCGTCGGCCAGCAGCTCCTCCAGATGCCCCATGTCACGGTGGCGGTAGACGACGAGGGCAGAGCGGGACAGCCGGCAGCCATCGATAATGCTGGCGTGGTTCAGCTCATCCGAGAGGATGCGGACACCCGGCCCGCCGAGGGTGCTGAGCACGCCGAGGTTGGCGGCGAACCCGGTCGGGAAGCACACGGCGGCCTCCGTCCCCTTCCACTCGGCCAGCGCCCGCTCCAGATCGCCGTGGATGGGGCGGCTGCCGGTGACTAGGCGTGAGGCGCCGGCGCCGGCGCCCCAGCGGGAGAGCGCGTCCCGGGCAGCCGCCACCACCGCCGGGTGCGCGCTCAATCCGAGATAGTCGTTGGACGCGAAGACACGACCGGTCCGCCTTCGAGCAGGCCTGCCGGGCCGAGCGCATCGAACTCCCGCGGCGCGCGCCAGCGGCCCTCGTCGACGACCCGATCCAGGGCGGCCCGGATACGCGTCTCCCAGGGGGTCGGGGTGTCGGTCATGTGGAGGCGGGGGCCGGTGAGAGCGCGGCCAGGTCGTCGAGGCCCCCGCAGAGTGCGTCGACGATCCGCACGATCTCCTCCTCCGTGATCGTCAGCGGCGGCATCAGCACCACCACGTCGCCCAACGGACGGAGCAGCACGCCGCGGGCGACGGCGCCCGCGCACACCCGCCGGCCCCAGCGCAGCCCGGGCGAGGGCGGGGACAGCTCGACGCCGACCATGAGGCCCCGCTGGCGGACGGCGCGCACATCGGCCCGACCGGCCAACCGTTCTCCGAGCAACGATGACAACTGGTCCGCCCGCGCCCGCACGTTCGCCAACACATCCCACGCCTCAATCAGCCGCAGGTGCTCGAGCGCCACGGCCGCCGCCAACGCGTTCCCCCCGTAGGAATGCCCGTGGTAGAAGGTCTCGGGCCCGAGATCGGCGCCGAGGAACGCGCCGAACACCTCGCCCGACGCCACCGTGGCCGACATGGCCAGGTACCCGCCCGTGATCCCCTTCCCCACGCACATGAGGTCGGGCCGCAGGCCGCACTGCTCGGAGGCGAACAGGGTCCCCGTCCGCCCGAATCCGGTCGCCACCTCGTCGCAGATGAGGAGGGTGCCGGCCTGACGGCACGCCTCGCCGATCCGCCGCACATCGGACGCCGAGGCACACAACATGCCGGACGCACCCTGCACCAGGGGCTCGATCACCACGGCGGCGAGCTCGGCGCCGTGGGCGTCGATGGTCGCGCACGCCTTGTCGGCCCAGCCCGGGTCGGCGTAGCCGGGCGTCCGCACGACGGGGAAGCACAAGGGGTCGAACACCGCGCTGAACACGCCGCCGTCGCCGACGGAGAGTGAGCCGAGGGTGTCACCGTGGTACGCGTCGCCGAGCGCGAGGAAGCGCGTGCGGCCGTCAACGCCGCGGTTGACCCAGTACTGGAACGCGATCTTGAGCGCCTGCTCGACCGCCACCGCCCCGTCGGCGGCGAAGAGGAAGTGGGGATCGTCGACCGGCACCACGGGCGCGAGTGCCTCGGCCAGCTCGACCACGACCGTGTTGCCGTTGCCCAGCATGGTGGAGTGCGCCACCTTGCCGGCCTGGGCTACGAGCGCGGCGTCGAGCTCGGGGACGCAGTGCCCGAGGGTGTTGACCCAGAGCGACGAGATCGCATCGAGGTAGCGGCGGCCTTCAGCATCGATGAGCTCGCGGCCCTCGGCCTGCTCGATGACGAGTGGCGCGTTGCCGACGTAGGCCGCCATCTGGGTGAAGCCGTGCCAGACCACGGCGGCATCACGCTCGACCCAGGTCGCAGGCTGGGCGGCGGGTGCAGCGGCGGCGGCGGCCGGTGCGGCGGCACCGGCGGGTGCAACGCCGGCGGCGGACACGGCATGCTGCGCTTCTGGATTGGGTCGGTCGGGGTCGCTCACCGGGCAATTGTGGACCAGGGGCGCCGGCCGGACCAGGCGACGCTCTGCGCGAGAATGGGTCATGGACCTGATCGGTGTGGTCGACACCATGTTCGCCCGCTACGACATGGGCGGGGAAGCGCTCGACGAGCTCTCCGAATGCCCTGGATACGGCACCCGATTCACCACGCTGCGCCGCACCGTGCCCGGCTTCAAGGACCTGGCCGTGGCGGCCAAGAAGATGATCGAGGAGGACGGCTGCCGCATTGTGGTGGCGCTGGGCATGCCGGGCCGGGAGCAGGTGGACAAGGTCTGCGCCCACGAGGCCTCGACCGGCATCATGACGGCCCAGCTCATGACGAACACGCCGATCCTCGAGGTGTTCGTCCACGAGGACGAGTCGGACGACCCGGCCGAGCTGGCCATGGTCTTCCGCAACCGCTCACGGGACCACGCCCGCAACGCCTACCTGATGCTCTACGAACCCGAGGCCCTCACCGCCCGGGCCGGTCAGGGCGTCCGGCAGGGCTTCGCCAACGCCGGGCCGCTCGAGCTGTAGGCGGTACCACGCACGGGGCGCATCCGAGCCCTGCATCCCTGTGCGGCACAGCCCGGCACACCATCCGGACGGCGCGGGTCCAGGCGCACGCCTAGGCGCAGGCCCAGGCCCAGGACCAGGCCCAGGCCCAGGCCCACCCGTCGAGCGTCAGGGATCTCGCGGGCAGACCGAGCACCCTTTCGGCCACGATGTTCCGCTGGACCTCGGCCGTGCCGCCGCCGACGGTCAGCGCCGGGGCGAAGAGGAAGCCGCGGGACCAGTTGGGATCCGTGACGCCCGACGCCCCGGATGGGCCCCAGCCGCCGACCGGACCGGTCCCGGCCACCATGCCGAAGGGCCCCGCCAGATCACGGGCCAGGTCCATGATGTGCTGGCCGTGGGCGTCGGCGATGGCCTTGCGCACGGAGGCCTCGGCGCCCGGCGCACGCCCGGCCAGGACGGCCGACACCATCCGCAGGCGCAGGACCCGCAAAATCTGAGCCTCGACGAACACGTCGACCAAGCGGTCCCGTGTGGATGGGTCGGGTGCACCGCCGGCACCCCGGATCAAATCCACGAGATCCTCTGCCGTGGGGCCCATCCCCCACAGCGCCCCCTCGCCCGAGAGCGACACGCGCTCGTTGCCGAGCGTCACCTTGGCCAGCTCCCATCCGCCGTGCTCGGGCCCGACCATGTGGTCGGCCGGGATCCGCACGTCCGTCAGGAACACCTCGTTGAAGGCGTGCTCCCCCGTCATGTCGATGAGCGGCCGGATCTCGATTCCCGGCGCATCCATAGGGCAGACGAAATAGCTGATCCCCATGTGCTTGGTCGCGGTCGGATCCGTGCGGGCGAGGAGGATCCCCCACGTGGCGATGTGCGCGTAACTGGTCCACACCTTCTGCCCGTTGACGACCCAGTCGTCGCCGTCACGCTCGGCCCGGGTGGCGAGCGCGGCGAGGTCCGAGCCGGCGCCGGGCTCGGAGAACAGCTGGCACCAGAAGTCCTCCCCGCTGAGCAGCGGCCAGAGCCAGCGTTCCTTCTGCTCCGCTGTGCCGGCGTACATGAGGGTAGGCCCCGCCCATCCGATGCCGATGGGATTGATCGGGCGCCTGACGCCCTTCCGCCGCAGCTCCTCGTCGATCATGAGTTGGGTCAGCGGATCGGCATCGAGCCCGTACGGCGGCGCCCAGTGCGGCGCCACGTAACCGGCTTCGGCCAGCTGGCGGCCCGTGGGGCTCGGGTGCTCGTCCAGCCAGTCCCGCACCCTTTGCCGACGGGGGTCGTCGTCGCCGGGTAGGCCGAGGTCCACGCGCGGAGCGTAGGCTCATCGCCGCGCTTCGTGCATTTCGGCGGGGGCGGGGGGTCGACATGGGAGTGGTCGCATGAGCAACTGGAACTACGCAGACGTCTGGGAGACGGTCGCCGACGTGCAACCCGACTCCATCGCGGTCACGCAGGGTGACCGCGACGTGGCGTGGAGCGAGTTCGACCGTGGCGCCGACGGCGTCGCGCAGTTCATGCTCGACCTGGGCGCAGTGCAGCAGGACAAGGTGGCGATCTACCTGTACAACTCGCCCGAGTACCTGCAGGCGACATTCGCCGCGGTCAAGATCGGCCTCGTCCCGGTCAACACCAACTACCGCTACGGCGACGACGAGCTCAGCTACCTGTGGGACAACGCGGACGCCCTCGCGGTGGTCTTCCACGGGGCGTTCGCTGACCGCATCGAGGGGATTCTCGACCGCGTGCCTCGGGTGAAGGGTTGGCTGTGGGTCGACGACGGGTCGGGGCCCTGCCCGGACTGGGCCACCCCGTACGAGGACGCGGCGAAGTCCGCCATCGGCCGGGTGTCGGCGCCCTGGGGCCGCAGCGGCGACGACCTCTACATGCTCTACACCGGCGGGACGACCGGCATGCCCAAGGGCGTGATGTGGCGGCAGGACGATCTGTTCGCCCGGCTGATCGACAGCTCCGTGCGCCACTACCCCGTCGATGGCGGCATCGAGGCCGTGCGCACCTCGCTCGAGGCCAGCCCCGGCGGCGTCACCATTCTGCCGGCCTGCCCGCTCATGCACGGGACAGGCAACTTCCCCTCCAACACCATGTTGGCCGAGGGCGGGCGGGTCTGCCTGCTCGAGTCCCGCAAGTACGACCCCGTCGAGATGCTCGACACCATTGAGCGGGAGAAGGTGAACGCGGTGGTCTTCGTGGGCGACCCCTTCGCACGCCCGCTCCTCGCCGCGCTCGACGTGGATCCGGGCCGGTGGGACCTGAGCTCGCTCATGATGATCATCTCGTCGGGGGCCATGTGGAGCGAGCCGGTAAAGGAGGCGCTGCTGGCGCACCATCCGGGCATGCTGCTCGTCGACGCCTTCAGCTCGTCGGAGGCGTTGGGCATGGGCCTGTCGGTCTCGTCCACTGGAGCCGCGGCCAAGACGGCATCGTTCACCTTGGGACCCGACGTGAAGGTGCTCACCGACGAGGGCCGGCCGGTCGAGCCCGGCTCCGACGAGGTGGGCGTGCTGGCCCTGGGCGGGCGCAATCCGTTGGGGTATTACAAGGACGAAGAGAAGTCGGGGCGCACCTTCAAGGAGATCGACGGGGTGCGGTACTCCATACCCGGCGACTTCGCCCAGGTGGGAGCCGACGGGACCATCCATCTGCTGGGCCGGGGGTCGGTCTGCATCAACTCGGGCGGCGAGAAGATCTTCCCCGAGGAGGTCGAGGAGGCGCTCAAGACGCACGAGGCGGTACGCGACGCCGTCGTGGTGGGGGTCCCGCACCCGACGTACGGCGAACAGGTCGTGGCCGTGGTCGAGCTGCATCCCGACTCCGGTGAGCCTCCCGCCGAGGCCGCGCTGATCGAGCACGTGAAATCACAGCTGGCCTCGTACAAGTCGCCCCGGCGCGTGCGAGCCGTGGCGACCATCGGGCGGGCCGCCAACGGCAAGGTGGACTACAAGCGCCACCGGGCCGAGTCCATGGAGGAGCTCGGAGTCCCCGCCGGTTGAGTTCTGGGCCTGGGCCAGACTGAGCACATGTACATCGCCCCGGTCGACGCCACGACGGGGGAGGACGAATGGCGTCCCTTCGTCGCCTCCCATCCGTTCGGCCACCTGGTTGCCCCTGGGGGCGCCGGGCGAGATCTCCCGGTGGTGGTACCCACGCAGTTCGTGCTGGAGGGGGACACGGTGTGGCTGCATCTCGTGCGGGGCAACCCCGTGTTCGCCGCGCTGACCGAGAATCCGCGGGTGCTGCTGAGCGTGGCCGACGACTGGGCTTTCATCCCGTCCTCGTGGAAGGTGATCAACGATGAGGACCCGGCCCTCGGGATCCCGACCACCTACTACGGCGCGGTGCAGCTGACCGGCACGGCAACGGTGCACGACGAGCGCTCGGAGCCCGGCAGTGTCGCGGCGATCCTCCGGCGCCAGCTGGCCACCTTCCAACCGGACGTCAGCGTCGCCGACCCGGGCTCGTCGCACGCGGCGAGGCTGCTGGCGATCCTCGGCATCAGCATCGAGGTGGAGCAGGTGTCGGCCAAGTTCAAGTACGGCGGCAACGTCGACGAGGCGCATCGCCGGGCCGTGGTGGAGCGGTTGCGGGACCGGGGTGGACCGGGCGACGCACCGGCCGCCGAGCACGTCGTGCAGCGACTGCAGGGCTGAGTCGGCGGTTGCATTGCTGCGCCGACCGCTGCTGGCCGACCGCTGCCATCCGTCTTCGCTTACTCGACGGCGGCAGCCAGCTTGGCCAGCGTCGCCGCCATCTCCTGTTCGGCGTGCGCGGCGCTGTGGTCGCCCATGACGCGGGCCACCGAGGCGAACCACCGCTTGCGCTGATCGATCCACGACTCGGTGACCCGACAGCCTTGTCGGTGTCCTCAATTTCGTAGCGCCACGTGGCCACGGCCAGCGGTCCCGAGGTCACCGCGAACTCGAACAGTGTGTGGGGCTCGCAGCCGACGACCGTCACGGTGGTGGACCAGCGCCGCAGTCCGTTCTTGTTGGTGCCCGTGAAGACTGCACCGAGGGCCGGTCCGGTCGCACCCTTCGCCCATTTGCCGCCGGCGTTCTCGGGCGACCACTCCCCCATCCGGGGCAGGTCCGAAACCAGCATCCAGACCTTCTCGGCGGGTGCGGCGATGTCGCGCGTGACGGCGGTGGGGTAGGCCATCGGGCAGACGATAGTTTCTAGGCATGGCACAAGCCCTTTTCGACTCCGACCCAGGCACGGACCAGGCGGCACCCCGCAGGCTCAGGCTGCCGGCCCCACCGAAGTTCGCCAACGTGGAGGAGGAGCGCCTGCACCGCAAGCAGCGGTTGGCCGGCGCGCTGCGCCTCTTCGGACGCTTCGGCTTCTCCGAGGGCGTCGCAGGACACATCACCGCGCGCGACCCCGAGCTCACCGACCACTTCTGGGTGAACCCGTTCGCCATGAGCTTTCGCCACGTGCGCGTGTCCGATCTCATCCTCGTGAGCCACACCGGTGAGGTCGTCGAGGGCGATCGCCCGGTCAACCCGGCTGCCTTCGCCATCCACTCCGCTGTCCACGCGGCGCGCCCCGACGTCATGGCGGCCGCCCACGCCCACTCGGTCTACGGCAAGGCGTGGTCCGCGCTCGGGCGCCCACTCGATCCGATCACACAGGACGCGTGCGTCTTCTACGAGGACCACACCGTGTGCGAGGAGGGTGGTGGTGCCATCGTCCTGGAGGAGGCCGCCGCCAAGGCTCTGGCGGCCGCGCTCGGTCCACACAAAGCCACCATCCACCGCAACCACGGTCTGTTCACGGTCGGGCACACGGTCGACGAGGCGGCGTGGTGGTTCATCACCATGGAGCGCTCCTGCCAGGCCCAGTTGCTCGCCGAAGCAGCCGGGACCCCAGTGATCATCGACGACGAGGGCGCCAGGTACACGCGGGACAATTCCGCTTCGCCCTACGGCGGATGGCTGTCGTTCCAGCCGCTGTGGGACGAGATCTGCCGGAGTGATCCGGACCTGTTCGACTGAAGCGACGCCCACTCACTCGGCCGCTCCGACGGCGAGGTCGCAAGCTCGACGAACCCATCGTCGGGATCACCGGGTGAGGCGCTCCGGCTGATCCGGCCGCGCTCCGGGGTGGGCCGATTGCCCGCAGAACGAGAACCTGTTCTAATCTCGATCAGATGGAGTTCAACCTCGCCGATCTCTTCGAAGCGGCCGTCGACGCGTACCCCGAACGGGAGTACCTGGTCGCCGACGGCAAGCGGCGGACGTACGCCGAAATGGAGGCACGGGCGAACCAGTTGGCCCACCATTTGGCCGCCCAGGGCATCGGTCCGGGCGATCACGTCGGCATCTACGCCTACAACTCGGTCGAGTGGGTCGAGACCGCCTGGGCCGTCTTCAAGCTCCGGGCCATCTGGATCAACATCAACTACCGCTACGTGAAGGACGAGCTCCGCTACCTCCTGACCAACGCCAACCTGCAGGCGCTCGTCTACCAGCGGGAGTTCTCCCCGCTCGTCGCGTCACTGCTGAGCGAACTCCCCCAGCTGCAGCACGTCATCGTGATTGAGGACGGGAGCGACGTCGACCCGGCGCCGGGCGCCGTGCGCTACGAGGACGTGCTGGTCGGTCAATCAGCCGGGCGCGACTTCGGACCCCGCTCGGGGGACGACCTCTACATCCTCTACACCGGCGGCACCACCGGCATGCCCAAGGGTGTGGTGTGGCGTCACGAGGACGTCTTCTACGCCCTCGGCGGCGGCACTGACCCCGTCACGAACGTCCGCGCCACCGACCCCGCCCAAATGGTCCCCAAGGGAGCCAACGGCGGCCTCGTCCACTTGCCCGTGGCACCACTGATGCACGGCGCCACGCAGTGGTGTGTCATGGGCCAGAGCTTCGTCGGCTCCAAGATCGTCCTCATGGCCAAGTTCGACCCGCACGAGGTGTGGCGCCTCGTCGGCGACGAGAAGGTCAACTCGGTGATGATCACCGGCGACGCCATGGGCAAGCCGCTGATCGAGTCGCTCGACGACGAGGGGACCGATCACGACCTCTCGTCGCTGCTGGCCGTGGTGTCGTCGGCCGCGCTCTTCTCGGCCCCGGTCAAGGACCAGTTCTTCGAGCGCCTGCCCAATCTCGTCATCACCGACGCCATCGGTTCGTCCGAGGGCGGCAACAACGGCATGACGGTGGTGACCGCCGGCAACACCGCGATGAAGAGCGGGCCGACCGTGCACCTCCTCGGCGCGACGGTCGTGTTCGACGAGAACCTCGAGTTGGTGGAGCCGGGGTCGGGCGTCATCGGCAAGATCGCCCGCTCGGGCGACATCCCCCTCGGCTACTACAACGACCCGAAGAAGACCGCCGAGGTCTTCATTGAGGTGCGGGGAACCCGCTACGTCATGCCGGGTGATTACGCCACGGTGGAAGAGGACGGATCCATCACACTGCTCGGCCGCGGGTCGATCGTCATCAACTCGGGCGGCGAGAAGATCTTCCCCGAGGAGGTCGAGTCAGCCGTGCGCTCGCATCCCGACGTCATGGACGCCATCGTGTGCGGGGCGCCCGACGAACGGTGGGGCCAGACCGTGGCCGCCATCGTGCAGCCCCGGATCGGGCATGAAGCGCCCTCGCTGGAGTCGCTGCAGGAGCACTGCCGGGAGACGATCGCCGGCTACAAACTGCCCCGCCGGCTCTACGTTGTCGACGCCGTCGAACGCTCGCCGTCGGGGAAGCCCGACTACACCTGGGCCGGTGCCATCGTGCACGCGGAGGCAGGGGCGTAAGCCTCCCCGAGGGGACCGCACGCGGCTCCCGGTGGTGTGCAGCGACGCACCGACGCCCGCCGTGTCCGACGCACCGACCCGTCGTGTGCAGCGACACGGCTACCCCGGTTGAGGCTCCTATCCAATCGACGCGCGGCACGCAGCCCGATACGGTCTCGCCATCAGCGCGAACCCGATCACCTCAGACCAACGCCGACGGACACATGGCAAGGCGCACGCCAGGCTGCGCCACATCGCCACGATGGGCGGCGGGATCAGCGCCCTGCTGATCGGCATGGTCGCGGCCGGATCACTGGGCGCCGCCGGCGCCAGCGGCGCCACTCCCCACGTGGATGCCACCACGTCGTGGACCGTCTATCACGGCAACGCGCTCGGGTCCGGGGTCGACACATCGGGCGTCTCCTTCTCCTCGGCGACCACCGCATGGACCTCGCCCGTCCTCGACGGCCAGGTCTACGGGGAGCCGCTCGAAGCCACCGGGCGGGTCTACGTGGCGACCGAGAACGACACGATCTACGCACTGGCCGCCAACACCGGCGCTGTCCTGTGGTCCAGTCACCTCGGGACGCCTGTTCCATCGGGTGACCTCCCCTGCGGCGACATCAGCCCGACGGTCGGCATCACCGGGACCCCGGTCCTCGACGTCGCCCGCGGCGAGATCTTCGCGGTCGCCGACGAGCTCAGTGGAAGCACGCCGGCCCACGTGCTGGTCGGACTGAACATGTACACGGGCACGACACTGTTGGCTCAGGGCGTGGATCCCCCCGGGCAGGACCCGGCAGCGATCCTGCAGCGCACCGGCTTGAACCTCAGCAACGGGAACGTCGTGTTCGGCTACGGGGGCAACGACGGGGACTGCTCGCAGTACAGCGGTTGGGTCGGCTCGGTGCCCGAGGGCGGCGGGACGCCCGGTTACTACCAGGCCGTGCCGATCGGTAACGACGGGGCCGTGTGGATGGGCGGCGCCGCTCCCGAGGTCGATGCTGCGGGCAACATCTGGGTCGCCACGGGGAACGGGTCAGTCGTCGAATCCCTACGACTTCAGCGACTCGGTTCTGGAAGTGTCGCCTGGCCTGGCTCGCACCCAGTACTTCGCCCCGAGCAACTGGATCAGTTCATGAACCCGAACGACCAGGATCTCGGTTCGACCGCACCGGCACTGCTCTCGAACGGGACCGTCCTGCAGGTCGGCAAGAACCATCTGGGGTACCTCATGAGCCAGTCGAACCTCGGCGGCAACACCGGCATGGGTATCGCCACTACTGCCGGGCAGCCGACGACAGTGTGCCCCGGGTCCATCGCCGGTGGTGGCGATGCCGTCGTCGGAAACGTGGTCTACGTGCCGTGCGAAGGCGGACTCCAGGCCGTCCAGACGAGCGCGTCCCCACCATCGGTCTCCGTGCTCTGGACGAACTCCAGCGCCCATGGCCCGCCCATCAGCGCGGGCGGGCTGATCTGGTCGATCGGTGGGAACTCGCTCTACGGGATCGATCCGTCGACCGGCGCCACGGTCGTGCAACGCAACGTGGGGAGCCAGGCCAATCACTTCCCGACGCCGTCGGTCGGCGACGGCCTGCTCCTCGCCCCGACGACCGATCAGGTCGTTGCCTTCGCCGGCTCGGCGGGTCTTCCGGGGCCACCGTCACCGCCGCCCCCGGCCCCACCCAACTCGTCGTATTGGCTCGTCGCATCTGACGGAGGAATCTTCACGTTCGGCAACGCCGGCTTCTACGGCTCGACCGGCGGCATCCACCTGAACCAGCCCGTCGTTGCCATGGCGCCCACACCGTCCAAGGGGGGCTACTGGCTCGTGGCTTCCGACGGGGGGATCTTCAGCTTCGGGGACGCCACGTTCTTCGGATCGATGGGGGGTAAACCGCTGAACAAGCCGATCGTCGGTATGGCGGCGACGCCGGATGGTGGCGGCTACTGGATGGTGGCGTCCGATGGCGGCATCTTCAGCTTCGGGGACGCCGCCTTCTTCGGATCGATGGGAGGCAGACCACTGAACAAGCCCATCGTCGGCATGGCCACGACCCATGACGGGCTGGGCTACTGGCTGGTGGCGTCGGACGGCGGCATCTTCAGCTTCGGGGACGCCGCCTTCCACGGGTCGATGGGTGGCCAGCCTCTCAATAAGCCGATCGTCGGCATGGCGGCGACTCCCGACGGGCTCGGGTACTGGCTGGTCGCCTCCGACGTGGGCATCTTCAACTTTGGCGATGCCGGATTCTTCGGGTCGGGGGGCAGCCTCCCGCTCCGCAAGCCGGCTGTTGGCATGGCGTCGACGCCCGACGGGCGCGGCTACTGGATCGCAGCTTCTGACGGCGGCATCTTCAGCTACGGGAACGCCAACTTCAGCGGATCCGAAGGCGCCATCGTGCTGAACAAACCGGTAGTCGGCATCGCGGCGGAAGGTTGACCCGGTCGGACGCCCGTCACCGGCACGCCGCAAGGAACCGCGGCCACCGACCCATGCGATGATGCACCCGTGCAACCCGACGGCCTGCTCCTCCTGACCGGCTCCCCGGGATGTGGCAAGACCACGGTCGCCCCGCTGGTGGCCGACCGTCACGAGCCCTCGGCCTGCCTCGACCTCGACTGGTTCTTCGCCAAGGTGCGGCGCGGGGCGATCGATCCGTGGCGGCAGGAGGCACACAGGCAGAACCGGGTCGTGCTGCACGCCGCGGCCGAGGCGGCGTCCGCCTTCGCCGGCGGCGGTTACCTCACGGTGGCGGACGGCATCCTCTACCCCTTCATGCTCGACCTGTTCGCGACCGCATGCGAGCGGAACGGCGTGGCCCTGCACTACGCAGTGCTGCGCGCACCGATCGAGGTGGTGCAGCAGCGGGTCCAGGACCGGAGGAGCGAGCCGCAGCATGCGGCGGCGTTGGCCGACGCGGCCGTGGTCGAGGACCTCTGGGGCCAATTCGAGAGCCAGGGCGTCGGGACACGCCATCTGGTCGACGCGGGTGCGCGCAACCCCGAAGAGATCGCCGGGGAGATCGATCGCCGACTGCAGGCCGGCGAGTTCGGGCTCGAGAGTTAGGAACCGCCGGCGGCGAGCCGCTGCTTGGTGGTGCTGTGCACCGGGTCCTTGTCGAAGACCGGCAGCAGGTGCTTGCCGAACGTCTCGACCGCCTCCTCGCACGACTCGATCGACATGGAGCTCGACAGCATGCCGAAGGAAAGCTGGTCGGCCCCCGTGGCGACGTAGCGCTCAATCGCCTTGTTGACCTCATCGGGGGTGCCCACGGCCACGTCGCCCGAGGCGATCACCGAATCGAGCGAGGCGGCGTCCATGGCCGGCACGATCTGGGGCCACTCGGGCACACCGGGCGGCTTCGGGAAGGTGTCGAGATACCGGAACACGAGACTGAGGTGGTAGTTGGAGTCGGCCTCCAAGAACGTCTTGCGCGCCTTGGCACCGTCATCCATGCAGATCATCGTCGTCGTGATCATCACATTGTCGTTGACGAAACCGCCCACGGGGTTCTTGCAGTCCCCGATCTTCTCCTTGTAGCGGTGCACCAGCGGCGTCAACTGGTCGGGCGTCGAGAAGCCGAAGCAGAGCACGCCCACTCCGAGCTCGGCGGCCAGGTCGAACGTCGAGGGGCTTCCGGCCGCCATCCAGATCGCGGGGTGGGGCTTGGAGTAGGGCTTGGGCAGCACGTTGCGCGAGGGCATGGAGAAGAACTTGCCGTCATAGCTGTAGTCCTCGTCCTTCCACATCCGGACGATCTGCGGGAGGGTCTCGGCCACCATCTCGCGGGTCAACTCGGAGTCTTGGATCCCGAAGCCCTTCTGCTCGGTGGTCGAGGAGCCGCGGCCGGTGCCGAACTCGAAACGACCCTCGGAGAGGTGGTCGAGCATGGCCACCCGCTCGGCAATGCGGGCCGGGTGGTTCACCGGCGGTGTGATGTTGAAGATGCCCGAGCCGATGTGGATGTTGCTCGTCTTGGCGGCGCAAAAGGCGAGGAAGGACTCGGAGGCCGACAGGTGCGAGTACTCGGTGAGGAAATGGTGCTCGGAGGCCCAGGTGTACTTGAAGCCGGCCTTGTCCGCCGCCACGATGAAGGCAACCTCGTCCATGATGCGGTCATGCTCGGCCGATGCTCCGTGCTGCTCGACGTACCGGGGAAGGAGGCACGCGGCGTTGAAGATGCCGAATTCCATGGGGTTGCACGTCCTCGTCTACGGTGCCGCGGTCCGTTCCGCCGGCGCTGCTGCGACGGTAACACGGGTCGGATTAAAGTGCAACGTGTTCCAATAATGGGACTTCCACCCCAGGTCAGAGACGTTTGGAGATGCAGTGACCCCTGCTGAGGCGCAACCGCCATCCCCTGGTGCCACACCGGCGCCGGCGGCGGAAACCATCACCGGCGCCGTCCTGGCCCTGGCCGACGTCGACCGGCTCGGCCTGGTGGCCGGCGACCTGCGGCTCAGCCACGCCGAGGTCGTCGCCCGGGCCGCCGCACGGGCGGCCTGGCTGCGGGCCATGCGCCAGGACGGCCCCTTCCACGTCGCCGTCATGCTCGACAACGTCCCCGAGTTCATCTTCTGGCTCGAGGCGGCAGCGCTGGCCGGCGCGGTGGTGGTCGGGGCCAACCCCACGCATCGCGGCGACGAGTTGGTGCGCGACCTGGCGCACACCGAGTGCCAGTTCCTGATCACGGACTCGACGTACCTCCCCCTCGTGGACGGTGCGCGCATCGGCGACGCCCTGGGCGAGGTCGGGCCCGAGAACGACCGTGTGCTCGTGCTCGACACCGCCACGGCACAGGGCACCCTCGGCCCCTACGCAGCCGCGACTCCGGCCGAGGTGGCCGAGCCGGCCGAGCGCTCGGTGACCCCCGAGACCCTCGGGTACCTCCTCTTCACCTCGGGGACCTCCGGCGCCCCCAAGGCCTGCCTGTGCAGCCAGGGCCGGCTGGCCCGCATCGGCGCCATCGTGGCGCAGATGTACGCGTTGAAGCCGGCGGACGTCTGTTATCTCTCCATGCCGCTCTTCCACTCCAACGCGCTGATGGCCGGGTGGGGCCCGGCGCTGATGGCGGGTTCGACCTTTGCCCTCCCCTCCTCGGGGCGGTTCTCCGCGTCGGGTTTCCTGCCCGATGTGCGGGCGACCGGCGCGACCTACTTCAATTACGTCGGGAAGCCGCTGTCCTTCATTCTGGCCACGCCCGAGCGCCCCGACGATGCGGACAACCCGCTGATCCGCGCCTTCGGCAATGAGGGCACCACCGAGGACGTGGCTCGCTTCGCCGCGCGCTTCGGCGTCGCCGTCACCGACTCCTACGGCTCGACCGAGGGAGGTGCCACGGTGCAGCGCACGCCGGACACACCCCCGGGCGCACTGGGCCGGGCACCCGAGGGCACCGTCGTGCTCGATCCCGCCACGGGGGCCGAGTGCCCGCCGGCGCGCTTCGACGACCAGGGCAGGCTCCTCAACGCCGAAGCGGCGATCGGTGAACTGGTCTCCAAGGCGGGCGGAGCCGGTTTCGAGGGCTACTGGCGCAACAACGAAGCAGAGACGGCCCGGCTCAAGGAGGGTTGGTACTGGACGGGCGACCTGGCCTATCGCGACGACGCCGGCTTCTTCTACTTCGCCGGCCGGGACCACGACTGGTTGCGCGTCGACGGCGAGAACTTCGCCTCGGCCCCCATCGAGCGGATTCTGCAGCGGCACCCCGACATCGTTCTGGCCTCGGTCTACGCCGTGCCGGACCCGGTGGTCGGCGACCAGGTCATGGCCGCCGTGCAACTCCGCCCCGGGCTCGACGGGCTCGACGCCACCGCGTTCCGTGCATTCCTCCTCGCACAGAGGGACCTCGGCACCAAATGGGCGCCGCGCTTCGTGCGTATGAGCGCCGAGCTGCCCGCCACGGCCACCAACAAGGTGCTCAAGCGATCACTGCGGGCCGAGCGTTGGAGCTGCGCCGATCCCGTCCTCTGGCAGCCCGACAAGGGCGGGCCGTACACCCTCCTGACCGACGCCGAGGCGATCGACCTCGAGGAGGCTGTGGGCGACAGGGCCCTCTGAGGAGACCGTGCCCTCTGAGGAGACCGTGCCCTCTGAGGAGCCGTGACCCGGAACGACCCCTACCGCGCACCCTCACCGGCGGCCGTCTGTCCGGCGTCGGTGAAGTTCTGTTCCGCGTCCAGCTCCGGGACCACCGAGAGTTCGGCTTTCGGCGCCCGCTGGGGTGACACCACCGGCCGCAGCGGCGTCGCACTTTCGCCCGCGGATGCTGCCCGACGTCGCTCCTTGATCGACCGCAGCGGGCTGGTGAGGCGCCAACTCCAGGTCTGCAGCATGTCTTCCATCTCGGCGGTGGCCGCGTGGAGCGCCTCCTCGGTGTGCTCCAGTCGGTGCGACTCACGATTGAGCATGTCCTGTGACGCGGCCAACGTCGCACCCAGGTTCCGCTCCGTCTCTGTGGCACGGCGCTCACTCGAAGCCAGGCGGGTCTGTGTCTCCGCCAGCTGACCCTGCATGGCAGCCAGCTGGTGCCGGACAGCCCCCAGATCTTCCAGCGCGGCGCGGAAAGCGTCGTCGCGTTCGGCGAGGAGCGCCTTGAGTGCCGTTCGGTCGAGGACCTCGGCGTCTGCGGCGGCCAGGACGCGATCTGTCGCTTGGACCCCATGGTCCCCCAGGGCGGCCGCCCGGACTCTCACCTGGGCGGGGTCAGCCACCGCGGCGAATGCCGCCAGGGCACGGTCGCGCTGGCAATGCTCGCCGAGCCACGGCCACAGCGTCTCCACGAGGTACTCGCCATCGTGCACGATGCGCGGGAACTCCAGGAAGATCAGCGGCACGCGACGAGCGGTGGCCCAATGCACGAGGCGATGGAAGCCGACGGCAAGCAGCCGCGCCTGATCGACAGGATCGAGCGAGTAGACGGCTCCGCCGGCGACCGCGCCGTGGACGTCGCTGCTCGCGGCCAACGCAGACCACTGGGTTTCCTCCGCCATGGCAATGCGCTCTTGCAGGACCCGACTGGTGGACGCCGCCATCAGCTCGCGGACCGGTACCAACAGCACATCGACGCCGACGTCGTTCTCGTCGAGCTCATCGCAGTAGGCGAAGAACCACGGATCCTTGACGACGTAGGGAGCGTCGTCGGCGAGCAGGCTGTGCTCCAGGCCCGCGCGCGCTCGCGGGTCCACCGGCATGTCCTGTGACCCGGTGTCGAGACCGCAGTGTTCCAGGAACCGGACCAGGAAGCTGGTACCGGCGCGGCCGGTGCCCGCGATGATCGCGTGGCGCCTGCGGGAGGCCTCCCGGTTCTCGGTCAGGGGGGAAGTCACTGAGAACGAATCTAACGAGCGGACCTCGCCCAAACCGGTTCATTCGCTACTGGGACAGGCCGATCCACCAGATTCCTACCCTGCTCCCAGTAGCCACCCAGCACAGTCTCGGATTCAGCGATCGACGCCGAGGACCAGCCCGCTGGTCGGCACGCCGGTGCCCGCGGTCACCACCACGTTCTCGAGACCGGGCACCTGGTTCACCGAGGTCCCGCGTACGAGCCGGGCGCCCTCGGCGATGCCGTTCATGCCGTGCAGGTAGGCCTCGCCGAGCTGGCCCCCGTGGGTGTTGATCGGGAGCGCCCCGCCGAGCTCGAGGCGCCCGTCGCGCACGAAGTCCTTGGCCTCGCCCTTGGCGCAGAACCCCAGCTCCTCCAGCTGATAGAGCACGTAGGGGGTGAAGTGGTCGTAGAGGATGGCCGCCTGCATGTCGTCGGGGCCCAGCCCCGAGGTCTCCCAGAGCTGGCGGGCCACCACCGCCATTTCGGGCAGACCGAGGAGGTCGTCCCGGTAGTAGCTCGTCATCATGTCCTGACCCGCACCCGAGCCCTGCGCGGCGGCGCGGATGACAACGGGGGCGCTCCGCAGGTCGCGGGCGCGCTCGAGGGAGGTCACCACCAGCGCCTGCCCGCCGTCGGTCTCCTGGCAGCAGTCGAGCAGGTGCAGCGGCTCGACGATGAAGCGGCTGTTCTGGTGGTCCTCGAGCGTGATGGGCTGCTCGTAGAACCAGGCCTTGGGGTTGGTCGCCGCATGCTTGCGGTCGGCCACCGCCACCCGGCCCAGGTCCTCGCTCGTCGCACCGGTCTCGTGCAGGTAGCGCTGCGCCGCCATGGCCACCCACGAAGCGGGCGTGAGCAGGCCGACCGGCAGGTACGACGCCATGTGCGCGTTCTCCGCCGTGGGCATCGGCGGCCTTCCCTGCACACCGGCACCGAAGCGGCTGCCCGACCGCTCGTTGAAGGCGCGGTAACAGACCACGACGTCAGCCACGCCCGAGGAGACGGCCAGCGCCGCCTGCTGAATGGTGGCGCACGCCGCGCCGCCGCCGTAATGGATGCGGCTGAAGAAGGTCAGGTCGCCGATGCCGAGGCTCCGCGAGATGTCGATGTCGGGATTGGTGTCCGAGCTGAACGTGACCATCCCCTGCACCTCGGACGGGGCGATGCCGGCGTCGGCCAGGGCGGCCGCGACCGCCTCGACCGCCAAGCGGAGCTCCGAGCGGCCCGAGTCCTTGGAGAACTCGGTGGCCCCGATGCCTGCGATGGCGGTCGCGCCCGAGAAGGAATGCGAATGCGCCATCACGCCGCCCGCCCGCTCCGCCACCGGCAGCAGCACGGTCACCGTTCCGGTCACGTGGTCGCCCGCGTTGTTGGCCCCGCGGAGGGAGACGGTCACGGAGCCGTAACGGCCGTCCTCGCTCAGCGCCCCTTTCTCGGTGACCGAGCCCGTCAGCGTCATGGTGTCGTCGGGGTGGTTGGGCGCGCCCAGCCGGATGCTGACGTCGGCCAGCCGGCTGCGCGGGCCGGACCAGTCGGTGACGTAACGCCCCACCAGTCCGTTCGTGGTCAAGATGTTCATGAAGATGTCCTGGGAGCCGCGCTCCTTGGCCAGGACCGAGTCGTGGTGCACGTCCTGGTAGTCCCGGCTGGCGATGGCGCCGGACACGATCAGCGTCCGTGTGATCGGGAGCACCAGGGTCGGGAGCGCGTCGCCCACAGAGACGGCGCCGAACACGGGACCCGAGAGATCGAGCGCGGGACCGGACCGCGCTGCGCTCACGACGGCGCCTCCGCCCGGGCCAGCGCCTGCGCGGCGATGTCCGTCCCGAGCTTCGCCAGCTGCGCGCTGGGACCACCCAGGAGCAACTCAATCTGCTTGCCCCAGAGGAAGTAGCGGTGGATCGGGTACGAGATGTCCGCCCCCATGCCGCCGTGGAGGTGCTGCGTGGCGTGCACCGCCCGCTGCCCGCGCTCGGAGGCCTGCCACTTGGCGACCCGGGCGGCGTCGGCGGCCGGGCGGCCGGTGTCGAAGCGCCACGCCGCGTTCTGCCACGTCACGCGCATGGCCTCGATGTCGATGGCGGCATCGGCCGCCCGCAGCATGGTGCCCTGGAAGGTGCTCAACGGCCGGCCGAACTGCTGGCGGGTATTGAGGTATTCGGCCGTCCTGGTCAGCGCCGCCTCGCACACACCCACCTGCAACGCGCACAACCCGATGGTGGCCGCGGCGAGCAGGACGTCCAGCGCGGCGCGGCCCCCTTCCGGACCGACCAGCACGGCATCCGGCGCCACGGTCACATCGGCCGACATGGAGGTGCGGATGGATCTCGCGGTTGGTGGTGACGGCACGCTCGAGGGTCACCCCCGCAGCGGCGGGATCGAGCAGGACGACCAGGACGCCACCGTCCTCCGTTCGGGCGGGCAGGACGATGCGGTCCGCCAGGTGGGCCTGCGGCACGGCCAGCTCGGTCCCATTGAGAATCCACCCGTCACCTGCTGCGCTGGCGTGTAGCGACGGCATGGACGTCGGGCTGCTCGCGCTCCCGCTCAGCGCGGCAGTGAGGATCACCTCGCCGTCGATGACGCCGGGCAGCCAGCGGGACCGCTGCGCCTCCGAGCCGAAGCGGGCCAGGGGGAGCGCCCCCAGCACGAGGGTGGACCACAGCGGCACCGGGGCCACGACGTTGCCCTGCGCTTCGAGGAGGAGGCAGAGCTCCAGCAGTCCGTAGCCGGCGCCACCGTCGGCCTCGGGGACAGCCAGCCCGAGGAGGTCGGCCGCCGCCAGTGCCTTCCACAACGCACGGTCGATGCGCTCGGTGCCGACCTCAATGGCGGCGATCTTCTCCGCGTCCACCAGGCCGGAGAAGATCCCGGTGGCGGCTTCCACGACGGCCAGCTGCTCTTCCGTCAGTGCGAAGTCCATCAGGCTCCCTTCCCGGCCGCCGTACCGGCCGGCACGAAGACCGGCAGCGACAGCTCCTCGTCGTCGTCGACGAACGTCACCTGCAGTGCCATGCCGATCTCAATCGCACTGGAGGTCCATGCCCTCGAGGTTGGCGACCACCCGCGTCCCCTCCGCCAACTCGATGAGCCCGATCGGCAACGGGTACTCGAACGAGGGCACCTGCGGATAGTGCACCACGACGTAGGAGTACAGCGTGCCGGAGCCACTCGACTCCACGGTGTCCCACTCGAGCGACCCGCACAGTGCGCAGGCCGGCAGCGGCGGGTGCCGCAGGGTGCCGCACGAGGTGCAGTGCTGGATCAACAGCTTGTGCTCCCGGGCGCCCTCGAACCAGAACGCGTTGTCCTGGGTGATGGCCGGCCGCGGGCGCCGCGGGCGGGCGGGTTTCCGTGCCGGCGGGAGATACTTGAGGATGCGGAAGCGCATGGTGGCCACCGGCTCGCCGGCGTCGTAGAGCGCCTGCACGTCGTCGTTCGAGACCCGCCCCACCGGCACGTCGGCGTCGGGGACGGCCACGTAGTCGAGTCGGGTCGTGATGAAGCGGCCGGTGCCCAGCCCGGTGCGCTTGGGGTCCGAGATGGCCTCAATCACCGAGCGCACCAGCAAGCGGTCCCCCACGACCAGCGGGCGCCCGTACTGCTGCTCGCAGTTGGTGGCCACCACCGAGGTCAGGCCCTCGTCATCGAGCAGGCCCATCATCTTCTCGTTGGGCCCGCTCCCCTGCTCGGCCCCTTGGGCCCGGGCCTCCTCGGTGAGCAGGGAGAGACGCAGGCCACGCATGATCCAGGCCTGCAGCATGGTGGGCGGGGCGATCAGCTCGTCGTAGCCCGCGGCGCATGCGGCCTCGTCGGACACGTAGACAGGGTTGTGGTCGCCCATCGCCTCGACCCAGTGCCGGATCATCGGCACGTTGACCGCGTCGGGGGCCAGATTGGGCGGGCCGGCCGACTGCCCGACCAGCGCGGCCAGCGCGGCGCTGTGGTCGGGGAACGCCTCCAGCTCCTCGAAGCGAGCGCTCACCGCGATCCCCGGGTCATGCCCAACCCGGCGGTGGCGACGATCTCGCGCTGCACCTCGTTGACGCCGCCCCCGAACGTGTTGATCTGCGCCTGGCGTCCCGTGGCCTCGACCCGCCCACGCAGCACGGCGCCCGGCGAGCCCGGCACCAGGTACCCGGCGGCGCCCACCACGCCCAGCAGCAGGCGCGTGACCTCGACGATCCGCTCCGTCCCGAACACCTTGATCGACGACGACTCGGCGCCGGTCAGCTCCCCGTCGGCCACGTGCACGGCCATGCGCCAGTTGAGCAGCCACATGGCCTCGAGCTCGGCGTGGCACCGGGCCAGATCCATCTGCACCCAAGCCTGCTCAATGAGCGTCCTGCCATCGTCGGTCTGCTGCGCCGCCGCCCAGTCCACGATGTCCCGGTAGAGCGAAATGGCCAGCCCGCTCCACGCGGCCAGGCCCACCCTCTCGTGGTTGAGCTGGGTGGTGATCATGCGCCAGCCCTCGTTCTCGTCCCCGACGCGGTTGGCCACCGGCACGTGCACGTTGTCGTAGAAGGTCTGCGTCGTGGTGAGCCCGCCGACTGTGTGGATGATCGACCACTCGAAGCCCGGCGACGTCGTGGGCACGCACAGGATGGAGATGCCCTTGTGCTTGGGCACCTCGGGATCGGTGCGGCAGGCCAGCCACACGTAGTCGGCCTGGTCGGCCCCGCTGGTGAAGATCTTGGCGCCGTTCACGACGTATTCGTCGCCGTCGCGCACGGCGCGAGTGCGCAACGACGCCAGGTCGGTTCCCGCCTCGGGCTCGGTGTAGCCGATGGCGAAATTCAACTCGCCGGCAAGGATCTGCGGGAGGAAGAACGACTTCTGCTCCTCGGTCCCGAAGCGCATGATGGTGGGCCCGACGGTGTTGATGGTGACGAAGGGGAATGGCGCGCCGGCGCGCCGCGTCTCGTCGAAGAAGATGAACTGGTCCGTCGCCGGCCGGCCCTGGCCCCCGAACTCCTTCGGCCAGCCGATGCCGAGCCAGCCGTCCTTGCCGATCTGGCGCACGACCTGGCTCCAAGCCTCGCCACCCTCACCGCCCTCGGCCAGGCCGGCGCGCACCTCGTCCGTCAGCAACTCGGCGTAGTACTGGCGTAACTCCGCACGCAGTTCCTGCTGTTCAGGGCTCTCTTCGAGGAACATCGTGGGCAGCCTCGCGTGCACTCAGCGGTCCCTGCCAGGTCAAGGCCGCGTAACGCAAAAACTGTAACACGTTCTCGTTTGGGGTTCCTCGGTGAGGCCGCCGCCCCGATCTGCCCCCAGCCGGCGCGGCGGCCGGACCTGACCAGGTCAGGCGGAGAATGAGGGCTGACCGTGTCGCGGGGGCCTTTTTTCCGATGCCGCTGGTCCCGGGGCGCGAACACCGGAGCACGGCCCCCGAGCCTCGACGATCTGGTCGAGCTGAGCGGCGCGCTCAGCGCTGCTGCGGACCGAGGAGCGGCCGCAACTCCTCGAGGAGATCGCGAACGATCGCGTGTTGGAGTCGGAGGAAGTCGAGGCACTCGTCAACTTGTTGCCGCAACGCGGCCACCTCGAGCTCGTTGTGCACGAGCATGTGTTCGACCGTGGTGAGTCGATGTGTCAGTTGGCCGAGTTCGTCCTGCACGGCATCGAACCTTGGATCCACTGCGCCCGCAACAACGGCGCGCGCCCTGTCGCCTGCACGGCGTCTCAGAATTCGGGCCAGTTCGCCACGGCCGGGCGTCCCGACCTCCTCGGGCGGTACCGCCATGGCTGCCTTCCTCCTGACGTACAGTGCGTCGCCCCAACCGTGGACGGTGAGCGTCGTCGACACTCGATCGAAGCCACGCTCGCTCAAGTATGAATCAAAATCAGGGAGGAGTGCCGCACCGGAATAGACCGGGCGCTCGTTGACCTCCGCATAAATGCAACCGACGCCTTCGAGGATTCGCCCTGCTCCACGAAGGACGAGCATCTCGGCACCCTGGACGTCCATGACGAGAAGGTCGGGGGTCGGGACGCCCTCGCGTTCGCAGAGGTCGTCCAGCGTCGTCGTCCGGAGTTGCAACGACTCAGTCACAACGACCTCGGGGTGCTCGTAGCGATGAGTCCCGAGACTGAGGACGGATGATGACTGCTCGTTGTTCGTGACATGAAAGGCGACGGTGTCCCCCGTACGGTCCGTGACGAGAGCCGTGAGCACACTGTGGCCGAGAGGCTCGACGTTTTGCCGCAAGACCGGCACCACGGCGGGATTGGCCTCGACCCAGGTGACCCGCTTGGCTCCCAATGCTCGGTAGGTCTCGGCCTCTTGACCGTGATGCGCACCGATGTGCAGGACCTCCTCGACCACAAGGCGGTGTTCGGCCACGAGTGTTTCCAGGTCCAGTAGCAATTCGCCTCCTCAACCTCCTCGTCGACCAACTGTCCCCAGAACCCGTCGAGTGCCCGGAGAGCTGACGAGATCAGCGGTCTTGCTCAACGCGCTCTTTCTCGTACCACTGGACCGTCTCGCTGAGACCAGAGGCGAAGTCGATGGAAGCTTCGAAGCCGAACGCGGTGCGGGCGCGTGAGACGTCGAGACGCCGCAATGGTTGGCCGTTCGGCTTTGACGTGTCCCACGTGATCGCGCCCGAGTACCCAGCGGCAGAGGCCACCGTTTCCGCCAGGTCTCGGATCGCGATTTCCTTCCCTGAACCGACGTTGACCGGCTCTGGACGGTCGTAGCGCTCAAGCGCGAGCCGGAAGGCCCGGGCAGCGTCTCGGACGTGGACAAATTCGCGAGTCGGGCTGCCGTCTCCCCACAGGACCACCTCGTCCCCCCCGTCGTCGCGAGCCTCGACAAACTTCCTGATCATCGCCGGGATGACGTGACCGGAAGCGAGATCGAAGTTATCTCCTGGTCCGTAGAGGTTGACCGGCAACAGGCAAATGGTGTTCATCCCGTATTGCTCACGGTACGCCTGCGCCTGCACCAGGAGCATCTTCTTTGCCAACCCGTAGGGAGCATTCGTCTCCTCGGGGTAGCCGTCCCAAAGCTCGTCCTCCCGGAATGGGATCTTGGCCATCTTTGGGTAGGCGCACACTGTGCCCGCCACGAGGACCTTGGCGACCCGATCTCGGCACGCTTCGAGGACTTCAATTCCCATCATGGCGTTCTCGTAGAAGAACCGGCCCGGCTCGGCGCGATTGGCGCCGATGCCTCCGACGACAGCCGCCAGATGAACCAGTCCGTCCGGTCGGTGGTCGTCCAGAAGTTGGTCGATCGGCCCGCGCGTGCGCAGGTCGTAGTCCTTGCTGCCCACACCGACGGCATTGGCCCCAGCGCGAGTGAGCTCTGCCACGACGTGACGACCGAGGAAGCCCGTGCCTCCTGTCACGACAATGGTCGAACCGCTGAGCTGCACGATCTCAGCTGCCCACACGCATAGTCGGGGAGACGTCCAGCATGATGGCCTCGGCAGGAACAACCACCGACGCACTCGCATACCCGAATCCCGGCCCCCACTCGCTGGGATAGATGGCTCGGGCATTTGCGAGCCATGCGCCCCACCACGAAAAGGTCGAGTTGGCTGTGATGTGCTCCTCACATGCCGCCATCAAGAACAGGTCTTCGAAATCGCGGTTGTGCTCGACAAAGAAGCATCCCGATGGAAAGTTGGCTCGGCACCAACCGATGTCGTCCGAAAAGACGAGATAAGGCCCTTCGGTGAGCGACATCGCTTCCATGTAGTAGCTGAGCGGGAGCGGTGGAAAGAGCTCTCGATGTTGCAGATAGTCCCCTCGCCTCACATGAACGGCCGTCCTGTTCGGTAGAGCGAGCACGTCCTTGTATCGATGGGCGATGGTGGCCCACACTTCCGGCCGAGGCTTGAAGTAGTCGCGGACGAGGGCTGCGACTTCCGAAAGGGCTTCGAGGTTCTGCAGGTACAGGAGACCGAGGTCCTCGCCGTCGACGCTACTCAGATCGGGAAACAGTGCTTCCGGCACTGAGAAGTACGCGTTGTATCGCCAGAAGGGGAACCCAGCCGGTTCGTCTCGAGCATGTGCCGCTGCCATGGTTCCCGCAATTTGCCAGAGCTGATTCCCCAATCGGCCATTGCGGCCAAGTTGTCGGTACGTGATCACGCTGTCGCTCGGAACGAACGACGGAAGAACGAACCACGGACTGCTCTCCGTCCCGCCCTCATGCTCCGCATGGCACGGTTTACCAATCGGGCCGAACCATGGTCAAGTAGGCGGTCAGCCAACCGTGGCGGGGTTTGCGCATGCTTCGGTGATGGTATCGCAGACCTCCTCTGCGCCCTGAAAGGCGGTGGTCGGCGAGACCGCTACTGGTACGGTTCCGAGGCATGTCGTCGGGCGATGGCGAGAGGTTCCAGGTCGATGCTCGACGAGATCTCCCGGGTGACCCACTGACATGAACCGCCTCCTGTTCGTCGTTCCTCACTTCTACCGCTACCGCGCCGATTCCGAGCTCGGTTCCGAGAGCGAGTCAGTGCGGGTTCGTTCGGCAACGATCGGACGGACCCTCGAAAACCTGCACCAGACGTTTGGTCATGCACTGAGCGTGCACCCTGAGCATCGCTCTGTGGTACCTGCGAGAAATGTCGTCGAGGTCGTCGTGGTGACGACGGGCGACAGTCATCTCCTGGCCGAGATCGGCGATGCGGCACAACTGGCGACCCATGTCGAGGTCGACGTCGCGCCCATGGAGCTCGGTTTTGCGGCCCACCGCATCCTCGCGGAGGCAACGGGCAGATACGACCACTACGGGTACCTCGAGGACGACATCGTGATCCGCGATCCCCTCTTTTTCGCCAAACAGCGCTGGTTCACGACGACCTACGGCACGGACGCCTTGCTCCAACCGAACCGATACGAGGCGAACGGTGGCCTCAAGGTCTATCCCGACGGTCCATTGCCACCGGAAGCAACGGCCGGCCTCTCGCAGCCGGCCGGACCGGTGCGCCTGGAGGCAGACTGGTGCGGGCTCGACCTGATCTTCGAACGCCCTTCGAATCCCCACTCGGGCTGTTTCTTCGTCGACCAGGAGCAAATGGGGCGCCTGTCAGCGCATCCCCTATTCGGCGTGCCCCACGTGTCGTTCATACGAACACTTGAGACGGCGGCATCGGGGCCGGTGGCTGAAACCTTCTGCGTGTACAAGCCCGCACCCCCGACAGCAGACTTTCTCGAAGTCGAGCACCAAGGATCGCACTACCTCGAGCTCTGGGGCGTTCCCGCGACCGCCACCGTGGCGGAAGCGACTCGCCTCGCTGCGACTGCGAGGGCCGACCAGGCCGAGGCCGATCTGGCCGCTCTGCAGAAATCGAAATCGTGGCGCCTGACCGCTCCGCTGCGCGACGCGGCCCGCGTGGCTCGACACTGGCGCTAGGGCTCCGTCGCCACCGTGTCCGCCGGGTCCGACCCGGTCCGACCGGGTCCGACCGGGTCGAGTTGATCAACCCGCCGAGCCGGCCACGTCCGCCAAAATCCCGAGGAACTCGGTCCACCCCGCTTGGTGCGAGCGACGGGCATCGTCGCTGGGCAGGTCACGGTGCGTGAGGGTGACGACGGTCTCCTCTCCATCCGCCTGCAGGACCACCTCGACGATGCTGCTGCCCGGAGGGAAGTCACCTCGGCCCTCAATACCCCAGGTGAACACCACGCGGAGCGGCGGGTCGACCTCGACGTACGCACCGCGAGCCGGGTTCCCACGCACGTCGAGCGAAAAGGTTCCCCCGGGGCGGGCATCGAGATACGCCGCGTCGGCGATCCACTTCACCGCCAACGCCGGGTCCGTGAAATAGGGAAACACGACCTCGGGTGGCGCCGCGATGCGCACGCTCGCGACAACGGGAGATGTCATGGGAGCGTCGCCGCCTTCTTGGGATGATCGCGTTCGACCGTGCGCTTCAGCCGTTGCAGCGCGTCCGGCCAGAACTCCTCGAGGAGCTCGCGCACCGGCGTGAGCGCATCGGAGTGGAAGCGGTACAGACGCCGGGTGCCCTCTCGGCGCTCCTCCAGCAGTCCGGCTTTCTTCAGGACGGCGAGGTGCTGGCTCACCGCCTGCTGCGTAAGGGTGAAATGCGTCGCGATCTGCCCGGCCGGGAGCTCGGTGTCGTGAATGAGCCGGATGATGTTGCGGCGGTGCGGATCGGCGAGCGCCCGCAGCACGAGGTCCGTTCCCGCGCCGCTCCCCTCGCCCGCCCTCCCCGTCACTCCGGACGCTCCTCAGGACCCGCCGTCGTCGTGACCACGATCACGCCCATGACGATACGGGTGGCCCACGCCGCGGTCCACGTAGTCGACCAGGCTGGTCAGATAGTGCGTCCACCCTTCGTTGCACATCTCGAAACATTCGAGCTGCGGAGTGAGCCCGTGGTGACAGAACCGCAACTCGGTGCCTGCACCGGCAGGCTGCAACTCGAAGACGATGGTGGTCCCGTCCCACTCGGGGGTGTGCGGAGCCCGCTCCACCCTCCACTCGACGTGACGGGGATCGACCGCAGCCACCGCAATCGTGATCGATCGATCGCTGCCGAAACCGACTTCGAAGGTGCCACCCTCGCCGGCCGACCCGACCGTGTCCCCCCACCAGCCGCCGATGCCCTCGGCGGTGCGCAGGGCCTCGAGCACCGCCTCGGGAGCGGACGTCACTGTCTTGGTCTGACGGAAGTCCTCGGTGGGGTCGGTGTTGTCGGTGTTGGTGCGGTCGGGGGCGGTGGTCATGGTCGGCATCCTCTCGGGGGAGATTCACAATCATCTACTTGTACAAGTATTGACTTGTGAATGCAGGATGTCAACCCCCTCCCGCGGTCAGGACGTCCGGAACGGGCGTGGAGGCGAAAAGGTTCAGGCCCAGCCGCTCCGACAGATAGGTGGTCATGTGCTGGCCCCGGATGCTGTTGCCCGCTTCGTCGAGCGGAGGGGAGTACGTACCGACGCCGCCCTTCCCCGGCGAGACGGTCACGAGCCCACCACTGACGCCGCTCTTCCCCGGCAGGCCCACGTCGTACAGCCAGTCCCCCGACCGCTCGTAGAGACCAGCCGTGGCCAGAACCGGCAGCACCCGCCGGCACGTCTCCGAGGCGACGGCCCGCTCTCCCGTCAGCGGGTTGACCCCGCCGTCGGCCAGTGTCGCCCCCATGACCGCCAGGTCGCGCGCCGACACCCGCAGCGAGCACTGCCGCGTGTAGATGTCCGTGGCCACGTCCGGATCGCAGTAGAGGCGGCCGTAGCCTCTCAGGAGGTGCGCGATGCCCCGGTTGCGGTCGTTGTTCGCGGCCTCGGACTCGTACACCTCCTCGTCCACGGTCAGTGAGCGTCCGGCGAACCGCGAGAGTGCAGCCGCAATGTGCGCGAACTTCTGTTCGGGTGAACGGCCCGGGACGAGGCTGGTGGTGGCGAGCGCCCCGGCGTTCACCATCGGGTTCATGGTGCGATCCTCGTTGAGTTCAATGCCCATCACCGAGTCGAAGGGCAACCCGGTGCTGTTGACGCCGAGCTTGTCACGGGCGTCGGCCGCACCGAGGCTGTCGCAGACCAGCGCGAAGACGAACAGCTTGGAGATGCTCTGGATGGTGAACTCCTGCTCGGCGTCGCCGATGGCGAAAACCCGCCCGCGCACGCCGACCACGCACACGCCGAAGGCGTCGGGCGAGGCCTGGGCCAGGGCGGGGATGTAGTCAGCCACCTTCCCGTCGGCCAGGTGGCGAAAGCGCTCGTAGCCCGTCTCGACGATGGCACGCACATCCTCGTCGGACGGAAGCGAGCCCGTGGAGACCCATGGCGGGCCCGGGTGCTCGGGAGCAGTGCTGCCGTCGTCCATCTGATTCGATTCCTCCTCCTCGGATGTGGCTCCGGTCGTCCTGACCAGCCCACCCGGCCTACGGCGTCGGGTCTTCGACCTCGGTCAGGTCGTCCTGGGTGATGGCCGGAAGCTTGGCGATGCCATTGAGGAGATGGCGTTCCCACACCTTTTGCAACTTCTCGAGGAGGGGTGAGTCGCTGTCGATGCGGAACTGGCTGAGGGTACGGGTCTCGTTGAAATAGAAGCCGATGTCGTAGGGCGGCCCGACGGAGAGGTTCGCCGACGCCGTGCTCAGCATGGACCCCAGCGCGATCTTGGCCGCCGTGACCAGGTCCACGTGCGCCTCCACCGCCAGCTCCAGCATGAACTTGCCGTACTTGCTCTCGCCGATCTGCAGGAAGGGGCGATCGTCCGAAGCGCGGATGTAGTTGCCCTCGGGGTAGACCAGGAGGATGTCGGGCTCCTCGTCGCCGACGTGGCCGCCCAATATGAACGTCGCCGTGCCGTCGGCCCCGACCTTGCCCAGTGCTTCCCTGTGCTCGTCCGCCACCTCGCGGCTCACGCGTCCGAGGTACAGCGCGGCCTCGAACAGATGCCCGACCGTGGCCAGGCTCTCGGTGGTCTCCCCGGCGGTCAGGTCCCGGGCCATGCGGTCGAGGACTTGTTGCGTGGTGGCCAGACTCCCGGCCGACTCGATCACGAAGATGCGATCGTCCGCCGGCTGGAGCACGTGCATCTTGCGGTAGGTACCGACATTGTCGACGCCCGCGTTGGTGCGGGTGTCGGCCAGGAAGAGCATGCCCTCGTGAAGGCGCAGGGCCAGGCAGTAGGTCAACGACGCCGTCCTCGGTTCGCTCGGTACTTCGCTCGGCTCGCGTCGGGAGCTCCGACGGTCGCCCGGCGAACATACCCGCTGAGCCGGGCCTCCCCAGAGCCGGCCGGGCCCGGTGGCTCTGTGCCTATGATCACTGACACACGTTCTAGAAATTGCCTCGAAAGGGCAGGCACCGGGCGGCGTGGGGCGGGACGCCGGCGTGCGCGAAAGGGGGGGCCTTGAGCCTCGAGGAGATCGACCTCATCGACGGGCGCAACTTCGTGGCCGGGGTGCCCCACGAGTGGTTCGCCGAGCTGCGCCGGGAGGCGCCCGCCTACTGGCACCCCGAGGAGGGCGCGCCCCGGGGTGGGTTCTGGGCCATCACCCGCTACGACGACTGCGTCCACGTCAACCGCGATTGGGAGCAATTCTCCTCGGCGCGGCGTGGCTCGCTGTTCCCGGAGATGGAAGAGGACCAGCTGGCCCAGCAGCAGCTGATGATGGTCAACATGGACCCGACCATGCACACGCGCTACCGGCGCCTGGTCAACAAGGGCTTCACTCCCAAAATGGTGCGGGACCTCGAGCGCCAGATCGTCGGGTACGCCGACGGCATCATCGACGCCGTGTGCGAGCGCGGCACGGCCGACTTCGTCGAAGAGATCTCGGCCGAGCTCCCGCTCCTCGTGATCGCCGAGCTTCTCGGCGTCCCCCAGGAGGATCGGCGCATGGTCTTCGACTGGTCCAACCGCATGATCGGCTCGGAAGACCCCGAGTACCAGGTCGAGGGCGCCGACTCCGGCGAGTCGGCCATGCAGGTGTACGCCTACGCCGAGGAACTGGCGACCGCCCGACGGCTCCAGCCCAAGGACGACCTCATCTCGGTGCTGCTCAACGCCGAGGTGGACGGCGAGAAGCTGAACGAGCTGGAGCTCGATCTGTTCTTCCTCCTCCTCATAGTGGCCGGGAACGAGACCACCCGGAACCTCATGTCGGGGGCGATGGCGGCCTTCTTCGACCACCCCGAGCAGTGGGAGATGCTGCGCCAGGACCGCTCGCTGCTCTCTGGTGCGGTGGAGGAGATGCTCCGCTACGTCACCCCGGTCATGCACTTCCGCCGCACGGCGACCGCGGACCTGGAGCTACACGGGCAGGACATCAAGGAGGGCGACAAGGTCGTCTTCTGGCACACCTCGGCGAATCGCGACGACGCGGCGTTCGAGAACCCGAACACCTTCGACATCACCCGTTCCCCCAACAACCACATCGCCTTCGGCGGGGGCGGACCACACTTCTGCCTCGGGGCGAATCTCGCCCGCATGGAGATCATGGTCATGTTCGACCGGCTGCTCGAACGCATTCCCGACATCCGTCTCGACGGGGAGGTCCAGCGCCTGCAGTCGAACTTCATCAACGGGACCAAGCACATCCCCGTCGCCTTCGCACCGTCCGCCCCCGTCGGTGGCACGCCACTGCCGGCCCGGGCTCGCTGAGGTCAGCGTCGTGCGCGATCACGCAGTCCGGTTCCATCAGGCCGTCGCCTTCCTGCCGACCAGCCAGATCCTCCCGATGGCCAAGGTGTGCGACGGCTTGGGCTACGGCGGCATGTACGTCTCCGACCACCTCTTCAACCCGCGCCAGCGCTCGTCCCGCTACACCTATTCGAAGACCGAGGACGGCGCGCCGGGCTGGGAGGACCACACGGCGTGGCCGGACCCCATGTCCGTCATCTCCGCCTGCGCCGGCGCCACGGAGAACCTGCTCTTCACCACCGGCATCTACATCGCCCCGCTGCGCGACCTGATGACCGTGGCCAAGACCGTGGGGACCACCGCAGTGCTGTCGGGCAACCGGCTGCGGCTGGGCATCGGCGTCGGCTGGAGCAAAGAGGAGTTCGACCTGACGGGACAGGACTTCGCCAACCGCGGCAAGCGGCTCGACGAAATGATCGTGGCCCTGCGTGCGCTGTGGCGCGGCGGATGGGTCGAGTTCCACGGCGACTTCTATGACGTGCCTGAGTGCCAGATGGAGCCGGCGCCCACCGAGCCCGTGCCGTTCATCTGCGGCGGCCACTCGCCCGTGGCGCTGCGTCGCACCGCCGAGCTGTGCGACGGCTGGATAGCCGCCGGCGCCTACAGCGAGGAGGAGGCGTGGATGCACCTGGCCGAGCTGCACGACGCACTGCAGAAGGCCGGGCGGGACAAGGACGATTTCACCATCTACCTCTCACTCAACGAGCGCCCGAGCGTCGATCTCTACCGTCGCTTCGCCGACGCCGGAGTCACCGATTTCGTGTGCGCGCCGTGGATGTTCGCCAACATTGCACCGGGGACTCCCGACGACGAAGCCTTGGCCACTCGCCTGGGCCCGGTCCATTGGTTCGCCGAGGAGATCGTCGCCAAGGTCTGACAGGCTCTGGGGCGCGTCAGGAAGCCGAGAGGAGTCACAGGTGAAGACCATGAAGATCGGCCTGCAGATGGGGTACTGGGGCGCGGGCCCTCCGCCAAACGCGGTGGAGCTCGTGATGGAGGCCGACCGCCTCGGCTACGACTCCGTCTGGACGGCGGAATCCTACGGTTCCGACGCACTGACCCCACTGGCCTGGTGGGGATCGCAGACCGAGCGCGTCCGCCTCGGCACCTCCCTGTGCCAACTTTCGGCCCGCACGCCGACGGCCATGGCGATGGCCGCCCAGACACTGGATCACCTGTCGGGCGGGCGCTTCGTGCTCGGCCTCGGCGTCTCGGGGCCGCAGGTGGTCGAGGGCTGGTACGGCCAGTCCTTCCCCGCCCCGTTGGCGCGCACCCGTGAATACGTCGACGTCGTGCGCCAGGTCCTCGCCCGCGAGAAGCCGGTCACCAACGACGGTCCGCACTACCCGCTCCCCTATCCCGGCGGGACGGGTCTGGGCAAGCCGCTCAAGTCGATCGTGCATCCCCTGCGGTCCGACATCCCGATCATTCTGGGGGCGGAGGGGCCCAAGAACGTCGCCCTGGCGGCGGAGATCGCCGACGGCTGGTTCCCCATCTTCTTCTCCCCTCGCGCCATGTCCTCCTTCGAGGCCTCGCTCGACGAGGGCTTCGCCCGGCCAGGTGCCCGTCGCAGCGCGGACGATTTCGAGGTGCTGGCCTTCGCGCCCACGGTCATCAGCGACGACACGGAGGCCGCCGCGGACGGGTTCCGGCCCTATCTGGCGCTCTACATCGGCGGCATGGGGGCCAAGGAGATGAACTTCCACTTCGACGTCTTCGCCCGCATGGGCTACGAGGAGGCCGCCACCAAAATTCAGGACGCCTACCTCGACGGGCGCAAGGACGACGCCGCCGCGGCCGTCCCCACCGCCATGGTGGAGGACATCGCGCTGGTCGGCCCGGTGGAGAAGATCCGCGACGACTTGGAGGCCTGGCGCGAGTCGCGGGCCACCACCATGCTCGTCAACGGCGATATCGCCACGTTGCGCACGCTGGCGGAGCTGGTGCTCGGCTAGCCGTCGTCCTGGCGCGCCTCCTCAGCGCCGCTGGAGTCGGTTCACACAGCCCTGGGCGCAGCGGCGGCCGGACCGACGTACTGCGCCTCGCCGAAGCCCAGTATCGGGATGAAGATGAAGTTCAAGAAGAACAGCCCGACGGCGAACCCGCTGCTCTTGGCAAACGACTTGGCCAGGTCGATGGCGATGATGATCCCGACCACAATGAGAAGGATCCACCCCACGAACGGGACGATCACCCCCACGATGAAGAGCAACAGCCACCACCACGGCCGCCCGATGACCTTGAGCAGGATGTAGAGGTTGTAGATCGGGATGATGGCCGCCCAACCGGGCTGGCCGGCCTTGACGAACACCTTCCACAGCGCCGCGATCTCGAAGACGATGATCGCGATGTAGACGATGACCAGAATTCCGACGACTCCACCGTTGGTGGCAAGCATCAACCCGGACATGGTGAGCCCTCCCGTTCTGCCCGATCCCGCTGGCGGGCGAACTGATCGTAGGACCCTGCACTCCCCGATGCAGGGATGCTGACCAGGACATGCACAACCTGGTCACAATGTTCGGCCACAATGCCTGGGCGTGACACTCTTCGACTTCGACGAACTCTCCGAGCCCCGTCTCCACAGCCCCGCCACGACACTGCAGCAGGTTGCACCGCCCACGGACCCGGCCCACACGGAGACACCCGCCGATTCGGATCCGGCCGACGGTGACGGTGACGGTGACGGTGACGGTGACGGCCGTACCGTCGAGGCTGCACCCGAGGTCGAGGTCCGCATCTCGAAGCGCCGCAAGAAGACGTCGGAGGCCAGGTGGGTCGGTGGTCGCATCGTCGTGTCGATCCCGGCGCATCTCGACGTCGAGAGCCGGCAGAAGACGATCGACTGGTTGGTCGAACGCCTCCTCACTCGACACCGACTGCAATCCGGGCTCGACGATGCGGGCCTGCTGGCCCGGGCCATCGAGTTGAGCGACCGCTACCTGGTTGGCACTCGTCCGGTCTCGGTCCGCTGGGTCACGAACCAGACAGCGCGTTGGGGCTCGTGTTCGTACTACTCGGGCCACATCCGCGTCTCAGACCGGCTGCGGGTCGTCCCCGAGTGGGTCCTCGACTCGGTCCTGGTTCACGAGGTCGCGCACCTGACCCACCCGGACCACTCCCGCGCCTTTCACAAGCTTGCCGGCGCCTACCCCCGTCACGAAGAGGCGGGCGTGTTCCTGGCCGGATACGGCCTCGGCCTTTCGAATCCCAGGGCGGCCACTCCCGACTGAGCAACGGCCGGCGAGGAAGCCCCGCCGCCGCCGCAGCGGGCGGATCAGGCCGCCGTAGTGGGCGGATCAGACGGGCTCGTCCGCCAGCATCCGACCCAACCGGCGCAGGCTCTCGTTCGCCCCGCCCAGCGTGAGCTCGATCTGCTCGGTCAGGAGGAAGAAGCGGTGCAGCGGGTAGTCGCGATCGACGCCCACTCCGCCGTGGAGGTGCGACGCGGCGTGCACGACCCGTTGCCCGCCTTCGGCCGCCCAGTATTTGGCGATGGCGATTTCTGCCGACGCCGGCAGTCCGGCAGCCAGCCGTGCCGCCGCCTGCCACGCCGTGAGCCGGATGGCCTCGGTGTCCACGTACGCGTCGGCCGCCCGCTGGCCCACGGCCTGGAAGGTGGCGATGGGCTTCTCGAACTGCACCCGCGTCTTGGTGTACTCGGCCGTGAGCTCGAGGGCCGCTGCGCAGACACCAGCCTCCTCAATGCAAAGGGCCGTCGTGGCGAATTCGGTGATGCAGTCGATGACGGCGGCGCCGTCTGCGCCCTCGCCCACCAGCCGGTCCACACCGACGCGCACACCGTCGAGCTCGACGATCGCCTCGGGGCGCCCCGTGGTGGTCGTCTGCCGCGTGAGCGTGACGCCGTCGGCGCCGCGCTCCACAATGAAGACGCCGGGACCGCTGATGGCACCGTCCGCCGTCTGGCAGGTGGCCGGGACCAGGATGGCGTCTGCCACGAAGGCCGCCGGCACGCAAGCCTTGGTGCCCGAGAGCACCCAGCCGCCGTCGGCCTGCGCCGTCGCCGTCGTCGCGGGCTCCGAGCCGCCCGGCAGCACCACCTCGCCGACCAGCTCGGCCATGGCGGCCGTGAGAATCGTCTCACCGCCGGCGGCGCCGGTCAGCCAGGTCTTGCGCTGCGCATCGGTGCCGAAACGGTCGAGCGGCAGTGCGCCGTAGACCATCGACTCGACCACCGGGACGTAGGCCGCTGTGCGACCTGCCGCCTCGACGACCAGACACGCCGCCACGAAGTCGAGCCCTGCACCGCCGACGTCCTCGCCGAGGTGGATGCCGAGCAGGCCGGCATCGGCCAGCTCCTTCCAGAGCTCGCGGTCGAATGGCCCTTCGTCGCCGGCCGTCGCCTCAATCTCCTTCAACCGCTCGTGCGTCGACCGTTCGCCGAAGATCTGTCCGGCCAACTGGCGCACGGCCTCCTGCTCTTCGCTGTAACTGAAATCCATGGGATCGATCTCCTGGCTCTGGGCGGGCTCAGCGCAGCGACCGCGGCATGCCGAGGCCGAAGATCGCGATGAGGTCCCGCTGAATCTCGTTGGTGCCACCACCGAAGGTGAGGATGATCATGGAGCGGGCGTACATCTCCAGACGGCCGGCGACGACCGCGGCGGGTGACCCGCGGGTCAGATAGCCCGCCTGCCCGATGATCTCCATGAGCGAGCGGAAGGCTCGCAGGTAGAACTCGGTGCCGAACACCTTTATCGACGAGGCGTCGGCCACGTCGAGGTGACCCTGCGTGGCCTGCCACGCCACCTTCCAGTTGATCAGGCGGAGGAACTCGAGTTCGGCGTGCACGCGCGCCAAGTGCTCCTGCACCCACTCCTGATCGATCACCCGCCGGCCGTCCGGGAGCTTGGTGCTCTGGGCCCAGGCCCGCACGTCGGTCAGAACGCGCTCAATGATGCCCGGCGAGCACAGCGTCACCCGCTCGTGGTTGAGCTGGTTGGTGATGAGGTTCCAACCCTGGTTCTCGCCGCCGACCAGCGCGGTGGCCGGGACCCGGACGTCCTCATAGAACGTGTAGTTGATGTTGTGGTCTCCCAGGAGCTTCATCGGCACCACGCGGATGCCGGGGGTGCTCATGGGGATCACGAACATGGAGATGCCCTTGTGCTTGGCCGCATTGGGGTCCGTCCGCGTGGCGAGCCAGATGTAGTCGGCGTCGCCGGCCAGGCTGGTGAAGATCTTGGCGCCGTTGATGACGTACTCGTCGCCGTCGCGCACGGCCCGGGTCGTCAGCGACGCCAGGTCGGTGCCCGAGTTCGGTTCGGTGTAGCCGATGCAGAAGGAGATCTCGCCGGCCAGGATCTTCGGAAGGAAGAACTCCTTCTGCTCCTGCGTGCCGAAGTTCATGATGGTCGGGCCCACCGTGTTGATGGTGAGCATCGGGACCGGGGCCCCGCTGCGCATGGACTCGTCGAAGAAGATGAACTGCTCGACCGCCGAGCGCCCCTGACCCCCCCACTCGGTCGGCCAGCCGATGCCCAGCCAGCCGTCGCTCCCCATCTGCTTGACGACCTTGCGCACCACGGGCCCGATCCCGCTCGCCTGGGCCAGCTCCTGCTCGAGCTCGGGGGTCAAGAGCTTCTGGTAGTAGGCGCGCAGCTCGCTCTTGAGCGCCTGCTGCTCCTCGGTCAAGGCAATTTCCATACGAGTCCCTCCCGGGTGCCGGGGCTGCACAAGCCCACGTCAGCGCCATGTCGTCGCCGGCCCGGCCCTGTGGGCTCGGCGCGGCAGAACACGTTACAGTCCGCCTCCCTCGGGCGGCCAATGGGCTGCGGAACGCCTCGCTACCGCCAAGTAACCTGCAATCCGCCCCGGGCGGGTTCCCCGGCGCACGACCGAGTCCCCGAACCGAAACCCGAGGAGCCGTCACCATGCCTGAAGCCGTCATCGTCGCCACCGGCCGCACCCCGATCGGACGGGCCAACAAGGGCTCCCTCGTCGAGTGTCGCCCCGACGACCTCGAGCGCGCTGGTGCTGCGCTCCGTCCTGGAGCAGGTGCCCCAACTCAACCCCGCCGAGGTGGAGGACGTCATCCTCGGCTGCGGACAACCGGCCGGCGAGGCGGGCTACAACGTCGCCCGCGTGGCCGCGCTCCTGGCCGGGTTGGACAACGTGCCCGGCGTGACGGTGAACCGCTACTGCTCCTCCTCCCTGCAGTCCATCCGCATGGCAGCCCACGCCATCAGGGCGGGCGAGGGCGACGTCTTCATCGCTGCCGGCGTGGAGACGGTCAGCCGGTACTCGCACGGGGCGTCGGACACCGGTCCCCACAACACCGCGTTCGCCGCCGCCGAGGAGCGGACCAAGGTCCGCGCGCCTGCCGTGACCGAGCCGTGGAGTCCGCCCGAGGGTCTGCCCGATGTGTACATCGCCATGGGCCAGACGGCGGAGAACGTGGCCGAGTACGAGAAGGTGACGCGAGAGGAGATGGACGAGTTCGCCCTGCTCTCCCAGACACGGGCGGTCGAGTCCCAGCAGAACGGCTTCTTCGAGCGCGAGATCATCCCCGTCACCCTGTCCGACGGGACGGTCGTCACCAAGGACGACGGGCCGCGGCCGGGCACCACACTGGAGGGGCTGTCCAACCTCAAGCCGGTGTTCCGCGAGGGTGGCACGATCACGGCCGGCAACGCCTGCCCGCTCAACGACGGCGCCGCCGCCGTCATCGTCATGAGCGACGCGAAGGCCAAGGCGCTCGGCATCACGCCGCTGGCGCGCATTGTGGCCAGCGGCGTGACCGGCATCAATCCCGAGATCATGGGTCTCGGACCGGTGGACGCCTGCCGTCAGGTGCTGGCCCGGGCCAACAAGACGATCGACGACATCGACCTGGTGGAGATCAACGAGGCCTTCGCGGCCCAGGTGATCCCGTCGGCCAAGCACCTCGGTATCAGCTGGGACAAGCTCAACGTGAAGGGCGGCGCCATTGCGCTCGGACACCCCTTCGGCCAGACCGGCGCACGCATCATGACGACGCTGCTCAACGCGTTGGAGGACACGGGCAAGACCTTCGGGCTCGAGTCGATGTGCGTCGGTGGCGGCCAGGGCATGGCCATGATCGTGGAGCGCCTGAACTGACCGCGCGCTGCGCGCGTCCGCCCCACCTGTGCCTCATCGACCGCCGGCACCGGGCCGGGGTCGACCCCCTCGCGGGCTGCGAGGTGCAGTGAGACGAGCGAGCCCAGCAAGGCGAGGTCGAAGAAGCGGCTCAGGTCGTCGTCACCCTCTCCCTGCACCTCGAACACGTCGGCCATGACTTCGTCGGTGGCCGCACGCACCGCGTCGAACTGAGCGGCGGCACGCGGCGCCTCGCCGGCGTGACGCAGCAGCACCAGCGACATGGTCTGGCGCGTCACGTCGCCGCCCTGGCCCCAGCCGGCCAGTTCGTCGTGGGTGAGTTCGGGCAACGTCGCCGCGAAGGCGGGGGCCTTGGCATTGAGGTTCACCTGGGCCTTCCACCACCGGGCCGCCACGGCGGCCGTGCCGGCAGAGCCGTAGACCAGCGGGATCGTGCGACCGAGGCGACGCGCCAACGCAGCCGGTGGACCGTTGGGCGGGAGCAGGCCGTCGCGGCGTCGGGCCAGAGACGCCGCCGCCGCGTCCACCGACGCCGAGCAATCCGCCCGCAAGCCGGCGTGGGTCAGCGCGACGAGCAGCGGCACCGTGGTAGCGCCCAGAGCGGCCCGCGCCGTGGGCCCGCCGGGCTCGACCGGGCACCAGGGCAGACCGGCCTCGGTGGCCAAACGGGCCAGTGCCCCTCCGGGCGCGCCCCCGACGGCGACCACCATCGCCCCGTGTTCGACTGCCTTCTCTGCGACGGTCAGCGTCTCTTCGGTGTCCCCCGACGGCGAGACAGCCAAGACCAGCGTGGTTGCATTGACGAAGGCCGGGAGAGCGGACCCCGACCCGACCCAGAAGGGCACGGCCAGGTCGGGTGCGCTGAGAGCGGCGGCGGCCGCGCTGGCTGCTGCTCCCGTTCCGAGACCGAACGCAGCGACCGCACGGATGGCGCCACGACCACCACCGAGAGGAGTGGTCCCGCTGAAGGCATCGTCAGCGGTGCGCAGCGCCCCGGACAACTGCTCGGGCAGGGTGGCCGTGGCCTCCCACATCCCGAGCGTGTCGAGAGGGGGCCGTGCGTTCACCCAGACGCCGGACCCGTGGCCCGCACCTTGTTGCTCTCGGCCTTGGCCATCAGGCGCTCGTGCTCGGGCTCGCCGACGGCATCCGCCTCATCGAGCAGGAGCACCGGCACGCCATCGGCCACGGCGTAGCTCTTGTGCAGCCGAGGGTTGTAGAGGATGTCTTCGTCCTCGAACCACAGCAATGGCCCCTTGTCCTCGGGACAGGCCAGCACGTCGAGCAGGAGCGGGTCGAGGCTCATCGGGATCTCCTTATTTCTGGCCGGCGGCCAGGCCGGCGTTGGCAGCAATGAGCTGTTGGACCTCCGCCACATGGGCGGCGCAGCGGGCGACCGTCTTGGCCTCCACGTTGAGACGGAGCAACGGCTCGGTATTGGACGGGCGGACGTTGTACCACCAGTCGCCGTGTTCGACCGTGAGCCCGTCGAGCATGTCGACGGAGGCGCCCGCCTTGCGCTCGTGCGTGGCGATCGCCTCCACGGTGGCGGCCGGGCTGGTGACGGTCGTGTTGATCTCCCCCGAGTCCGCGTAACGCTGAAAGGGCAGCAGCATCTCGGAGAGCGACTGCGTGCTCTGGCTGAGCAGCTCCAGGACCAACAGGGCGGTGATGATGCCCGAGTCGGCCCGGAAGTTGTCGCGGTAGTAGTAGTGGCCCGAGTGCTCCCCGCCGAAGACGGCCCCGGTTTCGGCCATCACCTTCTTGATGATGGAGTGGCCGACCTGCGTGCGAATGGGCTTGCCGCCCATTTCCGTCACGACCTCGGGCACCACATGGGAACAGATGAGGTTGTAGAGGATCGTCTCGCCGGGGTGCTTGGTGAGCATGGAGGCGGCCACGAGCGCCGTCGTCAACGAGCCCGATACCGGTTCGGCCTTCTCGTCGACCAGGAAGACACGATCGGCGTCCCCGTCGAAGGCGAGCCCGATGTCGGCGCCGTGCTCGAGCACGGCCGCCTTCAGCGGGATGAGGTTCTCGGGTTGGATCGGGTCGGCCGGGTGGTTTGGGAAGTTGCCGTCGAGCTCGGGAAAGAGGATCTCGACGGTGAACGGGAGCCGCTCGAACACGATGGGCACGACCAGTCCACCCATGCCGTTGGCGGTGTCGGCCACCACCTTGAGCGGGCGCAGCGACGCCACGTCGACGAAGGACACCACGTGGTCCGCCCACTCGTCGAGCAGGTTCTGCTCGCGCCAGGTCCCCGTGAGAGCGGGCAGCGGCTGTCCCAGCAACTCCTCGGCTCCGGCCTCTATGTCGGCCAGGCCGGTGTCGCGTCCGATGGGTCGCGCTCCGGAGAGACAGAGCTTGAGGCCGTTGTACCGCGCCGGGTTGTGGGAGGCCGTGAACATTGCACCAGGCGCATCGAGATGGCCCGACGCGAAGTACAAGAAGTCGGTCGAGGCCATGCCCAGGTCGATGATGTCGACGCCCTCGGCCCGGACGCCGTCAGAGAAGGCGGCCGCCAACTCCACGCCGCTCTCGCGCATGTCGCGGGCGACCAAAATTTCGGGCGTGCCCGCGAACCGCGCCATGGCGCGCCCGATGGCCCGGCACATGTCGGCGTCGAGCTGGTCGGGCACCGTGCCCCGCACGTCATACGCCTTGAAGACCTGGTCCATGCGGCTCACGGGCGACTCACGGGGCGGCTCACGGGGCGGCTCACGGGCCCAACCATAGGGGGCGCTCGCTCCGCGCTCCGAACCCACCCGTCGGGCGTGCTCAGTGGAAGAAGACGCTCCCATTGGTCGCGATGGCGATGATGGCGACCAGGTTGAAGCTGGCGTGGGCCACCATGTTCATGCCCAGCCGTCCCGTGCGGTACGAAACCACGGCCAGGATCATGCCGAAGGTCGCCAGTCCCGCCAGCTGCACCCATTCGCCGTGGGCCAGGCCGAAGAGGAGCCCGTCGGCGATCACGGCCAGGACGACTCCGGCGGTCCGGGCGCCGCCGGCCGCCCCCAACTTCGTGAACAGGCGGACGAGCGACTTCAAGAGCAGGCCCCGGAAGAACAGCTCCTCCATGGCGGGCGCGAGGAGGACCGTGGCGATGGCGATGACCACGAAGCCGGCGCCGTGCGACGCGCCGGTCAGGCGCTGAGAGGGCCCGTTGAAGTTCTTGATGTCGTGCTGGAACGGTGCGTACATGATGGCGACCAGAATCTGGCCTCCGATCCCGATGGCGATGCCGACCAGGTCGATGAGCCGGAAACGCACACCGAGGTCGCGGAAGAAGTGGCGCGTCCCCTGGGTCCGGCTGGCCAGCCAGGGCACGCCGATGAAGCCGATCCACAGGCCGAGCAGCGTGGTCACCACGTACCACTCGGGCGGCACCGACGCCGAGGCGATGGCCGTCATCTCCGCGCCCGTCTTCCCGGCGATGGCGCCGGCGATGTAGCCGAAGATCAGGGCTCCGATCTGGCCGACCAGAAAGCCGACCACGCTGTACACGAGCCACATCCAGCCCTGGCGCCTCGTCTGCGGGGGGACCCACGGGGTATCGAGGAAGGGCAGGTCGCCCGCAGGCAGGACAGCCGGTGGCGGCGGGAGCACCGAGAACGTCGGGTCGTCGGAGGGCGGGGGCGGGGGCGGGGGCGGCGGGGTCGCTACCGGCTGCCCGGGGGGCGCCTGCTGGAGCCATTCGCGGGGCACGTACCCCTCCGGGGCGGGCCCGGGCGGGCGCGCCGGCGGGCCCGGTGGGTCTGGAACCACCCCGCCGGGCTCGGAATCGCTCATCGACCAGACGTTACCGGTGCCCGCGGTGCGCCCACCTGCACCGGGACCGCTGAGCGGCCGAGCGGCGGGGCGGTCACCACCGAGCGAGGTCGGCGCCTAGCATGGATGCCGTGAGCCCCCAGCGTGCGGACAAGCCGGCCGGCAAGCCCAACGCGCCCGTCAACGGCGACGGTACCCCGGAAAAGGGGGCGCCGTCGGGGCAGAGCTGGCGCTGGGTCTGGGGCGTCGTGGCCATCGGGATCGTGGCCATCCTGCTCGCCGTCGGCACGATCAAGACGAACAACGCCAAGTCGATCTCCTACACCAAGTTCCTGCAGGAGGTGACCTCCAAGGACGTCTCGACGGCCCAGATCTCCAACTCGAGCGGGACGATCACCGGCAAGCTGAAGGACGGGGCGACCTACACGGTCCAGGGTCCGAGTCCCTCGCTGCCCAACGACGTGACCGAGATGCGCAACAACGGCGTCCAGGTCAGCTTCCCGACCCCCTCGTCGAACCTGTTCACCGCCCTGCTGCCCTACCTCTTCATCATCGCCATCGGCGCCGCCTTCATCTACTTCATCGGCCGCCAGACTCGGGGTCAGATGTCGGGGATCATGTCCATCGGGCGCTCCAAGGCCAAGACATTCAGTAGCGACCGGCCCTCGACCACCTTCGACGACGTGGCGGGCTACACGGGGGTGAAGCAGGAGATCAGCGAGGTGGTGGACTTCCTCAAGACCCCAGCGCGCTTCAAGGAGATCGGAGCCAAAATCCCCAAGGGTGTGCTCCTGGTCGGCCCGCCCGGGACCGGCAAGACACTGATCGCCCGCGCCGTCGCCGGCGAGGCCGGCGTGCCCTTCATGTCGGTCAGCGGCTCGGACTTCATGGAGATGTTCGTCGGCGTCGGCGCCAGCCGGGTGCGTGACCTGTTCCAGACCGCCCGCAAGCAGGCACCGGCCATCGTCTTCGTCGACGAGATCGACTCCATCGGCCGCAAGCGCGGGGCCGGCCTCGGCGGCGGGCACGACGAGCGTGAGCAGACGCTCAACCAGATGCTCTCGGAGATGGACGGCTTCGACACCGCCGAGGGCGTGGTCATGATCGCCGCCACCAACCGGCCCGACATTTTGGACCCCGCCCTGCTGCGGCCGGGTCGCTTCGACCGTCAGATCGTGGTCCCGCTGCCCGACCTCGAGGAGCGGCTGCCGATTCTGCAGGTGCACTGCAAGGGCAAGCGGATGGCCAACGACGTCGACCTGACCGTCGTGGCCCGCGGCACGCCCGGCATGAGCGGCGCGGACCTGGCCAACCTGGTCAACGAGGCGGCCCTGCACGCCGTGCGCCGGGGCAGCCTGGACATCGCCATGGCCGACTTCGAGACGGCCCGGGACCGGGTCCTGCTAGGCCAGCGGCGCGAGTCCATGGTCCTCTCGGAGGCCGAGAAGGAGCGCATCGCCTACCACGAGGGCGGCCACGCCGTGCTCGCCTACGTGCTCGAGCATGCCGACCCGGTGCACAAGGTGACGATCCTGCCCACGGGCATGGCCCTCGGTGTCACCCACCAGCTCCCGATGGAGGAGCGCCACATCCACCCACGTGACTACATCGAGGACTCCCTGTGTGTCCGCATGGGTGGCCGGGTGGCCGAGCTCCTTGTCTACGGCGACCTCTCGACCGGCGCCGCCAACGACCTCGTCGGCAACACCGAGCTCGCCCGCAAAATGGTGCGCGAATGGGGCATGAGCGACGCCATCGGCCCCATGGCGTGGGGTTCGGCGGGCCAGGTCTTCCTCGGCGAGGATCTCATGCACACGCGTGACTACTCCGAGGACACCTCCAAAATCATCGACGACGAGGTCGAGCGCATCCTGCGCATTCAGGAACAGCGCGCCATGACGTGCTGAGCAAGCACCGCGGCGGCCTCAACGCCATTGCCCGCGCCCTGCTCGACAACGAGATCATCGACGGTGCCGAGGTGGCCCGACTGGTCGACGAAGCCCACGGCTCGCCCGTGCACGACGAGGGCGCCAAGTCCGTGCCGCATTTCCATGAGGCGGCCATCAGCACCCCCGTCGTCAACGGGGCCAACGGCAATGCCAGTGGCAACGGGGACGCCGTCCACGCCGAGACGGAGAGCGCCCTCGGAACCAGCACGAGTGCCGTCGCAGTGCCGACCGCCCCGACACCCCCGGCCCACCAGGCCGACCCCGAGACGTGGGCTCCCCCGCCCTGGCCGCCGCCGGCCAACCCGTCGGCCGGCGCTCCGGAAGGACCCGCAACCCGCTAGGCCTGCCGCACCGCCGCACCGCCACGCCGACGCGATCGGATCGAACCGATTCGGGCGGCGCAGCGTCATGAAGGGGGATGGTGGAGCAACAGCTGGCGGACTGGCTCGAGGACGGCTACGTGGCGTCCTTCCGCACCGCCTGCCTGATCTTGGGGAACCGGGCCGACGCCGAGGAGGCCGTGCAGGACGCCTATCTGCGGGCCTGGCGCTTCCGCGATTCGCTCTCGGCCGTCCCGAGCATCCGGCCCTGGCTCGCCCACGTCGTGGTCAATTCCTGCTACTCGAAGCTGCGCCGCGAGATCCCCCACCGCGACCGGCGTGCCGGCGACGAGCCCCTGGCGCACGTGCCCACCCCGGCGCCGACCCCGAGACCAGAGCCGAGCAAGGTGAAGTCGCCGAGACCGTGCTGGCCGCGCTGCAGCGGCTCCCACTGTCCCTCCGCGTCCCGGTCGTCCTGCGCTACTACGCCGACCTGAGCGAGCGCGACATAGCGCTGGCCATCGGCCGGCGTCCCGGCACCGTGAAGTCCCGCCTGCACGAGGCCCGACGCCGCCTGGCGGCAGACCCCGCCCTGTGTGCGCTCATGGGCGCCGAGGGCACACCTCGTACCGAGGAGACCAGCCCATGACCATGCTCGACGACGACCGCCTGGCCTCGCTCTTCGCCGACGTGGCAGCGACCTTCGATGTCCCTGCCACGGGCGCCGAGGACATTTTGGCCCGGGTCGCCGACGAGCCCGCCGACGACCGCGACCGCGCAGCACCGGACGCGCCGACCGACGGCGCGACAGCGTGCGCCGCCCGCCGGCCTGGCCGGACTGGCCGGCCGCCACCACGCGCTCTCGGTTGCTGCCGGGCTCGTCGCCCTCCTTGTGCTGGCCGGCGGGATCGTCGCCCTGACGCGCGGACCGACCCAGCCCGTCCACACGTCCGCGCTGGCGCGCCCGGCGTCGGCGTCCGCACCCACGTCAACGCGCCGAACACCACGACAACCACACCACGAAACTTCACGAACAACTCGGCGACCCAGTCCAAGGGCGGTCACGCACCCACGGCCACTTCCCCTCCTCCGGGACCGCGCAAGGCGGCGTGGCGGGCCCGACCACCGCGACGACGCCGACCACGCCGACCACGCCGCCTCTGCCCAGCGGTGCCGTCGGCCAGTCCGCCAAAATTCAGCAGACCGGCTCCCTGGCGCTGACCGTCGGCCGCGGGAAGCTGAGCACGACGGTCAATCAGCTGACCGCGCTCGCCGGCGCCTACGGCGGCTTCGTGGCCAACTCGCAGACGCAGACGGGTGGGGCGAGGCGCATCGGCAGCGTGACGTTGCAGGTCCCGGTGCAGAGCTTCACCACCGTCCTCACGCGCGCCAAGGCGCTCGGCAAGGTCTCGGACCTGACGACCAAGGCGACCGACGTCACCGGCCAGTACGTCGATCTGCAGGCGCGCATCACCGCCCTGCAGGACAGCCTCCAGCAGTACCTGACCATTCTGGCCAAGGCCACGACAGTGGGCGACATCCTGTCGGTGCAGGAGCAGATCAACGGCATTCAGTCCCAGATCGAGCAGCTGCAGGGCCAGCTCCAGCTCCTCACGAGCCAGACGGCCTATTCCACACTGACCGTGACGGTGAACGAACACACGCCCACGCCGGCCCCCCGGCCCACACCGCTGCCCGAGTCCGGCCTGGTGCGGGCCTGGCACGCCAGCATCAGTGGCTTCGTGACCGGGGTCGAAGGCGTGGTCCGGTTGGCCGGACCGGTCCTCTTTGCCCTTCTGCTCCTGGGCGCCGTCCTGATCGGCGGGCGTGTCCTGTGGCGGCGCTACCAGCGCCACAACCTGTAGGAGGGCTCAGGCCCCGGTGGCGGGCGCCAGCGGGATGCCGGGCATCGACACGACGCCGATGCCCGCAGACGGGCCGGCATCTTCGCTCACTGCCATCGGACCCGAGGCGTGGACGACTATCGGGTCGAGCGCTGCCGTGGTGAGCGGCGAACCGGACACGTCCACCGAGCCCCGGGCGGGCAGGGTGCCAGTGGCCACCACACGGTTCCCCGATGCCGCGGTGGCGACGGCGTCGTAGGTCTCGGTGTTGCCCGACGTGTTGAACAGTGCGAGGTGCGCCGGGGCCGCTCCGGGCACCGCGGGCGTGGCATCGGTGCCCGGAGGGGGCACGACCCACTCCCCGCTGGGCGACGCGCTGCTCAGACCGTCCACGGCCAACGCCACACCGGCCTGGGGCGGTGGCGTCGCAGTCCCGGGCAGGGCAACGGACCGACCCACCACGACGCCGGGACCCCCCGTGGCGTCGATGGTGGTGGCGTAAGTCTGGTTGTCAGGGATGCGTGTCTCGGCGCTGGTCTGGAGGACCCACGTCGTGCCGGGCAGCACTTTGTCCGTGAGCGGGGCCAGCGGGCCGGAGGGCAACCGCACCTGCACGTTCACGGTCTCGGTGGTCGATCCCGGGTTGAAGACATCGATCTCGGAAGCGCCGCCCGACACTTCCTGTGCCTGCGGGATGGCCCAATGCGACTGTGGCGCCGGCACACCGGGAACGAGCGACAGCCCGCCGAACGCCGCACCCGCTCCGACGATCCCCTGCACCTCCGTCGCGACGACGCGGCCGGTCCACGCGGTGACGACGGTGCTGATGGTGTCCGTCTCCTGCACCTCCGACGTCACGTTCTCCACCGTCATCTGCCCCGCCGGCAACACGATCCCCTGGTAGTTGATCGGGTGCACCATGCCACTCGGCGTCAGGAAGCTCAGGTCGACCACGACCGGCGTCGACGTCGGGTTCAGCAGCGCGACGGCGAGCGTATTGGCCGCGGCGGTGCTGCCGCTGGCGAAATACCACGAGGCCGAGGTGGAGCTCTGACAGGGCGCCTGCGACCACCCGAGGAGGCCATCCACCGTCTGGGTCACCGCCACACCGCCACCCGACGTGATGACGGTCTCTGACTGCCAGGAGCCCGACGACACCGTCGGGAGGGCCGGCGCCACCACACCGTGGGGCGGCACGGCCGCGGCGGCGTGTGCCGTGGCGCCCGAGTCCGATGTCACCGTGATGTCCGCCGTCACCGATCGGGCGGTGGTGTTGGTAAGCACGAGGATGCCCGGCGACCCGCCGCTCGCAGTCGACTGCCCGGTGCAGTACCAGGCGGACGACTCCGCGTCCGGGGCACCGACCAACGCGCTTGGGGTGGCCGCGGCACCAACGGGTGCCGGCGTCCCCCGCGCCCGACGACGATGCCGACACCGGCCACCACCAGGATCACGAGGACGACCACGAGCCACCGGCGCTCGCGAGCCCCGTGGGCCGGCGTCACAACGACACCGTCTCGCCGATCGTGACCGTTTCCGCGAGCAGGGGCACGGTCGGCGGCACGGAGGAGGCGCGCGCCGCGACGGGGTCGCCCGATGACGGCGAGGGCCAGCAGCACCCAGAGCGCCAGTTCGAGGAGGACCGCCAGGGGGACGAGCGGGAACTGGGAGAGGGAGAGCGCGGCCTGGCCCTTGGCACGCACCGCGTACTGCGCGGCCCAGCCGAAAGCCGGCTGACGCGCCGCCGTATGGCCGTCCACCGTCACGCTGAACGCCCCGGCCGGGGCGTAGCCCGCGTAGAGCGTCCCGGCGGGCACCGCACCGGTCGCCGGTCCTCCGTCGGCCAACCCGCTGAGCACCGATTGCCATCCCACCACGTCCGTCGCGCTCGGGTAAGCCGACGCCTGCACCGGCAATGGCGCCGGCGCGTGGCGGTGACCGGCATGGTCGCCCCGTTCTCGTACACCTGTACGCCCATCACCCCCGGCACCACCTGCAGGTCGTCCTGCTCGAGGAGGTCGGCATTGAGGCCGGCCGGCGGTGGCGCGCTGACCGACGCGGGACTCGTTCCCACCAGCGACGGAGCCAGGGCGTCGACCACGACGATGTAGCGCACGCCGGCTGGAGCCAACAGGCGACCGAGGTGGACGGTGCCGCCGGACTCGACCAGGCGCACGGCCGTGGCCACCTCGTCGGCCGGTCCCGGGCCCGCCGGGGTCAGGACCTGCGCCGCGTCCGGCAGGTCCTCGGGCGTGAGGGCGTAGGCGAGGCCCGACTGCACCGACCACCCGCCCGCCGGCAGGGCCCGGGGGTCACCGAGCCACAGCACCCTGGCCACGCTCGTGCTGGGCCGGGCCAGGAACGCCAGCGGCTGCTCGACGCCCTGTGCCGGGAGTTCCCACCGACCGCCGACGGCGCCGCCGAGCACCGGGAGCAGGCCGAGCGCGACGCAGACGATGGCGACGGCACTGGCGAGCTGGCGCCATCCGAACTCGCGGCCGCTGAGGTCGTTCTCGAAGGCGGCGATGCCAATGCCGACACACACGGCGACCGCGAGGGCGGCGGGAGCGAGCACGACCGTCTCGGATGGCGTGAAGGAACCGAGATCACCATGCGTGCTGGCGTAGGCGAGCCCCCACGACGCCAGCGCCAGGACCCACATGCGCGCCGCCCAGGCCAACCTGGTGCCGCGGGCGATCACGAGGGGCAGGGCCGCGCCGACCACCAGGAGCCAGGCGATGGGTGAGCGGGCGGCAGGCCCGACGGCGAAGCGCAGGATGTCGCCCCAGCTGGGCGCTGTGGCTCCAGACACAGGGAGGCCGAAGATGGCGACCGACCCCTTGCCCGCCAGTGCCGTGCCGACCACCCAAGGCAGGGCCAGGATCAAGGCCACCACCACCGCTTGCACCGCCACGACCAGGACACGCCATGTCGGCCCGGGCGCGCCGACAAGGAGGGAGCCCAGGACCCAGGCCACTGCCATGACCAGGACCATGGGCACGACGGCCGGCGCAACGCACGAAGCGGCGGCGATGACCGCACCGAGCAGGACGACCTGACCGGCGCGGCGGTTCCGCCAGCGCGTTCCGGGCTCGACGGCGTACGGGTCGATCCCGGCCGTGCGGGCCAGGCCCAGCGCAATGAAGGGGAACAGGGCATAGGCCACGAGCCCGTCCCAGCGGCCGGTCCCGAGCGCGCCGTAGGGCAGTGGGAGCCCGAGGTAGCAGATGACCGCCACCACCCGGGCCCGCGGCGACATCAGGGGGCGCAGGCAGCGCGACACCCCCCACGCTCCGAGCGGGATGCACCCCAGGAGCAGGACACGCTGCAACGTCCCCATGGCACCGAAGAGGAGAGTGCCGCTCAGGCCGACCAGGCCGAAGGCCGGCGAGGCGGGTGCGGTGGTGCCCACGCCGGGCGACTGCCAGCCAGAGAAGAAGTGGTGCCAGCTGGTCGACCACGACGGGAGCGGGGCCAGCTGTCCGACGAGTGGCAACGTCCCGAAGAAGAGCTCGCGCGTCCCGACCGCAATGACGAACAGCGCGATGACAAGGGCCACGGTGCGTTGGCGCCCGGTGCTGAGGGGAGACGAGCGGACCCGTCGCCCGAAGCGGTCACGCCCGGCGCGCCGGCCCAGGTCGTCGAGGTCGTCGAAGTCGGCGTCCTCGCTGAAGGCCGAACCCACGCTGCCGGTGAGCAGTGCCACCTGGGCCGCCCGCTCGTCCTCCCGCTCTGACCGCTCCCTGGTGACGGCGACGGCGTTGGCCGCTTCGAGGCCCTGATGAGAGAGGCGGCTCAGGTAGCGCGAGAGGCGCGCACTCCCCCGCACCTGCAGCCGGCGCACCTCGGCGTCAGGAAAGAGCCGGTGTTCCGCCAGTTCACCGCGCAGCTTCGAGACCTCGGTCAGACGGCGGAAGTTCCAGCGCCAGGCCCCGGTCACGGCACGGACCCGGTCGCGATCGCGGGCCAGCACGGCGACGACCACCTCACCGAAGGCCAGGAGAGCCGCTTGCGGCAAGACCCGCAAGAGGTGCATCCGCGTGTAGCACTTGAGAACGGCTCGAAGCTCGTGCCGCCGCTGCAGGGACTGCAAGGTGGCGGGATGGCGACCCTCGGGCTCGCCGGACACCGCCAGTGGCTCGAGCCCTCCGGCGATCACCTCGCGGTGGCGCACCCGGGCGTCCGGGGCGACGACGACGCGAGAGCCCGCCACCTGGCTGCGCCAGGAGAGGTCGAGATCCTCGCCCATGGCGACGATCCCGGCGTCGAATCCCTTGAGCTCGGTGAAGAGATCCGCCCGCACCAGCGTGCAGCCGCCGGGGGCCACGAAGACATCGCGCACGGCATCGTGCTGCCCGTGGTCGACCTCGCCCTCGATGATGCGATCCACCACGGCACCCGTCTTGTCACAGGTCATGCCGACATGAAGGAGGACGCTGGTGTCGTCCCAATTCACGAACTTCGGGGACACGACCCCGGCGTTGGAGCGGAACGACTCCTCGACCATTTTGTGCACCGCATCCGGGTCCAGCGCGACGTCGTCGTGTAGGAGGAGAAAGAACGCCGCGCCCTCCACCATGGAGAGCGCCTCGTTGGATGCGGCGGCGTACCCGGGCCGTCCCGGCAGGTGCCGCACGAAGGCGTTGGGCAGCACTCGGGCCACCCGTTCGGTGACCTCCGGATCGTCGTCCCCGTTCGACAGGACCAGCACGGACAGTTCCTCGTAGTCCTGGGTCGCCAGCGACGAAAGCGCCTCTTCCAGCCAGGCTCCGGGGTCGGTCGTCACGATGACGGCGACCACGGCCGGCACTTGGGCGTCCATCAGGGGGCCGAGGCTATCCGGTCCGACCTCCTCCCCAGCAGGCACGAAAATCACCGCCAGTGCTTGCTACTGTTTAACAAACGTGATACTGTTGTGCATCAACGCAGCGGCCTGCCCGCAGCTCCTGCGTCCGGACCGTCGGAGTGAACCGACCAGACAGGAGGCCCACATGCCTGAAGTACCGAGCAACATCACCAACATCTCCAAGGGTGTCACGGACCTCGCCCGCGACGCTGCCTACGTGGCCGTCGGCCTCGGCGTGCTCGGCTACCAGCGGGCCCAGGTCCACCGGGTCGAGCTGCGGAACCGGCTCTCCAAGGACTTCTCACTGGACCAGCGGATCGACGGGGTGCGCCACGGCGTGGCCAAGGGCTACGGCCAGATCGACGACCTGGCCGAAACGGCCGTGCAGTTCGTGGAGACGACCCTGCAGCCCATTGAGGACAAGCTTCCCGCCTCGGTGACCCAGGTCACCACGAAGGCCCGGGAACAGGCTCGAGAGGTACGAATTCAGATCCGCCAGCGCGTGAGCGCCTGAGGGGCACCCTTCCACCAACGGACAACGCTCGCCGTCAGTCCCCCTCCCACGAGGTGAGGACGTCGGCGAGTGTTGTCGCGAGCGGGATCTGCGGCCGCCAGCCCGTCACGGCCTGCAGCCGCGCCGCACTACCACGCAGCACAGGCACGTCGACCGGTCGGAGCAGCGCGGGATCCGTCTCGAGCGTCAGGTCCGCCCCCGCCAGCTCGAGGAGCTGGGACGCGACCTCCGACATGGCGACGTCACGCCCCGAGCAGACGTTGTAGATGCCACCGGGCTCACCGCTCTCGATCAAGAGCCGGTAGGCGACCACCACGTCGCGGACGTCCGTGAAGTCACGCCGGGTGGTGAGGGTGCCCACCGGCATCGACCGGGCTCCACTCCGGCGCGCCTCCACGATCCGCTTGGCCAACGCCGGCACGAAGAAATTCGGGGATTGGCCAGGTCCGATGTGGTTGAAGGGCCGCACGACCACCACGGGCTGGCCGTAGCCACGCCAGGCCTGGAGCGCCACGGCCTCCGCCGCCAGCTTGCTGGCGGCATACGGGCTGGCGGGCTCGACCGGGGTGTCCTCGCCGAGGGGGAGCTGTTCCGGCGTGACGATCCCGTAAACCTCGGCCGAGCTGACCACCAGCACCCGGGGGCCGCTCTCGATGGAGCGCGCCGCCGCCAGGATCTCCGCCGTGCCCAGCACGTTGACCCGCAGCACCTGGCTGGGGTTCTCCCAGCTCTCGCCGACGTGGGTCATGGCGGCCAGGTGGTAGATGGCGTCCGGCACGACGTCGGCCATGACCCGACGGACCGCGTCGCCGTCGGCCACATCCGTCTCGATGTCGATGACGGCGACCTCGTCGCCGCGGTCCTTGAGGTGCGCGGCCAGCCACTGCCCCACGAACCCTTTTCCGCCCGTGATCAGCGCACGCATCGGCCGAACCCTACTGCGAGGCCGACAGGGCCAGCGCATAGGCCTGCCGGTGCAGAACGATGCTGGTCTCCCAGGTCCGCTCCCCGGCCACAACGATCCCGAGCGTGTGGCGATCCGTGGCACGCCCACCCTCGAGCGCCGTTCCCAGGGCCGAGGCCAGGGCCGGAACGTCAGCGGGGGGCACCAGGAGCGCGGCGCCCCGGGCCATTTCCGCCATGGCGGTGCCCTCGGTGGTCACCAGCGGTGCGCCACAGGCCAAGGCTTCCAGCGCAGGGAGCCCGAACCCTTCTTCGAGGGCGGGATAGGCGACGACCGCCGCCCGGCGCAGCAATGCGGGGACGGCGGGGTCCGGCAGATAGCCGGTACGCACGATGCGCTCGGGGTGCCGGGCGGCGGCCAGGGCGCGCTCGGTCTCGGCCATCCCCCAGCCGGTCTGCCCTCCGAGCACCAGCACGGCGTCAGGGTGACGCCGTGCCAACTCGTCGAACGCCGCGATCAGAGGGACCACCCCCTTGCGCGGCTCGAGGGTGCCGACGTACGCGACGAGCGGGCGGTCAACCGGCACGCCGAGCGCCGCAAGCACCGTGCGGTCGGCCCCCTCGGCCGGCTCACGCGGCGTAAAGCGCTGATGGTCGACACCGTGGGGTGCAACCACGACCGGCGACGCGCACGTCACACACGGCTCGCAGGCGATCCTCGGTGACCTGGCTGACGCAGACCAGTACCGCCGCATGTCGGGCTGCACGGCGTATGGCGCGTCGGAAGAACGCCGCTTTGGAACGCAGATGCCACTCGGGATGGTCGAAGAAGGTGCAGTCGTGGATCGTCACCGCACAGGGCACCGGCGATCGGGCGGGCATGGTGTAGTGCGGTCCGTGGTGGACCTGGACGTCGACCGAACGCAACACGGACCCGAGGCGGAGCTGCTCGAAGACGAGCCGGGCCGGCCGCGAAACCGGCACCAACCCGCGAACCGCGGCGCCGCCGGCCAGATCGCGCCAGCGCGCCTCGTCGCCGCGGCGAGCGACGAGCGAGAGCCCCACGTCGTCGCGGTCGCCGAGCCCGCTGGCCAACGCCATGGTGTAGTAGCCCGCTCCGCCGGGACGCGCCGGGACGGCCGAGACGTCGAGCGACACGTCGAGGTGCTGGCCCGTCATCGCAGCGAGCGCCAGAGGTCGAGGTGGGCGGCGGCGGTCCCGCGCCAGGTCCGTTCCGCTGCGTACGCCGCACCCTGGCACGTCAACGCGGCGCGCAGGACATCGTCGGTCAGGACAGCGGCGAGGCCGGCGGCGATGTCGTCGACATCGAGCGGGTCGACGACGCGCGCCGGCGCCGGGTCGGGCGCACCCAGGTCGTGCACGCTCGGCACTTCGTCGGACACGACGGTCGGGACACCCACCCGCATGGCTTCCAGCGGCGGCAGGCCGTACCCCTCCGTGAGCGGCACATAGGCGAAGGCGCGCGCCCGCCGGTAGAGCTCGGACAGGACGGCGGCGGGGACGGGGCCGGTGAAGACGACGTGGTCGGCCGCCGGGGGCTTCTCTGGCCCAGGACCCCAACCCGTCGGCCCGACGATCACCAGTGGCCACGGACCAGGGAGCGAGCTGCGCACCCGGCCGAAGGCCCGCACCAGCCGGTCCACGTTCTTGCGGGGCTCGAGGGTGCTCACGGTCAGGAGGAATGCGCCCGAGACGCCCGCCCCGCGCAGGAGCGCGTCGGTGGCGTCCGCGTCGGGCGGGGGGAGGTGGTCGGCGCCGCTCGGCACGACGGTGACGCGGCTCTCGGCAATACCTCTCGCCACCAGGTCGGCCGCCACCAGGCGGGACGGGACCACCAGCGCGGCTCCCGACCGACAGGCGCGCCGCAGTGCCGCCTCGTGCCAGCGCGCGCCTCGCCGTGTCGTCGCTTCGGGATGCCGGCGCCACGCGACGTCGTGCACCGTCACGACCAGGCGTTCCGGGCTGGAATGCCGCAGTTGCGGTGAGGCCAGTGACACCGAATGCACGACGTCGAACCCCACCGGCGCTCGGGAAAGCCCGTGGTCCCAGGCGCGGGTCATCAGCAGGCTCGGCAATCGCGAGGTCAGCACCGGGCGGCCGAAGGCGGCCAACGGGTCGTCGGTCCCCCCGGGTGCCCGACTGGCCAACAGCGCCAACTCGACCGTCTCGCCCTCCTCTGCAACGGTGGCCAGGCCGCCGAGCAGCCCACGCGCGTAGGAGCCGATGCCGCCGGGCACTCGCCGCCGGAGCTGCTCGACGGCGAGGAGCACCGAGGGTGCGGTGCGCTCACCCACGGGCAGCCACCGCGTCGCGGTAGAGGGCCACGAGCCCGTCGCCGCAGCGCTCCCACGAGTAGCGGGCCGACCAAGAGATCCCGGCCGCGATGAGACGCCGCCGCACCTCCTCGTCCTCCAAGCAGGTGGCGATCGCCTCGGCGAGAGCGTCATGGTTACCGGCGTCGACCAGCAAGGCGGCGTTCCCCAGCACCTCGGGCAATGAGCCCGCACGCGTCGCCACCACCGGCACCCCGGCGCGCATGGCTTGCAGCGGCGGGAATCCGAATCCTTCATAGAGCGAGGGATAGGCCAGCACGCTGGCCCGCGCCAGCAAGATGGCCAAATCGGACGGCGCCGTCCAACCCGTGCGGACGATCCGCGCCCGGACCGCCGAGGCGGCCACGGCCTCGTCGAGTGCCTGCTCGCCCCATCCGGGGGGGCCGGCCAGGACCAGTGCGACGTCGGCCTGCCGGCCCGCGACCGCGCCGAACGACCGCACCAGCCCCGGCAGGTCCTTGCGTGGCTCAGCCGTCCCGATCGCCAGGCAGAACCGACGCACACCGGCGGGGAGCACCCGACTGAGCACCTCCTCCGCCTCGGCCTCGGACGGGACCGGCAGATCGGGGATACCGGGATTGACCACACGCACGCGGGACGGATCGGCAGCGAAGGCCCCCGTCACCTCATCGCCCACGAAGGCGGAATCCACGTGGACCCATGCGCCGCGGCCCAGAGCACGCCGGATCAACCCCGGATAGGCCAACGTCGCCTGGTCGCACAGTTCGGGGTGGTGCAGCGGCGTGAGGTCGTGCACAGAGACGACAGCGGCCGCGTGTCTGGTCGGTGGCACCAAGAAATTCGTGCCGTGCACGACGTCGGCGGCGCCGATGAACCATTCGAGGGGTGGGAGGTCCCCTCGGGACCACAACGCATGGAGGGGGCGGGCAGGCATCGGCCGCTGGTGTGCGGCGACGCCGTCCGGGAGCGCTGCCTCGATCAAGCGGCGGCGGCGCCAACTGATGGCATAGGCCCGGACGTCGACCTCCGGTCGCTGCGCCAGGGCCGCCGATGCGCCATAACAGAAGGCCCCCACGCCCGTGGGCAGCCCGAGCAACGGCGTGGCGTCGAGTGCGACGCGCAGGCGTGTCGCTGCCGGGACCCGGGACCTGTCGGACGTGCTCAGGTGGTGATCGCCCCGTCGATGGAGAGGATCGCCCCGGTCACGTAGTCCGCTTCGCTCGAACCGAGATAGGCGAACGCGCCGGCGATCTCGTGCGGAAAGGCGAAGCCGATCGGTGACATCAGCCGCTCAATCAGCTTCCAGTCGGCGTCTTCAGGCGGGCCGAAGTTGTGGATGATCGGCGTGTCGACCCCGCCCGGCGCCACACCGTTCACTCGCACGCCGCGCGCCATGTACTCAACGGCCAGCGCCATGGTGAGCAGCCGCACGCCGCCCTTCGAGGCGCAGTACGCCGCCGAGTACGGCTGGCCTTTCATGCCGGCGGTGGAGACGGTGTTGACGATGGCCCCGCCGCGCTCGAGCATGCTCGGCAGCACGGCCCGGCACATGAGGAAGGTCCCCGTGAGGTTGACCGCGATGATTTTGTCCCAGCCGCTCAGCGACTGCTCGGGCGTGTGGGCGAAGCCACCAATGCCGGCGATGTTGCAGAGATTGGTGATCGATCCGAGCTCCTCGGCGGCCCGGGCCACGGCGGTCGCCACCGCGTCCTCGTCGGTCACGTCACACGGCACGGCGATGGCGCGTCCGCCCGCCTCGGACGCCTCGCTGTTGATTTCGGCGGCGACGGACTCTATGGCGTCTGTCGTCACGTCGAGGCAGGCCACCGCCGCGCCCTCGGCCGCCAGACGGCGCGCCGTGGCTCGCCCGATGCCTGAACCGGAGCCCGTGACCAGCGCCACCCGACCCTGGTAGCGACCTGGGGTGATGGCCTCGGGGGCGGTCCCTCGATTGGGATCGGACTCCCCGACTCGTGTCGTGGGGCTCATGCGCGCTCCTTCCCGTCTTCTCCGGTGGGGCCACTGCCTAGCACCCCAGGGCTGGGACGACGACTTTGCGCCAGGCGCCGCTGACGCTCTTCGGCGCCGCGCGTCGCCAGGGCGGCGAGACGCACGGGGTCGACCTTCATCATGGGGGTCAGCGGAAGCTCGTCGACCACGACGAGGACGTCTGGCGCCTTGTAGTCCGAGAGCTCCCGGGCACAGTGCGCGCGCAGAGGGCCCAGTTCCGGCTGCGTTCCCCCCGCGGCCACCACCACCGCCACGCCCACCTCGCCCAGGACCTCGTCGGCCACGCCGACCACGGCGACTCGGGCCACTGCGGGGTGGGACGAGAGCGCCTCTTCGACCTCGGCCGGGTAGACGTTGTAGCCGCCCCGGATGTAGCGCTCGTGGGCACGACCCGACAGCTGCAGGTTGCCTTCGGGGGTGAGCCGGCCGAAATCACCGGTGGTCAACCACCCGTCGGGAGCCAGCACCGTCGCGGTCGCCGTCGGGTCCATCAGCTCCGCGACGGAACGACCCCGGCCGGGACCACGCCCCCAATAGCCCCGCATGGCCGCGGCGGATCGCAACCGGACGCGGCCCACCGAGCCGGCGGGCACCGGGTCTCCCGCGTCGTCGACGATGGCGAGCTCGACCCCTGCCACCGGACGGCCCACCGTGGTCGCCACCTCTTCGTCGGACGAGGACAGCGTCGTGCCGGTTCCCAGGGAGGACTCGGTGGAGGTGTAGCGCACGACGACGGGCACCCCGAAGCGACGGCGCACATCGGCCACCATGGACGCGGTCATGCGGGCCGCACCCGTTCCGGCGACGCGAAGTGAGGCGAAGTCGGCCTGCGGGAGCTCCACGCTGGCCAGCATGAGCGCCCACTGCGTCGGGACACCTTGGGCGACCGTCACCCGTTCGTCGACCATGACGCGGATGGCGTCGTCGGCCTGCCAGGGGGTGGGCGTGATGATCGTCGTCACGGCGTTGCCGATTTCGTCCCAGGCGCGCGTCATGTAGCCCACGTGGGCGAAGGGCAGCGGGGAGAGCCGGCGATCCCCGGGTTGGCTCAGTACATCGGTCCCCCGCGCCACCGCAGCCAGGTTGGCGTGATCGAAGACCGCTCCCTTGGGGCGGCCCGTGGTCCCGCTGGTCCAGACCACGGCGACGGGGTCGGATGCCGACAGCTCGGGCCAGGCCGCCGGCTCCTGCTCTCCCCACCACGTCCGCGCCTCGGCACGCGTGACCACGGGCGCGGTGCCCGGGTCGGGGGTCACCCCGGTCTCCGGGTCGAGGACCAGGAGCACCGGCGCCCCCCGCTCCACTATTGAAGCCACCTCACCGGCTCCCATGCGCGGGTTGATGCCCGACGTGATGGCCCCCAGCCGGAGCAACCCGGCATAGAGCACCGCGTAGTCGATGCAGGAGGGCAGGAGCAGGCCGACGACGTCGCCCTTGCCCACACCGAGGCGGGACAGGTGGCCGGCCACGCCATCGGCGGCCCGGTCCCATTCGGCGAAGGTCAGGCTCTGCCGCCCCCCTTCGCCACCCGGCTCGACGTAGGCCTCGACGCCACCGTTGACACCGCGCCGCCTCCCGCAAAACCGACACCACGGTCTCGTGCTGATCCGAGGGGATACGCACTGGCATGGCGGGCGGCGATGGTACCAGGGGCGGGCGGAATGGCCCGAGTCCTGACGCTCCTATGCTCGCGACGTGCTGGTGGCCCTGTGCGGCGGCGTCGGGGCCGCTCGAATGCTCGCCGGTCTGGTGCGCGTCGTCCCGGCCGGCGACATCACCGCCATCGTCAACGTCGGGGACGACATGGAGTTGCACGGCCTCTCCATCAGCCCTGATCTCGACACCGTGACCTACACGCTGGCCGGCATGGACAACCGCGAGACGGGCTGGGGCGTCGCCGGCGAGAGCTGGGCCGTCATGGACGAGCTGGGGCGGCTCGGTGGCGAGGACTGGTTCCGCCTCGGCGACCGCGACCTCGCCACGCACCTGTTCCGCACCGGACGGTTGCGGAGCGGCGCACCGCTGAGCGCTGTGACGGCGGAGCTGGGGAAACGGCGCGGTATTGCGGTGCGGCTGGTGCCCGTGACAGACGACCCGTTGCGCACCCGCGTCGCGCTGGCCGAAACGAGCACGCTGGGGCCGGCCGGAACCGAGGTCAGCTTCCAGGACTACTTCGTGCGGCTGCGGCACGACGTGCCGGTTCGAGGCGTCCGCTTCGAGGGCGCCGAGACGGCCCGCCCCGCTCCCGGCGTCATGGAGGCGCTCCTCGACGCGAGCACGATCGTGGTCTGCCCTTCGAACCCCGTGGTCTCCATCGGTCCCATCCTCGCCGTGCCCGGCGTGCGGGAGACCCTGGTGGCGCGCCGGAACCGGGTGGTGGCCGTGTCGCCCATCGTCGCCGGCGCGGCGCTGAAGGGTCCGGCCGATCGGCTCATGGCCGAGCTCGGCACCGAGCCTTCAGTGGTGGGGGTGGCCCGTCTGTACGCGCCGTGGGTGGGGACGCTCGTGGTGGACACCGCAGACGCCTCGCACGTCGCCGCCGTTGAAGCCGAGGGCGTGCGCTGCGTCGTGACGCCGAGCGTCATGGGCACGCCGGAACGGGCGGAGGCGCTCGGCCGGGTGGTGGTCGATGCCGCCGGCTGAGGGCGTGCAGATCTTTCCCATTGCCGGCCTGGGCGAGGTGACACCCGGGACCGACCTCGTCGCGCTGATCGCTGGTGCCGTCGCTCCGGCCACGCGGGTGGACCCGAACTGGCCAGCGGCGACGTCGTGGTGATCACGCAGAAGATCGTCTCGAAGGCGGAGGGCCGCCTGGTCGAACTCGACCACAGCGACCCTGCGGCCAAGTTGGCCGTGGTGCGGCAGGAGTCGGTCCGCACGCTGCGTCAGCGGGGCGACCTGGTGATCAGCGAGACCCGGCATGGCTTCGTCTGCGCCAACGCCGGCGTGGACCTGTCCAACGTGGCGGATGGAACCGCTGCGCTACTACCTGAGGACTCGGATCGTTCAGCCCGCCGCATCCGGGCGGGTCTGGAGAACAGCCTCGGGCTCACGCTGGGGGTGATCGTCTCGGACACCTTCGGGCGCCCGTGGCGCAAGGGCGTCACCGACGTGGCCATCGGATGCGCCGGCGTGGCGGCGGTGATCGACCTGAAAGGGACAACCGACGCGGGGGGTCGTGAGCTCGTCGCCACGGAAATCTGCGTCGCCGACGAGTTGGCGTCCGCGGCCGAGCTCGTCATGGGCAAGGATCGCGGCGTCCCGGTGGCTGTGGTCCGGGGAGTCCCGTCGACGTGGCTCCGCCCCGCTTCTGTGCGAGCCGAGGTGATCCGGCCCCCTGACGAAGACCTCTTCCGCTGACGTCAGCCGATGCCGGCGCGCACGAACTCGAGGACGGCGCGCACGCCGTCATCGAGCTGCGTCCAGGAACGCCAGCCGAGCTGGATCGCCGCCCGTTCGACATCGAGGCAGGACCGGAGCAGCTCGCCCGGCCGCAGCGGCGCCAGGACCGACGTGATCTCGAGCCCGGACTGCGCGCCGAAGGCGGTCACCAACTCGTTGACCGACGTCTCGCGACCCGTGCCGATGTTGCAGACGAGACCACCGCCGCGAGTGGCCGCCCGGACGAAGGCGTCGACGACGTCGTCCACGAAGACGTAGTCCCGGGTCTGCTCGCCGTCGCCGAAGATCGTCACCGGCTCACCGCGGAATACGCGGTCGGCGAAGATGGCGACGACACCGGCCTCGCCGTGGGGGTTCTGCCGGGGCCCGTAGACATTGCCCAGAGCCAGGGCGCTGAACTCGAGCGAGTGCAGCTCGCGATACGCCACCAGGTAGTCGATGACGGCCTTCTTGGAGACGCCGTACGGCGACAGCGGCTGCTGCGGGTGCGATTCGCGCACCGGGAGGTCCTCAGCCGCGGGCTCGCCGTACAACGTGCCGCCGCTGGCGGCAAAGACCACACGCTCAGTCTCGGCCTGGCGCGCACCCTCCAGGACGTTGAGCGAGCCGACGACGTTGACCGTGGCGTCGAACGCCGGACGGGCCACCGAGACACGGACGTCAGCCTGGGCCGCCAGATGGAACACCAGCTCCGGTCGGCGGCGGGCCATCAGCTCGATCACGGCCGGTGCGCTGATATCGAGGTGGTGGATAGTGAGGGCGCGGCCCGCGCTGCCCCGGGCTTCGGCCAGGTTCGTCAGCGAGCCCGTCGAGAAGTCGTCGACCACGTCGACTTCGTGCCCCTCGACCAGGAGACGATCCACCAGGTTGGACCCGATGAATCCGGCACCTCCCGTCACCAGCGCGCGCATGCCCTGGCCTTTCTAGCCCGACACCCGCTCGCCGTCGACCAGCGTCCCTGACGAGACGACTGCATCGGCGCCGAGCACGGAGACCGCCCGGACATCAGCCCGCTGCCCCACGATGGAACGCGGCCCCATGACGGAACCGGCCACCTTGGCGTCAGCCGCGACATGGCATCCTCCCATCAGCACCGAGTCCGCCACGACGGCACCTGACGACACCACCGTGCCGGGCCCGAGGATGCTGCGCTCGACGCGGGCCCCCGGCTCGATGACACAGCCCGAGAAGACGACCGTGGGACCAGCCACCACCCCGTCGATGTCGCTCTGGCCCTCCAGCAGAACGCCATCGCCCCTGTCGACCACTCCTGGGGTCACCATCGGACCTCGCTTGTGATTCAGGTAGTCGAAGTTGGCTTCGAGAAACGCGGCGGGCGTCCCCGTATCGAGCCAGTAGCTGTCGTCGGACCGGGCGAAGAGTCCGCCATCGCGCACCATGGCAGGAAACGTCTCGCGCTCGATCGACACGCGTCCGCCCTGAGGGATACGTCCGAGCACCGACGGCTCGAGGATGTAGGTACCAGCGTTGATTTCGTTGGTCGGCGCCTCTTCGCGGGAGGCTTCTCGACGAAGGCCCGTACCCGACCGTCCTCGTCAGTGGGCACCACGCCGAAGGCAGAGGGGTCGGCCACCGGATGCAGGGCGATCGTCCCCTCGGCCCCCCGCTCGCGGTGGAAGGCCACCAGAGTGGTCAGGTCGAGATCGGTCAAGACGTCGCCGTTCACGACCACAAACGTCTCGTCGATACCGGCGAACGTGGCGGCGAAGCGCACGGCACCGGCCGTGTCGAGCGGCTCGGGCTCGACCGCGTACGTCAGGCCGATGCCGGCGGCGCGCCCGTCCGGGTAGGCCTCCATGAAGGCGTCGGGCAGGTAGCCGAGAGAAAGGACGGCCTCGTCGATCCCATGGGCCGCGAGCTGCCCGAGCACACGCTCGATCATGGGTACCCCGACGATGGGGAGCATCTGCTTGGGCGCCGAAAGCGTCAACGGGCGAAGCCTTGTTCCTTCGCCCCCGACCAGGACAACCGCCTTCATTACTTGGTGGTCGTCGTGGACGAAGGTTTCGTGGTCGTCGTCGCCGGCACGCTCGACGTCGTGCTGGACGCTGCCGGAGCAGTGGTCGTCGTCGCCGGCACACTCGACGTCGTGGCGCCCGCGACCGTCGTGCTGGTGGTAGCCGTCGGTGCCTGGTCGCCCGCCAGCACCTGCTGCAGAGCGAGGATCGTCGAGGCCGGTGGCTTGGGCAACTGTGTGCCCTCAGGAGCGAATCCGACGGTGATCGAGCTGACGATTGAGGAGCTTGAGATTGGCGGCCTTCAAGGTCGTGACGCCCCCGGTCTCCTCGACCTCACCGTTCTTGGAGGTCTTCGTCGAGATCACCCAGGCCCGCGCCTGCACGACCCCGGCTTTGCCGGCGTCCGGCGTCCCAGCGGCACACTTCTCGCCATTGGAGTACTCGGGAACCTTTGGCGTGGTCGAGGGATACCCGAGCTTGGTGTTGGTGAGCGTCAACCCGGTGTACCCGTCGGCGAACTTCCCGAGGGTCGCGTTGTTGCCCGCCTCGCTCGCCGTCTTCGGTGTAATGGAGAGGACACCGCTCCCGGTGGTCGTGAGGCCCGTCGTCGCCGAGGTCGGCGAGGCAGGGAGCGCAGATTCCATCGTGCCGCAGATGTCGAAGGCCAGGCCGGCGTGCCACGACGTCCCCACGGTGGGCTCGACGACAGAGGGGACCTTGTTGTAGTTGTACTTGGCCACGGCGATCGACCCGATCCCAAGAATGACGATGATCACGAGCGCGGCGTACCAGTTCACGGGCATCTGCCCGCGATAGGTCGTCCCTCCGCCCGTCGCGGCGGCGCGTGCGACTGATTTCCCAGAAGAGCTTCTCGCCATGGCGGGTGGCAACCCTACAGCCTGACGGGGTGCCCTCCCGCGGCAGGTGACCCGCTGAGCAGGTCACGGTAGAGGGCCATTGTCGCAGGATGCAGGCACTCCACGGTGGCGTGCACGGCCGTCCGGGCAGGTGGACGGACTCCCTCCCCGGCCAAGGTCCGCAACTGTGCCATGGCTGAGCGCAGCCGGACCCGGTTGTCCTGGGCCGCGGTGGCGACGAGCAGAGCGCGGTAGAGGCGCTCGTCGTAGGGGCTCACGTGGAGCGCCTGCCGGACGGCCCACTCCGCCTCGTCCCCCGCGTCCCCGTTCCACGAGGGCGGCGGCGCCGCGCAGGGCTGTGTGGACGACCAAGGCCTCGATCTCCGACAACGTCCCGTCGAAGACCGCCCAATCCGTCCGGTGCAACCCGGCGAAGAGCGGGCCGCGGATCAATCGCAAAGCCTGAAGGAGTTGCTGCGGATCCTCGGCGGCCGCGAGCGATGCGAACCGCTCGACGTCGGTCGTGACCGAGTCGCCCAACCGGAGGTCGACGCCGCGCGGGAGGTGGGGGCGGCCCTCGGCGTCCCCACCAAGTGCCCGACGAGCGTCGGACGAGGTGGAATGGGCCGTGGCGAGCGAGACGGGCCGCTCCGGCCAGATCGCCAGCGACCATTCGGCATGACGGATCCCATGCCGGTGGAACGCAAGGTAGACCACCAGCTCGCGCGCCGCGGCGCGACGAAACGGCCCTGCCGCGCCGTGCACCATGACCGGCCCGAGGACCGCGACCTCGATGCGATGGTGGCTCACGACGGAGAACGGTCGGCGGCCCACTCAATGCGTGGGTCTAGGCCTGAGGGGTTCAGGCCACTTCGTGGGGGCGGAGGGATTCGAACCCTCACTGGGGACGGTTTAAGCGCCCTGCCTCTGCCAATTGGGCTACGCCCCCTGTCGACCATTCTTGACCGAGTCGCGCTCCCTCGTGAGGATGGCCCCGTGACGGACGGCCTCAGGCGGGCGGACCGACCCAGCTCGAGTCCTTCGCCCGCGACTTTCCGCACGACGGAGTCCGGTTCCACGCAACGGCGGCGGCATGGGCGCCACCAGCAGCGCCACCGTTGACGAACTCCCGCGCTGCACCCCTGAGAGCGGCCCGACCGTCTGTCGTGTCCGGTCCGCCTACCCGGGCACGCCCGCCGCGAGCGGACGGGAGCGCTCCAGGACAGCCAGCTCTTCGTCGCGTGGCGCCATCTCAAGCCGGGTGTCGGCACCGAAGATCATGGTGGAACGGTCGGCCGGACGCCAAGGTTGCCAGCTGCCGACGCCTTCGTGACTGGGATCGCCCGTGGCGGCGAAGGACAGCCACGCGCTCTGCATCTGCTGCGAGAGCCTCTCGACGGCTGGTCCACCGCCCGAGAAGACCTGGACCACCGGCAGGTGCACTGCGCCGAACACAAAAGGCAGCTCCAGTGCGTGACAGGAACCAAGGATCCCGCCGAACGCCGGTGATTCCCAGTCGAACAGATAGACGAACACGCGTGAGCCATGTGCGACATGGGCTGCCGCCAGCTGAAGGCTCGGCCAGCGAAAGACGATGTCGGTTCCCATGGCGACCCACATGGCGTTGGGCTCGATCGACTCACCGCGCGACTCCCGGGCGGTTCGGTATGCCTCAACCATCTCCTGCGCAGGGACGTCGGGAACGGCATTCGCCACCCAGCGCTCCACGCCCTCCGCATCGAGGGCCATCAGGGCGGGATTGCCCAGACCGAAAAGCGTCAACTCGTCGCGGTTGGTCCCGATCAGCAAGTCGATGCCCAACGCGGAGCCATTGGCCACCGCAGCTTGCGGATGGTCAGGCAGAAGCACACCGTCGACGACGGGAAGGAACGGGAGCGGGATCATCCCCGGGTCGGGACGCCGCTTCCCCAACTCTTCGGTGGCGGCAACGAGCTCGGTGGCCGGGATGCCCTCGAGGGCATCTCTCGTACACGACGCGAGACCGAGGACAGCCGCCAACCGTTCTGCAGACCGCTCCGCCTCCGGAACTGAGTGGACGTGCGCGCCCCCGCTCTGCACGATGGCGCGCCTGAAGAGCCCTCTGGCGGCGGGCGTCCCGAGCAGGGCGGCCACGCTGAAGCCTCCGGCCGACTCCCCGAAGATGGTGACGGCACTCGGATCGCCGCCGAAAGCGCCGATGTTGTCGTGCACCCAGCGCAACGCGGCCAGTTGGTCCTGTAGTCCCCAGTTTCCGATCAGCCCGTCCGGATCGGACAGGTCCCGGTGACCCAGGAAGCCCAGAGCTCCAAGCCGGTAGTTGATGGTGACGACCACGGCGTCGCCGTTGCGCACCAGGTTCCCGCCACGGTAGAGGAAAACTGATCCGCTCCCCGAGGTGAAGCCACCCCCGTGTATGAAGAACATGACCGGACGACCCTGGCCCGGCTCCTGCGTCGGTGAGGCGGGAATCTCCGGGGTCCAAACGTTGAGCGAGAGACAATCCTCGCTGTGCGGCTCGGACGCCGACGGATCCGACGGGCTCGTGATGCCAGGCACGGAAGCTGATTGCGGCGCAATCGGCCCGAACGTCGACGCGTCACGAATCTCATCCCAACCATCGACCTCCAACGGGGGACGCCACCGCAACGAACCGACCGGCGCGCGTGCGTAGGGGATCCCCGAGAACGACCAGAGGTCGCCGCGCCAGACGCCCCTGAGTCTGCCCTGGGTGATGGTTACCACTCCCTGCACAGACGTGGACCCTATGGAGACAAACGTCAACGGTCAATCGGATCGTTCATCGAACCGATACACGAACGGGGAGGTGAAACTGCACACGAACTCATGACGCAAGAGGATCGAAACAGAGGGCATACCAAAAACGCCTCCATGCAGCCATTACGCTGTTGCGCCGTGGATGCAGTGCATTGTCGGAACACTGCCCGCAAGCGGGGTCCTCTCGTCAGAGTGACCATGGTCGTGGGTCTCCTTGCCGCGTTGTTGACGACGGCGGCGGCGACCGGCACCGGCGCGGGCGCGACGACGTCCACCACGTTGCCGGGACCGGCGCCGAACCAGTTGCAGATCAATTCCACCCGGTCGCAAGTCAGCCAGATAGAGACGACGTTGGCCCAGGAGGAGCAGCAGACCTCCATCCTCGACGACAAGTACAACACGGCTGAGCAGAATCTTCAGGACGCGCAGACGGCGCTGCAGACGATTGCAGGCAACCTCGTCAGTGCTCGCTCCGCGGTTGACACCGACCGCCGGCTGGTCTCGAAGGACGCCGTGGCGGCCTACGTCTACGGGACGCCAGAGACGGGGTTCGCCTCCTACTTCTCGACGTCAGCGACCATGAGCGAGGCGCGCAACCAGTACACGTCTCAGATCATCGGGAATCTCACCAAGGACGAGACCGCGTTGCTGCAATCGGAGGCCCGGCTGCAATCACAGGAAGTGGCACAGCAATCGCAAGAGGCACAGGCCCAGTCGGAGGCCGCTGAGGCGAAGTCGCTCGCGCAGGCCAACGAGCAGGAGGCTGCCACGACGAAGTCGAGCCTGAACCAAGTACAGGGTCAGCTCGCCCAGGAAGTTGCTGCAGCGGCCATTCAAGAGGCGCAGCAGGAAGCCGCTGCTGCTGCCGCAGCGCGCAGCGCAGCCGCCCAGCACCAAGCGGCTGCTGCAGCGGCAACGGCGGCAACAGTCGCCGGAGCGGTCGGCGGTTCATCGAGCGCCGCGGCAGCGACGACGGCAGCCAACCAAGCCGGCGGCGCCACCGGGCCAGTTGGGGGGTCGGCCTCCGGCGGCAGTGCGGGGGGATGGCCGCCGTGCAGGCGGCCGTGTCCCAGCTGGGCGTGCCCTATGTCTTCGGGGGCGAACAGCCCGGGGTCGGATTCGACTGCTCGGGGCTCGTGCAATGGGCCTGGTCCCGTGCGGGCGTGACCATCCCCAGGACGACCGAGACGCAGTGGCCGGCCCTCACCCACGTGTCACTCGATGCGCTCCAACCCGGTGACCTGCTCTTCTATCAGAACCTCGACAATGATGGGGGTCTGGTCGACCACGTCGTGATGTACGCGGGATCGGGGCCCTATGGAACCGACACGGTGATTCAAGCCCCCTTCACAGGATCGACCGTGTCCTACTCCCCCATCTTCACCGAGGACCTCATCGGGGCGGCCCGCCCGTAGTCCCTCGGCCAGGATCCCGTCGCCCGAGTGATCGGTACGATGGCCCGATGGCTAGCGGGCGCCAGATTGTGGGCGAGAAGAGCCGATCGACAGCCGTCGTGCCGATCCGCATCGCTTCCCAACACGGGGATGAACCGGAGGATCCCCGGTTGTCCGACGTTGACGAATGGGGGCGCTCCGAACGGACAAGAGCACTGGCACGTGCGCTCTACGAACCGGTCTACTCCAAGTGGTTCCGCACGGAGTGGGAGGGACTCGAGAGGATCCCGGCTGAGGGCGGCGCTCTGCTCGTCGCCAACCATGCCGGGGCCATCCCTTCCGACGCGCCGGTCATCATGCACGGGATCGAGAAGGAGCTGGGACGAGCGGTCTACGGGTTGGCCGACTACTTCTTCCGGACGGTCCCCGTCGTCGGGACCCTTTGGGCGCGGGCGGGAGGGGTATCCGCCCGCCCCGCCAACGTGTACAGGCTCTTGAGGGAGCAGCGACAACTCGTCCTGGTCTTCCCCGAGGGAACCAAGGGAACCTCCAAGTCGTTCGCCGATCGCTATCAGCTTCGCCGGTTCGGTCGTGGCGGCTTCGTCGAGATCGCCATGCGGGCCGGCGTCCCCGTCATCCCCATCTCGGTCGTCGGCGCCGAAGAAGCAATGCCGATGGTCTTGCGGCTGCCGGCGGTGGCCCGCGTGCTCGGTCTCCCCTATTTCCCCATCACTGCCAACCTGCTTGCCTTCGGGCCACTGGGGGTTGTGGCCCCGTTCCCTGCCAAGTTCAAATTGCGCGTCATAGACCCGGTCCGATTCGACGTTCCACCGGACCAGGACCGGTATTCGAAGAGCCGGATCATGGAGGAATCGGAGCGTATTCGCTCGCTGCTTCAGGAATCGGTCTACGACATGCTGCGCGACCGGCGCAGTGTCTGGTTCGGCTGAGGCATCAGTGGGCCGTCGAGTCCTCGTGACGGGAGCCGACACCTTCTGGGGCGGGCGGATGATCCAGGCGCTCGAGAGCGATCCGACAATGGACGTGATTCTCGGCATGGGGACAGGGACACCGTCAGTCCCCTTCGAACGAGCCGAGTTCGTCCGGGCCGACCAGACCTACTCCATCATGAACCGGATCGTGAAGGCGACCCAGGTCGACACGATCCTCCACACCTTCATGATCACCAACTCCTCGTCGGTACCGAGTCGGGCCCTGCACGAGATCAACGTCATCGGGACCATGAACCTCTTGGCCGCAGCAGGGGCCGCCGGGTCCTCGGTGCGTCACATCGTGGTCAAATCCTCCACGCTGGTCTACGGCTCCGCCGCCAGTGACCCGAACACCTTTGCGGAAGACACGCCGAGGACGAGCCCCGTGAAGAACAGTGTGGAGCGGGCGCTGGTCGAGGCCGACGGCCTCATGCGCGACTTCGCGGAGGACAATCCCGGCACCAAGGTCTCCGTGTTGCGCTTCGCCAACGTCCTCGGCGACCACCTCACCACACCGATCAGCCGGAACCTCTCCCGGCCCGTCTGCCCATCTATCTTCGGCTTCGACCCGCTCCTCCAGTTCATTGAGGAGGGCGACGTCGTGCGCGCCCTGCTTCATGTAACCCAGGCCGGCATCCCCGGCCTGTACAACGTGGCCGCCGAGGGACGGCTTCCCTGGAGCGAAGTGGCGAACATCTGCGGGACCCGGCTCGTGCCCCTCTCGCCCTACAGCCCGTTCAAGCTTCGTCCTCTGGCCCGCCTCTTCGACCTGCCGGCCGAGCTCGAGGACCTGCTCCGCTACGGCCGGGGCGTGGATACGAGGCGCTTCGCCACCACCGGCTTCGCCTACAACGCCACCAGTGCCGGCGCCGTACAGATGTTCATCCGAGCACTGCGCCTGCGCCGGCAAAGTGGCCGCAAGCCGACGTCGTACACCTATGAGCACGACGTCGAGCAGTTCTTCCGCCACTCACCATCCATCGTCAGTGGCGGCGAGCCCTGAGTCCTGCGCTCAGCCCTCCAGCCACTCCTCGACCAGCTCCCGCTCACGCACCGCCCATTCCTCCGCCGTGATGCCGTAGCGCACGTGGTCCTCCCATTGGCCGTCGATCTCGAGCAAGCGGAGGGCGGTGCCCTCATCGCGGATGCCGAGTTTCTCGACCACGCGTCGGCTGGCCGTGTTCCTGGGGATGATGGCGATCTCCACGCGGTGCAGCGAAATGGCCTCGAAGGCAAACCGCAGAGCCACGACGACCGCCTCGGGCACCAGGCCCCGGCCTGCCAGTTCTTCGTCGATCCAGTAGCCGATAACACCGCTCTGGAAAGGTCCACGCTGAATGGAAGACAGCGTCACCTCTCCGGCGAACCGCCCACCCACGAAGATCCCGAAGCCGTAGCCCGTGCCCAAGTGCCGCTCGCGTTCGCGAATGCCGCACCGCGCCGCAAAGCTGGGCCGGTCCTCCGTCGGTGCCGGGGCACCTTTGGGTCGCGGCTCCCATACGAGCAGCCAGCTGGCGCAGCGAGTACGGACCTCGTGCCAGGCAGCGAAGTCGTTCTCCGTCAGCGAACGCAACAACACCCGCTTCCCTCGGAGCTCCAAGGGGGCGTGGCGGACCGACCTCGCCGCAGTCATCGTCCCAATACCTCCTTCAGCGCACCCAGCAGGGCGAGAACGTTGCGCCGGCGTGCAGTGTGCCCCATGCAGCCGATACGCCAGATCTGACCGGCCAGACGGCCCGCGCCCGGACCGATCTCAATGCCATAGGTGGAGAGGAGCTCGCGCCGTACCGCGGCGTCATCAACGTCGTCCGGAACACGCACAGTCGTGAGTTGCGGGAGACGATGATCAGCGGCCACGAGGAGCTCGAGGCCGAGCCCGGTCAAGCCGTCCTGCAGCAGCCGTCCGCACTCGGCGTGGCGCTCCCACGAAGCCTGGAGCCCTTCTTGGAGCAGAACGCCGAGCCCGGCATGCAGCGCAGCCACCATGGTGACTGGCGCCGTGTGGTGGTACACCCGCGCCCCGTCCGAGCTGTCGTTGACGTAGCGCGCCAGGAGGTGCAGATCGAGATACCAGCTCGATGGGCGCTCGACGATGCGCTCCAAGGCCCGCGGGGACACGGTGAAGGGCGAGAGGCCGGGCGGCACACCGAGACACTTCTGCGTTCCGCTGTAGGCGATGTCGACCGACCAATCGTCAACGGCTACCTCGACTCCCCCGAGTGACGTGACCATGTCCACCAGGAGCAAAGCGTCGCCCTTGCCTCGGCTCACGGACGCGATGTCGTTGCGCACCCCCGTGGAAGTCTCGGCATGGACGACGGCGATCATGGCCGGAGCGGGATGCGCCGCGAGCAAGCGGTCAGGGTCGACGGGCTCTCCCCAATCGGCATCGACACGCACGACGTCGGCCCCATGCCGGGACGCCACCTCGCACATCCGCTCGCCGAACACGCCGTTCACGCCGACGACCACTGGGTCACCCGGCCGGACGAAATTGACGAAGGACGCCTCCATCCCTGCAGAACCCGTCCCGCTCAGAGGCAAGGTGAGCGGATTGGACGTGGCGAAGACCTGACGCAAGCGGTCGTTCGTGCTGTCCAGGACGGCCAGGAACTGTGGATCGAGGTGCCCGAGCACAGGACCGGCCAGGGCCATGGTGACTTCGGGGTACGCGTTCGAAGGTCCCGGCCCCATGAGGAGGCGGTCGGATATCCCCATCGGCGAATCGTGGCAGGTCCATGCTCACCTGCGCCAACGCGCTCTCCATTTGAGGGTCAACTAGATTGCCCGCGTGGAACGGGTGCTCTATGCCCCTCGGGCACTACCGCCCCTTCCTCCCGACGTGGCTCAGGACCCCGGACCCTATGCCGCCTGGTCTCGCGAACGCGAGGAGCAACGAGCCCGGGCGACACGCTCGACCTGGAGGACCAACCTGTGCCTGGTCATGGCCGTGGCCGACGCCGACCCGGCCGCCCTGCGGCGCACACTCCAGAGCGTCCGGCGCCAGCGCGGAGGGTGGTCGCTCACCGTGGTCACAGCCCAGGACCGGCTGCCCGAGACTCGGGCGCTGGTGCACGCCGGCACGGCGCTGCGCAACCGCCGCCGGGTCCGGGTCCTGGGTGCCGGCGGAGCCGGCGGCGAGTGCGAACTCCTCGGGATCGGGCTCGAGGCCGGCCAGGGACTGCCTCGAGCCTTGCTCTTTCCGGGCGACGTCTGGGCGCCCGACGCGGTCGCTCTGCTCAGCGCCGCGCTCACCCCGACGAGCGTGGTCTATGCGGATGAGGACGAGGAACAGGCCGATGGCGCCTGGGGGGCGCCGCGGCTCAAGCCCGGGTTTTCGCCCGAGTTCCTCCTTTCGAGTGCGTACATCGGCCGGCCCCTCGCCATCGGGGCGGTCGTGGCCGACCACCTGCCTCGCCTGGTTGCCCCCGACGCATTGTCTCTTGAGCACGAATGCGCTCTCGCGGCCACTGAAGCCGCTGACGCAGTGGTCCACATCCCCGAGGTGCTCTGCCACCGCGCGACCGGAAATGCCGACACCAGAAGCTCGGCGTCCGTCCGCCACATTGAAGAGGCACTGAGCCGCCGCGACGACGGCATGACCGTCGTGGCCAGCTCCACTCGCGGGGGCTTTCGGCTTGTGCGTCCAGCTCCCACGGACGTCTCGGTGAGCATCGTGATCCCCTTCCGCGACGAGCCGCGCCTTCTCCGCACTTGCGTCGACTCCGTCATCGCGACGACCGCCGCACACACCGACGTTGAACTCGTGCTCATCGACAACGGCTCCACGGACCCCGAGACGCTCTCACTCGTCGAGCGTCTGGCCGAGAGCCCCGCCGTCCGCGTGCTGACTGATCCACAACCCTTCAATTGGGCAGCACTCAACAACGCGGGGGCACGGGACGCAAGCGGCGACGTCCTCCTCTTCCTCAACAACGACATCGAGGCGCACCGGAGCGGATGGTTGTCCGCGCTGTGCGCCCAGGCCCTCCGGCCCGACGTCGCTGCCGCCGGGGCCCGCCTGCTGTATCCCGACGGCCGACTCCAGCATTGCGGCCTCGTTGTGGGGCTGACGGGGGCCGCTGGGCACGTCCTCGGCGGCCTGGCTGAGGATGATCCCGGCTATTTGCACATGGCGGTCAACGCCCGCGAGTGCTCGGCCGTGACCGGCGCCTGTCTCGCGACCCGGCGCGACGTCTTCGAACTCCTCAATGGCTTCGACGAGGCACTCGGGGTCGATCTCAACGACGTCGACTACTGCCTCCGCGCCGCGACGAAGGGCTTCCGAACGATTTACGAGCCAGCGGCCGAGCTGATTCATCATGAGTCGCCGAGCCGGGGCACGGCAGGCGGCGTCGGCGACGTCGTGCAGTTCATCGATCGATGGAAGGGCTACATTGCCAATGGAGACCGCTACTTCAACGCACACCTCACCCGCGCTGACCCGTCGTGCAGGCTGGCCGGCGCGGGAGAGAAGGATGACTGGAACCGATGGTACGCGACGCTCACGATGCAGTAGCCGGTCACCCGGAACCCGCTCCTCGCATGCTGCGCCAACCCGCAGATGCACCGCCACCGGTCGAACACATCGGCGCGAGCGCGCCAGTGATGCTGTTTCGACGCGTCTGGTCAGACAGGCAGATCCGAACCAAGCGGACACTCCGCGGCTGGGCCGCGAGGATCACCGGCCGATCGGATCGTCGGCTCCTCCTGGCCCTGGCGAGTGCGACCGATGCAACAGCGGCCCACTGCGACATTCTGGTTGACCGAATCACAACACAGGAGGTGCTGACGGCTGATTTGGCCGCAACGTTCGGTCAGGAGATCACAGAGCTACGGGCGGAGGTGGCGCACTTGCGGCGCAGCCTGGACGCGTCGAGGGACCCGGGGTCGTGAACCAACCGGTGGCTGTCGTCGTCAGTGGACATTGGCTCGAACCCCGCAGTGAGCTGGGTTTCGCGACCAGGTCACTGGCCGGTGCGGCCAGTCGCTGCGGGCCAGTCGCCATTGGGGTCCCGGGTGACTCGGCGCAACTCGGTGCGGACGGAGCTTTCGATCTCCAGGGACTCGGGTTCGAGGGCGCGCTGCGGTGGCCCGAGGCCCTGCCACACGACAAGCCGGTCATCGTGGACGAGTTGACCTCCGAGATCGCCGCTCTTCTGGCCCGAACCCGCACGACCTCCGTGTTGTTCCTCTCGGCCACCGACGGATCCCCTCAACCCAAGTGGCGGCGAGTCGAGCTGGTAGACCCCGAGCATCCGATCTCCGTGCACGTGCCGGTGAACCGCCTCGCGGAGCGGCACCGGCACCACGGCTTGGGCTTCACGGACTACCTGCTGGTGCTCGGGTGCCGTGCGGGTCGCCAGGCTGAGCCGCCACCGGCTGCGGCTTGGCTCAGCTCCGCCTTCACCGAGGCGGACGTCGTGGTCGTCGAGGATGCGGTCGCGTCAGCCTGGAAGGGCCGGGCCCTACGCGGGAGCGTCTCCGTTGACACCCGCATGGACCTCTGGAGGCTGATTGCACACGCCAACGTCTGTGTTGACCTGGCCCCAGGCGCGACGATCGCCCGGGAGTGCATTGAGGCACTCCGATTCGGGACCCCAATCATCGTCCCGGAACGTTCAGGTCCGGCCGAGGTGCATGCGCTGGCCGGGGGAGGGCGCGATCTTCGGCGACCCGGACGAGCTGCTTTCAGCGGTCCGATACCTGCAGAACTCATCGCGAAGGGCAGCGGCGTCGGTCGCCGGGCGGCGGTATGCCGATGACCGGTACGGGGATACCGGCGCCCTCATCGGTCAAGTGAGGGAACTCCTGGACGCAGTATGAACTGCCTGAAAATGAGAACCCAGGTATCGACCGAGCAAAGCCCAGACTCTCGCCACGGAGCGAATAGCCTGTGGCCCATTCAGAGATTGCGAGGTTGGATTGACCAGGCCCACGAAGCCGAGGCGCGCCACGTGACGGCCCGGATTGGCATTCCGTCATCAGCTGGTGTGATCCCGAATCTGCACCCGTGATCCGAGACCTCTGGCCGGTGAACCCGACCGAACACCTCGTCGACAGGCTGGCACTCCGGACTGGGCGCCTCCCCGGACATTGCAACATCTGCGGACACTTCACTGTCTTCGATGTGACCGACCCGAATTTCAGAGAAACGGTGAACTGCCGAAGGTGCGGAAGTTCGAATCGCCAACGGCAGATCGCGGCTGTCCTCCTGTCCTGCCTGTCCAACGGAGCCTCTGTATCGAAACTCGCCAAAATAGATGACATTCCTCCGAGAACTGTTGTGTGGATCGCAGAGACCACCATGGCCCTGCAGGAAGCGCTGACGAAGCGCCTTGGACAGAATTGCATTTCGACCGAGTACCTCGATCCGTCTCTCGCGAGCGGCGATACCAGGGACGGCGTCTTGCACGCCGATATTCAGGCGACACACTTCGGGGACAACTCGTTGGACTTCATTCTGTCCAGCGACGTGATGGAGCACGTTCCGTGGGTGAACAAGGCCCTGCGGGAGACCTACAGGATCCTGAAGCCCGGCGGGTGTCACATCTTCACAGCCCCCTTCTACCAACACAGGTTCAAGAACGAACAGCGGGCCATCATGCAAGAGGACGGAGAAACCGAGCATCTCCGGCGGCCCTGGTATCACGGTGATCCGCTGCGGCCTGAAGGTGTGCTCGTCTTCACGGTGTTCGCCCCCGAGCTCCTCTGCCAGTTGGAGGACGTGGGATTCGAGGCGAGATTGTGTCGGCTGTACTCGCCCTTCCATGGCATCGTTGGCAACGACGGGATCGTCCTCGTTGCCAGAAAGACAACCGAGCCCAACAACGCCCGCGACGGCATCTTTCCGGACGATGTCTGGCCACCGCCCGATTCTGGGAGCAGCCTCTAGCGATTGACCTGTAACTTCGATCCGCGTCGAACGCCCTGGGCAGCGACACGGGCGATCGACCGAACGGGCTCAGCTCCGGCCGTCTCGAACGGGGCCGGACCAAATCCGCACTCCCCCGCTGGTCCTTGACGAGCCCAAGGCGCTCTCGAACAACCGAGTCGCACAGGCCGCACCCGGCGCCGAGCTGGGGACGACGACCAAAGACACGTTCCAGGCGCGGAGGTCCGAGCGGATGGCAGACCGCGGGGGTTGCGGGTCGCCTCCGCCCGCACATTCTCCGAGCACCATCGCGGTAAGAGACGGGCTGCTGTCGAACGTCGCCGTTCCCTGTGCTGTCGGGAAGATGGCATATCCTCCGGGCATCCGGAAGGTCATGTCCGCCATGGCCTGCCACAACATGGCTGACGTGTCGACCGGGCCAGCGAAGGGGTACACCACGACTGTCGTGCCGTTCGGGATCGACCGGGCACTTGTCGTGAACCAGGTCGGCACGGAAGCCGGACCGGATCCATACGGCCACGCAGGTATCAAAGGGACGAGCACGAAGGCGGCGAGCACCCCCGTGAGCAACGTGGCGCGGACACGGTCGCCCGGTCTGTCCCATGCCACGGCGTACCGGTAGGTGCCATCGATGATCAGCGCCAACAGGAGCGCGGCAAAGAGCCAAAAGAACGCGACGTAACGTGATGCGATACTGCTCTCGAGAAGCGGAAGATGCGCCAAAACCGTGAAGGGCAGAGGAACTCCGGTCAGGTGGCCGTCCACGTGGAGCTTGGTGCCCAGTGACAGGACCATCGCAGCGACCGCCATCGTTGCAATGAACCGGACGAACCGTCGACGCCACAGCACGATCGTCCCGCCGATCAAGATGACCAGGAGCGGCGCACCCACATACGAGCCGTTCTCCCACGGTGCGCCTTCGACGAGATTCCAGTTGGCGTCTCGTTGGGCCACCAAGGAGTCTCCGAGCGCTGCATGGCCAAACGTGAAGTGCTCGAACAGCGTCGGGACGACGAAGCCGACCGGGTCGTTGGAGATGCCGGCGATGGCAACCGCAGGCTGCTCGGGCCCGTGGACATGCTGGGGACCCGTGAGTGCCAACCAGGCGCCGAAACCACTGCCCACGGCAATCACCGCGAGCGTGCAGCCGGCCATCTTTGCAAGGCTCGAGACCTCGACGCGTGGCCGACGGAAGGCCCACCACGCAGCTGCGACTGCGGCCGCAATTACGGTCATGACGACCATGGAGACGAAGACCTCGGACGATATGTAGAACTCGGCGACGAAGCATCCTCCGACGATCAGGCCCGTCAACCAGGGGGGATCCGACTTTGTCCGGAAGAACCGATCCAAGAACAGGATCACAAGGGGCGGGAGAGCACCGACGACGAGAAAGAGGTGTCCCACGCCTTCCGAAGCGACAAAGGGCGAGAATCCGTAGAGGAGTCCGGCCACGAATGCGGCTGGCCGCCACCGAACGAACCGCCGTGCCATGAGGTAAAAGGTCAGCGCCGAACTGGCAAGCGCGAGGTTCAGCAGGACGTTCCACGTCGCGATCGGGCCCCACAGGAAGGTGATCGGTGCGCCCAGTATGCCCAGCAGGGGCATGGTCGTGTTGTCCATGAGGTTGATGCCGCTCGGCGCGTTCAGGAAGGTGTTGAAGAAGGGATTGTGGCCGTGGACGATCGCCCAGGGTGTCTGGGCCAAGAACCAGATCTGTTCTGAAACGTCGCCGCCGCCCGCTTGAACGGTGTGTGAGACCCCGTGCAGCCACACGTCGTAATTGGCCAGGAGAGAAACACCCACATAGGCCATTGCGACCAAGACCGTGAACCACCAGCGGTCGCTTGCATGGGGCCGATGACGGTCTTCCATCTTCCGGACGCGGCGGTCTCGGCGGGAAGGAGGTACCTGCTCGGTGCCGGCACCGTCACCGGTCCCCGAGGAGCGCAGGCCGCTCTCGAGGTCCTCGTCGAGAGACGCGCCGGAAGCAGTCCTCACGGGCCGTCAGGATACTGCGAGTTCCCCTCTGCGGAGAGCCGGCAACGGAGCGATGCAACGCGCCGGGACGCCCTCCTCGCTGGGTCTCGCCACAACTCCGGACCCGAATCGCACCGGTTCCGCCTGACCACGACTCCACGGTTCTACGGTCAGGATGACTTGGATGGTGCCGAGGCCTCCACTCAGTCTTTCGATGCATCCGGGCAAGCTGTGACGCCCCGATACGGCGGTGACCGGCCGGCGATCCGTGGCCGGTCTGGCGGTCCGGGCTTGTCCGGGTTTCCGGGTGTGTCCGTTGGAAACGGCGCGGAACCGCCATCCGAATCGTGACCACAGGAAAGAAACCACCAGGGCTCCCGCCCCCTTGAGGCTAAGCTGACAACGCTGTTGAGCGTCAGCTTCCGCTCCGCCTCCGCCCCTTGCAATGGTGTTCAGAAATTTCTAGAAAACCAGGTCAGAGTGCATCCCACCTTTCGAGTGATCCCATGAGCCCTCCAGTCCAAGCCTTTGGTGGACCAGACCCAAAGGCGAATGAGCTCAGCCCTTCGACTGCGGAGGAGGACGGGCTGCGCGAGGTCTCGGACTTCCAGCAGATCCTCGAGTTTGAGCCTTCCGCGGTGAGAAGCCTGGTTGCAGTCTTGTCGGAGCCTCTGGCCACCATGGAGCAGCTCAATGACGAGACCATTTCACCATTGGCCCTCCGGGCCATCGTCACAGGTCTGGTTGAACGCCAACGCGTCGAGCGCGAGGGGTTTTCGGCGGCGCTGGAGGCCTACCGAGAGCTCACCCAGCGCCTCTCGCTCGACGTAGCCGACGCCCGCGAGAAGCTGGCGCTCGAGACTGAGCGGGCCAGAGTCGAGCGTCAGCAACTGGTGAAGGAGTTTCTGGACCGCGTCGACGTACTTTCGGCGAAGATCTCGACATCCGCCGCCCGCTTCACTGCCGAATTGGCGGAAAAAGAAGTTCTCCGTCAGCAAGAGGAGGAGCGTGTCTTGGCCTACGCGGAAAAGGCGGCCACCGCGGAGAGCGTCATCGATGACATCTATGCCTCGAATTCGTGGAGACTGACCCGCCCAGTCCGTCTCCTCTCCAGACTCCTGAAGCAGCGGCGACCGCCTGAGTCCGATCGCTAGTTCGGACGTCCACTTGGCTGCATCGCCTGATCAATTCGACCGGAACGTCTCGGTCATCATCCTCAACTACAACCATGCAGACACGACTCTCGATTGCCTTACTGCACTGGAGCGGGCACGGAGCCCACTGATCCGGGAGATCATTGTCGTCGACAACGGCTCTACCCTTGAAGAGCTTGCGATTCTCCGCGCCCGTCATCGCCGCAACGACTTCATCCTGGTCGAGGTCGGCGTAAACCGCTTCTTCAGCGAGGGGAACAACATCGGCGCGGGGTTCGCACAGGGCGACTACATCGTTTTCCTCAATAATGACGCGTTCGTCGAGCCGGGATGGATCGAGGCCCTGGCAGACACCATGCGGGATGACCCCACCGTGGCTGCTGTTGGCCCGATGTTTCTCTACCCGGACGGGCGGATTCAAGAGGTCGGAAGCATCGCCTTGCCGACGGGGGACGTTGTGCAGGTGGGAAAGGGCAGCGTTTGGGGGCCGGACCATTTCGACACCCCCTGCACCGTCGACTTCTGCTCGGCCGCCTGTCTGATGATGCGGCGATCTGACTTTCTCAAGGTCGGTGGCTTCGGTTTCGAGTGGGAACCGGCGTACTACGAGGACGTCGATCTCTGCTTGAAGCTTTGGACACATTGCGGCAAGGTCGTGGTGAACCCCGCCGCTCGTGTCGTCCACATTGAGAGCAAAACGACATCGGATAGAACCCTCCAGCTGCAGAGCATCTCGGAGATCAATCGAGCCAGGTTCGCCGAGAAGTGGGGGGGCTGGCTCGAGGCGCGCCAAACGCGCCATCTGGCCGACCTTGAATCCGACGTTCTCCCCGAGCGGGAGGAATTCAGCGGCTCAGACCTTGACCTTCTCTTGGATCCCTCAAACACCTCCCTCCCGCAGTTCGTGCTGTACTCCCCCTATCCCCTCGTGCCTGGCGGCGGTGAGCGCGTGATGTTCGAACTCGCGGCGCACCTCTCGGAGCGGGTCGGCGTCGAGAACGTCATCTTCAGTACGCCCTATCGATACAGCGCGATACGGATGCGCCAGATGGCGGCCACATTCGGCTTTGAGCACGTCGTGGGGACTCCATTGCCCTACGACGAGCTCGATCCTGTGCGATGCCGGTTCGCTGTCGTGCTCGGCAACTCGATCATCCCCCCGATCAAGGCATTCGGGCATCGAAACGTCTACCAGTTGCAGTTCCCCTTCTGGATGCCGGATATCGAAATCGCGAAGCGAGCAACGTGGCTCCGGGACTACGACGAGATCTGGGTGTACTCGGAGTACGTGCGCCGTCACGTCAACGGTCTGGTGCGGCACTACGGCCTGGAGAGTCCGCCGATTCGGGTGATCCCTCCCCCGGCCGTGTGGTTAGGCGCCTCGAAGGGGCTGCCGTGGGGGGACCGGAGAATGATCCTCACCGTCGGCCGGTTCTTCGCTGGAGGCCACAACAAGCGTCAGGACGTGGTCATTGAAGCATTTCGCGAAATTGTGGAGCGCTGTCCGGGCGACATCGAGTTGGCATTGGCTGGCTCAATCCACCCGAGTTCCGAGGCCAGAGAGCGCTTTCACGAACTGCAGGGCATGGCGAAAGGGTTGAATTGCCCGCTTCTTCCCGAACATAAGTCGCACTGACCTCGCCGCACTCTACGAACAGTCGGCAGTGCTGATCCACGCCGCGGGGTTCGGATCGGATCCTGAGGAGTTCCCAGAGACCCTGGAGCACTTTGGGATCACGCCGGTCGAAGCTGCGAGCTTCGGCTGCATACCTGTGGTCTACGGGCAGGGCGGTCCTGCGAGAGGTTGTCCGATCGCTCGGCCTCAGCACGGTGTTCTCGACCGTGGAGGAGTGCGCGGAAACGGTCTCCGGTTTACTGGGGGATACCGACGGATCGGCGAGGTTGAGCGAGCTCGTGCTCAAACGAAGCAACATTTATTCCGCTGAGGCATTCCGGGGCCGCGTGAGCGAAGCACTTGATGCCTTGCACATCCGTTAGGACGAACCGCGTGGCGGGAACTCTGCGGAAATCGGAACGCCCGTTCACTCGTGTCCGGCTCGCGTCAGCTCCTACGTCTTCCCTGAAGAACAGTCTGCATTCGCCGGAGCGGAGCCGTGAGACGGAACGACTTCGAGTTCATGATCGCACTGTTGAGTCGCCTGCTTTCCTCGAGCGCTGCTTCGAGGGTGTTCACGTTCGCAGCAAGCTCCTCTGCGATTGCTGCACGATTCTCAGCAGTTGCGACGCGATCCTCAGCCGTGGCTGTCACCTCTCCGAGTTCCTTGTGCAGTTGGTGCACCTGCCGCGTGAGGTCCTCTATGTGATCCGCGAACCGTTGGGTCTGTTCCTGCTGACGGATGAGCTCCGCGTGAAGCGACTCCCGGTCCCGTACTCGATCCTCCATGTTCCTGTTCCGAAGTTGCAGCTCGTTCAGGAGATCCGACTGGGCGGCGATTCGGTCGGCCAGCTCCCTCACGGCCTGCGATCCGTTGTCGAGCACCGACTTCATGACGAATTTGGTAGGTCTCGAACTCCGAATCGGCACGGACCTCGTCCAGAACGGCGTCCGGAAAATCGTCCCTCTTCAGGCCGAACTCGGCGGCAAAGAGGGGAACGATGACGCGTTTCGTGTCCACGACGACGAGCCCTGCTTCGAAGAGAAGGTCGCGGATCGACTCCAGCGTGAAGAAGCGGATGTGGGTCCGGTCCAGCAGACCCGTCTCGCGGTACGTGAAGGAACCTCGCAGCAGGGAGAGTCGGAGATCGCCGTGCGCCACGTTCGGTACGGAAGTGACGATGAACCCTGTCGGCTTCAGCTTCGTCACTGCCTGGCGCAGGGCGGCCAGGGGATCCTGCAGGTGCTCGAGGACGTCACCGAACGTCACGACGTCGAACAGCTCGTCGTCGACCTGTTCCCAGGTGCCGGTGTCGTCGACGTTTCCCACGACGACACGGTCGGCCCACTGCTCCGCCAGCTTGGCCGCCTCCGGATCGATCTCCACCCCGACGACCTTGCAGCCCTGCTCGACCAGAACCTTGGTGAAGTACCCGGTCGCGCACCCCACTTCGAGGACCGCCTTATTGTGGCCGATCATTGCCAGGGCGAAGGCGTGCGTGTTGTTCTCCGCATTGGGATCGACGGTCAGGTCGTATGTGAATTCCATCTCATGACGCTCTCTTGCCGAGCATTCGGCCTCGCGCTGCCCGGGGAGACATCCCCGCCCGGAACACACTCGGAGTCTAACCGCCGCCGACCGGTTCCTCCCCGAATGGAGGCCGAATGGTCTCGATGAGACCGTCCAGGATGTCGGATTCGGAGACGATGCAATCGTGCTGCGACAGACGGTCCATCACCTCCCGCAACACCAACGCTCCGCCGAAGATGACGTCCCGCCGCCCGGCCGGGAGGCCAGGCCGCCGCGCCCGCTCCATCAGCGTCTCGGCGCCCAGGACATCACACCACCGCCGTACCGCCTGATCGCTCACCACGGCATGGTGGATCGCGTCCCGGTCGTAGACCGCCAGGCCCAGTTCCAGGCCGGCCAGCGTCGACACGGTGCCTGCGAGCCCAACGAGACGCGAGCCCGGGCCCAAGTCGGCGAGGAGCGGGATCGTCGCGATGGCCCGGTCGAATTCAGCATGGATGGCCTTCACGGCTGCCGTGACCTCACGTGGAGTCGGCGGATCACCGCGAAGAAAGCGTTCCGTCAGTCGGACACACCCCATGTCGAGTGACACGGGCAGGATCTCTTCCGCAGCGCGTCGGTCACGATCTCCGTGGACCCGCCTCCAATGTCGAGCACGACGACACGACCGTCCCCCGGAGGGAGTCCGGCGGTTGCGCCGGCGTACGACAGCTCGCCCTCCTCCTGTCCGGAGAGCAGTTCCGCTGGGGCGCCGATGATGTCGCCGGCAGGGAGGAGGAACTCCTGACCATTCGAGGCGTCCCGCACCGCCGAGGTCGCCACCAGGCGCGCCCGACCCACGCCCTCGCGGTCCATGATGGAGCGGTAACCGCGGAGCGCGGCGAAGGTGCGTTCCATTGCCTCGGGCGCGAGCCGATGCGTCGCGTCGACACCCTCGCCTAAGCGGGTGATCGTCATCTCACGGGCGCGTACGTCGCCCGCCGACCCCACGACGAACAGGCGGGTGGAGTTCGTCCCACAATCGAGCGCGGCCAGCGCGCCGCCGTCATTCACGCCGCTGAGTATCACAGAACGTCTGTGGTCAAGCCTCCTGCCGGGTCAGGCCCAACCTCTCGGCCACCCAAGCCCCCACGACGTCGTCACCGCCCGCCAACCACCAGGCCACGTGGGCGTGCAGGCACTTCACGCCCCGACGCGTGCCACCGACGCCCCCGCTCGGACGCGGCCCGGTCCAGTCGGCGGGAATCAGGGCATCGCGTTCGGCGGCATAGCGGCGATGCCCTGCAGCCAAGGATGCGGGGTCCACCTGCTCACCCGCCGCCCGCACGCCACCCGCCGCCTCGAGCCGACCGACCAGGACCCGCAACTCGGGGTCCACCAGCCAGAACCGCGTCGGCATCGGGGTCCCGTCGCGCAAGAAGGGCTCGTTGGCGATCACCACCGGCCGACCCGTGTCGCCGCGCACGACGACCGTGAACGCGCCGCCCGGGTCTCGGCCGAGGAGCTGCGCAACGGCCGCCGTATCAGTATCGTCGCCCGTCGACACCCACCGGGCGTCCTCTCCGGGGCTCAACGCCAGAAATTCGAGGGACTGCACCATGCGCGAGACGAAGCCCCCCGACGACGTCGACCCGGAGGACGTGGACGAGCCGTGCGAACGTTGCTGCGGCTGCGTTGCCGCCGGTGCCGCTCCCGGCGTTGTGGTCGTTGTGGTGACGCCACCCGGCGGGAGCTCCGGCGTCGCCGAAGGGGTCACCGGGCCGTTCGATCCCGGGTCACCGGCGTACGGCGTACCGGCCGCTGTCGCGCCCGACGCCGGCAGCACCTCGTAGGCCCGCTGCCCAGGGCTCACCAGCTGGTACTGCTCACGGGCGATGCGCCCGATCTCGCCGGCGTCGCTGAGGTTCTTGTTCTCCTGCGCCAACGCCGAGTCCTGTGCGTGCAACGCATTGAGCTCCGCCTCCGTGCCGTGCAGGTTGGAGCGCTGGCTCAGGAGGGATCCGGCCGGGAACCAGGCGAAGAGGACGATGGCCGAGGCCACGATGGCCCCCACGAAGGCCAGCCGGGTCCGCCCGATGGAGCCTTTCGCCCCGGAGGTCTCGGTGGCACGGGCCCGGCGGGGAGTCTTGCGCTTATCCCGCGCCATGCCTGCCTCCTCCGACGCCCGCCAGGGCCGCCAATCCCGGGAAGCCCGCGGACTCGCCCAGATCTTCCTCAATCCTGAGGAGCTGGTTGTACTTCGCCACGCGGTCTGAGCGGGCCGGCGCGCCCGCCTTGAGCTGACCGGCGTTCACGGCCACCACCAGGTCGGCGATCGTCGTGTCCTCCGTCTCGCCGGAGCGGTGCGAGATCACCGTGCCGTACGAGGCCTGGTTGGCCAGCGCCACCGTGTCGAGCGTCTCGGTCAGGGTGCCGATCTGGTTCAGCTTGACCAGAATCGCGTTGGCCACCCCTTCACGGATGCCCCGTTCCAGGATTTCAGTATTGGTGACGAAGATGTCGTCCCCGACGAGCTGCACCCGCCCGCCCAGCGCCTTGGTGCAGGCGGCCCAGCCGTCCCAGTCCTCCTCCGCCATGCCGTCTTCGATGGACACGATCGGGTAGCGGTCCACCAGCTCGACCCAGTAGTCGACCAGCTCCGCCGGGCTGAGGGTCCGCCCTTCCCCGGCGAGCACGTAGGCCCCATCGTCCCAGAGCTCGCTCGTGGCGGGATCGAGCGCCAGAGCGATCTCGTCGCCGGGCACCCGCCCCGAGCGCTCGATTGCCTCGAGCAGCAGCTTGACCGCATCCTCGTTCTGGGGTAGGTCGGGAGCGAAGCCCCCCTCGTCGCCCACCGCGGTCGACATGCCCCGCTCGGCCAGGAGCGTGCGCAACGCGTGGTAGGTCTCGGTGCCCCAACGCAGCGCCTCGCTGAAGGAGGCCGCACCGACGGGCATGAGCATGAATTCCTGGAAATCGATGGAGTTGTTGGCGTGGGCGCCGCCGTTCAACACGTTGAGCATCGGCACTGGGAGCGTGTGGGCGTTCGTTCCCCCGATGGAGCGGTACAGCGGGATATCCAGATCGTCTGCGACGGCCTTGGCGCTCGCCAGTGAGACCGCCAACAGTGCGTTGGCGCCGAGCCGGCCCTTGTCCGGTGTGCCGTCGAGGTCGATCATGGTGTGGTCGACCGCACGCTGGTCGAGGGCGTCGAGCCCGCACACTGCATCGGCGATCTCCCCGTTGACGTTCGCCACCGCCTGCAGCACTCCCTTGCCCGAGAAGCGTGCACCGCCATCGCGGAGCTCCACCGCTTCACGAATGCCGGTCGATGCGCCAGAGGGCGCGATGGCGCGTCCCCGTGCACCGGAATCGAGGAGCACCTCGGCTTCGACGGTCGGGTTGCCGCGGGAATCGAGAACCTCGCGCCCGATCACGTGCTCAATGGTGCTCACGACATCTCTCCTTGGGTGTCGCCCCTGGTGGGACACCGGGGCACAACGTTAGCGGTTGCCCATCCGGTGTTCGGGGACGCCCTCGGCGGTCCGAACGTCGGCGCGTAACGACAGTGCCCGGGTCCGCAGCGCCTGTTCCGCGTCCACGCCGAGCCGCTGGGCCAGATTGGCCACTGCGAACAGCACTTCGCCCAATGCCTCCCGCATGTCGCCGCCGTCGCCCGCCAGCGGATCGTCGGCCTGTGGATCGGTGTCCTCGGCGCGCCGGACGATCGTCGCCAGCGTCCGCGCCGTCTGTTCGGCACTCGTGGTGTCCGGCTCCAGGCCGACGGCACGTGCCTTGCGGGCCAGCTTGGTCGCGAGCATGAGCGCGGGGAGGTCCGCCGGAATGCCTTCCGTCACGCTGTGGCGCCCCTTCTCGCTCTTCTTGATCGCCTCCCAATTGGTGACGACCTCTTCGGCACTGTCGACATCGAGGTCGCCAAACACGTGGGGATGCCGGTGCACGAGCTTGTCGTGGATCCCCCGCGCCACGTCGGCCAGATCGAACTGCTCTGCCTCATCCGCCAGGCACGAGTGGAAGACGATCTGGAAGAGCAGGTCGCCCAACTCCTCCTGCAGATGCGCGTACGCATCGACATCGGCATCGGACAGGGCCCCCAAGGCGTCCAACACTTCGTAGCTCTCCTCAATGAGATGGGGCATCAGTGACGCGTGGGTCTGGACCGAGTCCCACGGACAGCGCGCCCGCAGCGTCTCCATGAGGGCCACGAGGCGGGCCACCTCGTGGCCGGCGGAACGGCCGGCGCCCGCAGCGAAGGCTGGCACGTACAAGGACGTGAGGTGGTCGGGCTCCACCGTCCGGTCCAGCTCCCACCAGTCGACAGCGAGCACCACCTCGTCCTCGAGCCCGAGGTGGTGCAGGAGCACGGGCCGGGGCAGCTCCCGGCCGTCGTCCGGAGCAGCCAGCTTGACTTCGGAGAGCAGGTGACGCGACCAACACTGGGCCACCAGGAACGGGCCACCCCCGCCTGCCGTTGAGGCGTCGAAGGCGCCGGCGTCGACGAGGCGGACCCCTTCGGCCAGGGGATCGAGACCGAGTGCCGCCCAGGCCAGGTCCAAGAACGAGAGTGCGGGCACGACCCTCAGATCGACCCGGCCGTCGGCCCGGAGCAGGTCGACCGTGCGCTCGGCCACCAGCGGCGAGCCGGGCACGGCGTAGACCACGCCAGCGGGGGCCGCACGGAGTGCCGCGGCGACAACGGACTCGACGATGCCTTCGTAGACCTCGTCGAACGTCGCCGCCGCCTCGTAGAGGTCGTCAAAGGCGGGTAGACCCTCGAACCCGGCAGCCCCGGGGTGACGCGCCGTTCGCAGGAAGGCGCGTCCATCCGTGTTGGCCTCCATCAGAAGCGCGGCCGTGGCGCTGCCCACCAGCTCGGTGCCGGCCGGCCCGAGGCCCACCACCGTGACGTGGGGGCGGCGCGGCATGCTCAGCCGCTAGATGGGACGGACGAACCCGAGCCCGACGCCGGGCCCGACGCCGCGCCCGACACGGACGCCGGGGCGACTCGGCCCTCGTTGGCACCGGCGTTGAGCACGTCGGTGGGCTCCGGCGAGAGTGGCGTCAGCACGGAAGCATTCACGGGCACCCACACGCCGTACTGCGGGTTCACGCTCACTGCAGAGCGACGCTCGTCGGAGGTGAGCAGCTTCTGCGTCGCTGCGGCACCCGCCTGCTGCACCGCGTTGGCCACATCGGCTTTCGCCGTGCCGTACGGCGTGGGTGTGCGCGACGTGATCTGCAACAACAGGTAGGTGCCATTGTCGTTGATCGGAGCCGAGACCGCTCCGGTTGCCAGGCTCTTGAGATCGGCGTCCGACGGCAGGGCCGACGCCAGCTCGGTCAGCACGTGGCAGCCCTGGTCGCCACCACCGCTGCTGGCGGTGTTCGACGCCACGGTGGCGAACGGTGTGCCGCCGAGGACCTGGAGCGCACCGGATTGCGCCGCGCTCTCGCTGGAGAAGACCGCGGCGCTGACGCAGGCCGTGTCGAACTCGGCCCGGTGCGCCGCGTAATAGCGCTCCAGGTCGGCCTGGCTCGACCCCACCCCGGCGAGGTCCTCCTGCAGCACCGTGGCTGTGGCCACGAACTGCACCTGCTCGTCCACGAAGGAGGCCGGCAGCGTGCTCAGGACCTGCTGCCCCGTCAGCGGCTGGCCCGTGAGGCTGCAGCCGTAGCGCACGTCCTGGCCCTGCTGGGTCTGCAGGATCTGCGACATGACGCTCGAGATCTGTTGGGTCAGGTTGGCGCGGGCCGTCGTCAGATCGGCCTGGGTCACCACCACGTTGCGCTCGTCGGCCAACTGCAGCACGAGCTGGTGCCCGATCTTCGTCTCGAGGTAGTTGGCCGTGAAGGCGGTGGTGGCGGTCGGGTGGTCCCCGACGTCCTGTCCTGTGCCCGCACCGACGACCGCCGGCAACTGCTCGCTCCCCTGTGACGACAGGTACGCCTGGGAGTTGAGGTAGCACTGGTAGGACGCGCTGCCGGCGATGGCGTTCACATCCGAGTTGAGGTCCTGCTGGCTGATAGTGGCGCCGTTGACGGTGGCCGCATTCGACGGCACTGCGAACGCCGCCCAGGCGAGGCCGCCGGCCACCACGATGAGGAGAACGATAAGTCGCTTCACGCGCCGCGCACTCTACAAGGTGTCCCCGGCGGGACTCACATCGGCCAAGGGGACCAATTCTTCGATCAGGCCGCGCACGGTGTCGGACGCGGAATCGCCGTTGGTGATCGGAACCAGCAGCTGGGCCAGGTCCTCTCGGTACGTCGCCCCTGGGACGAGGCGACGCAGCCGCACCTGTGCGCTGGCCGCCAACGCCAACGGGGAGACCCGTACCGTCGCCGGCCGGCCGGCCGGCGCCCGCACCGAGCTCATGACGATCTCGCTGATGCCGCGCGCCAGGGCGCTGGCCCGGAGCCGGGCCAGAGCCAGGAGACCGTCGGCGGCAACCGGCAGCGGACCGTAGCGGTCCACCCACTCGGCGCCGATGTCGTCCACGTCGGCCATGGAGGTCGCGGCAGCCAGGCGGCGGTACGCCTCAAGGCGGGCATCCTCGGCCGCGACGTAGTCCTTGGGCAGGTGCGCGTCGCCCGGCACGTCGATGGAGACGGTGGACGGAGTGGGCCGGGGCTCACCGCGGGCCTCCGCCACCGCTTCGGCCACCAACTGCACGTACAGGTCGTAGCCGACCGCGGCGATGTGCCCGGACTGGTCCGAGCCCAAGAGATTGCCCGCCCCGCGGATCTCGAGGTCGCGCATGGCGATCTTGAAACCGGAACCCAGCTCGGTGTGCTCCCCGATGGTCCGCAACCGTTCGTACGCCTGCTCGGAGAGGACCCGGTCCGCCGGGTGGAACAGGTAGGCGTAGGCGCGCTGGCCGCTCCGACCCACCCGGCCCCGGATCTGGTGCAGCTGGCCCAGCCCCAGCAGATCCGCCCGGTCCACAATGAGCGTGTTGACCGAGGGCATGTCGATCCCCGACTCAATGATGGTCGTGCAGACCAGCACGTCGTAGCGCCGCTCCCAGAAGTCGAGCACGACGGTCTCGAGGCTGCCCTCGTCCATCTGACCGTGCGCCACCGCCACCCTGGCCTCGGGGACCATGGCCCGGATGTCGCGCGCCACCCTGTCGATGTCCGACACCCTGTTGTGCACGTAGAAGGCCTGCCCCTCCCGCAGCATCTCGCGCCGCAACGCCTCGCTGATGGCCGACGGATCGTGCTCCCCGACATAGGTGAGGATCGGTCGGCGGTCGGCCGGCGGGGTGTTGACCATGGAGAGGTCGCGGATGCCGGTCAGCGCCATCTCCAATGTGCGCGGGATGGGGCTGGCCGTCAGGGTCAGCACGTCGACGCCTTCGGCCATGCGCTTCACCGCCTCCTTGTGCGTCACCCCGAAGCGCTGTTCTTCGTCGACCACCAGAATCCCGAGGTCCTTGAACTGCACGTCCTGGGCGAGCAGGCGGTGGGTGCCGACGACGACGTCGACGCTCCCGTCGGCCAGCCCCTGCACCACGCGGCGCTGCTGGGCCGGCGAGAGGAACCGGCTGAGCAGCTCCACCCGCACCGGGTAGGGCGCGAAGCGGTCGGCGAAGGTCTGGGCGTGCTGGCTGGCCAGCAGCGTCGTCGGGGCGAGTACGGCGGCCTGTGTCCCCTCCTGCACCGCCTTGAACGCGGCGCGCACCGCCACCTCGGTCTTGCCGAAGCCCACGTCGCCGCACACCAGGCGGTCCATCGGCCGGGCCTCCTCCATATCGGCCTTCACGTCGGCGATGGCCTTCAGCTGGTCCTCGGTCTCCACGAACCCGAACGACGCCTCCATCTCGGTCTGCCACGGCGTGTCGGGGCCGAACGCCCTGCCCTCGACGGCCAGGCGGCGGCGATACAGCTCGACCAACTCCGCGGCCACCTCGCTGGCCGCGGCGCGGGCCTTGGCCCGGGTCTTCTGCCAGTCGGAGCCGCCCATCCTCGAGAGCGTCGGGGACTCGCCGCCGCTGTAGGGGGTGATGGCCTCGATCTGCTCGACCGGGAGATAGAGCCGGTCCGAGCCCCGGTACTGCAGGATCAGGTAGTCGCGGGTGGTTCCCCCCATCGTCCTCGTCGTCACGCCCTCGAAGCGCGCCACGCCGTGTTGTCGGTGCACGACGAAGCTCCCGGACTCCAGATCGTCGAAGAACCCGTCCGCCGCCCGAGCGCGGGGACGGGCCCGTCGGTGCGGTACCCGTCGCCCCGTGACGTCGGTCTCGGACAGGACCGCCACCTTCGCCTCGGGCAGGATGAACCCGCTGGTGATCGGCGCCGCCACCACACAGACCCCCGCGCCGCCCGGTGCCGCCGCCAGCACCGGTGCGTGCACGCCCTCGGCAGCCAGAGCAGCGGAGAGCCGCCCGGCCCCCGCCGCCGTGGCGGCACAGAGGGTGACGGCGTAGCCCTGGCCCACCAAGGCCGTGATGCCACTGGCCAGCCGGGCTGGGTCTCCCGCCACCGGATCGAAGCGGCGCACCGTGAGCGCGGCCGTGTCCGGGCCCTCCGGGACGGGCGGCATGGCGGTGACACCGGCCGCGCTCTCACTGAGCAGGCGCTCGAAGGGCACGTGCAGGCGCGGGAAGCTCTCCTCCTCGCCCTCCTTGGCTCCCCACGTCGCGGCCAACGTCTCGGCCAGCGCGGCCTCCTCGTCGAGCAGCTGGACACCGCGGTCGCGGATCCGACGCGGCTCGACCAGCACCACCTGCGCCCCGGCCGGCAGCAGGTCGGGCAGCACCCGCACCGTGTCGTCGAGGAACGGGAGCCACGATTCCATGCCGTCGAACTGCCCGCCCTCGGCCAGGTGCTCCCAGACCGATGCGCCCCAGGGTCGGCGCGTGACCAGCGCCGCGGCGGCATCGCGCAGACTCGGTGTCACGACGAGCTCGCGGCACCCGTAGAGCACCACGGCGCGCAGGTCGTGGGAGGAGCGCTGGTCACTGACGGAGAACGCGGTCAGCCGGTCGACCTCGTCGCCCCACAGGTCGATGCGGACCGGCACGTCCGCCGTGGAGGGGAAGACGTCGACGATGCCACCGCGCACCGCGAACTCCCCGCGGTGCTCCACCTGGTGCTCGCGCCGGTAGCCCATGGCCACCAACGTCGGCAGGAGCTCGGCCACATCCACCTGTTGGCCCGGGCGGATGACAACGGGAGCCGTGTCCCCCAGCGGGCCGAGCCGCTGCAGAATGGCCCGCACCGGGGCGACGATGACCCGGGGCGACGGCGGGAGGTCCGGGTCCGGCGTCCCGGTCAGCGCGTGCAGCACAGCAAGGCGTCGGCCCATGGTCTCGGTCTCGGGGCTCACGCGCTCGAACGGCAGCGTCTCCCAGGCCGGCAACACCGTGACCGGGCCCGCCAGCGCGCCGACCACCGGCCCCGCATCGGGCTCCGCGATCTCGTTGCTCTCGGGTGCGATCAGGCAGGACAGATCGTCGCCCAACCGTTCGGCGTCCAATCCTGTGGCGGTGACCACCAGCAACGGGCTGCGCTCGGTGAAGGCAGCCAGCGCCGCCGCCACGACCGCCTGCGCCGCTTCGGGGACGGCGACCGTGCCGTCGCCGGCGCCGATGAGCACCGCCAGCGCGGGGTCGCTCCGTAGGAGGAGCGGCACGGCGGCCAGGCTGCCGGCGGTGGCCGCACTGGAGGCCGCGCCGGCAGGAGCGCTAGCGGGCACGTCAGCGTCCCGCACGGGAGTCGAAGGGTCGGTCGTCATCGTTCAGGTCGGCAGCGAGTGGCACCACGCCATGGCGGCATCGAGCCCGTCCGCCGCGACGCGCTCGACGGCGTCCGCCGCCACCTGCACCGACGCGGCCAGGAGCTCGCGCACCGCCTTCGGCGGTCGGCGCAGCACGTGCGACGCCCCCTGCGCCGCGGTGGGGGGCTTGCCGACCCCGATACGCACGCGGAGGAAGTCCGACGTGTGGAGATGCGACTGCACCGAGCGGAGGCCGTTGTGACCGGCCAAGCCGCCTCCCGCTTTCAGTCGCACCGTCCCCGGCGGGAGGTCGAGCTCGTCATGGACGATCACGATGGACGCCGGCTCGTCGATCCCGAAGCGTGTGGCCAACGAGCGGACCGCCGATCCCGAGTCGTTCATGTAGGTGGTCGGGACGGCCAGCACCACCCTCTGGCCGGTCAGGGTCACCACGGCAGCCCGCGCCTGCACGCCCTTCTCGGCCCGCAGTGACGCACCATGACGCGACGCCAATTCCTCGACCGTGTCGGACCCGGCGTTGTGCAGACTCCCGGCGAATTCCGCGCCCGGGTTTCCCAGACCGACGACGAGCAGGTCCGCCGGAGTCCCCCGGTGCTCGGACCGGGCAAAAGGGCGGCGCAGGGCCTAACTCTCTTCGCTGCCCGCCTCGGCCGACGCGTCCCCGGTCGCCTCGGCGCCACCGCCTTCGGCACCCTCTTCGCCGGCCTCGCCTTCGGCCCCCTCTTCGTCGACCGTGACCCGCGGCGGTTGCCCGATGGCGACCGCGCTCTCGGGGTCGATGTCGGTGGTGACGCCGGTCGGCAGCGCCAGGTCGGAGACGCGCACCTGCCCGCCGATGATGAGGTCGCTGATGTCTGCCTCAATGGCAGATGGGATAGCGGTCGGCAGCGCGTTGATGGCCAAGGTGAACATCTGCTGGTCCACCAGGCCGTCGCCGTGGTGCACCTCGAGCGCCTCGCCCACGAGCACGATCGGCACGTCGGCGCTGATGACCTCGTCACGGCGGACGATCACGAAGTCGACGTGTGTCACGGTCTGGGCCACCGGGTGGCGCTGCATTTCGCGGGCCAGGGCGAGGTACGTGCCCGATCCGGTGTCGAGGGACAGGAGCTGGTTTGCCCCGGCCTCGCTGTTGAGGGCGATGCGGAGTTCACGGGCGACGATGGCGACCGGCAAGGGGTCGGTCCCGTGGCCGTAGATGACGGCGGGGATCTTGCCTTCACGCCGCAGGCGGCGCACGGCGCGCGAGCCGGTGGGGCGCCCGATTTCAGCAGCGAGTACGACTTCGGCCATTGCGGATCTCCTCAGGTGGCGAGAGCGGGGTCGCGGACAGCCCGAGGCCTCCGGCGAACGGCCTCCCAGCGTAGCCGCACCGCGGCCGGACTGGACCACCGGCCCGCCGCAAGCAGCGCCGAGCCGTGATTCAGACCGAGGTTGTCCCCGCCGAAGAGCTCGGAGACCGAGGTGTCCTCGAAGACGGCGTCAATGGCGTCGGCGATGATCTTGGCCACGGACAGGACCTCGAGCTTGTCGAAGATGCGGTCCTCGGCCACCGGCAGCGTGTCGGTGACCACGACCCTGGAGATGGGCGCCGCCTTCAGCCGGTCCACGGCGGGGTCAGACAGCACGGCGTGGGTGGCCATGACCGAGATGTCCGAGGCGCCGGCGTCATTCAGCAGCTCGGCAGCGGCGCAGATGGTTCCGGCGGTGTCGATCATGTCGTCGATCAGGACGCAATGGCGTCCTTCGACGTCACCGACCACGTGGCGGGCCTTGACCTCGTTGTAGGTCCCACGGGGCCGCGTCTTGTGGATCAGGGCCAGGTCGAAACCGAGATGCTGGCTGTAGCGCTCGGCCACCTTTACCCGCCCCGCGTCGGGAGCCACCACGACGACGTCGTCGCCGAAGTTCTCCCGCATGTACGACTCGAGCACCGGCGTCGCCACCAGGTGATCGAAGGGCGTGTCGAAGAAGCCCTGGATCTGCCCCGAGTGCAGGTCGACACTGATCACCCGGTCGGCCCCCGCCGCCGAGAGCATGTCGGCCACCAACTTGGCCGTGATGGGCTCGCGTCCCGTCGACTTGCGGTCCTGGCGCGAGTAGCCGTAGTAGGGGCAGACGGCGGTGATGCGCTTGGCCGACGCCGCGCTTGGCGGCATCGATCATGATCAGGTGCTCCATCAGTGAGTCGTTCACCGGGCTGGCGTGGGTCTGCACGATGAAGACGTCGCAGCCGCGGATGGAGATGTCGTACTTGCAGTAGATCTCCCCGTTGGCGAATTCGCGCAGATTCGCCTCGCCCAATTCGACGCCGAGGTGGGCGGCGATGTCACGGGCCAGATTGGGGTGGGCGCGCCCGGAAATCAACTCGAGGCGACGCCGGGGAATCAACTCCACACCAACAACGCTAGTGCGCCGCAGTGTGCCGTGTTCGGGCCGTTCCGGGCATCTTCGGGCCGTTCCGGGCATCTTCGGACGGTTCCGGACGATTCCAGCCTGCTCGGGCCGTTCCAGCCCGCTCGGGTCGGTCAGCTCTCGGGCTCGGTCAGCTCAGGCCTCGGGTCCCGCCACGACCGAGTGCGGCGCCAGCTCTGTCCCGGGCGCCACCTCGGCCCCGGGCTCCAGCACGCTGTAGGGGCCGATGCGCGCCCCGGCGCCGATGGAGGCCAGCGTGCAGACGCTCGCCGCGACGATTGCGCCGTCACCGACCGTGGTGTCGGTCAGCACGCTGTTGGGCCCGATCTCGGCCCCGGCCCCGACCACGCAGGTGCCGCGCAGGATGACCCCCGGCAGCAGCGAGACGTCCGACTCCAGGTGGACCTCGGCGTCGACGTAGGTGCGCTCGGGGTCCCACATGGTGACGCCCCGGCGCATCCAGCGCTCGTTGATGCGGTCGCGCAGCTCGGCCTCGGCCACGGCCAGCTGGGCCCGGTCGTTGACCCCCGCCGCCTCCATGGAGTCGGGCAGGACCAGGGAGCGCACGGCGTACCCCGCGCTGCTCGAGGACCCCGATGGCATCGGTCAGGTAGTACTCGCCCTGGGCGTTGGCCGGGCTCAGGCGGCGCAGGGTCGGCGCCAGCACGCTGCGGCGAAAGCAATAGATGGAGGTGTTGACCTCGTCGATCGCCCTCTCCTCTTCGGTGGCGTCGGCCTCCTCGACCACCCGGGTGACGAGGCCGTCCTTGCCGTGGACGACCCGGCCGTAGCCGAGAGGGTTCTCGACCACCGCGGTGAGCAGGGTGGCGCCGGCGTCCTCGGTGCGGTGGGCCCGCACCAATGCGGCCAGGGTCTGCGGGCGCAGCAGCGGCGTGTCCCCCGGCAGGACCACCACGTCCTCCACCTCGTCGTCATCGTCGGGCAGCCCGGTCAGCCCCACGGCCAGCGCGTCGCCGGTGCCGGTGCGGCTCAGCTGCTCGACGAACTCGATCTCCATGGTCGGCGGCGCGTGCTGCACCAGGGTCTTGGTGACCCACTCGGCGCGGTGGCCCACGACGACCACGACGCGCCGCACGTCGACCTCGGCCATGGCGTCGAGCACGTGCAGAATCATCGGGCGCCCACACAGGAGGTGCAGGGGCTTGGGGCGCTCGGAGCGCATCCGGGTCCCCTGGCCGGCGGCCAGGACGACGGCTGAGAGTCGGCGCTCGGGCATCGCGGCATTCTTAGCCCGCCGAAATGCTCAGCGTGCGTATGGGACACTCGTGGGCATGCCGGAATTGGTGCCCTACGACGAGTTCGGGCTGTTCCACGAGAACGCCGCCGAATACGGCCTCCCCTTCGACGGGCCACCCGAGGTGCGGCGCGTCGACGTCGAGGTCTCGCCCGGCCGGGCGGTGTCGAGCCTGGTCTGGGGCAGCGGCCCCCCCGAGCTGGTCCTGGTGCACGGCGGCGCTCAGAACGCCCACACCTGGGACACGGTGGCGCTGGCCCTGGGCCGGCCCCTGCTCGCCGTGGACCTCCCGGGCCACGGTCATTCCGACGGCGGGCCCGACGGCGCCATCTCGGCCGGCACCAACGGCCAAGACCTGGCCACCGTCATCGCCGAGCTCGCCCCCGACGCCCGGGGTGTCGTCGGCATGTCGCTCGGTGGCCTCTCCTCCATCGCCCTCGCCGCCGCCGCACCCGAGCTGGTGCGCGCCCTCGTGCTGGTCGACATCACGCCGGGCGTAAACGCGGAGAAGGCGGCGCCGGTGACCAACTTCGTCAACGGCCCGGCGAGCTTCGACAGCTTCGATGAGCTGCTGGCCCGGACGATTGAGCACAACCCCGGGCGCTCGGAGTCGTCGCTGCGCCGCGGCATCCTGCACAACGCGGTCCAGCGCGAGGACGGGAGCTGGGTCTGGCGCTACGCCCGCTTCCGTGCCGACACGGACACCGACGACGCGGCCCGCCGCGTTGCGTTCGCCGACTGGTGGGACGCCATCTCCGCGCTCGTCGGTGCCACTCTTGCTGGTACGCGGCCTGGCCTGGTCGGTGGTCGACGACGACGACGTCGCCGAGCTCCTGCGCCGCCAACCCACCGCCACCGTCATCGGCGTGGAGGGAGCCGGGCACAGCATCCAGGGCGACCGCCCGCTGGAGCTCGCCGCCATCCTCGCCGACTTCCTCTTCCCGGACGACGATGGACCGGCACGGCTGATGGACCGGCACGGCTGATGGACCGGCACGGCTGATGGACCGGCACGGCTGATGGACAAGAAGGTCTGGCTCTCGGGCCGCGCCATCAAGCTCCACGTCGTCATCCTGATTGTGGTGCCGGCCTTCCTGGCGCTGTGCCTCTGGCAGGTCAGCCGGGCCCTCGGAGGCAACAGCCTCAGTTGGGCCTACGTCTTCGAGTGGCCACTCTTCGCCGCCTACGCCATCTACATGTGGTGGCGCTTCGTCCACGAGGCGGCCCAGGACGGGTCGCCGGGCGACACCGCCGCAGCCGATTCCGGCGGACAGGGCGCGGTGGCCGCGGCCGCGGCGCCTGTGCCCGAGACCCCCGAGGAGAAGAAAGAGGACGCCGAGCTCGCCGCCTACAACGACTACCTGGCCCAACTGGCGGAGCGGGACAGGGCCACCGGTCGCTGAGCAGGGCCACCGGTCGCCGAGCAGGGCCACCGGTCGCCGAACTGGGCTCCGGGGGGAGGGCTCGAACCTCCAACATCCGGCTCCAAAGGCCGACGTTCTGCCGATTGAACTACCCCGGACCGTGGCGGTCGCCGCCATCAGGTTAGGCACGCGAATGGACCATGCCCGGCCGAGGCGCGGCGATAGGTTCTGTGGTCGTGCGCATTCTGGTGGTGGACGACGACCCCGCGGTCCGCCGGTCGATCGACCGGGCGCTGCGTCTCGAGGGCTACGACGTGGCGACGGTCTCCTCGGGGGGTGAGGCGCTCGAGGCCCTGGCCCAGGCTCCCCCCGACGCGCTCATTCTCGATCTTGGCCTGCCCGACCTCGACGGGCTGTCCGTGTGCCGCCGCATGCGCAGCGCCGGCGACGACACCCCGGTGCTGATGCTCACCGCGCGCGATGCCGTCGACGACCGCGTGCAGGGGCTCGATGCGGGGGCCGACGACTATCTCGTCAAGCCCTACGCGCTGGCCGAGCTGCTGGCCCGCCTGCGTGCCCTGTTGCGACGCCGCTTCGAGGGCGAGGGCGGCCTCTTGCGCGTGGGTGACCTGACCCTCGACCTCTCCACGCGCGAGGGACAACGGGGCGAGCGCGCCTTCACGCTCACGCGCATTGAGTTCGACCTTCTCGAGCTGTTCCTGCGCCACCCGCGCCAGGTCCTCACCCGCGAGGTACTCCTCAACCGGGTCTGGGGCTTCGACTTCGACTCGGGGACCAACTCGCTCGCCGTCTACGTCGGGTACCTGCGTCGCAAGCTGGAGGAGGGAGGCGAGCCGCGCTGCATCCAGACGGTGCGCGGCGTCGGCTACGTATTGCGGGACTCGTGACCTTCCGCACCCGGCTCGTGCTGGCGACGACCGTCGCCGTCGTGGTCGCGGTGCTCGCGGCCTCGCTCGGCTCCTTCCTGGTGGCCCGTCACACCCTGTTGGACGCGGCCGACAGCTCCCTCAACACGGCGGCGCAACGGTTCCTGGCCGGCGAGGAGATCGGCGCGACCACCGCCACCCTGGGCCAGATCATCGACACCAGCGGGACCGTGATCGCCGGGGGTGGCCTGCCGGTGACCGGCCTGGTCCGGCTGGTGGCGGGGGGGTTCGCCCCGACGTACTTCACCACCGTCAACGTGGACGGGAACCAGATGCGCGAGATCGTCGAGCACCTGCCGCCGGGCACGACCATCAACGGGGAGCCCCTCCTGGAAGGCGGCGCGCTGCAGATCGCCACGCTGCTCAACGTCAACTCGCAGTTGAAGAAGCTGGCGTTGCTGCTCGGGGCGGTGGCCTTCGTCGGCGTCCTGCTCGCCGTCGTGCTCGGGTGGCTGGTGGCCCGTACCGCGCTGATCCCCCTCAACTCGCTCACCGACACGGTGGAGGACGTCGCCGAGACCACAGACGTGTCACGTCGGCTGGCGCCGGGCCGGCCCGACGAGCTGGGCCGCCTCCGCCGGACGTTCAACCGCCTGCTCGAGGCGCTCGAGTCCTCGCGCCGGTCGCAGAGCCAGCTGGTGCTCGACGCCTCGCACGAGCTGCGCACCCCCCTCACCAGCCTGCGCACCAACCTCGAGGTGATTCGCCGGGTCGACGAGCTGAGTGCCGAGGACCGCACCGTGCTGGTCGACGACGTGCTCGTGCAGCTGCAGGAGCTGACCGACATTGTGGGCGACCTGGCCGAGCTGGCCCGGGGTGACCGCGGGCCGGCGGCGCGGGAGACCCTGCGGCTCGACCTGCTCGTGCAGGACGAGGTCGCCGTCCAGAACACGCACGGGCGCGCCGAGGACGTGCACTTCGAGCTCGAGGGGGCGCCGTGCTGGGTCGTGGCCAGCAACGACAGCCTGCGCCGGGCGGTGGGCAACCTGCTCGACAACGCCCGGAAGTGGAGCCCGCCGGGCGAAGCGGTGTCGGTGGAGTGCCGCGACGGCTTGGTGGTCGTGCGCGACCACGGCCCTGGCATCGCCGAAGAGGACCTGCCCCACATCTTCGACCGTTTCTACCGGTCGTCGGCGGCCCGTGGCCTGCCGGGGTCCGGCCTGGGCCTGGCCATCGTGGCCCAGGTCGTCAAGGCCGAGGGCGGGTCGATTGTGGCGGAGAACGACCCGCGCGGCGGCGCCCGGATGTCGATGCGCCTCCCGACCGTGCCCGAGCCGGCCATGCCCGGACCGGACGGGTCAGAGCCGGCCAGGCCCGGATCGGACGAGTCGGGACTCGGGCCGCCCGAGGCCTCCACGCCGACGTCCGGGTCTTCCTGAGGTCCTCCCCCGGGCCGGAAAGGGTGCTCTGAGCGTCTTTCTTCGGCCCGTCTTAGGGTGTGCCCATCTGCCACCAAGGTGCCGGGAGCACACTGGTTCGAGCATCCCCCGGCGGCGCGAAGTCCCGCTCTCGCCAAGGCGTGGAGTACCCCTCCCGGCGCCGGTTCCGCCGGTGGGGACGGTCCGCCGCCGTCCCTGCCGGCGCCTCCCACTTCCCCCGCACCTCATCCCTCCGTCGCCTTCCTCTCACTGAGCGGGCCCCCGCCCCGGCGCGCACGGTCCAGGCCTTCTGGCCTCAGACTTCGGCGACGAGCTCGATCCGATTGCCGAAGGGGTCGTCGACGTAGGCGCCAGCACCGGGGGCCGCGTCGGGATTCGGGCGCACCTCTACTCCAGCGGCCCGCAGCGCCGCCTCCAGGGCCGGCAGATCGCGGACCACCAGGGCCGGGTGGGCCTTGCGGGCGGGGCGGAAGTCCTCCTCCACACCCAGGTGGACGGCCACCGGACCGGTGCCGAACCAGCACCCTCCCCGCGCCGCCATCGGCTCGGGCTTCGGGATGCGAACGAGGCCGAGCAGCCCGGCATAGAAGGCCTCGGCCTCACCCTCCCGACCCGGGGGCATGGCCAGTTGCACGTGGTCGAGCCGGACGATCTCGAAGCCCATCACACCCTCCTGACGCCGGGGCCCGACCTGGCAGTCGACCCCCGGGACCGCTAGCCTGCCGCAAGACATGGGATCACTGATCAAAAAGCGCCGGAAGCGCATGCGCAAGAAGAAGCACAAGAAGATGCTGAAGGCCACCCGTTGGCAGCGCCGGGCCGGCAAGTAACACTCGTCGCCCCGCTCCCGCTCCTCCCCTAGTCCCCGTCCCAGCCCGCGGGCACCGTGCGGGCCCGCACCAGCGCAGCCGCCTCGTTCCCGACGTGCAGCCGGTGAGGGATGTCGACGGACGCCGCATCGGTGGAGGCGCCGCGCTCGACGAACCACGTCGAGCCGCTCCCCGCCAGCACCGGCTCTCGTCCGGCCCACTCCCCCAACGCGTCGCGCCATGCGGCGAGCCGGGGCTCGACCGCCAGGGCGGCCGCCGTGAGCGCATTGGGTCCCTCGTGCCGGGGGTCCTCGTCCCAGGCCCGGTAGACACGGGCTGTCTCCACGCCGAAGGGTGGCAGGACGAGCAGATACTCGCGGGGCTCGAAGGGCAGCGGGGTCACCACCTCACCCACCCCTTCCACCCGGGCCCGCCCCCCGACCAGGCAGAACGGCACGTCGGCGCCGAGGCGGACGGCCAGGCCGGGGTCGGCACGGCCGGCCCAGCGCAGCACGGCCGCGGCGTCCGCCGAGCCACCGCCCAGACCGCCGCCCAGAGGGATCCGCTTGGTCAGGCGTACCCCAGCCCGCCGCTCACACGCGGCCAGGGCCCGCTCAATGAGGTTCTGTCCGGGGCCAGGCAGGCCGTCGGCCCGGATCCCCGGCTCGACCTCCACGGCCAGCCCCGACCCTCCGGGGTCCACCTCGAGCTCGTCGGCCAGGCTGAGCGTGACCATCTCGGCGAGCAGCTCGTGGTAGCCATCGGGCCGCACCCCGGTCACCTGCAGCGACACCGTCAGCTTGGCCGGGGCCAGAAGCCGGCGCGTCGGGGTGGCAGTCCCAGGCTTCTCGGTCACAGACTCATCGGTCACTGGGTCACAGGGTCATCGGTCACAGGGCCGCCAGCCTGCCCCATGCCGCCACGTCGAGCTCCTCGGCCCGGGCGTCGGGCCGCACGCCGGCCCGCTCGAAGGCGGCCGGGTCGACCACCCCGGCCAGGGAGCGCCGGAGCATTTTGCGTCGCTGGGAAAAGCCGGCCCGGACGATGGCGTTGAGCCGTTCGTAGGAGACGAGGGCCGGATCGACCGCCGGCTCGGGTCGGCGCTCCAGCCGCACGAGCACCGACTCGACTCGCGGGCGCGGGATGAAGACCGAGGCCGGGACCCGGCCCACCACCTCGGCCCGGGCGAAATAGGCAATGCGCACCGAGACGGCGCCGTACGGGTCCTCGCCCGCCGCGGCCGCCATGCGCTCACCCACCTCGCGCTGCACCATCACCAGCAGGTGGGCGACCGTGGGCACTTCGACGAGCGTCATGAGCACCAGGGGCGTGGCCAAGTTGTAGGGCAGGTTGGCCACCAGGCTCCACGGGCCGGGGCTGCGCTCGGCCAGCAGCGCCCCCAGGTCGAGCTCGAGGGCGTCCCCGAGGACCGCCTCCACCCCGGCCCCCTCGACGACGCTGCGCAGGACGGGGAAGAGGTGACGATCGGTCTCCACCGCCACCACCGAGGCCCCGGTCTCGGCCAGGGCCAGGGTGAGAGAGCCCAGGCCCGCGCCGATCTCGAGCACGTGGGAGCCGGGCCCGGCGCCCGAGAGGCGGGCGATGCGCCGGACCGTGTTGGGGTCAGCGACGAAATTCTGTCCGAGGGCACGGCTGGGCCGCAGTCCGTGCGCCGACAGCAACTGGGCGATGTCGGCGCCGGAAAGGGTCACCAGGAGATTGTGACGTCCACCACTCCCTCGCCGAGACCGGCGATCTGCGAGAAGCCCGCGGGCGAAAGGTCGACCACCCTCGGGTAGCCGGCCGCCTCACGGTCGTCGACGGTGCAGACCGTCGAGGCGCCCGTGGCGTCGTTGACCACCGTGAGCACGGTGCCAAAGGGCAGTGTGGGGCTGGCGCACATACCCGACGGGGCGGCGGAGTACCACGTGGCCTCACCGCCTTCGCTGTTCGTGGCCGCCGGCCTCGGTGGTGCCGTCGTCGTCGTCGTGGGTGGCGGCGGCGGCGGTGGTGGCGCAGTCGTCGTCGTGGTCGGCGCCGGCTCGGTCGTTGTCGTGGTCGGCTGCGGCGCCGTCGTCGTCGTCGTCGTGGTCGGCGGTGCCGTCGTCGTCGTGGTCGGCGCCTGGTAGGCGACGAGGTTCGACGACAGGTTCACGCCGTCAGAGTGTGACGACTTCTTCGCAGCCGCCTTCGATGGGTCGGCGTGCACGCTGTCCGCCGCGGTCTGCGACCGCGACGGGTGCGTCGACGTGCTTTGCAACAACAGGAGAGGCACGCCGAACAACGTGCCGCAGATAGCTGCGGCAACGCCGAGGCGCCTCCCCCCAGTGCTCTGGTTCCGCAGGGCTCCACCCTTCTCCGGGGACACAGTGCACCCGCGCCGACACACGGGTGACGAGGGGTTTCTGGAGAACTTAGATAACAAAAGGCGAGCCACGCAAACCAGAAAACGAAGGAACCCTTTTCGCGCGCTCTTTTCCCAGGTCACGGACCCTGCGTTCCGCGACATTTAGATGAACTCCCTGCTCAGCTAGGGTTTTGCACCGAATTCAGCGTCAAACACCCAGGTCACGAGGTTCTCGTATTACGCACAACAACGCGTGGTTTACCCCTTGGTGGAAAACACCATGGCGGCGGCGGCAGCCGTGCGCTCCCTGACTTCGTCGGGCGTGCAACCCTTTATCGCGGCAATCGCCTCGCCCACCAACGGAAGGTACGACGGCTCGTTCGTGCGGCCCCTGTGGGGCACCGGCGCGAGGAACGGGCTGTCCGTTTCCACCAGCAGACGGTCGAAGGGGCAGCGCGCCGCGGCCTCCCGGACATCCGATGCGTTCTTGAAGGTCACGATGCCGCTGAAGGACACGTACATGCCCGCCCGCAGGCACTGCTCGACCTGGTCGGGGCCGCCCGTGAAGCAGTGCAGGACCGTGCGTTCGGGCACGCCTTCGGCGGCCAACACGTCGAAGAGATCGGGCCACGCGTCGCGGGCGTGGATGACCAGCGCCAGCTCGTGCCGGTGCGCCAAGGCGATCTGTGCAGCGAAGGCGGCTCGCTGCGCCTGCCGCGGTGAGTGCTCGTAGAAGTAGTCCAGTCCGCACTCCCCGACCGCCACCACGACGCCGTCTTCCGCCGCCAGCTCGCTGGTCAACAGGGCGGCCACCTCGTCGACCCCTTCGCGTGCGTCGTGCGGGTGGAGCCCGACCGATGCCCACGCTCGTGGGCCCGCCCCGGCACCGGCCGTCACCCGGGCTACCGCCACCGCCTGCGCCGAAGTGACGGCCCCGGTCCCGATGCAGACGAGCCGCTCCACGCCCGCTTCGGCCGCGCGGGCGAGGACCTGCTCGAGGTCCGCCCCCCCGGCCGCGTCGTCGGGGAGATACTCCTCCTGGACGTGGCAGTGGGAGTCGAACCAACCCCCCAAGGTCAGGCCTTTCGCCGCGGGAAGAGGGGATCCCCCTTCACGACGGCCGCACCGCCGCCGTAGCCGCCCCACTGGGCTGCCTCGGGCACCCGGGCCGACGAGGGGTCGCCGGCCACGCCGATGCGGTGCCACACCTCGGCTGCGGTGGACGGCATGGCCGGTGCGATCAGGATGGCGACGATCCGCAGGACCTCGAGCGCGTCGCCGAGGACGGCGTCGACCTCGGGCCCCGGGTCCATCTTCCAGGGCTCGGCCGACTCGAGCTCGGCGTTGGCCGCCCCGATGAGGCGCCACGTCTCCTCGAGTGCCTCGTGCGGCGCCCAACGGGACCAGGCCGACGTGGCCGCGGCCAGGACCCCGGACGCCACGGGGGCAAGCACGCTGGCCGGGTTGCAGCCCGGGCCGGTCCCGCCGCACTTGGAGTGGACCACGGTCGTGACCCGGGAGACGAGATTGCCCAGGTTGTTCGCCAGGTCGGCGTTGTAGCGCGCCACGATGCCCTCGTAGGAGAAGTCGCCGTCGCCGCCCAGCGCCACCTCGCGCAACAGGTGGTAGCGCAGCGGGTCGACGCCGAAGTCGTCGGCCAGGGCCAGGGGCGACACGTCGGTGATGTGCAGCGGGGCCTCGCCATCCCCGGCCAGCCCGGACGCGATCATCGTCTTGCCGAGCTTCTGCCCGCCCATCAGCAGGTAGCCGTGGACGAAGATCTCGGCCGGCGGCTCCAGTCCCGCCGCCATGCACATGGCGGGCCACCAGACGCAGTGGAACTTGAGGATGTCCTTGCCGATCAGATGGTGCGCGGCACCCCACCGTGACGCGAAGACGGCCTCGTCGCCCCCGTAGCCGGCCACCGTCAGGTAGTTGATGAGCGCGTCGTACCACACGTAGAAGACGTGCCCGCTGTCCCAGGGCACCGGCACGCCCCAGGTGAAGGAGGTGCGGGTGATCGACACGTCACGCAGTCCCCCGCGGATGAAGCCGAGCGCCTCGTTGCGCTTGGACGTCGGCCGGACGAAGTCGGGATGGCTGTCGTAGTAGTCCAGGAGGCGCTGTTCGAACTGGCTGAGCTTGAAGAAGTAGTTGTCCTCCTTCATTTCGACGACGGCGCGGGCGTGGACGGGGCACTTGCCGTCCACCAGCTGGTCCTCGGTGTAGTAGTCCTCGCAGGAGACGCAGTAGAGGCCCGAGTAGGAGCCCAACGCAATGAACCCGTTGTCGTAAATGCGCTGCAGGAACTGCTGGACCACCTCGTAGTGCCGCGGCTCGGTCGTGCGGATGAAGTCGTCGTTGGAGATGTCGAGCCTCCGCCACGCCTCCACGAAGCGCGCCGAGGTGCGGTCCGTCCACTCCTTGGGGGTGGTGCCGTTCGCCTCGGCCGCCTCGACGATTTTTGCTCCGTGTTCGTCGGTGCCCGTCATGAACCAGACGTCGTCGCCGAGCAGGCGATGCCAGCGGGCGAAGGCGTCGGCGTTGACCGTCGTGTACGCCGTGCCCACGTGCGGGGCGTCGTTGACGTAGTAGATCGGGGTCGTCAGGTAGTAGGGGGGCACCGCCGGTAGCGTACCGGTGCCCTCGGCCGGAGCCGGACGAGTCCTCGCCTCAGCCCGGCTCGTCCCGCACGCGCAACGCTGCTTCGTAGGCGCGCCGTCGGGGCACGCCCAGTGATGCCGCCACGAGCGCCGCGACCTGGCGCGGGCCCGCCGACGGGTCGTCGCCCAACGCGGCGCGCACCGCGGCCTCGACCTCGTCCTCGCCCGCGGGGGGCGCCGGCGGCGCCCCGCCCACCACCAATGCCACCTCGCCGCGGACGGCGCGGGCGGCGAACACCGTCGCCGCCTCGCCCAGCGTGCCGCGCCAGACCTCCTCGTGCAGCTTGGTCAGCTCGCGTACGACGGCGACCGGCCGGGTCTCGTCGCCGGCCGCCAGTTCGGCCAGCGTCGCCGCCACCCGGCTCGGGGCCTCGAGAAGCACGGTGGTGCGGGCATCGGCCATGAGCGCAGCGATGCGGCGCCGGCGTTCGGGCCCCTTGCGCGGCAGGAAGCCCTCGACACAGAAGCGGTCGGTCGGCAAGCCGCTGACGACCAGCGCGCCCAGGACCGACGAGGGGCCGGGCACGGTGCTCACGGTCTCGCCCGCGGCGGCGAGCTGCGCCGCCAGCCACGCCCCCGGATCCGAGACGCCCGGCGTGCCGGCGTCGCTGACGACCGCCACCACCGCACCCCCGGCCACCGCCGCGGCCACGCGGTCGAGGCGGTCCGCTTCGTTGTGGCCGTGCAGGGACAGCAGCCGGTCGCCCTGCGCCCCCTTGGCCGAGATCCCGCTGGCCGAGAGGAGGGCGCGGGTGCGGCGCGTGTCCTCACAGCAGATCAGGTCCGCCGTCGCCAGCACCTCGTGCGCCCGGGGCGAGAGATCACCCAGGTTCCCGATCGGCGTCGCCACCAGGACGAGCCGGCCGCGCCGCTCGGCGCTCACGACATGCTGCCCGCTGCACCGTTCGGGACCTCCCGCATCTCGAGCTGATCACCCACACGCACGCCCCAGCGCTCCAGCGCTCCGGCCTCGGTCTGCACGGCGCTGCGGGCGCTCCGCCCGCCCATGGCCACCCGCCAAGGCTTGAGCCGGGCCACCCGGACGACAGTGAGGTCGGGCGAGAGGAAGGCCACGTCGATGGGGAACGTCATGCCCGCGGTATGGATGGTGCGGACCCCGTCCACGTGCAAGGCGCCCTCGCAGCCCGAGCGCCCCCGGAGCGCGCCACGCTCGGCCGGAGAGTCGGCCAACTCGAGCGCGCACACGACATCGCCGTCCCGCAGCAGCCATCCGGACCGCATCCGACCGAGGCTACCGGACGACCTGCCGCGATTCCGTCTAAGCTCTCCGCCTCATGTCGAAGCGAACGGTCAAGCGCAAGCTCAGGAAGAAAAAGAAGGCCAACCACGGCAAGAAGCCGAACTGCGGCCGCGGCTGACCTCGTCCTGACGGCCCGGGTCTGACCCCGAGGCCTCACTTGCCGTTCCAGGCAGCCCCCGCGGAGCCCAGCACGCCGCACAGCGTGGTGGGCACGTCCGAAATGATGCCGTCGACCCCGAGGCCGAGCAGGCGCCCCATCGATTCGACATCGTTGACCGTCCACACGTGGACCGCCTTGCCGGCCCGGTGGGCGGCGGCCACGAAGGCCTCGTCGACCACCACCAGGTCCCCCTGGCGCTCGGGCACCTGAAAGGCGACCGCCGGGGTCTCGGGGAGATCCTCGCCGGCCTGGACCGCCTGCCAGGCTTCGGCCGTGGCCATGGTGCCGGCCGAGGTCGGCACGGTCGGGGCGAACGCCCGGAAGGCGTCGGTCGCCGGGTCGAGGAACGACGCCACGATCACGTCGTCCCGACGGCCGAACTCTGCCAGGAGGCGGGCCAGGGACTCCTCGTAGGGGGCCACCACGGGAGCCGTCTGCTTGATGTCGAGGTTCAGGACAATATCGGGGAAGCGCTCGAGGACCTCGCGCAACGTGGCGATGCCGAAGGACCGGTCCCCCGGCGCCCGGCCGCGGAACGGGTAGTCGGCGTCGGGCCGCCCCGGCGTGACGTCGGCCCCGGGGATCCACCAGTACGAGAAGTCCATCTCCCGCAGCTGTGCCAGCGTGAAGGAGGCGATGGTGCCCTGCCCCGCGGTGGTGCGGTCGACCGTGGCGTCGTGGCAGACCACCAGCTCGCCGTCCGCCGTGGCGTGCACGTCGAGCTCGACCCCCGTCGCGCCCGCTTCCAGCGCGTGGTCAATGGCGTGCAGGGTCGACGACGGCGCCTCCCAGGCCCCGCCCTGATGCGCGTAGGCGATCACCCTGCGCTCGAGCCACACCGACGCCTCAGCCATGCGGCCGACGGTAACAGCCGTCACCGGGCCGAGCGCCGACCCCGGTGGGCGAAGCCGGGGCTCGCCGTGGCGGGCCTATCCTCGTGCGGCGTGCTCGATCATCTCCTCGTCGACCTCATCGGCACGATCCGCTCCTCTTTCGACCGGGCGCTCCTGCAGCGCCAGGCGGTCGAGGAGCGTTTTCAGGTCGACGTCTTCCTGGGCGACGTCTCCTGGGAGACTTCCTACAGCCTGCCCGGTGAGGAGCAGCCGCCCCGGGTGCGGGCCGACGTGTCGGTCGACTGGCCCACCTGGAGCCAGACCTCTTACCGCAGCTGGTCGATCGGCGAGCCGCCCGACGAGTTGCCCGAGGTCGTGATTGAGGTCGCCCTCCGCGTCCAGCGCATGGCCGAGGCGCCCGACACCGAGAAGGTCATGACGGCACTGCCCGCCACCGGCCCCCTGGGCGATCCGGCCGACCTGGTCCGCACCGCCACCACCATTGAGCAGGTCCGCACCGAGACGGACGAGGTGGAGGGCGGGCTGCGCTGGGCCGCCGAGGCCACCTACGAGGGCTCGATGCGCTTCAGCGAGCAGCAGCTGGAGGAGCCGTCGCTGCTCGTGCCGGTGTTCGACGACCTGACCCGCTGGATCGCCTCGAGGCTTATCGCGCTGGCCGACCTCCCCTTCACCTTCCTGCCCCCCGGGGAGGACGACGCCTGACCCGCTCCGCTCCCCGCCGAGCCCCTTTCACCGTCCTCGCCGTGGCCCTGGCCCTCGGCGTGCTGTTGGCTGCCTGCGGCTCGTCGGCGCCCGCCGCACCCCCGCCGAGCCAGGGCTTGATCCTCGACCGCCCCACGCCCCAGAGCGTGCCCCTGGTGAACCAGCAGGGTCAGGCCGTGTCATTGGCCGGCCTACGGGGCAAGGTCGTGGTCCTGGCCCCGTTCCTGTCCCTGTGCCAGGACGAGTGCCCCTTGGTCACCGGCGCCTTCATCGCACTGCAGAGCGACCTGCGCGCCGCCGGGCTGGCCCACCGCGTGGTCTTCGTCGAGGCGACGGTCGACCCGGGCCGCGACACCGTGGCGCGCCTCGCCGCCTACCAGAAGGAGTTCGGAGCCGACTGGGATCTCTGGACGGGCACGCCGGCCAACATCGCCGCCTTCTGGAAGCCGTTCGGGGTGGCGTACCAGATCGTGCCCGAGGAGCAACCACCTAAGACGGACTGGTGGACGGGCCAGCCGCTCACCTACGACGTCGACCACACCGACGGCTACATCCTCGTCAGCCCCGCCGGCCGCGAGCGCTTCGTCGACGCCTCGGCGCCCAACGAGAAGGGCGCGCTCGACGCCAAGCTACGCGGCCTCCTCGACGACGGGGGCCTGCACGACCTGGACAACCCGCAGGCACCCAACTGGACCACGGCCGACGCCCTGGCCTCTCTCGGCTGGCTGCTCGGGACCACCATCCCGACACCGAGCCCCTGATGGGGGGTTCGCTGCGCCGCACCGCTCTGGTCGTCCCGGCAGCCCTCGCCGGATTCGCCCTGCTGCTCAGCGCCTGCGGCGGCGCCGGCGTCACGACGCTCTCGTCCCCGCCCACCACGGACAGCTCGCTCACCCTCACGCTGCAGCACTCGCCGGTCGGGCCCATCCTCGCCACGGGGGGCGGCCAGACCCTCTACGACTTCGTGCCCGACACGCCCACGCACAGCGCCTGCCTCAACGACGGCTGCGTGTTCCAGTGGCCCCCGCTCATCAAGAACGGCGCCGTGCGTGTCGGCAAGGGCGTCGATCTCTCTCTCGTCGCGACGCTGCACCGCCCCGATGGGTCGACCCAGCTCTCCTACGGCGGTCACCCGCTCTACCTCTACAACGGCGACGTCTCCCCCGGCGTCGTCATGGGCCAGGCCATCGATCAGGACGGTGGCCTGTGGTACGTGCTCAATGCACAGGGGAAGCAGATCACGACCGCCTTCAGCGTCACCCCTGCGAACGCCAACGGCAACCCGAACGGGAACGCAAACGGCTGATTCGTGACGCGAGCACAAGGAGTCGGCGAATCCACGGCGATCTGAGAACTTCAGGTGTTGAAGCGGAACTCCACCACGTCGCCGTCGCGCATCACGTAGTCCTTGCCCTCCATGCGGGAGCGACCGGCGGTACGCGCTGCGGCCACCGAGCCGGCATCCATCAGTTCATCGAAGCTGATGACCTCGGCCTTGATGAAGCCGCGCTCGAAGTCGGTGTGGATCACGCCGGCCGCCTTGGGCGCGGTGTCACCGATGTGGATGGTCCACGCCCGCGCTTCCTTTGGTCCGGCCGTCAGATAGGTCTGCAAGCCGAGCGTGGCGAATCCCACGTGGACCAATTGCTCGAGCCCCGACTCCTCCTGCCCGTAACTGCGCAACAGCTCGGCGGCGTCGGCGGCGTCGAGGCCGGCCACCTCCGCTTCGATCTGCGCGCACAGGACGATGGCCCGAGCGGGCCGGACGCTGTCCGCGAGGCGAGTCGCCAGGTCGGCATCGCCCAAGGCACCCTCGTCGACATTGAACACGTAAATGAAGGGCTTGGCCGTCAGCAGATGCAGGTCGCGCAACAGTGCCAGGTCGACTTCGTTCTTCGCCGCCGCCTCGGCGACGGTGCGGCCGGCACCAAGGATGCGTTCGGCAGCGGACACTGCTTCGACGGTCGGCCGGAGGGACGCGTCGCCCTTTGCCTCGCGGGCCAGGCGCGGTAGGCGCTGTTCCACGGTCTGCAGATCAGCCAGAATGAGCTCGGTGTTGACCGTCTCGATGTCCCCCGCCGGGTCGACCCGGGCGTCGACGTGGACCACGTCGTCATCGTGGAAGGCACGCACCACCTGGCAGATGGCGTCTGTCTCTCGAATGGCCGCCAAAAACTGATTCCCTAAGCCTTCCCCCTTGGAGGCGCCGCGCACCAGCCCGGCAATGTCGACGAAGGTCACCGTCGCCGGGACCACCGGTGCGCCGTCGTAGAGATCGGCCAGTTGTTGCAAGCGCGGATCGGGTACGGCAACCACGCCCACATTCGGCTCGATGGTGGCGAAGGGGTAGTTGGCCGCCAGCACCTCGTTGTTGGTGAGTGCGTTGAACAGTGTTGACTTGCCCACATTGGGCAGTCCGACGATGCCGATCGAGAGGCTCACGCCGCGCCCTTCAGCCCGGGAGGATGCCGGCGGCGGCGGCCAATGTCTTGAGGTCCGCCTCTGGCCTCGCACCGGTGTGCGAGATCACCTCGGCCGCGCACAGGGCACCGAGTCCGGTGCTCTCCACCGGGCCCATCCCATGGGTCAGGCCGAAGAGCAGCCCGGCGGCGAAGAGGTCCCCGGCGCCCGTGGTGTCGACCACCTGTTCCACCGCAGCCGCCGGAACCTCCTCGGGCCCACGGGCGGTCAGCACGGTGGCGCCCTGCGCACCGCGGGTCATGACGACCAGGAGGCCCGTCTCTTCCGCCGCCGCCAACGCGTCCTTGTAGGACTGCACACCGAAGAGCATGGTGACCTCCTCCTCGTTGCCGAGCAGGATGTCCACGTCGTCGAGGAGGAGGTCCAGGAATTCCCGCTGGTGGCGACCCACGCAGAACGGGTCCGACAGTGAGAGTGCCACCGAACCCTCGCCGTCGTGTGCGGTGGCGGCCGCGAGGCGCATCGCCTCCTTGGCCGCCGGCACATCCCACAGATAGCCCTCCAGCAATACGATGGAGGCGCGGGCGACGAAGGACGTCGGGACTCCTGCCGGCGTCAACGTCGAGGCGGCACCCAGATAGGTCCCCATGGTGCGGTCGGCGTCCTCGGTGATAAGCACGACGCAGCGCCCGGTGCCGAGCCCGTCCGCGGCGGCCGACTCGCTGAGGTGCGGCTCGAACTCGACGCCGGCCGCCCGCAGGTTCTCGGTGTACGTCCGGCCCACCTCGTCGTCAGCCACCGCCCCCACGAAGCCGGAGGTGCCGCCGAGCACCGCGATCCCCGCCGTGGTGTTGGCCACCGATCCACCCGAGACGAAACGAGGGGCGCCCATGAATTCCTGGACGGCGTTGGCGGTCTCGAGGTCGACGAGGGTCATCGACCCCTTCTCCAGGCCCACCTGGGCCAGTTGCCCGTCCGTTGCCAGCTCAATCACGTCGAGCAATGGCGAACCGATGGCCACCACGTCGAGATCGTGGCCGTGGGCTGCGTTGGCGGGTGAGGCTTCCTGAGCGGGCACGGAGCGAGAAACTACCCGCGGCACGGCGGGTAGCCTGCATGGATGCCCTCAGCTCCCACGTCAGCGACCGCGCCCGGCTCGGAGCCCTTCCGCCTGCCGCGGACGATCGAGCCGGAGATCTACCACATCGAGATTGAGCCGGACATCGCCTCCGCCACCTTCTCGGGCACCGTACGGATCGACGTGACGATCCACGAGACGGCCGATCAGATCGTGCTCAATGCGGCCGAATTGGCGATCAGCGATGTCGAGGTCCTGACATCCGACGGGACGACCGTGTTGTGCAGCGTGCGTTTCAACGACGAGCTCGAGCAGGTGACCTTCCAACCCGCTGACCTGCTCCCCCAGGGACCCACCACCATCAGCTGCCGGTTCAGCGGGACCCTCAACGACAAGTTGCGGGGCTTCTACCGGTCCACCTACACCGGTCCCGATGGCGAGAACCACACCATGGCGACGACCCAGTTCGAATCGGTGGACGCCCGACGCTCGTTTCCCTGTTTCGACGAGCCCGATCGCAAAGCGGTCTTCGAAATCACTCTCATTGTCGAGGACGGCCTGGACGCAATCTCGAACTCGCCCGCCGTCGCGGTCGACCGGGTCGAGGGGAAGCAGCGCGTCCGGTTCGCCCCGACCATGAAGATGTCCACGTACCTGGTGGCCTTCGTGGTGGGCAAGCTCGAGATGACCGAGACGGTCGATGTCGACGGCGTGCCACTCCGGGTGGTCTGCACCCCCGGCAAACTCCCGTTGGCCGGGTACGCCCTGGAGGTCGGCGCCTTCGCGCTGCGGTTCTTCACCGAGTACTTCAACATCCCCTACCCGGGCGACAAGGTCGACCTGGTGGCGATCCCGGACTTCGCCGCCGGCGCTATGGAGAACCTGGGCTGCATCACCTTCCGCGACACGGCCCTGCTCATCGACAAGGACGAGGCGGCACGCGCCGAGCTCGAGCGTGTGGCCGATGTGATCGCACACGAGCTGGCCCACATGTGGTTCGGCGACCTCGTCACCATGGGCTGGTGGGAGGGCATCTGGCTGAACGAGGCCTTCGCCACCTTCATGCAAACGATCTGCATCGACGCCTTCCGGCCCTCGTGGGACCGCTGGATCGGTTTCGCACCGTCGCGCGAGGCTGCCCTCGGAGTCGACGCCCTGCACTTGACCCGCCCCATCGAGTACCCGGTCGGGCCGCCCAAGGAAGCCGAGGGCATGTTCGACGTGCTGACCTACGACAAGGGGTGCGGCGTCCTGCGGATGCTCGAGCAACACATTGGCCCTGAGGTGTTCCGCGACGGCGTACGGACGTACCTCAAGGCGCATGCCTACGGCAACACCGTGACGAGCGATCTCTGGGATGCGCTCGAGGACGCCAGCGGCGCACCCGTGCGTGACGTGATGGACACGTTCATCCTTCAGGGCGGACATCCTCTCGTCTCGCTGCACGGTGACGTGCTCAGCCAGCAACCCTTCGCACTCGGCCCGGTGCCCCAGGGGGCGACGTCCTCCATCGGAGCAGAGTGGCGTGTCCCGGTGGCCGTGCGGGCGCTCCCGGTTGACGCCGAGCCGGGTGCTCCGGTGCGCCATCTGGTCCTCGGGGCCGAGCCCGAGCCGATCGCCGAGGCCGACCGCGGGCTCGCGGTGGTGAACGCGGGCGGCTGGGGTATCTTCCGCGTCGGCTACGACACCCCGCACCGAACCGCGTTGGCCGAGCACCTGCCCGAGCTCACCCCTCTCGAGCGGGCCAACCTGCTGGCGGACACGTGGGCGACGACCCTGGCCGGCCTGTCGACGCTCGAGGAATTCCTCGTGCTGGCAGCGCGGCTGGGCGATGAGTCCGAGCCTGCCGCCTGGTCACCCGTCGGCAACGCCTTGGCCTTGACGAAGCGGATCGCGTCGGCGGCCGACGAAGGCGCGCTACACCAGGCGGTGCGGGCCCTCATTGGGCCCACCCACCAGCGGCTGGGGTTCGACGCCGCGCCGGGCGAGAGCGACCGCACGCCGACCCTGCGGGCCCTGGCGATCAACCTCCTCGGGACCCTGGGCGCCGATGCCGACGTCAGGGCGGAGGCGGCCCGGCGCTTCGATTCGTCGCCCATCGGCGGCGGGTCGGGCGATCCGATCCCACCCGATATCGAGTCCGCCACACTGGCCGTCGTGGCACAGCTCGTACGGCCGGGGGACTACGACGCGCTGCTCGAGCGCTACAGGACTGCCTCGACGCCCCAAGAAGAGATGCGCTCCCTGGGCGCGCTTGCCGGGTTTCCCGATGTCGACCTGTGCCTGCGGACCTTCGACCTCGCCATGACCGAGGTGCGCACACAGAACGGGTTCGCTGTCATCGGCTCACTCCTGGCCAACTCCACCGGCAACCAGGCGGTGTGGACCCGATTGACCGAGAACTGGCAGGCCGTGCTCGATCGCTTCCCGAAGAACGCTCCCCCGCGCATCATCGAGTCGATCGCCACCCTGTGCGGTGATGCCGAGTTCGCCGAGGGCGTGGTCGCGTTCCTCGACGAGAACCCCATTTCGTCGGGTCCGCGCCGGGTGGCCCAGTCGGTGGAGCGGCTCCGCGTCAACGTGGCCTTCGGCTCCCGGGAGCGGGACGGACTGGCCGCATCACTCCGCGTCGCCGGCACACCCGCTTCTTGATGGCCGAGACCGTCCCTGTGGCCGGACCATCCGAGTCGGCACGTGTCCAGTCGCTCTTCGAGCTGGCGCGCCGCACGCGGGGTTTCATGCCCGACGACGAAGGAGAAGCGCTCTTCGCTGCCGCGCTGCGAGCCGGCCGGGCCGACATCCCCACCGCCGCGCCGACGACCTTCGTCGAGATCGGGGCCTGGTGTGGCAAGTCGACCGTCTACCTCGGAGCGGCGGCCGAGGCCGCCGGAGCGGCGCTGCTCTCCATCGACCATCACCGTGGCTCCGAAGAGAACCAACCCGGATGGGAGTACCACGAGCCCGATCTGGTCGATCCTGAGGTCGGTCGTCTCGACACGCTGCCCCACTGGCGGCGGACCATCGCCAGAGCGGGTCTCGAGCCCTCTGTCATGGGCATCGTCGGCGACTCCCCGACGTTGGCGGCGCGGTGGGACCGCCCACTCGCCTTCTGCTTCATCGACGGCGGGCATGGCGAGGAGCCGGCGTGGGCCGACTTCCGCGGCTGGTCACCGCACGTCGCCCTGGGGGGCTGGCTGGCCATTCACGATGTGTTCCCCGACCCCGCTGACGGGGGTCGCCCGCCGTACGAGCTCTACCGCGCCGCCCTGGAGTCCAGTGAGTTCACCGACGACGGCGCCTGCGGCAGCCTGCGCGTCCTGCGCCGCACGTCATTGCCCGGCTGACGATCGGCTCCCGGCCGGTGGGCCGGCGCGTCACTGCCGCACCTCCGCCCCCTCGGCGGCCGCCGGTCCCGGCGCCGCCGGTGCGGGTGCGGGTGCGTCTGCGTCGGCACCAGAGCGCAGCCCCACTGCAGCCGCCACCGCCGCTGCCAACGTGGCGAGGGCGGCCACCAGCAACGCCAGGTGGTACCCCGACACGAATGACGCCACCGCGTCGGGCCGGTATTGCGATCCGAGAGCGCTGGTCACGTTGGTGATCTGGCCTCCCGCCACGTACTGAGCCTGTCCGGCGGCCCCCGGGACTCCGGCGCTACGGGTGGCCCACGCGCTCGTCGCGGCATGCACGCCTATGGTCCCGAGGACGGCCAGCCCCACCGAGGTGCCGACTTGTCGGGCCGCGTTGACCAGGCCGGACGCCCCCCCGGCGACACCGAGGGGGACGTCGCGCATGGCGACGTTGACCACGCCCGGTACCAGCGTGCCCCAGCCAACACCCACCAGCACGTAGCCGACGAAGGCGACAGCGAAGGGGGTGGTGTCCGACAACAACGCAAGAACAGCGACTCCGGCGGCACCGACAAGGCAGCCGCCGGTCACAATGACCACCGGTTCAAGGCGTTTACGGAGTCGACCCGCGTACTGGGCGGTCACGATGAACGGGATGTTCATGGACAGCCACGAGAATCCGGTCCGCAATGGCGACCAACCTTCGACGTCTTGGAAGAGCAGCGTCACATAGAACATGACCCCGGCCAAGGCCAAGTAGGTCAGCAGGTAGACGCCGCATCCCGACACGAAGCTGCGGGCCCGCAGCAGGCTCGGCGGCAACATGGGAGATGATGTCCGGCCCTCCCAAAGGACGAAGAACACGACCAAGATCACGCCGGCCACGAGTGGTCCATCGACATCGAGTGATACCCAGGGGTGGCTGGACGACTCGATGAGACCGAACGTGATGCCCAGGAGCCCCAGGGCGATGGCGATCATCCCCACCACGTCGAGCGCGCGGCCTTCGGGATTGCGGGACTCCGTCACTGCCACGAGCGCGACGACGAAACCGGCCACAGCGAACGGCACATTGACCCAGAAGACCGAGGACCAGCTGAAGACCGAGAGGAGCACTCCTCCCACCACTGGCCCGAGCCCGAAGCCGAGGCCCGAGATGGCGGCCCATATGCCGAAGGCGCCGGCCCGGCGCTCGACGGGGTAGGTCTCGGTCAGGATGGCGAGCGTCAGGGCCGACATGAACGCGCCGCCCGCACCTTGCAGCGCACGGAAGGCAATGAGCGCGACGTCGGTGGTGGAGAGCGCGCAGGCCACCGAGCCCAGGGTGAAGACGACCATGCCGATCAAAAAGAACCGCTTCCGCCCGAAGCGGTCTCCGAGGGCGCCCCCGAGGGGGATGAAGGCCGCCAGGCTCAGCGCGTACGCACTGATCACCCACTCGAGCTGACCGGCCGTCATGTGGAGCTCGCGCTGAATCGACGGCAGCGCCGTGTTCACGATGGTCACGTCGAGCAGGGTCATGCCCTGCGCCACGCACATTGCGACCAGTGTCAGTCGTCGGCGGCGGCGGACCCGCGCGTCCTCGGAGATCGTCAGCGGGTCAGACACCTGGTGGCGGAGCGCATCGGCGGAGAAACATCGAAATCCCGTGCGAATCTACCCGAGCCGCCCGTCCGTCCGGACACTCACTGCGGCGTTCCCCCGGGCGCGCTGGCCCGAGTGGCCCGCTCAGCCGCGCGAGAACCGCTGCGGTGGATCGGCGACGGTGCAGCCCTCAATGGCGTCGCCGCAGTGCGGCTCGGCCAGATCGAGCGCGGCCGGCAGCCCTTCGCCCCGGAACAACCCGGCGGCGGGACTCGTGTTGGAGAGCGCGTCGGCGGCCAGGACCATGGCACCGAACGTGTAGGTCGTGCGCTCGTCCTTGGGGAAGGTCTCCCGCTCGGGAAACACCATGCCGGTCCAGTAGGACCCGTCCGGCAGCCGCAGGTTCTGCCCTGCCGTGAACAGCTCCAGGGCCCGCCCGTCCATGCCGAGCGCGTCGAGCGTCAACACGCATTCCGCCGTCTCGGCCGCCGTGACCCAATCTCCCGTGGAGACGCAACGCACGCCGAGGCCCTCCATGACGAAGGTCGACCAGCCTTCGGCAATGCGGTTTCGCCCCGGTTCACCCTCGAGCGCGCCCGACAACATGGGGTAGTACCAGTCCATGGCGAACTCGACCTTGGGAGCGAAGGCTCCCGGGTGATGCGCCACGGCGTGCCCGAGCCGTCCCGCCGCCAACTCCCAGTCCGGGCGGTCCTTGGCCAGACACTCCGCGACGGCGACCGCGCAGCGCATGGAGTGGTAGATGGAGGACGAGCCCGTGAGCAATGCGTAACGCTCCGGCCGACCGGTCGAGTCGAGAGACCACAGCACGGAGCCGTCGGGCTGCTGTGAGCGCAGGATGAAGTCGATCCCTCTCTCAATCGTCGGCCACAACTCGCCGAGGAACTCGACGTCGCCGGTGATCAGATGATGATGCCAGGCGCCGGCCGCGAGGTACCCGCACACATTCGTGTCCAGGCGCAGATCCTTGACGGCGTCGCCCTGGTAGTAGTTGAACCAGCTTCCGTCGGGCAGCTGCCGGAGGGCCAGCCAGCGGTACGCCTGCATGGCCTCGTCCACCAGGCCGCACACGGTCAGCGCCATGGCCGCCTCGACGTGGTTCCACGGGTCGCAGTGGCCGCCGTCGAACCACGGGATCTGCCCGTCGTGGCGCTGGACCTCCGCGATGGCGTGCGCGGTGGCCAGGACGTCCGCACTGGTGAGAACCCCAGGGACCTCGGGCACTGAGACGGAACGGATCTCTTCAGTGGTCATGCTGCTGCTCCCTGGCTTGGTGTGGTCGGCCCGCGCCGCCCCGGCACGCCGCGAGGCAGGGTGGGGCGGGAGTCGGTCAGATCAGCCACGCCGGCCACCGGCTTGGTGAGGTACAGGACCAAGCTCTTGCCGATGACGGGGCTCAACACCCGGTCGGCGGTGCGCGTCACGAACGGCGCCTTGACGATGTCCCAAACCAAGACCTTGTGGTACGCCTCTACGGCGGGGTGCGAGTCGTTCGACGGACCGACAAGGCAGCGCAGCCACCAATACGGCGAGTGCAGGCCGTGGGCAAAGTGGTGGCCCGTGGGCTCGAGGCCGGCCGAGCCGAGTCGACGCTCAAGCGTGGATCGTCGGTAGATGCGCACGTGGCCGCCGGGCGTGTCGTGGTACTCGTCCGACAGGGCCCAGTTGATGACCTCGGGCCCGCAGCGTGGCACCGTGACCGCCATCGCACCGCCCGGACGGAGGACACGGGCGAGCTCACGCATGGCCGCCGCGTCGTCCGGAATGTGCTCGAGCACCTCGGATGCGATCACCCGATCGAAGGTTCCGTCCGCGAAAGGCAGCGCGAGGGCGTCACCCTGCACCGCCGTCGCACGGTGCTCCCGAGCGATCTCCCCCATCTCGATCATCGCGGCGAACGTGCCCCGCACCTGGGCCACTTCCTCGGGGCCGGCGTCGAGGGCCACGACCGAGGCGCCGCGGCGGGCCGCCTCGAACGCATGGCGTCCAAACCCACACCCGAGGTCGAGGACCAGGTCCCCCCGCCCGACCCCGAGCCGGTCGTAGTCGACCGTCAGCATCAGGCTGCTCCTTGGGTGAAATGCGTCGACGGCCTGTCGGCGCCGGCGTGGGCGTCGGCCGACGGCGCACCCGGGAGGGGCCTCCCGGCCATGACCGCCTCGTAGCAAGCGGCAGTCCCGGCCGCGGTGACCTGCCAGGTGAAACGGCTCACGACCCTCTCGCGGCCGGCCGCCCCGAGACGCGCCCGCAGATCCGGGTCGTCGAGCAGTCGTGCGATGGCACCTGCCAGTGCCCCGGGATCGTCGGGTGGCACGAGCAACCCGGTCTCCCCGTCGGTGCCAACGACCTCGGGCAGCGCCCCGCCGGTTGTGGCGACGAGAGCCACGCCGCACGACATCGCCTCGATGGCCGGCAGCGAGAAACCCTCGTAGAGCGAGGGCACCACAGCGACTTGGGCCTCCCCGTAGAGATGGGCCAGGGCGTCGTCGGAAATACCGCTGACACAGTGCACCGCGTCGGCCAGTCCCAGACGGGCGATGGCCTTTTCGACCCGACCACCCTCATTGGGGCGGCCGATGACAGTCAGTTCGACGTCCCGCTCCGTCCGCAACTTGGCCACAGCTTCAAGGAGGGGAACCAGTCCCTTCATCGGTACGTCACTACTAGAGGTCACCATGATCCGCCCGGGCGCCGGAGTGACGTCGTCGAAAGGTCGGAACACGGTGTGATCGACCCCGACGGGGACGACCGTCATCCGATCCGGCTTGACATCCATCTGCGCCGCGATGTCCTGTCGCGAGTTCTGTGACACCGTCAGCACGGCCGGGAGCGCGCGGGCGACCCGGACTTGCATGCCAAGGAACCCGAACCAGCGCCGCGTCGTGCATCGTTGCCAGGGGTTCGTGGTGTGCGAAAGGGCGAGCTGTCGGTCGACAGTGATGGGATGGTGCAAGGTCGTCAGCAGGGGCCATCCGTCTTCGACCATGCCGAGCATCCCGCTGCCCAGGCACTGGTTGTCGTGTACGACGTCGAAGTCGTCCCGACGCTCCGCCAGGAGCTGGCGGGCCCGCAGTGAGTAGGCCAGCGGCTCCCCGAAGCCGGCGGTGCACATGATGGCGAACTCGGTCCAGTCCTCTCGGGAGGTGAACTCGCTCCGGTGCGGGATTCGGAACGGATCGGGTTGACGGTAGAGGTCGAGGCCCCGGACCGGCGTGAACCCCACGCCCTCGTCGAGCTCTGGCCACGGCGGTCCGGCGAACACCTCGACGGAGTGACCGAGAGCGACCAGCTCGCGGGTGAGGTGCCGGGTGTAGACACCCTGCCCACCGCAACGGGGGTTCCCCCGGTAGATCAGAAAAGCAACGCGCAAACCCCCAGGTTGGGGCGGCGCGGCAGCAATCGCCCCGGGCAACTCAATATGGCGAGAGCGCTCCCATGACTCCTTTGTTTCTCTCCACTTCTGGCGAGGCGATTTAGGCAACGGATGTCCCGACTCGACTCACCATGACCCCCTAGCCTCCCCGAACCCCCTGGTCCTGCGCAAACGGGCACCTACCGGGGGATTCCGCCGAGCCGCCGTTCAGGCGAGACCAAACCAGCCGAGCACCGTCAGCACGACGTACACGGCGGCCACCAGGGCAACCGACACAATGGCCAATCCCCCCACCCAGCGGGCCACCGGCCCGTTGGCTGCCGACCCGAGCAACGACCGCCGGTTGGCGAGCACGAGGATCAGGATGAGGGTCATGGGCGTGATGACCCCCTCGAGCACCTGCGTGTTCAGGATGAGCGTGATGAGGTTGCCCGGGACGAGCACCACGGCGGCACCCACCAGGATTTGGAACGTGAAGATGCCGAGGAACACGGGGGCTTGCCGGAAGCTCGACGAGACCGAGCGCTCGACACCGATGGCTTCAGCAACGGCGTAGGACGTCGACAAGGGGACGACTGCGGCGGCCAGGGCGGAGGCTCCGAGGAGCCCGATGCCAAAGAGTGTCGTGGCGAATGCGCCGGCGACAGGCTTGAGTCCCTCTGCGGCCGTGGTGGCCGACGTGAGCGGGCCGGTGCCTCCGATGGTGGCTCCCGTGGCGATGATGATCGACATGGCCACGATTGCGGCGAGCACCGCGCCCGTGATCGCGTCGACCCGCTGGAAGTGATAGTTCTCGGGCTTGACACCCTTGTCGACGACAGCGCCCGCCTCGTACAGCTGGATGTAGGGCGTGATCGTGGTGCCGATCAGGGCGACAGAGATGAGCAGGAACGATTTCGAGGCGACGAAATGGGGCCAGACGGTATTGGCCGCCACCTGGTGCCAATTCGGATGGGCCAGAACGGCAGCGATCGGGTAGGCGATGAACACGAGGGTGAGCAACAAGAAGATGCGCTCGGCGTAGCGGTACGAGCCGAACAGCACGAGCGACCAGATCGCCACGGCGGCGATCGGCACCGAGATGTAGCGCGAGACGTTGAACAACTCGAATGATGTGGCAATGCCGCCGAACTCGGTCACCATGAGGCCGATGTTGGCGATGGCGAAGGCAGTGATGGCGAACGCCGTGAGCCGGAGGTCGAACTCCTCCCTGATGAGCGCGGCCAGGCCCTTGCCGGTGTACGTGGCCAGGCGGGCCACCATCTCCTGGACGATCACGTAGGCAATCGTGATGAGCACCATCAGGAAAAGGGTGCGGTAGACGAATTGGGCGCCCGCCGACGAGTAGGTGACGATGCCGCCGGCGTCGTTGCCGGCGGCCGCCGCGATCAACCCGGGGCCGGCGGCAGCCAGATAGATCAGCCACCGCCGTGACACCTGTACCTTCATGACAGAAGGCGCGGAAAGTGGAAGCGACCCTTCGTTGGGACCAGCGCGTCGAGCACGTCGTCGGCCAGGATGCGCCCAAGGGGACACCCGTCGTCGTCCACCACAACCATGGAGTGGCGTCTGGCCTCAATCAGTTGCCCTGCCGCCTCGTCGGCCGACGTGTGGGGGCTCACCGTCACAACATCCTCATCGCCGAGGAGCGCCGACATGCGCGTGTCGGTGGACGCTCGCAGTGCGAGCAGGATGTCGAGGACGGACACGTCGTCGAGGAGCCGACCGTCATCGTCCACCACCGCGACCGCGTCGAGGTCCGCGCCATGGGCCCGGGCCTCGGAGAGCCGGTCAACGACTTTCTTGACCTTGTCTCCGGACTTGGCGGTGACCAGCGCCGTCGTCATGATGCCGCCGGCCTCGTCCTCCTCGTAACCGAGCAGTTCGCGGAGTGCGAGCGCCGTGGCGGAGGGGATGTGACGGAGCACCTCGCCCCGCACGGCGAGAGGGAGGTCGCGCAGCGCGTCGACCGCTTCGTCCGGCTCCATGGCGGCCAGCAGGCGGGCGGCTTCGACGGGATCTGACTCCCGCAGGAGCTGCTCGAGGTCCTCGGGTTGCATCTCCTCGAGAGCATCGGCGGCCTCATCCGGTCCCAGCGCCGACAGGAGCTCACGACGCTCGTCACGCCGCAAGTCCTCGAGCAAGTCAGCCAGCTCTCCTGGACGCAGACGGTGGAGCCCTTCATTCGTCGTCTTGAGGCGAACGTGCGTGGCCGCCCCACTCACGTCCTTGGCCGATTCGGTGAAGGGCTGAATAGCGGCCCAGTCGATGACGCGATCGGGCGTGGGGCGTGGGCGCCACCGGCGGGGGCCCAGGCGACGGAGGAGTGTCGCATTGGAGACATCGGCACCGACGAGCCTGATGCGACCGATCACCTCGGCCAGGTACAGGTCGGCCGCCCGAATGACCTGGACACCCTCAACGTCGACGAGCTGGTGGTCGAGGACGTCTTTGGCCAGGAGCACCTCGCCCGAACGACGGATGACATCCCGCAGGTCGAGTCGGGCCGACCGGAGCACCACCTCGGCGTGGCCGATCCGGTCGATGGCAGATGCCGGGACGAAGGCGAGACGCCGGCCGACACGGATGACCAGACCGCTGACCGGCGGATACATCTGCCCGTCGGCCCAGCGGGCGACGACGTCGTCGAGCCGTCCAATCTCCTGGCCGGTCTGGTTCCGCACTGGGCGTCCGAGCAAGCCGGCGAGCGACACGATGGAGTCGAAGACACCTTCGGACGCCAGGATGCGCCGCGTGCGGCGGCGACGTTGGTGGGGCTGGCGTTCCGGATCGCGGGAACGACCGGGGATCAAACGTGAGCGGCTCGGCGCGCTCGTCGACGGTGGCGTGGCCATGGAGCTACCTCCTGTGGCGTCCTCAGGTGGGTTCGGATCGGATGTCCGGTTGGCGACACGCGCCACACCGGTGGATCAGCGAACGGCGTCTGCCTCTGTGCGCTCCGCGTTTTCGATGTTTAGGGCACGCGCCTGCTGCGCGTCACCCGTGGCACGGAGTAGGGCACGCGCCGGCGGTGCTACTAGGGGGTTCGCCCCTCGACATGGCCACACCTCCTTCTCCGTTGTCCCTGTGCGGAAGGGAACACGCAACATTGCCGCGGGCAGCTTACCGGGCAGCACGCTGGGCATCGGGCGCGCAACCGGTCGCACAGAGGTCAATGGGGCGGGTACCGTGCCTCTCATGGACCTGGCCTATCCGCCCGAAGCCGAGCAGTTCAGGACTGAGATCGCCGGCTGGCTCAAGGAGAACCTCCCCGAAGGCTGGGGCGGGCCTGGCTTCTCCATGACGCCCGAGGAGCGCAAGGCCTTTAACCAGGAGTGGACGGCGAAGCTCTACGGAGGTGGGTGGATCTGCGCCAGCTGGCCCACCGAATACGGCGGCAAGGGCCTGAGCCTCTTGCAACAAGTCGTGCTCAACGAGGAGTTCGCCCGCGTCGAGCGCGCCATTGCGCGCCGACTTCTTCGGCGACACCCTCGTCGGCCCGACGATCCTCCAGTGGGGCACGGAGGAACAGAAGAAGCAATTCATACAGGGGATCCTGAAGGGCGAGATCGCCTGGTGCCAAGGGTTCAGCGAGCCCGACGCCGGTTCGGACCTGGCCAGCCTGAAGACGCGGGCCGAGCTCGACGGCGACGAGTGGGTGATCAACGGACAGAAGGTGTGGACGACCCAGGCCCACTACGCCGACTACATCTTCCTGCTGGCCCGTACCGACCCCGACGTCCCGAAGCACGCCGGCATCTCCTATCTCCTCGTCCCGATGAAGCAGCCCGGGGTGGAAGTGCGCCCCATTGAGCAGATCGACGGCTCCGCGGAATTCAACGAGGTCTTCTTCACCAACGTGCGCTGCCCGAAGGACAACGTCATCGGCGGAGTGAACAACGGGTGGAAGGTCGCCATGACGACGCTCGGATTCGAGCGGGGCACCTCGTCGACCACTGGCCACCGAAGGTTCCAGAAGGAATTCGACGAGATTCTGGGCGAGGCACGCCGACGGGGGCGCGACAGCGATCCGCTGACCCGCCAGCGCTTGGCGCGCTCATGGTCGAACATCAAGATCATGCAGATCAACGGGCTGCGCACGCTGACCGACGTCCTGAACGGTACCCACACGACCGCCGCGCTCGGCGCGTGCAACAAGATGTTCTGGTCGGAGGCACACCAAGAGACCATGCTCCTGGCGATGGACATCCTTGGTATGGATGGCCAAGTCCTGCAGGGCGATGACGACGGGGACACGCTGCTGCCCGGAGCGCGCCGGGCCAAGGCGAGCTACCCGGTCAACAACCTGCAGTCGTTGTTCTTCTTCTCGCGGTCGGAGACAATCTGGGGCGGCTCGGCCGAGATACAGCGCAACATTGTGGGCGAGCGCGCGCTCGGCCTGCCCAAGGAACCGAAGCCCGCCTGAGCCGGTATCGGTACGGCCGTCTCCCCTACTGTGGTCGCGTGGGACGAGTGGTCGGACACAGCGAACGAGGTGAACAGCCATGTTGGTGAGAGAGTGCCTGCGAGCGGCGCCGGTGACCGTCCCTCCGGGATGCACGTTGGAAGAGGCCGCGAGGCTGCTGGGGAGCCACCGCATCGGTTCGCTCCTGGTTGTCGACGCTGGTCGTCTGGTGGGGATCGTGACCGACCGGGACATCACCGTGCGCGGGATCGGCGAGGGCAAGCCTGCCTCGGCTCCGGTCGAGGCCGTTATGACCGCTGACCCCCGCACGATTCAGGGCTCGGCTGACGTCTTCGAAGCATTCACGGTGTTCAAGACGGCCAGCGCCCGACGCTTGCCGGTGCTCGAGGACGCAGAACTGGCCGGGATCATCTCGGTCGACGACCTCTTGCTGTCTCTCCTGGTCGAGTTCGGTGCGGTGATGTCCCCGGTTGCCCAGGAGCTGGTGCACCCGGCCTGATCGACGCTCAGCTGGTGCGGCGCTCCCGACCATCGACGTCGGATCCGGCGAGTGGCAATGGGACCACGTTGGCCGGAGCCGAGCCTGAGACTCCCATGACCAGGCCCTCGGTCCCGTTGCGGCGCTGGCGGGCCCCCAGCACGAAGAGGGGGATGCAGGCGGCCAGGGTGCCCACACCGCCCACCGCGAGCGCAACCCGCGGACTGGTCGCGTCACTGAGGTAACCCAGCAATGGCGCCCCGATAGGCGTGCTTCCGAGGAATGCGATCGCATTGAGCGACATGACCCGACCGCGCATGTCCGGGTCGGCCCGCAGCTGGAGGGTGGCGTTGTTGGTGGCCACGAAGGAGATGCTCGCCGCGCCCATGGGGACGAGCAGCACGATGGCCCACAACTGCGTCGGTGCGAGCGCCACCGCCAGGATGGCAACGCCGAAGACCACACCGATGCAGGCGAGCAGCCACGTGGACGGCCGGCTCCGGAAGGCCGTGGCCAGACCGCCCGCGACGGCGCCCAGACCCATAGCGGCCAGGAACCAGCTGTAGAGGCCGGCCCCGCCGTGGAAGGTGAACTTGGCGAGGAGGGGCAACGTGACGGTGAAGTTGAATGCGAACACACCGACGAGGGCCATGGCAAGGAGAGGGATCCTCAGGTCTGGCGTGGCCCAGACGTACCGCAGGCCTTCTCGCACCTGACCCTTGGCTCGCACGACTCCGGGGCGTCGGTACAGCTCCGAGGCGCGCATCATGGCGAGGGCCACGATCACCGCGGCGTACGAGGCAGCATTGATGTAGAAGCAGGCCGCCACACCGAAGAAGAGGATGAGGACGCCCCCGATGCCTGGCCCGATCACCCGGGCCGAGTTGATCAGCACGCTGTTGAGACTCACGGCGTTGGGCAACAGGTCCAAGCCGACCATCTCGGACACGAAGGTCTGGCGGGACGGGTTGTCGAACAGGTTCACGAAACCAAGTCCGGCAGAGAGGACGTAGACCTCCCACAGATCGGCCGAATTCGTCACGACCAACGTGCCCAGAATCAGCGCAAGAATCCCCGCTGTGCCCTGCGTGGCGTAGAGCACCTTGCGCTTGTCGACCCGGTCCGCCACCAGGCCCCCGAAGGGGCCGAGCAGCAAGAGGGGCAGGAATTGCAGGCTTGTGGCGATTGCGACGTCCACCCCCGTGCCGTGGAGCGGGAAGAGGATGAGGTAGGCCTGGGCCACTTGCTGCATCCACGTACCCGACACGGAGATGACTTGGCCCGTGAAGTAGAGCCGGTAGTTCCGGACCGAGATGGCGCGGAACGTCCGCCGCCCAGCCTCACGCATGCGACGCTTCACGGTTCCATCAACAGGTGCTCGAGCAACTCGACCAGATCCCTGGCACGTCGCTGTTCCTCGGGGGTGAGATCGTCCACGCGGCGCAGCAGAAAGGCGTTCTTGCGGGTCCGCATTCGCTCGAGTGCGCGCTCGCCGGCGGTCGTGATGCGGACCCTGGCGCTGCGGCGGTCGTTGGGATCGGCCACGCGGGTGACCATCCCCGACTCGGTCAGGCTGGCCACGATCCGTGTCATGGTCGGAGGTTGCACCTGCTCGAGAGCGGCCAACTCGCCCAGGGTGGGACTTCCGTGCCGGCTCACCGAGCCGAGCGCGGAGGCTTGTGCTGGCGAGAGGCCGCCGAGGGACTCCTGACGGAGGCGGCGCTGCAGCCGGTTCACGGCGATGCGCAGGCGGCCGGCAACCTCTTCGTTGGTCATCTCGACGGACTGGGTAGGCACCTCTCCAGTATAGTTAGTTGAGCTAACTAATCAACCGACCTCCGCGACGTCACGCGATTGGTCTGGTTGGCAGATGAGGGCTCAGAGGCTGGGGACGTAGCCGCCGGAACCCAGCGCGGCGCTCTCGTCAATGCTCAGCGAATCGTCGATCCCACCCAGGACCTCGGTCACCCAGGGCAGGCGCTCCCTCAGGATCCGCTCCACCCCGCCGGACAACGTCGCCGAACTGATGGCGCAGGAACTGCAGGCCCCCTGGAGCTGGACCTCGATAATCCCGGCCTCTACATCGGCCCGGACGAGCACGAGGTCGCCCCCGTCGGCCTGCACGGCGGGGCGCATCAGGTCCATGATCCCCTGGAGCTTCTCCAGGCGGTCGGCCCGTTCGGCGTCGCCGAGCTGGGACTGGGTATCGGTCACACCTCTATTGTGCCGTGCCGGACGGCGGCCCATGCACCGGCAGCGGAACTGGAACCGGGGTTACCATCCGAGACAAAGATGGCCATGCCAGGCTCAGCCCGAGGGCTGAACTTCAGCCCAGCCCGACGGGCACAGGTGGCCTGCCCTGCACCACGGGATTGGACAGGTCGCCGATCCCCTCAATGCTGATGCGCACGGTGTCACCGGACGCCAAGAAGCGGGGAGGGTCGAACCCGGCACCGACACCGGCGGGCGTCCCCGTGGCGATGATGGTCCCCGGCTCGAGCGGGAAGGCGGTTGTGAGGTACTCGATCATCTCGGCGCAGCCGAAGATCAGATCGGCCGTCGTCGAGTCCTGGCGGAGCTCGTCGTTGACCCAGGTGCGGATGGACAGCGAGCCCGGATCACCCAGCTCGTCGCCGGTGACCAGCTCGGGTCCACAGGGAGCGTGCGTGTCGAAAGACTTACCCAGCGTGAAGGTGGGCGAGCGCCACTGCCAATCACGTGTGCTCACGTCGTTGATGACCGTGAAGCCGGCGACGACCTCGAACGCCCGTGCCGCTGGCACGTGCTGGCAACGTGGGCCGATCACGAGGGCCAGCTCGCCTTCGTAATCGACCATGTCGGACACGGACGGCAGCACGATGGGATCGCCCGGTCCCGAAATCGACGTGCGCTGCTTGTTGAACCAGTACTGCCACTCGGGAGGCTCGCGCCCAATTCGGCGACGTGAGCCCGGTAGTTCATCCCGATGGCGAGGATGGCTGGCGGGTCGGGGACCGGCGCATGCCGCCGCACTGCGCCCAGGTCGTGGCGGGCGGACGAGCCGGCGGCTGCAGCGCCAGCCCGTTCCAGGCCGGCCGCGCCGAGTGCGAGCACTCCGGCCATGGTCGGGGGCAGCCCAGTGGCAGGGTCACTCAGATCGAGGACCTCGTCCCCCACGACCAGCCCGGGCCGCGGAGGCCCGTCGGGCAGGGAGAAACTGATCAGACGCACCGCAGCTCCCCCGCCGCCCTCAGTGCGACTGCGCCTTGAAGGCCCCCCAATGCTTCGTGGCGTGACGGGCCGAGAAGGCCCCGACGACCTCGACGGCGCCGAAGACGATCGCTCCGATGCCGATGAGCACGACCAGCGCGGTCAGCGGCGCGCCAGGATGCCGGATGCAGAGGAACCCCAGGGCGACGGCGATGATGCCGCGGATGAGATAGGCCCACCAGTACGGCAGGTAGTGGTAGCGGATGGAGTTGATGATGTCGAAGATCCCGAGCACGAGGAAGCCCCAGCCGACGAGCACGGCCACAATGAAGATGGTGACGTGCGGCCAGACGAAGCCGACGATGCCCGCGCCGACCCAGATCACACCGAAGACTAGGAGGGGCCACCGTTGGCGTGCCGCCCGGATGCCGGCGATGATCTCGAAGAGCCCGACCGCAATGAAGAACCCACTGGCCAGGTAGATGATGGCGTAGACGCTGGCGTGCCGGTAGCTGATGACGAAAAAGCCGAAGATCATGGAGATGATCCCGCCGGCCAGGTACCAGCCCCACATCTTCTCCAGCTGGGTGCTGACGACATCGCCCACGGCAATCTCGTCGTCGGTCAGTACGTTGGTCATGACGTCCCCCTTAGGCGAGTAAAAGCACACACGGGTGTGTCGACGCAGCGTACCGCCGAGCTCAGACTGCTGAAGGGATGCAGGACCGGAGCGCCCCGAGGGCCCGGCCGCCCCATGAGCCGCCCACCTCGCTCCAACGAGCCGGCTGCTCGAGCACCTCGTGGGCCTCGGCCCACAGCTCGTCCTCGACCGGCTTGAGCGCATCGCGGACGACCGCCAGCGCGTCCGGGTCGGCCTCGACGAGCTGACGCAGGGCGTCGGCGGCGTGCCACAGCTCCTCGCCCGAGAGCTCGAGCGGGACGAAGGGGGGTGGGCCGGCAGCGGTGCGAGGAAACGCGGGCACGTAGATGCTGGCGCAAGGACTGCCCGGCGCCACGAAGACGCGCAGCGGCGCGCCCTCGGCCACATCGGTCGGCAGCTCCGCAATCATGGAAGCGGCCGTGACGCTCAGCTCCCGGACGTGCATGCAGACGGTGACGCCGCTGGAGTCCGCGCCGACCCGGGTCGGCGGCAGGTGCACGAGACCCTCGGAGCCGGGGGCGCCCCATGGACCCGTGCCGTGGTCGCGCAGATGGGCCGCAGTGGCGGCGGCCGTGAGCCCTCCGGGGTCGATCGAGTCGAGAAGACGTCGGCCGGCGGCCAGGCGGACGTCGGCGTACGCCGTGTCCTCCGAGGTGTCACGGAACCGGCCGAAGTCGTCGCCGGCGACCAGGCCAGAGGCGCGGGTCCACTCTCTCCCCAGGGAGATCCGGTTGGAGATGGCCACGCCAGAGGGGAACGGAGCGACCGCGTAGTCCGAGCCGGCCGTCTCGAGCACGAAGGCCTGGGATGGGTCGGCAATGAGGAACGAGGAGTCGTACGCCTCCCGGTGGGTGGCGTCGGCGATGCCACCCTGCCCGTAGGTCTCGAGGAGGCCAATAAGCACCTCGACTGCCTCTGACGCGCTGCGAGCACGTTCGAGGCCCAGGCGGACCATGTCCATCCCGATCAAGGCGGGTGGGGCCGATGCGGCGTCGTGGGTTGTGCTGACCCGCTCATTTCCGATGGCGACGCCATGCTCGTTCACGCCGTGCTCCGCTCCCCACAACCAGGTCGGACAGGAGAGCAGTGCGGCGTGCGCACCGGTGTCCCCGATGGAGAGGTACTGCGTACGCAGCGTGCAGCCAGCCGAGGCGCGGCGGCCGAAGGGCCAGGCAATCTGGATTTCGCCGGGCGGCCGGTCCGAGTTCTTGGCGAACACCATGCCGTGCGGACCGGGGGCGCAGAGGGTGTCGCACATGGTCGCAGTGTAGGGAGGGTGGATAGGGTGGCTGTCCGTGGAACCACGCGCTGTCCTCACGGTCGACCAGATCGATCTCTCCGACACCCAAATTCTGGGCCCGTCCCTGGGACGAGCGGGAGGGTGCCTTCCAGACCCTCCGACGTGAGCGCCCGATGCCGTTCTACGAGGAGCCCGAGATCCCGGAGGCGCTGAGCTACGTCATCCCCAAGGGAAAGGGCTACTACGCGCTCGACGCGCCACGCTCACATCGCCGAGGCGAGCCGGCACCCGGAGATCTTCCAGTCGGGTCGGGGCGCAACCTCCATCGTAGACATGCCTGAGGAGATGCTCGACTTCTTCGGCTCCATGATCAACATGGACAATCCGCGCCACGCGCGCCTCCGGCGCATTGTGTCCGCCGCCTTCAACCCGAGGATGATCAAGTCGATTGAGGACCAGATCGAGCTACGGGCCGACGACGTCATCGACCGCGTGGCCGACAAGGGCGCCTGCGACTTCGTGGTCGAGGTGGCGGCCCGGCTGCCGCTCGAGATCATCTGCGACATGATGGGTATCGGCCCTGCCGACTACGACACCGTGTTCAACGCGTCGAATGTGATCCTCTCGGCGGGCGACACCGAGTACGTGGCGCCGGGCGAGGACCCGATGGTGGCCTTCATGAATGCGGCGCAACAGCTCAACCTTCTCATGACCGACTTGGCGGCCTACCGGCGGGAGCACCCGACGGACGACGTCACCTCTGCCCTCGTCAACACCAACGTCGACGGCGAGGCGCTCAGCGAGACCGAGATCGCGGCGTTCTTCATTCTGCTCGTCGTCGCGGGCAACGAGACGACCCGTAACGCCATCAGCCACGGATTGCTGGCGATGACCACGTACCCGGACCAGCGGGCGCTATGGCAAGCGGACCCGGCGGGGATCGCCGCCACCGGCGTCGACGAGGTCGTGCGCTGGGGCTCCCCCGTCATCTGGATGCGCCGCACCGTGGCACAGGACACCGTGCTCGGCGACATCGAGCTCGTCGAGGGCGACAAGGTCATCATGTTCTACAATTCGGCCAACCGGGACGAGGACATCTTCGCCGACCCCTTCACCTTCGACGTGCGGCGCGACCCCAACCCCCACATCGGCTTCGGCGCCGCCGGGCCGCACTTCTGCCTGGGGGCGCACCTGGCCCGCCAGGAGATCGACGTCATGTTCCGCCACCTCTTCGAACGACTGCCCGACATTGAAGCGGTGGGTGAACCGGACCGGCTCCTCTCCCCATTCATCAACGGCATCAAGCACCTCGAGTGCCGCTTCACGCCGGCACCGGCGTAAGCACCCCGAACCGGACGGGCGATCGGGTCAGCTCTTCTCGTACTCGAGAAAAGCCTCCAGGGCGCGTGGTCCCCAGACGAGTCCGGGGCCACCATTCATGGTGATGGCTACACCGATCATCTCGGCTACCTCGTCCGCGGTGGCTCCGAGGCGAGCCAAATTCCGGCCATGGGCGGCAATGCACCCGTCGCACTCACGGGTTATGGCGATCGAGAGCGCGATGAGCTCCTTGGTCTTGATGTCCAACGCCCCCTCGCGAAAGGCGGCGTCGTGGAGTGCGCCGTAGCCCGTCATCACGTCGGGGATCGCGGCCGTGAGCGCGCGATACGGCTCACGGAGGTCGGCCTGGACCTGATGGAAGTGTGCAAGTGCCATGGCAAATGCTGGCACGTTGGCACGCTCAGCCGTGGCCGGCGCTGCTCCTCGGCCCCTTGTTGCGGACTTCCTCCACGGCGGACATGGCCTCGCGCAGCTCTCGGATCCACTCAGCCTCGTGCTGAGCCACGAGCCGGACGCACCAGGCCAGAGCCTCGCTTCGGCTGCGGGCCACGCCGGCGTCGATCAACGTATCGAGGGCCCGGCGGTCGTCCATGCGCAGCCGGGTCATGACTGGCACGCCCGCTGTCGTGAACAAGACACGGGAGCCTCCACATTCGGCGCCCCACGACACGGCGCGGCGGAACGCCGGCTGGGCCTCGTCGGCGATGCGAATACGCGCACCGCGGGTCTCTTCACGGAACCCACTGATGCGGGCCTGCTCGGCCACCCGAACCTCGTCCTCGCCCACGCCATCGGGGAGTGCGGGTGGGGCGAGCTTCCCCACCACCTGGATTTCGTCGCTGTCAATGCTGATGGTCGGGCTCTCCGAGTACCAGACACCTGGCACCCGTCCGGCGAACCAGGCCCCGATCAGTCGTTCCTGCTCTGGACCGGAGGGGGGTGCGCTGGCTGATCGCCGCCTCCCCCGCTGAGGTCCTCTTCCACTCTCGTTGTTCATCTGCGTCATATTACGAGATTACACGGTTACGCTACTGAGTCAAGCAGGGTTTCGTCGTTCGAGGGACATTTTGAAGCCGATGTGGGAGGGCACGAAACCGAGCTTCTCGTAGAAGCGATGGGCGTCCGGGCGGTCTGCGTTGGAAGTCAACTGGACCCGGTAACAACCCAGCTGGCGGGCCCGGGCGACCGCGTCACCAATGAGCACTCCCCCCACCCCAGCCCCACGGTGATCCGGGTGGACGTGGACAGACTCGATCTCGACGCAGCGCCCGCCGTGGGCTTGGAAGTGCCGGAAGACGATCAGATGGCAGGTCCCCACCACCTGACCTGCCATGTCGGCAACCAGGAGGGCGCCCCCGCTCCCTTCAATCTCCCGCAGTGCCGACCGGTACGGGGCGAGATCGTCGGGATCTTCGGTGCTCGGGGGCCCACCGGGGACCGGCCCCAGGGTCAGCAGCTCGACGATCTGGCCCACATCGGCTTCAACGGCGCCCCGGACGACGAGCCCGTCGGATGTCACGGCCGTTCTTCCCTCATGTCGCCATTGTGGCGCCGGCGGGAGGCTCAGTGACCGCCCTGGCGCACCCGCAGGGTTATGGCGCGCCGGGGACAGTCCCGCGCCGCCCGCTTGGCCGCGCTGACGAGCTCGGGCGGCAGTGGTTTGGCGTCCACCATGGGGTAGCCCCACTCGTCGAGCGAGATGGACTCGGGCAGCAGCTCGGCGCAGAAGCCGTACGCGTCGCACGCGACCGGGTCGATGAGGATGCGGATCACGGTCGGTCCACCGGCGCCGCGTCGGGGAACCGGAGCTGCGACGGCCGGTTCCAGTCTGGGCACGGCACGCCCGCGAGTGTGCGCGTCGACGTCGGCTGCGAAGACGAGAAGCGCGCTGCGCGCCATGTTGACGGCGCCGTCGGGGTGTCGGCAGGCGCCCCGGCCGTCCACCTCGCGCAGCCTGCGCTCAAGCCGGCTGTGGAGGCCGGGATCGACCTGCCCTCGGGCCAGCCTCGTCAGATCGGTCGCCATGGCGGGCAGCCCGTAGACGCACGGGCCACACTGGCCGGCGCTCTGGCCCGCCAGATAGTGGGCGATGCGCGCCGACTCCATGAGCCCGCACGCGTCCTGTCCGAGCACGATGACGATGCCGACACCCGCTGTCGCACCGATGGCACGGAGCGACAGCGACGCGTACGGCGTCGTGAAGTGCGCCGGGGCCACCCATGCGCCGCCGTATCCACCGACGAGGAGCGCCTTTGGCGTGACTGGTGGGCGTGGCCCGGTTGGCGATGTCGATCAGCGGCGCTCCTCGGTCGATCTCCACCACGCCCGGGTGTTCCACTGCGCCCGAAACCGTGACGAGGGACGTCCCCGGGTCTTCGTCCAGGCCGTGGGACCTGAACGCGTCCGGACCGATGCGGGCGATCATCGCCACGTGCGCCAGCGTCTCGGCGTTGTGCACGAGTGCGCCCTTTCGCCCCATGCGAAGGGTCGTGCCCTTGTCGGGACGGAAGAAGGGAAGCGACTCGCCGGTGTCGACCCAGCTCGCCAGCGCCGACTCCTCTCCGGCGATGAAGCGGTCGGGCGGGCGCACCATGGACTTCGGGAACGGGCGCGTAGCCGGCGGCCGCGCGCTCGTGCAGCGCGCCTGCCACCGCCGAGGCGACCTGATGCCGCCCTTCCGGCACACAGACGATCACCCGGTGTGCGCCGACGGCGGCGGCCAGGAGCTGGGCGCCGTCGAGCACCAGGTGCGGCGAACGAATGAGCAGAAGCTTGTCCTTGTCGCTGGCCGGCTCGCCCTCCATGCCATTGACGAGGACGGAGCCGCCCGTCCCTCCGGCGTGGGCGACCGCGAGCTTGATAGCGGCCGGGAAGCCGGCCCCGCCCCGGCCGGCCAGGCCGGAGGCCTCGAGCACGGAGACGAAGGCGTCACGCCAACCATGGCTCGTCGGTCCGGGCAGCGGGACGGGACCCAGGGTGGCGACGTGACCGGCCAGGTCGGTCGGATAGCCGAGCAGTCGGTAGCCGCCCGTGGTCCGCAGCGCCTGGCTGGCGCTAGGCACGCCGGCCTCCTGCCCGCCGCTGGGGCCGTGAGCGCGAGGTGCTTCGGTGGGACACCGGCAACGGCGGAGTGCGTCGTTCTCGCCGAGGTCTGGCGGGAGGCCCGGCGAAGCCGCCAGGCCAACGCCACTCCGACCGCGAGGACACACACCACGCCGAGCACAATGACCCAGGTCTCCCCGGCATCGGTGCCCATGCCGAACGTATGGGCCAGCGCGACTGGCCAGCTGAGATAGGCCAGCCAGTGGATGGCCCGCCACGTACCCGGTCGCATCCGAGCCCGGAGAAGGCTGGTCACGAAGACGGCGATCATCAGGTCGAGCGACACGGCGCCCACACCGACCCAGAACCGTGCGTAACTCGACGTGAACGGGATCACGACCGCGGCCCAGCTGATGTTCACAAAGGTGTCGAGCACACTGGTGAGGACATGGACGCCGAGGAACACGACGGCGATCATGGAAATACGGCGATGCATCTCCTGCTGCGCGAACCCGGGCCAGTTGCGCCCGCGGGCCCTGGTCGTGGTCGTGATGCCGAGCACCATGGTCAGCGTCAGGAGGACCAGCGCCATGATGCCGCTCGCCCGCGTGGCGTACCAGAAGGACGTGGAGCTCACGAGGCTGCCTCCGTCGGCCACCCGTTCACCGTGAAGACGCTGCCGTCGACGCGGACGAGCCGCACCGACTGCTCGAAGCGGGCCAGCTCGTCGAGCGCCCTCTCGCCCCACACGATGGCGGCGGTTGTCACGACGTTGGCCTGGACGCACGTGGAGCCGGTGGCCGAGACGAGGATCCAATAGGGCTCGACGCAGTCGCCGGTCCGGGGGTCGAGGATGTGGTGGACGTGACGGTCCCCGGCCTGCCATGTCCTGACCGATGTCGCGGAGCTCGCCAGGCCGCCGTGCCGGACGGCCACGACCTGGTCGACCTGCTCGGCCGGGGTGGACGACTCGTGAGCGATCCCGATGGCCCACCCGCCGGCGGGGGGCGGGCCGGCCACCGCGACGTCGCCGCCGAGGCTCACGAGGACACCCGACCCGATCCGACCCGCGATACGAGCCGCAGCCCGATCGGCGGCCAATGCCTTGGCGGTCGAACCGAGGTCGAGATGGACGCCGCGCGGGATACGGACCGTGCGGTCGCGCGCATTGAGCTGGACATGCTGGTACCCAGCCACCGGACCGAGCGCTCGCGGCGGAACGGGAGGACGGGACTGCACTTCGGCCAGGTCGGCGTCGTAGCCGAGCGCGGCAATGGCGTTGCCGATGGTCGGGTCGACGGCGCCTCCCGTACGAGCGGCCGTATCGAGCGCGACCGACAGTGCGTCGAAGAGCAAGGGGCTGACAGCCATCGTCCGAACCGCGTTGTCGTGCAGCGCCTGGAGCTCGGAGTCCTCGCGGAACCGGCTGCAGGCCAGATCGAAGGCGGCGAGGTCGACGGCAAGCATTCGCTCAGCCGTTGCCGCATCGGCGGGCTCCTGCACGACGACGGTGGCGGTGGTGCCGATGGCCCGGAAGGACCGCGTCGTCAGCACCGGCTCGAGGACGTTCGTCGATGGTGTCACCGCGACGTACCTCCCGAGGTCACGGTGGGCGACGAGGAGCTGGTCGTCGGGGCCGTGGAGTTCGCCGACGAGGACCCGGTGTTTCCGGTGCTGCCGGTCGTGCCGGCGCTGTCCGACGAGCCTGAGTCGGACGTGCTGTCCGAGGAGGAACTCCCGCTGCCGGAAGTGGAAGTCGACCCGGTCGAGGAGGACGTCGAGCCAGACGTGGCGCCGCTCGTGCGCGGCACACTGGCGCCTGGGTGGTCGTTCGCGACCACAATCCCCATCGCCACCGTGGCGCCGGTCGCGGCGACGATCACCCCCCGGGTCAGGATGCGCAGCCTGGACTTGGCTCTGTCTCGCTCGGTTGGTGTGCTCGGCTGGGCTGCGGTCGACATGTGGCTGGAGTCCCTCGGTCGGCGACGCCTCCATACCAACATCCTCAATTCGACACTGACGCAGGGCCCGCTGTGGTCCTCCTGTGACATGCCCAGCCCCGGTCCCCCGCCGGCCAGCACCACACCACCGCTACGATCGCCCGGCATCCGCCACGCGGAACGACAGGCAGGAGAGGCGATGGCGCAGGTCAACACCGTGCGAGGACCGGTCGACGGCAGCCAACTGGGGCGCACCCTGATGCACGAGCACATCTTCGTGCTGAGTCCCGAGATTGAGAAGACGGCCGAGGAATGGGACGAGGCCGCCGAGCAGGCGAGGGCCGTGTCCAAGCTGCGCGAGCTCAAGGACCGCGGCATCGACACCCTGGTCGATCTCACCGTCGTGGGATTGGGTCGCTACATCCCTCGTGTGGCCGCCATCGCCGCGCAGGTTCCGGAGATCAACGTGGTCGTGGCGACGGGTGTCTACACCTACAACGAAGTCCCCATGTACTTTCACTTCCAGGGTCCGGGGACCGTCCTCGGCGGACCCGAGCCGATGATCGACATCTTCGTCCGAGAGATCCGCGATGGAATCGGGGACACGAAAGTCCGAGCCGGCATCCTCAAGTGCGCCTCGGATCGTCCCGGCATCACGCCCGGGGTGGAGCGCGTGCTCAGGGCCGTGGCTCAGGCCCACCGGGCCACCGGCGTGCCGATCACGACCCACACACCGACACCGCCCGAGCCCTGGGGGCTCGAGCAGCAGCGCATCTTCAAGGAGGAGGGCGTCGACCTGACAAGAGTGGTGATCGGGCACAGTGGGGGCACGACCAACACCGACTACCACCGGAGCCTGATCGACAACGGCTCGTATCTGGGCTTCGATCATTTCGGTCTGCCCGGCATCACTCTGGAGGACCGCGTCGACGCCGTGGCGCGCCTGTGCGCGCAGGGTTACGCCGAACGGATCGTCCTCTCCCACGACGCGATGTGCTTCGTCGACTGGTTTCCCCGCTCTTTCACGGAAACGTCGAGCACCTGGCGCTGGACGTACATCTCCGACGAGGTAATCCCGGTCATGCGAGAGCGCGGTGTCAGCGATGCCGACATCACCACCATGTTGGTGGACAACCCGCGCCTCATTCTCGAAGGCGGCGCCCCGTACTGATGCATGCGACCGGATGGCGGGCGTGACGCTGCTGCTGCCGGACCTGGTGGCCAGGCTGGCCGACGAGTTCCCTGACGCTGTGGCGTGGCGGAACCTGGCCGACGGCGGTGAGCTCACGCTCGGCGACTGGCACCGCCGCTCCAATCGACTTGCCCGGGGCCTGCAGCAGCACGGGCTCATGCGACACGACCGGGTTGGGCTGGTCATGAACAACGATGAGCCGCTGGAATGGCTCGTCTCCTATTTGGCCGTCCACAAGGCGGGTGCCGTGGCAGTGCCGCTGCTGGCTCGGCTGGGAGCGGCCGAACAGGTCCGGATTTTGGCGGACGCGGGCGTCTCCGTCGTCCTGTGCAGCGAGGTCGTCGAGGGTGTCCGGTCGGCCGGGCGGACGGTGGTGTGCACCGCGACGGGCGGAGACCTGGCGTGGGCCGATGTGCTCTCCCCTGACGACGGCGACCTCGAGGTGGCCTACGGCCCCGACGATGTCGCCGACATCATGTACACCTCGGGGACGACCGGCCAGCCGAAAGGTGTGGTCGTACGGCACGGGGGACTCTCGACGACCGACCGAGTGCCCTCGACCTGGCTCGGCCTCGGGTTCCTCTCTTCCTCGCCGTTCGCCACCACCAGCGGATCGCTCCTCGTCTCTGGCCCCCTGCGCGGTGGTTTGAGCGGGTGGTTCCTCCCCCGGTTCACCGCAGAAGACTGGGTCGACACCGTGGAGCGGGAACGCCCCGTCTCGGCCTTCCTGGTGCCGGCCATGGTGGAGTTGATCGTGGGCTCTCCGCGGTTCGCAGCCGCGGATCTCTCGAGCCTGGCCGTGGTCACGGTGGGCAGCGCGCCCATCGCGGCGTCCACCCTGCGGCGGTTCGGGGCGGGGTTGCCCAAGGGCGAGATCCTGTGCGGCTACGGGATGACCGAGTTCGGTGCCGTCACCGCCATGCCGATCGGTGACGGCATGCGCCACCTGGGTTCGGTCGGACTTCCACTGCCCGGCGTGAGCGTCCGTGTCATCGGCCCGGGGAACGAGAGGCTCGGCCCCGGAGCGGTCGGCGAGGTGACCATCGGTGGCACCCGCCAGACCCGGTCCTACGTCCACGACACTGCACCAGACGACAACCCGTGGACCGACGGCTGGCTGCGCAGCGGAGACCTCGGGTACCTCGACGCCGACGGCTACCTGTGGATCGTCGGCCGCCAGAAGGAGATCATCATCCGAGGCGGACACAACGTCGTGCCGGGGGAAGTGGAGGCTGCCCTCTTCGAACACTCCGCGGTGAGCGAGGCCGTCGTGTCGGGCGTGCCACATCCGGTCCTGGGCGAAGATGTCGCGGCTTGGGTCGTCCTTCACGACGCGACGTCCAGCGACGAGCTACGCACCTTCCTCCTGGACCGTCTGGCTGACTACAAAGTGCCCCGGCGCATTACGGTGGTCGATGCGCTCCCGCGCAACGAGAGCGGAAAGGTCATGAAGTCCCACCTCGAGTTTGGAGCCGACCCGGAGTGACTGCGATCTTCACAACCTTGACGGTCGAGGACATCGGTCGGGTGCGACGCCTCACCCTGAACCGGCCCGACCACCACAACCCGCTGACACCTCGCTCCATCCGCGAGCTTCTCCGGGCGGTACAGGACGCAGAAGACGCGGCCGGGGTGAGCGTCATCATCATCCGCAGCACCGGACCATCGTTCTCTTCGGGCTACGGATTCATTGCGGAGGACACCGACCCCGGTGACTTCCCGCAACACACTGCGATCGAAGGTGACGTGACCGCCATGCTGGCGCTCGGGGACGGTTGGGCACGGATCTGGAACTGCGCGGTGCCCGTCATCGCCCAGGTACAGGGAAACTGCCTGGCCGGAGGTACCGATCTCGCCCTGCACTGCGACCTCGTTGTCGCTGCCGAAGACGCCCGCTTCGGCTTCCCTCCGGTCCGGTCCATGGGTGTCCCGCCCACCAACATGTGGCTCTATCACCTGGGCCCGCAGTGGACGAAGCGGCTGGTCCTGACCGGCGACACCATCACGGGCCTTGAAGCCCGTGAGATCGGTCTCGTCGTCACGACGGCGCCATCCGAGGAACTCGACGGCGTCGTCCTCGATCTTGCCGAGAGGATGGCGCTCATCGGCCGCGACCTTCTGGTGGCCAACAAGAGAGTCGTCAACATGGGCGTGGAGTTGATGGGGCGCTCGCAGCTACAGCGATTCGCTGCTCTCAACGACGCCATCGGCCACCGGTCGCCCGAAGCCAGGGAATTCTCCAAGCAGATCGCGGAAGTGGGACTACGCCGGGCCGTGAAGGATCGGGACGCGGCCTTTGACGCACCGCGACTCCATTCTGACGGCCCCGGTTAAACGTCTGTCAGCGACGTCTCCGTGATCCCCAGCGCCCTCAGCGTCCGCCCGAGCCCGAGGAAGGCGGAGAGGCACACGGTGAGGTCGAAGATCTCGGGGTCGGTGAACGAACCCCGCAGTCGCTCAATGAACTCGTCGTCAATGCTGATGTGGTCGATGGCGAAGCGCTCGGCATATTCCACGGCCAAACGCTCCTGGTCGGTCAGCCCGGCTTCATCGGGAGTACCGACGGCGCAATAGAACTCCTCGTCGAGGCCCTGTGCCTTGACGGCATCGGCTCGGAAACCAAGGCACACGGTGCACTCGTTGAGTTGCGCGATTCTCATTCTGGCTGCCTCTCGCACCCGAGTCGGGAGAATGCTCTTGTTGTATGCCGCCTGGACGAGACGAGTCGCCGCCGATCCGAGCTCAGGCTGCAGCGACCAGATCTGGACGGCGTCACCGCCTTCCCCGGCTGGAATATCCAAACGAGCCATGCGGCGACTTTATGCCAGTATTCGTTCGTCGCGTGCAGTGGATCCGGACGGACGGAACCCCAGGGAACGGAAAGGCAGATGGCGCTCACTCGCTACACCCTCGACCCTGTTGCCTCCTGCGTCTGGGTCAGCGGACGCTCGAGCCTCCACCCGATCAACACAGAGACGCGAGGAATCACCGGCTGGTTCGAAGCCGCCACGCGGGCGGACGGATCGCTCGATCTGGACCAGCGGGTCTCGGGTGAGCTGGAACTGGCAGTGGAGCGCCTCACGTCTGGCAACCAGCTCTACGATCGCGAATTGCGACGACGGATTGATGCGCGGCGGTTTCCCACCATTTCCGGCCGGCTCACCCGCATCGCCCGAGAGGGACCTCACTCCGGGTACCTGGTGACCGGCGAGATCGACTTTCACGGCAAGACGCGCACATTCGAACACGACATGCAGATCGAGCTGAGCGACGAAGGCATCGCTCTGACGGGTGATGACGTGTTCGACATCCGGGAATTCGGCATGAAGCCGCCCAGCATGCTCATGGTGCGCGTGTATCCGGAGATCAGCGTGCGGGTGGAACTGCGCGGGGTGCCCGACCCGTAGGACACGTCACGGCGCGCACCGAGCGTGCGCGTCCGTTTTCGGGTCTCCGGCAGTGGGTATTGCCGTGACAGTCGCCGGCATACCGGCGCTGTCAGACCAAGGAGGGCAGCCATGGGCGTCATACTTCTCGTTCCGCCGCTCCACACCAACAGCGACTGGCTTAGAGTCGTACTGTCCACACCCGATCAAGGGGGCGATCATGGCCAATCATGAAGTAGAGGCCACCACCACGGACGCCGGGAACCCGGTGGCCAGCGACGAGCATTCGCTCACCGTCGGCCCAGATGGGCCCATTCTGCTCCAGGACCATTACCTCATTGAACAGATGGCGAATTTCAACCGGGAGCGGATCCCGGAGCGTCAGCCCCATGCCAAGGGTGGCGGTGCGTTCGGACACTTCGAAGTCACCGCGGACGTCAGCCAGTTCACCAAGGCCGCGGTCTTCCAGCCCGCCACCAAAACAGACACGTTGATCCGATTCTCGACGGTTGCCGGTGAGCGGGGAAGCCCGGACACATGGCGGGATCCCCGCGGGTTCGCACTGAAGTTCTACACAACCGAGGGGAACTACGACATGGTGGGGAACAACACACCCGTGTTCTTCCTCCGTGACCCGATGAAGTTCCAGCACTTCATCCGCTCCCAGAAGCGGCGGGCCGACTCCGACTTGCGTGACCACGACATGCAATGGGACTTCTGGAGCCTGTCACCGGAATCGGCCCACCAGGTCACCATCCTGATGGGCGACCGAGGCATCCCGAAGTCATGGCGCCATATGAACGGCTATTCCAGTCACACCTATATGTGGGTCAACGCCAACGGGGAGCGGTTCTGGGTGAAGTACCACTTCAAGACCGATCAGGGCATCGAATTCCTCACGCAGGAGGACGCGGACCGGATAGCCGGGGAGGACGGCGACTACCACCGCCGAGACCTCTTCGACTCCATCGGGCGCGGCGAGTATCCGAGTTGGACATTGCGCGTCCAGCTCATGCCATTCGAGGAAGCCAGGGTCTACCGCTTCAATCCGTTCGACCTGACCAAGGTCTGGCCTCACGGCGACTATCCGCTGCACGAGGTCGGCACGTTGACCCTCGACCGCAATCCGACCGACTTCCATTCAGAGATCGAACAGGCCGCATTCGAGCCGAACAACCTGGTGCCGGGCATCGGCGTGAGCCCGGACAAGATGCTGTTGGCTCGGGTCTTCGCCTACGCCGATGCACACCGGGCCCGCATGGGCGTCAACTACAAACAGATCCCGGTGAATGCGCCGCAGGCCCCGGTCCACAGCTACAGCAAGGACGGTGCCATGCGGATCGCGAACGTCAGTGACCCGGTCTACGCGCCCAACTCAATGGGCGGCCCGGCGGCTGACTCGGATCGCTACCCCTACGTCGAGAAGTGGGAGGCCGACGGCGAGTTCGTCCACGCGGCCTACACCCTCCACCGGGACGACGACGACTGGGGCCAGGCGGGAACGCTCGTCCGCGAGGTGATGGAGGATGCTCAGCGGAGCCGACTCGTCTCCAATGTGGTGGGTCACCTCAGTCAAGGGGTGTCCCCGCCCGTCTTGGAACGCGCCCTCGGGTACTGGCGCAATATCGACAAGGAGCTGGGCGATCGCATTGCCGACGGAGTCGGGCGCCCCTGAATCTGGTCTCAGGCCCTCAGGACTCCTCCGGCTCCGTCGCTGGCGGGATGATCCAGTGAAGATGATGCTCAGCCTCGAAGTAGCGGACCCAGATGTTCTCGATGTCTTCGACGTGCTTGGTGCTGAGATAGGCCTCGCGAGCCCACTTCTCCATTTCGGCAATCCTCTCGGCCGCTCGCTGCACCTCGGCGGCTGAAAGCGCCGTGAATTCCTGATGACCCGACATGACGTTCTGACCTCCAGCACGATCCAACTCCGAGTCGAGGAGTCCGGAGTTATCACCTTCGCTTTGAAGCAGGATGCTACCGGACGCCGATCCGGGCACCTGATGGGGCAAGGTCACTGGGACCACGGCGACAGTCGAGGGCGCACGGGCCAACGGGTCCAGAAGTTCAGATGGACACAAGACTGACGTCGCTTGGCCTGTCGGCCGGAGGACCAGCGTCGATCACGCCGACTCTGGGTCAGACCAGGCAGGCCCAAAGGGCGGTCAGGGCCGCGGTGGACGCGGTCAGGAGTGGTCGAAGACTCCCAATGGAGCGTGTGCATCGACTGACTCGATCGTCGAGAGTTGCCGCCTTCGAACGATGACCAACCGGAGAACCGGCCCAGGTGATGCAATGTCATGCATCACAACTGTCGGATCATCGGCAGTTGGTCTCTGCTCCACTATCGAAGGCGGACGGCCTAGGCCATACTTGTCCCAGAGGAGCCAGCGGAGCTCGTTGACGGGGCCGTGATCGTTCCTGACCCACCGCAAGGCTGCCTTGATCTCCCAGGCCCACGCGAGGTCCCGGTCAACCGTCGAGAAGCGTCGGCGGCGTCGTCCGATCGGGCGACCGTGGTCCTGCCATGCCTGTTCGGCTGTGTCCGTGGATTTCGCGAGTTCCATGCTTCAGCTCCTCTGAGGCTCCCCGTACTGGTGTCGACAGGCGTTGCGGCTGGCTTTAGGCATCTCTCGGCCTTTTCCACTCCCTTCCTCAAGAAGAGCGTGCGGATGTAAGGAACTTGCTATGGCCGTGTAGGAGTTCCGTAAGAATCCCTGAACCCGTCCGTCAGCTCTCCAGGACGTGCCTAATCCTGACTAAATCGCTCTGATATGTCAAGTATGCTCTCAGGTAAGGCATGGATGCGACAGGAGCACCGGGTCCAACCGCTCTGGCCGGCCCTCAGGACAACCAACCCCTAGCCAGTAATGGTGAGAAATACCGGCTGGTAGGAGTGGACGTCGTGCAGCAAGACGGGGTATCCGGCAGTCGTGTCGAGGTTGTACGAGACGACCAGCTGATCGCTCGACGCAAGCTCCTGGTGGAAGGTTGGGAAGTAGGCCATTTCGCCCTGCGTATTGCCTGATCTCCGGAATCACATAAATAGATTGAGGTGCGCTCCAAGGGCCCTCAGGGGAGTTCGCGTACGACAGATCGACGGTCGTGTCGCGGAGCAGGCCGCTCGGTACCGACACTCCGATGAACCCTCTTCCGTCCGGATCTGCCGCTACGCCCGTCAGGTCGTTCAGAGTCTGTACTACCGCTGCGCTGGATTCGTCGGCAACCCATCCTGACCCGTTCCAATACGTCCAAGCGCCGACGTCGGTGGACTGTCCGACAGGCATCCGAGCAAGCTTCATCCCGTAAACCGAGTGATTCGTGCGATCGAGGTCCGCTCCGTAGACGTACATGTAGCCACCGCTCGTGACGATGGCACTTCCCCATGCTGTATCTGGGTCCTTTGGCAGTAGCGTGACGGACTTCGGGGTAGGCAGGCTGCTTCCGTCAACGGACATGACCGCAATTCCTGATTGACCCGTGTACGAGAGTGTGAGTATTCCGTTCGGGCCGGTGTACTCGTTCACAAAGATCAACTGATCATTTCCCTCTGTGTAGGTTGCGGCGGTCTCCCAAATCCCAGTGGTGTCATCCGTGTCGGGGATCAGGCTCTGCGGGGCGCTGAAGCTCCCTGCGTAGTCGGGAGCGAGTTTGGGCAAGTCGCCAACAAGTTCGCTGCTGTGCGCCATACCCTTGACAGATGCGATGCCGTCAGTCTCCGCGGTTCCGATGAGGGTGTCTGAGAAGACGAACGCAATCGACCGTCGGACAACTTCGTCGAGTACGTCGAGTCGCCCCCGACCCAACCGGGCCCCAACTGGTTCGCGAAAATGCTGTTCAGATACTGATCGGGACTGGCTTGGGGCGGGACGGCTGGTGCGAGGCCGTTTCCGCCGGCCGCCCAGCTCGAAATTCTTGGGCAACGTGGAGGTCGTCGTCGGCGGGGCGGTAGTCGATGTTGGACCGAGAGAGCTTTTCGGCTCAGATTTTGACGCAGCATGGTGCGCCGAATTCGAGCCACATGCGCTCAGTCCAACTGCAATGCCCACCGCCGATACCCACAGGGCGGCCATCACGGACGCCCGGGTTGGGCGTCTCGTGTCGGACAGAGAGCTCCGGGACCTTTGACCACCATTGTCGTTGCGTAACTTGGTCCCGAAGCCGCCTACGTGCATCGGCATTGCTCACTTCGCATGCAGTAAGGACCCTCTCACTCCGCCGGAAACTGAGGAGACCTTAGGGGACGTCAGGTCACGTCTACCCGCGCCTGTCCGGTCCAAGCCATTTCGATGGGACGGACTCTTCGGTTCAAGGACGTCAGCGCTCGGGCAGCCGATCCGGACGAGCTTCGGTCCTGTGTGGTTGGAGACTCGCCCGCAGCAACCACACTCGGGGGGCTGGCATTGCCGATCGCAAGCGATTACACGATTACTCCTCGCGCTCCGGAGAAATACCACCGACCGGTCGCTTCCCAGCAAATGGTGCCGGCGTGCGAGGGCAAGACGCCCGACCCGGCTTGACCGGCAGATCCGAAGACCCGCCTCTCGATCCGTGGCGAAATCAGGTTGAACCGGGCCTCGACCCACCGAAAACGAATACGAAATTATTGATATAAGAAACGCTCGTCGGCTGATCAACGAGCAGCAGCTGATCGCGCTCGAGATCGAACGTAGACAACGGCACCCACTGCCGTGAGCGTCTGAACCATCCCGAATACCCGAGCGACTCGAACCGCTCGAAGAGCTCCGAGATTGGTCGATCGTTAAGACATTGCTCTATCTCGATGAGAACGGTGGGCCTACAGCGGCGAAGCGTATCTTCCGCCCCGCCGATCATCGCCGCCTCATGACCTTCGACGTCGACCTTGAGGAACTTCACATCATCGAACTCGTAATCATCGAGAATGGCAGTACGTACCTGTATCTCTCGTTCTCCTGGTTCGCCTTTGGGTCCCGTCAGAGTCGCCAGTGCATCTCGGCCACGCACATCCGAGGCATGCAATGTCGAATTCCCAGACTGATTGGACAATGCGACTTCTTCAACACGGACCCTTGCATTGGCCACCCGACGCAGAAGCGCGGCCGCGTCCGGATTTGGCTCAAATGCTATGACCGAGTCGCTCCTCCGTGAAAGCCAATACGTCCATGGTCCCCACCATGCCCCAGCGTCGATTGAGACGCCGCCCCGAGGCACGAGTTCGTTGATGAAGAACAATCGCTGCTCTCGGTTGGCGGCATACCAGAGCGCAACAGCCCGATAAAAGATCGGATCGGGCAGCCGAGAACTCTGTCGAGCAGTCCATTTCGAACGACTGACACTCTCTTGCACGGCCAGGAGACTACCGCGTCCCAGCTCAGGGCTTGGCGGTCTTCAATGCTTGCCGCACGGTCGACAAGACACCGCCCGCGAGAGCCGCGCCGCAGTGCGTGTAGGTGTGGTAGTCGAGATGGACACCGTCTGAATCTCGGCAAGGTTGGCCCCCGACGTTGGCCTCAAACTGCCCGGAAGGGGTGAGGTACTTGGACACATCGATGAAATGAACAGACGGCGCCGACTCCGCTGCAGTCGCGAGGAGGCTGTTGATCTCAGTGTGATCTGCAGCCGATGCTCCGGGGTCCGTCTGACCATTCGGCCAAGCGGCGGATCCATCCACGGCACCGACAAGAGAAAGATCGGAGCCGCCGTCGCGCCTTGCAGCAACTGGACGAGGCCCACCATTTGCTGCTGGAGTGCCGCGTCGTAGCCGCTCTGACCGAGGCTGGCCACTGCGCCGTTGATCAGGTGTTCCTGCGAATCCCACCACCCCATTTCGATGACGATCGCTTGAGGCTTGAAGCTCTTCACGTCCGCCACCCATTGGGCACCCTCGGTATCGCAGTGGGCGTTCATTGCGAGGAAGGAACCGGTGACATCTACCCTGTCGCCGGTGACAAAGCCACAGCCGTTCAGTGCGGCGTCATCGACCAGGGTTCCCCAGTTCTGCTCATGCCAAGCCATCTCGATGCCCATGGTGAGGGCGACGGAGTCGCCAACGAGGAGTACGCGCTTTGGCGGACAGGTATTGAAGGTCAAATAGCTTTTGGGCCCATTTGAGCTCGGCAGCTGGACGGAACAGCCCGAACTCTTCCCTTTCCATTGTGAGGCGTCGGCACTCGATTGGCCGTAGATCGTCAGCAGGCCCGTTATCGCCGCAAGCACAACCAACAGGGTGGACAACCGCCGAGACATCCGGGAAAGTATGTCATAGGGGCTGGTGAGGACGTCGTCGCCATCTTATTTTTCGGCATGTCGGCCCAGTCCTTTCGGCTCGGCGCGACTTTGCCGACCTCGAGAGAACCTGGGCCGCGATCCGCATGGTCCCCCTCCCCCACAGCGAGCCCCCATCGCTGCGGGAATCGGAGCCAATACGACCCCGCCCCTGCCTCGTCCTTCGGCGGCCCTCCAAGGCTGCGCCGCCAGCCTCCTCGAGCTGCCTATGGGGAATCAGGCCACTCTGCGCCCCCGGAAGGATTCGAACCTTCGCACACGGTTTAGGAAACCGATGCTCTATCCCCTGAGCTACGGGGGCTCGGGTCTCTCCCTTTATCATCTCTCATTTTCACCCCCAGCTCGATCCCTGAATCATTCGGACGGGTCGGCGGCGGGGCGAGATGCGCGCCTCTTGGTCCAGCCAGTCGAGCAGCCGGTCGAGTCGCTATCCGCTGATCCTCAAGAGCGTCGATTGCTCAGAGTGAGTGCCGCCGTAGACACCCACAGCGTCCTATCTGTTGCAGCAGCGACCGCAAAAGAGGCCGCTCCTCTCCCTTGAGTTGGTGGAGCCGACACAACCTCTCGATCACTACGAGTACTTCCGATGGGCTCCGACGACCGAAGGCAGCAGTCCGCGTCTCTCTCCCGTTCCCGCAAACCACAGACCATAACCAAGGACCGGGTGGCATCGAGGTTCTGCATCACGTTTCACAACGCTCCCGCTATTCACATCCCTCAGTACATGCAGAATTTCAACAACTAGTTGCTCGATGGTTGCTGTTTGGTGAGTTGTTGATCTGAAGCGCATCGGCGCCTTGACTTCCGTTGTTCAAGACCTCACGATCAACGGCTGAGCAATCGAAAAGGCAAACCCCTCGCGAGGGGGGGGCGCAAAGCCACGGGACTCCCTGAGTCAGCCGGGCCGCCGAAGTAGCCGATTCATTCGCTATTCCCTGCGGCCTCACCTGTATTCCGGGATGAGGGGAAAATGCGGACAAGGCGGACGGTCCGAGTGCGGGAATTGGCGTCGTGGCGCAGGCCTGCGGTGCTGTTTGCCTTGGCCACGGCGTGCCTCGGCTCATGCTGGATGGGTGCCGCTCCTGCTTCGCCGGCGGGAGCCCCGACGGAGGTCTGGGGTACCTACGGCGGCGGGCGTTACATGTCGGCAGACCCGACGGGCGGCTACTGGACGACGACCTGGACCGGAAACATCTCCAGCTACGGCGGGGCGCCTTCATTCGGCTCGCCTGCCGTGTTTCGGAACGCATCTCAACAAGCCCATCATGGGCATGGCCGCCACTCCGACCGGGCGGGGCTACTGGCTCGTGGCTTCAGACGGAGGGATCTTCAGTTACGGAGACGCCGGCTTCTACGGTTCCACCGGATCGATCCACCTCAATCAGCCCATCGTCGGCATGGCCGCCACTCCGACCGGGCGGGGCTACTGGCTCGTGGCTTCAGACGGAGGGATCTTCAGTTACGGAGACGCCACCTTCTATGGTTCCACCGGATCGATCCACCTCAATCAGCCCATCGTCGGTATGGCCGCCACTCCGACCGGGCGGGGCTACTGGCTCGTCGCTTCAGACGGAGGGATCTTCAGTTACGGAGACGCCGGCTTCTATGGTTCCACCGGATCGATCCACCTCAATCAGCCCATCGTCGGTATGGCCGCCACTCCGACCGGGCGGGGCTACTGGCTCGTCGGCTTCAGACGGAGGGATCTTCAGTTACGGAGACGCCGCCTTCTATGGGTCGCCGGGTGGGAGCGGCGTGTCAGCGTATGGACTGCTCATCAATCCATTGACACTCGGCTACTCACTTGTCGAGGCCAATGGAGCCAGTGTGGCCTACGGTCCTGGAGCCCCGGGCAGCCAGGCCAATGCGGTGGTATCAGCACAACAGGTCGCTATCGGAGGCGGGACCCAAGGACAGGACTGTCAACCAACGGTTGCGCCTACCGCCTCGCTTGCTTCGAGCCTCAACAGTTCCATGTCCAACGCGTCGGGACCGGGTTGGATCGGCGGAGATGCCACGTATTCAACGCAGCTCCCAAACGGAACAGAGTCGTTCGTCTTCTCTGACACCCTTATCGGAACAGCACGGGCAGATGGGTTGTCAAGCGTCACTGGCATGCCGCATAGCAGCGAGCTCGTGGGTTCGACGCCCGACTTCAGCACTGACATCAGTGGGACGTTCGGCGCACCACTCTCACTCGTTCCGGATACGACTCCGGGCAATGTTTGGTGGACCGGATCGACCTACGTCGAGAACGGGCAGCAGCTCATTTACGTCAACGAGTTCACCTCGTTGGCAAGCAGCTCCTTCGGCGTCTTCACCGGTCAGTCTGGGATCGCTGCCTTGTCGCTCCAGGGAGTGATGCCGACGTTCAGTTCCATCACACCTCTTCCGACTGATGCCGGCACAATATGGGGCAGCGCTGTCGTTCAGAGCGGCTCCTACACCTACGTTTATGGTCGGGACAACAATCCTTCCTCCAACGCGTTCCTTGGGATGAAGGTCGCTCGGGTACCAATCGGACAGACGCTAAACACCGGTGCCTGGACGTATTGGACCGGATCCCAATGGGTCGCCGGAGAGGCAAACGCCGTGCCGGTCAATAGCGGTGCGATACTGACTGGCGTCGAGGCCCAAGCAGGCGGAGAGGGCTTCGTCGCCGTGTCCATCCCCGGTGGCCTCTTGGCGGACAAGAACGTCGCCCTGTCGTACGCGTGCTCACCCACCGGGCCTTGGAGCGCGCCACAACCGGTCTATTCGATTCCCCAGGTCTCCCAGTACCCCAATGAGTACGCGTACATGCCGACGTTCCACCCTGAAATTACGCAGCAGGGCGGTCTCGTCGTCTCCTACAATCTGAATTCAACAAACGCGACGAGCGTTCTTCAGAACGTGCACGAGTATCAGCCGCAGTTCCTCTTACTCAACAATTGAACTGCTCAGCCGCGCTTCGTGGATCTCCGCGGACAACTCACTTTCCGGTACCGTCTGGGCACGTCGCGACAATGCGTTCGCATCCCGCTCAGCCCGAAGGCGGTGAACGTAACGTTCCCACGTCTCGGGACTTGAGCTGGCGGTGGCCAACTCCCGATCGCGCTGCCGCAAGAACGCCGTCGGGTTGAGCGCCCGTGGAGTTGGGATCTGTCCATGACCAACCCCATTTGTCCGGGCCCGAACCGCAATTTCATTGGAAGATGCAGAGGGCACCTTCTCGACTTCGATAGTCGCTCCTTCGAATGCTGTCGGTTTTTTGCCCAGGGCGAGGATGGCAAGTCCTACAAGGATAAGAGCAAATGAGCTGAGTCGAAGAAGGAACGGGGTTTCGGCGCTCGGAAACCGTTCGTGGAACAACAGCGTTCCGAGGACAATGAAGAAAGCACTCGATGTCACGTTGTTCACCGGTACAAACACCGAAGCCATCGTCCGCTGCAGCGCCGTCTGAAACACGAGGAAGCCCAGGCAGGTCGAGACCAAGAACAGATAAAGTCCCGGAGATATCAGGACACGCGGAGCTCCGTCGATTAGGCCCCGGTCCTTCACGATCGTCGACATTTCTTTTAGAGCCAATGCCCCGACCCCGTAGAGCAGACCAGAGGACAGCCCGAACAGCGGGGCTTTGAGATGAGCTCGCCGAGGAGTGGACGCATTGAGCCGATCAGTCAAGAGAAAGACGGCGATACCGAGGATCATCGCCGGAACCGAAAGGCTAAAGATGCCTGCGAGGCTGGCTGATCCGCTTACGTGATCGTCCGTTGCGTTGACGGACATACCCAGCAGCAGCAGCGACGCCAAGATCGCAGCAATACCCAGATATTCAATTCTGCTGAGCCTCTCACCGAGGACGAAATGCGACAACACGAGAAACAACGTGATGCCACATGCGGCAACAGCCTGCACGATTGAAATCGGTGCCAATGTCAATGCCACAACCTGGGTCCCCAACCCAAGGAAAAGCAGTGTGAAGCCGAGTACCCACAGTGGATCACGCACCAGCGTTGCCACCATCTGCACGCCCTTCCGGGCGTGGATCGGAGGCAAGCGGCGAGTTGCCAGTTTCTCGATGACCATTCCGGTGGCGCCCATCGACACCGAAAGTGCCTCAATCAGGACTCCCGACTGCAGTTGGGTCATGGGGTGATGTCGGAAGATCTAAGCAATTCACTTGAGTCGCGGGTCCCCTTTGACCCATTCGATCCATTTGTTTCATGTGTTGCAGCAGTCTCGCCGGCATCGCCGGACTCAGGGTCCTGGGTTGTCTGCGTGCTTCCTCGAAACTTACCGATCAAGGGAGTCAACACCGCGACGATACTGAGCAGCGCAGCCAGTTGCGCCCATGGTCCGAAGGCACCAACGCCACTCTGTGCGCCATTTCCTATGTTCAATGCGGACAAGATCCCAGCGACGACCATTCCTGACAGCGCAACCCAGGGAAGCGCTCGGGACCTGAACCGTGCGACCAGCAGCAAGACCGGGAGCAGAAGAACCGCTGGACCACCCACAAGGAAAATAACGACAGCCGAACCCGCAACAAGGAGCCCAGCCGGAATCCTCCTATTCCAAGATGCCACCCCCTCGGTTTCCTCCGCCCAATGTGCGAACCGAGACGACTTCCTGTACGAAAGCACCAGAAGAATGAACAGCAACAGCACCCCGAGAGCTCCGATGAGCAATCCGCCCAGGTAGAGGCCCTCGGGCTGGTACGTCATCTGTACGTTCCCTCCGGCGCCGGCAGGAACCACATAGCCCTGTTGCCAGCCGTCGAGCACGACTGATTGGAGCTTCTTCCCGTTGAGCGTTGCAGCCCAACCTGCGTTGTAGTTCTGATGAATCTCGAGGTACGTGCTCGCGCCGGCCTCAATGTGGACTGTCCGCTTTTCCGGCCCCCAATGGACGACCGAGCTGGCGCGGACGGGTGTGGACAGTGTCTTCGGCGACTCCTGACTCAGGGTCAGACCGTCGACGGTGAACGGAGAGATGGTCCTGGTGGAAGGTCTCGTAATCAGGTAGTGCGTGCCTTGAGGAAGCCGCACCGTCTGCGGTTTGAAGAGAGCATCCGCCGCACCCGTGGTGCTCGGGCTCCCGTTGCAAACCTCGATGTTGAGGGGCTGGAGGTTGTAGAGCTGGCCGTAGGTCCCCCAGACAAAGGTCGCGTACGAGCGACCATCGATCTTCACCGTGGGCCCCGCACCGCAGAGACGAACGAAAGTTGAGTCTGGAGCCTGAGGAGCCACTTGGTATTGCTTCAGGGCCGGAAACGTGAGCTCGGCCAGGCCGACTGGATTGGGTGAGACCGCCCCCAAGGTGTTCGGGAGCTCGACGTCCTGGACCGATGGAAACGAGATCTCGATTCGATCGGTGTCCAGCGGCTTGAACTTAATGACGTCGGCGCCGCCTGCAGCGTTGACATGCAGGAGGCGGCTACCAAAGGGACTCTTGATGAGGATTTCCCGGGGCTTGGCCGCGAGCTTCGCTTGTGCGAATACGACCGACACTTGGTCTAGAACTTGTGGCTTCGGCCACGACATGGTCAGGGTGGCTTGGCGTCCGTTCGCAATCCAGTCAGTCGTGAGGAGGCCATCGACGAGATTGGCTGGCCGCAAACTGGGCAGGTCGTCAAAGGTTGATGACGCCGACACGTGAACACTCGAGGTGGCGAGAAGCGCATCCAGCGCGGTCCCCTTGATTGGCAGTGCCGTACCGGTGACTTTGAAGCCACTCGACTTTGTCGTCGAGAAAGTGCGCGCCATGACTGGTTCCGGCTCGCTCCGCAAAATGGCCGAGGGATCAACTTGGTCGGTCTGGAACGAGAAGACCGTGCTTTTCGCCCCATTGCCAATCGCTTCCTGCGGAGGCTTCAGGTACTCCTGAACATGCAAACCAGGAACGGAGATCTGCTGGATCCCCGCTCCGCCCAGCTCGGACGTGCCCTTGACCTTGAGGAACGTGACCTTCAGCCAATCCGCCTTTCCGGCGGGCACCGGAAGGGCTTGCCGTGCCCCTGTCGGCTTCAGATGGGCAACAAGAGAACCCCGGTTGGTGGATACCTGGACTTCGGTCGCCAGGGGTCGGCTGCCTGTCGCCAACAACTTGATCGTGGTGCCGCGTGCGTCGAGTGGACGATTGAAGTTGATGCTGAGCCACTGACCGATCGAGCCGTACGGGCTCCCGGCGGCCCAGCCTGTCGACGATTGCTTATCGAAGACATTGGCTGGGTTGTATTCGGGGAGCGTCAGCGTCCACGAACCGTACGACGAAGCGTTGACGCTCGCTGCTCCAACGTATTGTGCGACGGTCTGATGATTCACGCCGGAAAATGGCAACATCTGCCGCGGTTGTTGGAGTCCATCCGGAGAACCGACGACCGATGTGTCCTGATTAGGAGTCAAGGTGTAGGAAAAATTGTCGTTGACGAGCCCGAACTGGTAGTTCTCACGCCTGAGCGTGTCGGTGATCGCCATGAGGGGACCGTTGTATCGACCCCCCGGCCAATCACCCGCAAGAATTGTGGCTTGATTCTTTTTGACGACTCCTTGGTTGAACAGTTGGAGGCCCGCCTCAGGCCCACCTGTGACGAGCGCCGCGGTAGAAGTCGGAAACGTCTGCACTGGCGTGTTGGACCCGCCGACCTTGAAGATCTGAATCGCCGGATACGGCACCTCATACCCGCCGTTCAGGATCCGGAGCGTTGGGTTGTTGCCTGCATAAGTCTTGATTGTGGGACCAAATGACGCTGCCACCGAAAGCCCCGACGCGCCGAGAACGCTGTTGATCGTGTACGGCGAAGGCGAGTCGGAAAGCTGCCACTCGACGTCGTTTTGCATCACGATGTAAGAGATTCCCGACCGATTGAGAAGTGCGGCCAACCCAGGCTGTGGGATTCCGGTCCGGAGCGCCTGATTGATGGCGTCGATGACTCGGGTGCTCCCTGCCCCACTGTACGGCGCCACCTCACGATCAATCCACGGGGATTTCGATAGCGACTCGAGAGGTTCGTCGACAGTCCATCCCCACGTGTACACCCCGTGAACTGAGGCGGGCAGGATCAGAGCGTTCGTGTGTGGCGCATGTTGGTCGAGGTAGTCAGCGGTCTGATACCAATACTTTGGGATCGACTGGTACGAACCGGGTGTCGGCACCTTCCCCAATAAAAAGGGAGCCGCCAGCCCGGCGAGGCCAGCAAGTGTGAGAACTGACGCCAAGACAAGAGAGCGCTTGCGCTTCAGATGCGGGAGCAGCAGACCCAGTGCATGTGCAATGCCCAGCACGAGAGGAAGCGCAACTAGGGGTTCGAACTTATAGACATTGCGGAACGGCTCGAGTGTCGTGTTGAGCAAGGGGCGCAATAACGAACCGAACGGGCCTCCGAAGGACCCCCAGTAGGCGGACATCGTGAGCACGATTGTCACGGCGAACACCAACAGAAGGAATCGACGCTCCCGGAGATCCCTGCGGGCTAACCCGAAAAGGCCCACCCCGGCAGCGAGGGCTGCACCAAGAATTGAAATCGGAAGGCTTACGAGTGCGTTGCCGCTCGGGTCCCACAGGTTGTTTCCAAGACTCAAATAGGAGACCCAGTCTCCCGTCCCCGACAAGACGGCCGAAGCCGACATCGTGGATGTGGTGACCGAGGACTGCTCGGTGTACGGAAGGAAGTTGAACCCGTATTTGCTGAGGAACACCAGTGGGACCAGCCACCACAGCGTCGCGAGACCGACGCAGACGATCCACCACCGAGTGAGTGATTGCCGACGAGGCGACCGCTGTCGAGTCAGGAGGTAAAGGGCCGGCATTAGCAGGACATCGAGGGTGTCTGCCGCGTTGACGCCGCCTACGAACAAGACCGCCAATGCAGAAAGTGCGGCGGCCTTTACGGTCGATCCGCCCTTCGAACCCAACACCAAGGGGACCAAGATCCACGGGAGAAGCTCTCCAGGGTGGAGGGCGGCGGAGTTGATCCCCGCCAGGATCGTGAACGTCGGCCACAAGGCGTACACAACGCCGGCGACAAGCCTGGTCGGCAGGGACCCGATCTCGAGAGCCTCGGCGAGCCGGACGACTCCCCAAAACCCGGCCGTGATGAGGAGGGCGATCCAGAGTCGCTCGGTGATCCAGACGGGGACTGCGAGAACGTGCCCCAATGCGAAGAGGGGGGCGATGGGGAACGCGTATCCCTGGTATTGGTCCTGCAGGAACCCGAACCAGCCATTTGGATCCCACAGATTCAGAAGGTGACGGAGCAGGTTGACTGGATCGGTTGTGAGATCCAATTTCGTGTCAACAAATTGTCGACCGAACTGCTCGGGAATGATTAAAGCCAACGAAACAACGAATCCACCCAGCAGCCACCAGCGGCTGGCCCGGGCCTCCCCAGCATCCCTTGAAGTCGTCTCGGGACTGAGCAGCTCATCGTCGTCGCGGGCGCCCTTTGGCACCGTGAGTTCAGCGATTGCCATGGTTGACTACATCGCCACCCAGGGAGTTCGGCACTGGATTGCCTGAAATACGACGCCGGAATTCAACAAACTGTTGACCCGACGAACCGATCGAGGGCAACCCAAGATTCCGCCTCCTCACGAGGTGTAGCTATCCGCTCACGACGCCCCCCCTCGGTGCCTTCGCGATCTCACAGTTGTTCTTTAGTTCTTTGACCCGACTAAAAGCGGAAGAATACAGTTGTTTCCAGACCAGTTACCAGCGCGGGGGCCTTGCTGGGGATACGGGTGGACGGGATCAAGCGAGCACCTGACAGGACCGCGACGAGGTAAAGCGTGCACTGCCACTCAGATCAACGGGGCAACAATTTTTCAGCGCTTCACCGATTGCCGGGTTTGTGCGAAGCCAGCGACCTCTGGCTGAGGAATCCACTCCTGCCCATTCCGGGCCTCGACGTATCCAACCCCCATGACATCGGGCTGGGCCAGATCTTTCCCAGATCGGGTCCCCACGCCTGACGACGTTATAGTTCCGCCGATATCGAGAGTCCTCGGGGGTAACGCGACGTGGGAACCCAAGAATCAAAAGACTCTCCGGCGCCCGCCCAATCGCCAGGTTCGGAGATCCCGCCCAACGATCGGGTCAAGGTCCTCTACATAGGTGGAACCGGCCGCACGGGCAGCACGCTCCTCACCATGTTGCTCGGGCAGTACCCGCAGTTTTTCGCGGCCGGGGAGTTGGCATTTCTGTGGCGATTTGGCTTCCTTGACCAGGGAAAATGTGGTTGCGGCGAGGTCCTCAAAGAGTGCCCCGTTTGGGAGTCGATCTTCAAAGAGGCGTTCGGCGACGCACAGAACGTCGACCCAGCGGAGATGATGCGCCTCAGGGCGCGGTTCAACTCCAAGCACCTTCCTCTCATGCTGACCAAGGGCCTACGCGACCGGCTGTTGAAGCGGGCCGGCGACTTTCCGCTGACAGTGGAGCGCCTCTACCAGGGGATCGCCCGAGCCACCGGGAGCCGAGTCATCGTCGACTCATCAAAGGAGCCCCATTATTCATACATACTGCGGTCGATCGACTCTCTTGACGTGTTCTTCCTCCATCTGGTGCGTGATCCGAGGGCGGTGGCGTACTCCTGGAAGGAAAACCGGAAGAAAGAGTCAGGGCTCTCGCGGGATGCGCTCATGGAGAGTCGTGGCGCATTCGTGAGTTCCGCATATTTTGACGTTTCCAACGTGACCTCGGAGTTGATGTGGGCACGGCGACACGATCGTTACAAGTTTCTTCGCTACGAGGACTTTTTGGCTGACCCAAAGACCACCATCCGGATGATCGGGCAGTTCGTGGGCGAGGAGATCGATCCTGACGCGTCTTCTCGGATGGAAAGCTGATCCTGGGGCCTTCGCACACCGCCTGGGGAAATCCCAACCGGCTCGAAAACGGCCCTGTGCCCCTGAAGACCGTGGAGTCGTGGCGAACCGGCATGCCGAGGGAACGACAGCTCGCAGTGACAGCATTGACGCTTCCGCTGATGGCCCACTACCACTACCCCATCCACACGGGTACCGCCGCATCGGTCAGTCCGCCAAACTCTTAAGCCGCGGACTGCAGGGCGAGCCGATCCCGCCTACGAGCAGCAAGCGTTGTCGTAAGCCGATCTAATGTGGAATAGGTCAAATCGCAAGCACGAATACCGGTCACTACGGTCACTGCACAACTTATTTTCAGCGGTGGCTTAAGCACCGCTAGCGACATACTGCCGAAAGCGGCCACACCTGCCGATCGCCTTCGGCAATGCGTCTCGGCCGCTAGCTCCCTCCGAGGCCGAGCGACTGCGCCAGAACGCTCTCCAGCCACATGCCGTAGGTCGCTGTGATGTGCTCTCCGTCCGAATACACGTCCAGATTGTTGACGACGGCAGGGCACGTCTTCGTGGTGCAGAACCATGGGATCACGTTGATAAATGACGCTCCGGCTGCGGTCGCAGCGGACCGCTCTGCCAGCTGTTTCTTCTTGTCGACCGCGACACTGGTGGGCGTACTGCAAGTCTGAACGTTTCCCTCATGAGCCGCAAGACAAATCGGCCCTGGATTGCTCAGGTACGGGATATCCCCGAGAAGGATGACTCGCCTGTCCGGGTGCGGCGAGGTCCTTGAGAGTCGTCACGAGACCGGCCGAGAAGGCTTTCTGGCTCAGCGGCTCGGCGTTGCCGCTGTAGGTCATGAAGTCCTCTGTCGTGGCCATCGCGATGCTCGGGTGGAATTGTTAAATTTCGAGATTGCCCACTTCTTGAAGGCAGTGCATTGGGTGTTCGGGGTCGAGTTCAGCGCGATTCCACAGGGAGACCATTGGAAGGGGCACGGAATCTTTGCAAGGAACAGCAGGCTGTATCCGTTGGCCTTGGCAATCGCAGCAATGGTCGATGACCACATCTCCGCGTGCGAATCGCCGATGAGAACCATCCGTTTGGTCGTTGCTTCCGCGTTGTAGACACAAGGGAATGCAGTCGTGATGGCGGTCTGAGTGACGACGCAGCCCAAGTACCCCTGAGGGGGCCTGATATCTGCGGACACAAGCGCCAATGCCCGGACTGAGTCTTGTCGGCACGGCGTGGACCTTCGTTCCTCCCCGCACCGCTGACGAGCACTTGTGTACATGCGGGGACGGAACATTCGCCCGCGAGCGGCCAACTGGGGGCCCGTCAGACTCCTTCGAACTCGCACCTCGGCTTGTGCGACTTGAGGACCAGCCACCACCAACAGGATCGCGAATGTGACAACGAGCCATGCCGTTACGAAAGACAGTCGCCGATTCTAGATCCTCAAGCTCAGCTCTCTCGTCATCGCTTTCCGCTTCTCAGTCGTATCGCCGGCTCTCCGTGTCCCCTAGGTGTCCTGAAAATCCCGGCTATCGCTCCATGCGTAGGGACGTCGCCCATTTGGACTGTACCCGAGGGCGGGCCGAGACCGTTGGCGCCCGAATGAGACTGCAGTGATCGCTGGGCCACGGCGAGCGACGCCAAAATCAAGCACGCACCCATCGCGATCGAGACGAACGGCCGCGCTCGCAGGCCCACGATCCCCGGATGGGTTTCTCGATCGCCGACGACAGCATGGCCGCGACGAGGGCGAGCAGGACCCAGACCAGGTTCTGCCAGACCGACAGCGCTTTCCCGCATATTCCGCCGGAATCACCAGCAGTGGCCAGTGCCACAAGTACAACGAATAGGACCGTGCGCCGAGCCACTGAACCGGTCGCGGCGCAGGAGAACTCGACCCCGGGCCGCCCAACACGGAGCCCGCGGCAATGACCAGAGCCGTGCCGATCACCGGCACCGCGACGGCCGAGCCTGGGTACGGCGTCTGGGCGTGTAGATCAGGCCGCTGAGGACGCTCCCATGAGCCGGGAAAACCCATGACCCAGCCGCATTTCGACGGGATCGCCTGGCAGCGGCGCCGCAACTGCGCAACCAGACCACCGAGTGCCAGCTCCCATGCCCGGGTAAGAGGCGAAAAATACGCCCACACGCCGTTCTGGCAGGTTTCGACGACCGACCAGGCGAAGGAAGCCCGATGATCACGCAGAGTGCGACTCCAGCCGAAGGCGATGCTGATTCTGCGTGCCGACGAGCCGCGATACAAGAACAAGCATCGGCCAGACGAAGTAGAACTGCTCCTCGACACTCAGGCTCCACATGTGTTGGAGCGGGGAAGGGGGAGCCTCGGACGAGAAGTACTGCGTACCGAGTTCGGCAAAGTGGAAGTTGGCGAGAAAGACCGTCGCCCACTTCGCATCGACGGCGACCGAATTCCCCTTGAGGAATCCGAGCCAGTGGTAGGACGCGAAGACGGTGAAAACGATCAGAACCGTGGCCACAGGGAGGATCCGACGGAACCGGCGGGCATAGAACTCGAGAAGGGAACCCGGCCTGAGGTTGACGGCCTCGCTTAGCAAGAGTCCGGTGATGAGAAAGCCGGAAATGACGAAGAACACGTCGACGCCCACGAATCCTCCGCTTATTCCAGGACGTCGGCGTGGTAGAGCACCACCAGAAGGATTGCCAGCGCACGGAGACCTTCGACATCAGGCCGGAACTTGCGGCCCAGGGCTCCTCGGCAATGGATAGAGCTTCTGTCCTCGGACGCTCCCGCTAATGAAGACTTTGTGGGTGCGTCGGGGGCGGCGTCGCTCGTTCAGCGCCCGCTCGACCTCGGTTCCAGTCCATTCCAATCCCCGAATCACCCGGCTTTCGTGCCGAACGCCAAGAGGTTCGACGCAAGGCTCGGCGTACGACAGAGAAGACGATCGAGCGGCTCAGTGGGTCCGGGACGTCGTGGTACGGGGCTCCCGTGATCTCGAATGTCGACGAACCCTGTGGCGGAGAGAAGCCCAATCAGCGCCCGGCGAGTGAAGACTCGCAGGTGACCCACACTTCGTGCCGGGCCGGCCGTAAATCCCACGCAGACTGACTTCAGTAAACAGGGGCTGGATGCCGCATGCCAAGAGCACTCGGTTGTACCAGGCGGCAAGATTTGGAGTCGACAGCAGCAACGATCCACCCGGCCGGAGCACTCGCCAGGCTTCGTCCAACGTGGAATCCGGGTCCACCAGGTGTTCGATCAGCTCACTCATGATCACCACATCCACGCTGGAGTCGGCGAGCGGCAAGCCAGCGCCGTCCGCTGATGCACGGACGACGGGAACGCCGCGGTCTTTTGCCTGCTTGAGAGCAGCCATCGACCAGTCCATGCCGACAATGGTCACGGAGGCTCCCCGTGTCGACCCGCACACCGACGCGGCCACCTCGGTACACATTCCGTCACCACAGCCGATGTCAACTGCGACAAGCGACCGTCCGGCAGAGACGGCGAGTCGAGCCAGCATCGCTGCCTGGAGCTCCGCTCGTCCCACACCCGAGCTAAGGGGCGTCGCCGGATTTTCGTAGAGCCTTTGGAGAGAAGCTTCAGCCATCAAGACCTGACGGGGGATCCGGCCGATTCGAGTCGGTCTTCGCGCCGTAGCGCTTCGCCCTGTAACGCTCGGTGAGCGTGGCCGCAGAGCGACGCTGCACGGCTTCTGCGGCCACCTGTTCGAAGGCGCTCACAGTCTCTCTCCAGGGTGAGCTCGACGAACGCTTTCTGCCGGCCTCGCAGAATCGCTCCCGAAGATCGGCGTCCCGGGCGAGATGCAGCCAGTGCCGCTGAAATGATTCAGGGTCGTTGGCCAGGAACCCCGTCTCGAAGTCCACGATTGCGTCCCGTACACCGGGCACGTCGAATCCAATGGCGGGAGTCCCACGGGCTGCTGCTTCAGTGATGACGAGTCCCCAGCCCTCCCACGACGCAGGGTGCAGCAAGATCCACGCCTGGCTCATCAGTACATGCTTCTCAGCTTCCGACACGTACCCGGTGAATTCGACGCCTTCGACCTTCATGCTTTCGAGCCGGGCCCGGCCGGGTCCGTCGCCGACGATGGTGAGGGTACCGCCCGTCTCTGCCCTGACTGACTTCCACATCTCCAAAAGGAGGTCGATCCGTTTGTACCCGACGATTCGCCCGACCGCGACGAAGTTGGGCGTCGGTGACTTCGGGGCTGGGGGAGGCGGTTCTTCCACTCCCTGCGGAATGACTCGAATGTGATCAGCCGGAATCCCGATTGCCTGCAGCGAAGATCGCGTGGACTCGGAAATCGTGACAATGAGATTGTTGCGGTGGACCCACGGCATCACGTCTGACTCGATCCTGCGTCCCACGCTGGCGACCTTTGGTCCGAATCGCTGGCTCCATTGATCCGTGTGGACGTGGTTGACGAAGCACAGGGTGGGTCCACGACGCCATAGCGGAGTGAGGAACGGCATGCCGTTGCAAACCTCGACAAGAAGCTCGGTCCCCCGCAATGACCGGAGGTACTGCAGAGGTGCGCCGAGGTATTGGGCAAACTGCCCCGCCGGCGTTCAGGATCTTGTAGTGGGATTTTGGCTCGACGGGACCGCCGCAGAGCAGCGACACGTCGTAGCCACGTCGAGCCATGCCAGAGGCCAACTCGTGGATGAGGAGCTCCGAACCGCCAGCGAGGGGGTTTACCAAATCTCTCCACGAGACGAAGACGACACTCTTGGGTCGCCCTGAGGCATTCGTCGAGAGGCCGGACTCGACCAGCTGATCGACGACCTCGTCACTCAAGGTCGGGTGCCTCATCGAGCACGTTGCACCCCGGTTGCAGGTCGTTCAGCACGTCCCGCGGACAGTCCCGTCGCACTGACGTATCGCCTGAGCCGACAAATCCAGACTCTGTCTCAACACCTTCAGCCTCCCCAACCTGAACACATGTCAACCCAAGAGGGAGACAAATATTCACGGGTTCCCCTACCGGCAGGGGACGATAGTCGGAGGTACTGGCGCAGGCCAGAGCCGGTTTGCACCTTTGGGTCCCTGTAGCCCGTGATCGGGACGGAGATCGGACCACATTCGGGCAGCTGAAGGCCGAGAAGGGCGCCTTCGCGACTTCCGAAGAACTTGGACTCCAATTCACAACGACGCAACATGCCCGATTGCATGCCGCCGCTGTTTCCCACGTTGTCACTCGAATCCGAGGTGATCGCAATTCGGACGAGAGAGACTCGCAGATCCGTTCGGCTAAACGTGTGACGCCGGTGCCAGCTCCAAATCAGGCAGTCGCGTTGGCCGGGTCGACTGCGGGCATCTTGAGCGCCGCCTCGACCTCGTTGAGCGCCGGCGGATCAGGAGCGAGGGGGCCGCCCGACACGGGGGTCATCCAGATGTGCATCATCGGCTGGGTCGCTTCGTTGACGCTGCCGGCGCCGCACGCCGACGTGGCGTCTGTGCCCACCACCCGACCACCGCTGGTGCTGAAGCACAGGTTGGTGTGGATGTGCCACTGGGTCAGGCATCCACCCGGCTGTGGGGGTGTCTGACCTGTCGGAACAAGGTACATCGCCGCCGACAGCACGGCACCATGAGCGGTGTTCACGTAGACCAACGCTGGAATCGCATTGGGGTTCAGCGCCTGGCCCGACCGGAAGATCGACGGATTGATGTAGTGCACGATCCGCTTGCCCGTCGGTGTCACCGGCACGTACCCCGCTGCCTTGGCCACGGCCAGGCTCGTGTACTTCTGCGCAGCCGCGACGGTCTCATTGACCAGGGTTACCGCAGCCTGCTGCTGGACCGCTGTGGGCTGGGCCGTACAGTTCGGCTCGGCCATCTGCATGCCGGTCATCATCGTGGACATGTTGTCGGGCCAGCTGATTGCGCCGGCGGGTGAGTTCGTCGGCAGCGAGAGGGGTGCGCTGGGAGCGGCGCTCGACGATGGACCCCGCCATGCCCGCCATGCCTGCCATGGAGGAACTGGAACCGGCATTGGACCCCTTGGCTGCTCCGGACCCCCCGGAAGAAGGCGTCGTTTCGTGCGTCGGCGCTGCCGTCATGGCGGGTGCAGCCGTGGTCGTCGCCCCGGCAAGCACGTTCGTTCCGAGCAGCGAGACAAGCGCCACCGGGAGGGCGGCCAGCGCAAGGGCATATTGCCGGGCCGCCGTGGGCGAGCCGGCCGGCGACAAGACGACGAGGGCGGCCGCCGCTTCGACGGTGGTCGTGACGAGACCAACCAGGTCCATCGTCTCCCATCCCTTGAGGATGTAGAGGGCATAGAAACAGGCCGTTCCGCCCAGCATGGCCACCGACACGAGGCGCCAATGCGCTCGCGCGGTGAACGTCCACCAGAACGCGAGGGCGAAGCCGACCGTGTCGAGGATGAAGAGGATGGCGGTGACGCGCTCGTCACCCCAGTGTGTCGGCACGATCACGGCGTGCACGAGCGCTCCCACCAGGGTGGCGAAGAGCACCACCTTGGCCGCAAACGGGAGGCGATCGAGCCGGCACTGAGCCCGGTCGGCCCAGCCCACGCGGCGTGCCGCCAGGGACCGCAGGCCGGCCAGCGCCATCCAGATCACCGGCCCGATCAGAATCAGGGCAATGAGTCCGGGTAGGTGCTCGTCGGGCACCGATAGCACGCCGTTCGAGCCGCTCATCTGCATCACCATGTCTCTCACGGTGGACCTCCTCATCCTCTCAGCGCAGGGTACGAAGCGGATGTGATGATTCCGTGAGCATCCGTGGAGGGAAGTGTGCCCACGGGTGCTCCCCCAGGCTCTATCCTTGGGTCCTGGGTTCGCGGCCTCCGACAGAGGTCGGAGCACGTGCGTTGCGCTTCCGCCGTTCGGCCCGCCGCAGAATTGCGCGCCCGTGCGCGCTCATCCAACCCAAAGGAGCATGCAATGACTTCCCCCGACCCATTCAAGGTCGCTGACCTCTCACTGGCCGCTTTCGGGCGCAAGGAGATCGAACTGGCCGAGCACGAGATGCCCGGTCTGATGGCGATGCGGGCCGAGTTCGGCGAATCCCAGCCCCTGGCCGGCGCCCGCGTCACCGGCTCACTGCATATGACGATCCAGACGGCCGTGCTGATCGAGACCCTCACCGCGCTCGGAGCGCGGGTGCGCTGGTGCAGCTGCAACATCTTCTCCACCCAGGACCACGCCGCCGCCGCGGTGGCCGTCGGGCCGAACGGCACTGTCGAGGATCCCAAGGGCGTGCCGGTCTTCGCCTGGAAGGGCGAAACCCTCGAGGAATACTGGTGGTGCACCGAGCAGGCACTGCTGTGGCCCGGCGAGGGTGGCCCCAACATGATCCTGGACGACGGTGGCGACGCCACCCTCTTCGTGCACAAGGGCGTCGAGTTCGAGAAGGCCGGCAGCGTGCCGGACCCCTCCACCGCCGACTCGGAAGAATTCGAGGTCGTCCTTACCGCGCTGGCACGCAGCTTGGCCGAGGACCAGGGCCGCTGGACGTCGATCGCCAACGAGATCAAGGGCGTCACCGAAGAGACCACGACCGGCGTGCATCGGCTCGTCGACATGGCCAGGAAGGGTGAGCTCCTCTTTCCCGCCATCAATGTGAACGACTCGGTCACCAAGTCGAAATTCGACAACAAGTACGGTTGCCGTCACTCGCTGATCGACGGGATCAACCGGGCCACCGACGTGCTCATCGGCGGCAAAATCGCCGTTGTATGCGGCTACGGAGACGTCGGCAAGGGCTGCGCCCAATCGTTGGCCGGCCAGGGCGCCCGCGTCGTGGTCACCGAGGTCGATCCGATCTGCGCGCTGCAGGCGTCAATGGAGGGATTCCAGGTCACGACCCTCGAGGACATCCTCCCGCAGGCCGACATCATCATCACGACGACCGGTAACAAGGACATCATCACCGCCAAGCACATGGCAGGCATGAAGCACCAGGCCATCGTCGGGAACATCGGTCACTTCGACAACGAGATCGACATGGCCGGGCTGACCAATACACCTGGGATCGAGCGGGTGAACATCAAGCCGCAGGTCGACAAGTGGATCTTCCCCGACGGCCACGCCATCATCATCCTTTCGGAAGGGCGACTGCTGAACCTCGGCAATGCGACGGGGCACCCGAGCTTCGTCATGTCCAACTCGTTCACCAACCAGACGATGGCGCAGATGGAGCTGTTCACCCAAACGGGCCAGTACGTCAACGATGTCTACGTGCTGCCGAAGCACCTCGACGAGAAGGTGGCGCGGCTGCACCTCGACGCCCTGGGCGTGAAGCTCACGACGCTGACGCAGGAGCAGGCCGACTACATCGGCGTACCCGTCCAGGGCCCGTACAAGCCCGACACCTACCGGTACTAGGAGGTCGTCAGCCCAGCGTGGCGGTGGCGATCACCGTCCCGCTGGGCGAGACCACCTTGGCAGTGCGCACGTCGGCCGGGTCGACGTGCAGCGGCGCCATCCAGGCTCCGTAGCCGTCGTGGGCATCGAACGTACCGACATTGTGCGTCACGCCGTCATTGGTCACGACGACGCAGTGCACCGTCCCGTGCGCCGTCGAATCGTCCAGCGTCATCGACATCCACGGGTTGGCGCCCCCCATCGTCATGACCTGCCCGACCGTCTCGCCGTTCGACAACAGGGACGCCGTCACCACCTGCCGCGAGCCCTGCGACTGCGCGGTGACCGTCGGCGCCGGAGACGAGGTCAGGCTCAGGCCCAGGCCCAGCGCCAGGGCCGCCGCAGCGACGCCCACCACGGCCGGCACCCACCGCGACGGGCGTAGGCGACGACGACGCGGCCGCACGTCGCTGACGCCCATCCGCTCGAAGAGACGTACCTCGAATCCCAACGGTGGATCCATCTCCGGGGCCGCCATCACCACCGTGTCGGCCGTCCGGGACAGGACCTCCAGCTCCTCGGCGCAGCGTGGGCAGGACTCGACGTGCGAGAGCACCCGCGCCCGCTCGCGCCCAGTCAGGACGCCGAGCGCGAGCTCGGCCAGCTCGTTCTCGTATTGCTCACAGCCCCGCTCTCTCACCTCATCGCTCATCGCGCGCCCCCTCCGCCCGCTCGACGGCCGCCCGCAGCCGGATCAACCCCGTCCTGATGCGCGTCTTTGCCGTGCCGAGCGGGATCCCTTCGGACTCGCTGATCTCGAGTGCCGTCCTGCCATAGACGGCCGCCAGCACAACGGCCCGACGCTGCTCCTCGGGTAGCACCTTGAGCGCGGTCCGGACGGTCTGGCGGATGTCGCCCCGGCGCACGGCGTCCTCCGGGTTGTGCTCGGCACTGGTCATCGCCGTGGCGGCGAAGTCGTCGGGGTCCGTCGGCACGGCGCGCCGGAGACGCAGAGCGTCTATGGCCAGATTGCGGGTGATCGTCAAGACCCAAGCGGTCACCGATCCCCGTCTCGCGTCGAACACGGGTGCGTGGCGCCACACCCGGAGCATGGCTTCCTGAGCCACGTCCTCGGCGAGCCCGGCGTCGCTCGTCATGGAATAGGCCAGGCCGAACACTCGACGCTGGTAGCGCCGAGTGAAAGTAACGGCGGCAGACTGGTCCCCCACGGCCATCCCGGCCAGGAGGGCCTCGTCGGACAGCTCGCCCTCGGCCATGGGTGATTGTCTCATCCACAGGTCTACGGCCGGGCCCACCCTGGGGATTCACCCCAGATGCCCAATCCCCGACCCGCTCCCTCCCGTACCCCCTTCCGTGGCCACCACCAGCCCCGACATCCGTCAAGCTGCCCGACTCCGGATGCCTCGTATGCGCACACTCCGAACTCTGCTGGTGGTTGGTCCCGGCCGGTCCCGCCGCCCGGTCGACCTGGCCGCGACGGTTGCCTTCGTGGTCGGTGGGGCGCTCCTGATCTGGTCGGCCTTCATCCACTTCCACCTGTGGAATGAGGCCGACGGCTACCGCTCCATCCCGACCATCGGCCCCCTCTTCCTCCTCCAGTCCATCACTGCGCTGATCATCGGCATCGGCGTGGTTGCCGTCCGCCGTCTGTGGGCGGCCGTGATCGGCTTCGGGTTCGTCCTGACCACCCTGGCCGGCTTCCTGCTCTCCGTGGAGCGGGGGCTGTTCGGCTTCAAGGACTCGTGGTTGGCCCCCTACGCCAAGCAGGCATTCACAATCGAGGTCCTCGCCGTGGTGGTGTTCGTCGCCGCGGCCGCGCTGTGCCTCGTCGGATCGGTTCCCCGCGCTCGCGCCGGCACTACCCCGGCCGGCACCGCGACGTAGGGACCAGACCGGACCGGGCCCTGCGTCCCCTTCTCCCGGTGGGGCGCAGGCCCGGCTCGGTACCCAAGTTCAGCGCAACCCGGCGAACAGGTCGTCCTCGGGCACCGGAGTCCCCGTGGAGTCCTGCACCCGGATGAAGCTCTCCGATCCCATGAGGGACGAGAACAACTCCTCCCCCATTTGGAGGAAGAAGATGTTGTCGCTCTGGCTGGCGTGGGCGGCGAGCGAGGCGTACTTGCGCCCGGCGACTGCGCCGCAGTCGATGGTCGTCGTGATCAACTCGTCGGGCGTCCCAAAGTCGGGGTTTTCCTCCACCTCCGCCGGCCGCTCAATCCCCGCTTCGGCCAACACGTCGCCAAACCCGCGAATCAGCGACCGCGCCACGGCGGTGTAGTAGAGCTTCGCCGGGATCCCGCATTCGGCGATGGCCGCCCGCGTCACCCGGTTCGCTTGAATGTGATCGGGGTGGCCGTAGAAGCCGTTCTCGTCGTACGTCACGACGACCTGGGGCTCATAGACGCGCATCAGTGCGGCCAGACGGCCCGCCGCATCCGGGACCGGCGTCCGCCAGAAGGACTTGGGGGCGTCGTTCTGCGGCCAACCCTCCATCCCTGAGTCGTGGTATCCGAGCAGTTCGAGATGCGGCGACACCGAGTACGTCGCAACTGGCTTCGAGCTCCTTGCGGCGCAACGGCACGACGACGGCCTCGTCGTGCGCCGGGTCATCCGGTTTGATGCCTCCCGGCGCGTCCCCGAGCTCGCCGTTGGTGCACGTGACCAACACGGTGCGCACGCCTTCGTCGCTGTACCGGGCGAGGATCCCGCCCGTCCCGATCGCTTCGTCATCAGGATGGGCGTGGACCGCCATGAGGGTGAGAGGGCGCTCGGGCATGGTCGCAGCGTAGGGGACAGTCCCAGCCACTCGATCCGACGCCAGACCAACATTGCACCGCCCGCACGGTCGCCTACTCGGCCCTCGGATCGACCCTCCCCGACGACATGCGACCACCGTCGCGGAATAGGATCACCGCCGATCAAGGGTTGGGGCGGACGCGATGCTCTCTCGATGAGCCTGTGACTTGCCTTCGAAGCTGGATGGCCAGGCCCGAAGATGGCCGAGGGAATTGGGGAGTCCCCGGCGACCAAAGGACCACAGAGAACGGACCGGGAGCATGAAGACAACGCCATTTAGCCCGCTCGTGAGGCGCTGGGTCATGACTGCTTGTGGCGGGTTCGCCGGTGCTCGCGATCATCGTGAGCACGGCGCATGCCGCCTCACCGGCGTCGCCGACGAGCGCTCCCGCCGCGCTCGACGCCGTGGCGTGCCCGAGTGCGACGAATTGCATCGCCGTGGGCGGGTCCGGTGGCCACGTCCTTGTGAGCCAGAACGCAGGCTCGACGTGGTCTCGCGTTTCCGTTCCCACGAAGCACTATCTCTACGGGGTCTCATGCTCCAACCCGAGCGACTGCGCAGCGGTAGGCGACGACGGCATTGCGCTTTTCACGCGGAACTCCGGAAAGTCGTGGACGCTCGGGTGACACCGGCGTTTCGGTGCCACTGTCAGGAGTGAGCTGCCCCCAAGTGCAGCATTGCGTTGCGGTCGGCGACGACGAGACAGTGCTCGCTACGAGTGATGGCGGCCTCAGCTGGGGCCACGTTCAGTCTCATCTCGGTGTCATCGACGGCGTCTCGTGCACCACGCCGGTTCACTGTGCTGCGGTGACCAGCAACGTAGATGGCAGCCTCGAGACGAACGACGGGACCACATGGAACCTGACTGCTGCGCCCTTCTCGGCGCTTGCGGTGCTGAAACCCGCGAATGCCGTGGACTGCCTGGGAATCGACTGCGTCGAAGTGGCGGATGATGGACTGATCGCCCGAAGTGGCAACGGAGGCTCGAGCTGGCAGGCCAGCACGACCCCGACGACTCAGGACCTCTATGCCACAAGCTGTGCGTCGGCGACATCGTGCGTCGCGGTGGGGGCAGACGGCCTGGTCTTGCGGTCCAATGACGGCGGTGCCTCATGGTCGTCGCAGACAGCGCCCACCGGTGAGACCCTTCTCGGCGTCTCGTGCGCCACGACGAGCACGTGCGTCGCTGTCGGCAGCGGGGGCGTTATCGTCACGACGGCGGACGGAGGGACGACGTGGACCGTCCGGGCCGGCTCACCGGCACCGACCCAAGCGTCCGTCCTCATCGTCGGGGATTCGTTCTCGGGAACACTCGCCGAGGGTCTCGCCCGCGACGCCACGGCGTACGGCGTCGCGGTGACCAACGGGAGCATCGACGGCTGCGACCTCGCTCGGGGGGAACCGATCCTTTTGAATGGCCAGCCGTACATGCAGAACGCCGGGCCGTGCGTGGCGACCGGCCCCGGTTGGGCCGCGCAGTACCAAATGGACCTCGGGCTCGCGCATCCGGCGTTGTCCGTACTCGTCCTCGGGCCGTTCGACCAAAGCACAAGGATGATCAATGGGCAGTGGGAGGCACCGGGTCAGGCCACCTACGACGCGTACTACCTTCAACAGATCACGTCCGCCCTGCAGATCCTGACGTCGCAAGGCGGACACGTCGTCATTACAACCGCCCCCTTCGTGCAATCGACCGGACCCGAATACTGCGCCCCGTTACCGGCAAAGGTGAAGGGATGTCCGACTGAGGCACAGCGAGTGGCCGCACAGGATGCGGCCGCAAAACAAGCCGCTGCGGGCTTCCCTGGGAAGGTGTCGATCGTGAGCCTGGGTCAGCACCTCGCCCCCCAACGGAAGTATGCGTCGACCGTGGACGGCGTGGTCGTCCGTGCCGCCGACGGGGTGCACCTGAGCGAGCCGGGAGGCGAGTGGTTGACGCCATGGCTGTTGCCCCGCCTCACCGCCGCGGCGCAGGGCAGTTAGCCCTTCGCTCAGACTGCGTTGGCCGCCGCCGTTCCTTCCGCTGATGCCCCGGTCAGGTCTGGAGATCGCCCACCGAGCCGGCCAGCTGCTCGAGCTCGGCCTGCCACTCTTCCGGCGGCGCCATAGGGCGCACGATGAACTTGGAGAACCCCACCTCGAGGAACTGCTCGAGCATCGAGCGCAGGCCACTCCGACCGACCGGGACGATCTCCTCCAGCGGGCGACCGCGCGCCCGCCGGGCCAAAGGCGACGACGCCAGCGAACTGACATCTGTCCCTTCCGGCGCATAGGCCAGGCTCACCCCGAAATGCTCCGGGCTGATGGCTCGACCGTGCGCGGCCGCCACCCGGTCGATCTCGGCCTTGCCCGCCGCGGCGTCGGCCGGCGTACAGAATGCTGGGATCCACCCGTCGGCGAGGCGGCCACAGCGATCGAGTGCGGCGGGGACGTTGCCACCGAGCCATACGTCAAAGGGGTCCTGCGCCGGCCGTGGCGACACCGACACGTCCTCGAAGGAGCCAGCCGGACCTTCGTGGCTGACCACCTCGCCGGCCCATAAGCGTCGCAGCACCGGCAAGGCGTCCTCCATCTGCTCGGCCCGGGTCGCGCTCGGAATGCCGATGGCGCTCCGCTCACCGCCGAACCCGAGTCCGGGCACGAAGGTCAACAGGAAGTGCCCGCCCGACAACACGTCCAGCGTCGCCACTGCTTTGGCCAACCACACCAGGTTGCGGCCGGGCAGCAGCATGGTCGTCCCGATCTTCAGTTCATGGCAGGCGCCCGAGACCCACGCCAACCCGACGAGCGGGTCGGGCCCCGGACGCGTCAGCACCTCTGGCAGCCACAGGGAATCGAACCCGCACCCGGTGATTCCTTGCGCCAAAGCGACCATGGCCTCGGGGCCGATGTTCTCCCCGCCCACGCTGATACCGATGCGGATCTTCACGGCGCGTCGCTCAGGGCTCCGACGGCGCGCGTCACGCCTGCGTCGTCCACGTCGTGGTGCGTGACGAACCGGACAGTCCCCGGCGCAATGGCGTGCGCCAGCACGCCGCGGTCTTCCAGATGTGCCAGGAGCTTCTCCGGTTCCACGTGGTTGAAGGTCAAAATGTTGGTGCGAACCGTAGCGGGATCGAGTCCGCATCCGGGCCAGCGCTCCGCCACGGCGTCAGCAAGTCGGGCCGCCCACGCGTGATCCTCGTGCAGGCGAGAGACCATGTCACGCAACGCCAGCAGACCGGGAGCCGCCAGGACGCCCGCCTGTCGCATGCCTCCGCCGAGTCGCTTGCGGGCCAGCCTGGCCGCCGTGATCACGTCGTCGCTTCCGGCCAGCAGCGAGCCCACCGGCGCGCAGAGTCCCTTCGAGAGGCAGCACATGACGGTCGTGGCCGGCGCGGCCCAGTCGGCCGCGGCGATGCCGGTAGCTACCTCTGCATTGAAGAGGCGGGCCCCGTCCATGTGGATGGGAACCGGGCCGGCGGCGTCGACAACCGCCTGCAGACGATCCGTCGTCCACGGGGCACCCGACGCCGCCATGTGCGTGTTCTCGATACAGACGAGCGAGACAACAGGTTGATGATGCTCGGCCGCCTGACGGGCCGATCGCACCTCGTCGGCGTCGACCATGCCGTCCTCGTCGCCGAGCGCGATGAACTGGATTCCGGCGTTCAGCGCTGCGGCGCCGAACTCGTAGGCCATGACGTGCTGCCGGCTTCCTGCCACCACAGCCGTCCCCGGTGTGGTGAGGACACGTACGGCGATCTGGTTGGCCATGACGCCCGAGGGCACGAAGAGCGCTGCCGGCTTGCCTAGTCGCGCCGCGAACGCCTCCTCCAGCCTGCGCACCGTCGGATCCTCCCCGTAGTCGTCGTCACCGACCTCGGCATCGGCCATGGCGCGCCGCATCGCCGCCGTGGGCCGGGTGACGGTGTCGCTGCGCAGGTCGACGACATCGGGCACACGCTCAGGCTAACGGTGCGCCGTTAACATCCCGCGATGACCACACCCCCCTCCCTCCCCGGTGACGGGCCGCCGCTGCCGGATGGCAGCGCGAGCATCCACGAGCTCCTCGACGTCGAGATCCTCGAAGCCGGGCCCGAGCGGGTCGTGATGCGCCTCCCGGTCGACTGGAGGGTGCACCAGCCGTACGGGATCCTGCACGGCGGCGTCTCGGCGCTACTGGCCGAGTCGGCAGCCAGCTTCGGCGGCGCGCTGGCTGCAGAGCCCGGCCGCAGCGTGGTCGGGATTGAGCTCAACGCCAGCCATCTGCGCTCGGTGCGCGACGGCCACCTGACCGCCGAAGCCACACCGGTCCGGGTCGGCCGGACCATCCAGGTCTGGCGGATCTCGCTCACCGACGACGAGGGGCGGGCCATATGCGAGGCACGCTGCACCCTCTCCGTCCTGGGCGCTCCGGGCGGGGCGTCAGGCGCGGTGCACCCCCTCCCGAGTTCTCCGAACTCTGAATAGTCAGGCCCGCTGCCTCCGGCGTATTATGTCGGTGTGACCCCGGTAGGAAGTGGAGCACCGCGACCCTCCCTCGGGTTCATCCTCCCCGCCACCACGCAGGGAGAACTCTCCACCGGAGTTGGTAATACCCGGAGTGCTACCGGTAGCGCGGCCGAGGTTGTCGAGCTGTGCCGCCGTGCCGAAGCGACCGGAGCCGACTCCTTGTGGGCGGTCGACCACCTCTACTGGCCCCACCCCATCGCCGAGGCGTTCACCACGTTGACGGTGGCCGCCGTCACCACCAGCCGGCCGCTACTGGGGACCTGCGTGCTCCAACTGCCCCTCCGGCCCTCCTCCGTCGTGGCGAAACAAGCCACTGCGCTGCAGCTCCTGTCCGGCGGACGATTCGTCCTCGGCATGGGCGTGGGCATTCACGAGACCGAGTACGTCCGCGCCGGCGTCGACTACCGCCGGCGCGGCCAGCTCATGGACGAGGGCGTCGCCGGCCTGCACCGGGCCTGGACGGGCATCGGGGCACTTGGCCCCGATGCAGACGACGCCGACTACGTGCAGGAACCGACGTCCCCACCGGTCCCGTTGTGGTTCGGGGGCTCCAGCGCCGCCGCCCGGCAGCGAGCCGCCGCTGTGGGCGACGGCTGGGTGCCGCTCTTCCTCGCCCCGGACGAGTACGGGACCGCCCTGGCGGCCCTGCGGAGCGAGACGGCCGAGGCCGGCCGAGATCCCGAGGCCGTGCAGGCCGGAGTCGTCGTCTTTGCCTGTGTCGGAGACGACGACCAGGCACCCGTCCGGGGCGCCCAGTGGCTCTCGGAGCTCTACCGCCTGCCCCCCAAGGCCTTCCAACGTCATCTGGTGGCCGGGTCGCCCCAGACCTGCGCCGCTGCGCTCGGTCGGTACGCGGACGCGGGCGCCAGACACATTCTCGTGATGGTGGCGGGCTCCCCCGCCGTCGAGCATTTCGGGCAACTTCGAGCGGCGTTCGTGGGCGAGCAGCTCCCGGCGCTGGCGGGGGTATCGGCATGAACGCCACTGACGTCGCCATCCTCGGCACCGGCATGAGCGACATGGCTCGGCGCGACCAAGCGCCCGACACCATGGCCTACGAGGTGGTGCACGAGGCCCTCGGGGACGCTGGTATCTCGGCGCACGAGCTCGGACTGGTCATTGTGGGGAACGCGATGGCGGGCCGCCTGAGCGATCAGGGTTGCATGAAGGGACAGACCTGGCTCAGCAAGGCCGGGCTGAGCGAAGTCGCCATCGTCAACGTCGACAACTCGTGCGCTGGCGGGAGCTCCTCACTGCACCTGGCCACCATGGCGGCCACCGCGCAGGACCGTCCGGTCCTCGCTCTGGGCGTCGAGAAGATGTGGACCGGCGACCGGGCGGGGACGATCGCCGGCATCGAGGACGGTCTTCCCGCGGAGTACCGCCACGATCTGCACGAACGCCGCCATGCCGACGACAATCCCGCCGGCAGTATCCTCATGGGCCTCAACAACGGGTGGGCCCACCGGCTGATGGCCGAGGTCGGCGCCACCGTGCGTCAGATCGCGGCTGCCGCCGTGAAAGCGTTCGAGCATGCGGCCCGTAACCCGCTGGCACAATTCCAACGACGCGTGACCATTGAGGAGGTGCTCGCCTCTCCTCAGGTGGCGGGTGTCCTGACCCGACTCATGTGCAGTTCGTTCACCGACGGCGCGGCCGCTGTCGTGCTGGGCGGGCCGTCGGTCCCGGCCCCGACCTCGGCGCCCCGTATCATCGGTTCGGTGGCGCGTTCAGGGAACGGATCGATCGACTACCACGACCGCTTGACCCAGGCCGCCGAGGCGGCCTGGGAGGCCTTCGGCTTCGGCCCCGGTGACGCCGACCTGCTCGAGCTGCACGACGCCACAGCCGCCGAGGAGCTCTACGCCCTCGAATCGCTGGGCTTCTTCGCTCCCGGTGAGGCGGGGCCGGCCACCGAATCGGGGGCCACGGGCCTCGACTCCCCCGGACTGGTCGTGAACCCCAGCGGCGGCCTCGTCGGTCGAGGACACCCGCTCGGCGCCACCGGCCTGGCCCAGGTGGTGGAGCTGGCCACGCAGTTCCGCGGTCGGGCCGGTGACCGTCAGGTCGCCGGGGCACGCCTCGGCGTGGCGGTGAACACGGGCGGCATCATCTACGGGGACGCGGGGTTCGTGGGCATCCACGCCGTACGCTCCGGATCTGCCGCGTGACGGGCATCAAGATCACGGGTTGGGGCATCGCAGTTCCGGACAAGGTCGTCACCAACGACGACATGGCGGTCAACCTCGACACGAGTGACGCCTGGATCGTCGAGCGCACCGGCATCCGCGAACGCCACATCGGCGGCACCACCTCAGGGCTGGCCATTGAGGCGGCCGTTGCCGCCATGGCCAAGGCCGGCCGGAGCGCCGGAGAGATCGACAACCTGGTGCTCGCCACCACGACGCCTGACGGCATCGTGCCCGGGACGGCGCCCAGCGTGCAGCACGGGATCGGCATGAAGGGCGGGGCGTTCGACCTCAACGCCGCCTGCTCCGGATTCGTCTACGGACTCGTCACCGCAGCCGGCCTCATATCGATCGGGTCGGGTCCCATCCTGCTTGTCGGCTCCGAGACCTTGTCGCGCATCACCGACATGGACGATCGCAAAATCGCCATCATCGTCGGCGACGGGGCGGGCGCCGTCGTGGTCGAGCCGGTCGACGGACCCGGCAGCCTCATCAGTTGGAACTTGAACTCCGACGGTTCGCTCAAGCACCTCCTCAAGTGCGAGCACGGCGGGACACTGTTCATGGACGGCAAGGAGGTCTTCCGGCGGGCGGTCCGGGTCGTGGTCGAGTCGGCCGAGCGGGCCATGGCAGACGCCGGCCTCGGGCCCGACGACATTTCACTGATGGTGCCCCACCAGGCCAACCTGCGCATCATTCAAGCGGCGTGCCAGCGCCTCGGCATCCCCGAGGAGCGGACCGCGGTGGTCATCGACCGCTACGGCAATACCTCCTCGGCTTCCATCCCGCTCGCGCTGTACGACTCCATCGAGCACGGTCGTGTCAACGACGGCGACCATCTCCTCCTGACGGGCTTCGGCGGCGGCATGACGTGGGCAAGCGCCGTCTTCCGCTGGAGCGCATGAGCGAGGAGGGCGGCGGGGGGGATCCGGCACTGGTGATCCTGGCGGCCGGGCGGGCCCGCCGGTACGGCGGCGTCAAGCCCTTGGCTCCCGTCGGCCCCCACGGCGAGGCCGTGATCGACGTGGTCGCCTCCGATGCCATTGCGGCAGGGTTCGGCACCGTCGTGTTGGTCCTGGGGCCGAGCACAGGACCTGCCATCCGCTATCACGTGGAGCACACATGGCCCAAGGAGGCCGACGTCCGCTTCGCCCTCCAACCTGCACCGTTCGGCACCGTGCACGCCGTGCTCAGCGCGTCCGATCACGTCGGCACCAGTCCCTACGGTGTGGGCAACGCCGACGACATCTACGGTCAGGCGGCCTGCGCCCAGCTGGTCAGGCACCTCCACCAGCACGCCGACGCCAACGCCGCTGGTGGGCTACCGCCTCAGTGATGCCGTCGTGGGCACCTCGCCGGTCACCCGGGGGATCTGTCGCGTCCGGGACGACGGTTCGCTTCTCGGCGTCGACGAGCGCCGCCAGGTCACGCGGACGCCCGAGGGCGGCTTCGTGGCCGGAGACGGGCGGGAGCCCGTCGCGCTCCCGCCGGATGCCCGTGTCTCAATGAACCTCTGGGGGTTCACGCCGACCTTCCACAAGACCCTGCAAGCCGCCATGGAGGCCGCCGTGGGCGCCTCCGAGGAGGCCGAGGTCCTGCTGCCCGAGGTGGTGGCCGAATCGCTCTCCACCAGCTCATTCACCGTCCTGCCGGCTCAGGGGCGCTGCATCGGGGTGACCCATCCTGATGACCTGTCCCTCGTCCAGGCGGAGATGAATCGCCAGGTGGCGGCCGGCGAGCGCCCGGCCAAGCTCTGGGCCTCCCTGCAGTAGCGGGAGAAGTCTCGACATCCCCGGCGGTGCCGTCCCCTCACGCCCGTTACCCATTCGTGGGGAATGGAACGGGGACCGCAACAGGACCCCGGACGCGACGCAACCCCGAGTAACCGTTCGGCCGAAGCCTCCCGTGCTCCTCGGGGCCACGTCTTCGATGGGCCGCTGGCACCGTGCCGGGGTCGTGTCGGACAACCCCCGCCCGGGCCGGACTCGGCGGCTCCAGGGAAGCCACCGTGACCATCACGGACCATCTCCAGTCGGATCCTCCTGCCCACTCCGGTCACGCTCCCCTTGCGGGGCTCGCTCCCTTCCCTCGATCCCGCCTTGCAGCGTTCTCTCGGCTTCCCCCTGTTCGGCCTTGCGGCTTCCCTTCGGGCTTCCCTCGCTCCCATCTTGCGATGATCGCTTGAGGTTCGGCGGACTGTTGTTTCCGAACTGAAGACAGATTGCGCCACCCAAAACATGGGGTCAATGCCGTTTCGCGAAATCCAGATGTTCTCCCCACCTTTCTCCGCGTCGTCCCCAGAGTCCACATCCCCCATCCCCAGTTCTTCCCCATGGTGGGGTCGGCCGGGGGTGGTCGGGGCGGCATCGTCGGACTCGGTCGTCCCGCTCACGCTGACGCGTCCTTTGGGCTGGGCATCGTGAGCGTCGTGCTCGAATTGCTGACGAGTCAACGGTCTCGCCCGAGCAGCACCTCTGTACCGACGCGCATCGGATTTAATCGAAACGAGGACGGCCCAACCAGACCGCCAGCAGCGCGAGCACACGGCGAACCCGGCCAAAATCAGCGCGGCGATCTCCCATGCGTTCGTGCTGGAAGAACCGGAAACCGTCGCGGTCGCCGTCACTGTGGTGGCGGTCGACGACGCCGCTGAGCCGGTCCCCGCGGTGCTGTCAAGCTGATGGTTGGTGCGGGGTGCTCGGGGTCGGGCACCGCCTTGTCCGGCACTTGAATCCACGACACCACCGTGCCGTCGCTGTAGGTCTGAATCGCCTTGAAGACGAGCTGGCGGGTCCCCGTCGGGATGCCCTGCGCCAGCACGTTGAACTCGCCGAACTGCCCGACCGGAATGGTGCCGCCAGACCAGTCGATTTCGCTCGTCGTCGACAGTGAACGTGCCGTCGTCGGTGGTAATCGGCTTGGGCAGCTCGGCCTTGACGACGCTGACCTGCCAACCCGAGCCGGATTCGGGGTTCAGTAGGACGATGGGATGGGTCAGTGGGAATTGGATCTTCAGTCCCGTCACCGCCGCTGTATCCGATTCATTTGGGACGCGGAAGGTGAGGATGGCGTCGTCGGTGCCCTGCGGGAGGCTCGATGGGCTTACCGTCACATGGGCGCTCGCCAGCCCGGCGTCGAGCACCACGAGGACCAGAGCGCACACGGCGACCAGTCCGCACTTCCGCATCATCTGTCAACCCTCCTCCGCCGTCGTGACGGCGCTACTGCACAGTGTCCACGAAGCTGACGTCAGGCTGACTGAACTCCGAGACCTGCACCTGCAGGACGATCTGCCACTTCCCCACGATCGGCGGGTTGGGGCTGTTGGCCAGCACGAACCGCCCGGTGCCGGACTTCTGCATGTCCGTCTCAATGGGACCGACGTTCTGTGACGGCAGCACCAGATACACCGAGACGCTCTCGGCCAGATCGGCCGGCGCACCACCCGGCCCGGTGAATTGGACGGTCCAGTCGTTGACCAATGCGGCGTTCGGCGTGATGTGGAGCGTCACGTGTCCGCCGGCGAACGCCTGGGTCTGGGTGAACGGCACAGGAGGCGGGGCACTGGCACCGTTACTCGGTGTCCCGTTGGCCAGCACCGCCGTCACCCCGAGGACGGCCACCATGACCAGCGCTTCCAATCGCACCGTCGAGACGAGCCGCTGCCAACCCCGGGCCAGCGCGGCGGGCCGGGCGGCCGCCGCGGCCGAGAACAGGCCGGGGAGGAGCAGGTAACGGTTGTAGCCGGCCAGCACCAACAGCAGACCGACCAGGGCGATCTTGAGCAACAGGAGCTGGCCGTAGCCCGTCTCGAAGAGGTTGGCCACGGACCCCACCTCGACGATGGCAAGCAGCGTGCCGGCGACGAGGATGCCGGCGAAGGAGATGCCGGCCATCGTGGAGAAGCGCCCGACGACCCCGGCCGTGTCGGCCAGGAGCACGCCGTTACCGTCAGCGTCGACGTCGTGGCCCACCCGCCGCTCCCGGCGCCATCGGCCGAGGCCGGACGGTGGCGCGCCGCGACGTGCCGGACGCTCCAAGAGCGCGGTGGACGTCGCCGACCCCGGCGGCCCGCGTCAGTCCCGGCGACGGTCGTGCCGGCGCACGGGTCTCCATGGCGTCGCCGCCGCGCCCCGGAGCGGAGCTGCCCGGCCAGGCGCGCCGCCCGGGTTCGGCTGCCGCAGCACGGTGACCAACCCGACGAGGCCACCCGCCCACATGGCGACGAAGGCCACGTGCACGATGTCGGCCGGAATGCTGAGCCAGCGCTCCGGCGAGACGAGGGCGTGTCCGAAGAGGACGAAGGCGCCGGCCGCCACAAGCAGTCCGTAGAAGGCGGCGAACTGGCGGCTGATCGTCCTGCGCAGGTGCAGCGAGGCCAGGCAGGCCGCCAGCCCCACCAGCTGGGCGACGCACTGCTCGCCGAACTTGCCGCCGAAGGACTGCGTGTCGATGCTCCAGTGCGTCACCGCTGAAAGGCCGCCACCGGACAGCACCGACTGGGCGCCACCGGTGACGGCCATGCCCACCAACCCCAGCGCGGCGGCCAGCGTAGGCCCACCGTCGCAGCCGGCGCCGTTCGTCCCCGCTCCGCAGGATGAAGGCCAGGAAGAAGGCCAGACCTGACGCCACCAGGACGCCCAGGTAGACGAGGAACTGGCCGAAATCGTCGACCCAGTTGGTGAACGACGTCCGGGGACGGGCCAGTGCGGTGATGGCGCCGGCCTTGACGTGCCCGACCAGGAACACGATGCCCCCGCTCACCACGTGGCCGTCGACCGAGGTGACGGTGTAGTCCGAGACGTAGGCGCCCTGGCCGAGCGACGCCGGCAACGTTGCCGACAGCGTGGCCGGTGACGGGTGACCCGAGCTCACCTGCACGTGCTGCCCGGACGAGTTCAGGACGACCAGTCCCCCGTCGTCGGGCTGGACGGGCTGGTCGAAGTTGATGGTGACCGTGTGCGGGATCTGGCCAGGTGCGCTCCCTGGGCCGGCGACGAGGCCGTTACCGCGGCGTGGGCGGCGGCTGGGGTGGCCCAGCCCACGACGGCCAGGCACCCGAGGATGCCCTGCCACCGGGTCCGCGCAGCCTCGTCACCGCAGGGCCGTGCTCTTCCTGCCTCGGAGCCGGATCAGGACTGGCGGTCGCAGAACCCGATGGCGTTGGTCAGGTCCGTGTTCCCCGGGCAGTAGACGTGCAGGTTGTCGTGGGAGAACACGCCCTGCGGACTCTCCCAGCCCGGCACCACCCAGGCGTGGACCATCCACACCGTCTTCTTCATGAAGTCACCGTGCACGTCCGCGCATTCCTGCGGCGTGATGTTCTGGTCCGCCGCGAAGGGGACACCGATCTTCCCGTTATTAAACTGGACGCAGACGTTCGAGTGACGGTGCCAGTGGTCGTTGGGCCCGATGAAGCCTGTCGGCGCAGTGTCCGCCAAGGACTCGTACATCACGCCGACCACCGGTGCGTTGTCCGCCGTGCTGGCGTAGATCCACGAGGCGGGATACGGCCGGATTCACCGAGCCGTCCGGATTGATGCCCTTGAAGGCATCGGCGCTGATCTCCTGATAGTGCGCTCCCACCCCGGGGGCCATGCCGCCCGCCAGGATCATCCCGGCCGCCTTGGCCGACGCCACGGTCGGGTAGCGCTCCGCGGCCTGGAGTGCCTGGGAGAGCTGCGTGGTGAGCGTCGCCTGATCCGCCGCGTCGAGTGGCACCCACTTCGCGAGCTCTCGACTGCTCCGTGTCGTTTCCCGCCACAATGCTCTGGAACGTCTTCGAGCTCTCGCCGGGGACCTTCACCGTGCTCGAGAGGGCCAGCTTGGCGGCAGCCCCGCCGGGATCGGCCGCCGGCGCTGCCGCGGCTCGGCGTGTTCAGCGCCGCCGACGCTGCCGAAGAGGCCGCCGATGGTCATGCCGACAACGCCGACGGGGACGAGCGATCCGAAGACCGACGCCGACGAGGGCCACGTGCTGCCCAGTGCGGGCCGGATGGCCAGCGCCACACCCACCACCACGACGATTCCAGAAAGCGCCACGCCGAAGGCGGCGGATATGGCGGAGACCGAGTGCGGCCCTTCGACTGCCAGCCAGTAGACGGCGACGCCGTGTTGAGGGCCGCGGCGGCGCTGAACAGCGCTCGGGTCGGTCGAGTCAATGCCCCGACCGCCAGCGCCACCTGCGCCAGGGCCGCCACCACCCCGATGGTGGCCTGCATTCCCCTCAGGTGCCCCGACGCCATGGCGAAGAGCAGCACGGCGGAGCCACCCAGCGTGACGGAGAGCAGAATGGGCAGCGGGCGGTTGGTGCCCCCTTCGGGTGCCCCCTCCCGTGCGGTGCGGCCCTGCGCGTCGCCCTCGGTAAGTCGACGTGTTCCATCAGGTCGGTCATATCCCCTCCAACCCCTTGCCCCCGGGCCCGAAGCAGGCCACGTTTCGTGCTGAACCGTAGCCCGGGTTGCAGCTCGGAAGGGGCACGTGAGCATTGGGCCGTGCCCGCACCCGGGGGATCCGGTGACGAGCCGTATGCTCCGCCACATGCGGCTGACCCCGGAGTGCGCCCGGGTTCTGGGCGCACTCATGGAGAAGGGCCTGGCCACCCCCCAGCACTACCCGCTCACGATGAACGCCCTGCAGGCGGCATGCAACCAGACCTCGAACCGGGAGCCGGTCGTCACCTACGACGAGACGACGGTCCTGGCCGCGCTCGATGACCTCAAGGACCAGCGTCTGGTCCGCTTCGTGCTGCCCTCGCATGGCCGCTCGGTCGTCCGCTACCGCCAGGTGCTGCCTGAGGCACTCGGCCTCGACGATCGCCAGTGCGCCATTCTGGCCGTGCTCCTCCTCCGCGGGCCGCAGACCGTCGGCGAGTTGCGCATCCGGACCGAGCGGCTGGCACAGTTCGACAGCCTCGAGGAGGTGGAACACGAGCTCCATCTCCTGAGCGGGCGTGACGAGCCGCTGGCCCGCAACATCGGACGGCGGCCCGGCCAGAAGGAGGAGCGCTGGGCCACCACCGTGGTCGCACTTCCAGACCCCGATCCGACGCCTCCCGAACGCCCGGCTGCCCCTGCCCCTGCCCCTGCCCCTGCCACTCCCACCGAAGGCGCCGGTGCGAACGACGGCGACGGGCGGCCCGAGGCGGCCGGCCTCAGGACCGAGGTGGCCGAGCTGAAGGCTGAGGTGGCGGCGTTGCGTGACGAGTTGCGGGAGCTCCGGACCAGCCTCGGGGGCTGAACCCACCTCTCCCACCGGTATGTGCCGGGCCCATGATCGTGGCCTACGACGGGTTGGAACGGCCTACGCGGTGGGACGCCCTACGTGGTGGGAACGGGCGACGCTGTGGTGGTCGTCGTCGTTTTCGGCGGAACACTACGTGCCGGGGTCCCGCAGACGACGTAGGGCTTCATGCTCATCGCCACGCCGGGGCCGAGCGGAGCAGTGACGATCGCGACGGTCTCCCAGACGTTGGCGGCGAGTGGGATCGATGTGCGGAGTTGGACGTTGCGGTCGGCAATGACGCCGGGGGCCGTGACCTGCGCCGAGCCCGTCAGGAGAAGGTTCCCGGCGGGGCACGACGTCTTGGCCACCAGCACAGTGCCCGTCGCCGGGTTCGGACCGGTCGCGAGCGTTGCCCCGCCCACGATCGAGGTGGTCGCCAGGGTGCCGACCGGACCCGTCGGGCCGGTGGCCCCGGCCGGACCGACCGCGCCGATGACGCCCTGGGGCCCCTGGTCGCCTTTCGCTCCGGGCGGGCCCGTCGGGCCGGCCGGACCCCGGGGCCCCGATGTCTCGCCGGGCATGGTCACCAACGCGTAGAGGCCGACTCCGAGCCCGGCGAGACCGACCACGGCGGCCGCGACAACCACCGGGACCACCCATGCGCGGTGCGGGCCGACGTGCGCTCGTACGGTCGGTGCCATGGGTTCCGCTTCAGGTGTCGACACGCATCGCGCCTTTCGTCAGACCGACGGGGACCTCGATAGGCCGCCACTCTGCCGCGCTCCCCCCGGAGATGTCGTCGCGATGGTACCGAGCAGGACCTGCTCGAAATCGGGCAGGCGGCCGATTCTCTACAACGGGGTGACGTAGGCCCCGGAGATCCCGCCGTCGACGAGGAAGGTCGACGCGGTCATGAAGGACGAGTCGTCCGAAGCCAGGAACGCGGCTGCGGCGGCGATCTCGGTGGCCTCGCCGAAGCGTCCCATCGGGATGTGGACCAGGCGCCGGGCCGCCCGCTCGGGGTCCTTGGCGAAGAGCTCCTGCAGCAGCGGCGTGTTCACCGGTCCCGGGCACAGCGCGTTGACCCGCACGCCCTGACGGGCGAACTGCACGCCGAGCTCGCGAGACATGGCCAGCACGCCGCCCTTGGACGCGGTGTAGCTGACCTGGCTCGTGGCCGCGCCCATGACCGCCACGAAGGAGGCGGTGTTGATGATCGACCCCTTGCCCCGGGCCAGCAGGTGCGGCAGCGCGTGCTTGCAGCACAGGTAGACCGAAGTGAGGTTGACCCGCTGCACGCGGTCCCAGGCCTCGAGGCCGGTCTCGAGGATGGAGTCGTCGTCGGGGGGGCTGATACCGGCGTTGTTGCAGCAGATGTCGATCCCGCCATAGCGGCCGGCCACCTCGGCGTACAGGGCTTCCACCTCGTCGGAGGACGTCACATCGGCCCGGACGAACATGCCACCGACCGCGGCGGCAACCGCGCCGCCGGCGTCGTCGTCGAGATCGACCACGGCCACCCGTGCACCCTCGCTGGCGAAGCGCTCGCACATGGCGCGGCCGATGCCGCTGGCGCCGCCGGTGACGACCGCCACTCTGTCCACGAGGCGATGGGCGTAAGGGATGGTGTCGTCGCTCACGTATCTCCTATTCCGAGCTGATGAAGACGTTCTTCACGTCGCTGAAGGCCTCGAGCGCGTCCGGACCGAGCTCCCGACCGATGCCGGACTGCTTGGCGCCGCCGAACGGCGTCCAGTAGCGCACCGACGAGTGTGAGTTGACCGACAGCGTCCCCGTCTCGACGGCACGGGCCACGCGCAGCGCCCGGCCGACGTCGCGCGTCCAGAGTGAACCCGACAGGCCGTAGGGCGTGTCGTTGGCCAGGCGCACCGCATCGGCCTCGTCGTCGAAGGGGATCACGGCGACCACGGGCCCGAAGATCTCCTCGGTGGCCGCCCGCGCTCGGGGTCGACCGGCGCCAGCACGGTCGGGGCGAACCAGTTGCCGGGGCCGTCGGGGCAGCTGCCCCGGAAGGCCACCGGCGCGTCGTCGGGCACGAAGGAGGCCACGCTGGCCAGGTGCGCCTCCGAAATGAGCGGGCCCATCTCGGTCTCCTCGAGCGTCGGATCGCCGACCTTGACGCCGGCGACCGCCGGCTCGAGCAACTCCATGAAGCGCTCGTAGGCGGACTTCTGGACCAGGATGCGCGAGCGGGCGCAGCAGTCCTGCCCCGCGTTGTCGAACACGCCGTAGGGCGCCCGGGCGGCGGCCAGCTCGAGGTCGGCATCGGCGAAGACGATGTTGGCGCTCTTGCCGCCCAGTTCGAGCGTCACCCGCTTGATCTGCTGGGCGCAGCCGGCCATGACCTGGCGCCCCACCTCGGTGGAGCCGGTGAAGCACACCTTGCGCACGGCCGGATGGTCGACGAAGCGCTGGCCCACCACGCTGCCCTTGCCGGGGAGGATCTGCAGCACGCCCTCGGGGATGCCGGCCTCGAGCGCGAGCTCGCCGATGCGCAGCGCGCTGAGCGGCGTCAGCTCGGCCGGTTTGAGCACGACCGTGTTGCCGGCGGCCAGGGCCGGGGCGAAGCCCCAGCCTGCGATGGCCATGGGGAAGTTCCAGGGCACGATGATGCCCACGACCCCGAGCGGCTCGTGGAAGGTCACGTCGAGCCCGCCCGGCACCGGGATCTGCCGGCCGCTGTGGCGCTCGGGCGCCCCGGCGTAGAACTCGATCACGTCGCGCACGTTGCCCGCCTCCCAGCGGGCGTTCCCCAGCACGTGGCCGGCGTTGATCACCTCCAGCGCGGCCAGCTGGACGATGTCGGCGTCGACGGCGGCAGCAAAGCGCCGCAGCAGGCGGGCCCGGTCGCCCGGGGCGACGGCACGCCACTCGTCGAAGGCCGCGGCGGCCCGCGCGATGTGCGGCGTCCGTCTGCTCGGCGGTGAGGCTCTCAATGGTGGTCAGGACCTCACCGGTGGCTGGATTGCGGACGTCCACGCCGTGATCTTTGCCGATGACGACCGGATCCCCCAACCGGCGGATTACCGGCCGACAGGTCCGCCCGGCGCACCGGGCGTGCGGGGCCGGGCCGCCGGTACAGTGCCAGGCCGTGCCCGCCACAGAGACCGTCCAGTTCAACCTGGCCAAGGCCTTCGACACGCTCGTCGAGACCCTGGCCGACCGGGAATGCATTGTGTGGCGGGATCGCCGCCTGACCTACGCCGACCTTGCGGAGCGATCCCGACGCCTGGCTTCGTACCTGCACGATCGCGGCCTCGGCGTGCGTACCGAGCGCGCCGACCTCCAGGGCTGGGAGTCGGGCCAGGACCACGTTGCGCTGGCCTTGTACAACGGCAACGAGTACCTCGAGGGGATGCTGGGCTCGTACTACGCCCGTGTCGCCCCCTTCAACGTCAACTACCGCTACGTCGGCGAGGAGCTGCGGTACCTGCTCAACGACGCCAAGCCCCGGGCCATGATCCTGCACTCGTCATTGGCCCCGACCCTGGCCGAGGTGCTGCCCACCTTGGACTCGCCTCCCGATGTGCTGCTCCAGGTCGAGGACGCATCGGGGCACCCCCTCCTCCCCGGGGCGGTCTGGTACGAGGAGGCCCTGGCCGCATCCTCGCCCGACGGTCCGCCGGTCGAGCCCTCCCCCGACGACCTGTACGTCCTCTACACGGGGGGCACCACCGGCATGCCCAAGGGCGTGCTGTGGCGCCAGCACGACATCTTCATGGCCGCCATGGGGGGCCGCCAGGTGGGCTCGTGGAAGATCGTCACCAGCTACGAGGGCCTGACCGAGCGGCTGGCCGAGAGCTACCCGGTGCGCCTGATGATCCTGCCGCCGCTCATGCACGGCGCGGCCCAGTGGGCCTGCTTCATGCTGATGGCCCAGGGGGCCACGCTCATCTTCCCCGACGAGACGCGCCGGGTCGACCCGGACGACGTGTGGTCGGTGGTCGAGCGTGAAAAGGCCAACTCCATGACCATCGTGGGCGACGCGGTGCTGCGACCGCTGTTGCTGCAGCTCGACAAGAAGAAGTACGACCTGTCGTCCTTCTTCGCCGTGGGCAACGGCGGGGCGCCGCTGACCCCGGCCGTGCGGGCCATGGCGGTCGAGCGCATTCCCAATCTCGTCATCTCGGACTCGGCCGGCTCCTCGGAGACCGGCGCGCAGATGCACGTCACATCCATGGACGACGTGGCGGTGGGCTCGTTCCTGCCGGGGCCCGGGACCCTGGTGGTCGACGAGACGTTGTCGCATGTGCTGGAGCCGGGACACGAGGGCAACGGCTGGCTGGCGCAGACCGGGAACGTGCCCTTGGGGTATCTCGGTGACCCGGAGAAGACGGCGCGTACCTTCCCCGTGATCGACGGTGTCCGCTACTCCATCCCCGGAGACCGGGCCCGTCACCGTGCCGACGGGCAGATCGAATTGCTCGGGACGCGACTCGGTGACGGTGAACTCGGGCGGCGAGAAGATCTTCGTCGAGGAGGTGGAGCGGGCGATCGCGGGCCATCCTTCGGTGGCGGACGTGGTCGTCGTCGGCCGTCCGTCGGAGCGCTGGGGCCAGGAGGTCGTGGCCGTTGTGCAGCTGGCCGAGGATGCGACCGCGTCCGGTGCGTCGGTGGTCGACCATGCCTCCGCCCACATCGCCCGCTACAAGCTGCCCAAGGAAGTGGTGTTCGTGGACGTGATCCAGCGGTCACCGTCGGGCAAGGCGGACTACCGCTGGGCGGCCGAGACGGCCGTGGCGGCCGCCGCCGCTGCAGGGGGCTGATCACGGCCGCCGGCGCAATTCTCCGCACCGATCGGCTGACGTTGCGACCGTTCACCGACGTGGACCGGGCGCCCTTCGCCGAGCTGAACACCCACCCGCTGGTGGTCGAGTCGTTGGGCTCGTCGCCCACGCGGGCCCAGAGCGACGCCATGGTCGACCGCTACACCGCCGAGATGGCCCGCGAGGGCTGGGGCTTCTGGGCGGTGTCGGTGGCGGGCGGACGGCGCGCCCTTCATCGGCATGGTGGGCCTGCACCGCGAGTACGAGATCATGCCGTTCGCCGCGGGGATCGAGATCGGATGGCGGCTCCATCCGGACCACTGGGCGCACGGCGACGCCACCGAGGCCGCGGCGGCGTCGCTCGCCCACGGGTTCGGCGAGGGCGGAATCCAGGAGATCGTCGCCTACACGACGACACTGAACACGCGCTCACAGGCGGTCATGTCGCGTCTCGGCATGGGGCGTGACGTGGCGGGCGACTTCGACCAGCCCGGCCTGCCCGAGGGCAGCCACCTACGCCGCCACGTGCTCTACCGCATCAGCGCACCGTCCTCCTCGTCACAGGCCGCCCCTAGCGTGGCGCCATGAGCGACACGCCGACACCGAAACAGCCGAAGCGGTGCGATTGGGCCGGCAGCGATCCCGACATGGTGGCGTACCACGACACCGAGTGGGGCGTCCCGGTGCACGACGACCCCATCCACTTCGAGTTCCTCGTCCTGGAGGGTGCGCAGGCGGGACTGAGCTGGTCGACGATCCTGAAGCGCCGGGCGGGCTACCGCAAGGCCTTCGCCGGCTTCGACCCGGCCAAGGTGGCGCGCTTCACGCCTGCCCGGGTGGAGAAGCTGCTCCAGGACACAGGGATCATCCGCAATCGGGCCAAGGTCGAGTCCACGGTGCGCAACGCCAAGGCCTTCTTGGAGGTACAGGAGGAGTTCGGCTCCTTCGACGCCTACATCTGGGGCTTCGTGGGCGGGCGCACGCTGGTCAACACATGGCGCCGTACGGCGCAGCTCCCCGCGGTGAGCGCCGAGTCGGAGGCCTTCAGCGCCGACCTGCGCCGGCGCGGCTTTCGCTTCGTCGGCCCCACCGTCTGCTACGCCCACCTGCAGGCATCGGGGCTGATCAACGACCATCTGGTCGGCTGTTACCGCTACGCCGAGCTCACAGGCGCCGGCCCATCAGGACGCGGGCGCCGTAGCGCCCCATGACGGGCTCCTCGGGTGGGAGCCCGTGGGCCCGCAGGAAATCGTCGACCGGCCCGAGCTCGACGAACCCCTCGGAGGCATAGAAGGGGCCGTTCCACGGGATGTCGCGGTAGGTGGCCAGCGTGAGGTCGGTGTAGCCGTGCGCCTCGGCCCAGTGGCAGGCGGCCCGCAACAGGGCCCGGCCGATGCCGCGGCCGGCGTGGTCGGGGTGGACCGAGAGCTGCTCCAGGTGGGCGCCGTTCTTTCCGATGGCATCGATGCGGCAAAGGCCGACCGGCGGCTCGCCGGCCACCAGGACGACGAGTGCGGCGGCGAACTCGTCCACCGTGCCGGGGCCGGGCAGGGGCCCGATGCCGAGCGGCTCGAACACAGCATCGGCTGCCGCCTCGAGGTCGGGCAGCAGGGTCAGCTCGTCGGGACGGACAGGTCGGATCTCCGGGACCTGCGACTGGGACCCGCTGCGTTCCACCGGACGACGGTAGCGTCTCGACCCGTGCGCGCCGCCGTCTGCCATGAGCTGGGCCCACCTTCGGTCCTGCAGGTCGAGGAGCAACCGGACCCCGAGCCAGGACCGGGCGAGGTGGCAATCGCGGTGGAGGCGGCCGGGGTGAATTTCGTGGACGGCCTCTTCGTGGCCGGGCAGTACCAGATCAAGCCCTCGCTCCCCTTCGTGCCGGGCAGCGAGGTGGCCGGGCACGTCGTGGCGGCGGGTCCCGACGTGGTGACCCTGGCCATCGGCGACCGGGTGCTCGCCTCGGTGGGGCTGGGCGGCTTCGCCAGCCGCGTCGTGGTGCCGGCGGGTTCGGCCGTCGTGCTCCCCGAGGGAATGGACGCGGCACGGGCCGCAACGTTCACCCAGAGCTACAGCACCTGCCTGTTCGCCCTGCGGGACCGGGCCCATGCGGCGCCCGGCGAGAGCGTGCTCGTTCTCGGGGCCGGCGGCGGTGTGGGGCTGGCCGCCATCGGGGTGGCCCGGGCGCTGGGGTGCCGGGTCCTTGGCGTTGCCTCCAGCGCGGACAAGCGCGAGGCGGCGCTCGAGGCAGGGGCGGAGTCGGTGCTGGACCCGGCGGCGGAGTCGGTCAAGGACACGGCGCGGGCGTGGGCCGGCGGCACCGGCGTGGACCTCGTGGTCGATCCCATCGGTGGCGCACTGGCCGAGCCTGCGCTGCGCGCGCTGGGCGACCGTGGCCGCTACCTCGTCATCGGCTTTGCGTCGGGCGACATCCCGTCGGTGCCGCTCAACCAAATTCTGCTGCGCAACCGTTCCGTGATCGGCATCGACTGGGGGATCTGGGCCATGACGCATCCGGCCGAACAGCGGGCGCTGCTCGACGACCTGCTGGCCCTGGTGGCGGCCGGGACGCTCGACCCCGTCCGTCCCGCCGAGTACCCGCTCGACAATGTGGCGGGTGCGCTCGAGGACCTGCTGGGGCGCCGCGCCGTGGGGAAGATCGCGCTGGTGCCCTAGCGGCCCGAGGGCCCGCCTCTCAGTCGGCGAAGTGCGGGATCACCTCGGTGCCCATGAGCTCGATCGTCTGCATGACCGACTCATGGGAGATCTTGTAGGGGTTGACCAGGCACAGCAGCAGGTCGACCCCCGCGGCCTCGTAGGCACGGCACGCTTCGAGGCATTCCTCCGGCGTTCCCAGCACGCAGGCGTTGGCGTCGACGAGGTACTCGAGGTTCAACAGGTCGAGCGTGCCCTCGTCGTCGGTCTTCTTCATGTCGGCCGCGTAGGAGTAGCTGCCCAGCTCCTGGTTGCGCTCGGCCATCCAGTCGGTAAGCGTGGCGATCTGGCGAGCGCCCGTCTTGGGATACCACTCGAAGGACTCCCGGGCCTCCTGCTTAGCTTTTTCCGAGTCGGGGCCGCACAGGGCCATGGTGAACGTCGCCGCCTGGTTGTTCACGAAGGCGCCGACCGGCTCCCTGCACTGCTCGACGGCGGCCCGGTAGACGTCGATCTTGCGCTTGACCTCCGTCGGGGGGAGACCGACGGCGAAGGAGCACAGTCCGAGGCCGAGGTCGCCGACCTGAGCATGGCCCTCGTCGCTGGTGGTGGCGCCCCACAAAGGCGGATGCGGCTTCTGCCATGGCTTGGGCTGCACCCGGCGCCGTGGCATCTGCCAGTACTCGCCCGCGAACTCGTATTCGTCGTTGGTCCAGCAGCCCACAATGTGCCCGAGGGCCTCCTGCCACATCTGGCGGGTCACGGCGGGGTCGACGCCGAAGCCCTCGAGCTCGGTCCGGGTGGCCGAACGACCGGCGCCCATGTCGACCCTCCCCTTGGAGAGCAGGTCCAGCACCGCCACCGACTCGGCGGTGCGTACCGGGTGGTTGTAGGGCTTGGGCATCAGGCGCACGCCGTAGCCGAGGCGGATGTTCTCGGTGCGGGCGGCGATGGCGCCGTACAGCACTTCGGGGTTCGAGCAGTGCGAGTACTCCTGCAAAAAGTGGTGCTCGACTGTCCAGAACGCGTGCCAACCGAACCTGTCGCCGGCGATGGCCTGCTCGAGCGTGTTCTGGTACGCCACCAGCTCACTGTCCTCCTCCCAGGGACGGGGAACCGGGATTTCGTAGAACAGCGCGAACTTCATGGGTGTGGGCTCCCCCCGGACGGTGCCCGAGCAGCGAGCCGGGCTAAACAGTGCACTGCTCCTATCAGCCCGGGTCGCCCGGGCGCAACCAAACGGAGGACGGAGGCGCCATGCGCGGCTTGGAAAACCGGACCTACATCGTCACGGGCGCTGCGTCCGGGATCGGTCTGGCGACGGCCGCCAGACTCTTGGAGGAGGGGGCCAGAGTGGTCGGCGCCGACCTGGCCGAGCCGGCAGACGCGCTGGCCGTGGGCGAGCGGTGGCTCTTCTCCCACGTCGATGTCGCCGACGAGGCTTCCGTCGAGGAGCTCGTGCGCGCCGCGGTCGCCTTCGGAGGCAGCGTCGACGGCATGGTCAACGCGGCCGGCGTGGCGGGCGGCGGTCCCGTGCACATGTTGCCCGCCGCTGAATGGAATCGTGTCCTCGCCGTCAACCTCACGGGGACCTATCTGATGGCGAAGCACGTGATCGGCCAGATGCTGCGGCAGCCCCGGCACGAGGACGGCCAGCGCGGCTCGGTGGTGACGGTGGCGAGCATTGAGGGGCTCGAGGGCACGGCGGGGGGAAGCGTCTACAGCGCCTCGAAGGGCGGCGTCGTGATCCTGTCGAAGAACATGGCGATCGACTACGCAGGTCGCGGCATCCGGGTCAACGCGGTGTGCCCGGGATTCATCGAGACGCCGATGACCGCGTCGATCTTCGGCCCCGGGATGGAGGCGGCGCTGGCCGACATCGTCCACGAGCACAAGCTGGGCCGGCGCATGGGCCGCCCCGAGGAGATCGCCGCCGCCGCCGCGTTCCTCCTGTCCGACGATGCCTCGTTCGTCACCGGCCACGCCCTGCCCGTCGACGGCGGCTACACGGCCGGGCGGGACCACGGCGTGACCGACATGTTGGGGCTGTCCGGACCCGAATAAGCCGGACGGCGGCGAGCTCGGAGTTCGCCGCCAACGCAGGCGCTGGACGCACCGCCACCTTGACAGGCGATGCTGCCGGCCTGATACTTAAGTCAATGCTTAAGTATCAGCCTGTCGACGATGTCTTCCGTGCGCTCGGTGACCCCACCCGCCGTGACCTGGTGGAACGCCTGAGCGGTGGTCCCGCCACGGTGAGTCAGCTGGCCCAGCCCCTCGCCATGAGCCTGTCGGCGGTGGTCCAGCACCTGGCCGTCCTGGAATCGTGCGGCGTGGTCCGCTCCGAGAAGGTGGGCCGCACCAGGACCTGTCGGCTCGAGCCGGTAGGGCTGCGACCCGCGGAGGACTGGTTCGCCGGGCAGCGCGCCCTGTGGGAGCGCCGGCTCGACCGGTTGGGCGAGGTCCTGGCCGAAGACGTGGCCACTGAGGCTGAGGCTGAGGCTGAGGCTGAGCACGACAAGCACCATCACCCACGAGAGGAGCTTGAGATGACCACCAGGACCGCCGAGCACGGCACCTTCACCATCACGCGGACGTACCCGGTCCCGCCCGAGCGCGTCTTCGCCGCCTGGTCCAGCCAGGAGTCCAAGGCACGCTGGTTCGGCGCGCCGGGCGCGACCGGTTACGAGCTCGACTTCCGGGTCGGCGGCACCGAGATCAACCGCGGCGGTCCCCCCGGTGGACCGGTGTACACCTACGAGGCCACCTACCGGGACATCGTGCCGGCCGAGCGCATCGTCTACGGCTACGTCATGGAGGCCGACGGCGCCCTGATCTCCGTCTCGGTGACGACGGTGGAGTTCGCGCCTGCTCCTTCGGGCGCCACGCTCACCTTCACGGAACAGGGCGTGTTCCTCGACGGCAACGACACCCCGGCGATCCGGGAGAAGGGCACGGGCGAACTCCTCGACGCTGCTCGGCGCCGCGCTCGGATGAGCGACGGCATTGTGCTCGTGCACCGGGCCATGTCGCTCGACGGCTTCATTGCCGGGCCCGACCACCAGATGGACTGGATCTTCGAGCACGCCGCGCCCGACGGAGGGGCCGAGGTCATGGCCTCCACGGGCGCCATGTTGTGCGGCCGCCACACCTATGACGTCGGGCAGCGCGCAACCACACCGGAGGCGAGCGCCGCCTACGGCGGTGCCTGGTCCGGCGCCGAGTTCGTGCTGACCCACAAGGCAAAGACGGCTGAGGACAAGAGGTCAGTCACCTTCCTCTCCGGCGACGTGGCCGACGCGGTGGCGACGGGCCTCGCCGCCGCCGGCGGGAAGAACCTGGAGGTGCTGGGCACCGACGTGACCGTGCAGTGCCTGGCCCGCGGCCTGGTCGACGAGATCCATGTGCACGTCCTTCCGGTGCTCCTCGGGGCGGGGGTGCCGCTCTTCCGCACCCCCGCCATGACGCCGGTCCAGCTGGAGCCGATCGTCTCGTCGAGCAACGGGTCCGTCACCAGCATGCGGTTCCGGGTGCGCAAGGCGCCTTGAAACCCCCCTACCCCAACACCATCTGAGCGTCGGCGTAGTCGAGGATGACCCATCCGTAACGCCGCAGCTGGTCCGAGCCCAACAGGCCCTGTGTTCCCGACAGGCTGACCCCGAAGTCGGTGGACGCCGATGAGCTGGGGCGAGAGCGTCAGGCCCGGTACCGACCACGACCCGCTGTGGACAAGCGGCACGGTGATGATCGAGCACACAGTCGACTGTCGCTGAGCCAGGTCGGTGTCGCCCAGGGGCACCGCCCGCGCCACCAGGTTGGACACGATGCTCTGCGACGAACCGGTGTCGACGACGAAGTCCCGACCGGGACCGCTGGCGAAGTGGACGTCCACGGTGAGCGACACGTCATCCGTGGTGGACGTCACGGTGAGCGGCACAGATGTCCCGCGCTCCCCCTGTGTCAGCGTCGCCGGAGCCGGAGCCGGAGCCGGGGCCTGGGGACCGGTGAACGGTGACGACTGCGCAAGCGGTGCACCCTCGGGGCCGGGCAGGATCAGCGCACCGGCGGCGAAGTCGACGCGTACCGCACCGAACCGGGACAGGACGTCCGAACCGAGCAGTCCGTCGGACTCGCCTTTCCCGCCCATCTGAGGCAGGGTGGCCGCGCTGAGCGTCTGCGCCGCCAGGTCGATCCCGTCCAGTGACCAGGTGTCCACCGACACCGGCTGAGCGGTGCCGGTGCAGCCCACGCCGGCGAACTCCCTGGGCGCGCCGGCACTGGCCAGGTGGAGCCGATGGGCCAAACCTGCGTCGATGGTCGACTGGCCGGCTCCCGAGTCGAGGGTGAAGGGGTACGGCCCGTGGCCCCCGATGCACACGTCGACCGACTCGGCCACCTGCCCGGCCACCACGCTCACCGTCATCGGCACCTTCACGCCGCCACCGGGTTGCGCTGTCGCGCCGGTGCAGCCGCTCCCCGCCGGAGGAAGGGCGAACGTGACCTGTGGCTCGACATGGACGGTGGCTCGGGGTGTGGCGCCGGGCCCGGTGACGACCGCGGCCAGAACCAGCACCAGCACGGTGATCCCCATGGCGACGAGCGCCACAATGAACAGACTTCGGCCCCCCGGCAAGGCCCTACCGACTGACGGCGATGCGGGCAGTGGCGATCGCCATACGCGCCCGCCGAGCACCAGCGCCGCCAGTGGCAGCGCGGCGCGGCGCCAGCCCTTCGTCGTCCGAACGGTGAAGCGGAGCGCCGAGCGGTGGTGGGCCACCATCATGCGGTAAGGATGGCGCGCCGTGCTGATCCCCTGCAGATGGGTCACCTCCGCCGTCCCGGCGAAGCCCACCCCCCACCCCGCCTGGTGGGCGCGCCAGCAGAGGTCCGTGTCCTCCAAATACATGAAGTAGGCCTCGTCGAAACCCCCCAGCTCCTCGAGCGCACTCCGGCGGGCCAGGAAGCACGAGCCGGACACCCAGCCCGCAGCCGTGACCACGTCTCCCTCCGGGGTTCCGGGGTTGTAGCGAAGCGTGAACGGATTCTCCGGATTGAACAACGCAAGCAGCGCGTGTCCGGCAGCGTCGGTGAAGGTGGGAAAGTTGCGGACCGACGGATAGACCTCTCCCTGCTCAGAGAAGATGCGCGGGCCCACCAATGCCCACGCAGGCTCGGCCTCGAGCGCGTGGCACAGTGCGGCCAGCGCACCTGGATGCACGACCAGGTCCGGATTGCAGACGAGAACGAGCTCGGGTGGGTTCTTCTCCCCCGCCAGTGCAGCCAGACCACGGTTGACCCCGGCGCCGAATCCGACGTTGCCCCCCGGTCGCACCAACCGGACGGACTTCGCTGGTGCGTTCGCTTGCAGGTCCCCGAGTGCAACCGCGGCGCTCCCGGCCGCGCCGTTCTCCACCACGACGACCGCCGTGACTCCATCCTCGAGGAGGGAGCGGACGCAGCCTTCGAGCAACGGCCCGGCGTCGTGGTCGACCACGACGGCGCCGATCGTGCCGGACACCCGGTGCTCAGTACTCCCTGGTGAAGCGGAATTTCACGAGCGCCCGGAGCGCGCTGAAGCCGTCTCGCCAGGTGATCTTCTTCCCTTCGTCGGGCTCACGGCCGGCGTACGAGATCGGGACTTCGTAAATCCGGTAGCCGCGGCGCAGCACCTTGGCGGTGATCTCGGGCTCGAAATCGAAGCGGTTCGACACGACGGTGAGACCTTCGAGCACCGCGCGAATCGAACATTTTGTAACAGGTCTCCATGTCCGAGAGCGTGGACCGGTAGAGCACGTTGGTGACGAGCGACAGCAGCCGATTGCCGATCCAGTGCAGCGGCATCATGTTCTTGCGCTCGCCTGTGAACCGGCTCCCATAGACCACGTAGGCCTTGCCGCGCAGGATCGGCTCGAGCAACCGCGGCCAGTCTTCGGGGTCGTACTCCAGATCGGCGTCCTGAATGAGCACGAGGTCGCCACGCGCCTCGGCCAGTCCGGTGCGGATGGCTGCGCCCTTGCCCCGATTCACCTTGTGGCGCATGACATGCACGGTCGAATCCTCAATGGCACCCAGCACCTTGTCGGAGCCGTCGCTCGACCCATCGTCGACGACGAGAATCTGGAGCACCACGGGTAGCTCGACGGCCCGCATGCGCCTGATCACTTCGGCCACGGTGGTGCGCTCGTTGAACACCGGCACAATGACGGTCAGCGTCTTGTACGCCCGGCGAGGGAGCATCCCACCCAGGGCGATCACGTCTGGCTCCGTCACATCTGGCTTCGTCACGTCAGCCTGTGTCACGGCAGTCTGTGTCACGGCTGGCTCTGTCACGTCTGGCTCCGTCATGCGGTCGTCAGTCTTGCACTCTGTCCGCGAAGTACTGAATCGTGCGCTCGATCCCCTCGCGTAGGCCGATCCTGGGCTCCCAACCGAGCTCGCGCCTGGCCAGCGTGATATCAGGGCAGCGGCGCATCGGGTCATCAGTAGGGAGCGCCTGGAAGTTGATTTCCGACGACGAGCCTGTGACGTCCAGCACGAAGCGAGCCAGGTCGAGCATGGTTCGCTCGTCGGGGTTCCCGATGTTGACCGGCCCGACCAGCGAGGAGTCGAGCAAGGCCAGGAGGCCCCTGATCTCGTCCTCCACGAAGCACAGGCTCCGGGTCTGGCTCCCATCCCCGTACACCGTCAACGGCTCCCCCCGCAGCGCCTGAACGATGAAGTTGGAGACGACACGGCCGTCGCCGGCGGACAGCCGCGGACCGTACGTGTTGAAGATGCGCACGATGCCAACGTTGACCCCGTGCGTACGGTGCATCGCCATCGTCAGGCTCTCGGAGAACCGCTTGGCCTCGTCGTACACGCTCCGGGGCCCGGTGGGATCGACGTTGCCCCGATAACTCTCCACCTGGGGATGCACCTCTGGGTCGCCGTAGATCTCGCTGGTGCTCGCCATCAGGAACCGCGCCCCGTGCTCCCGGGCCAGCTCGAGGAGCCGGCGCGTGCCTTCGCTCCCCACCGCGAGGGTGTCGAAGGGGCGGGCGAGGTAGGCCGGCGGCGACGCCGGCGAAGCCAGGTTGCAGACAGCGTCGACGGCGGACGCGTCCGCCAACTCGACCTTCTCGCTGACGTTCGTCACAATGAGGCTGAAGCGGTCGTGTCCCATCAGGTGGGCCACGTTCTCCCGCGACCCGGTGGAGAGGTCGTCGAGGCACATGACGGTGTCGCCCCTCTCGATCAACGAATCACACAGGTGTGAACCCAAGAAGCCGGCGCCGCCGGCCACCACGACCCGGCTCACTGGCGACCGATACCCGAATACTCGAAGCCCATCCGGCGGACAGCGGCCGGGTCGAGGAGGTTTCGGGCGTCAACGATGTGGGGCTCGGCCATGGCGGTCAACACGCGCGAGAAGTCGAGCCAACGGAACTCGTCCCATTCGGTGAGCACGACCAGGACCCCTGCCCCGGCGACGGCCTCGTAGGGATCAGCCCGCAGTTGCAAGTCCTGCAGATCGGGAGCGTCGGCATCGGCGTCGACGGTGGGATCGAACGCCTGGACGGTGGCCCCCAGGTCGGCCAGCCGATGGGCGATCTGCAGGCTCGGCGAATCGCGCCGGTCATCGGTGTTCGCCTTGAAGGTCAGGCCCCACACTGCGATGGTGGCGCCGTCTGCCGAACCGCCGCAGGCCGTTTCGACCTTGGCCACCACCCGCGACAACTGCTCGTCGTTGGATGCGATGGCACCGGCGAGGAGCGAGAAGTCGTAGCCCGCCTCACCGGCGATGTGGAGCAGCGCCCGCGTGTCCTTCGGCAGGCACGAGCCACCCCAACCCGGGCCGGGACGGAGGAACTCGAACCCGATGCGCTTGTCGTAGCCCAGGCCCAGCAGGACGTCGCGGGCGTCGGCCCCGACCTCCTCGCACAGGCCGGCGAGCGCATTGACAAAACTCAGCTTGGTGGCCAGGAATGCGTTCGACGCGTACTTGATCGTCTCCGACGTCGTGGCGTCGGTCACGATCAACGGCGCTCGGGTCGACGAGAACAGGTCCCCTACCTTCGCCGCCGATCGGCGCGTCGTCGGCACCCACCACGATCCGGTCCGGATTGAGACTGTCGGCCACCGCCGTGCCCTCACGGAGGAACTCGGGGTTGGAGACGACGCTGACGTCGGCACGGCCGATCACCCCTTCCACCATGTTCGCTGAGCCGACGGGGACGGTCGACTTGTTGACCACGATGGCCCCGGCTTCCAACGACGATGCGATCTCTTTGGCCGCCGCCTCGACATACGACAGATCGGCCGAGCCGTCGGCGCTCTGGGGCGTCGGCACGCACAGGAACACGAACTCCGCGCCGGCCACCGCCTCGACCGCCGACTCGGTGAACGAAAGGTTGCCCGCCGCCACGCTCTCGGCCACCAGTTCGTCCAGGCCCGCCTCCACAATCGGCATGCGGCCGGAGCGCAGCGCCGATAGCCGGGAGGGATCACGCTCCGCCAAGACGACATGGTGGCCGAAATGCGCCAGCGTGGCTGCAGTGGGGAGCCCCACATACCCGGCGCCGATGACGGCGACCGAGTGCCGCTCCGTGGGGTCGGTTGCGGAATGGCTCATCAGGCTGCTTCCTCTTGTCGAGCTTTCAGCGCGGACACGAGGCGAGCCAGCCCGTCCTCCCAGTCCGGCAGCGCCGGCAGCCCGCTCAGCCGCAGTGCCATGTTGTCGAGCACCGAGTAGGCCGGACGTGGCGCCGACTGGGGCGGGTCGAGCTCGGCCGTGCTGATGGGAAGCACCCGCTCGGGATCGGCACCGGCCTCGGCGAGCACGGCCCGCACGAAACCCCACCAGGTCGTGGCGCCGCTGTTGGTCACGTGGAAGGTCCCCGGCCGGCGATCGAGGCCGAGAGTCACGACCACCGGCGCCAGGTCCGCCGTGAAGGTCGGCGACCCGTGCTGGTCGTTGACGAAGCGCAACAGGCCTTCACCGCCGGCCAGCCGCAAGGCTGTCACGACCATGTTGGCGCCGTGGGCCCCACACAACCAGCTGGTCCGCACAATGGTGGAACCGGGCCTGCACTCTCGTTCGCCGGCCAGCTTGGAGGCGCCGTAGACCGAATTCGGGGACGGGGCATCCCACTCCCGGTACGGGCGATCAGCCGAACCGTCGAAGACGTAATCGGTCGACACGTAGACGACGTGCACGCCCACCAGCGCGGCCGCTTCAGCGATGTGGCGGGTCCCCGTGGCGTTGACGGCGTACGCCATATCGACCTCGCTCTCGCACCGCTCGACCGCGGTGAATGCGCCGCCGTGCAGGACGAGCTCGGGCCGGAACGCACTGAAGGTCGTCAGGACGGCGTCACGGTCATCGACGCGCATGGTGTCGATGTCGGTGGCCAGCACCTCGTGGCCGAGACCCTCCCGGGGACCCTCCGGGCCGAGGAGAGCGCAGCGGCGTCCGCCGGCCGGCACACGCCCGGCCAGGCAGTCGATCAGGTCCTGACCGAGCTGCCCGTTGGCCCCAGTGATCACAATGCGCACAGCTCAGTTGTTCCCGGTTCCCCAGGACCCCTCGGCGACTGGAGCTCGGGCGCGCAGCGGCTCCCACCAGTCCCTGTTCGCTGCGTACCACGCCACAGTGTCGGCCAGGCCCTGCTCCCAGTCCACCGACGGGGCCCAGCCCAGCTCGTTGCGGAGCTTGGTGGAATCGAGGACGTAGCGGCGGTCGTGCCCTGGGCGGTCGGGAACGATGGTCTTCAGCGACTCCGGCTTGTTGAGGGCGGCGAGGATGCGATCTGCCACCTCCATGATGGACGCCTCGACGCCGCTGCCGACGTGGTAGGTCTCCCCTACCCGTCCTCGGGCCAACACGGCATCGATCGCGGTGCAGTGGTCGTAGACGTGCAGCCACTCGCGCCGATTGTCCGTGCTGGCGTACAACGTGAGCGCCTGGTCATCCAGCGCCAGTGCGCAGAAATGAGGGACGAGCTTCTCGGGAAATTGGTACGGGCCGTAGTTGTTGGCGCAGTTGGTGATGGTGATGGGGAGCTCGTAGGTCTCGGCGTAGGCCCGGACCGCGTGGTCCGCCCCGGCCTTCGACGCGTTGTAGGGCGTCCTCGGCCGGTAGGGCGAGTCCTCGTGGAAAGCCTCGTCCGCATCGAGCGGCAGGTCCCCGTACACCTCGCAGGTCGAGACGTGGTGGAAGCGCGTCACCCCGGCCTGGCGGGCCGCCTCCAGCATCGTCTGGGTCCCCAGGACGTTCGTCCGGAAGAACAGCCCCGGGTTCAGCACCGCCAACGAGTTGTGGGACTCGGCCGCGAAGTGGACGATCGTGTCGATCCCCTCGCCGCGGAGCGTCTTTTCGGCCGCCGTGAGGTCGCAGATGTCCTCTTGGACGAAGACGATCTTGTCCTCGATGTCGGACAGGCTGGGTCGGTTGCCGGCGTAGGTGAGGACGTCGTAGACGACCACATGGTCCTCGGGGTGCTGTTCGACCCAGTAACGAGCGAAGTTCGACCCGATGAAACCGGCACCCCCCGTGACGAGAAGGCGCATAGTGCCGAAGATGTTAGCCGAGGCCCCCAACCACTTCGGGTTATCGGTCGGGCCGAACGTGCACGACATCGCCGGCGCTGACGGACCGGGGACCCGTCGCGGTATCGACCACCAGACAGCCGGCGTCATCGATGGCCACGGCGACGCCGAAGAGGTCCTCCCCGGCCAGGATCACGCGGACCCGCTGGCCGAGCGAGGCGCAGCGCGCCCGGACCTCGTCGGCCAGGGCCCGGCGGCCTCCAGCGTCTTCGAGCTGAGCACACCGGGGTTCCAGGGCGTCGAGGAGGCGGTCGAGAAGGATCCGGCGGTCAACCGGCCCGGCCGTGGTCCTCGCCTCGTCGAGGCACGTCCCGCCGGCCTCGGCGGGGCCGGCCCACGCCACGTTGATCCCGATGCCCACGACCACCGCGGCAAGGGCGGGCCCGGCGAATTCGGCCTCGGCCAGGACTCCGGCCAGCTTGGCGTCGCCGAGGAGCAGGTCGTTGGGCCACTTGAGCGTCGGCTCGACCCCGGCGACGGCGAGGCAGGCGTCGGCCCCGGCCAGCGCCACCGCTCCAGCGCACAGGTGGACGTCTTCTGCCCCGCACTCGGGGCGGAGCAGGACCGAGGCCAGCAGATTCGCCCCCGGCGGTGACTCCCACCGGCGGTCCAGGCGCCCACGCCCGGCCGTCTGGTGGTCGGCCACCGCGACGAGTCCGGCGGCAGCCCCGTGGCGAGCCAGCCCACGGACGTAGGTGTTGGTCGAGTCGACCTCTTCGAGCCAGTGGACCTCCCACTCGCCGCCCCACATGGCAGACACCATAGGGTGCATGCAAATGTGAAGGTCCGCCTCAGGGAGGAAAGGCCAGCGTGATCCAGAAGGTCCTGATTGCTAATCGTGGGGAGATCGCCGTCCGGGTGATCCGGACGTGCCGCGAGCTCGGCATTGCCACCGTCGCGGTGTACTCGAACCTCGACCGCGACGCCCTGCACGTCCGCATGGCCGACGAGGCCTACGCCCTGGGCGGCGAAACGGCGGCCGAGAGCTACCTCAACACCGAGGCCATCCTCCACGCGATCGAGGAAAGCGGCGCTGACGCCGTCCACCCCGGTTACGGCTTCTTCTCGGAGAACACCGACTTCGCCCGCGCCATCACCGAGCGCGGCGTGACCTTCATCGGGCCCCCGCCCGAGGCCATTGAGGTCATGGGTGACAAGATCAGTTCCCGCCTGGCCGCGGAAGAGGCCGGTGTGGCGGGGGTCCCCGGACGCTCCGAGCCGTTGACCTCTGCCGACGAGGTGGTTGCGTTCGGCGAGGAGTACGGCTGGCCGGTGGCCATCAAGGCGGCCTACGGCGGCGGTGGACGCGGCATGAAGGTTGTCGCCGCCGCCGCAGAGGCAGCCGAGGCCATGGAGTCGGCAGCCCGTGAGGCTCAGGCCTACTTCGGCCGCCCGGAGATCTATCTGGAGCGCTACCTCGAATGGCCGCGCCACGTCGAGATGCAAGTGCTGGCGGACCAGCACGGCAACACGCTGTGGCTGGGTGAGCGTGACTGCTCTGCTCAGCGTCGTCATCAGAAGTTGGTCGAAGAAAGTCCGGCGCCGGACTTCCCCGATGACGTGCGCCAGGCCATGGGTGCCGCCGCTGTCAAAGTCTCGGAGGCCTGCGGCTACTACAACGCCGGAACCGTCGAGTTCCTCTACCAGGACGGCGAGTTCTACTTCCTCGAGATGAACACTCGCCTACAAGTGGAGCACCCCGTCACCGAGCTGGTGACCGGGCTCGACCTCGTGGCCTGGCAGTTGCGTATCGCGTCGGGCGAGCAACTCGACTTCACCCAGGACGACATCAGGCGGAACGGTCACGCGATCGAGGTGCGCATCAACGCGGAGGATCCCAGTGGCGGCCGCTTCTCGCCCTCTCCAGGCACCTTGACGTCGTTCCACGCCGCCTCCGGCCCTGGCGTGCGCCTCGACGCCGGCTACGAATCGGGCGACACCGTCTCGCAGTACTACGACAACCTCATCGCCAAAATGATCGTCTGGGCCCCCGACCGCGAGGCTGCCCGGCGCCGCATGCTGCGCGCCATCGACGAGACCCACATCACGGGAGTGGCCACCACCCTGCCGGCCCACAAGGCGATCCTGAGCCACCCCGACTTCGCAGCGGCCACCCACTCGACCAAGTGGGTCGAGGACACGCTGGACCTGACGGGCCTCGTCGTCGAGCCCGTCGGGTCGGCGCCGGCACCGGCGGAGGACGAGGTGCCCACGGTGCAGCGCGACGTGACCGCCGAGGTCGACGGCCGACGGTTCTCGGTGCGCCTGTGGGTGCCCGACCTGGGCACGGCGCCCGCCCCTGGAAGGGTCGCCGGACGCCCCAAGCGGACTGCCGCGGCGGCGGTGGCCGGCAGCGGTTCAGGCCAGGTGACCGTCCCCATGCAGGGCACCATCGTGAAGGTCCTCGTCGCGGTCGGCGACGTCGTCGAGGTGGGACAGTCGATCTGCCTCCTCGAAGCCATGAAGATGGAGAACGCCGTGGCGGCTGAGAAGGAAGGTGTGATCAAGGAGATCAAGGTGAGCGCCGGCGACTCTGTCGGGGCCGGCGACGTCGTCGCGGTCATTGAGTAGATGACCTGCACACCGGCCACCGCAACGTCCGCCAAGGAAGCCGCTGCCGCGGTCGTCGACCGGCATCTCGACGAACTGGTGTCGCTGAGCCACTCGGTGCATGCCACGCCTGAACTCTGCTTCGACGAGACCACCTCGGCCCGGGCCGTGGCCGAGACCCTCCGCGCCGGCGGGCTCGCCGTGAACGAAGGCGTGTACGGCCTTCCGACGGCCCTCGAATCCCGCGCCGGCGACGGAGAGCTGGTCGTGGCGGTCTGTGCCGAGTACGACGCGCTACCCGACGTGGGCCACGCCTGCGGACACAACATCATTGCCGCCACCGCAGTGGGGGCTGGACTGGCCCTGGCCTCGGTCGCGGACGAACTCGGGCTGTCGGTCCGCGTGCTCGGCACCCCGGCAGAGGAGGGCGGCGGGGGCAAGGTGCTGATGCTCGAGCGCGGTGCCTTCGCCGGAGTCCACGCCGCCATGATGGTGCACCCCTGGCCGACCGAACGGCTCACAGGAAGCTGCCTGGCCGTGGCGCATTACGACGTTCATTTCACCGGGCGCGAGGCACACGCGTCGGCCGCGCCCTGGGAGGGCGTCAACGCACAAGACGCCTTGACGATCGCCCAGGTGGCGATCGGCCTCCTCCGGCAACAATTGCCTCCGGGCGACCAGGTCCACGGGGTCGTCACCCGCAGTTCGGCCGCCGCCAACATCATCCCTGCCTCGGTCACGGCCCGCTACATGGTCCGCTCGCGCTCCGCCGCCGGGCTCGCCGCCGTCAGGCCCCGCGTCGACGCGTGCTTCGAGGCCGGAGCGCTGGCCTCCGGGTGCACCGTTGACTACGAGGAACTGTCTCCCGTGTACTCGCACATGGAGGCGGATCCCGCCCTCCTCGGGGCCTACCGGGTCAATGCGGAAGCGCTCGGCCGGCACTTCGACGCGGACGACGACGGCACGCCGCTCCCGACGTTCTCGACCGACATGGCCAACGTCTCGCTGGCCGTGCCCACGATCCACCCGCTCATCGGCATTGAGACCCACGGCGCGGTCAATCATCAGCATGAGTTCGCCGCCGCGTGCATCACCCCCTCCGCGGACGCCGCCGTGAGGGATGGCGCCATCGCCCTGGCCTGGACGGCGATTGACGCCGCCACGGACCCTGCCTTGCGCACACGATTGCTCGGCGGGTGATCACCGAGCACACGCTCCTCGAGGTCATCGCCGGGCAGGAGGAAGCGTTCCTGGCGGCGATGGACACGGCCAAAGCGCACATTGCCGGCAGCCCGGGCTTCCAGTCCCTGCGGGTCGAACGCTGCATGGAACGGCCCAACTGCTTCCTGCTCCTGGTCGAGTGGGAGCGGCTGGAGGACCACACCGAGGGCTTCAGAGGCGCGGCCGCCTACGAGGAGTGGCGTACTGCCCTGCACCACTTCTACGACCCGTTTCCCGTCGTGGAGCACTTCGAGGCGGTCGTCACCGCCTGACCCCGTCATGACCGGACCAGCGCGGCCGGGAGACAACTGTCATGACACCGCAATGAGATTCCAAGGCCTCGGCCAGTTGTCTCCGAGTTCCGGTTGAGGGTGGCCCGTCATGCTCGTTCCATGCACATCATCACGTTGGAGTCGTGCCACAGCACCTGGATCTTCGACACCCGGCAATTGCGCTTCTGTCGCATCCTGCGAGGGATCGCGGTCGGGCACCGGCGGATCTCGACCGAGTGGCGGCCGTATTGGGAGCTCGAGATCGATCCTCACGGGAGGACGTTCACGGTCATCTTGAACGAGCGGCGGACCCGCCTCATCCGCTCCTCCATCCACACGTCGGCCTGTGCCGAATGTGGCGGTTCGCGCACCGGCGAGGTGTCGCTCGAGGACATCCGGGGCGCTGTCGCCTGAGCCGGTTTTCTCCACGGTCGCCCACCTGCCGACCCCCGCTCCCTCCGGCAGACCGTGCGCTTTCTTCCGGGCGAGCGTGCGATATTTCCCAGCCCGCCGATAACGTCGGCGCTGCATGGACGACCGGCAGGCCCGTGAGGTGGAGGAGGCCCGGCTGCTCCTCGACGCCCGGCAGGAGCTCTACGGGGAGTCGGAGCCCACGACGTGTGACGCCATGCTGCAATTGGGCCGGGTCCTGCGCGACGCCGGCGAGCTGCATGAGGCGGAACGGGTGCTGACGACCACGCTCTCCCTGCTGAACCGGTCACCCGAGACCAACGGGAGCCGGGTGCGCTGGACCGAGTTCAACCTGGCCATCGTCCTCGACCGGCTGGGTGAACAGGAGGCGGCCCGGCGGCTGTGGGAGAGCGTGCTTACGTCGTCGGACCGCGATGAGGGCATCGACAGCGAGCTGTCCAGGCAGACGGCCACCAACCTGGCGATCACGCTGCGCAAACTGCGGCGTTACGGTGACGAATTCCCGCTGAGGGTGCGCGTCCTCGAAACCACCACGCGGTCACTCGGCTCCGACGACGCTGCGACCTTCCGGGCTGAGATCGACCTGGCCCAGACACACCGGCATCTCGGCAACCACGAACTGGCACTGGACCTGTTCACCGAGGCCCTCGCCGGACTGGAGCGCACCGGAGGGGACCAACGGACGATCCTGTATCAGAAGTGGGCCATCGCCACCGAGTTGGTCGCCCTCAAGCGATCGAAAGAAGCGGCCCAGATGTTCGATCAGGTCGTGGCGGGCGCCGTCGAGCACCTCGAGCCCGATGATCCGTTCCGGCGGAGTGCGGTGCGGCAACGGCGGGGGTACTGGCTCCTCGGCAAGTTCTCCGGCCTCGGCCGCAAGGGCCGGCCGGGCGACGCGCCCACGAGCTGACGCCGGTCATGGGTCGCGATCACTCGCAGGCGGCGACGAGCGAGCAGCGGAAGATCAGCTGCCGGGCCCCACGAACATGTCCAGGCACTCCTCGAGACCAAGGACCTCAATGTCCGAGCGTCGGCGCCGCTCCCAGGCGCCCCGGGGCATGCGGAAGCGGACGGTGCGCCCCGATCCGTCACGCCGGTGTCCTCTCGCCTCGCCATTCTCCTCGTACCCGACGGCGTGCGACGTTGCCAACGACGCCACGTTGTCTTCGAAGGCGCCGCTGAGGGCCTCCTCGGCGCCGAGGCCGGCAAAGGCCAGGTGCAAGATCGCCTCACGCATCTCCCTGCCCAGACCCAGACCCTGGTGCGCCCGTCCGAGCCACGAACCGGTTTCGACGGAGCGGACAGCCCGGAAATGCTCGGCGCCGAGGTCTTGGACGCCAACGACCCTCCCGCCCACGAAGACGCCGCAGGTGAGTGTCCAGTTGTGCGGAGACCAATTGGCGCGATGCCGCCACATCCACTGTGCAGCCTGACGAGCACGTTGTCGCGGCTCGACGTCGGTCCACGGAATGAAAAAGGGCATCGTCCCGGGGTCGTGAATGCCCGCATCAACAACCCCGACCAGGTCGGCGAATTCCTCTTCGCGCAGAAGACGCAACTCGAGGCGCGGCGTACGGACGACGAGGCCGAACAGGGGCCAGAAGCTCGTCGGCCCCTCCCCCACGTGGCTCAGCCCCCCGGTTGGTAGACGCCGAACTCGGCGCGCAGGACGTCAGACACCTCGCCAAGGGTGGCCATCTGCCTGAGGGCCGCCTTCATCGGGACGAGCAGGTTGCCATCCCCCTTGGCCGTCTCGGCGATGTCGGCCAACGCTCGATCCACGGCGGCCTGGTCCCGCTCGGCCCGGACGGACCGCGTGCGGTCGATCTGAATCTGCTGGAGTTTCACGTCGATCGGGAACACCTCCGTGGGGTCCCCCTCGGCGTCAGTGAACCGGTTGACGCCCACGACCACCTTTTCGCCGTCGTCGACGGACTTGGCAAAGCTGTAGGCCGCCGCTTCGATCTCCTCCTGCATGAAGCGGGCCTCAATGGCGGCCACCGCACCGCCGAGCTGCTCAATCCGGTCCAGATACTCGTTGGCCGCCTGCTCCACCTCGTCGGTGAGCGACTCCACGAAGTACGAACCGGCCAAAGGATCGACCGTATCGGCGATGCCGGACTCGAACCCGACAATCTGCTGCGTACGGAGCGCGATCTTTGCCGCCCGCGTGGTCGGCAGCCCGAGGGCCTCGTCAAAACCGTTCGTGTGGAGGCTCTGCGTGCCCCCGAGCGCCGCCGCGAGGCTCTGCAGCGTCACCCGGACGATGTTGTTCTCGGGCTGCTGTGCGGTCAGCGTCGAGCCACCGGTCTGGGTGTGGAATCGCAGCATCCGGGAGCGCTCATCCTTGGCGCCGAAGCGCTCGCTCATGATGCGGGCCCACATGCGTCGCGCTGCCCGGTACTTCGCGACCTCTTCGAAGAGGTTGTTGTGCGCGTTCCAGAAGAACGACAGCCGAGGAGCGAACGCGTCCACGTCCATGCCGGCCGCGATGGCTGCTTCGACGTAGGCGATCCCGTTGGCGAGTGTGAACGCGATCTCCTGCACCGCCGTCGAGCCGGCCTCCCGAATGTGATAGCCCGATATGGAGATCGTGTTCCAGCTCGGAAGGTTGGCCGCACAGTAGGAGAACGTGTCGACGATGAGACGCATGGAGGGACGCGGCGGGTAGATGTACGTCCCGCGGGCGATGTACTCCTTCAAGATGTCGTTCTGAATGGTGCCGCGGATCTTCTCGCTGGCCACGCCCTGCTCCTCGGCCACCAGTTCGTACAAGAGGAGCAGAATCGCACCGGTGGCGTTAATCGTCATGGAGGTCGTGACCTTGTCCATGGGGAGGTCGGCCATGAGGAGGCGCATGTCGGCCAACGAGTCGATGGCGACGCCCACTTTGCCCACTTCGCCCTCGGCTCGGGCGTGGTCGGAGTCGTAGCCCATCTGGGTGGGCAGGTCGAAGGCACACGACAACCCGGTCTGCCCTGCCTCGAGCAGGAACTTGAAGCGCTGGTTGGTCTGCTCCGCGGAGCCGAAGCCGGCGTACTGGCGCATCGTCCACAGCTTCGAGCGGTACATACCGGCATGGACGCCCCGGGTGTACGGGAACCCTCCCGGCTCGCCCAGCTGCGCAGCGGGATCCCAGCCCTCGAGGTCCTGGGGACGGTAGACGGGCTGAATGGCGATGCCCGAGTCGGTGCTGCGCTCGGGGGTACTCTGGGGTTCCTTCTTCTCCGGTGTCACGGCAAGGAGCCTACGAAGGATCGGGGTCCCTCGGCGACACGAGGCAGACTACGGGCGTGGACGACGCCCCAGAACCCATTTTCTCGCATTTCGGCATCTGCGTCAGCAACCTGGAGCGTTCGCTGCGCTTCTACTGCGACGCCCTCGGCTTCGAGGAGGCCGAGTCGCACGCCATCGGCTCGGAGTTCGCCCGGCTCATGGAATTCCCCGATGTGGACGTCACGTCCCAGTTCATCCGGCGCGGGCCCACCGCGATTGAGCTCCTGGCGTTCCGAGAGCCCGCGCCGTTCGGGCCGCGCGAGCGTCGGGCCGTCAATCAGTTCGGGTTGACCCACCTGTCGTTCCGTGTGCGGGATGTCGCGGCCACGGCGGCCCGGTTGGTGGAGCTCGGTGGGTCGATCGTCGAGTCGAGCCGGACGACCATCGACCTCGCTGGGACGGCCCTCGAATTCGTCTATTGCACCGACCCCGACGGGGTCCGCGTGGAGCTCATGGACCTCGGCGGCTGATCGGGCACCGGCCCCGCGGCGGCGGTGTCTCGGAGGGCCTGTTCGTCGAGCTCCCGGTCCACTCGCACCGCCTTGCGCTCGTCCATGTGCATCCAGCGCAGGGCGACGGGGATCATCGGCCAGAGCATGAGCGTGTCGCCGACGACCCACATGATGTCGCCACCAACGTGCAAGTCGGTGATGTAGGACAGGCCCCAGGTCCGGTGGGTGGCGAAGTAGGCCGGGAACATCTCATGGGTCGCGCCGGCCAGTGACAGGCCGGTGAACGTGTCGATCGGGATGGCCATGAACAGGTAGAAGAATTGCAGCGCAGGGTGAAGGCGGTGCGCGTTGGGGTCGTTCCCGAAGATCTGCCGCCAGAACAGGTACCCGACCAGCAGGAAGGCCAGATGTTCCGCGTTGTGCACGCTCTCCTGCGTGAGCGTGTAGTTGTACCAGACGGTCAAATGGCTGATCGGTATGACCACGGCGTAGAGGATGAAGGCGACGATCGGGTTGCCGAAGAACCTGGCGACGCGTGAGCGCAACGCTTCGGTGACGACGAGGTGCGCCGTGCCCGAGGTGGCACTCCATGCCAGTCGCAGGGGGGAAGCGATGGCGAAGAGCGGCGCAGCCACCATGATAAGGATCAGGTGCTGGACCATGTGGTCCCAGAACAGCTCACCGTCGTAGACGCCGACGAAGCTGAAGATGCCGACGCTCGTACTGAAGAGTGCGCCGATCCAGGCGGCTGTCTTCCCGACCGACCACGGGTGGCGCGGATGGAGGGCGTTGTTTCGCCGCACGCCCCACAAATAGAGACCGAGGGCAGCCACGATCATTGCCACCGGGACGAAGTCGAATTGCGTCGAGAAGAACTGCGAGCCACCCAGGGGTGGGAGTCCCGTGTCGGCGAGGGCGGCGATCACCCTACGACGCTACCGCCGGTCTCAACCGTGCTGCCAAATGCGCTGTTGGATTGTTCGGGTGCCGTACAGCGATGCCTGAGTCAGAAGGTCTCGCTCCTGTGCCGTCAGCTTCCAGCCCAGGGCCCCTGCGTTCTGGCGGGCCTGGTCGCCGTTTTTGGCCCCGGGAATTGGGACGGCCCCTTGGGCAATGAGCCAGGCCAGCGCCACCTGACTGGGCGTGCGGTCGCCGTGGGCGTCGGCAATTCGGCGCAGCAGCGCCACGATCGAGTCCACTTCGGCCATGGGGTGGGCCGAGAAGGAACGACCCCGTGGGGGTGGATTGGCCGCCGAGTACTTCCCTGTCAGGCGCCCCTGCCCGATGGGCGAGTAGGCCAAGGGCACGACTCCGAGCTGCTGACACGTGCTGACGAGCCCGACCCGGAGCGGCCTGGCGCGCAAGAGGGAGAACTCGATCTGGTTGCTGGCCAGACGGAGGCCCCGGGTGCGCAGAGCGGCATCCATCGCCCGCGTCTCCTTGGCCGAGTAGTTCGACACACCGACGGCGCGCACGACACCCTCCGCGTGCGCGGTCGCCAGAGCTTCGGCCAGTGCGTCGTGGGAACGCAACGAGACTGGACCGTGAATCTGGTACAGGTCGATGACATCGATCCCGAGACGCTCACGCGAGTTGCGAGCCGCCGACAGCAGCGCCGCGCGCACGTTCACCTTCCAGGGGCTCGGCATGAACTTCGACGCGATGACGACCCGATGACGCATGCTCGGATCCGCCGCCAAGAGGCGACCGATGATGCGCTCGCTCTCACCCCCGCCGTAGACCTCCGCCGTGTCGAAGAGAACGACGCCTGCCGCGATGCTGGCCTCCCAGGCTTCGCGGATGCTCGACTCCGTCAGGGACTGGTCGTAGCCCCCCATCCCCCAGGTGCCCTTGTCGCCCCACGCCCACGTGCCCACGCCGAGGGGTGGGATGGCGACGTCGGTGCCGGCGAGCACAATGCGATCATCCGAAGAGGGGGGCGAGGTCGCGTCGGTCACTGAGGACCTCCACCGGTCTCGGCCCACGCCAGATGGGCTTCGACTGCCGCTCGCCACTCGGGCGCATGGGTGAGCTGCGGCGAGTGGTACGCCCCTGCGATGACGGTCAGCCTGCCGTCCGCCACCTCGGCGGCCAACTCGGGCGCCTGGTCGACCAAAGGGTGGTCGTGCTCACCGACGATGACCGACGTCGGGCAGGCGATGGAAGGGAGCTTGGCCCGCAAGGAGGACGCATTCTCTGCGACGTCGCTCATCAACACACTGCCCAGCGCCTTCACCGCGTACGGGTCCATGCCGGCGAAGATGGCGTCCTTCTCCTTGCGCCACTGGACGGGCGTCCGCTCCTCAATGAGGACGTCCTCGGGTCCACCGAGACCGAGGGCGGACGGCATGCCTGCAGCCGGGTCGAACGCGTCGATGAAGCCGTGCACGAGTGCTCGGATCTCCTCGTTGGGCGGGAGGAAGGACCACGCGCTCGTGTCCATGAGGATCAGCGAGTGCACGAGGTCGGGCCGGGCCAGCACGAGGCCCATGACGACGCGTCCGCCCATCGAATGACCGAGGAGGTCGACAGGCCCCTCCCCGACCGCGTCGATGAACTCCGCGAGGTCCGCCGAAAGCTGCTCAATGGTGTAGCCGTCGAGATGTCCCGTCCTGGTGGAGTGCCCGTGCCCCCGCTGATCCAGCGTCACGACGCGCCGGTCCGCTGCGAGTGCACCGACCTCGAGCGCGAAGTCGTGAGAGGAACCGGTGTAGCCGTGGCAGAGCACCAGCGTCGGCGTCCCCGCGGGGCTGCTCCCCTGTTCGGACCAGGCCAGGTCGACGCCATGCACGTGGAAGGTCTCGACCGAAGGGCCCGTCTGTGTCATGGCCCTTGTCTAGCTGCTCGCGCCGCCCGCTTGCTGGGTCGATGTGCACCAGCCAGGCTCTCGGAGCCGAGCGAACTCCGCCATTTCGTGGTCGACAGCGTCCAGCTATGGCCCGGGGGGCTTGGTGGAAACTGGTACCTTCCGCCGCATGGACAGCGACGAAACCCTCTACGCCACGCCCCGCAAAGTCACGGATCCCGAGAGCTGCCACTTCTACCACGCGATGGATGTTCCCGGGTATGGCCCGACCAAGAGCCCCTCGTGGGACCTCCGACCCAACACTCCGGCGTACCTGGGGGGTGTCGACCTGCATGGAAAGCGCGGTCTTGGAGATCGGGCCCGCATCGGGGTATTTGACGTTTTGGATGGAGGCCCGAGGGGCCGATGTGGTGTCGATCGAACTCCCGCTCGACCACGCGTGGGACATCGTTCCCGACGTGTCGCTCGATACCGCAGCATTCGAACGCGATGTACGCGAGGGCGTTGACCACATACGCGACGCCTACTGGTACGCGCACGAGGCAACCGGCAGCAAGGCGAAGGTCTACTACGGGGACGTCTACGCGCTGCCTGACGCCCTGGGCCACTTCGACTACGCCGTGATTGCCGCCGTGTTGCTGCACCTGCGAGACCCTTTGCGGGCTGTCGAACAGTGCGCCCGACTCGCAGACAATCTGATCATCACCGACGTCCATCACGAGGACATCCCAGACGACAAGGCATACATGGAGTGGTTCTCGACGAAGGACTACAAGGCCCCGCACGTCTGGTTCAAGTTCAGCCCGTATCTCTTCGTCCGGTTCGCCGAGGTGCTCGGGTTCGACGAGAGCACGGTGACCTTTCACGACCAGCTCTACACCGCCGAGGGACCACCGAGGCCCGGACTGATGTTTACCGTTGTCTCAAGGAGGGATGCAGCCTCCGGCCAGACGTGATCGACGGCTGACCGTGACCGCCTCGGGGAGCCACTGACGTGAGTGATCAGGCAGCACCCCAGTTGGTTGACCGCCCCCGTCCTGCCCATGGTCCGCGGCACGCGCTCGAGCGCCCTCGCGAGCGTCTTCGCCCGCATCTCAGCGATAGCCGGTGGTTCACGGTGTGCGTTGCGGTGGTCTACGTCGCACTCTCGCTCCTCGCGAATTCAGGCGTGTGGGCGCACGGGATCACCCACACCGTCCAATCGGCCGGCGGTTCCGATGTGCAAGAAGAGATCTGGTTTCTCGCCCAGACACCGTGGGCGATCGTGCACGGCGTCAATCCGTTCGCCAACAACTTTCTGAACGCGCCGGTGGGCGTCAATCTGATGGACAACACGACCATGCCCCTCCTGGGCGTGTTGGCTGCACCGATCACCTTCCTGTTGGGGCCGATCGCCACCTTCAACATCCTGCTGAACCTTGCATTCGCCGGGTCGGCACTGGCCTTCTACTTGATGGCTCGACGATTCACCCCGTGGCGCCCGGCAGCGTTCGTGGGAGGTTTGCTCTACGGCTTTTCGCCGTTCGTGGCGGCGCAAGGGGTAGGGCACATCTTCCTCGTCGCCGGTTTCATCCCACCACTCGTGGTCCTCTTCCTGGACCGGTTCTTCCGGACGAAAACAGATCCACCCTGGTTGACCGGCATCCTCGTCGGGGGATGTTTCGTCGCGGAGTTCTACATCTCCGAAGAAGTCTTCGCGTCAATGATCGTGATGGGCGCGATTGCAGCTGCTGTGGGCGGCGTCTTCTGGCTGCTTCTCCGGCCACGAGTGGAGGTCCCGAAGCTGGCGCGAATGTTTGGTTGTGCCGTCGCTGTGACTGCGCTCGGCAGCGGCTTTGGCATTTGGACGGCCCTGGCCGGCCCGCAGCACATCAATGGCCCAGAGCAGAGCATCACCACGCTCGCGGGGCTCTCGAGCGACCCAGTCGGGTTCGTCGTCCCCACGCAGATCCAGCGCTTCACGGCCGGACAATCCGCATTAGGCGACTCGCTGGTTGCCGAACGTACCGCCGATTGGCGGCTCATCTTTACCGCCCCGACCGAGAGCGGTTCGTACATCGGGATCCCGCTGCTGGTCATCTTCATCGTTGGGGCGATCGCACTCCGGAAGAGGCGATTGGTGCAGTTCGCCGTGGTGATGACGATCGCCGGGATGCTCGTGTCCATGGGCTCCCACCTGCATGTTGACGGACACAAAACGGACATCCCTCTGCCATTCATCGTGTTGTCTCATTTGCCGCTCGTCGACGGCGCAGCAGCTGGTCGCTACGTCGCATTCTTCTGGCTCTTCGCAGCGATTCTGTTCGCCGTCATCGTCGACGCGCTCTATGCGCGGGTAGTCGGCTGGGATCGGCCTGGCGATCGGCTCCGAGCCACCGTGGCCAGCGCAATAGTCGTCCTCTGCGCGCTGTTTCCTCTGATCCCAGCGTGGCCATACGGATCAGGTCCCGCCAACGTGCCCAGATGGTTCACCTCGAGCGCCCGATCCATCCCGGTCGGCACGACCGTCGTCGTATATCCCATCGCCAGTTCGTACAATGCCTCCGGCATGCTGTGGCAGGCGATGTCGAATGTCACGTTCCACATGCCGGGGGGATATGCGGTATTCAGGAACGCGGCTGGAAAAGCGACGTTCGACGGCACTCCGTCTCTCGTGCAGGAGGTCTTGGCCGAGTGTCAGATGGGAGTCCATCTGCATCTCGCGCCGTCGATCATCCGCGCGGAGCTCCGAAGCTGGCATGCGTCACGCGCCGTGGTACCGGAGTCTGCTCCGGGCGCACCATGCGCCACACGCCTCTTCACCTCCGCCTACGGCCCGCCGAACAGCGAAAACGGCGTGAGGATCTGGAACACCTGAGAGATCCTGGTCAGAGTGCCCTCGCCGGAATCGGCGTCGTTGACGTGGAACGTCTTGGCCGAAACGCCGTCCGTGTCCTGGTCCTTACCGTGCTGATCGTCCGTCCTCATGCTGTGTCCAGAGAGTCATTGCGCCAGCCCGAGTGCGTGCCCGATGTGCATGGCCAGCTAACCGGAGAGCTCGGCACTCCTGGTGGGGACTGGTAGCTTCCGCGGTATGGACACCGACGGGAGCTTGTACGCCTCGCCCCGAACCGGCACGAGCGCCGCAGATTGCAACTTTTACCACGCGATGGATATTCCGGGGTATGGCGTGACAACAGGTGCCCAGTGGGATCTCCGCGGCAACACAGCCGATTATCTGGGGGGTGTTGACCTGGACGGCAAGCGCGTTCTGGAGATTGGACCCGCGTCCGGCTATCTGACTTTTTGGATGGAGGCTCACGGCGCCGAGGTCGTGTCCGTCGAGCTCCCACCCGGCCAGCCGTCGGACGTGGTCCCCGATGCGGCGGTCGATCTGGCCGCCTTCGTCGATGAGTCTCAGGCTCAGATGGACCGCACGCGCAACGGCTACTGGTTCACACACGAACGCATCGGAAGCAAGGCGAGGGTGCACTACGGCGACGTCTATGACCTCCCCGACGCCTTGGGTCACTTCGACTATGCCGTGATCGCCGCCGTGCTGCTGCACGTGCGAGATCCTCTGCGGGTCGTCGAACAGTGCGCAAGACTCGCCCAGAACCTGATCATTACCGACGTCCATCACGAGGACATGCCGGACGACAAGGCGTATATGGAGTGGTTCTCGACGAAGCAACACCCAGCCCCGCACGTCTGGTTCAAATTCAGCCCTTACGTCTTCGTTCGCTTCGCCGAGGTCCTGGGGTTCGACGGGAGCACGGTGACCTTTCACGAGCAGCAGTACGTTGCCGACGGACCACCGAGGCCCGGACTCATGTTCACTGTCGTCTCGACGAGGGGTGCCGCGCCCGACAGGACGTAATCACCGCCTCGGCGAGTGCCGCTACCAGACCCACCCGCCGAGCGTTCTAGCCTGAATCGGTCGAGAGCGACTGCACGGTCGCCGCTGACGCGGGAGAGCTCTCCGTCCCCTCCGTGGCCACTGGTGCGCCCGCAGAGGCCGACACGTTGGTGCAGGACCGCGCCTGGTTCCACGCGGCCAGCGCCGCTGTGGCGGCGTCGCCCGAGAGCGGCTGCGGCAGATCGTTGACGATGACCGCCGGCCGCCACAGGACCTGGTTGATGTGCCGACCGGTGGCCGAGATCACCAGGGAGCCGCTGGCGTTCTCGGGTGGCGAATTGTCGTAGAAGGCGAAATTGCCCAGGCCGTAGTCGACGTAGGCGGAGCCGAGGTAACCCCCTCCCAGCAGGACGTGCGCGTGGGTGCCCACGATGATGTCGGCGCCGGCCTGGACCAACGCCTGGGCCAGCGGCTCCTGCACCGGGTTGGGGCACGCATCGAGCTCGGTTCCCCAGTGGAGGTAGACGATCACGGTGTCAGCGGTCTTGCGTGCCGCCTCGACTGCTGCGACGAGGTCGTTCACGTCGTAGGCAGAGGCAAGGCCCGGCTGGGTGGCGGTCGCCGTCCAGGCCGTCTGCAGGTCGGAGTCGATGACCTGCGTGGCGGCGATGATGGCGATGTGCTGGCCATTGATGGTGGTCGTGTAGGGAGCGAAGGCCTGTGCTGCATTCTGGCCGATACCCAAAATTGTGTACCCGGTCTGCGCCCGCGTCGTGAGCGCCATCTGCAGCCCCGGTGGCCCGCAGTCCTCGCCGTGGTTGTTCGCCTCGGTGATGAGGGTCACACCGGCACCCTTGAAGGCACTGACCGCCGAGGCGGGAGCAGAGAACACGAACTGCTTGGCCTGCGGCTGAGGGCAGGTGCCGTCTGTCAATGCCGACTCCAGGTTCACCATGGAGAGGTCGACGCCCGACAGGAGGGCGGGCACGGTGGGCCCGAGCGCGTCAGCGGGATCCGCCGCCAGCCGATCCCCCAGGGAGGTGCCGGCCGGGAAGTGCACATCCCCTCCGAAGGCGAACGTGACGGCCTTCCCGTCGCCCTGCCAGTCCGGGTCGAGGCGGGGGTTCCCCGCCTTCGGCGGCGGCGGGCTGTGCTGCGGGCCTGCCCCGCTGTGGCTCTGTCCCGCCGCCGTCGGGTGCCCGCCGCCGCGACTGAGGACGAGCGCAAGGACGAGTGCGAGCACCACGAGCGCAACGGCCCAGAAGCGGCGATTGCGCTTGACCCGCCGCGAGGTCAGCCCGGGCAGCTCCGGCGGTGGCGCCGGCGCATCGGCCTCGGGGAGCGAGCGTGTGAGCTGGTCGGTCGGGGACGTGCGGCCACTCTAGGCAGGTCGGATGCATCCCTCGGGGGTCAGGCGACCGCTGCCTCCCCGCAGGTACCTCAGTGCGCGTGCGGCATGCAGAGGTCGTCGTACTCGGCGATGACGATCTCACCGGCGTCGGGCCCGCAGGCCGGGCAGGCCGGGTCCCGGCGCACCTTGAAGGTGCGGAACGATTCCTCGAGCGCGTCGTAGGCGAGCAGTCGGCCGATGAGGGGATCCCCGAGGCCGAGGAGCACCTTGATGGTCTCTACGGCCTGAATGGACCCGATGATGCCGGGCAGCACGCCCAACACGCCCGCCTCCGAGCACGACGGAGCCAGCTCGGCCGGTGGCGGCTCGGGGATCAGGCAGCGGTAGCAGGGACCGTTGTACGGGTCGAAGACCGTGGCCTGACCCTCGAAACGGAAGATGGAGCCGTGAATCACGGGGATCCGCTTCAGCAGCGAGGCGTCGTTGACGAGGTAGCGGGTCGGGAAGTTGTCGGTCCCGTCCACAATGACGTCGTACCCGTCGATGATGTCGAGGATGTTGTCCGCGCCGAGGCGCACGTCGTAGGTGACGACGTTCACGTCGGGGTTCAACGCCGTCAGCGTCTTCTTGGCCGAGTCGACCTTGCGATCGCCGATCCGGTCCATGTTGTGCAGGATCTGGCGCTGCAGGTTGGACTCGTCGACGACGTCCATGTCGATGATGCCGATCGTCCCCACGCCGGCCGCGGCCAGGTAGAGGGCCGCCGGCGATCCCAGGCCGCCCGCACCCAGCAGGAGCACCTTCGACCCGAGCAGCTTCAGCTGGCCGACCTCGCCCACCTCGGGCAGGAGCAGGTGACGCTGGTAGCGGTTGCGCTGGGCCGGGGTCAGGGTCTGCGGTGCCGCCCAGGGACGGTCGTCGTCCTTCCACTTGTTGAACCCGCCGATCATGGACTGCACATCGGTGTAGCCCAGGTCACCCATGGTCTTGGCGGCGAAGGCCGAGCGGACCCCTCCGGCGCAGTAGACGACGATCGGTGCGTCCTTGTCGGGCAGCTTGCCCTCGACCTGGAACTCCAGGTGGCCACGGGGAAGGTGAACGGCGTTGGGCAGGGCGCCCTGCTCGTACTCGTCGGGCTCCCGGACGTCGAGGAACGTCACGCCGCCGCCCTCCAACAGGGCTTGGGCATCGGCCTGATCCACCTCGCGGATGGACGCCTTGGCCTCATTCAGCAAGTCTCGGGGAGTAGGCACGTTCGAACCTCCGGGTCGCACCAGCCGTTCCTACGGCTGGCATCAAACGGTTAAACACTACCAGCGGGGTCAACATTCCCGAAGGGGGTTCCGACCGGGCCGGACCGGATCGCCCCAGCCCAGCGCCCTGATGGAAGACTCCCGCCCGTGGAACTGCACGAGGCCATTCGTCGCCGCCGCATGGTGCGGAGCTTCTCCTCCCAGGCTGTCGAACGTGCCGTGCTGGACCGCCTCCTCGAGTCGGCCCTCAGCTCCCCGACAGCCGGGAACACACAGGGCCACGGCCTGGGTCGTCCTGGAAGGAGCGGAGGAGACAGCCCGTTACTGGGACACCACCACGGACGAGGCGTGGCGGACCGGGCACCCGGAATGGGCCGACGGCCTGGCCCGTGCGCCCGTCGTCCTCCTCGCCTACTGCTCACCCGACTCCTACGTCGCCCGGTACGCCGAGGAGGACAAGGCGGCGGCCCGCCTGGGCGAGGGTCAGGCCGCCTGGCAGGTGCCGTACTGGTACGGCGACGCCGCGTTCGGAGTCATGACCGTGCTGCTGAGCGCGGTCGACGCGGGGCTCGGCGCCTGCGTCCTGGGAAACTTTCGAGGCGAAGACGCGCTCGCAGCGCGGTTGGGCGTGCCCGAAGGCTGGCGACTCTTTGCTGCCGTCGTGCTCGGCCAGCCCGACGGCGAGGATCACCGCTCACGCTCACTGGATCGCGCCGCGCCGTCGCGCCGCGAGCGGATCCACCGTGGCAGCTGGTGAGGCGGCGAAGGGACGCGACACCGACACCGCTGCGGCCTCAGGCGTGAGGCCTCAGCTCTTCGCGAGCACGTGTTCCGGGCCCTCCTGCCAACGCGCCATCGCCCACAACAGGTCGGACAGGCGGTTCAGGTAGGCCACCACGAGCGAGCCGTCCCCAATGGGCTCGACCACCGCCAGCCGCTCGGCCCGCCGCACCACCGTGCGGGCCAGGTCGAGAGCGGCGGCCACGCGGTTCTCCCCCGGCACGGTGAAGTCACTCGGCATGTCGAAGCGGGCGAGGAGGTCGTCGATGCCGGCCTCCAGCACGGCCACCATGTCCGGCGTCACCAAGCTCGAGCCCGCCTGGAGCTTCGTGCGGTTCTCCGGGGCGGTGGCCACCTCCGCCATCAAGACGTAGAGCGCCCGGGCCAGAGTGACGAGGCGATCGTTGACCTCCGTGCCCACCGGGGTCTCGGCCCGGGCCACGCCGATGGCGGCCTGGGCCTCGTCGACCACGCCGTTCAGCTCAATCCGCCACGAGTCCTTGCGCACCCGCCCGCCGTAGAGCAGGCCGGTCGTCCCGTCGTCACCCCGCTTGGTGTAGATCCGTGGCGCCATGGGCCGGGATGCTACCGGGGCCTGTCGAAGGGACCCCGGTGGCCACCGGTATCCTGTTCAGGTGGTAACTCCCTCGCCTGAGCTCCTCGGTCGGCTCGACCCGTCCGCTTCCACCTACCTGCAGGCGCTGCGCGAGCGCGTCGTGATCTTCGACGGCGCCATGGGGACCAACCTGCAGATGCTCGGCCTCGGTCCCGACGACTTCGGGGGGCCGGACCTCGAGGGCTGCAACGAGTGGCTGGTCGAGACCCGCCCCGACGTCGTGGCCCAGGTGCACCGCTCCTTCTACGAGGTCGGCTGCGACGTGGTCGAGACCGACACCTTCGGCTCGACCTCGGTCGTCCTGGCCGAGTACGGGAAGGCCGACCAGGCGCGCGACCTCACCCGCCGGGCCGCTGAGCTGGCCTGCGCGGTCCGTGACGAGTTCTCGACGCCCGAGCGGCCGCGCTGGGTGGCGGGCTCCATGGGACCGGGCACCAAGTTCCCCACACTCGGGCACATTTCGTACGCCGACTTCCGCGACGCCTACGAGGAGCAGGCGCTCGGGCTGCTCGAGGGCGGCGTGGACCTGCTGCTCATCGAGACGCAGTTCGACATGCTCTCCATCAAGGCGGCGGTGAACGGCGCCCGGCGGGCCATGGTGGCGCTCGACCGCTACGTCCCGCTCCAGACGCAGGTGACCATTGAGCTGACCGGGCGCATGCTGCCGGGCACCGAGATCGGCGCCGCGTTGACCGTGCTCGATGCCATGCAGGTCGACGTGGTCGGCCTCAACTGCGCCACCGGTCCGGTCGAGATGAGCGAGGCCCTGCGCCACCTGTCGGGGGCCAGCCGCGTCCCCATCGCCTGCGTCCCGAATGCGGGCCTCCCATCGGTGGTCGACGGCAACATGCACTACGACCTCACGCCCGAGGGCCTGGCCGAGCACCTGCACCGCTTCGTGACCGAGTTCGGCGTCACTGCCATCGGGGGATGCTGCGGGACCACACCGGCCCACCTGGCCGCCGTGGTCGAGCGTTGCGCCGACGCCACGCCGGCCGCGCGCAACCCGGTGCACGAGCCGTCCGCCGCCTCCATCTACACGTCGGTCCCGTTCGCGCAGGACTCCTCGTATCTGGCCGTGGGCGAACGGACCAACGCCAACGGGTCGAAGGCCTTCCGCGAGGCCATGCTCGACGCCGACTGGGACACCTGCGTCGGCATGGCGCGGGATCAGGTCAAGGAGGGCTCGCACCTCATTGACGTCTGCGTCGACTACACCGGGGCCGACGGGGTCTCGGACATGCACGAGATCGCCAGCCGCTTCTGCACGCAGGCCAGCGTGCCCCTCATGGTCGACTCCACCGAGGGCCCGGTGGCCCGGGCCGCGCTCGAGTGGCTGGGCGGCCGGCCCATCCTCAACTCGGTCAACCTGGAGGAGGGCGACGAGCCGGGCACGCGCCTCGACACGTTCCTCCGCCTCGCACGCGAGTTCGGGGCCGCCGTCGTCTGCACCTGCATCGACGAGGAGGGCCAGGCGCGCACGGCGGAGTGGAAGCTGCGGGCCGCCCGCAACATCCGCGACATCGCCGTGGAGCGCTACGGGCTCGCGCCCGAGGACCTGCTGTTCGACCCGCTGGCGCTGCCGCTGTCGACGGGCATGGAGGAGAGCCGCGAAGACGGTATCGAGACCATTGAAGGCATCCGCCGGATAAAGGCGGAGCTGCCCGGCGTGTCCACCATTCTCGGGCTGTCCAACGTGTCCTTCGGGCTCAATCCCGCCGCTCGCCAGGTGCTCAACTCGGTTTTCCTGCACGAGTGCGTGGAGGCCGGCCTCGACTCGGCCATCGTCCACGCCTCCAAAATCCTGCCGTTGTCCCGCATCGACGACCGGGCCAGGGAGATCTGCCTCGATCTCGTCTACAACCGCCGCACCGACGAATACGACCCGTTGCAGGAGCTCCTGTCGATGTTCGAGGGGGTCAAGGCCTCCACCGGACCGGCGGAGGACCACAGCGACTGGCCCGTCGACCGGCGCCTGTCCCAGCGCATCATTGACGGCAATCGCAACGGGCTGGAGGACGACCTGACCGAGGCGCTCGAGTCGGGCACGGCGGCACTCACCATCGTCAACGACATCCTGCTCGAAGGCATGAAGGTCGTCGGCGAGCGTTTCGCCTCGGGCGAAATGCAGCTGCCCTTCGTCCTGCAGTCGGCCGAGACCATGAAGAGCGCGGTCGCCTTCCTCGAACCGCACATGGAGAAGTCGGACCAGGGCGGCAAGGGCACCGTGGTGCTGGCCACCGTCAAGGGCGACGTGCACGACATCGGGAAGAACCTGGTCGACATCATCCTGACCAACAACGGCTACGAGGTGGTCAACCTCGGCATCAAGATCGGCATCAACGAGATGGTCAGCGCGGTCGAGGAGCACAAGGCCGATGCCATCGGCATGAGCGGGTTGCTGGTGAAGTCGACACTCATCATGCGCGAGAACCTGGTCGAGCTGAACGACCGCTCGCTGTCGAACATCCCCGTCCTCCTGGGTGGGGCGGCGCTGACCCGCACCTACGTGGAACGGGACCTGCGCGAGGTCTACGACGGGCGGCTCTTCTACGGGCGTGATGCCTTCGAGGGGCTGCGCACGATGGACCGCCTCGTCGAGCTGAAGAAGAAGGGCGAGGACGACCCCCTGTTCGGGCGCGAGATCTCCGAGAAGAACGTGCCGAAGCGCAGCCGGCTGGACGCGCAGGAGACCACGCCGGTGGAGGGACAGCCCAACCGGGCCGACGTGGCGTCGGACAACCCGCTCTTCACGCCACCGTTCGTGGGCGCCCGGATCGCCGTGGGCATCCCGATCGACGAGGTGGCCGAGTACCTCAACCTGACGGCGCTGTTCCGTAACCAGTGGGGCTTCCGGCCCGAGAACGGCGAGAACGACACCGAGTTCAAGGACCGCGTGAGGGCCACCCTGCGCGAGCAGCTGGGGAAGGCCAAGGAGGCCGATCTCCTGGTGCCGTCCGTGGCGTACGGGCACTTCGCCGCCAACGCCGAGGGCAACGACCTCGTGATCTGGAAGGACGAGTCCCGAACCTCGGAGTGGATGCGCTTCAGCTTCCCGCGCCAGCGCAAGGAGCCGTGGCTGTGCATTGCCGACTTCTTCCGCCCCGCGGGGTCGGAAGACGAAGACTTCGCCAGCTTCATGCTGTGCACCATCGGGGCCAGGGCCTCGGAAGAGGCGGCACGCCTGTTCGCCGAGAACCACTACCAGGAGTACCTCTTCCTGCACGGCCTCAGCGTCGAGATGGCCGAGGCCACCGCCGAGTATTGGCACCGACGGATCCGCGAGGAGCTCGGCTTCGCCGGCGAGGACGGGCCGAGCCTGGCCGGGCTCTTCAAGCAGCAGTACCGGGGCGGGCGGTACTCCTGGGGCTACCCGGCCTGCCCTGACCTGACCGACAACGCCAAGGTGGTGGAGCTCCTGGGCGGGGACCGCATCGGCGTCACGGTCAGCGAAGGCTTCCAGCTCAACCCCGAGCAGACCACCGACGCCATCATCTGCCACCACCCAGAGGCCAAGTACTTCATCGCGTGAGCACGACGCGGGCCCGGGACTGGGTCCGGTCCGGTGGGGCGGCCGTCGCCCTGGCCTGCTGCTGGGTGATCATCGGCGCCGGCGCTCCTGCGGGCGCAGCCAGCGATTCGACCGCCGCGCTCGACACGGTGGTCATCCCCCACCTCGGGCCGGGCTACACCGTGAACTCCCAGGGGCCACTCGATGCGGCGCGGTACGCCTCCGACGCGCCGGACCCAGCGGCAATGGCGGGCGCCCTGTCCACCCTGGCCAAGACCGACTCGACCTACGAGCGGGTATGGCAGGCCGACGGCGGCCTCGACCAGGTGCAGGACGTCCTGGTCCGCTTCCACGACGGGGTGGGGTCGCAGGTGTTCCTGCGCGCCGCCCGAGCAGTCCCTGCGGTCAGGCGAGATCGTGAGCTCGGACCCGCTTCCGTCCGTCCCGGGTGCCCGGCGCGTCCACCTACTTCGCGGCGACCAACGCGGGCGGCGTGGGCCAGGCCATCACCATGAGAGCCGGCGTCTACGTCGACCTGCTGTCTTTCTTCTCGGCAGCGTCGGGCAATGCGCGGCCCATGTCGCCCGCCGACGCCGAGCGGATCGCCCGGGCCCAGTACGCCGCCATGGTGCGGGCACCGGGTGGCGCGCACGCCACCCCGGCCTCGACGCCGGTCCGCTCCACCAAGAGCGTCTCGGCCGGCACCATTCTTCAGGTCGTGCTGGTCGTCGCCGTGCTGGCTCTGGCCGTGGCCACGCCTGCCTTCCTGCGGCGACGACGGATCAGCCGGGATCCCTCGGCCCCGACGGTGCGGCCCGGCGGTCTGTCAGTCGGCGATCCGTCAGCTGCCGATCAGTCCGCCGGCGATGACGCGTCAGCCGTCGACGCGGTTGACGATCTCCGCCAACACCTCGGGTGAGGTCACGGGGAGCAGGTGGCCCGAATCGAGCCTGATGACCTCGACCGGTGGGGGTAGGCGCGTCACCATGAGCTCCTGCATGTCGGGTCGAATCGGGCGGTCCCGCTCGTTCAGCACGTACGTGATGGGTATGCCCGCCACCGCAGACCAGTGGACGGGCTGAAAATAGTGGTGCACCGTGTCCTCCACGGACCGCGCGGGATCAGTCACGAACGCCAGTGTGTCGTCATTGAGCGGGTCGCCGCCGTAGGAGCGTCGGAGCGCCTCGGGGTCCGAGGGCGGAGGCAGGGTGATCGAGCGCCCGTCCTCTGCGGCGGCCGCGACGGCCATCCGCAGGCCGTCACGGTGGCGCTCCTGCATGCACTCGATGCCGCACTCGCCCTCGGCCGGCACCAGCGCCGCGTTGAGGACGATCGCCCCGACACGGGCCCCGAGGGCGGCAACAACGCCCGGCACAACCAGGCCGCCGGACGAATGCGCCACCAGCGTGACCGGGCCGACAGGCGCGCCCACTTCGACGTCGGCCACGACCGAGGCGACTTCGCGGTCGACGCTCAGCGTGGCCAGGTCGGCCGGCCGGGCCCGGCGGCCGGGCAGGTCGACGGCGATCGCTTCGCTGTCGAGGTACGGCAGCAGCCGATCCCAAAAGGCGCCGGTAGCGCCCCCGCCGTGGATCAGAACGACAGTCACGACCGGTCGGCTCCCTCTGTTGCGGTGGGCGGCATGGCGGCGGAGGCTAGCGCCGGCACGGTGGGCACAGCCCCCCGGCGGGTCGTGTCGGTAGGATCCGTCGGGTGACCTCGGTCAAGGACGCCGGACGCAGCGCTCCCATTACCGGGCTGTCGCACGTGCAGCTGCTGGTGTCCGACGTGGGCGCGAGTGCGAAGTGGTACAGCGCCGTTCTGGGCCTGGTTCCCTTCGCTGACGATCCGGACATCGGCTACGTCGCACTGCAGCACCGTGGGGGGAGGTTCGTGGTGGTCCTGACCAAGGCTCCGACACCGTCCCGGGGACGGGCCGAACCGGTCTCCGACGGGCTGGACCATCTGGCGCTCGCCGTCCCCGACGGTGCTGCTCTCGAAGCCTGGGCCACACACCTGACCGAGGTCGGCATCGACCACGACGGCGTGGTGCTCGAGGGCGGGCATCCCTCGCTGCAGCTCCGCGACCCCGACGGCATCGCGATCGAGCTGGTGGCGCCGTGAGGCGTGGTCGGGTCGTCAGCTCCAATCGGTGATTCGGCGAAACCGCGACCTTTCGCGTCTCACGTTGCACCGGGTCCTGAACGGCTTCCGCCCGATTACTCCGCAGCCACGCCATGAGCCCCTCGCCGTCGTCGAAGATGATCTCCTGGTCGGTTTCCATGACGTAGAGGCGGACCGACTCAGGGTCGGCCGTGACCGAGAATTCGATCCTGCCGTTGACGACAAAGCACCACAGCGGCGTCGTGCCCGGCGTCGACCTCGGTTCCAAACGCCATCCGGGGCGACCTCCGAGAAGATCCAGGATGTCGTTCGTCGACTGTCCGCCAGGGGTCATGCGCTGCTCCACATTTTCGGGCTCGGGGTCGTCGGGTAGGGCATACGGGATCGGCGCAGCAGTGCGCGTCGGATCGCGTCCACGTCCATGTGCTGGCGATAGTGCCGGCCTGGCCGATCCACCGCAGAGGCTAGCCCCGGGGCCGCGCTGACCCTCAGACCCTGCCCATGACCCGAGCCGGCTGGGTTTCCACGGGGGGCGCTCGGGACGACATGGGCGGCAGGACGGCGGCTCCGACTGTGGTGACGCCCACGGACAGCAGGACGGAGCCGATGCAGTCGAGGGGCGTATGCCAGAAGGCGCCGATCACAGCCGACGACATCAGGAGAGTCCAGACGGCACCGAAGGCGAAGGTGATGGCGCGGGCCACACTCCCGAGCACCGGATAGAGCGCAAGCCACATGGCCAGTGCCGTCGCACAGACCGCGGTCACGTTCCCCGAAGGGAAACTCAGTTCCCCGTTGAACCGCTCCTGGATCAGCGGCTTGGCAATGTGTTCGCTGATCAGCAGGGCGGCGACGGCAAAGCCGGCGAGCACCCCGACCCGGAGCAGGACGCGGCGGAAGGCGCCGTAGACCACGCTCACAACGAAGACGGCCCCTATGAGCGGCACGGCGAGGAAGTCAGCCACGTCGACCCAGCGATCGATGCCGGGAGGATGAAGAAGTCGAGTGACCTGGGGCTCCAGGCGGTACGCATTGAAGCCCCGGGATACGGCGAGGCTCAGGAGCGCCATTGCGAGCAGGCTTGCAACGGCGACGATCGTGAGCCGGAAGCGCGACATGGTCATCAACGCTACGTGGCCAGAGAGGCCTCTCTTCTCGCCTCACCGAATCGAATCGACGACCGAGCACAGTCGGGCCCGGTAGACCGACGCCGGGCGCTGCCGTCAGCCTTCGTCTCGCACCAGGTCGAGCGCCGCCACATCGGCACGATCTTTCATGGCGGCTGACGCATCATCGCGGTGCTCCACCTTGTCTGCGCGCAGTGATGCGAAGGTGACGAGCCGAGCGCACGCTCCCTCCAGTTGCCTCTCGTCTAGGCCGAATGCCCCCTGGTCCCAATCCCCACGCCCCGCCGCGAGCGGGGTGTACACCACCCCATCGGCGTCACGGGCGAGCAAGGCCAGGTCGAGGTGCATCGTCCCGTTGGCGTACTCGGTGTACCCGTCCTCGCCCGGCTGCGGTTGGTGTACCCAGCCCGTGTCGTGCAGAACCCAGTCAACAACCTGGAGGTCCCGCTGCCAGATGGCGAGATCGATGTCGTCATGGGTCCTGGTCACACGGCCCACGTAGAAATCGACGGCCCATCCCCCGAACAACCAGTACTCGATTCCTCGCCGCACCAGACGCTCGTGCAGTGTCCCAATCGCCGCGAGCTGATGATGCGCCGACGCGTTCACGAGATGACGGCGCCCAAGAACTCTTGCACCGCCGGATCACACCCGTTCATTGTCCCGCGACAGTGGCGCCTCGACGAGGCGCGAGCGCTCGTCGGCCAGCGTCGTCACGCCGCCGAGATCGGTGGCCGCCGAGGGATCACGGACGGTGGCGTAGACCTTCACTCCGACTACCACCGGGCGTGCACCCGGATCAACCTGCCGGCGGCACCCTTCGCCAGCGCAACAGTCCTGTCCATGTGCATCGCTCCCCTGTGAACTCGTACGACAAATGGCCCGTGAGAGATTGCTCCCGGTACATCAACCTGTGTCACACCTGAGCCTTTTCCCGGAGCAGCAAAAGGCTATGGTGACGCGCCCGCGTGCAAGGAGGACATCGTGCCCGAATTCCCCGGCGTAACTCACGTCGCGCTCACCGTCTCCGACGTTGACCGCAGTCGTCCCTGGTATCGAGAGTCTCATCGGGAGCCCGCCGGTGATCGATGAGGACACGGGTCTGTTCCATCATGTTGTGTGGCTCCTCGGGGGCCAGACGCTGGTAGGCATCCACCAGTTCCCGGATCCACACGGCTCGGACCCGTTTGACGAGCGCCGGCCGGGTCTGGACCACGTGGCCTTCGCTTGCGCGAACCGCGGCGAGCTCGAGCAATGGGAGACGAAGCTCAACGAGCTGGGCATCTCGAACGGTGGCGTGGTCGACGCCCCCTACGGTTCGGGCCTCTCGTTCCACGATCCGGACAACATCGCACTCGAGTTCTTCGCCCCTCCCGGCTGACCTCGTCGGCGAAAGCGCCCGCGCCAACGCCGGTTCACGGCGACGAGAGATCGTCCTGTGTGCCGCGCAACGCGATGGCCAAACCCTCCACGTCGGCGACGGTCACGGTGAGCGCCGAATGGCCGCTTCCGCGCAGCGTTGATCGCACTTTGTCGGAGAAGTGGATGCAGACGCCCCGCTTGCTGTTCGTTCCGAAGGTCAAGCCGTCGTCGGCGAAGGACATCCGGACCCCGCAGGCCGTCCACCAGCGGTAGTCCTCGGTGATGTGCGCGCCGGCGACGTTCGACCGGGCCGTTGCGATCTTGACGAGACCGAACGTCGCCACCATCAGCCCGTCCGACGTGAGAGTGACCCCGTCTCGTGACGGTCTGAGCAAGAAAGGCAGCAGTACGGGCAGATAGCGCCGGTCGATCGCATAGCGGAAGTGCTGCGCGACTCCGCCCGTCACCCCCCGACCGTGCTCGTCTCGCCCCTGTCGTCATGCCTGAACATGTGCAACGTGGTCCCACATTGACCGCAATAGACCACATGCAGTGATACCGGATCCGCGCGCCCGTCGTCGGCTGGTACCGAGAGCGCACGGAATCGTGCCGTGACGCTGAGGGTCGCGCTGCACCCTGGGCAGGACGGAACCCGCGGGGGCTCACCCGGCGTCATTGGTTCCTCGGGCTCTCCGATGCGCCCGCCGGGCGACTTCTCGGATGCAGTCGTCATGAGGTCGGTCACGGCCTGGCGGACTCGGAGCAGATCGACGCCGAGGTCGGCGAGCACCCGAGCCGCCACCCCATCTCCCTCCCGCGCCAAACCGAGGAGTATGTGTTCTGTTCCGATGTAGCTGTGGTTGAGCTGGAGCGCCTCACGGAGCGAAAGCTCGAGCACTTTCTTGGCCCGTGGCGTGAAGGGAGGGGAATCGCTCGGCGCACTGCCTGATACCCCGATCATCTCGACGACCTTCTCCCGGACGACCTCGAAAGAGACCCCGAGTCGCCGCAACGCCTCCCCTCCCAGGCCGTCACCCTCACGGATCACCCCGAGGAGAATGTGCTCGGTCCCGATGAAGGAGTGATTGAGCAGGCGGGCCTCCTCCTGAGCGAAGGTCAGCACTCGCCGTGCCCGGTCGGTGAAGCGTTCGAACACGCTGAGCAGGCTACCGGTCAGGCCCGCGCTGCGCAGGAGATCCTCGATCAGCGCCGGAGCGGTTTCAACGCGGGCGCGCGGGGCATCCCCAGCCCGATCATGGCAATGATGTCGCGCTGCACCTCGTTCGTCCCGCCGCCGAAGGTGAAGATGGTCTGGCTCCGGGCCTGGTTCTCGAGGCGGCCCCGAAGAACCGCGCCTGGTGATCCCTCCACCAGGTACCCCGCCTGACCGACCACTTCGAGGAGGAGTCGATAGACCTCGAGCGAGAGCTCGGTCCCGTAGACCTTGGTGGCCGAGGCATCGGCAGGATTCAGCCCCGAGCCGGAGGCCCACGCCACCTTCCAGTTCAAAAGCTTGAGCACGTCGACCTTGGCGTGCGCCTTGGCCAGATTGACCTGGACCCACTCGTGATCCGACACCGTGCGTCCGTCCCCGAGACGGTGCTCCTGGGCCCAGCGCCGAACGTCCGTCAGGCTCCGCAACAGGCCGGAGGCCGGGCAGATTGCCACTCGTTCATGGTTCAGCTGGTTGGTGATGAGCTTCCAGCCCTGGTTCTCGGACCCGACGAGGTTTTCTGCCGGAACACGGACGTCCTCGTAGAAGGTCGTGCTGGTGATGTCGCCCGCGATGGTGGGCAGGGGTGTCCAATGAAAGCCCGGTGAGTCCACGGGAACGATGAACACCGAGAGGCCCTTGTGCTTGGGCGCTTCGGGATCGGTCCGGGCCGCCAGCCAGACGTAGTCCGCATATTGAATCGCGCTGGTGAAGATCTTCTGGCCGTTGATCACGTACTCGTCCCCGTCACGCACCGCTCGCGTCTTGAGCGAAGCCAGGTCGGTGCCCGCCGACGGCTCGGTGTAGCCGATGGAGAAGTGGACTTCCCCCTTCAAGATTCCGGGGAGGATCCGCTCCTTCTGTTCGTCGGTGCCGAGGGCCATGAGCGTCGGGCCCACGCTGTTCAACGTCAGGAGCGGGAGCGGCACCCCCGCCCAGTGCGACTCCTCGACGAAGATCATCTGGTCGATGGGCCCTCTTGCCTGCCCTCCGTACTCGAGAGGCCATCCCAGCCCGAGCCAGCCGTCCTGGCCCATCCGGCGGACATAGCGGACATAGGACGGCTCGTCCGAAGGCGAATCCTCGATTTCGGCGACGAGGTCCTCGAAATACCTGCGGAGCTGGTGCTGCAGGCTTCGTTGTTCCTCGGTCAGCTCCAGGTACACGTGGCCTCCGGCCGTGATCTTCGCTTGCCTTTGCAGGGCATTATCGCGGGGTCGGACCATCGCACGTCGAAATGGGCCAGGTCTGTTCCGCTGAGGTTCCACCCGGCACTCGACGGCGAAACGTGGGCGGCCCCGACCGAAACCGAACAGAATCGCAACCAGGGAGGGAGCGATGGCGAAGGCGTTGGTGTGTGTCGACGACGCTGCACTGGGGTGTCTCCCGCCCCTCTGTGCCAAGACCGGTGACGAAACCCCCGATCACCTGGTGATGACGGAGCCTGTCGGCGAACCGAAGTGCCCCTCCGCCGTTAGGACCGGTCCGCTCCGAGCCCACCGATGCCGAGCGACCCGTCGCCGTCGATGATCCCCTCGCTCAGGACACCGTCTTGGCCTGATGCAGCCGAAGGCGAGACGTTCTCTTCGCCGGCCCACGCTGGAGGATCGTCGAGAAAGTCCGAGGTCGGTACGAAGAACAGCGTGCCCGTGACGGCGGTCGAGAAGTCGAGGATGCGGTCATAGTTGCCCGGTGGGTCGCCGAGAAACATGTGCTGGAGCATCAACTCGGTGACCGACGGAGTGGAGGCGTACCCGATGAAATAGGTGCCGAACTCTCCGGCACCCAACGACCCGAACGGCATGTTCTCCCGCAGGATCTGACGCTGGGTGCCATCGGGTTCAACAATGGTGTTGAGCGCGACGTGCGAGTTGGAGGGCTTGGTCTCATCGTCCATCTCCACGTTGGAGAGCTTGGCCCGGCCGATGACCCGTTCCTGCTCCTCCACGGTCAGGGCCCCCCAGGCGGCCATGTCGTGCAGGTACTTCTGCACGATGACGTAGCTCCCGCCGGCGAATGCCGGGTCCTCGGCATCGATGGTCACCGCGAGGTCCGCCGCCTGCCCGGTCGGATTCTCCGTCCCGTCGACGAATCCCAACAGGTCCCTCTCGTCGAAATACTTGAACCCGTGGATCTCGTCGACCACGGTGACAGCTCCCGACAGGCGTCCCACCACCAACGACGCCAGTTCCCAACAGAGATCCATCGTCGCCGATCGGATGTGGAACAGGAGGTCGCCGGGCGTCGAGACCGCCTGGTGCCGATCGCCGACGAGCGCCTGGAACGGGTGCAACTCAGCGGGCCGAGGACCGGTGAAAAGACGATCCCACGCAGCCGATCCCACCCCCGTCACCATGGCGAGCCCGCCCTCCGGCGAGCGGAAGGACACCGTGCGGGCCAGTCCCGAAAGCTCGGCGAGCAGGTCGTAGACCACTGACTCACCGCCGTCGTCGATCGTCAGGACCAAGATCACGGCACTGGCCGTGAGCGGGGTGAGCACGGGCTGGGCCACCGGCGGTCCCGCTACGGTCTCGGGACTCTGCGAGACATTCGCCATCGTCGTGCTACTGGCTTCCTCTCCGGGCGCTCCTCACGGCCCTGACGGCCCGCGGATCGATCCTCGGCGAGCGTAGCGGCCTCGCCTATGGGCAGGCCCCGAAGGGGTCGATGGAGGCATAGGACTCACCGAACTTCTGCTGCTCGGTCGAGAGCTGGCCCGTCATGTACCAGGAGTTGGCCGACTCGTTCATGTAGGCCTGGGGGCACGGATCGGAGATCGCGATCGTCGGACCGTTCGGGCAGGCATCCGGGAACTGCGGCGTGCCGTGCAGGCATGTCATGGCCTCGTGGCCCTCGGCATAGCCAGGGCAGTCGAGGGCGAATCCCGGAGCCGCATACGTCTGGAGATATGCCAGGGCGGCGGCACAGCCCCACGTGGTGGCGTGGCCGAAGGCCGGGACTGCTGGGGCGGGAGGCGGGGCGGGAGCAGGCGGCGGGGCCGATGCTGGCGTGACCGGCGTGACCGGCGTGACCGGCGTGACCGGCGTGACCGGCGTGGCCGGCGTGACCGGCGTGGCCGGCGTGGCCGGCGTGGCAGCCAGAACTACAGGCGTGGTGGTCGATGTCGTCGTGGTGCTCGTCGTCGTGGTGGTCGTGACCACTCGCACCAGCTGCGTGCCACTGGGTTGCTGGGCCTGATAGTCCGGCGAGGAGACCGCGGCCGGTGCGCCATAGACGCCGCCGAGAACGAAGACGGCGATGGACGCCACCCCGCCCATCCAGACAGAGCGGCGCGGCTTCCGCAATGAACTGCGGCACGCCCGGTCGGTGCGAGCCTCAGCAGTCGGCTGCTCGGAGAGGGGCACATAGGACTTTCGGCCCGAGTCAAAGTGCCCTTAAGCGATCAACGGAGGATCAACTGCGGTTGATCATCCCGGAGCGCTCGCTCACGCTCCCTGGCCGGCGGCCATGGCCGCCTCGCGCGCGTGGTAGCTGGACCGGGTGAGCGGTGACGCTTCCACATGGGCCACGCCGAGCGCGGTGCCGGCCCGGCGCAGACCGTCGAACTCCTCAGGTGTCCAGTAGCGGGATACGGGCAGGTGCTCCCGACTAGGCCGCAGGTACTGCCCGACGGTGACGATGGAAACGCCCACACCACGCAGGTCGGCCATGGTGGCCACGACCTCGTCCTCGCGTTCGCCGAGGCCGACCATCAGGCCCGACTTGGTGACGAGCCCCGCCTGTCCAGCACGGGCGAGCACGGCCAGGCTGCGCGCATAGCCCGCCGAAGGCCGCACCGCCCGCTGCAGCCGCGCCACCGTCTCTATGTTGTGATTCAACACGTCCGGTCGAGCCTCGAAGATGGCATCCAAAGACGCTGCATCGCCGCGGCAATCCGAGATGAGCACCTCGACTGTCGTCTCCGGAGTGCGAGACCGGATAGCCCTGATCGTCTCTGCCATCGCGCCGGCGCCGCCATCGGGCAGGTCGTCTCGGGCAACACAGGTGACGACCGCGTGGCCGAGCCGCATCCGCTCGACCGCCTGCGCCACCCGTTCCGGCTCATCGGGCGACAGCGGGAGGGGGTGGCGGGTGTCCACCTGGCAGAAGCCGCACGCCCGCGTGCAGCGCTCGCCGTTGATCATGAAGGTCGCCGTGCCGTCCGCCCAGCACTCGTAGATGTTCGGGCACCCAGCCTCCTCGCACACAGTCACGAGCCCCAGGTCGTGAATGGTCGACCCCAACTGGCGGTAGCCCTTGCCGATGCGCACCGGCACCCGTAAGAAGTCCGGCTTGCGTTGCCCGATATCGATCCCCGCCTCGGGCGCCACCCCCGCCTGGCGGAGGCGTCGCAAGAGGGGGCGCTCCCCCGACGCCGACAGGCCCTGGTCGCCAACGGGACCCTGCCGCACGTCCATGCGCTCCATGCCCTCGGGGCCGAACACGGCAGCGGCACGGGCCACGAACGCATCGACCACTGCGGCGAACGGCACCTTCAGGCCCTCGGCGTCCAACGACGTGACGCCCCGATCGGCAATGCCACAGGGCACGATGTGGCCGAACATGGCCAGGTCGCAGTCCACGTTCAGCGCCACGCCGTGGAGGGTGCGGCGGCGCCCCGGGCCGGTGCGCAGGGTCCGCACACCGATGGCGGCAATTTTGCGGGCTCGCGGACTACCGGCATCGAGCCACACGCCCGGGTAATCGGCCTCGATGGTCGCCCCGTTCAGGCCGAGGTCGGCCAGGGTGTCGATGACCACTTGTTCCAGCCGGTGGACGTGCGCGGGTCCCGAGGCCGGGTCGTCCGGCACCGTGACGATGGGATAGGCGACCATCTGGCCCGGCCCGTGGTACGTGACGTCGCCCCCGCGGTCGGTGCGCTCGAGCACGGCGCCGACCGCCACGGGGTCAACCAGTACGTGCCGCTCGTCGGCGTGCGCCCCCAATGTGTAGGTGTGCGGGTGCTGGAGCACCAGCATGTAGTCGTCGGCTGCCTCGGTGGCCAGGGCGCGTTGGAGGGCGTACGCCTCGTGGTAGGGGACCGTCCCGAGAGATCTGGCGCGCAGCACCGGCGCGGCCTTAGAGCTCCGCGGCCCAGTCGCGGCTGCCCAGGAGGTCTGCGACCTTGCGCAGGAACAGCGACACGTAGGCACCGTCGACGGCCCGGTGGTCCCAGCTCACGCCGAGGATGCCGGTCGAGTGGATGGCAATGGACTCGGACCCGTCGGGCTGTGTCACCACGACCGGCCGGCGCGCAATGCCGTCGGTGGCCAGAATCGCCACTTGCGGTTGGTTGATGATCGGGACCGTGAAGTAGGTACCGAAGGGACCGTCGTTCGTGATGGAGAACGTCCCCCCGGCGATGTCGTCCGCGTTGAGCTGGCGCCCCCGGGCCCGCTCCGCCAGGTCGCGGATGCGCCGGGCGACGCCGCGCAGCGTGACCTCTTCAGCCCGATGGATGACGGGCACGATCAGCCCCTCATGGGACAGGTCCACCGCGATGCCGAGGTTCACTTCGGCGTGGACGAGCAGCGAGTCGTCGACAACCGACGCGTTCAGCAAGGGGAAGTCGCGCAGCGCCTCGACGGCCGCCCGGGCCACAAAGGGAAGGTACGTGAGCGCGAAACCCTCTTCGGCCTTGAAGCGCTCACCCCAGGCCTTGCGCACTCGCTCCACGCTCTCGAAGTCGACCTCGTTGGCGATGAACGCATGCGGTGACGTCGCCTTGGACCGCACCATGTGCTCAGCCGTCCGGCGTCGCATGTTGGAGAAGGGCACGATCTGGTCCCCCGCAGCCCGGAAGGAGGCCATGGACGCAGGGGGCGCCTGCGCTGCCCGCGCCACTGCTGTGGCCGGCGCGCTCTGGACGACAGGAGGCGGTGGCGGCGCTGTTGCGGCTGCGGCTGCGGCTGCGGCTGCGGCTGGAGCTGGGGCCGGCGGGCGGTGGTGGCGTCGCGGCGCGGCGCGCCTCGACCTCCCGCTGCGCATCGTCCCGGGTAATACGCCCGCCCGAACCGGTGCCCGTGACCTCGGACTCGCTGATGCCGTTCTCGGCCAGGAGCTTGCGCACCATCGGCGACAGCACGGAGGGTCCGACCCCGTCCCCGTTGCTCTCTGCGGTCGGCGCAGGCGACACCGCCGGTTCGGTCGCTGCCGGTGCAGGGGCCGGTGCCGCTGCCGGTGGCGCCGGTGTCGGCGCCGCTTGTGCTGGAGCGGCCGGAGGCGATGGCTCTGGCGCCACCGCAGCGGGTGCGGCCTCGGATGGGGCCGCCGCAGCGCCGTCGCCGATGACCGCCAGCTTCACCCCGACCTCGACCGTCTCACCCTCGGGGACGAGGATCTCACTGAGCACGCCCGCCGCCGGCGAGGGCACCTCGGAGTCGACCTTGTCTGTGGAGACCTCGAACAGCGGCTCGTCGCGCTCCACTGCGTCGCCCACCGCTTTCATCCAGCGGGTGATCGTTCCCTCGGTCACCGTCTCGCCGAGTTGCGGCATCATCACGTCAGCCAACGTGCAGTCCCCTTCCGCTCAACGCGAGCATGGTCTCACCGAAAGTCTCGGACAGGGACGGGTGCGGCTGAATGAAGTGCGCCACCTCTTCGGGGAGCGCCTCCCAGTTGACCGCCAGATAGCCCGACCCGAGTTGCTCGGTCACCCAGGGGCCGCAGAGGTGGACACCCAGGATCCGTCCCGCCGTCCCGTCGGCCTGCTGCTCGGCGATGATCTTCACGACGCCCTCGGTGTCGCCGATGATCTGGGCTCGACTGTTGCCGCCGTAGGGGTCCTTCTTGGTCACCACCGGGATGCCCGCTTCTTCGGCCTGCGACTCGGTCATGCCGCAGAAGGCCACCTCGGGGCGGCAGTAGATGGCCCACGGCACCTTGGCGTTGTCGACCGGCACCACCGGCTCACCCAGGATGGTCTTGACCGCGACGATGGCCTCGGCGAACCCCACGTGGGCCAGCTGCGGGGTTCCGGCCACGATGTCGCCCACGGCGAACACGCCGTCGACGCCCGTGCGCTGGTGATCGTCGGTGGCCACGAAGCCCCGACGGTCCATTTCGACGCCCAGCCCGTCAGCCACCAACCCCTCCGTGCGCGGGCGCCGGCCCACCGACACGACGACCGCTTCCGCGTCGAACGTCTGGTCCCCCGCCTTCACCGTCGTCGACGTCCCGTCCTCCGACGGCGTGTGCCCCTCGACCTTGACGCCGGTGACGATGTCGATCCCGCGCTTCTTGAAGGAACGGACGAGGAGGCGCGTGATGTCGTCGTCACAGCCCGGGAGGATGGTGTCCAGCGCCTCGAGAATGGTGACCTTGGAGCCGAGGTCGGCCAGGAGCGACGCAAACTCGCAGCCGACGACGCCGCCACCGATGATCACGGCGGATGCCGGGAGCTCTTTGAGGTCGAGGAACTCGTCCGACGTCATGATCAAGCGCCCGTCGACCTCGAAGCCGGGCAGGAGGAACGGTACCGATCCGGCCGCCAGGACGACGTTGCGGCCGACGATGACGCGGCCGGCATCCTCCCCGTCCACCACTTCGACGCGGTGGCCGGTCTTGAGGGTGCCCGTGCCCGAAAGCGTGGTGACCTTGCGCCCCTTGAGCAGTCCGGTCAGACCCTTGTGGAGCTTGCCGACCACGGCGTTCTTGCGGTCCTGGCTCACCGAGAAGTCGACCGAGACCCCCGAGGTGTCGATCCCGAATTCCTTGGAGCCCTCGACCGTCCGGTAGACCGAGGCTGTCTCGAGGAACTCCTTGGCGGGGATGCAGCCGCGGTGCAGACAGGTGCCGCCCACCTTGTCCCGCTCCACGATGGCGACGGAGAGCCCGGCCGCGGCGCCGTAGAGCGCAGTCGCGTAGCCGCCGGGACCACCGCCGATCACGACGATGTCGAACTCGTCCTCGCCTGCCATCGACCTTCCTCTCCCTGTGCTCAGAACGTCCGTCCGGCGCGCTCGGCCTCCCCGGAACAACCCGATCGCACTGGCGAGATGCCCTGCACGTGACCCTTGCAGCCTACCGGTCGGACCGCACCGGCGAGACCGGCGACCGCACCGGCGAGACCGGCCAGAGCACCGCTCAGCCGCTCGTTCCGCTCCCCACGTCGGCCGCCTGTGTCGCCAACTCGTCGACCCTGTCGTTCCAGTGGTCACCCGAGTGGCCCTTCACCCAACGGAACGAGACGGCGACACCAGGATCGAGGGCGAGCGCCAGCAGCGGCTCCCACAGGTCGCGGTTCGCCACGGGCTTGTTCTGTGAATTCTTCCAGCCGCGCCGCTGCCAGCCCCGCCACCATCCGTCGGTGAAGCACTTGACGACGTACGTCGAGTCGCTCACCACTTCGATCCCGTCTGGCGCGTCGGGCGTCAGCGAGCGGAGGGCCTCGAGCGCCGCCGTGATCTCCATGCGCTGATTGGTGGTGTGCCCCTCGGCGCCGCTGGCGTAGGCCCCACCGGGCACGGCCCAGGCCCATCCGCCGGGACCGGGATTGCCCCGGCACGCGCCGTCCGTGTACACGACGATCGGGCCGCTCTCAGGTGACATGGCACAAATGTGACACACGCAGGGGTGGTGGTCGTGGTGCTCCCCTGCCTGCCGGTACCGTGGGGCAATGCTGTTCGACGGCATCAGCCACCAAGTCCCCGATACCGATCCGGGAGAGACGGAGGAGTGGCTCGATTCGTTCGACGCCATCGTGGACGCCCGTGGCCGGGCCCGGGCGTGCTACCTGCTCATGAAGTTGTTGGAGCGGGCCCGCACCAAGCAGGTCGAGTTCCCGGCCACCGTGTCGACCCCCTACGTGAACACCATCCCGGCCGATGCCGAACCCTGGTTCCCCGGCGACGAGTACCAGGAGCGGCGCATCCGGGCCTACATCCGGTGGAACGCCGCGGCCATGGTCGTCCGGGCCAAGACGCGCACCGAGGGAATCGGCGGGCACCTGTCGACCTATGCCAGCTCGGCGGCGCTCTACGAGGTCGGGTTCAACCACTTCTTCCGCGGCAAGGCGGACGGCGGCTTCGGCGACCAGGTCTTCTTCCAGGGGCACGCGTCACCGGGCATTTACGCCCGGGCCTATGTCGAGGGCCGGCTGACCGAGAAGGAGCTCGACAACTACCGCCACGAGGTGGCGGGCGACGGCTTGCCCAGCTACCCCCACCCTCGTTCGTTGCCTGATTTCTGGGAGTTCCCCACGGTCTCCATGGGGCTCGGGCCCATCGCCGCCATTTACCAGGCCCACATCAACCGCTACCTCAACCTGCGCCGCCTCGTCGACACCAGCGCGAGCCGTGTCTGGTGCTTCGTGGGCGACGGCGAGATGGACGAGCCCGAGTCCATCGGCGCCCTCGGCGTCGCCGGGCGCGAACATCTCGACAACCTGATCTTCGTCGTCAACTGCAACCTGCAGCGGCTCGACGGTCCCGTTCGCGGCAACGGGAAGATCATTCAAGAGCTCGAGGCGGTGTTCCGCGGCGCCGGCTGGAACGTGATCAAGGTGATCTGGGGCTCGCGCTGGGACGCATTGTTGGCCAAGGACGTCGACGGTGTCCTGCTCGACCGCATGAACACGACGGTCGACGGGGAGTACCAGAAGCTCGCCGTCGAGTCGGGGGCCTACATCCGCGAGCACTTCTTCGGCCCTGATCCCCGCCTGCGCAAGCTGGTCGAGGACCTGAGCGACGACGAGCTCGTCTCGCTCCCCCGCGGTGGGCACGACTACCGCAAGCTCTACGCCGCCTACAAGCTGGCGACCGAGCAGAAGGGGTCTCCCACCGTCATTCTGGCCAAGACGATCAAGGGCTGGACACTCGGTCCCGAGATAGAGGCGCGCAACGCCACGCATCAGATCAAGAAGATGACCAAGGCACAGGTGCGTGCCCTGCGCGACCGCCTCTACATGACGGACGACATCCCCGACGCCGTGCTGGAGGGCGACCCGCCCTACATCCGTCCCGCCGAGGGCTCCGATGCCATGGAGTACCTGCGGGCCCGGGGCCGCGTGCTCGACGGCCCGCTCCCCGTCCGCGTGGTCCGGCCCACGCCGGCGCTGCGCCCCGACGCCAAGGTCTTCGAGGAATTCGCCTCCGGGTCGGGAAAACAGGCCGTGTCGACCACCATGGTGTTCGCCCGCCTGCTGCGCAACCTCGTGCGCGACCCGACCGTGGGCTCCTTGGTGGCACCCATCGTCTCGGACGAGGCCCGCACCTTCGGGCTCGAGCCACTGATCGCCGAGACCAAGATTTACGCACCCGACGGGCAGAACTACATCCCCGTCGACGCCGATCTGCCGCTGAACTACGCCGAGAGCTCCTCGGGGCAGATGCTCGAGGAGGGCATCACCGAGGCCGGCGCATTGGCCAGCTTCATCGCGCTGTCCACGGCCTACGCCACCTGGGGCCAGCCGATGGTGCCCGTCTACCTCTTCTATTCGATGTTCGGCTTCCAACGGGTCGGTGACCTCGCCTGGGCCTTGGGCGACATGCGCGGCCGCGGCATCCTGGCCGGCTGCACCGCCGGGCGCACCACGCTCATGGGCGAAGGCCTCCAGCACGACGACGGCCAGTCGCCCCTGCTCGCCTCGACCAACCCGGCCGCCCTGGTCTACGACGCCTCGTTCGCCTACGAGGTGGCGGTGATCATGGACGCGGCGGTCACCGAGATGCTCGGGGCGAGCCCCCGGGACCGCTTCTGGTACCTCACGCTCTACAACGAGACGTACCCGATGCCGCCGCTGCCCCAAGGTGTCGAGGGCGAGGAGGTGCGCAAAGGCATCATCGACGGGATCTACCGCTTCGCCCCCGCCCCGGACGACGCGACGGGCGACGACGGGCTGCGGGCGTCGCTGTGCTTCTCCGGGCCGATGTGGAAGGTGGCCATGGACGCGCAACACATCCTGGCCGGGCGCTACGGCGTGGCCGCCGACACCTGGGCCGTCACGTCGTGGACCAACCTGCGTACCGAAGCCCTCGAGGTCGAGCGCTGGAACCGGCTCCACCCCGAGGCGGAGCCCCGCACCGCCAACATCACGGCCACGCTGGGCACCGGGCCCGACCCCGTGGTCGCCATCACCGACTACATGCGCAGCGTGCCCGACCAGGTGGCGCGCTTCGTCGACCGTCCCTACGTGTCACTCGGGACCGATGGCTTCGGGCGTTCGGACGCCCGCGACGCGCTGCGCTCCTACTTCGAGGTCGACAGCGCCAACCTGGTCGTCGCCGTGCTGCAGCAGCTCGCCCTGAGCGGGCGGCTGCAGCCCTCCGTCGTGGCCGAGGCCATCGCGGAGTTCGGCATCGATGCCGACGGCGACCCGCCCTTCGTGGTCTGAGGGACCCTCAGTCCGAGAGCATCGTCACGAACCCGGCCAGGACCTCGTGGGCGCCGTCGGGCACCGCCACGACGAGGGTGCACCCGTCCGCCTGCACGTCCAGCGAGACCTCGAAGAAGGGACAGCACGCCTTCTCGGCCTGGGCCAGCGCCACGGCAGCGGTGAGCGCGCGGTCGGAGGGGTCGAGCAGCAGGCGCACGGCGGCCTCGTCGACATCCACCGAGGTCACCGACGACGCCACCAGGGCCCGCCAGGCACCGGCGCGGTCCCGCAGTGCTGCCGCGTCGAGCGTGCAGGCGATCGGCACCCCGTCCATCACCGGCGCCGGCTGGCCACGAGCGCGTCCCGGGTGAGCTCCATCTGCCCGCAGTGCTGGAACAGCTCCTCCAGAATGTGGATGAGCACCGCTCCCTTCCTCTCGGTGTAGGGCACCGGATCCTCGGGGTCGGGTCGGACGTTGACCGGCGGGGCCGCCGCGTGCAAGCCCACCAGGTCCTCGCGCAGCCGGCGGCGAGCCTGCTCGGTGCGGCGCACCAGGCCGACGACGTCGCCGCTGGCGGTGAACTCTTCGGCCCGGTCGCGCTGGATCGGCCGCTCGGCCACCGTGGCGCCGCCCCAGTACTCCATGACGCCGAGACAGTGCGTCAGGATCACGTAGGCCGAGTTGGTGTCACGGAACGGGGGGCGCCGGTTGACCAGCTCGTCACCGAGATCCTCCACGATGGCCGTCATCTGCGTGAGCGCCAGATCCACGAACCACAGGTAGTCGCTGACGGGGAGGGCAACCGGTGTCGCCCCCTCATCCTCAGTGGGCGACCCAGGCATCCGGGTCCGTCACCAGCTTTTGCACGTGGGGCGGGAGCTTCCCCGAGATGACGTCCTTCAGGGTGATCTTCTCGAGGACGGCGCGCAGGCTGGCCCTGACGGCGACCCAGACCTGCTGAAGGTTCTGGGCCGCTCCGTCATAGCTGGTCGCCTCGGGCCGGTACCCGCGCACCTCGGCGAGCGGGCCGTCCAGGGCGCGGATGACGTCGGCGATCGTGATGGCGTCCGGGTCGCGGGCCAGCCGGTAGCCACCCTCCGCTCCCCGCTGGCTGGCCACCACGCCGGCCCGGCGCAGGTCGGCCAGGATGGCCCCCAGGAAACGGGGTGGCAGGCCCTGCTCTCCGGCCAGGTACTCGGCCGTCTGCGGGGTCCCGGCCGCCGCCAGCGCGAGCAGGGCCCGGATTCCGTAGTCGACCTTGGCCGGGATGTGCATGGCGAGAGTCTGCCCGCGCCGCGCCGCCGCGGCCACTTCCGTGCCTGGCGGGCGGAAGTGCCAAGATCTGTGCCATGGCACGGATCGCGCTCCACATCACCGGCGACGACACGGCGGACGCGGTCCTGAGCCGCGACCCCCTGGCCCTGCTGATCGGCATGGTGCTCGACCAGCAGGTGACGATTGAGAAGGCGTTCTCCTCGCCGGCCGACCTCGTGCAGCGGCTCGGGACGAAGGGGCCGCTCAACGCCGCCACCATCGCCGCCATGGACCCCGACGAGCTGGCGGCCGTCTTCCGGGAGCAGCCGGCCCTGCACCGCTACCCGGGCTCCATGGCCGGCCGGGTCCAGGCCGTCTGCCGTGTCGTGGCCGACGAGTACAAGAACAAGGCCGACAACATCTGGAAGGGCGTCCAGAGCGGCGACGAGCTGCTCCGGCGCCTGCGCGCCCTGCCGGGCTTCGGCGAGCAGAAGGCCAAGATCTTCGCGGCGTTGCTGGGCAAGCAGCTGGGCGTGTGCCCGGAGGGGTGGCGCACGGTCACCACCCCCTACGGCAAGGAGGGCAGCTCGCTCTCGGTGGCCGACATCACCGACCCACAGAGCCTGGCCAAGGTCAGGGCGACCAAGAAGGCGATGAAGGCGAAGGCGCAAGCCGGAGCGTGAGAGGGCGCCCCGACCTCTCGGAGCGCCGCCTCTATCTCTGTACGCCGGACCGGCCCGACCTGGCCGCTTTCCTGCGCGACTGCATCGCCGGCGGGGTCGACGTGGTCCAACTCCGCGACAAGGACCTCGAGGCCAAGCCGCTGCTGGCCCGGGCCAGGGTGGCGGCGGCAGTGTGCCGGGACATGGGCGTGCCCTTCGTGCTGAACGACCGGCCCGACCTCGCGCTCGAGGTGGGCGCGAACGGCGTCCACGTGGGCCAGGACGACGCGCCGGCGTCATTGGCCCGGCGCATCCTGGGCCCCGATGCCATCGTGGGCCTGTCGACGCACGGTCCGGCCGACCTCGAGGGCGCGGCGGGCCAGGACGTGAGCTACATCTCGGCGGGGCCCGTCGAGGCCACGCCCACCAAGCCCGGCCGCGCCGGCACCGGGCTGGGCTACCTCACTCAGGCCAGCGCACGCTCCAGTGTTCCTGTTTTCGTGACAGGCGGAGTGACCCCCGAGAAGATTCCCGCTCTGACGAGCGCCGGTGCGCGCCACTTCGTCGTCGTCCGCTATCTGACCCGCTCCAGCGATGCCCGGAATGCGGCCCGGGCTCTTCGTCGGGCGATCGATCGAGCGTCGAGTAGCGCGCCATCTCCGGTGCCCCCGACGTGATGGCGGGCGGGGCGACGGACGACGTGGCGTCGGCCATGTCCTCCGCCTCCTGGTCGTAGGGCTGCGCAACCACGGGCTCGCCCGCGTCCAGGCCCACCGTGAACTTCGTTCCACCCCAACCCGACACGCCCTACACATCGGCGCCCCGCGGGGTCGCTTGAGCACCAGCACCGACGACGGCCGCCATTGTTGACGGCCCGTTGTGATCTCAGTGCCTCCGCTCCAGCCACCCCACCAGGATGGCGATGACCCGGGGGTCGGCCCGCAGCCAGTGGCCCGCACCCAGCACCGTGTGCAGCTCGGAGGGCCCGGTGGCGGCGTCCGCCAGGGCCCGGGCATCGGCCAGCGGCACGTCGGGGTCGTCGGAGCCGTGGACCATCAGCAACGGCCGTCCCTTGAGCAGGGCGGCGTCCTCGGCCGGGTGCAGGACCGACAGCTCCTTGGCCCAGGTGTCGGCGGAGGCGGGGAACCCCGGTGTGCTGACCACGCCGGTCTGGCGGCAGCGCTCCAACAGCCGCTCGGGGTCGGCCGCCAGCGGGCCCAGGTCGGCCGGCGTGCCCAGGCAGGCGACGCCCGCCACCCGCTGGTCCCCGGCGGCGAGATGCAGGGCCAGCACGCCGCCGAAGCCGAACCCCACCATCAGGCGGGGCGCCGACTCGGGGATCTCCGCCGCCGCCAGGTACCCCAGGTCGTCCAGCCAGCCCAGCACCGAGAAGTCGCCGTCCGACTCGCCGGCCCCCCGCAAGGACGCCGTGACCACGCGCCAGGCCGACTCCCGGGTCAGCCGGTCGGCCAACGCGGGGTAGGTCACGGCGACGTCGGCGGCCGCCCCCTTGGGCCGGGGCAGGTCGTGGATCAGGACCACGTGGCCGTGGGCCGGCGCCCCCGGTGGGGTGGCGCTGGCGTAGGTGGCGAGGTCCCCCGCCGGCCCCGGGCGGAGCCTGAAGGGCCCCGGCACGTCAGATGCCGATGCGCTGTGCCAGCAGCTCGCGGTGGTACGACGGATCGCCCAGCAGCAGCTCCGACGACTTGGCCCGCTTGAAGTAGAGGTGGGCCGGGTGCTCCCACGTGAAGCCGATGCCCCCGTGGATCTGGATGTTCTCCGCGGCCGAGTGGAAGTAGGCCTCCGAGCAGTAGGACTTGGCCAACGACGCCACCACCGGCAGCTCGTCGGAGTCCTCGGCTGCGGCCCAGGCCGCGTAGTAGGCGGCGGACTTGGCCGACTCGACCTCCAGCAACATGTCGGCGCACTTGTGCTTGATGGCCTGGAAGCTGCCGATGGGCCGCCCGAACTGAATGCGGGTCTTGGCGTACTCGACCGAGGCGTCGAGCACGTGCTGGGCCCCGCCCACCTGCTCGGCCGCCAACGCCACGGCGGCGAGGTCGAGCGTCTTGGACAGGCCGGCCTCGGCCCCACCGTCGACCCCGATCAGCACGGCCGGCGTGCCGGAGAACTCGAGCCGCGCCTGCTTGCGCGTCTGGTCCATCGTCGGCAGCGGGGTGCGCGTGAGCCCGGCGGCGTCACCCTGCACGGCGAAGAGCGAGACGCCGGCGGCCGTGCGGCCGGCCACGATGATCAGGTTGGCCACGTGCCCGTCGATGACGAACATCTTGTGGCCGTCGAGGACCCAGCCCCCGTCCTTCTGCGTCGCCGCCAACTCGATCCCGCTGAAGTCCCATTTCCCGTTGTCCTCGGTGATGGCGAGGGTGGCGATCGTCTCCCCCGAGGCGATGCCCGGGAGGTAGGACTTCTTGGCCTCGTCGTCGCCCGAGGTGAGCAGCGCGTTGGCCCCGAGCGCCACCGACGAGAAGAAGGGCGCGCACAGCAGCGCCGCCCCCATCTCCTCGAGCACCACCAAGAGCTCCACGTACGTGAACCCCGAGCCGCCGAACTCCTCGGGGATGGTCAGCGACTGCAGGCCGAGCTGATCGGCCATCTGGCTCCACACGGCAGGGTCGTAGCCCTCGGTCGTGTCCATGAGGCGGCGCACCTCGCTCTCGGGGGACTTCTCCGCCAGGAAGCGGCGCACCGCGGTGCGCAACTCCTCCTGCTCGTCACTGAAGGCGAAATTCATGCTGGGCTCCTCTGCCTCTTCCCCCGGCAGCCCGGCCGGCGGTCCTGCCAGCGTGTCTACCAGACGTGGCCGCCGTCCAACCAGATTGTGCCACGCTGGTGCGATGGGACAGCTCGAGCAGATCTGGAGCGATGCGACGGCCGAGGTCCACCAGATTGTGGTGGGCCCGATGGACAACAACGTCTACATCCTGCGCTGCCGCCGCACCGGTGACGCCATGCTCATTGACGCCGCCAACGAGCACGAGGAGCTGCTCGAGATCTGCAAGAGGCTGGGCGTGAACCAGGTGGTGGAGACACACGGCCACTGGGACCACATTCAGGCTGTGCCCGCAGTGCGCGAAGCCGGGATCTCGGTGGCCGTGACCAGCGCCGATGCCGGGATGCTGCCCAGCTACGACCTCATACTCGAGGACGACGAGCAGCTCAGCGTGGGCGACCTGCGCCTCAAGACCCTGGCCACGCCCGGCCACACCCCCGGCTCCATCTGCTTCGCCGTCGAGGGCACGAACCTCCTGTTCACGGGCGACACCCTCTTCCCCGGCGGCCCGGGCAACACCTCGTTCGAGAACGCCGATTTCGACACCATCATTGCGTCGATCGACCGCCGGATCTTCGCCGCCTTCGACCCCGACACCCTGGTCCTGCCCGGCCACGGCACCTCCACCACGGTCGGAAACGAGTCACCTCACCTGGGCGAATGGGTTGAGCGAGGTTGGTGAGGGCCGCCGCGGCGAGTCCGCCGGAATCTTCGCGGCGGCCCCTATCGAAATACCTGACTAAACCAGTAAGCTTTAAGCAATGACGCAACTGCTCGAGATCCGGGACCTCCACGTCTCCGCCGAGGACGGCCCCATCCTGCGCGGCGTCGACCTGACCGTCGGGGCGGGCGAGATCCACGCGCTGATGGGGCCCAACGGCGCCGGCAAGTCGACCCTGGCCGGCGCGCTGATGGGCCACCCTGCCTACACGGTGACGTCCGGCTCCATCATCCTCAACGGTGACGACGTGACCCACTGGGCCACCGACGTCCGGGCCAAGGCCGGCCTCTTCCTGGCCTTCCAGTACCCCGAGTCGATCGAGGGCGTGTCGGTCACGCAGTTCCTGCGCCAGGCCATGGCGGCGCGCAAGGGCACCGAGGAGGTCTCGGTGCTCGAGGTCCGGGTGCTCATGACCGAGTGGATGGAGCGCCTGGGCATGGACACCTCCTTCGCCAGCCGCCATCTCAACCAGGGCTTCAGCGGCGGCGAGAAGAAGCGCAACGAGATCCTGCAGATGGCGCTGCTCGAGCCGCTCGTGGCCGTCCTCGACGAGACGGACTCGGGCCTCGACATCGATGCGCTGCGGGTCGTCGGGCGGGGCGTGCGCGCGGTGCGCGAGAAGCGCCCCGAGCTCGGCGTGCTCGCCATCACCCACTACACCAGGCTGCTCGAAGAGCTCGTGCCCGACGTCGTGCACATCTTGATGGATGGTCGTGTGGTCGCCAGCGGCGGTCCCGAGCTGGCGGCGACGGTCGAGGCCGAGGGCTACGAGGGCTGGCGATGACGTCCCCTGCGGTCGGGCCAACGCCCACGACGCCCACGCCCGCCACGCCGACGCCCGCCACGCCGACGCCCGCCACGCCAGCGCCACTCAACGTCGAGGCGCTGCGCAAGGACTTTCCGCTGTTGACGCGCACGGTGAACGGCCGGCCGGTCGTATATCTCGATTCCGCCTCCTCCGCGTTGCAGCCCCGGTCCGTCATCGGCGCCATGTCCCACTACTACGAGACGACGCACGCCAACGTGCACCGCGGCGTCTACGCCACCGCCGAGGAGGCCACCGCCCTGTACGAGCGGTCCCGCGTGGCGGCCGGACGCTTCGTCGGCGCGCCGGACCCGGCGCACGAGGTGGTCTTCACCAAGAACACGACGGAGTCGCTCAACCTGGTGGCCCAGTCCTGGGGCCGCGCCAACCTGCGAGCCGGCGATGCCGTGCTCCTGACCGAGATGGAGCACCACGCCAACATCGTGCCCTGGATGATCCTCTCCGAGGAGCTCGGCGGGCTCGACCTGCGGTACATCCCGATCGACGGCTCCGGTCGTCTGGTGCTCGACGACCTCGACCGCCTGGTCGACGGCGTCAAGGCTGTCGGTGTCTCGTGCATGTCCAACGTTCTCGGCACCATTCCCCCCGTGCGCCACATCGCCGACGGCGGCCCATGCCGCCGGCGCCATCGTGGTGGCCGACGGCGCGCAACTCGTCCCACACTCGCCGGTCGACGTCCGCGAGCTCGACGTCGACTTCCTCGCCTTCTCGGCGCACAAGATGATGGGGCCGACCGGCATCGGCGTCCTGTGGGGCCGAGCCGAGTTGCTCGACGCCATGCCGCCCTTCCTCGGCGGCGGCGGCATGATCCTCGACGTCAAGCTCGACGGCTTCAAGGCGGCGCCGCCCCCGGCACGCTTCGAGGCCGGCACGCCGCCGATCGCCGAGGCGGTCGGGCTTGACGGCGGCCATCGGCTACCTCAACGACATCGGGATGGACCGCATCCGGGCCCACGAGTTGGCGCTGACCGAGTTATGCGCTCGACCGCCTGGACGAGAAGCTGGGCTCCGACGTGCAGGTCTTCGGTCCGCCCGCCGGCCTCGACCGCGGCGGCGTGCTGTCGCTGGCCTACCGGGACGTGCACGCACACGACCTGGCGCAGGTGCTCGACCAGTTCGGCGTGTGCGTGCGACCGGGTCACCACTGTGCCAAGCCACTAATGCGGCGCCTCGGGGTGCAGGCCACGGCTCGTGCCTCGTTGTCGCTGTTCAGCGACGAGCACGACATTGAGGTGCTGATCGAGGGATTGCTGGAAGCCGGTAGATTGTTCGGCTAATGGCCGACCTCGAAGAGCTGTACCGCGAGATCATCCTCGACCACTACCGCTCGCCCCGGAACCGCGGCGAGCTGGACTCTCCGCCGGCCCACCGGGTGGAGGGCTTCAACCCCTCTGTGCGGTGACGAGGTCGTGGTGTCCATGGTCGTGGAGGACGGCAAGCTGGCCGACCTCAAGATCGGCGGCTCGGGCTGCTCCATCAGCCAGTCCTCCGCCTCGCTGATGTCGGCCGCCGTCAAGGGCAAGCCGGTCGACGAGGTGCGCCGCCTCATCTCCACCTTCAAGGGGATGATGTCGATCCACGAGGCCGACCTCGGCCCCGACAGCAACGGCGAGCGGTGCCGAGGTGGTTGAGAGCGAGCCCGAGGAGATCGATCTCGACAAGCTGGGCGAGCTGGCCGCGCTCCAGGGCGTCGTGAAGTTCCCGGTGCGCATCAAGTGCGCGACGTTGAGCTGGAACGCGCTGGCCCAGGGCCTCGACGAGGTGGGGGCGGAAGCCTCCTAGCCCTGGGCGAGATCGGGTTGGGTCCGCCGTGGCGGGCTATGAGCTGATCCGACCCGACCATCGGCTGGGCACGGCACAACCGGTATCAATCTTTTTGACGTCCACGGCTGATGGGTCCGACCATTCCCTTTCGATGGCTGAGAACCTCGACGACCGGAGCGGCGACCGACCACCCCAGTGGCACCGACCTGCTCAGCGGCACCGACCTGCTCAGCGGCACCGATCACCTCAGCGGCGCCGACCTGATCGGTGCCGTGGCGGCCGGTCCAACGAGGAGCTGGTCGCCGGTCTGGAGGAGGACTTCTGCCAAATGACGGCGGCTCAGGGGAGGTTCCTCGTGCGCCTGGGCGAGGTCACCCGGCGAGAATCGTTCCGCGACGAGGGTGCCACCTCCGCAAAGGCCTGGGCCGTCGAACGCTTCGGGCTGGCAACTGCGACGGCCCGGGCCTACGTCGAGGTGGCCGAGAAGGCCCCCGAGGTGCCCCAGCTGGTCGGGGCACTGTGCGAGGCCGAGATCGTCCTTGGACAAGGTGCGGGCCGTGCGTCGATGTGGCCACCCCTTAGACCGAGCGCGAGCTGTGTCGAGCAGGCCAAGGGGCACAGCGTCCGTGAACTGGTCGACATCGCCCGTATGAGCGCCGAGGCGCGGGACGCGGCGGGGCGCTCGGCTCCGGCCCGTTCCGAGCACGACCGCCGCTACCTGCGCTTCAACGATGCCTTCCGCACGCTGACGGTCCAGTTGCCCGCCGAGTCCTATGCCGAGACCAAGGCGTGCCTCGAGGCCCGGGCCGTCAGATGCCTTCTGAGGCCGAGGTCGACTCTGCGGGCCAGGTCGCTCGAGGGTGAGGCTCCCTCGGCGGGCACGGTCAGAGGGCACGGTCACTTCGGACAGGGTCACTTCAGCGGGCATGGTCACTTCAGCAGACAGGATCCGTTGGGACCAGCGCCGCTGTGACGCCTTCATGGAGCTGATCGGCACGGCGACCACGGGTTCCGCCACGGGGCCACCTCGGCCAGCCCGTTCTTCGTGGTGGCCCATGTGCCCCTCGACGGCCCTGGTCGATGACTCAGGGGCAGGCCAGCGAGCTGGCCGGTGAGCTCGAGCACGACGGCTTGATCGACAGGGCGAAACGGTGCAGCGGATCGCCTGTGACGCCACCGTGGCCGTGGCGGTCGACGACGACGTCGGGCACACCATGTACGAGGGCCGGGCCCGGCGCTTCCCGACCGAGGCCCAGCGCCGAGAGGTGCATGCGCCGGGACCGAGCGATGTCGCTTCCCGGGCTGTGCGAACGTGACCTTCACCAACGTGCACCACATCGTGGCGTGGAAACCCGACGGGACGGACCGACCTGGACAACATCTCGTACTCCTTGTGCCGGCACCACCACGGGTGGTGCACCGCAACGGGCTGGACCATGACGCGGCAACGCCAACGAGGAGCTGACCTTCCTCGGCCCGTGGCCGGGTCATGAGGTCGCGCCCTTCGCCGCTCTGGACCAGGGTCACGGCGGGCGCCGATCGGGCGGATCGGGCTGAGGCCTTGCATCGGTCCTCTGATCGGCTGCCGGACTGACCGCGGCGCCTCAGCTCGGCGTGCAGGGCGTGGGGTTGAAGGAGGGCGGGGGCGCCGTGCGTGGTCGTGGCGCCGTGGACGTTCCGCTCGACGACGTGCGTCGGGCTCGCCGGCGCCACCGTGGTGGTCGTGACCGGCGGTGGCGGGTTGGGATTCGCCGTTCGGCATCGGGTGGCGGGTTCGTCGGTGTCTGTCAGGTCGGATCCGAAGGTGTTCACCAACATCTGCTGGGCCTCGGGCTGCTGCACCGTCAGCACGTCGCCGAGGTCGCCGAACCCGTTGGCCGCCTCGGTGGGCAGGGTCTGCGCCTGCAGGTTGGCCGGGTCGAAGGAGCGGTAGTCCAGCGCCAGCCCGATCAGCTCGTTGATGCCGAAGCCGTCGTCGATGGTGACGCCCTCGTGGATGGAGCCGATGAAGGCGTTCACGGTGAGCGGGTTCACCTTCGACTTGGCCGAGGTGATCAGGGACCGGATGAACACGTCCTGGCGCTGGATCCGGCCGAAGTCGCTCGTCCCGTCGTACTGCCAGTACCCGTTGGCGTAGTACTCGTAGTGGCGGGCCCGGGCCACGGCGAGGGCCTGCGCCCCGTTGAGCAGCTGGCAGCCGGGCGTCGTGATGTCGAGGCCCGAGTAGGCGTCCTTGGCCGGGTAGGGGAAGTTCGAGGTAGATGCCGCCCAGGGCGTTGACGGCATCTTGGAAGCCGGCGAAGTCGACCTGGACCACGTGGTTGATCGGGATGCCGAAGTTGGCGGTGATCGTCTTGACCAACTGGTCGGCGCCCGAGTTGTACGACGAGTTGATGCGGTTGTAGGTGCCGAACTGCGTGGTGTCGGGGGGCAGCATGGAGACGACGGTGTCGCGCGGGATGGAGAGGATCTGGATCTGCTTGGTGGACGGCGTCACCCGCCACAGCTGGACCACGTCGCTGCGCTGTCCGGTGACCACGGAGGACGAGCCCGAAGGCCTGGCTCGACTCCCCGACCCGGCTGTCCGAGCCGATGACGAGGATGGTGAAGGGCGCCCCGCTCGGCCGCGGCGACCTCGGCGTCGATGTGCACCTTGTTGATCTGGTCGTAGCGGTACCACAGGTAGGCGTAGCCGCCGCCGACGACGGCCGCCATGAGCACGATCAGCGCGCACAGCGCCACCACGGTCTTCTTGCCTGCGCTCCACTTGGGCTTCCCGCTGCGCCGGACCTTGGACTTGCCCCGCTCGCGAGTCGATGCGGGCCCCGAGGGCCCGCAGGCCCGACTCGTTGGCCACGCTCGGGCCCTCGGGACCGGAGCGCATCTGCCGGCCGAGCGCGGCCAGGCCTTCTTGGTTCGCGTGCTTGCCGCGGCGCTTCTCGGGGGAGCGATCCGACCCGTCGCCCGTCGGACGACCGTTCGCCATGGAGAAGAACGGTACCAAGCACCGTCGCGCAGGTGGCGGCAGGCGCCCCGCGGGGGTCCCCGCCCGCCGGCCGCCGTGGCTCAGCGTTTGTCCTGGTACCCGGCGTATCCGGTCTGCTCGAGCTGCAGCGCCAGCGCTGCATCGCCCGTGGCAACAATGCGGCCGTCGACCAGGACGTGCACGACGTCCGCCTCGAGTTGGACCAGGAAGCGGCTGAAGTGGGTGATGGCCAGCAGGCCCACGCCCCACTCGGTGGTGGCGTGCTGCAGCCGGCGCGCCACCTCGCCCAGCGCGTCGACGTCGAGGCCCGAGTCCACCTCGTCCAGGATGCAGACGGCGGGCCGGATCACGCCCAGCTGGACCATTTCCGTGCGCTTGCGCTCGCCGCCCGAGAGGTCGACGTTGAGGGGCCGGCGCAGCAGGCGGGCGTCGAGGCCGACGGCCTTGGCTTCCTCCTCCATACGTTCCTGCAGGGTGGCCGCCGGCTCCGGTCCGACCTCTCTGACGAGTGCCGCCGGCGGCCGCCGCGGCCAGCAGCGAGTGCAGGCCCACACCGGGAACCTCCACCGGATGCTGCAGAGCGAGGAACAAGCCCGGCACGGGCGCGCTCCCAGGCCGGCAGGCCGGTCAGCTCCAGCCCGTCCATGGTGATGGAGCCCGACAGTCACCTCGGTGCCCGGGCGGCCCATGAGGGCATGGGCCAGCGTGCTCTTCCCCGAGCCGTTGGGGCCCATGATCACGTGCACCTCGCCGCTGCGCACCGTGAGGTCGATGCCGTGCAGGACCTCCTTGCCGCCGGCCGTGGCGTGCAGGTCCCGGACCTCGAACACGTGCTCGACCGGTCACGGGAGCACCACGGCGACGGTGCCGTCGTCCACCTGGACCTCGTAGACGGCCACGGGCTGCGTGGCCGGCAGCGAGCAGGGCGCGCCGGTCAGCAGGTCGAAGGTGCTGCCGTGGCGGGGGCACTCAATCTGGCACTCCTCGGCCCAGACCTCGCCCTCGGAGAGCGAGTAGTCCTCGTGGCTGCACTCGTCGTCGACCGCGTAGAAGTCGTCGCCGATGCGCACCAGCGCGATGCGGTGGCCGGCCACGTCGAAGCGCCGCGCCTCACCGGAGGCCAGGTCGTCGGGCGCGCAGAGCGCCACGGTCTCAGACACCGGCGGGCAGGGCTCGGCCGCCCAGCGCGACGTCGAGGCGCTCGTGCACCTCGCGCTGCAGGAACGGGATGACTTCGGGAACGGGCGAGCGGTCGATGATGGCGTCGAAGAAGCCGCGCACGATGAGGCCCTCGGCCATCTTCGGGCGCCACGCCACGCGACTCGATGTAATAGCGCTGATCCTCGTCGACCGGGCCCACCGTCGAGGCATGGGAGCAGCGGACATCGTTCTCCAGGATGTCGAGGTTGGGCACGGAGTCGGCGTGCGCCCCTTCGTCGAGGACGAGGTTGTGGTTGGTCTGGCGGGCGTCGCTGCGCACGGCTCCCCGGTGGACCCGGATGAGCCCGCTGTAGACCGAGCGCGACGTCCCAGCGACGGCGCCCTGGCACAGCAGCTCACTCGTGGTGCGCGGGGCCACATGGTCCTGCAGGGTTCGGATGTCGTGCACCTGGGTCCCGTCACCGAGATAGGCGGAGAGGATCTCACTGCGGGCGTCCTTCCCCTCGACCGAGACGTCGGCGCGGACCCGGTCGTAGGAGGCACCGAGGCCGACGGTGAAGGTGCGAAGCGTCGACTTGGCGGTGCCACGGCCAGCCAGCCGCGGCAATCGACCAGGCGGCATCGCCGAAGATCTGCAGCGACACGTAGGCGAGCTACGGCGCCGTCCGCGGCGGCGAGCTCGGTCACCGGCACCACGAGGCTTCGGTCCGCACCCTCGGCCCCGGCGAAGACCTCGACGACGGACACGCGTGGACCCCTCCCCGACGCGCACGCTGGTGCGTGGGAAGGCGCACGAACTGTCGCACCAGTGCACGATGAGCACGGGCGCGTCCAGCCGGACTCCGTCGGGCACATCGACGAAGACCGGGTCCGGAGCGAACGCGTCGTTGAGGCGCACCAGGGCGTCCCCGCCCTCCTGCACCGACCCCAACATGTCGGACGAGCCGGTCACGTCGTCGGCCCGCCCGAACGCCGACACCCGTGCCGGCTCCCGTCCCGATGGTGAAGGCGCTGGCCCGCCCGTTGTGCACGAGCACGCTCCCGGTCAGCGAACCCAGCGCAGTCGTGAGGGCCGCCAGCAGCTGGTCGCCCGCCGGGGCCGGACCGCCCGGCACCGGGGGCGTGAATTCGTCGAGGTCCAGGTTGTTGATAGGCGTGTAGCGCCAGACCTCTTCGCTCTCGGAAGGCAACGGGCAAGAGGCCAGGGCCTCGTAACCGGCGGCCCGCCGTTCGCGGAGCCACGCCGGCCCTTCCAGGGCCGCGGAAGCCTCAGCGGTGAAGGTGTAGCAGGGTCAGGTCCTCTTTCGGGATCGCCAATGTGGCCCATGCATTCTAGTGGCACCCCGCCGGCCTCCCTACCTGGCGGATTAGCCTTCAGATGCATGGGAGAGATCGTCGGATTTCGAGTCACCGGTGCTGCGCATCGACGCGGGACGAGCACGTTGCCACCTTGTGGCTGGATCGGGCCGAGGCACGCAACGCCATGGGGGTGGACCTGTGGCGGGACCTGCCAAGGGCCATGGAGGTGCTTTCCGCCGATGCGGAGGTGCGTGTCGTCGTCGCGGCCGCGCAGGGCCCACACTTCACCGTCGGCCTGGACCTCAAGGCGATGGGGAGCGTGCTCACCGGAGGGGGCGGCGAGACCGGGGGCAATCGGCGCCTCCATGGCGGCCCGGGCCCGTAGCGGACGCGCCGAGGTCCTCCGATTGCAGGACGCCATCACCGCCGTGGCACGATGCCCAAAGCCCGTGATCGCTGCGGTGCACGGCTACTGCATCGGTGGCGGGGTCGACCTCATCGCAGCTTGTGACATCCGACTGGCCTCATCGGACGCCATCTTCTCCGTGCGCGAAGCCAAGATCGGCGATCGTGGCCGATCTCGGCAGCCTGCAGCGACTGCCCGCCATCATCAGCGCCGGGCATCTGGCCGAGCTGGCGTTCACCGGCAAGGACATCAGTGCGGAGCGGGCGAGGGAGATCGGCTTGGTGAACGACGTGGCCGCGGACGTCGAGGCCGTGCACAAGGCGGCGCAGGCGCTGGCCGTGGAGATCGCGTCCAACTCCCCCATCGCCGTCCAGGGCACGAAGGCCGTGCTGGCGGCGAACGACGGGCGGACAGTGGCCGAGGGCCTCGACTACGTGGCGACCTGGAACGCCGGGATGCTCGCCTCCGACGACCTGACCGAGGCGATGACAGCCTTCATGGAGAAGCGCACGCCGAAGTTCACGGGCCGCTAGGCGTTGACCCGATAGCGCTAGCGCTTGCGGCGCCACCAGCGGTTGGCCGAGCGCTCGCGGCGGGCGTCCTCTGCCCGCACGGAATCGAGCACATCCGGCGCCACCTCGTTCACGATGTCTTCGGCCGACTCGAGCAGCTCGGCCACGTCCTCACCACCCGCACCCGGCTCTTCCTCGAGGGCCGGCTCCACGAGGCTCCCGTGGACCCAGCCCACGTCGGCCAGTCGGCGGTGATACGAGGGGCAGTTCTCGGGGCAACGCCAGGGTGCCTCGGGGGCGAGATCGAGCACGCAGAAACGGGCAGCCTCACCAGAGGCATAGGTCCGACTCTGGAAATGCGTGCATTCCTCCCGCATCGGCATCGTTCTATGGTGCCACGCTGCGCGTGGGGTTGCGCGATCAGCCGACCGAGCCTTCCATCTGCAACTCGATGAGGCGACTCCACTCCACCGCGTACTCCATCGGCAGCGTGCGGGTCACCGGCTCGATGAAGCCGTTCACGATCATGCCCATGGCCTGCTGCTCGGAGAGGCCCCGGCTCATCAGATAGAAGAGCTGGTCGTCGCCGACCTTCGAGACTGTCGCCTCGTGGCCGATGCGGGCACTGCGCTCACCGACCTCCATGTAGGGCTTTGTCTCCGAGATCGACTCGTCATCGAGCAGAGGGCGTCGCAGCGCACGAACGACTTGGCGCCGTAGGCCTCGGGGTCGACGTGGACCTTGCCCCGGTAGGTAGTGATGCCGCCGTCCTTGGAGATGGACTTGGAGACGATGGTCGAGGTCGTCTCCGGGGCGATGTGGTACATCTTGGCGCCGGCGTCCTGGTGCTGGCCCGCCCCGGCGTAAGCGACGGAGAGCACCTCGCCGCTCGCCTTGGGACCCATCAGGTAGACCGACGGGTACTTCATGGTCAGCCGTGAGCCGATGTTGCCGTCGATCCACTCGACGTGGGCCTCGGCCTCGGCCCGAGCCCGCTTGGTGACCAGGTTGTAGACGTTGGTCGACCAGTTCTGAATGGTCGTGTACGTGATGCGGGATCCCGGCAGGGCAACGAGCTCGACCACGGCGGAGTGCAACGAGTCGGTCGAGTACACCGGGGCAGAGCATCCCTCGATGTAGTGCACCTGGGAGCCCTCGTCGGCGATGATCAGCGTGCGCTCGAACTGGCCCATGTTCTCCGCGTTGATGCGGAAGTACGCCTGCAGCGGCATCTCCACCTTCACCCCGGGCGGGACGTAGATGAAGGAGCCCCCCGACCACACGGCCGAGTTCGAGCGCGGCGAACTTGTTGTCGTTGGGCGGGATGATCTTGCCGAACCACTTCTGGACGACCTCGGGGTACTCGCGCACCGCCGTGTCCATGTCGCAGAACAGGACGCCCTGCTCCTCGAGGTCCTCACGGTTGCGGTGGAACACGACCTCGGACTCGTACTGCGCGGTGACGCCGGAGAGGTACTTGCGCTCAGCCTCGGGGATCCCGAGCTTCTCGTACGTGTTCTTGATGGCGTCGGGCAGGTCCTCCCACTTGTCGACCTGCCCGCCGGTGGGCTTGATGTAATAGAAGATGTCGTCGAAGTCGAGGTTCGGCATCTGCGTGGCGAACCACGGTGCCATCGGCTTGCGCTCGAAGTTCTTGAGGGCGCGGAGCCGGAAGTCGCGCATCCACTGCGGCTCCTTCTTCATCTCCGACATCTCGCGCACGATCGACTCGTTCAGGCCCTTCTTGGGCTTGAAGACGTAGTCCTCGGCGTCGCTCCACCCGAGCTGGTACCGCCCGAGGTCGAGATCCGTGGTGGCCATGGGGCTCCTGAAGTCGGAGGAAGAGAGGGAATTTCCCCTATGGAGATAGTAACAACTACCCGGGCCAGCTGAAACGCCTTCCGGCTGTACCCGGGTGTCGCCAGCCGTGGCAGGCTCTCAAGCCTATGGCCCGCCCTCCCGCCGCCCCCCGGCGTCCGCATGTCATATCGGCCCACGGCGATGATCGCGAGGACCCCTGGTTCTGGCTCCGCGAGCGCGAGGACCCCGAGGTCCTCGCCTATCTGGAAGCCGAGAACGCCTACACCGAGGAGGCGACGGGCCCACTGGCCGCCCTCCGCAGCCGGCCTCTTCGAGGAGATGAAGGCCCGGATCAAGGAGACCGACATGTCGGTGCCGACCCGGCGGGGGCCGTGGTGGTACTACTCGCGCACCGAGGAGGGGAAGGACTACGGCATCCACTGCCGTCGTCCCGCCCGCGGTCTGCAGGAGCTCCCGCCGGCCGGCGAGCCCGGCGAGGAGGAGGAGATCCTGCTCGACGAGAACGTGCTGGCGGAGGGCTCGGACTACTTCGCCGTCGGGAGCGCCGCCGTCAGCCACGACCATCGCTGGCTCGCCTACTCGACCGATCTCCGCGGCGACGAGAAGTACGAGCTGCAGTTCCGGCCGCTGGAGGCCGGCATCCCGGGCGCGCCCGAGTCGGTGCCCGAGACCGGGTACGGCCTGGCCTGGTCCGCGCGCAGCTGACTCACGTGTTCTACGTCCGCATGGACGAGGCCCAGCGGCCCTTCCAGCTCTGGCGCCATCAGGTCGGCACCGACCCGGCCGGCGATGTGCTCGTCTTCGAGGAGGCCGATCGGCGCTTCTCGCTCGGGACCGGCTCCACCCGGGACACAGCGTGGGTGCTCGTCGGCCTGCACAGCACCAACACCACCGAGTGGCTGGCCATCCCGTCGGACGACCCGCTGGCCGAGCCCCGCGTCGTCCTCCCGCGTCGCGAGGGTGTGGAGTACGCCGTCGACCACCTCACCCCGACGGCCGGGGGCGGGGGCTGGTTCCTGGTCCTGACCAACGACGAGGCCCAGGACTTCAGGGTGCTCGCGGCTCCCGACGGCGAGGCGCTGGGCGCTCCCGACAGCGAGGCGCTCGGCGCTCCCGCGGCTCGCCGGCCTGGCGCGAGGTGATCCCGCACCGGCCCGGCACCCGCATCGAGGACGTCGACGCCTTCGGCCGCGCCCTGGTGCTGAGCGAGCGGGCCGAGGCCCAGACCCAGGTCCGCGTCCTGCCGCTGCCCGACCGGGACGACCCCTTCGCCGGCGACCTGCTGCGCGGGCGGCTGGATCATGCCGTCCATCGAGAGCCCCGTCCTCCACCTGGCTCGGGCGCCAACCCCGAGCCCGACGCCCCCGCGCTGCGCTTCGGGCGCACGTCGATGGTGACGCCGTCGAGCGTCCTGCAGATCACGCTGGACGAGCGCGAGGAGACGCTGCTCAAGCAGGAGCCCGTGCTGGGCGACTTCGACCCGAGTCGCTACACCACCTACCGGGAATGGGCTGTCGCCCCCGACGGGACGCGCGTCCCGCTCTCGGTGGTCCACCGCAAGGACCTGGAGCTGCCGGCACCGATGGTCCTCTACGGCTACGGCGCCTACGAAATGAGCATCGACCCGTCCTTCTCGCCGCACCGGCTCTCGCTCTACGACCGCGGCGTGGTCTTCGCCATCGCGCACGTGCGCGGCGGCGGGGAGATGGGCCGCGCCTGGTACGAGGACGGGCGGATGGAGCACAAGGCGAACACCTTCTCTGACTTCATCGCCTGCGGGCACCACCTGGTCGAGGCAGGTATCGCCCGCCCGGGCCGGCTGTCGGGCCGGGGCGGCTCGGCCGGCGGGCTCCTCATCGGCGCCGTGGCCAACCAGGCGCCCGAGCTCTTCCGCGCCCTCGTGGCCGAGGTGCCCTTCGTCGACTGCGTGACCACCATGCTCGACGACGAGCTGCCCCTGACCGTCGGCGAGTGGGAGGAGTGGGGCAATCCCCTGGCCGACGAGTCGGCCTACCAGCGCATGCTGACCTACTCGCCCTACGACAACGTGGCGGGGCAGAACCCGGACGGCTCGCCGCGCACCTATCCCGACCTCTTCGTCACCGGCCGGTCTCAACGACCCCCGGGTGGCCTACTGGGAGCCCGCCAAATGGGTGGCCAAGTTGCGGGCCGAATCGCCCCGACCAGGGTGCTCCTCAAGACCGAGCTGGGGGCCGGCCACGGCGGGCCGTCGGGCCGCTACGAAGCCTGGAAGGAAGAGGCCCTGGTCTACGCCTTCCTGCTCGACGTGCTCGGCCTGGCCGACGCTGCCGCCGGACTCGACGCGCTGATTACGCCGACGGGCGCCGTCTGGAAGTTGAGGGTGAACGGCGCCTGATTGCCCGGCGGCAGGGTCACGGGCGCGCCGTCGACGGTGGCCGCGAACGCCGCCGGCGCGCCGGCGATCACCGTCACCGGCCCCGTGGCGGCGATGGCGTGGGACTGGCCCGACTGCAGCGTCGTAGTGAAGAGCACCGCTCCCGTCGCGGTGTTGGTCACCTCCACCCAGCACTCCCCCGTCGTGGCGGCGACGTTCAGTGAGTAGGTCGGCGCGGACACCGTGTAGGTGGCCGTGTGCGACGTCGACGTCGATCGGCGCCGAGACCGAGGGCGGCGCGGTCGTGCTGGTGGTGGTCGTCGTGGCGTGGCGGTCCGGGTGGCCGGTGGTCGTGGCGGTGCTGGCCGGCGTGGCCTGTGGTGCTTCGGCGTGTCTGGAGTGCAGCCCGGTGAGGATGAGCACGAGCGACCAGGACGAGCACGGCGCCGACGGCGGCGGCCGGGCCGCCCAGTCGGCGGGGCCGGTGGTTGATGGAGTGGATGACCCGGTCCTCGTTCCCGGTCATGAAGGTGGCGGGAACGGGCTCGGGGCTGGCGTCGTCGAAGGTCAGCGGCTTCGACGGGTTGGCAGGCGGAGGCGGGACCGGAGGGACCGGCGGCCGTCTCGGCCTCGGTCAGGCGCACCGTGGACGAGCCCGAGACGCGGAACGCGCTGGCCGGGAAGGCCGACCGCGTCGCCGTCCTCCCGTCGGCGCCGATCCGGAGGGTGCGTTCGCATCTCTTCGAGCGTGTGCAGCTGGCGGTGGTAGTGCTCGACGGAGTGCACGTCATCGTGGGAGCGCCGGAGCATCAGCACGGCCGCGGTGACCCCCAGCACTACCACGACAACGATCAGCCAACCGATCAGCACCGTCCTCTATTCAACAGGATCAGCGGGCGCGGAACACGCGGTCTTCACCACTCGAATACGGCACCGTGCAAGCCCTCCGGGAGGGCCGGAAGCGAGGGTGCCGAGGCGATCCGCCGAAGAATTCAGGAAGACGAGGCGGGGCCGGATGTCGTCGGGGATGTCGTCGCGCCGCGGGTTGTTCTGGTCCCGCGTCGGAGAGGATCGGGTCGGTGACGCCCCAGTCGGCCGCCGACGGCGGGGTCGTCCCAGGCCAGCCCGTGCTCGTCGGAGTCGTCGTAGTAATTGTCGACGAGATACGTGAGCAGGACGTCATTAGGGCGGCGAACCCGTGTGCGACCCCGGGCGGGATGTACACGCCCTGGTCGACGTCGCCGTCGAGATCGATGACCTCGGTGGCGCCGTCGGTGCGCGAGCCGACGCGCAGGTCGTGCAGGACGCACGCGGACCGTGCCGCGCAGTGCGTACCAGTAGTCGGCCTGGTGCAGGTGGAAGTGCAGGCCGACCAGCGCGCCGGCCTGCTTCTCCGAGCGGTTGCCCTGAATCATCTCGGGGCGGTCGGGGAACCAGCTGCGGCGGTACGTCTCGACGAAGCGGCCACGCTCGTCGCCGTGCACGTCGGGGCGCACGAGCGACGACGTCATCAATGACGGTGGAGGGGATCAGCTCTGGCATCGGGCGAACGGTATCAGGAGGCGTAGCGCCCGAAGCCGCCCCGGTAGAAGAGCAGCGGGCTGCCCTCGCCGATCTCCATGGCCACGACGTGGCCGGTGACCAGCTCGTGGTCGCCGCCGTCGAAGATGTCGCCCAGCCGGCATTCGACGACCGCCAGCGAGTGGTCGATGACGGGCGCGCCCGTGATGCCGTGCGACCAGCCGACGCCCTCGAACTTGTCACCGCCCGAAATGGCGAAGGAGCGGCAGAGGGCCTCCTGGTGCTCGCCGAGGATGTTCACGCAGAATGCGCCGGCCTTGGCGATGCGGGGCCAGCTGGTGGAGGTCCGGGCCGGGGCCAGTATGACCATCGGCGGATCGAGAGACAGGGCGGCGAAGGACTGGCAGCAGAAGCCGACGGGCAGGCCCTCCTCCAGCGCGGTGACGATGGTGACCCCGGTGGCGAAGTGCCCGAGCACTTCGCGGAACCGGGCCTGGTCGAGGCCCGACATGTGCCTGCTGTCCTATGCCTTGCCGAGATCGATCGACTGGGCCTCGTGGGCCGACGAGACGTCTTCGATGAGCTTTGCCTCGGGAAGCCGGCGGGCCTGGTTGAGGATGCGGTCGAGTTCGCGGTCGGTGTGCGACGGGTCGTGGTGCGAGAGCAGCAGCCGCTTCGCCCCCGACTCGGCGGCCACGTGGACGGCATAGGCGGCGGTGGAGTGGCCCCAGTCGGCCTTGGCCGAGAACTCGTCGTCGGTGTACTGCCCGTCGTGGATCAGCAGGTCCACCCCTTGGCACAGCTCGAGCACGGCCTCGGGTATGGCCCGGCGGTCAGCGGGGCCTGGTGGTCGGACATGTAGGCGACGGAGCGGCCCTCGGCCTCGATCCGGAAGCCGAGCGTGACACCGGCGTGGGGAATGGGCCGGGCCATGACCTTGGCGGACCCAATGGAGAAGTCTTCGGCCCCGACGTCGATGGTGATGAGCTCGCCGCGGAATTGCTCCATGTGGATGGGGAACACGGGTGGCTGCACGGCCGCGTGGAGCGCGTCCTTCAATGTCCCCTTGGGCTGCGCCGGGCCGTACACGGTCAGGCGGGCGCCGGGGTCGTGCAACGGGCTGAAGAACGGGATCCCCAGAATGTGATCGAAATGGAGGTGGGTCAGCAGCGCCGTGGCGTGCAACGGGGTGCCGAGGGCCCGCACCTCCCGGTGCAGGACGTCGCCCAGCGCACGCAACCCGGTGCCCAGGTCAACAATGAGCGGCTCGTCGCCCTCGATATCGAGCACGAGGCACGAAGTGTTGCCCCCGTAGCGCCGGTAGCGATCCCCCGAGCACGGGCACGACCCCCGCACGCCATAGAACGTGACGTTCACTTACGCGACGTTACCCTCCCCAGGGACTGTACGTTCTGCACTCATGGGACACAGCACCCTTTCGTGACCGCGAACGGGCTGGAATTCGCTTGCCTGACCGACGGGCCCGAAGACGGGCCGCTCGCCCTCTGCCTGCACGGCTTCCCCGACACGGCGCACACCTGGCGCCACCTGCTGCCCGAGTTGGCCGGGGCGGGCTACCACGCCGTGGCCCCGTTCCTGCGCGGCTACGCCCCGACCGCCGCTGCCGGCGGACGGGCACTACCAGGTGGGGGCGCTGGTGCGGGACGCCAACGCGCTGCACGAGGTCCTCGGCGGTGGCGACGACGCCGTTTTGGTGGGGCATGACTGGGGCGCGTTGGCCACCTACGGGGCGGTCGCGCACCAGCCGGAACGCTGGCGCCGCGCCGTCACGGCGGCCGTCCCCCCGACGGCGTCCATCGGCATGTCCCTGCTGACCTACGCGCAACTCCGTTGCAGTTGGTACATGTTCTTCTTCCTGTCCCCGGTGGCCGAGGCGGCGCTCCCCCTCGACGACTACTCCTTCATCGACCAGCTGTGGCGCGACTGGTCGCCGGGCTACGACGGCGCGTGGGACGTGGCACGGGTGAAGGAGTCCATCGGCGACCTCGAACGCATTGCGGCGGCGATCGGTTACTACCGCGCCATGTGGGACCCCGCGCTGCAGGTGCCCGAGCTCGCCGACGAGCAGGCGGCGGCGTTGCTCCCGACACCGAAGCCGACGCTGTACCTCCACGGTCGCGACGACGGCTGCATGCTGTTGTCGTCCATGGGCTCGCCGCTCGACTTCATGGCGGAGGGCTCGGCCGTCGAGGTCATTGATGACGCCGGCCACTTCCTGCACGTCGAACGGCCCGACGTGGTCAACGGGGCCATCATGGGGTTCCTCGCCGAACCCTGACGGCGGTGCTCGCCTCGTCGGCCCGCCCTCAGCGAAGCCGGAGGACGGGATCCTTCTTCCCAACCGACCAGGCGGCGAACCCTTCCGCGACCAGTGCGGCGGCGACCCGCTCGGCGCGTCCCGGATCGTCGGGCCACCCGCACGCGTCGGGGAGCCCGCTCCGGTGCACGCCATCGCGGCGGAGCGCCTGGAGCAGACGACCCCGGCCCTGGCGGTCGGACCCGATGAAGGTGCTCTGCGGTCTCGCCGTCGGGCTGAGGCGCCAGGGGTCGATGTCGTCGGAGCTGTGGCGCCGCCACGCGCACTGGCGGCGCAGGGGACAGCGCTCGCAGTCCGGCCGCGCCGCGGTGCAGACCGTGGCTCCCAGGTCGAACATCGCCTGGTTGAATTCCCAGGACTCCCCGGCGGGCACGAGCCGGTCGCCGAGCGCCGTGGCCTGGCGCACCGTCAGCGGCGTCCCTGCCACGGCCCGGGCCAGGACACGGATCCCGTTGGTGTCGATGGCGGCCACGTCGTCGCCGAACGCGAAGGCGCGGACCGCCCGGGCCGTGTACGGCCCCACGCCAGGCAGGGCGCGTAGCGCCGCGTCGTCATGGGGCACGACACCGCGCGTGCTCGGCCACCACCACGGTGGCCGCCCGCTGCAGGTTGAGCGCCCGGCGGTTGTAACCCAGCCCGGACCACAGGCGGACGACCGCCGCCGGTCCCGCGGCGCTGCAGGCCGCCGGGCTGGGGAAGGCGGCGAGGAAGCGCTCGTAGTGCGGCACGACGCGGTCCACCTGGGTCTGCTGCAGCATGACCTCGGACACGAGGATCGACCACGCGTCACGCGTGCGTCGCCAGGGCAGGTCGCGCCGGTGTTCCTCCCCCACTCCACCAGGCGGCGCCGGAAACGGCGGGCCCGATCGGCCCGGAGCGGCTGGGGCTCAGTCCCAGACGTCGTCGCCGTAGGGACGCTGCCGCGTCGGTGCGGCCGCGCTCTTCCAGACCATCAGCTTGCGCCGGAAGTAGCAGACCTCTTCGCCGCGCTGGTTGAAGGCCTTCGTCTCGACCGTCACGATGCCGCGGTCGTCCTTCGACTTCGAGGGCGTGACGTCGAGGACCCGCGTCTCGGCGTAGATGGTGTCACCGTGGAAGGTGGGCGAGCGGTGCAGCAGCGACTCGACCTCGAGGTTGGCGATGCACGATCCGCTCACGTCCGGCACGCTCATGCCGAGGGCCAGGGAGTAGACGAGGTTGCCCACCACGACGTTCTTCCCCTGCACGGTCTCGTGCTCGGCGAACCACGCGTTGGTGTGCAGCGGGTGGTGGTTCATCGTCATCATGCAGAACAGGTGGTCGTCGTACTCGGTGATCGTCTTGCCCGGCCAGTGCCGGTAGATGTCGCCGGGGACGAAGTCCTCGAGGTAGCGGCCGAAGGGCCGGTCGTAGACCGTCACTCGTCTGCTGGCTGGGGGCGCGGGCGGGTGGTGAACCCGAGGGAGGCGTTGGGGAGCGACTCCCCGTCGATCGTGAGGCGCCAGGCGAAACGCGTGCCGGGCGCCAGCGGCAGCGGTCCCAGATTGACGGCGAGCGCCACATCAATGGGCGAGCCCTCCGGGATCCCCTGGGGCTGGCTCACGGTGAACTCCCCGCGCACCTCGACCGGCTGGGTGCCTTCGGTCGTCTCCATCAGCACGGGTTGGCCGTCGGCGTCCTCCAAGAAGAGCTCCCAATGGTGGGAAGCCTCCGCCTCGTGCCAATCCACGTCGATCTTCAGCGCGACGGCGGAGGGCACGGGATCGGGGCCGGTCATGCTCCATCCGCCGCCCAGAATGAAGAGCTTGCCGTCGGACACCTGGGCCGCGTCGCACAGCAGCATGGTTACTTTCACGAAGGGGGAGGTTACCGGTCTCCAACGGGGGTCGGAGAGGACGGCTCGTTGGCGAACGAGGAAGGCGTGCGGAACGGAGTCAGGGCCGTCCCCGCCGTAGAGTGCACACGCATGGTCGAGCAGCGGGACCCGGACACCGTGGGCGAGATGAAGGGGCTGCGGGACGACGTCTACCGCCGCCCACTCGCCACGGCGCTCACGCGGTTGGGTCTGGGAGCCGGTTGGCGCTGCGTCGATGTGGGCGCCGGCGGGGGCGACGTCTCGGTGGCCCTGGCCGAGATGGTCGGCCGGGACGGCAGGGTCTACGCCGTCGACAGTGACCCGGCCGCCCGTGACGAGGTGGCGCGCGCCGCCGCCGCCGCGGCGCACGCGCAGGTGATCGCACTGACCCAGGCCGGCGAAGACCTCTCCCTTCCCGAAGAGGTCGATCTCGCCTTCTGCCGCTTCCTCCTCATGCACGTACTCGAGCCGGCGGCGGTGGTGGGCAAAATGGCGGCAGCCGTCCTCCCCGGCGGCTGGGTGGTGGCCCAGGAGCCCATCACCTCGGCCGGCCGCATTGACGGGACGCCCTTCTCCATGCCCGACGCGCGCCATCCCGATATCGGCGCGCTGCTCCCCGCGCTCGGTGCGCCAGGCCGGACTCGAGGTCGTCGACGCCTGGGCCGAGGCGCCCGCCGGTGTCGGACCGGGCCCCGTCACGAGCTATCTCGAATCGCTCACCGGCGTCGATCCCGGCGACGACCCGGTGGTCCTTCCCCCACTGGTCACGGTCATCGGCCGCCGTACCTGAGCGATCGAAGAGGGGCACAGAGGCGAGCCATTAGGGTCGCTCCCCGTGACGACGCCATCTGCTCCAGACCTCGCCGGCGCCGCGGCAGCGGTCGACCTGGCCCAGCACCTGGTGGACCAGGGCTGCGCCGCAGTGCGCCAGCGCGGGGGCATCGACGCCAACCAAGTGGTCGCCTATGACGTCGCGCATGCCGCCGCCGCCGTGGCCTCGGCTCGGTCGGTACTCGAGTACGGGGCGCACGGAGAGGTCGAGGCCCGCATTGCCTCGGCGTTCGTGGCCGACGTCCTGTCCGACCTCGTGGGCCGGGCTGCGGGTCGGGAGTCGCTCTGGGGCGTCGAGTCCGGCTGGGACGCGCCGGCGGCCGACTTCCTGGTGGCCCAACGTGACCCCGCGGTCCTGGCGGCCCTGGCCACGACCGACGGTCCGCGCCACCTCGGCGAGGACTTCGAGCTGGTGCGCGAGACCTTCCACCGCTTCGCCGAGGACAAGGTGCGACCCCACGCCGAGCACGTACACCGTGAGAACAGGGACATCCCTGAAGAGGTCATCGAGGGCCTGGCCGAGCTCGGCGGCTTCGGGCTCTCCGTGCCCGAGGAGTACGACGGCTTCGCCTCCGGCGGCGAGAGCGATTACATGGGCATGGTCGTCGCCACGGAGGAGCTCAGCTGGGGCTCTCTCGGCGTCGGCGGCTCGCTCATCACCCGACCTGAGATCCTGACCCGGGCCCTCGTCTATGGCGGGACCGAGGAACAGAAGAAGCGGTGGCTGCCGAAGCTGGCCTCGGCGGAAGTTCTGGCCGCCGTCGCCGTCACCGAGCCCGACTTCGGGTCCGACGTGGCCGGCATCGTCACCGCCGCCACGCCGGTGGACGGCGGGTGGGTGATCAACGGCGTCAAGACCTGGTGCACCTTTGCCGCTCGGGCCGACGTCCTCATGCTGCTGGCCCGCACGGACCCCGACCGCTCGCTGGCCCACCGCGGCATCTCCATGTTCGTCGTCGAGAAGCCGCGCGGTGACGGCCACGGCTTCTTGTTCACGCAGCAGGACGGGTCGGAGCGCCCCGCCGATCTGGCGCCGGGACGCCTCGAGGGACGCCCCATCGACACGCTCGGGTACCGGGGCATGCACTCCTACGAGTTGGCATTCGAGAACTGGTTCGTGCCCGCGGCCAATCTGGTCGGCGGCGACGAGGGCCTGGGCAAGGGCTTCTACCTGCAGATGCAAGGGTTCGAGAACGGCCGGCTGCAGACGGCGGCCGTGCGCTCGGCGTCATGCAGGCGGCGTACGAGGCGGCCGTGGCATACGCGACCGAGCGCAAGGTGTTCGGGTCACCCATCGGCGACTACCAGCTGACCCAGGCGAAGCTCGGTCGCATGGCCGTCATCATTCAGGCCACGCGCCAGAGCTCGTACCACGTGGCGCGGTTGATGGCCCAGCGGCGAAGGCACGCTCGAGGCGTCGATGGTCAAGGCGTACGTGTGCAGAGCCGCCGAATGGGTCACCCGCGAGGCCATGCAGATCCATGGCGGCATGGGCTACGCGGAGGAGTTCCCGGTGAGCCGCTACTTCGTGGATGCGCGGGTGCTCTCCATCTTCGAGGGAGCCGACGAGACGCTGGCGCTCAAGGTGATCGCCCGCCGCCTGATCGGCTGAGACGGGCGCGGTTACTACTCGGCGCTGCGGTTACTACTCGGCGCTGCGGGTGAGCCCGGCCCGCTCGCCCCGGCTGACGAACTTGACCGCCATCTTCCGGCTGGCCTCGTCGATCATCTCGTCGCCGAACATGACGGCGCCCTTGCGGTCCTCGTCCGTCGCCTTGCGATAGGCCTCCAGGAGATCGAAGGCGTGGTCGAATTGCTCCTGCGTGGGTGAGAAGACCTCGTTGAGCGTCGTCGCCTGGTCGGGCGTGAGGGCCCACTTCCCGTCGTAGCCCAGCATCCGGGCGCGCATGGAGTAGTCGCGCAGCGCGTCGAGCTCGCGCACCTTGAGGAATGGCCCGTCGATGACCTGCAGCCCGTTGGCCCGGCCCGCCATGAGAATGCGGCTGAAGACGTAGTTGAAGTGGTCACCGGGGTACTCGGGGATCGGCACACCGCCCGTGAGCACCGGCATCTCGATGCTCGCCGCGAAATCAGCGGGGCCGAAGATGATGGTCTCGAGCCGTGGGGACGCGGCACAGATGTCGTCGACGTTGATGAGGCCGCGCGCCGTCTCGATCTGCGCCTCGATCCCGATATGACCGACCGGCAATCCCGACTTCTTCTCGACCTGGGTCAACAAGAGGTCAAGGGCCACCACGTCGGACGCGTACTGCACCTTGGGCAACATGACCTCGTCTAGGCGCTCACCGGCGTTGCCCACTACCTCGATCACATCGCCATAGGTCCACTCGGTGTCCCAGGCGTTGACCCGCACACAGAGCACCCGGTCGTCCCAGGACAGGTTCTTGATCGCATCGACCACCTTGGGCCGGGCGCCCTCCTTGGCCAGGGGCGCCACCGCGTCCTCGAGGTCCAAGAAGGTCATGTCAGCGGAGACAGTTGGCGCCTTGGCCAGGAACTTCTCGTTATCGCCGGGGGTCGAGAGGCAGGAGCGTCGGGGCAGGTCACGCGAGCGTGCAGACATGTGCCGATGGTAACAAACAGGTCCCCGCAGCCTTTGCGGCGATCGCTTTCCACGGTGGTTTCGCCGGCAACTCAACCATGGTGCAGGGTGGTTTCGTCGGCATGGTGCAGGGTGTTTCGCCGGCGCCACGCGGAGTCGATCGCCGTTCTCCCGTGTGACGTCGCCATGCAGCGACGGGCGCGCCTGGGAACGTGTCGCGGAGACGACAGTGTGTTCCGGGGCTACGACGTGCTGCGAGCCGCAGCGAGAGGGGTTGGCTGGCGAGAGCCAGTCAGCTGGCGAGAGCCAGTCAGCTGGCGAGGGCCAGTTAGGTCAGGTGCTCGGTGAAGAAGGCCACCGTACGGTCCCACAACTCCCTCGATGCGTCGGCGTCGTGTACTTCCGGTCGCGTGTCGTTGAAGAACGCGTGATCAGTGTTCGGATAGACGATGATCTCGACCGACTTGCCCAAGGCGCGCAGCTCGTCCCCCAGCGCGTTGGCCGCCTCGGGTGTGAAGAAGCTGTCGTTCTCGGCGTAGTGACCCAACACGGCCGCCGTCATGGGGGCGTAGTCCGGCTGCGCGTCGGGCCACGGGATGATCCCGTAACACGGGACGACCGCCGCCACCGCGTCGGGGCGCTGCGTGGCGAGCACGAGCGCGAGCCCTCCGCCCATGCAGAATCCGATCACGCCTACTTTGTCGCCGGTACTGCGTCGCAGCACCTCGTCAACGGCCCCGCTCATGTCCCGCGCCGCCTGCTCCATCTGCATCGCCATCATCGCCTTGCCCGCTTCGTCGGGCTCACCGGGTTGCACCTTCTTGCCGTGGTACAGATCCGGGGCCAGAGCCAGGAACCCCGCCGCAGCGAAGCGGTCGCACACGTCCTCGATGTGGTCCACCAGGCCCCACCACTCCTGAATCACGATCACTCCCGGCCCACTGCCGCTCTCGGGAGTAGCCAGATAACCTCCCGCCGTCGATCCATTGCTCGGAAACTCCACCATCTCGCCCATGGCCCCGACCGTAGTTCCCTCGAACCGCTTCAGGTATCTCCTTGCAGTTGACAAAAAGTTCGAATTTCTTGCTTCTCGCGCATGACCAGCACATTCGTACCCCCGGTACTACTGCAAACAGCTGTTTCCCACCGAGGGTGTTTGAATCGACGAAAGGCGTCCGGTAAGAATGTTCCCCATCGTGACTGACGTAGAGCGGGTTCACCACCACTCCACGCCGCGGTCTCCCAGGAGTGCACGCTTGCTCCAGCGGGTCGGGATCCCCGCGCTGACCGTAGTCTCAGTGTTGACAAGCACTGTGTTCATAACGGCGCGCCCCGCCGCCGGTGACGCCATCTCCGACGCCAAAGCCAAGGCGGCCGCCATCGAGGCGCAGCTGACCCAGGCCCAGAACCAGATGTCGGCGCTGAGCCAGCAATACGATGCCGCGCAGTACCACCTGACGCAGATCAACTCGAGCATCGCCACCACCAAGGCCAGCGTCGCGGCGAACGAGGCCCAGGTCGCCAAGGACAAGGCGACGCTCTCCAAGGCGGCTGTGGCCAACTACATCTCTGACGGTACCGCCGCCACCCAGAACCCCATCTTCAGCGGCAACGAGCAGACGCTCGGAGCGACCGACACCTACAACAAAGTGGCTGAAGGAGATATCTCTCTCGCCGTGGCCAACCTGCACACCGCCGAGAACACGTTGAACGCGCAGGAGAGCCAACTCCAGGGCGAGCAGTCGCAGGCCCAGACGCAAGTGACAGCCGAGCAGCAGGCGGTTGCCCAGAACGCGCAGGCCATTCAGTCGCAGAAGAGCGCGCTGTCACAGGAACAGGGCCAGATCGCACAGCTCGTCCAACAGCAGCAGGCTGCAGAGGCCGCCGCAGCCGCCAAGGCAGCGCAGGCGCGCCAGCAGGCTGCCGCCGCAGCCGCTGCGACGCCGACACACTCGTCAGGCGCCCAGGGCAGCGCGTCAGCAGCCGCACTGAGCCAGGCCGCGCCTCCGCCCTCTTCCCCGGGTGGGGCGGGTGCCGTGCAGGCTGCCGAGAGCCAGATCGGCGTGCCCTACGTCTGGGGTGGCGAATCGCCCAAGGGCTCGGCCAGCCCGGGCTTCGACTGCTCCGGTCTGACCGCTTGGTCCTGGGGTCAGGTGGGCGTGGGCCTGCCGCACTACTCGGGAGCCCAGATGGCCGACTCGACTCCGGTGCCCATCAGTGACCTGCAGCCGGGAGACCTCCTCTTCTATGGCCCCGGTGGGTCTGAGCACGTTGCCATGTATGTCGGGCCTGGCACCATGATCGAGGCGCCCTTCACCGGAGCATCGGTCTGGACCACCGGGCTCCGGCTCGGCGGCGACTTCGTGGGCGCCGGCCGGCCTTAACCGCACCGGCCGTCACCACTTCTCCCCCGCCACTTCTCTTCTTCATTCCGCGCCTCAGGCCCTGGACCCAGTCGCGCGTCGTCCGGTCCTAACCTGGCCCGAACCGAACTATGAGACCGATCCCCGTCGAGTTCCACATCGGACCACTGCAGGTCCACACCTACGGCATCGGCCTCGCGCTCACGTTCTGGTTCGGCTTCGTCTACTTCGAGCGGCGCCTCCGTAAGAACGGCTACCCCACCGACTGGCTGGTCCCGGTCTTCTTGTGGATCATTCTGGCCGCCGTCGTGGGCGCGCGGGCCATGCACGTGCTCTCGAACCTGAGCTACTACACGCAGCGGCCGGGCGACGTACTCGCCGTGTGGGAGGGAGGGCTCTCCTCCTTCGGCGGCCTCCTCTTGGCGGTGCCGGTGGGCATCATCCTGACCCGGCGTCGCTGCCCTGAGCTCCCCCTGGGCCGGGCTCTCGACCTCGTGGCACCGGTCCTGCTCGCCTGCTGGGCCCTGGGCCGGTTGCTCGGCCCTCAGTTGATGGTGGCGGGCGGCGGCCACCCGACCCACCAGTGGTTCGGCATGTACTACGCCGATCAGGCGGGTCGTCGACTCCCCGTCCCGATCTTCCAGGCGCTCGAGGACTTCACCGTCTACCTGATCCTTATCGCCATTGAGCGGCGGCTCGATCGCTGGCCGGACAGGACGCTCCGAACGGGCTATCCCCCGGGCATCGTGCTCGGCACCGCCATGGTGCTGTGGGGCATTGAGCGCTCGCTCGACGAGCATCTCTGGTTGGGCGAGGACGGCCGACTCGGCTCAGACCTCGTCCAGTTGGCCGGCGTCCTCCTCGTGATCGGCGGCGTCATCATTCTGTTGCGAACGCGCCTGCGCTGGAAGCAATGGCTCCGCACGCATCACCAGGACGAGGCCGTGACGCCGATGGAGAGCGCGGAACAACCGGCCTGAGCCTGCGCTCATGGCGATGCGCCATGCGTCGATCTTCGGGGGCCGATCAGCTGATGTGTCTCCGGTTGCGCCGTGTGCCGAAGTTCCGCAGTCCGCGGACGTTCGTCCGACGTGGTGGCGGGATCAGATCCGTCTCCCGAATCGATGGGCTTCGGGCCGGCGGGGCGACCTCGGCATCGCCTTGCACGGCTGCTGCAACACCTTGCGACATCCATGGGCGCCCACGCTCCGTACACGCGTTGTGGGCGCGATCCGCTGTGAGAACGGGCATTCTCAAGGCTTCTCCTGATGAAACCGATATGGCAGAGAGAGGGAGGTGCGAGCACATGGCCACCGTCCAGCCGTGGAATCCGATGACCGAGAAGATCTGGACCGAAGAAGAGAAGCAGGCGTGGCTCGCGACACACGGCGAGGGGGCGACGCACGTGGTCACCTTCGAGCCCATGTACCAGATCGAGCTGTGCATTCCGCCGTGGGAGCATCCCGACCGCCAGATCGCGCGGTCGGCGGTGGCCTGGGGTCAGAGCATGGGCCGGGTGTTCGCCGAAGACGACGACGGCATGCCCGTTGTCGTGGCGGCGCACCACGAAGGGAACTCGCTGGAGATCCACAGCACGGTGAAACCAAGACCCCGTTTGCATCGGGTCATTTAGGCGTTCGGCTTCTCACCTGACGCTGCGGCCGCCCGCAATTGCTCGAGGCGGTCGATCATCGGCATGCGCTCCTGGCCGACGTTGTCGTCGAGCCGGTTCGCGATCTGCTCGGGTGTCCAGCGGCCGTCGGCCCACATGGCACGGACTTCGGTGGGCTGGTTCCAGACGGCGATCTTGGAGCCCACCACCGTGTACACCTGGCCGGTCACGTGCTTGGCTTTGTCACTGAGCAGGTAGACGACCATCGGCGCGACGTCCTCGGCGTCACCCATTTCGGCGAGCTCGGAGGGGACGTTGGCCGACATGCGGGTGCGGGCAACCGGAGCGATGGCGTTGGCCGTCACGCCGTAACGGTGCAGGCCGACCGCGGCCGAGCGCACGAACGACACGATGCCGCCCTTGGCCGCCGCGTAATTGGCCTGGGCCACGCTGCCCTGGAACGCACCCGAGGTGAAGCCGATGAGCGCTCCGCCCCCCTCCTGCTTGCGCATGACCGCGGCGGCGGCCCGGAACACGGTGAAGTGTCCCTTCAGGTGGGTCTTGATGACGGCGTCCCATTCGTCCTCGGACATGTTGAAGAGCATGCGCTCCCTGAGGATCCCGGCCACCGCGACGACCCCGTCGATACGACCCCACGTCTCGGCGGCGGTGGCGATGAGGCGCTCGCCGGCCTCCATCTTCGAGATGTCGTCCGCCACGGCGATGGCCTCGCCGCCCGCCTTGGTGATCTCCGAGACGACCGCCTCGGCCACCTCGCTGCTGGGATCCTCGCCGGCCATGCCAACCCCGAAGTCGGCCACCAGCACCTTGGCTCCGGCGTCCGCCGCGGCCAGCGCGACGGCACGCCCGATGCCGCCGCCACCGCCGGTGATGGCGACGACCTTTCCTTCGAGGAATGAAGCCATGGTCGAGTCTCCTGGTCTCTGGGGGGGGCCGGCCGGCGCCCGCGTGGGCCTGCCCCGGCAATTGCCGTAAGTTAGAACACGTTCTAGCCTGCCGACGGCGGGGGCTGCCATTTGCGTCCCTGCTCTCGCGAGCCTGCAAGGAGAGTGGTGATGGGTGACCTCGGCTTCTGGGCGTTGGCCCAGGAAGACCCCGACTACCTGGCCCTGGTGACGCCCGAGGGCGACGAGGTGTCGGCCGGGGACCTGCTGGGCCGGGCCAACCAGGTGGTGCACGCCCTGCGGGCCCAGGGGCTCGGTGTGGGCGACGTGGTGGCCACCCTGCTGCCCAACTGCGCCGAGATGCTGGAGGTCTACCTGGCCGCCCTCCAGGCCGGCTGGTACCTGGTACCGATCAACCACCATCTGGTGGCGCCCGAGGTGGCCTACATCCTCAAGGACTCCGGGGCCAAGGTCTTCGTCGCCCACGATCGCTTCGCTGACGTGGCCGTGGCGGCAGCGGACGAGGCGGGAGTCGACGCAGCCGGGCGGCTGGCGGTCGGTGACGTGCCGGGATTCGGCTCCTATGCCGGCGTCCGTGACACCCAGCCGACGACATTGCCATCGGACCGCACCATCGGGGACGTCATGAATTACACATCGGGGACGACGGGGAACCCCAAGGGCATCTACCGGTCCCTGCTCGGTGTCACGCCGGAGCAAGCGGCGTTGGGGCTGTCCGGGCTGCTCTTCCTCTTCGGGATCCAGCCCCAGGACGACAACGTCCACATCATCGGATCGCCGTTGTACCACACCGCGGTGTTGCGCTTCGGGAGCGCGTCCCTGCACCTGGGGCACACGATCGTGCTGATGGACAAGTGGGGGCCCGAGGACATGCTCCGCCTCATTGAGGAGCGCCGGGTCACTACGTCGCACATGGTGCCCACCCAGTTCCACCGACTGCTGGCGCTGCCAGAGGACGTGCGGGACACCTATGACGTGTCCTCGCTGCGGCACATGATCCACGCCGCCGCGCCGTGTCCCATCGACGTCAAGCACAAGATGATCGCCTGGTGGGGCAACGCCGTGGACGAGTACTACGCGGCCAGCGAGGGGGGCGGCACGCTGGTCAGCGCGGAGGAATGGCTGCAGAAGCCGGGCACGGTGGGCAAGCCGTGGCCGATCAGCGAGATCGCGGTGTTCGACGACGACGGCAACCGGATCACCGAGCCCAACGTCATCGGGACCGTGTACATGGCGATGCAGTCGGCCGACTTCGAATATCACGGTGACAAGGAGAAGACCCGGAAGAACCGGATCGGCGCTTTCTTCACGGTGGGAGACGTGGGGGTGATCGACGAGGACGGGTACCTGTTCCTGCGCGACCGCAAGATCGACATGATCATTTCGGGCGGGGCCAACATCTACCCGGCCGAGATCGAGAACGTCCTGCTGTCGTACCCCAAGGTGGGCGACGCCGCCGTCTTCGGCATCCCCCACGAGGACTGGGGCGAGGAGGTGAAGGCCGTGATCGAGCCCGCCGAGGGTGTCGAGGCCAACGATGCGTTGGCGGAGGAGATCCTGGCGTTCTGTGCCGGCAAGCTGGCCAAGTTCAAGACGCCCAAGACCATCGACTTCACGACCGAGATGCCGCGCGACCCCAACGGCAAGCTCTACAAGCGCAAGCTGCGCGACCCCTACTGGGAAGGGGTCCGGCGGGCGGTCTGATGAGGTGAGCCGGCCCGCGGGTCTCTCGCTGCGGATGCAGCAGCAGGGCGCAGGCGCCATCTGCGCTGACGTGCTGGGCGCATTGCCCGGGTGGTTCGGCCTGCCCGACTCGGTCGCGGCGTACGTGGCGGCGGCCGACACGGAGCCGACCGTCGTGGCAACACTGGACGGGCAGGACTGCGGGATCCTGACGTTGCGGGTCCACAGCCCCTATGCGGCGGAGATCGTCGTCATGGGCGTCCTCCCCGAGCACCATCGCTCCGGCATCGGGAAGGCCATGCTGGAGGTCGCCGATTCCTGGCTGGCCGAGCGTGATATCGGGTTCCTCCAAGTGAAGACACTCAGCCCGCGCTCGGCCGATACGGGGTACGCCGCCACGCGGGCCTTCTACTTCGGCTGCGGCTTCCGGCCACTGGAGGAGATGCCCGAGCTGTGGGGAGCGGACCAGCCGGCATTGCAGATGATCAAGACCGTCCCCCCTCGTACGATCTGACCCATGACGGACCGGGAGGCGCTTGGTACCGACCGGGAGTACCTCCGGGAGCGCCAGTACAAAGACCCTGAGAACCTCAGCGCCCGTATGGCGCTGCACGCCAAGTACTCGCGGGCAGACGTGCCCTGGTACGCCTGGCTCGTCGGCCAGGTGGACTGGCCCGAGGGTGGGCAGGTGCTCGAGGTGGGGTGCGGGTCCGGTGCACTGTGGGTCAACGTCGCCTCCCTCGTACCCCACCTGCGGCTGACCCTCACTGACCTCTCGGAGGGCATGGTTGCGGCGGCGACCGCCGCAGTGGCCCCGCTGGCGGCGTTCGAGCTCGCCGAAACCCGCACGTGTGATGCGCAGGACCTGCCCTTCGACGACGCCACCTTCGACGTCGTCGTGGCGAACCACATGCTCTACCACGTCCCCGATCCCAGCCTGGCGGCGGCGGCTTTCGCCCGCGTGCTTCGGCCCGGCGGAGTGCTCCTGGCGGCGACGAACGGGCCACGCCATCTCCGAGACATCGCCGACGTGTCCCGGGCGGCACTGGGTTGGTCGTCGCTCGACTCCGTCGACAGCCGCTTCGGTCTCTCGACCGGGGAGGCGATCCTGCGTCCGGCCTTCGGTTCGGTCACGCGGCACCATCACCACAGCACCTTGGTGTGCACCGACCCCGAGGACGTGATCGCCTTCATTGCGTCGTCCCCCGCCGGTCAGCATGCGTCGCCGGAGCAGCGCGTCGCGTTGCGGGAGGCGGTACGGGCCCGGTTCGCCGCGGAGGGCGGGCAGATGGCGGTCACCACGGAGGCGGGCTGCTTCGTGGCGACCTGAACGTCAGGACGGGCGGCCCGAGTTTGCGGACGGGCCACGCAGGGAAGGTCGCCATGGGCAAGTCTCACGAATCAGGAGGTTCATCCCATGGCGCGCTCTGTGCTCTACATGTCGATGTCGCTCGACGGTTACATCGCCGGTCCGAACGACGGAGCGTCCAACCCGGGCGGAGATGGCTTTCTGCGGCTGCACGACTGGTTCGGCTTCACCTCGGAGCCTGGGCCTGGCACGGCTTCCCACGACCAATGGGGCCGGCACTTCTTGGACGAGATCAATTCAACGGGTGCGGTCCTCGCCGGCCGCAACACGGTCGAGCAGGTCGACCATTGGGGCGGTGACCACCATGGCGTTCCGATCTTCGTGGTCAGCCACCGACCGCCGGGACCGTCCGCGGCCCGATACCCACTTGTGACCTACGTGTCCGACGGGATCACCAGCGCCATGGCGCAGGCGAAGGCTGCGGCAGGCGACCGCAATGTCCTGGTACACGGCGCCACAACGGCACAGACGGCATTATCCGCAGGCGTGCTCGACGAGATCCAGATCCACCAGGTGCCGGTTCTGTTCGGCGGCGGCCGCCGACAATTCGAGTTGCTACCGGCGAGGACCGAACTGGAGATCGTGCGGGTCATCGACACTCCGGCAGCCACGCACATCCGCTACCGCGTGCTCTCCTGACTTCTGGCGAGACCGTCGCCGAGCGTGTTCTCTCGATTGTCAGTCCGGGAGCTGGGCGGCGAAGTCCCGCTTCGTCTGCCTGTACCAGCCCATACCCGAGATGGGTCGCCGCCACCTGCTCTTCATGTCTTTGAGGGCAGGCTCATGCGACTCGTCACCCCCCGCGACCTCGTCCTTCAGGTGACGATCCTGCGCCTTGATCACTTCGTCCGCCGTCTCTCCCTGGAGTCCGAAGTCACACGGCCCACCAAGTTGTTTACACGTCATCGTCTTCATGGTCTCGACTCCTCGCCTATGCCTGCTGAATGCGGACGAGATTGCCCGAGGGATCGCGAAACGCACAGTCGCGCACGCCCCAGGGTTGCGAGGTGGGCTCCTGGAGCACCTCGGCGCCCGACGCCCGGACCTTCTCGAAGGTGGTGTCGAGGTCGTCCGTACGGAAGATGGCGGCCTGCAACGACCCCTGCGTGACGAGCGAGAGGAGGGCGTCGCCCTCCGTCTGCGACCGACCGCCGTGTGGTTGGGAGAGGACGATGTCGAGGTCCTGCTCGGGGGCGCCGACCGTCACCCAGCGGAACTCGCCGGATTTGACGTCGTTACGGACCTCGAAGCCCAGGGCATCACGGTAGAAGCCGAGCGCCTCGTCGGGATCATGGACGGAAATGAACATTGCGGCAACGGTGACTGGCATCAGACGATTGTACGGAGTCGGTGTCGCCCGATGCTTCTCCGATCCTGCTCGGTGCCGTGGGCAACCGGACCGGAATCGGGGTCAGACGATGGCCGGCGTGCGCTGTGGTCGTGTGACGACCTTGCTCACGCACGAGGGGATCACCTCGATGTGGCGATGGTCACGCATGCGGTACTGGGAGGGCGTCTCCCCCACGATCTCGGTGAATCGCGAGCTGAACGAGCCCAGCGAGGTGCAGCCGACGGCAATGCACGTGTCGGTCACCCTCATCCCTTGTCGCAGGAAGGCCTTGGCGCGCTCCATGCGCCGCGTCATCAGGTAGCTGTACGGAGTCTCGCCATAGGCCGCACGGAACTTCCGCGAGAAATGGGCTGGGGACATGAGCGCCGTCCGAGCCATGGCGGGAACGTCGAGAGGCTGTGCGTAGTCACGGTCGATGCGATCACGGGCCCGTCGCAGATGGGCAAGGTCGGCCAGCTCCTCCGGCGTCATGCCGACGATGTTACGCGCCTTGGCGTGGTTGGTGGACCCCGGAAGACGGCACACGCTCAGAGGATCACGGAGCGCCTTGAAATTGATGCCCGATCGGTGGCGCTGATTTCAGGCCCGATCCGGATGCTCTGAAGGTCACACAGTGACCTCCGGAGTCCAGATCGGCCACTCGAGAGAGGGCGCCGCCCCGGCGACCCCCGTCGTGGCGACGTTGCAACCGATGGCGAGGGCGATGGTGATGGCCATACAGATCGCGCTCGACCGACGTCGGTTCTGAGCACGGCACCGGGGCTGCACGTTCAGAAATCTACCGGTGCGGCCGCGCACGGACCCTTCTTTTCTGGCCGCAGGGAGCACGACGAGCACCATGGTGGCTCGACTACGGCTGCGACGAGAGAGCGGCCTCGAGCATCGCCTTCATGATCGGTCCCGCCACCCCCGCCCCGTTGTCCGTCTGATACTGGAGCGGCACGACCACAGCAACGGCAATCTGGGGGTCATCGGCGGGCGCGAACCCGATCATCCAGTCGTCGGTGTTCGCCTGTGGGTTGCCGGTTTGCGCCGTGCCGGTCTTGACGGCAACGTCCAGGCTGGCGGGGAAGCCCACGTTGGCCCCGGTGCCGTCCGGGTTCGTCACGACAGTCTGCATGAGCCCAGTCACCTCCGCCGCTGCGCTCGGCGAGACAGCGTGTCTCCACGCCTTCGGCTTGTAGGTGGTCACGACGCTTCCTTGGCTGTTGGTGATCTGCGCCATGACGTGCGGCGTCATGATGGTGCCACCGTCCACGATGCCGGCGGCCACCAGGGCGTTGGAAAGCCCGCTGGCCTGGTCATTGAGTTGGCCGATTGCGGTGTCCGCCAGCTCTTCCTGGTTGGGCGGGGTGAGGGTCGACGCCGCAGGGATCGTCGGGGTGGCCACCCAGGCGTCGGGTAGATCGATCGGGGGGCGTGTGTTGTAGCCGAAGAGCTGGGCCTGCTGCACGAGCGTCGGTGCCGTGAGCTCGACACCGAGTTGCCCATAGCCCGGGTCGCACGAGGTCGCGAACATGTCGTCGGCCATGGTGCCCCCGCACACCTCGCCGCCGTCGTTGGTCATGACCTTGTCCGAATTGGGAAACGTCGTGGACCCTGCCCGCGGAAAGGTGAAATCCACGAGGCTCGGATCGAGGTTGTACACGGCGGCCGAAGTGACAACCTTGAACGTGGAGCCCGGAAAGAAGGTCTCTCCGGTGGCCAGAGGCAATCCCGGATAGAAGCCTTCGTGGTCCTTGGTCTTGAAGTCGGCCAGTGCGGCCAATTCCTGCTCCTTGGTACCGGCCACGGTGTTGGGAGCCTCGAGCGGCGCCGGATCGAAGGTCGGCGTGGAGTAGTCGGCCAGCACGGCGCCCGTTTTCGGGGCGATGGCGACGACTGCCGCATCCCTATTGCCGCCCGAAATGTCGCTCAGGGCCGTCTGCGCCGCCTCTTGCAGCTTGGGGTCAATGGTCAAGATCACGTTGTCGGTGGTCGGCGGCACCGTTGACAGTCCGAGAGCTTGTGAGAGGTTCCCGGCCGGATGCTGATGGAGCCCGAGAGAGGCGTTGTACTCGTATTCCACTCCGGCCGTGCCCTCATACGTCGAGTCGAAACCGACAACCTGGGAGTACAAGGCGCCCCCCGGATCAGACGCGGGTGTCGTCGTAGGTGCCACCGCTGGCTTTCACCGACTCGGCCAGCACGGTCGTGCCATCGTCGGCGTAAATCGTGCCGCGCCGGTTGTCCGCGGCGGACTTGGCATTGCGGGGATTGTTCGGGGATGCCCGCAGTGCCGGTGCCTTCACGGCTTCGATGTTGACGAGTTGGACCACGACCGCGCCGAGGCACAGCACCAGGAGCACACCCAGCCAGCGAATACGTCTCCCCACCTAGCGAGACCCTCGGCGGCGAGTCCTCGGTCTGGTCGCCGCACCATGCGTCCGACCCTCATCCGGACCTGGTCTTCCGCCCATGTAGGCAGTGTGGGGAGTCCGGCGGGTCTCCCGATAGAGAGATGACTACCCATTCATGTAGGCACAACTGCCCACAGGAAGCTCCCGAGTGGGTCGCCGCGAGACGGCGTCCGGACGTCAGTCCTGGAGTTCGAGTTCGGCCGACAGACGGGTCAGGTCGACCCGACGACGAAATCCGGTCTTCTCCGAGATCCTGTCGAGATGCGAACGCACGGTGCTGGTACTGATGAACAGGCGCTCACCGATCTCTCGGTCGGTGAGACCTGCAGCGACCAGACCAACGACCTGCCGCTCCCGACGGGAGAGCTTGGGACGCTCACTCGCCACCGCGTCGCTCGTCTCCGTGACATTGGGGTCATCTCCCGCAATGAAGGCGAACGCGATCTGGCCAACCTGAATGCGATCCCCGTCGCGCAGAGGATGTTGCCGGACACGCCGACCGTTGACGATGGTTCCGTTGCGGCTCCCGAGGTCGACCAGCAGCCAGCGTTCGTCCCGGAACTGCATTTCCGCATGGGAACGAGACACCTTGGAATCATCCAAGACGACGATGTCGTTCGTCGGGTCCCTCCCAATGGTCGCGGTGTCGCTCGAAAGCTCGTACCGCGTGCCGTTCGGCCACTCGAGACACGCCATGCGAAAAGCCTACGACGGAGCGTTATTTGAGAAGTCGAAGATGCGAGTCGCTGCCCCTGGGCGACCGGGAGACGACCAGGCTCACGAGCCGTGACCAGAGCTGGCGGATTCGTCGTTGCTCCGGCTCGGGGGTGGGGCCCCGACCTGAAATGGCTTCGGTCATCCCGTAGGCCAACGTGGAGATGAGACGAGCGGCCTCCTGGGCCGGCAACCGAAATGTCCCGGTGCAGACGTCCCCCTGCCAGAGGGAGATGACCATGGTGGAATCCGCCTCGTGTGCAGAGATGCCCATGCGGCGCAGTGGGCTCCGCGTGTCGAAGAACCAGGTTCTTTCACCGTACAAATGGCCCTCGACCGGCACGGCGCCAGTATGGCACCCGAGGCCATTCCCGGCTACTGGCGTTTCGGGTCGGACGAATCACCTGGTAGCCCGGCCCACGCCGGCCCGGCACGCTCGGGCAGACTGGGTCCCGCATGCACACCGTTGAACTGACCGTCGACGCCTCGCGGGAGCGCATCATCGACCTCACCACCGAGCTCGAGCGCTTCTGCGTGGGGCTCGGCGATGGGCTGGTCAACGTCTTCGTGCCCCACGCCACCGCCGGCGTCGCGCTGATGGAGACCGGCTCCCGCTCCGAAGGCGATCTCGTCGCCGCGCTGGAGCGGCTCCTGCCACACGACGACCGGTACCGGCACTCGCACGGCTCACCCGGACACGGAGCCGACCACCTCTTGCCCGCACTCGTCAGCCCGTCGGTGACCCTGCCCGTGCTCGGGAGTCGGGTTGCCCTCGGGACCTGGCAGTCGGTCGTCCTCGTCGATCTGAACGTCGACAATCCCCAGCGGCACGTGCGCTTCAGCTTCGTGCCCGCCTCCGGGAGCTGACGTCGGCGAGCGTCGCGGCCGGTCAGCCTGGCTGCTGGTCCTCGGCTGCCGCCTGATCCATCAGGCGTCGCCAGTTCGGGTCGACGACCAGGGGCGCCTCTGTGCCGTGCGCATTGCCCGACACGATGTCGAGCATGCGGCCCGGTGGGACCTCTATGAAGACGCCGTCGGCCTCAGCGGTCAGTTCGCCCTGGTGGTAAATGCCGCCCCAGGCGTAGACCTTGCGCCCGTCCTTGCCCGTGTGGCGGGCGGCCAACTCCAACGGCGCCAACAGCGGGGTCGGCCTCCGGTAGCGGATCGTCAAGGTCCCCGTCATCGCGCCCGATCCGACCAAGATGTTCGACATGCCCAGCAGCTCGTCGAACAGCTCGGCGATGACGCCGCCGTGCACACAGGTGGGCGGTCCCTCGTAGGCGTACCCGTAGGTGACACGGCCCCGCACCTCACGCCAGCCTTCATGGCCTTCGACGGCCCACACCTCCACCGGCGGCGCCACCGGGTTGGCGAAGCCGATCACCGGGCTGGTCGAGAAGACGTCCTGGGGATGCCCGTCCGGTGACGGCTGGTTGCGCGTCCGCCTCTCCACCTGAGCCGCCGCCTCGAGGCGGTCGGCCAGCGCCGTCAGTTCTGCGGCTGCCTCGGCCACATCCTCCTCGTTGAGAGGCTGTCCCACCGCCACCGCGCCGACGCGTCGCGCCGCCGCCGCAAGCCGGTTCAACGACGAGTCCTCCCGGGTCTCCGACAGCCCGTCGACGCCCGGGTAGCCCCCTCCTGCGGGAGGGTCCAGCCGGCGCTCCTTGTCGCTCACGTGCGGGTGTACTTGGGGGGACGCTTCTCGGCGAAGGCCTTCTGGCCCTCAGCGGCGTCGTTGCTGGCGAAGACGGGCCAGCCGATCTCGAGCTCGCGGGCGAGCCCGTCCACCTCGGACATGCCCTCGGTCTCGCGCACGCTCTGCAGAATTGCCTCGACGGCCAGCGGCCCGTTCGCCCCGATCACGGCGGCGATCTCCAGCGCCTTGTCGAGCGCGGTGCCGTCGGGGACCACGTGCCCGATGAGGCCGATGCGCAGGGCCTCCTCGGCCGGCACCTCGCGAGCGGTCAGCAAGAGTTCCATGGCGAGCGTGTAGGGGATCTGGCGTTGCAGCCGCACCGTCGATCCCCCGAGCGGGAACAATCCGCGTTTGGCCTCGAAGACCCCGAAGATCGCGCCTTCTCCGGCGACCCGTATGTGCGTGGCCTGCAGGATCTCGGTCCCACCGGCGACGGCCCAACCCTCGACGGCGGCGATCAACGGCTTTCGGAGGTCGTAGTGGCGCAGCAGGGCCTTCCAGTGCAGGTCGGGGTCCTCCGCCATGCGTGACTGGTATTTCTCGGCCTCACTGCCGCCCATGGCCTTGAGGTCCATGCCGGCACAGAAGGTGCCGCCGGCGCCGGTCAGGATCGCACAACGGATGTCGTCGTTGCCGTCGATCTCCTCCCAGGCGTCCTTCATGCCGACCAGCATGGGCAGACTCAGCGCGTTCTTCGCCTCCGGCCGGTTCATGGTGACGATGGCGGTGGCCCCGTCGCGTTCGAACGTCAGGTGCTCAGTGGTAACCACGATCCCCTCCAGAGGTAGGCGCCGGAATCATTGGGCGGATACTGCGAGTACGGCTGCAGGTGTGAGCGGTGCGGCTCAGATCCGCTCGATGATGGTGCCCGTCGCCAGCGCACCACCGCAGCACATCGACACCAGCCCGTAGGTCTTGTCGCTGCGCTCGAGCTCGTGCAGGATCGTCGTGATCAGGCGGCTGCCCGTGGCGCCGACCGGGTGACCGATGGCGATGGCGCCGCCGTTGACGTTGACCTTGTCCATGTCGGCGTCGTGCACCCGGGCCCAGCTCATCACCACGGAGGCGAAGGCCTCGTTCACCTCGAAGAGGTCGATGTCCTTCATGGTCATGCCGGCCTTGGCGAGCACCTTGGTCGTCGCCGCGATCGGGCCATCGAGGTGGTAGTAGGGGTCCGAGCCGACCAGCACCTGGGCCACCACGCGAGCCCGGGGCTTGAAGCCCTCGGCCTTGGCGCGGTCCTCGGACATCCAGAGCACGGCGGCCGCACCATCGGAGATCTGCGAGGAGTTCCCCGCCGTGTGCATGCCGTCGGGCAGGACGGGCTTCAGCTTGGCGAGGCCCTCCGCCGTCGTGTCACGCGGCCCCTGGTCCTTGGAGACCACGATCTTCTCGCCGGAGTGCTCGCCGCGCGGGCCCTCCTCACCGACGATGGGTGCCTCGACGGAGACGAGCTCGCGGGCGAAGCGGTCCTCGGCCAGCGCCCGGGCAGCCTTCTTCTGCGACTCCAGGCCGAGCCAGTCCACGTCGGCCCGGCTGATGTCGTACTTCTTTGCGATGCGCTCGGCGGCGGTGAACTGGTCGGGCATGTCGTAGGGCAGGTCGGCCGGGATGGCCCGGCCCACGCCGGCGGCGGCGTTGGCCCCGAGCGGCACGCGGCTCATCGCCTCGACGCCACACCCGATCGCGGTGTCGACGGCACCGGCGGCAATCAGGTTGTTGACAAAGTGGTTGGCCTGCTGCGACGACCCGCACTGGCAGTCGACCGTCGTGGCGGCCACCTCATAGGGCAGGCCGGCCAGCAGCCAGGCCGTCCTCGTCACGTTGAAGCCCTGCTCCCCCGCCTGGGTCACGCAGCCGCCCACGACCTGCTCGACGGAGCCGGGGTCGATGCCGGCGCGCTTGACCACCTCGACCTGGGCGGCGCCCAGGATGTCGGGCGCCCGCAGCCCCGACAGCCACCCGTTGCGCTTCCCGATCGGGGTACGGACCGCCTCGATGATTACCGGCTGCGCCATGTCCGACGTCCTCCTCCTGCCACGTCCGACCCTCGGCCGGCTGCCCTCGGTGGGCGATTTCTAGAACCTGTTCTAACTTTAGCACTGCCCTTTTGGGGCCGACCCGGAAGGCCTTTTGGGCCGACCCGGAAGGCCTTTCGGGGCCGACCCGCAAGGCCTTTTGGTGCCGACCCCGAAAGTCTGCCCGGACCGTGACGCAGGGCGCCAACGACGTTCCGCCGGACCCAGAGGCCACCTACAGGTGCTTCAGCAGCTCCCGGGCGATGACCACCTTCTGCACCTGGTTGGTCCCCTCGTAAATCTGCGTCACCTTGGCGTCGCGCAGGAAGCGCTCGACGGGGAAGTCCTTCGTGTAGCCGTAGCCTCCGAGCAGCTGCACGGCGTCGACCGTGACCGACATGGAGGTGTCGGACGCGAAGGCCTTGGCCATGGCCCCGAAGCGGGTGAGCTCCCCCGTGGGGTCGTCGTCGACCATGGCGCAGGCCCGGTACACGAGGGCACGAGCCGCTTCGTTGCGCGTGGCCATGTCGGCCAGCATGAAGCGCAGGCCCTGCAGGTCGGCGATGGGCGCACCGAAGGCGTGCCGCTGCTTCATGTAGGAGCCGGCGTAGTCGATGGCGCCCTGGGCGATGCCGACCGCCTGGGCCCCGATGGTGGGTCGACTGCGGTCCAGCGTGTGCATGGCGATGGTGAACCCCTGCCCCTCCGCACCGATGCGGTGCGAGGCCGGAACGCGGACCTCGTCGAGCAGGACCTCGCCGGTCGGGCTGCCGCGCAAACCCATCTTGTCCTCGTGCTTGGCGATCCGTACCCCCCACTCCTTCTCCACCAGGAAGCACGAGATGCCCCGCCCGCCCGCGTCCGCGTCGGTCTTGGCGAAGACGATGTAGACGTCGGAGATGCCCACGTTGGTGATCCAGTACTTCGAGCCGGACAGGACATAGTCGTCGCCGTCCCGCACGGCACGGGTGCGCATGGATGCGACGTCGCTGCCGGCGTCGGCCTCGGACAGGCAGTAGCTGGCCTGTATCTCGCCGGCGGCCACACGCGGCACGTACATCTGCTTGAGCTCCTCGGAGCCCCAGTTCAAGACGGGCGTCATCCCGAGCTTGGAGATGAGGACGGTGAGCGCCGTCGAGGCGCAGACGCGGGCCAGCTCCTCGGTCATGATGGCCACCGTCACGGTGTCCGCACCGGCTCCGCCGTAGTTGGCCGGCAAACCGAGGGCCGGCAGCTCCATCTCCCTGCAGGCCTCGAACGACTTCCACGGGAACTCAGCGGTGCGGTCGGCTTCGGCCGCGTTCGGGGCGATCTTCTCCTCGCAGAAGGCGCGCAGAGTCCCACGGAAATCCCGTTGGACGTCGGTCAGGGCGAAGGTCATGGCTTCATTCTCGCAGGCGATGACCGTCAGTGGGCCTTGAGGTGGCGGATGAGCAGGCCCGACAGCTCGACCGGTGCCATTTCGGGGATCCAGTGCGACACATTGTCGAGGACCTCGAACGTGTACGGCCCCTGCACGCACTCCGCCGTGTTCTGCGCGGCCGCCCACCCGAATCCGACGTCGCCGGTGGACCAGACGTAGAGCGTGGGCACACACACGGGGTTGAGGCCCGCGAGCGTGCTGCCATCCATGGCCCGGTACCAATTGAGGGCCGCCGTGAGGGCGCCGGGCTCACTCAGGGCGGCGACATACATACGCGCGTCCTCGTCGTCGAGACCGGTCTCGGCCAGGAGTGTGGCAAGGCCCCCTCCCCCACCGTCAGCGCCGAGCAGCAGGCGCTCCGGTAGCTCCGGTTCACGGAACGCCTCCATCGATGCCCCGTAGGCCGCCTGGGTGGGATCGGCGCCGCGGAGGGCCTCGTGCAGCGCGAGCGGGTGCGGCGTGGACACGACGCTGAGGGTGCGCACCCGGCCGGGGTGGCGCGACGCGAGGACCCAGGCCAGCATGCCGCCCCAGTCGTGGCCGACGAGGTCGAAGGTCTCCATGTCCATGGAGTCCGCGAGTGCGATGACGTCCTGCAGCAGGTGCTCGGTCGCGTAATCGCCGACGTCCGGAGGGCGCACGCCCATGCAGTACCCGCGCTGATCGGGAGCGATGGCGCGGTACCCGGCGCGGCCCAGGGCCCAGAGCTCGTCGCGCCAGGCCCACGATGTCTGCGGGAACCCGTGCAGGAGCAGGATCTTGCGCCCCTCGCGCGGGCCACAAGCCCGCCCGGTGAAGGTGAAGCCGCCGGCCTCGATCTCGAGCCGGTCGATCGCCCCGATCGCGTCCACGACAGTGGCGTGCGCCGCGCTAGGCGGCAGGACCGCCCCCCCGCGGACCTCGTCCGGGCTCTGGCGGAGCGTCTCTTCGGGGACGGAGTCGACGAGCGCCCGCTGCGCCACGTAGTCGTGCGAGATGGACGAGAACGCCGTCTGGCGCGCCGCCCGGAGGTCGGCCGGCGCGTCGTCGAGGAACCCCCACAGGTTGAGGGCGAGCCGGACGTCGTAGATGCAGGGCGCCCGGCCGAACAGCGCCGCCCGCTTGGACCCGACCAGGGCGACGCCGAGCAGCACATCGTGCGCGGACTCCCCCTCGCTCAACTTGAGCTCGTCCGCGAAGCGGTGGGCGAGGCGCAGTGCGAAGCCCGAGTCGGGCCCCGGCGTTCCGATGTTGGCGCCCCGCCGCATGGTCGGCCCCACCAGCTCGGCCGGGCGGTCCGAGATCCAGGTCCCCGGGACGTGCAGGTGCCGGGCCGGACGGACCTGGTCCGCCTCGGCGATGGGCACGAACGTGGGCTGCGTCATGCGCGGGAGACTAGCCGAGGGGGTCGGGCGAACCCATTCGACGCCGGCCCAGCGGTCCCTCCTGCAGGAGGGGCACGACATGCAGCGCGATCGACGACGGGTGCGCGCCGTCGTGGAAGACCTCCTGGTCCGCCGAACGCAGGTTGGCGCCTGTCGACAGTGCCTCCCCGATACCCGCGTTGCGGTTGAAGAGGGGGTGGGCACCGCTGGAGACCTGCAGCCGGATGCGGTGGCCCGCTCGGAAGGTGTTCGCCGTGGGCCACAGGGCGATGTCGAGCTTGGTGATGCCGTCCCCACCGGGAGCGAACGCGCCCGGGACCAACCGGACGATGCCGTCGCTGAGGTTGAACGACCTTCCCTTCTCCGTCACGTCGCAGAGCCGGACGAAGAAGTCCGCGTGCTCCGCGACGAGCGCACGTAAAGCGTGGCCGTGAGTGGCCCGATGACAGTGAGGTCATCGGTCAGGACGGGGCTCGTGTACGTCAGGACATCGCGCCGGCGCTCGCGCCGAGACTGCTCCTTGCGTCCCGCGGTCGACACGTTGAGCGACGGACCGCCCACCGAGGGTGTGGGGTCATGAGGGTTGTAGTGATAGGCGTCCGGGACGCTGTCCTCGCTCGGCGGGGCCGAGGTGAGGACGCCCCCCTGCCCGAGGTACCACCGTTCCGTCTCTCCCGCCGGCGGCCACATGGAGAACTCCTGCCACGTGCGCGACCCCATGACGAACACGCGCACCGGGGCGTCCTGCGGTTCTGCCCGGCCCACTCCGAGTTGGCTGTCGAACCACCGCGGACCGTCGCGCACGGTCTCGGCGAACAGGGCCGGGCTGGCATGTGTCCACGGGCCGATGGTCAGACGCGCCGTTCGACCGGCTCTGCGCAGGGCCTCGTAGTCGTCCACCTGCGCCTTGAGGAAGAGGTCGTACCAGCCGCCGATGAAGCTGGCCGGCGGGACCCGCTCCAGCCGGCGCCCGAAGTCCACGTCCTCCCACCACGGGTCACCCGGGGTGCTGTGGGCGAGCCAGTCCTGGTAGAAGGCCACGGACCCGCCAACCACCCCGCTGTCGCATTTTCCGAGGGGCAGGATCTCGGTCGCTGTCGCCACTGCTCTGGCGGTACGCAGGCGGGCGAGCAGCACGGTGCGCCAGCCGAGTTCCTGGTTCGTGATCTCGTGCAGCCAGGCCAGGCCCGTCTCGAGCGCGAAGGCGCCCCCGGGGAAGACGACGGAGTCGCGGAAGTTCGCTGCGGTGACCTGGAAGCTGAGCGCCCGCAGGAAGTCTGGGGCGTCCTGGGCCACGGCCCACTGCGTCATGCCGAGGTAGCTCCCGCCCCACATGACGAGGCGGCCGTCGAACCAGGGCTCGGCCGCCAGCCACTCGAGCGTGGCGTGCCCGTCGGCCTGCTCGTTGCGCACGGGGACGAACGCGCCTCCGGACCCGAAGGTCCCCCGGCAGCTCTGCACGACGACCTGGTAGCCCCGCTCCGCGTACAGCCGGCCGAGCGGACCCATGATCGTGCGCCCGTACGGCGTGCGGATGAGCACGGTCGCAGGGTCGGTCAACCGGCGCGTCGGGTACCAACGGTCGGCCAGCAGCTCGACGCCATCGGGCATCTTGGCGGTGAGGCCGCGCTCGACGGACACGGCTGTGGTGTGCGGCGGGGGGAGCCCGACGACGGATGCGGCGATCCGGCTGAACACCGTCATCCGCGACCACCCCCCTGCAATGCCATGGTGGGCTGCCCGGTCCCTGCCTCAGGAGGCGTGGAGCAACCCGAAGACGATTGAATCGTAGAGGGCCTGCCAGCTGGCCTCAATGATGTTCTCCGAGACCCCGATGGTGGTCCAGGTCCGCTGACCGTCGGTCGTGTCCACCAGGACCCGCGTGACCGCGCCCGTGCCCCGGCCGGTGTCGAGCACACGCACCCGGTAGTCGGTCAGGTGGATGTGGTCGAGGGCGGGGAACTTGGAGCCGATGGCGGCGCGCAGGGCGCCGTCGAGCGCGTTGACCGGGCCATTGCCCTCGGCCACGGCGACAATCCGCTCCGACCCCACGTGGACCTTCACCGTGGCTTCGGTCATCACACCGGCCACGTCGTCGTCGGAGGCGGTCGCAGGGCCGTGACCCGCCTCGTCGCGCTGATCGTGATCGGTGATGACACGGAAGGACTCCACCGTGAAGAAGTCGGCCACCCAGCCGGCGGCACGGCGCAGCAACAACTCCAGGGAGCCGTCGGCCACTTCGAAGTGGTAGCCCTCGTGCTCCAGGCGCTTGAGCTCGTCGAGCACGCGGCCGATGACCTCCCCGTCGAGCTCGAGCCCGAGCTCGTCCGCCTTCATGGCCAGGGTCGACCGCCCGGCCATCTCCGACACGACGACCCGGGTCCCGTTCCCCACCAGGTTCGGCTCGACATGCTCGTAGAGGTCCGCACTGCGCGCCACGGCACTGGCATGCAGGCCGCCCTTGTGGGCGAAGACGGAGTTCCCGACGTAGGGCTGTTGGGGGTTCGGTGCGATGTTGACCAACTCGGCGATGTGGTGCGCCACCGGGGTCAGTCGCTCCAGTCGGTCCGCCGGGATCGTGCGGATGTTCAACTTCAGCGACAGGTTGGGGATGGCGGCCGAGAGGTCGGTGTTGCCCGCCCGCTCGCCGTACCCGTTGATACACCCCTGCACCTGGGTGACGCCGGCCTGCACCGCCACCAGCGAGTTGGCCACCGCGCAGCCGGCGTCGTTGTGGCAGTGGATGCCGAGCTGCGCGCTCGTGCGCTCCCGCACGTCGGCCACCGCCTGGCCCACGTCGTCGGGCAGCGAGCCACCATTGGTGTCGCAGAGCACCAGCGCCTCGGCGCCCGCCTCCTCGGCCGCCGCCAGGACGGACAGCGCGAAGTCCGGGTTGCGCCGGTAGCCGTCGAAGAAATGCTCGGCATCGAGGAAGACGCGCAAGTCGTGCTCGCGCAGGAAGCGGACGGAGTCGGCCACCATGGCCACGGCCTCGTCGAGGGAGGTCCGCAGAGCCTCGGCGACGTGGCGGTCCCACGACTTGGCCACTATGCAGGCCACCGGCGCCCCGGCATCCACCAGGTTGGCCAGTACCGCATCGGTCTCCGGCTTCACGCCGGCCCGCCGGGTGGAGCCGAAGGCCACCAGCGTGGCGCTGTCGAGCCTCAGCTCCTTCTTGGCCCGGGCGAAGAACTCGACGTCCTTGGGGTTGGCCCCGGGCCAACCCCCTTCGATGAACGTGACCCCGAGGTGGTCCAACTGCTCGGCCACCCGCAACTTGTCGTCGACGGTGAGGGAGAGGCCCTCCTGCTGGCTGCCGTCGCGCAGAATGGTGTCGAAGATGTCGACGGACTCGGGCAGGTCGGGCACGGCGAAGTCGTGGGCGTGTGCTGAGTGACCGTGGGCATGCCTGTGCCGTACGCCGCCATGGGTGTGGGATCCGTCGCCGGCGTCAGTCGACATGGTCCAGCCATTCCTTGTACTGGTCCACCTCGCCACGCACGGTGGCGAAGTACGCCTGCTGGATCTCTTTGGTGATTTTGCCCGGGCGTCCGGCACCGACCGGGCGGTCGTCGACGGCGCGGATCGGCACCACCTCGGCCGCCGTGCCGGTGAGGAACGCCTCGTCGGCCAGGTAGAGGTCCGTCCGGATGATGGGCTCGTGACGGACCTCGTAGCCGAGGTCGCGGGCGATCGTCCTGACCGTGTCTTGCGTGATGCCGTCGAGGGCCCCGGCATCGGACGTCGGGGGCGTGAGGAGGACACCGTCACGCACGACGAAGATGTTCTCGCCGGTGCACTCGCTCACGTCACCGTTGGGCGCCAGCAGAATGGCCTCGTCGTAGCCGGCGTTCAGTGCCTCCACCTTGGCCAGGGACGAGTTGGCGTACATCCCGGTGCCCTTGGCCGCCGTCGGCACTGCGTTGGGGTCGTGGCGCCGCCACGAGCTGATCTTGCAGGACACGCCGTTGGCGATGCCCTCGTCACCCAGGTAGGTGCCCCAGGGCCAGGCGGCCACCGAGACGTTGACCGGGCATGGCAGCGGGTTGAGGCCCATTTCGCCGTAACCGAGGTACACCAGGGGACGGAGGTAGCAGCCATCGTTCAGCTTGTTGACCCGCACGACGGCGCGCGACGCCTCAATGACCTCGTCCACGGTAAAGGGGACGTCGATGAGAAAGATCTTGGCCGAGCCGAACAGGCGGCGGATGTGATCGCCCAACCGGAAGACGGCGACGCCGCTGCTCGTGGGATAGGCGCGGATCCCCTCGAAGACCCCGGACCCATAGTGCATGGTGTGGGTCAGCACGTGCACCGTGGCGTCAGCCCAGTCGACGAGCTCGCCGTCCATCCAGATCTTCTCGGTTGGTGTGATGGGCATGGGGCTAGAGCCTTTCTGCGATGGCGTCGCCCACGGCGGTGGTGGAGAGCGCCTCGGTGGAGGTGGACGGCGTGGACATGGAATCGGACTGGGCGCCGAGCGCCTTGAGGATGCGCGCGGCGGCGTCGTTCTCACCGAGATGGTCGAGCATGAGCGCGGCGGAGTGGATGGCGGCCAGCGGGTTGGCGATGCCCTTGCCCGCGATGTCGTGGGCCGCCCCGTGCACGGGCTCGAACAGAGAAGGGCCGGTTCGGGCGGGGTTGAGGTTGGCGGAGGCCGCGAACCCGATGCCACCGGCCACCGCGCCGGCGAGGTCGGTGAGGATGTCGCCGAAGAGGTTGTCGGTGACGATGACGTCGTAGCGCTTGGGCTGCTCCACGAGGTAGATGCAGGCGGCGTCGACGTGGTTGTAGTCCCAGGCGACGTCGGGGTACTCGGGGGCCACCTCGCTGACAGTACGGTGCCACAGGTCGCCGGCGAAGGTCAGCACGTTCGTCTTGTGCACGAGCGTGAGGCGGTTGCTGCGGCGGCCGGCCAGCTCGTAGGCGAAGCGCACGCAACGCTCGGCACCCATGCGGGTGTTGACTGAGCCTTGGGTGGCCACCTCGTACGGGGTCCCCTTGCGTAGGAACCCGCCCTCGCCGGCATAGGTCCCCTCGGTGTTTTCCCGTATCACCACGAAATCGGCACCTTCGGCGATGGATCCGGGCACCCCCTTGAACGGGCGCAGGTTGACGTAGAGGTCCAGTTCGAACCGGAGCTTGAGCAGGAGGCCACGCTCGAGCGTGCCCGGCGGGACCGTCGTGTCGCCGACCGGCGGCCCAACGGCGCCGAGGAGGATGGCGTCGTAGCCCCGGAGCTCCTCGAGGGTCTCGTCCGACAGGACGGTGCCGTCCCGCAAATAGCGAGCGGCGCCGAGCTCGAATTCTGTGGTGTCGAGGTCGACGCCGGCTGCGGCCACCACCTTGAGCGCCTCGGCGCAGACCTCCGGCCCGATGCCGTCGCCGCCGATGACGGCGACCCGATGCCTGCTGCCCATGTTCACTCCTGTGGTCCTTTCGTCTGTCGCTGCGTGGTGATGCGTCCCGTGATCCCGCGGCACGGCTGTTTCAGCCGGGAATTGAAAAACCGCCCACGCTGTGGACGGTTTGACGGCGCGCGGGGAGAGTGCGCGCCTAGTGAATAATGCCTACGAGGTGCTCGGAGCGGCGCATGACGACTCCAGTCTCTCGCAGCCGAGCCGTCTCGTCAACCAAGGGTGCATCGGGCGACCGACAGCCGACCTGGGGGCGATTAGCCTTGGTGGCCGCCGACGCAGTGCACCGCACAGCCCGCGCAACCGCCTTCCGGAGGACACGCCGTGACCAACGCTTCCCCCAACCAGATCGAGACGACCAAGCTGACCCAGGCCACCTACGACCGCCTGGTGGCCGAGCTGGAGGACCTGACCACCCGCGGCCGGGTCGAGATCGCCCAGGCCATTGAGACGGCCCGGGCCCTGGGCGATTTGAGCGAGAACGGCGACTACCACGCGGCCAAGGACGCCCAGGGGAAGATGGAGTCGCGGGTCCGCCAGCTGCAGGCGATGCTCAAGGAGGTCGAGATCGTCGACGAGGCGGGCGCCGACGACGGGTCTATTTCGCTGGGGAGCACGGTTACCCTCCGCTACGACGGTGACGCCGAGGACGACACGCAGCGGTTCTTCGTGGGCTCCATCGAGGAGCGCCAGGGCGACCTCCCCGTCGTCTCGCCGAGCTCGCCCTTGGGCCAGGTTCTCATCGGGCGCAGCTCGGGGGACGCTGTCGAGTACAAGGCGCCCGGCGGCATGCTCAAGGTTCACATCACCGCGGTCGACCGCTGATGGCTCCGCGCACCCTGACGGAGAAGATCTGGGACGCGCACGTCGTCCACGCCGCCAAGGACGAGCCCGACCTCCTCTTCATCGACCTGCACTTGTTGCACGAGGTGACCTCGCCCCAGGCCTTCGACGGCCTTCGACTGGCGGGGCGGGCGGTACGGCGGCCCGATCTCTCGGTGGCGACAGCAGACCACAACGTCCCGACCACCGATATCGACAAGCCGGTGGCCGACCCGATCTCGGCCCAGCAGCTCAAGGTCCTCGACGACAACACGGCGGAGTTCGGCATCACCTGCTACCCGATGGGGCACGCCAACCAGGGCATCGTCCACATCATCGGCCCCGAGCAGGGTTGGACGCAGCCGGGCATGACGATCGTCTGTGGGGACAGCCACACCTCCACACACGGTGCCTTCGGTGCGATCGCCTTCGGCATCGGCACGAGCGAGGTGGAACACGTGCTGGCCACGCAGACGTTGTCGCAGGTGCGGCCCAAAACGATGTCCGTGACGGTGGAGGGCGACCTCGCCCCCGGCGTGACCGCCAAGGACGTGGCGCTGGCCATCATCGGCACCATCGGCACCGGTGGCGGCATCGGCCACATCATTGAGTACCGGGGCTCGGCCATCCGGAGCCTGTCCATGGAGGGCAGGATGACGCTCTGCAACATGTCGATCGAGGGGGGCGCCCGTGCGGGACTCGTGGCGCCCGACGAGACGACGTTCGCCTACCTGAAGGACCGCGACCGCGCCCCGCAAGGGGCCGAGTGGGAAGCCGCCGTCGCCTACTGGCGCACCCTGCCCACCGACGAGGGCGCGCTATTCGACAAGGAAGTGGTGCTCGACGCGGCCGCCATCACCCCCCACGTGACCTGGGGCACCAACCCCGCCCAGGTGGCCCCGATTTCGGCGAACGTGCCTGACCCCGAAGCGATGGCCGATCCCGGTGACCGCGAGGCGGCGACACGGGCCCTGGCCTACATGGGGCTCGAGGCCGGCACGCCGCTACGCGAGATCTGCGTCGACACCGTGTTCTTGGGGAGCTGCACGAACGCACGCATTGAGGACTTCCGCGCTGCCGCCGCCGTGCTCGAGGGGCGCACGATCCACCAGGGCCTGCGCGCCCTCGCGGTACCCGGCTCGCACCGGGTGAAGGCGCAAGCCGAGGCGGAGGGACTGGACAAGGTCTTCACCGCCGCCGGCTTCAAGTGGCGCGAGCCCGGGTGTTCCATGTGCCTGGCCATGAACCCCGACAAGCTGGCTGTGGGCGAGCGCTGTGCCTCGACGTCGAACCGGAACTTCGAGGGTCGCCAAGGGCGCGGTGGTCGCACGCACCTCGTCTCCCCCGCTGTCGCGGCCGCCACAGCGGTGGCGGGGACGTTCGCCACACCGGAGGACCTGCGCTGATGGAGCCCATCGTTATCGTGACTGGACGGGCGGTGCCCCTCGACCGCACGGACGTCGACACCGACCAGATCATCCCGTCGGACTGGCTCAAGCGGGTGGAGCGGACCGGCTTCGGCGCCGGCCTCTTCTCCGAATGGCGTGACGACCGGGACTTCGTGCTCAACAACCCCGAGTTCGTCGGAGCGACCATTTTGGTGGCGGGCCACAACTTCGGCACCGGATCCTCGCGTGAGCACGCCGTGTGGGCGCTGACGGACTTTGGCTTCCAGGCCGTTGTCTCGTCGCGCTTCGCAGACATCTTCCGCAACAACTCGACCAAGCAGGGCCTGCTTCCCGTCCAAGTCAGCGAGGAGCTCGACCGAGCCCTCCTCGACGCGGTGACGGCTGACCCCACCCTCGAGATCACGATCGACGTCGCACGGGGCACGATCGAAGCGCCGGCGGCCGGGCTGGGCGGCACCTTCCCACTGGACGAGTTCACGCGCGAGCGCCTGCTCAACGGCTGGGACGACATCGGCTTGTCCCTCCGCCACGTCGACAAGATCACCGAGTTCGAGCGCGGGCGGCCCGCTTTCCTGCCTTCGGCCTGAACTGAGCCTCGTGCCATGGTGACGTTCCGGCAGATGACGGAGGACGACGTGCCTGCAGCCGTCGCGGCATTCGAGAGCGGGCTGCTCGGCATTTCCGCCAACGCGGGTCTGCCCATCACTGGCAACTCGATTCAGGACGAGCGGCGGCGGCAGGACCGCACCCGCCACTTCCTCGCGACCGACCCGGGCGGATCGTGGGTGGCCGAGGAGGGCGTCACCATCGTCGGCATGTCGCAGTCCTTCGTACGGGAGGACTACTGGATGCTGTCGCAGCTGGGGACGGTACCGGGGCGCCAAGGTCGCGGTGTCGGCCGCGAATTGCTGAAGCTCGCCATCTCCCACGGCGACCCGCAGAGCCCTGGGACCATTCAGTGCTCGAGCGACCCAAAGGCGATGGCTCTCTACACCGGCTTCGGCTTCACCCTGCATCCGGTCGTGACAGCCTGGGGCGCCATCCGGCCCCGCTCAGTGACACGTCCTCCCGAAATCGACCGATACGAGCCGGATCAGGTCGGCGAACGAGAGCTCCAGGTGATCGCGGCCATCGATCGCGCTGTGCGCGGCTCTGTCCGCACCGTCGACATCGTGGCGATGCTGGCCCAACCGGGGAACCGACTGCTGTTACACGGGGACCAGGCCTACGCCGTCGTCAAGGACGAGCGCATCGTGACGCTCGGCGCGCATCAGGAGGAGTCGGCCGCACTGGTGCTGCGGACCATGTTGGCCGAAGCGCCGGCCGGCGAGACGATCGAGGTCAACTGGCTCACGTCTGCTCAGCAGTGGGCCGTCCGTGAGGTCGTGGCCGCCGGCATAGAGCTGCGACCCTACGGCCCGGTCATGGTGCGCGGCATGGACGGCCCACCTCGCCCGTACATCCCGAGCGGCGGGTTCGGCTGAACTGTCACACCCTCGTGGCGGTGTGCGCAGGCGTCACCGATCACGCGTACCGGCGTACTCGACGTGTCGAGCAAAGCGCCGCAGTCCAGTACCCCAACCCTCGGGTGAGCCCACCGCTGCGCGCATCCCCTCCCAGCCCTCGCCGTGGCGATCCAAGTTCCGGTGCTCCAATTCGACCCGCGTGCGGTTCGGGCCCTCCGGAATGAAGGTGACCTCGACCTCGCTCGTCCGATCAGGATCCGACTCGATCTGCCACTGCAGGCTGATGTCCCAACTGAAGACGAGGCGATGCGGCGGCTCATGGACGAGGACCCGGGCCCAGTGGCACACTGACCCGTCCTCTCCCACGTCGTAGACACGTCCACCGGCCCGCGGCTCGAACACCATGGACGCCAGCGGCGCTTGCAAAATGTGGTGATCCGGCGGCCACCAGCTCCCTATGTCCTCGGTGAAGACGCCGAACGCAACATCAATGGGCGCGTCAACAGTGATGGTCGTGGTCACGGCGGTCAGGCTCTCCGTCATTCCTTCTCCTCATGCTCGTGCAACTCCTCAACTCGCTTCTTGAAGGCGTGCAGCGCCGTGGGCCAGAACCGGTCCAGGTAGTCGCGCAGCGCGGCGATCCCCTCGGGGTCGATGCTGTAGATCCGCCGTGTCCCCAGCTGGACGTCGTGGACGAGGCCGGCCTCCTTGAGGACCTTGAGGTGCTGCGAGACGGCCGGCCGGCTCACCGGAACGAGCGCCGCCAGGTCGACGACGGCCGACGGCCGCTCTCCGAGTTGCTCGAAGATGGCCCTTCTGGTCGGGTCGCCGAGGGCGCTGAGGGCATCAGAGTAAGTTTTCACTTACCGTAAGTATTAACTTACGGTAAGTGATTCGTCAAGAACGGATCACCGGGTCGGCAGCGTCAGCGTCGTCTCGCTGGCACCGAACAGCGCGCTTGGAAGTTTTCCGGGCTATGTGCCGGCGCCAGCCATGACTGCGGATCGGATGGCCGTCCCGGGTGAGATCGCCGCCAAGCGATGGCGACCGCTCAGGGCTGCGCGGCTCCCCCGTTGCGGGTCTCGGCCAGGTTCGCCAGGGCGGATCGCAGGGAGACAAGGGTGTCGGAGTTCGGCCCACGCACCTCGTCCTTGGCGGCCTTGACGAGGGCAAACTGCGCGTGCAACTCTGCATTCGGCACCTCGTCGACGACTGAGTCAAGGCTCGTCTCGCCCAGAACCTCACCCTTCGACGCGTAGCCCAACGCGGCCGAGCCGATCACCGACCCTTCATAGGCGTCGCCGAGAGCGGTCTGGTCATCGAGCTTCGCCAACGCCTCGAGGAGTCCGTGCCGAGTCGCATCGGTCTGATGCTCGAGGTAGTCGGCGGCTGCCTGTTCGACTCGAGCGATATCGCTCTCCAGCGTGGCGTCGACCGGAATCTGCGCTCCCTCGCCGTCGGGTTGCTTTCTCTGGCGACCGAACATGCAGGCAACTCCTTGCCGGTGGCGATCGATCTCGACCGCCTCCTGATGGTAGGCACATTTCCTGCAGAGGAACGCAGACGGGCACCCTGTTGGATCCTGCGACGCTCATGGCTCCCAACCGAAGGAGCCGACTTGGCTGGGTGTCGATCGCGGTGGAGGTGGGCCACGGTGAGCCCGGATGCATCGTTTCGCAGCACCTCGTGTGTGCTCTCCCGTTCTGATCCGCGTGAGATCGCGGCTGCCACGGCTCTGCATCGCGTTGGGAATGGTCCCGATGGTGGCCGGACTGGCTGCGTCGATCGCGCTCCTCGTGCTAGAGGACCACTATCTCCACGGCCTGACCTCGACTGCCTTTGTGCAACGGACTGGGCGCCCGCGGTCCGCCGAGTACCCCGTTGGCGGCATCGCATCCGATGATCGAGAGGCTGTCAGGAGCCTCGGGCACCTCGACGACCGTCCGCTGCATCAGATGCGCGCCGGAGGGGTGCCGCTCGAAGGTCGATCGTCCGCCGCCCGGCAAAGGTTCACCCCCCGGCGGCGAGGCCTCCAACGTCCACGCACCGACGAGAGGCTCGAGCCTCGTCAACGCGTCCGCCGCGCTTGGTTGGCTCATTGGATCGCTCCCCTCGGATACGCAGGCCTGTGCCGCAGCCGACGACGTGAGATCGTGTTCGTTCGCAATCAGATGCCGAGCGCCGCGGAACGCAGCTGGTCCGCAAGGGCCGGGTCGCCGCTTATTTCGACATTGGCCGCCCCTTGCCGGCCAGCGCCGAACATGGCGAGCTCGCCTGGGTCTCCGGCCACGGTGAGTGTGGGCCCGGTCCCGCTCCGCTTCTCGGCTCGGCCTGGCGACGTGAGCACCACGGTGGCGCCGACCTTCTTCGCCATGCCGCCGGCCCCGACGCGCGCCCACAGCGCATCCGCCAACTCCGGCGAGATCTCCCGGGACTCCCAGCCATCCTGGGCGCGACGGACGTCCTCCACGTGGATGAAGTACTCCACAGTGTTCATCGCTCCGTCAAAGGGACGGAGGAGGAGCGGAGGCCCGCGCCGCACCGTCGCGACGAGCTCGTCGTACGGTGCGCGATCGCGTGCTGCTTGCCGCACCTTCTCCGTGTATCCGGCCAACGGAGGCCAGACCAGCCCAGGTCCACTGTCGGGTCGCCGTTCACGCACGATGAGGTGTGCCGCGAGGTCAGCGGTCTGCCACCCCTCACACAGGGTCGGCGCGTCCGCACCACGCTCGACAAAGAGGTCACAGAGCGTCTGGCGCTCCTGTTGAGCGAGGGTGGGGGGCGTCATGGCCGCAGTCTAGGGAGGTAGCGGACCACGCCATTCGGAGGAAAGACGGGAGGTCGACGCACATCACAGAAGGAGTGTCGTCTCGCAGCGTTGAGACCGTCCGGGCCAGAATGCCGACATGGAGTCCATCGCCGCTCTCGAAATCAGTGACGTTCGCTTCGCCGAGACCGTCGACGTGGTCGTGGTCGGCCTCGGCGTGGCCGGTTCGTCGGCGGTGCTCTCGGCGCGTCGATCCGGTGCCGACGTCTTGGCAGTGGAACGTGGCGTGACGCCCGGCGGGACATCGGCCAACTCCGGTGGTCTGATCTACCTGGGCGGCGGCACGGCGCTCCAGCGAGACTGCGGCTATCTCGATTCGCCGGAGAACATGGCGGCGTTCCTCCGCGCCGCGCTCGGACCCGGGGTGGACGACGACCGCGTCGACGTCTATTGCGAAAGGTCGGCGGACCACTTTGATTGGCTGGTCTCAGTGGGCGTGCCGTTCCGGGCTGCGTTCTGCGAAGAGCCGAACCGCGAATCGGCCGATGATGCCGGACTGCTCTTCAGCGGGGGCGAGGACACCTATCCCTACGACGAAATCGCGATCCCAGTGCCGCGGGGACACAAGCCCCAGTACATCGATTCTGCCGGAGGCTTCCTCATGGAACGCCTGGGTGCCGCAGTCTCGGCAAGCGGAGCGCGAATCGTGGTGGACACCCGGGCCGAGACGCTCGTCGTCGACGGCGGGGAGGTCGTCGGAGTGCGGGTGCAGTCCGACGAGGGCGCGCGCAAGATTCGGGCTCGGGGCGGGGTGGTCCTGGCCAACGGAGGATTCATCCACAACGACGCGATGGTCGCGGAGCTCTGCCCCTCAGCCCACATTCCGGATCCGGCCTGGCGCATCGGTACGCCGGCTGACGACGGCCGTGGGATCCGTATGGGCGTCGGAGCCGGAGCCGCGACCAAGCGACTCGGGGCCTTCGAGTGCGCGCTCCCCCTCGGGCCACCGCACCGGCTGGCTCGCGGGATTCTGATCAATCGCCACGGCGAGCGATTCATCAACGAGGACACCTACACGGGGCGCATCGGCCTGCACGCCCTTCGCGACCAAGAAGGATTCGTCTACATGATCACAGACGATGTGATCCACGAGCCCAATATCCTCGGCCTGCGCGTCGCATTCGCCGCGGCGACCCCAGAGGAACTCGCCGTCGACCTCGGCGTGCCAGCTGACGCTCTGGCCCGCACCGTGCACGACTACAACGAGGCGGTGGCCCGGGGCGACGACCCGTATTTTCACAAGCGGGCGCCCTTCTTGCAGCCCATTGGACTGCCGCCGGCCAGCGGCATCGGCGCCATCGACCTCCGCGTCGATCACGGCGCCATTTATGCGACGTTCACGCTGGGCGGCCTCGTTACCGATACCGACGGGGTCGCTCTCGACGACGTCGGTCGGGGCATCCCGGGCCTCTACGCCGCGGGACGGACAGCCGCGAGCCTGGCGGCCAGCCACTACGCCAGCGGCATCAGCCTCGGAGACGGCTCCTTCTTCGGCCGGCGTGCCGGCACTCACGCGGCCGCTCGAGCCTGAGCGACGAGGTACTCGCCACCCGCGAATCGCCGGACGTCGGCCGCACGACCGTTACCGTCGAAGAGCGCCACCACCCGTCGCAAGAGCGCGGACAGGATGTCCCGTTCTTTCTGGTCGAGCGTGGCCAGAGAGAGCTGCACGTCATAGGTGCCGGGGTACACGTGCTCCCGTGCGGCCGTGGGCTGGGTCACGGAGACCTGTCCCCCGTACGAGCCGGAACCTTTCGGAGGGGCGCCTTGCACCCAAGCCGACGGGTTGCCCGACGCCCCTTGGACGGGCCCGAGGGGGTGAGGTCAGCACGGCCAAGATCGACCCGAACCCCACGTCGTAGCAGGAGGGGCTGATCGACACATGCCCCTGGCTGGCGGGCGTGGGCGTGGCCGCGGCAGCGGCGGCCGGATCAGGAGAGAGTCCGAGAGCGAAGAGGCTGGCAACGGCAGCAAGGCCGACGGGCAACACCCCTCCGAGGGGGCTCTCGCTACGTCAGCAGACCGAAATTCCCGATGACCGTGGCCTCGGCCGGGCTGGGGCCCTCGGCGAGGCGCTCGCCGAGGTCGGCCTGGAAGGCCGCGAACGCAGGCGAGGACGTCAGCGGGTTCTGCTCGTCGTCGGTGACGGCGACGTGCACGAAGCTCACGCCGTCCTCAAGACGGAACGTCGCGTACCGCAGCCCGTCGGGATCCTCTGCAGCCAGCTCGGCATAGACCTCGCGGATCAGACGCTCGTTCTCGTCGGCGTGCTCGGGCTTGGTGCGGTAACGGATCATTCTCGTGGTGGTCGCCATGGTGCTGCTCCTCTGTCTCTTCCTGCGCGATCAAATCGCACGCATGCGGTTGTTGCGCGCGTCGTGAGTGACTTCCGCCAGGCCCAGCTCCTCGAGGAGGGGCGGGAGGTACATGCCGAAGCGCCCCCGGTAGCCCTTGCGCTGGCCGTACCAGCCGCCGACCGGGTTGTCCGGAGAGCGACCCCACGCCTCCACCGTCCCGTCCGCGGCCGCCTTCTTCTCGTCTGCCGCCCCGAGGGGAACCCAGTCGCCCTGCTCGGACAGCCAGTAGTGCAGGTCCTGGATCGCCCGCAGGTCATAGGTGAGCTTCGTCGAGCCCACCTGGCAGACCAGGACGGGTGGTTCGGCTTGTTTATCCTGATAAATCGTATATTCCGAGCTCCCTGGTGGGGTCTTCAACACCCAGGGATCGTCTTTGCTCCCTGTCGCCATCCGTCAGCTCCCTTCCTCTGCCGCCGCCGCGAAGTGCGGCAGCAGCGCATCCCATCCGCCGCGGTTCTTGTCCCGCCACGCGTCGGCCTCGTCGCCCAGCGCCTCCCACCCGCTGTGCTCGATCTCGACCCGCGTGCGCGTGCCGCGCTCTCACCGACGAAGGTGATGTCGACCTCGGTGGCCGTGTCGCGAGACCGGCCGATGTGCCACAGGTAGGACAGGCGACGGGGGGGCTCCCACACCGTGACCTCGCCCCACTGGTGCTGCTCGCCCGCAGACGTGCGCTCGTAGATCCGTCCACCGCGCCCACCTTCGAGCACGACCTCCTCGGGGTTGCCGCTCACGGTGTGGTCGCGTGGCCACCAACTGCCGATCCTCGACGTCCAGACACTGAACGTGTGCTCCGGCGGACAGTCGACGTCGATGCTGATACGCAGCGAGGCCGTCACGGCTGCGGGGAGGGCGTGGTGTTCTCGGCCAGGAGGCGGAACCGCGCCGCTGCCTCGCCCCACACGCCTTCGAGGTAGTCCTGCACGGCATGCACGCCGCCGCCCTGCAGCTGGTAGATCCTCCGGCTCCCCTCGGCCCGCTCGGTTACCAAGCCCGCATCCTTCAACAAGCGGAGGTGGCGCGAGACCGCGGGACGGCTGATGGGGAGCGCGGAGGCGATCTCGTGGACCGGCTTGTCGCCCTCGCTCAGCAGTCGCAGGATCTCGCGGCGCGTCGGGTCACCTAAGGCGTCGAAGGGGTCGGCACTCGGCATCAACTCAGCCGATAGCGAAGGGCGTCGGGAACGGGTAACACATTCGTTACCGTAACAGGATGGTTACCGACAGGCAATTGGCCCGCCGGGACACAGAGCACACGGCGATGGCGAGGCCAAGCGGCCCCGCCATCCCACGTTCGTTCAGGCCGCGATCAGCGTCCTCGACTCGATCGTCTGCCGGACCTTCTCCGCCACCGACGGGGCGGCCTCCAGAATGCGGCGGAACTCGCTGGCCGAGCCTGCATAGATCTCACAGTCGGTCACCGCTGTCACCGTGGCGTTGCGCCGGCCCGAGCCGAAAGGCTGCTGGAGAGCCATTTCGCCCACCAGGTCGCCTCGGCCGAGCGTGGCGATGCTGCGGCCACCCTGGGTCACTTCGGCCATGCCGCTGACCATGATCATGAACTCGTTGCCGATGCCGCCTTCACGCACGAGCACCCGCCCGGCCTTCACCTTCAGCCTCGTCAGCTGGCGCGCAATGACCGTCAGCTCCGACCGGCTGGCCTCGGAAAACAGGTCCAATTCGCGGCAGATCGTCCTTGAGCAAACGCATTGGTGCTCCTTCCATGAGTCACTCTTCCCACAGCCAGAGTGGCGCTTGGACGGCTGATCTGTCAAGCAGTTGGGGAAGATTCTTTCTATCTCTCCAACAGATTAGCGGGAGTTATCCCTCGAACCAGCGGTAGCGGGTCCAGCCCGCCATCTGCCGGGCGCCCAGACGCTCGTAGAAGTCCATCGCGGGGACGTTCCATTCGAGCACCTCCCACTCCAGGCGGCCCCCGGTCTCCTGGCGCAGCTTCGTCAGGAGCTGGGTGGCGTAGCCCTTCCGGCGGTGCTCGGGGCGGACGTAGATGTCCTCGAGCCAGATCCCCGTCTGGCCCAGGAAGGTCGAGAACGTCCGGTACCAGAGGGCGTGGCCCACCAGGCGCCCGCCGTCCTCGACCACCCAATCCTGTGCCATCGCCTCGGGCCCGAACAGGGTCCGGGCGAGGTCATCCTCCGTGATGGAGACCTGGTCCGACAGATTCTCGAAATCCGCCAGCTCGCGGATCATGGCCACCAACTCGGGGACGTCCGTCTCGACCGCCGGGCGGATCACCCCTGACGGGCCCTGTTCGCCGCGGAGACCACGGCGCCCAGCGAGGCGTCGAGGATGGACGAGTCGCGGCCGACACCCCACCAGGTCGACCCGTCGGCGCCGGCGCACTCCACGTACGCCACCGCCGACGCGCCCGAGCCCTCGGTCAAGGCGTGCTCGGAGTAGTCCTTCACTTCCAGAACAATACCGAGGTCCGACTTCAATGCGGTGACCAGCGCGTCGATCGGCCCGTTGCCCTGACCGGTCACCGTCCGGTGCTGGCCGTCGACCAACAGCTGAGCGGTGACGCTGGTCTGTCCCTGCCCGGTCGAAACCTCGCTGGTGATCAGCCGGAGTCCCGCGTCCTCGGGCAGATAGATCTCCTCGAAGACATCGCGCATCTTGCCCGATGGGATGACCGTGCCGCTCGCCTCGGTGATCTCCTGCACGCGCTTGGAGAACTCGACCTGCAGCCGGCGCGGCAGGTCGAGACCGTGGTCGGTGTCCATCAGGTAGGCCACGCCGCCCTTGCCCGACTGGCTGTTCACCTGAATGATCGCCTCGTAGGTGCGGCCGGTGTGCTTGGGGTCGATGGGCAGGTACGGCACCTCCCACTCGTCGTAGTCCTGCCCGAGGGCAGCCATCCCCTTCTTGATGGCGTCCTGGTGCGAGCCCGAGAACGCGGTGTACACCAGGTCGCCGGCGTAGGGGTGGCGCGGGTGCACCGGCAGGCGCGTGGCGTATTCGGCCACCCGGCGCACCTTCTCAATGTCGCCGAAGTCCAGCGCCGGGTCGATGCCCTGCGAGAACAGGTTCATGGCCAGGGTGACGATGTCGACGTTGCCGGTGCGCTCGCCGTTGCCGAACAGCGTGCCCTCGACGCGGTCGGCGCCCGCCAGCACGGCCAGCTCGGCGGCCGCTACGGCGGTGCCGCGGTCGTTGTGGGGGTGCAGGCTGAGCACGATGGCGTCGCGGTTCTTGATGGTGCGGCCGAACCACTCGATCACGTCGGCGTAGACGTTCGGGCTGTACATCTCGACCGTGGCCGGCAGGTTGAGGATCATGGGCGCGTCGACGGTCGGCTGAATGACGTCCATCACCGCTTCGCAGATCTCGACCGCGAACTCCGGCTCCGTCCCGGTGAAGCTCTCGGGCGAGTACTCGTAGCGGATGGCGGTCCCGTTCATCTGGGCCTCGTACTCTTTGCACTGCTCCGCCGCGTTGACCGCTATGTCGACGATGCCCGCCTTGTCGAGGCCGAACACGACGCGCCGCTGCAACTCGGACACCGAGTTGTAGAAGTGCACTACGGCGCGCGGTGCGCCGGCAAGCGACTCGAAGGTCCGCTCAATGAGCTCCCGCCGGCACTGCACGAGAACCTGGATCTCGACATCGTCGGGGATCAGGTTCTCGTCGATGATGAGACGCTGGAAGTCGTAGTCGGTCTGGGACGCGGAGGGGAAACCCACCTCAATCTCCTTGAATCCCACGTCGACCAGCGTCTGGAACAGCGCCAGCTTGCGCTCGGGGTCCATCGGGTCGATCAGCGCCTGGTTCCCGTCGCGCAGGTCCACGCTGGCCCAGCGGGGGGCCCGGGTGAACTGGCGGTCAGCCCAGGTGCGGTCGTGCAGCACGAGCGGCACGTGTGAGCGGTACTTGTCGAAGGGCATGGGTGACGGATCGCAGGGCAGGGCCAGGTGACCCCGCTCCATGTCGTCACCACTCCCTTTCCGTCCCTTAGCCATCAGTGTCTTCCCTTCTTCCTTGGTCTCCATCGATCCGACCGGTGCCGGCCCAACAAAAAACCTCCTGGCCGTTTCGGCACAGGAGGTTGCGAGCGAACGCGATGTGGCGTTCGCCGTCAGGTAAGCAGCAGGCTGGAAGCGGTGGAGCGTCATCATCATGAGTGTAATCGTCCCATCGGTTGCGGGCGGACGTCAAGGCATTACGGGAGAGCCGAAGCGCAGCAGGTTCCCGTCGTCGTCGGTGTGGGCCGCCTCACGGACGCCGAATCCGGGGTCGAACAGGTCCGAGGTCTCCCCCACCGCCGCCGCCCGCCACTCGGCATGCAGCGCGTCGGCGTCGTCGACGCCGACGTAGGCGGCGCCCCGTTCAGTCGCCGGGCTCATGTCGGGCACCAGCTTGAAGTGGATGCGGATGCCGTCCCGGGCCGCCGTGCCGTAGCCACCGCCGTGCACGTCACGCTGAATCCGAGCGCCTCGTAGTGGGCCTGCATGCGCTCCATGTCCGCCGTGGGGAAGATCGGGGCGACGTGCTGCAGGGAGGCCATCGCCGCTCACGCTACCGTGGTCGGATGCGCCGGCTCGCTCTCGACCCTGTTCCGCGCCGCCCTGATCATGGGGGCACTGGCGGTGGTGCGCGCCGTCCTGCTCGACCGGGCGCCGCGGCGGGAGCTGCACAAGGGTGAGCCCGTCATCGGCAGCCTCGACACATGGCCCGGTCCCCGCAAGCCCGCCGCGTCCTAAACGAACCGCGCGGTATGTGAGCTCCGGCGTGACGCGGTACGTGAGCTCGCGTGACGGGGTGAACTACAGCGTGACGCGATGGAGGTCGAGGATGCCGTCGTCGCCGCGTAGCTGATCGACCACGGCGTCGGACGCTGCAGTGGTCGTCGAGATCACCATCATCGCCGTCGAGGACTCGGGGCTCGGGCCCACCGCCATGGACGAGATGGAGATGCCGGCCGTCCCGAGCGCCGTCCCGACGATGCCGATCACGCCCGGGCGGTCGTCGTTGCGCACGACGAGCATGTGGGTGGAAGGCGGAACCTCCACCTGGTGGTCGTCGACGATGACGATGCGCGGCTCGGTGTGCAGACCGGCGGTGATCATGGTGCCGGCGACCGAGTGCGATCCCGAGCGCAGGGTGATGAGCGACTTGTAGTCGTGTGAGGTGGCGGTCGACGACTCGCGCACCTGCAGGCCGCGCTGCTCGGCCAGCTGCGGGGCGTTGACGTAGGAGACCGGCACCTCGGTGGAACCGCCGAAGATCCCCTTGAGCACCGACAGCGTGAGGATGCCCGTGCTCTCCGCAGCCAGCTCGCCCTGGTACTCCATGTCGATGGCGTCGGGCAGCCCGTCGTGCAGGCCGACGAAGAAGCGCCCCAGCTGCTCGGCCAGCCCCATGAAGCCGCGCACCGTGTCGGTGACGTCGCGTGCCGCCACGTTGACGGCGTAGGGCACGAAGTCGCCGGCGAACGCCAGCAGCACCTGCTCGGCGATGGTGACGCCGGCCTTGTCCTGCGCCTCCTCGGTCGACGCCCCCAGGTGCGGCGAGACGACGACCTGCGGCAGCTCGAACAGCGGCGACTCGGTGCAGGGCTCCTTGGCGAACACGTCGAGACCGGCACCGGCCACGATGCCGTCGCGGATGGCGTCGGCGAGCGCCTCCTCGTCGACGATGCCGCCCCGGGCCGTGTTCACGATACGGATGCCGGGCTTGGCCTTGGCGAGCAGATCGCGGCCGAAGAGCCCGATGGTCTCCGGCGTCTTGGGCGTGTGGATGGAGACGAAGTCGGCCTCGGCCACCAGCTCCTCGATCCCGACCAGGCGCACCCCCATGGCCCGCGCCCGCTCGTGGGACACGAAGGGGTCGAACCCGATGAGCTCCATGCCGAAGGCGTGGGCGCGCTGGGCCACCAGCGAGCCGGCCCGGCCCAGTCCCACCACGCCCGAGCACCTTGCCGTGCAGCTCGACGCCCTCCCACTTCGAGCGTTCCCAGCGCCCGGCGACGAGCGCCGAGTGCGCCTGGGGGATGTTGCGGGCCTGCGCCAGCAGCAGGGCCATGGCCTGCTCGGCCACCGAGAGGATGTTCGACGTCGGCGCGTTGACCACCATGACGCCGCGCTGGGTGGCCGCATCGACGTCGACGTTGTCGAGCCCGACGCCGGCGCGGCCCACGACGGCCAGCGACGTCCCGGCCGTGAGCACCTCTGCGGTCACCTGCGTCGAAGAGCGGATGATCAGCGCGTGCGCGCCCGTCCACCGCGCCGAGCAACTGCTCGGGGCTCAGCCCTTCCTGCACGTCGACCTCGTGGCCCGCCTCGGCCAGCAGGTCGAGCCCGCTCTGCGCGATCTTCTCCGTTACCAGTACCCGTGCCACCGCGGTGGTCTCCTCACTCCCCCCGCCCGAAGGTCGGTCAGTCTTGCGCCTCGCCGAAGAGCGCGGCCAACCGGCGCACACCCTCGACAAGGTCCTCATCGCCCAGCGCGTAGGACATGCGGAAGAAGCCCGGCGCGCCGAACGCCTCTCCGGGCACCACCGCCACCTTGGCCTCGTTGATGCAGATTTCGGCCAACTCCGCGCTGCTCGCCGGACGTTGTCCCCGGAGACTTCGTCCGAGCAACCCCTTGACCGAGGGATAGGCGTAGAACGCGCCCTCGGGCACCACGCACTCGACACCCTGAATGTCGTTCAGCATCGACACGATGGTCAGGCGCCGGCGGTCGAAGGCGTCGCGCATCATGGCGACATCATCGAGGTTGCCCGAGACGGCGGCCAGCGCGGCGCGCTGCGACACGTTGGCGACGTTGGAGGTCTCGTGGCTCTGGATGTTGGTCGCCGCACCGATGGCGTCCGTCGGGCCGATGAGCCACCCGACGCGCCAGCCGGTCATGGCGTAGGTCTTCGCCACACCGTTGGCCACCAGGCAGCGGTCGGCCAGCTCGGGCACGACCACGGGCATGGAGTGGTGCTCGGCGCCGCCGTAGACGAGATGCTCGTAGATCTCGTCGGTCAGCACCCAGATCCCCTTGTCCACCGCCCAGCGGCCGATGGCCTCGATCTCCTCGCGCGGGTAGACCGCGCCCGTCGGGTTGGACGGGGAGACGAAGAGGAGCGCCTTGGTGCGGGGTGTCCAGGCCGCATCGAGGTCGGCCACCGAGGAGCGGAAGCCGGTCGTCTCGTCCGAGGACACCACGACCGGTGTGCCGCCGGCCAGGGCGATCGATTCGGGGTACGTCGTCCAGTACGGCGCCAGCACCAGTACCTCGTCACCCGGGTCGCACAGCACGGCGAACGCGTTGGCGACCGCCTGCTTGCCGCCGTTGGTGACGAGCACCTGGTTGGCCGCCACCTCGTAGCCCGAGTCGCGCAGGGTCTTGGCCGCGATGGCCTCGCGCAGCGCCGGGATGCCGGCCGTCGGGGTGTAACGGTGGTTGGCCTTGTCGCGGCAGGCGGCGACGGCGGCCTCGACGATGTGCTCGGGCGTGGGGAAATCCGGCTCGCCCGCGCCGAAGCCGATGACGTGCTCCCCTGCCGCCTGCAACGCCTTGGCCTTCGCATCCACGGCGAGAGTGGCCGAGGGCGCCACGGCGGCGGCCCGGCGAGAGATCCGGCGGAGCTCGGTCGTCGAAGGAGTGGTCGTCACGGATGCCATGATCTCATACGTGCCAGACGTCCCCGACATCACCATCCCGCCCGAATTGCTGCCCTCCGACGGCCGTTTCGGGTCCGGCCCCTCGAAGGTCCGCCCGGCCCAGGTCGACGCGCTCGCCGCCGTGGCCACGACCTACATGGGCACCAGCCATCGCCAGAAGACGGTCAAGTCGCAAGTGGGCCGGGTACGCGCCGGTATGCGCCAGCTCTTCTCGCTCCCCGACGGCTACGAGGTCGTCCTCGGCAACGGCGGGACGACGTGCTTCTGGGACGCCGCCACCTTCGGGCTGATCGAGGAGCAGAGCCAGCACCTGAGCTTCGGCGAGTTCTCCTCGAAGTTCGCCGCCTGCGCCAAGGCGGCGCCGCACCTGAAGGATCCGCAGGTGATCACCTCGGAGGTCGGCACCCATCCCAAGCCCGTGGCCGACCCCTCCGTCGACCTGTACGCCCTGACCCACAACGAGACCTCCACCGGGGTGTCGATGCCTGTCCGGCGGCCCCAGGGTGCGGCCGCCCCCGCCGACGGTGGCGGATTGGTCGCGGTGGACGCCACATCGGGCGCCGGCGGGCTGCGGGTCGATGCCGCCGAGTTCGACGCCTACTACCTGGCGCCGCAGAAGTGCTTCGCCGGTGACGGCGGCCTCTGGATCGCCCTCATGTCGCCGGCCGCGCTCGAGCGGGTGGAGCGCATCGCCGCCTCCGGCCGCTGGATCCCCACCTTCTTCGACCTCAAGACGGCGGTGGACAACTCGGTGCTGGACCAGACCTACAACACGCCGGCGCTGGCCACCATCTTCATGCTGGGCGAGCAGCTCGACTGGATGAACGAGAACGGCGGCCTGGAATGGACCGCCTCGCGCTGCGACCGCTCCGCCGAGATCCTCTACACGTGGGCCGAGCAGTCCGGCTTCGCCCGGCCCTTCGTGGAGAACCCGGCCGATCGCAGCCACGTCGTCGGCACCATCGACTTCGTCGACGCGGTGGACGCCGCGGCGGTCGCCGCCGTGTTGCGGGCGAACGGGATCGTGGACACCGAGCCGTATCGCAAGCTCGGGCGCAACCAGTTGCGGATCGCCATGTTCCCGGCGATCGAGCCCGACGACGTGGCGTCGTTGTGCGCCTGCGTCACCCACGTGGTGGGCGCACTGGCCGACTGAGGCGCGTCGCCACCGGCGCTCGGCTCGGCGACTGGCGACGCCTAGCCATGGCCAGCCCGAGAAGAACGGGTGACAGCCCCCTGGCCGCAACGGCGTGCACTCTGTACTATGCCGGGTATACGGGGCCGAACGGGGGGCCTGGACGCGCCTCCACGTGAGAAGGGCAGGTCGTATGACAACGACAACCTTGGCCGACTCCCCACCCCCGCTCAGAGGCGAGAGCCAATGGGCCGTCGAGACCCACGGGCTCACCAAGCGGTTCGACGCCAACATCGCCGTGAACGACGTCGAACTCCTGGTTCCCCGCGGCTGCGCCTTCGGGTATCTCGGCCCCAACGGTGCCGGCAAGACGACACTGATCCGCGTGCTGCTGGGCCTGACCCACGCGGACGCCGGCACCATGTTCCTGCTCGGCCACGCCGTCCCCCGCCACCGTGACGTGGCGTTGGCACGGGTCGGGGCGATCGTGGACGAGCCGCGTTTCCACGGCCACCTGACCGGTCGCCAGAACCTGCAGATCCTCGCCGCGGCACGTGAGCCGGCGGCGAAGGGCCGCATCGACCCGTCGCTCGAACGCGTCGGCATCCTCCATCGGGCCGACGACAAGGTGTCCAAGTACTCCATGGGCATGCGCCAGCGCCTCGGCGTCGCCGCGTGCCTTCTCGGGGATCCGCAGCTGCTCATCCTCGACGAGCCCATGAACGGCCTCGACCCGGCCGGCATGCTCGACATCCGCGACATGATCCTCTCCCTCGTGGCCGAGGGGCGCACCGTCGTGCTGTCGTCCCATCTCCTCGACGAGGTCGAGCGCACGTGCGACGCCGTCGCCATCGTCGACCGGGGCAAGGTCATCCGTCAGGGCCCGATCTCCCAGCTGCTGGCCGGGTCGTCCTTCGAGGTCCAGGTCGAGTGCTCGGACCCCGACCGGGCCGGCGGCCTGCTGCTGACCACGCCCTTCGGCGCCCACGTGCAGACCGGACCGGACGGGCTCGCCATCTCGCTCCCCGAGGGCACCGACCGTGACGCCATCGCGGAGATCAACCGACTGCTCGTCGAGGGGGGCATCTCGGTCTTCCGGCTCCAGCACATACAGGCCTCGCTCGAGTCGTGGTTCCTCGAGGTCACCAAGCGTCTGGGGGAAGCCGAATGACGACCATCACCGACGTGGGCGCACCGGGTCCCGCCCCCACTCCGATCCCGGCAGAGCCGCGGGGCGACCACCGCGGCTCGTGGATCCCGACCTGGGGCATGGTCACCACGCGCTGCATGGAGTTGCGCCGGCGGCGCGGCCTGATGATCGCCCTCATTGCGGTGAACATCGGCATCCCGGTCGTGTTCCTCGGGGTGCGGCTGATTTCGCACGCCGTCGCGCCGAAGTCCTACGGTCCCGCCGGCGGCTACAGCATCTTCACGACGCTGGTGGCCGGCTTCATGTACGTGTTCGGGTTCGTCGTGGCGGCGGTCGTGGGCTGCACCGCGGGGTCGGTCGACCTCAGCGAGGGGATGTTCCGCCACCTGGTGATCACCGGCCGCTCCCGGCTCGCCCTGTACTTCGCGCGGATCCCGGCCGGGCTGGCCATCGTCATCGCCATGGTGGCGGTCGGCTACACCATCGTCTGCGCCGTCTGCGTGTTCGCCGCGCCGACGCAGCTCAACTACGACGGCGTCAACGTCCCCGTCGGGCTGTCGCGTCCGGCCCTCGACAGCTGGGCGGCGTCGCATGCCGACGAGGTCATCTGCGACTTCAACTTCCACGGGGGTGCGGGGCTGAACGGGCCGCCGCCGAACGTGACCTGCGGCGGGCAATCGATCGGTCCACCGCCGGGGACGGTGATCCAGACGAAGGGCGGGGGGACGTTCACCGTCCCCGCCGCGGAATCGCCGGCCCAGATCCGGGCGTTCGCCGTCTCGGTCGCCAACCAGGACTACGCGGACTACCACTCGAACTTCCTGGTCCCCTCGACGACGCTGATGGTCCAAGTGGGGCTGTGGATCGCGCTCGAGGCGACCATCGGGTTCATGGTCGGCCTCGGGCTGTCCTCGCTGATGGGTCAGCGCACGGTGGCGGTGATCCTCCTCATCGTGCTGGAGCTGATCCTGACGCCCATTTTCAGCCGCCACATCATTTCGCACCTGCTCAACGTCCAGCGGGGGATCGTCGGCGTGGCCATGGCCCACATTGAGCCGGGGGGTCTCCCGACGCCCTTCAGCGGCGGTGGCGGGGGCGGCGGCGCCGCCGTCAACCCGCTGATCCCCGAGTCCACCCTGGCGTCGTCGTTGGTGATCGTGGGCTGGATCGTGTTCTGGACCGCCATCGGGGCGTGGCGGATGAAGACCCGTGATGCGTGATGCGTGCGCCATTCAGCGTGACGGCGTAACCGGCGGAGGCCAGCAGCCGCTCGCTCTCGTCCCACAGGCGCTGGGCCGCCTCGTCGTCGCGGGCGTGCTGGCTCATGTGACCTGGCTTGGATCGGACCCAGTACTCGCCGGTCCTTGTCGGCGACGTCGGGGGACATGGCCAGATGGAGCGAGGTCTTGGCGCCGCGTTTGGGGCTGATTTCGAAGGGCCGGACGGCCGCAGGCCGAAGGCCTGAAGCCGTGCAGGTCGCCGTCCATGCCGAAGCTGCTGCGCACCGGTCCGGGGTGGGCGGCGTTACGGTGCCGTCGGTCCTGAGCCGGCGTCGGCGCCGGCGCCGGCGAGGCGTTTCGCCAGCTGCCGGGTGAACAGCACGTTGGCCAGCTTGGAGCGGCAGTAGGCCTCCATGCCGTCGTAGCCGCTCTCGCTCTGGAGGTCGTCGAAGCGCATGCCGCTTGAAGCGCGGCGTGGTGGCCGACCGACGTGACGTTGATGACGCGGGACGGCGCCGTCGTCTGCAGCCGGGGCAGGAGGAGATTGGTCAGGTAGAAGGGGCCGAGATGGTTGACGCCGAAGGTGTACTCGAAGCCCTGCGCCGTCTCCTGGCGCTCCGACCAGGTCCCGCCGGCGTTGTTGACGAGCACGTCGAGGCGGTCCCATCGGGTCAGGATGTCCTCGGCCGCCTTTGCGCACCGATGCCAGGTCGGACAGATCGAGCGGCACGACGTGGACATCGTCGTTCCAGGTCCGCTGGGTGACCTCGTGGGCTGCCGCCTCCGCCTTGGCCTGGTTGCGGCAGGCGAGCACCGTGGTCGCCTCCTGCGACGCCACCCCGACGGCCGTCTCGAACCCGATGCCGACGTTGGCTCCGGTCATGACGACGACCTTGCCTTGCATGCTCATGTGGCCGACGATCCCGAGTCTCAGGAGAGGCGGCGCCACGCGACGAATGGTCACGTCCGGATCCGCCGGGCGATCACAGCCGGGCCGCTCCTGCCTCCTCCGGCTCGGGCTACCCGTCCACCGGACCGTGCGTCGCTTCCCACTCCCGGGGTGGTCCGATGGCCGAGGCCTCCGGCCCGAAGCGCGCCACGTACCCCCGGTGGACGACACGCCAGCGCTCGGCCGGGTCCGACGGCGGCTCGTCGGCGGTGCCGTCACCATCGCAGGCGAGGTCGGCGGCGACGTCGAGGGCGAGGGCGAGGGCGAGCCGCTCCAGGCACACGTGCCATCCGGCCGCGTCGCGGGACGCCTTCCCGTGCTCGGGGAAGGTGACGATGAGGCGCAGGATGGTCGAGTCTCCCCGTCGGGCTGCAGCTCGAAGCGGAGGACGTCGTCGGCCCAGCGGAGCTCCATCAGGGACGGGGGGACGAAGGCCAGCATCTCGCCGTCGAAGGACTGCCCCTCTCCCTGGCGAAACGAGAAGTGGATCGCTGCCCCGGTGCGCCGCGGCCCCTCCACGGTGGTGGGGAACCAGGCCGCGAGATCCGCGTCCTCCGTGATGGCCCGCCAGACCCGCTCCCGGGGATGGGCCAGCCGGCGCTCGTACCGCAGGATCGAGACGTCGCCGGCACGCTCGAGGGAGCCGAACTCGGCTGCATCGCTCACGCCCAGACCTCCAACTCCTCGGCTTCCATGATCTCGAGGTGGCGCTCGAGCGCGTTGAGGTGGCCCGCCCATTGCCGGCGGTAGGGCGCCAGCCACTCGTCGACCTCTCGGAGCGGCTCGGGGCTCACCCGGTAGATCCGGCGCTGGGCGTCCGTACGGGATTGGACGAGGCCGGCCTCCCGCAGGACCTTGAGGTGCTTGGATACCGCCGGCTGGCTGAGCGACAGGAGACCGACGAGGTCGCCCACCGGCCGCTCCCCCTCGGCCAGCAGGTCGAGGATGCGGCGTCGGCTCTCTTCAGCCAGGATCTCAAAGATGACGGGCACGCTGGGTATATTTCCGCAGAGGCATGTACCCTGTCAAGGACCGGTTGGGGTCAGGACGAAGAGGCGGTCACCTTGGTAGAGGTGGCCCTGGCGGCGATCCGGCGGAGGGGCGGCTCGGTCGGCGGTGGCTGCCGGCGCGGCGGCAGGGTGGCCAGGAGCGCCGTGGTCGCCTTGGTGACCTGGGTCACCGCGCGCTCGAATGCCGCCTCGGTCTCGGCCGACGTCTTCTGTACGCCGCTGACCTTGCGGACGTACTGCCGCGCGGCCGCCTCGATCTCCTCAGGTGTCGCCACGGGCTCGAGCCCGCGCAGGGTGGTGATGTTTCGGCACATGGCACCCACCCTAGGACCGGGTCGAGGTGAACCCGCCGGTGACGCAGCGCCCCGGCGTGACCTCCACGGTGACGCGGCTTCCCGTGCGGTCGTTCCGGACCTCGAGCAGGTCGCTCCCCCGGGCCGACATCACATTGGCTCCGCTCGTCCGGGCGCAGTAGCCGTGGCGGTAGTGCACCTGGGTCGGTACGAAGATCAGCGTCGGGGCGTGGACGTGATGGTTGGGAACGTACGCCATGTCGAACACATCGGACTGCGGTGAGAAGGAGAACCGCAGCGGGATGCCGGCCACTGCCTGCGGATAGGCGCGGCTGAGGACGTACGGCGGTCGAACGCAGACGCCCGTTCGCCATGACGAGGGACTCGTCGGCGCTCCCGGTGGGATCGTCGTAGTACTTCCAGGCCCAGTAGATCCAGCTGACCTGACGCGCGTCGAGGGCGGCGGTGATCGGGGCGAGGAGCTTGGGGTCGCTGCTGGCGCCGAACTCGGTGACCATCCAGGCCGGTCCGTTCGGCTGGGCCGCCGAAGCCATTTCGGGGCGGTCCGAGGCCCGCACGGCGAGCGAGTGCTCCTCCTGGGCGGCGCACGCCGCGATGTCGGTCGGGTTCCCGGTCACCGGGCTGCGGGCGCCGCAGTAGACGTGCACGTTGTAGACGAGGTTGGGGAAGTCCATCGGGCCGATGTAGGTCGGCAGGCCCCGGTTGGCGTAGTTGTCGGGCTCGTCGAAGATGAGGTGGTCGGGGTCATTGGCCAAGATGGTCGGCACGACGCCGTTGGCCGGGTCCGCCGTGGGGCAGTGGAGCGGCGGGGCGCCGTGCAACGCCGCCCCGATGTGCGCGGTCCCCGTGTAGAAGCACTCGAGCTGGGCATCGAAGTGCTCGTCGCCGAACCGGATCAGCGACGTCGAGAACGGCTCGTTGAAGGGGTCGTAGCCGAGGACCCAGCGGTTGCCCGCGAAGGCCCTGGCCACGTCGCCCCACACCTCGTCGTACTGGCCCTGCAGATCGCCCCGGACGTTGTTGTGCCAGAAGTGACTGAAGGCGATCCCGGCCGCTTTGGTGCCGTACTCCAGCGACCAGCGGCCCGGCGGATCGGTGCTCGGCACGCCGTTGGTGCAGACGGCCCAACTCGGCGCGCCCTCGCCCTCGAACATCTCGTTGTAGACGTCCTGGTGCATGTCGAGGATCGTGTAGATGTGGAAGCGACCCAGCAGGTCGACCGTCTTTGCGAGGCGCTCGATGTAGCCGCTGAGGACGGCCTGGTTGAACTGGCCGGGGTCCGTCGGCGCGCCGGCCTTGCAGATGGCCGGGTCGTTGGGCGGGGCCGTGCCCGGCTCGAGCCCGCTCCACGTCATGCCGAGGCGGACCACGTTGAAGCCGAGCCGGGCCATGAGCGAGGCGTCCGCGGTGGAGAGGTTCCAGGGCTTGTTGGCGTCGGGATACAGCTCGTAGGGCGCGTATTTGTAGACGGCGTCGACGCCGTGGAAGAAGACCACCCGCCCCCGGCTGTCGTGGAGGTAGGGCCCGCCTGGGGCGCTGATCCGGCCCGAGACGGCGGCCGTGCCATGCCCGCTGTCGCTGGGGGCACGGAATGTGGGCGAGGCGAGGGTCGGCAAGTGCGGGAACGGTGGCGGCGGTGGTGGCGGTGCTGGATGCGGCGGCCGTCGGCCCCGTGACCAGGGCGGCACCGACCACCAGCACCATGACGAAGAGAGGCACGGGGAGGGCCGCGGGAGGGCGGGGCACGGACGCCAGTCTGCACTCAGGTGAATCCCAGGTGGGCGCGCCCCGGACGGCGCCGGGGGAAGAATGGACTGGTGCTCGGCCATCTCGGCGTCAACGTGCCGGACCTGCGGGAAGCGGCGACCTACTACGGCCCGTTGATGCCGCTGCTCGACTACGAACCGTTCCTCACGACCGAGGACGCCCTCGCCTTCATGCCGGCCGCGGGCCGGCGCGGGGCCTACCTCTTCCTGTACGAGGCGACCGAGGACCGGGACTACACGCGGGAGGCGACCGGCTTGCAGCATCTCGCCTTCGTCGTCCCGAGCCGGGACGCCGTGCGGGCCGTCCACTCGCACGTGCGCAGTGCCGGGAGCACGGTGCTCCACGCGCCGCAGGAATGGCCGCAGTACCCGCCGCCCTACTTCGCCACGTTCTGGCTCGACCCGTTCGGGATCATGCTCGAGGCCGTGTGCCACCACGACCGCGACTGAAGACACGCACGCGGAGACAGTGGACAACAGCGGTCACCGGGATGATGATCGCCTCACCTCAGGAAGGGAGCACGCCATGCCCCAGTACGTCATCCTCGCCGACCACTCGCCCGACATCTGCCCCTCGTCGAACAGCCGGAGTCGCAACCGCGCCATTCAGGGCCTGGGCCAGGACCTGCCCAAGCTCGCCTCCGAGGCGGACATCACCTTCCTCAGCGGCCCGCTCCACCTCGACCCCGGGCACCGGACGGTGTCGGTGGTCGACGCACCGAGCATTGAGGCGGTGGTCGAACTGGTCTACGCCAGCGGTCTGTCGCAGTGGAACACGGTCGAGGTCTGCCCCACCACGCCCGTGGCCGACATGATGGCCGACCTCGACGCCTTCCCGATCGTCTTCGAATAGGCCCGATGTCAGGCCACGTCCTCGAGCGCCCGGCCGATCTCGACGTTGCCCGAGACGCTGCGGACGCTCAGGTCCACCCGGGCCTCCGGACGGGCGCCGTCGACGGGTTCGTCGGTCAGGGGAATGTCGGAATGGACGATGCCCGACGCGGTCTCCACGTCCACATGGAGGTCGACGCCCTTGACCACGCCGACCGCCACGTCACCCGAGACCGAGCGGACACGCAGGGTGCCCTCCCCCAGGGCGAGCACACGCACGCTCCCCGAGACGTTCATCACCCGGGCGCCCGCGGCCAACTCCCCGAGGCGCACGTCGCCCGACGTTGCCTTGACCTCGACCGGGCTGCCGGCAGCCCCCAACTCCAGATCGCCCGACGTGGCGGTGAAGAGGGCGGTGCCGGCCACGCTCGAGCATCGGAGGTCGCCCGAGACCGTCGCGGCCCGGATGTCGCCGCCGACCCTGCCGATGGTGATGTTGCCGCTGGCCGTCTTGGTCGTCACATCCGCCGCCGACGTCATCGATCGAGGCGTTGCCGCTGGCCGTCTTGACGTCCACGTCGCCCACCCGCCCAGCTGATCTCGACGTCGGCCGAGGCCGTGGTCACGGCGACCAGGGCACCTTCGGGCACCTCGACCCGGACGGTCACGGCGTTGCGGCGCAGGAGCCGCATGCCGTACACGCGCGGCAGCGTCGACCTCGACGACATGGTCGCTGCCCGACGGCCGGCACTCGACGACGGCCCTCTCGACGAGGTCCTCCGCCCCCGGCGTGTCCGCCTCGATCGACACGACGGTGCGGTCCGTTGCCGTGGCGGTCACGGCCACCAGGCCCGCATGGATCTCGACGGAGAGGCGTACGCCTCCCGGGGTCTCGAATGTCTTTTCCATTCTCCTCATGCTCCCTTCAGGTCGTGCCGTAGCCGTGCAGGCGGTTGCCCGCCCGGGCATTGCGGCCCCGGTTGCTCGACATGCCGCGCTCGAGCGTGCGCACGATGAAGGTGTTCACCGAGACCCCCTCGGCCGCCGCGCTCTCTTCGAGCCGGGACTTGAGGCCCTCGCCGAGCCGGAGCGAGATGCGGGCCGACAGCTCGTCGCCGTCCCCGACCGGCGTCGGCCGACCCGGGGTCGTCTTCGACGTAGGTCATATCGACGTCGTCGCCCGCGACCCGGATGTCCACGCGCCCGTCCGGGAGCGTGGCCGTCAACTCGGCGGCGGCAGCGGACAGGAGATCGAGGACGCGCCCGGGCACCGACCGGCCGAGGAGGTCGGCAATCCGCTCGGCCACCTCCGCCACGATCTCGTCCCCGAGTTCGCCGACCGCGACCACGTCGGCACGCAGCCCGTCGACCACCAGTGACATCTTCATGACGTCATAATGATGTCAAAGTGATGTCATGTCAAGGTCTGCCCGGAACGTCGGGAGACCTCTGGGAGAATCCCCAGTTCAGCCGCCCGAGGCGTCCTGCACCTTGGTCTTGCCGGCCGAGATGAACGGCATCATGTCCCGCAGCTCCTGCCCAACCGACTCAATCTGGTGGGCCTGGCCCTCCTTGCGCAGGGCCTCGAAGCGGGGGCGCCCCGCCCGGTTCTCGGCGATCCACTCCTCGGCGAAGGCGCCGCTGCGGATCTCGTCGAGGATCGTCTGCATCTCGGCGCGGACGGCCTCGTTGATGACCCGCGGCCCGCGGGTCAGGTCGCCGTACTCGGCCGTGTCCGAGATGGAGTAGCGCATGCCCGCGATCCCCTGCTCGTACATCAGGTCGACGATCAGCTTCAGCTCGTGCAGGCACTCGAAGTAGGCGGACTCGGGCTGGTAGCCGGCGTTCACCAGCGTCTCGAACCCCGCCGTCACCAGCGCCGTCAGGCCGCCGCACAGCACCACCTGCTCACCGAAGAGGTCGGTCTCGGTCTCCTCGTCGAACGTGGTATCGAGCACGCCCGCCCGGGTGGAGCCGATGGCGTGCGCGTACGACAGCGCGAGCTGGCGCGCCTTGCCGGTGGCGTCCTGGTGCACGGCGATCAGCGTCGGGACCCCTCCGCCCTCGGTGTAGGTGCGCCGGACGAGGTGACCCGGCCCCTTGGGCGCCACCATGGTGACGTCGACACCCGGGGGCGGCACGATCTGGCCGAAGCGGATGTTGAAGCCGTGAGCGAACATCAGGCAGTCGCCGTCGTTGAGGTGCGGCGCCACGAACTCGTCGTAGGCGGCCTTCTGCTCGGTGTCGGGCAGCAGCATCATGATCACGTCGGCCTCGGCGGCGGCGTCGGCCAGCGACAGCACGCGCAGCCCGGCCTCCTCCGCCTTCCGCTTGGAGCTGCTGCCCTCGCGCAGGGCGACGCGCACGTCCACCCCCGACTCCCGCAGGTTCTGCGCATGGGCATGCCCCTGCGAGCCGTAGCCCAGGATGGCCACCTTGCGGCCGGCGATCAGGGTGGGGTCTGCGTCGGATTCGTAGTACATCGTGGCCATGTCAGTGGGCTCTTTCTCTCTGTCCAGTGGTGGTTCGGGATCTGGCGGTCTCAGTGGCGTTCGAGCTTAGGCAGGGCGACGCGCCCCGTCCGTTGGAGCTCCTCGACGGTGTAGTGCTCCAGCAGGCCCTCGAAGTCGTCGATCTTCTCGGGGCGGCCAGCCAGCATGACGGTGATGCGGTCGGCACCCACGCTGACCACCTCGCCGCCGAAGACGCCGACGAGCTGTATGACCTGCGAGCGCTCGGTCGGGCCGACGGCGACGGTCACCAGGACCAGCTCGCGCTCCACCGCTTCGGCCGGCGAGAGCTCGTCGATGGAGACGACGTTGATGAGCTTGTCGAGCTGCATGATCACCTGCTCCAGGGGCGCGGACTCCACGTCGACCACAATCGTGATGCGGCTGAAGTGCTCGTCTTCGTCCGTCGGGGCGACGGCCAGCGAGTAGATGTTGAAGCCCCGGCGGCTGAAGAGCCCGGCCACCCGGGCCAGGACGCCGGCCTTGTTCTCCACGAGCACCGACAGGATGTGGTGGCGCTGACCCGGCGCCGGGGTCCGACCGGGGCCGGCGGCGGGCGTCATGGCGTGCAGCGGAGCGGACGTCACCGGGCGGCCAGTTGGTCGGGGTGAACGACGATGTCGTCGTTGGACGACCCGGCGGGCACCATCGGGTACACCTTCTCGAAGGCGTCGGTCCGGAAGTCGACCACGACGGGCCGGTCGTCGATGGAGTTGGCCTTCTCAATGGCCGGACCCACGTCCTCGGGCGTCTCGGCCTTGATACCCACACACCCCATCGCCTCGGCCCACTTGACGTAGTCGGGCAGGTCGGGCGAGAGGTAGACCTCCGAGTAGCGCTCCCCGTAGAACATCTCCTGCCACTGGCGCACCATGCCCAGGTAGGCGTTGTTCAAGATGGCGATCTTCACCGGGATCTGCTCGGAGCTGGCGGTGACGAGCTCCTGTGCCGTCATTTGGAAGCACCCGTCGCCGTCGACGGCCCACACGGTGCGGTCCGGCCGGCCCACCTTGGCCCCGATGGCGGCCGGCACGGCGAAGCCCATGGTGCCGGCGCCGCCCGAGTTGACCCAGGTGTAGGGGTGCTCGAACTGCCAGTACTGCGAGGCCCACATTTGGTGCTGGCCCACGCCGGCGACGACCACGGTGTCGACCGGCGCGGCGTCGCGGAGCTGCTCCACGACGTTCTGCGGCTTGATCGCCCCGCCCTCGACGTCCTCGTAATAGAGGGGGAAGCGCTCCCGCCACTCGTTGATCTGGTGCCACCACGGCGCCAGGTCCTGCACCACCGGGCGCTCGGCCTGGGCATCCATGGCCAACAACATCTCCTCTATGACCTGGCGGCAGTCGCCGGCGATGCCGACGTCAGGGATGCGGACCTTGCCCAGCTCGGCGGGATCGATGTCGACGTGTATGACCTTGGCGTCCGGTGCGAAGGCGCTGATCTTCCCGGTGACACGGTCGTCGAACCGGGCTCCGAGGCTGATCAGGAGGTCGCTCCGCTGCAGTGCGGTGACCGCGGTGTAGTGCCCGTGCATGCCGGGCATGCCGAGCGCCTGGGGGTGCGAGTCGGGGAAGGCGCCTCGCGCCATCAAGGTGGTCACCACCGGGATCCCGGTCCGCTCCGCCAACACCCGCAACCCCTCGGCGGCCCGGGCCTTCAGCACCCCGCCGCCGACATAGAAGACGGGCCGGTGCGCCCGCGCGATCAGTTCGACGGCCTGCCCGATCAGGATGGGGTCGCCGAACGTCACCGGGTGGTAGCCCGGCAGGTCGAGCTCGTCGACCGACGACGGCCAGTACCACTCCATGGTGGCGTTCGAGATGTCCTTGGGCAGGTCGATCAGGACAGGGCCCGGCCGCCCGGTCGTCGCAACGTGGAAGGCGGCGGCGACCACCCTCGGGATGTCGTCGACGTCCTTGATGAGCCAGTTGTGCTTGGTGATCCCCATGGTGACGCCGGTGATGTCGCACTCCTGGAAGGCGTCGGTGCCGATGGACGCAGTGGCCACCTGGCCCGACACCACGATCAGCGGCGTCGAGTCCATGTAGGCGTTGGCGAGCGGCGTCACGATGTTGGTGGCGCCCGGCCCGCTGGTCACCATGGCCACGCCGGGCCGCCCGGTCGCCATGGCGTAGCCCTCGGCCATGTGGCCGGCGCCCTGCTCGTGGCGCACCAGGATGTGGCGGATCGACGAGTCGATGATGGGGTCGTAGACGGGCAGGATGGCGCCGCCGGGCAGGCCGAACATGACGTCGACCCCCTGCATCTCGAGGCTCTTTATGAGGGCCTGGGCCCCGGTCATCTTCATATGACTCCCCTTACTGCCGGCGTTGGTGTTGGTGTTGGTGCGGCTGCGAATAGTTCCGGAAATTGAAAAGACCCCCCGGTTCGGGAGGTCGTAGGGCACGCGTTCCGATTGAGGGCGCGTGCCTACGTTACGAGTACCAGAATCTCGGGCCGGAAGCTGCGTGCCTGCATGACCTGCACATTGTGGCATGGCTGCCGCCCTGAGACAACCCCGGGCCTTCCCGGCGGGCTCCCGATCATGTCGTCGCCATGCCACCGCCGAGGAGGGCCGGGAGCGCCGTGGCCCGCATCCTGGCCAGGACCCGGTCGGTCACCGGCGTCACGTCGGGGTGCACCCCGCCGTTGGCCTCGGCCGCCGCCCGCCACGCCGCCGCCCGCCGATCCATCTCCCCGGGGTCGGCCAGCTGCGGGCAGTCGATACGGTCCGTGTTGACGTCGACCACGATGGTGTCCCCGTCCTCCACGAGCGCGATGGGCCCCCCGAGGAAGGCCTCGGGCGCCACGTGACCGATGACCAGCCCGACGGATCCGCCCGAGAAGCGGGCGTCGGTCATCAGGGCGATGGTGATGCTGCGCTGGCGGCACAAGCGCGGTGATGCGCGAGGTGGGGTCGAGCAGCTCCGGCATGCCCGGGGCGCCCCGGGGGCCGGCGTAGCGGATGACCACCATCTCGTTGTCCTGAGAAGTCCTCGGGGTGCTGGTCGAGCTCGTCTATGAGGTCCCGCTCGCCGTTGAAGACCCGGGCCCGACCGGTGAAGACGCCGTTCTGGACGCCGCCCTCGACGCCGGCGAGCTTCAGGATCGCCCCGCCGTCGGGGGCGAGGTTTCCCCGCAGCAAGCGCAGCCCGCCGGTGTCCTTGAACGGCTTCTCGACGCTGTAGATGACCTCGTGGTCGGGCGCCGGCGGCGCCAGCCGGGCGACCTGTTCGGCCAGTGTCTCGCCGGTACAGGTCATGGCGCTCGCCGTCGAGGAAGTCGGCCTCGAGGAGCTCCTTGACGATGACCTGCAGCCCGCCCGCGGCCTCCACGTCCACCATGGAGTACGCGCCGAACGGCCGCATGTTGACGAGCACCGGCAGCCGTCGGGCCAACGCGTTGAAGTCCTCCTGGCTCATCGAGTCGGCCCAGAGGTCGATGCCGGCGGCGCGGGCGATCTCGACGCTGTGCAGGACGACGTTGGTGGAGCCGCCCATGGCGATGGCGACAGTCACCGCGTTTCTGAGCGAGGCCGGCGTGACGATGTCGCTGGGCTGAATGCCCCGGGCGGTCATGGTGAGGAGGCAATCGACCATCTCGTCGGGGAACTGGTCGATACGGCGCGGGTCGTCCGACGCCGGAGACACCATGTGCAGCGGCTCGAGGCCCAGGACGGCGATGAACGTCTGCATGGTGTTGTAGGTGAACATGCCGCCGCAGCTGCCCTGGCCGGGGCAGGCGTGCAAGCGCGTAGCGTCGTCCGCACCTCGTCGGGCTGGTCCGCCATCTGGAAGGCCGAGACGAGGTCGATGGGCTGGCCCGTCTCGGGGTCGATCCCGGGGTGGATGGAGCCGTCGGACAGTATGACCGCGGGCGTGTCGTTCTCCAGGACGGCGGCGAGCGTCCCCACGGGCGGCTTGTCACATGCGACGACGGCGATGAGGCCGGCGACGCCGTTGGCGGCCAGGTGGACGTCGGCGACATCGTGGACGAGCTCTCTCCCGATGAGCGAGAACCGCATCTGCGGCGTGCCGTTGAGCTGCCCGTCCGACACGCCGAGCGTGAATGCCGGAGCGATCAGCCGGACTGCCAGGTCGTCCTCTACGATGCGGCGGTGGAGCGCCTGCCTGCACGGCCTGCACCTTGGCCGTGACGCCGAGATAGCACTGGCTGTCGCCGAGGTTGCCGATGACGGCCCACACGGGGTCGTGGATCTTCTGGACGTCTTCACCCAGGAAGTTGGCCGTGCCGACCCGCTGCACGTCGCGCCCCGGGTTGATGGACACCAGCGTGCGAGATGCCCCGTCCTGCTCCGATTTCATGGGCGCCCAGCATACGGGTCGCCCCGGGACAGCGATGGGCGGCGGTACGACGGGGTCGGCGCCGTCAGGCGGGCGACAGGACGGGCTCGGGCGTCACCTCCACGCCGATGGTGGGGATGGAGCGGTCCATCCAGCGCGGCATCCACCAGTTGACCGGGCCCAGCAGCTCCATGATCGACGGGACCAGCATCATGCGCACAATGGTGGCGTCGACCAGCACGGCCGTGGCCAGCCCCAGCCCGAAGACCTTGAGGATGTGCAGCGGGTCCTTGATCACGAACGAGGCGAAGACGCAGAACATGATGGCCGCTGCCGCCGTGATGATCCGCCCGGTCACCGCGAGCCCGTCCGCCACGGCGAGCGAGTTGTCGCGGGTGCGCAGCCACTCCTCCCGGATGCGCGACAGCAGGAAGACCTCATAATCCATGGAGAGGCCGAACAGCACGACGAACAGCGCCACGGGGATCCAGGGGTCGATCGGCCCCGTCTCGCCGATGCCGATGATGCGCCCGGCCCAGCCCCACTGGAACACCGCCACCATCACGCCGTACGCGGCGCCGACGCTGAGCAGGTTCATGATCACCGCCTTCAGGGGCAGCACCAGCGAGCGGAACACGACCATGAGCAACACGAACGACAACAGCAGCACGGCGCCGATCACGATGAAGAGCCGGTGCCCCAGGAAGTTGGCGGCATCGATGCTGGCCGCCGTCTGCCCGCCCACCTGCGCGTCCACGCCCGTCCCGCCGACCACCGGCGGTATGACGTCGTTGCGCAGCGTCTGGACCAGCGCCTCGGTCTGGGACGACTGCGGCGACGTCGTCGGATACACGATGATGACCGCCCCGGTACTGCTCCGATTGAATTCCGGCGGGGTCACGAACGCGATGCCGTCGTGGTGCGCCGTGATCCGTCTGCTGCAGCCGGTCGACCGTGGCCCTGGCCTCGTCGGTGGGGCCGTGCATGTCGGCCGCGATGACGAGCGGTCCGTTGAAGCCGGGGCCGAACCCCTGCGCCAGGAGGTCGTAGGCCTGGCGCGTGGTCAGCGACGTCGGGTCGTTGCCGGCGTCGGTGAAGGCGAGGCGCATGCTGAACAGCGGCAGGGCGAGGGCCACCAAAATGAGCACGGCCACGATGCCGGTGACCCACGCCCGTCGCTGCACGAACCGGCTCCAGCGGTACCAGAAGCCGTTCTCGGGCGGCGGACCGCCGGTCTGCAAGCAGGCGGGGCAGGTGCAGCTTGTCGATGGCGTTGCCGGCGAAGCCGAGCATGGCGGGCAGCAACGTGAGGGCCGCGATGAGCACCATCAGGACGGCGGCGATGCATGCCGTGGCCAACCCGATCATGTAGGCCTGCCCTATGAGGTAGAGGCCGAAGAGCGAGATGACCACGGTGCTGCCGGCGAAGAGGACCGACCGCCCGAGGTCATAAGGGATGTCACGACGGCATTGCGGGGGTCCCGCCCTTCGAAGATGCCCTGCCGGTAGCGGGTGACGATGAAGAGGGCGTAGTCGATGCCGACCCCGATGCCGATCATGGCGGCCATCTCGGGCGAGAAGTTCGGGACCGTCAGGACGTGGGTGAGGAGCTCCAGCAGCGCGACGCCGATGCCGAGCCCGGCCAACGCCGTGATGACGGGGAGGCCCATGGCCACCACCGACCCGAAGGCGAGCAACATGATGAGGATGGCGGCGGTGATGCCGATGCCCTCGCTGGGACCGGGGGCCGCCGTGGCGGCGGCGCTGATCGGACTGCCGCCGAGCTCGACCTGGAATCCGGCGTGCGCGGCGGCCTGCGCCGTCGTGATCACGCTCTTCACGGCGGCGGTGGGGATGTCGGCGGTGTCGGTCGTGAACTGGATCTGGGCGAACGCGATGTTGCCCTTGCCCGGCCCGGCGATCTGGTGCGCGCCGGCGGCCGAGAACGGGCTGGTCACGCTCTGCACATAGGGCAGCGGCTCCAGGCTGGCCACCACCCTGCCGATGGCCGCCTCGTTCGCCGCGCCGGTGATGGGCGCCGTCGTATGGAAGACGACGTCCGCGGTGTCACCCGACTTCGACGGGAACCGCTCCTGCAAGATGTTCGTCGCCTGCTGCGACGGGGTGTTCCCGCCGTGAACCGGTTCTCGAAGTGCGTGCCCACCATCTGGGCGACGACCGTGACGCCGATGATGGCCAGGATCCACAGGACCAGGACGGTCCGGCGGCGGTCGTAACAGGCGCCGGCCAGCCGCCCCAGGACGGTTTCGGCGGGCTGGTCCTCCGCGTTTCCGGCCTGCACCGCCCGTTCGCCTGTAAGATTCATCATTGATGAGTTGTAACACAGAATTCCCCGCTGGTGAATACCCCTCCGGGGGAATCTTTCTCCCCTCAGGGGGATCCTTCGCTGAGCGCCGCCGCGGCCGGCCGCAGGCCGGGCAACGTCGACACCAAGAGCCAGATCGTCGAGGCGGCCAAGCGCGTCTTCGCAGCCAAGGGCTACGAAGGGGCAAGCCTGCGGGCCGTGGCCCGGGAGGCCGAGGTGGACCCGGCCCTCGTCCACCATTACTTCGACGGAAAGGCCAGCCTCTTCGTGGCCGCCATGGCCCTGCCTTTCGACCCCCGCGTCATCCCGATGCACGAGCACCCCGACAGCTCGTCGTCGGCCACGAGCCCAGGGACGATGGTCATCACGGGATTCCTCACGATGTGGGACCACGCTGAAGGAACGGGCTCTTCATTCGCCTCCTGTGTCGCGGGAATGGCGGCATCGGCCAGCGTGGCCGACGCGATGCGCGAGTTCGTCGTCCGAGCGGATCTGGGAGAAGAGCCCGGTCATCGACGGTGAGAGCGACGACATGACTCGCCAACGACGTGCGCTCGTCTCGTCGCAGCTGATGGGCCTCGCCTTCATCCGCTACATCCTGCGGGTGCCGCCGATCTCCACCACGACGCCGGAGGACATCGCCCGCTGGGCCGGTCCCACCCTCGATCGCTACATGGTGGGAGTGATCGAGTAGCTCTGCGCACGCCGCCGAGCCGAGCTGATCAGGCTCGGCGGCGTGCGCAGATCACGGCGTCGAAGCCCGACCCCGCCTGGGCTCTCGGTCGCTCCTCGGCAATCGATACCTCCCAGCGTCGAGGGTCGAGGACTGTCAGGGCAGCCTCGACGCTCACCTGAATCTGGCCGGCTGCAGGCGTCTCGGCGCCGGTCGTTGGATCGATCGGGAGGTGGCCGACCAGCAACAGGGCTCCCGCCCGGGGCCACCCCGCTCGCCAGTCGCGACACCCATTCCTCCACCGGACCCGCCATATGGACGTACAAGCTGATGACGAGGTCGTAGAGGCTGGCCTCCGGACTCCACCGCGCCAGGTCACTCTCCACCCAATCGATGCGCTCGGCAACGCCGGCCCGAGGGCCGCTGCCGTCGACCGACCGTGAGCGAGCGCCGTCGCAGAGAAGTCCACCGCGGTGACCTGCCATCCGTGCGCCGCGAGCCAGAGCGCCTCTGAGCCGTGACCACATCCCGCATCGAGGGCGCGGCCGGGCGGAAGGTCACCGGCTGTCGCGGTCACATATGCACTTGCTGGCCGTTGCGCTATCTGTGCTGCCGTGCTCGCGCAGCACCTCGGACCACCGCTCGTCCCAGAAGGCGCGATCGAACCTCGGTGCTGCTTGCTCCGGGCCGCCCGGCTGCTGTTCGCCCATCAACGTCCACTCTCGCGCTCCACGCCGCCCGACGACAATCGCATGGCCGCACCGACGCGGAGCCAAAGAGATGGACTGTCCGACATCGGCGGGGACCGTTCTCATCTCGATGCCCGAGGCGACCGCCGATCACAGCCGATCCGGCGCTGGACATCATCAGCCGCGTCGGCCGCTCTGTCGAACGAAGAACTCCGAGCGCGTCTCGACGAGGGCTTCCAACAGATCGCTGCCGCCATTGGTCGGGTCGTCGTCGACTTGGGGGAGGTCGACCGGCGCCAGGCGTTCCGGGACGAGGGTGCCACATCAACCGAAGCGTGGGCCGTCGAACGCTTCGGCGTCGCCCGGTCGACCGCACGGGCGCTCACGCGTCTGGGCGAGAAGGCCTGGGACATTCCGGAGCTGATCGGGTCCTTGTGCGCCGGTGAACTGTCCTTCGACAAGGTGAAGGACGGTCGCCGCAGTTGCGACGCCGGAGACCGACCGCCAGCTCCGGGACCAGGCGAAGGCAACACTCGGTCCGCGAACTGGCCGAGGTCGCCCGCATGACCGAGGAGACTCAGGACTCCCGCCGCCCGCCAAGTCCGATCAGGATCGTCGCTTTCTCCGCTTCAACGACCAGTTCCGCACCGTGACCGCCCAGCTCCCGGCCGAGTCCTACGCCGAGACCAAGACCTGCCTCGAGGCCCGCGCCCGACAGGTCCCGACCGACGGCGAGACGCCATGGGACCATCGACTCTGCGATGGGTTCTTCGAGCTCGATCCACTCCTCGCTCCTCGGCGGGTCCGCCGAGGCCGCGACGTCAAGCCCGCAACTCGTCGTCGTCCACGTCCCACTGGACGCACTCGTCGACGATTCGGTCGAACCGACCGAGCTCGCCGGCGAACTCGAGCGGGGCGGCCTGATCGATCCGAGACGGTGCAGCGGATCGCCTGCGACGCCACCGTCGCCGTCGCGGTCGACGACGACGTCGGGCACACGATGTACGAGGGCCGGGCCCGGCGAGAGCCCACTGATGCCCAGCGTCGCGAGGTGATGCGGCGAGACCGCGACTGTCGGTTTCCCGGTTGTACCAGCGTGACGTTCACCAACGTGCATCACATCGTCCCGTGGAAACCGAGGGGACGCACCGACATCGACAACCTCGTGTCTCATCTGCCTGCACCACCATCATCTGGTGCACAGCAACGGCTGGTCCATGTCCGGGAACGCCAATGAGGAGCTCACCGTCGTCGGCCCGACCGGCCGCCTCATGCTCTCGCGCCCCTCCCCCGCCTGGACTCGAGTCCTGTCCGGCCGGCGCATCGCCCGGTCGGACGAGTATCAGCCTCGTCGGCTGCGCAGTTCCGCTGCCACGTTCTGGCCGTTCGCCTTCCCCGAGGTCGCCTTCATGACTGCACCGGTGAAGAACCCCATGAGCTTGTCGTCACCGTCGACGAAACGCGCCCACTCGTCAGCATGGGCGGCAATGACGTCGTCGAGCACACCACCCAAGGTGTCGGAGCTGAGCGCCTCGAATCCCATCTCCTTGGCGATGGCGGCCGGGTCTCCCTCGCCCCGCTCGAGCAGCGCACCGAGCACCGCTTTGGATTGCGTGGCCGAGAGCTGACCCCCCGACTCCAACGTGAGCGTGGTGGCAAACGCATTGGAGTCCAAGTGCAGGCCGGCCTCACTCTGGGCGGCGACCTCGTTGGCGGCCCGGGCCAAGGCCAGGGTGACGGGCACGCCCGAGTCGGCGGCCGCCGTCACCAGACCGTCGAGACCCAGGTCGACGACCGCATGGATCTGGTCCTTCTCGGCGTCCGTCGGCGCCCCACCGAGGGCGGACGCGAGGACAGCCCGGCGGTCCGCCGGCATGGCGCCGAGGCCTGGCCCGCACCTTCTCCTGCCATGCCGCGTCGGGTGCCAAGGGAACCAGGTCGGGCTCGGGGAAGTAGCGGTAGTCGTTGGCCTCCTCTTTGGAGCGCATCGAATCGGTGCGACCGGCCGACTCGTCCCAGTGCCGGGTCTCTTGGATCACCGTGCCCCCGGACTCGAGGAGGGCGATCTGGCGGGTCGCTTCGTACTCGATCGCCCGTCCCAGCGAGCGCAGTGAGTTCAAGTTCTTGATCTCGCAGCGGGTGCCGAAGGCGTCAGTGCCCGCGGGTCGGACCGAGACGTTGGCGTCCACCCGCATGGACCCCTCCTCCATGCGCCCGTCGGATGCACCGGTCGCGATCAGGATCCCCCGCAGCTCGCTGGCGTAGGCCCTCGCCTGGGCCACCGTGCGGATATCGGGCTCGCTCACGATCTCGACCAGCGGGACGCCCGAGCGGTTGTAGTCGACCAGTGCGTGCAGCGCCGCATTGATGCGGCCGCTCGCCCCGATGTGGGTGAGCTTCCCGGTGTCCTCCTCCATGTGGGCTCGCGTCACGCCCACCCTGAACCCGTCGGGGAGCTCGAGCCACCCATTGGCGTTCAGCGGGAGGTCATATTGGCTGATCTGATAGTCCTTCGCCTGGTCCGGATAGAAGTAGTTCTTCCGGGCGAACACCGAGGGCAGGATCTCGCAGTGCAGGGCGGCGCCGATGCGCATGGCGAACTCGACCGCTTGCTCGTTGAGCACCGGCAACGAGCCCGGCAGCCCGAGGCACGTGGGGCAGATGTTCACGTTCGGCTCGTCACCGAACGCGTTGCGACAGCCGCAGAACAGCTTCGTCGTGGTCTGGAGCTCGCAGTGCACCTCGAGCCCGATCACCATCTCCCAGTCGGTGGTCACGGCGCCAGCGCCTCCACGACCTGGGCCACCCGGAACAGCAGCGCCTCCTGCAACGCCGGCGCCAGCACCTGCACGCCCACCGGGAGCCCGTCGATACCGGTGCCGAAGGGCACCGAGACCGCCGGATGCCCCGAGAGGTTCGACGGAATGGTGCAGACGTCATTCATGTACATCGCCATCGGATCGTCCACCTTGGCTCCCAAGTCGAACGCCGTCGTCGGCGCCGTGGCGCCCAACAGGACGTCATAGGACGAGTACGCCCGGTCGAACGCCTGCATGACCAAGGTCCGGACCCGCTGTGCCTCCGCGTAGTAGGCGTCGTAGTAGCCAGCCGACAAGGCATACGTCCCCAGCATGATCCTGCGCTTGACCTCCGCCCCGAACCCCGCCGTGCGCGTCGCCGTGTTCATGGCTGCCGCGTCCTCCCCGTCCACACGCAACCCATAGCGCACCCCGTCGTAGCGGGCGAGGTTCGACGACGCCTCGGCCGGCGCGATCAGGTAATAGGCCGACAGCCCGTACCCGAACTCGGGCACCGAGACCTCTTCGACCTTGGCGCCGGCGCCCGCCAACGCATCGGCGGCCTCTCGCACTCGGGCCACCACGTCGGGTGCGCACCCGTCGACGAGATCACGACAGAGCCCGACCCGGATGCCCTCGACCCCGTCGTGCAACGTCGCCAGCGTCGGCTCCGGCACCGAGGGCAACGAGGTGCTGTCGAGCGGGTCGTGGCCCGCCAGGACGTCGAACAGCAGCGCGGCGTCCTCGACGGTCGTGGCGAACGGGCCGATTTGATCGAGCGAACTGGCGAAGGCGACCAACCCGTACCGGGACACGCGTCCGTAGGTGGGTTTCATCCCGACCACCCCGCACAAGGCAGCCGGCTGACGGATGGACCCCCCGGTGTCCGAACCGAGGCCGAGCGGGGTGAACCCCGCCGCCACCGCCGCCGCGGACCCGCCGCTGCTGCCACCGGGCACCTTGTCGGTCTGGCGCGGGTTGCGGGTCGGCCCGAAGGCTGAGTTCTCCGTCGAGCTGCCCATGGCGAACTCGTCCATGTTCGTCTTGCCCAACGCGATGGCCCCCGCCCGGCGAAGTGCCTCCACCACGGTGGCGTCATAGGGCGGGCGCCAACCCTGCAGGATCTTCGACCCGCACGTCGTCACCGCGCCCCGCGTGCAGAGATTGTCCTTCAGCGCCACCGGCACGCCGGCCAGCGGGCCCGGGTCCCGGCCCGCTGCCACCGCCGCGTCGACGGCGTCTGCCCCGGCCCGCGCCTCGTCGCTCAAGAGGCTGAGGAACGCGTGGTACTCGCCGTCGCCCGCCGCCACGGTCGCCAGCGCCTCGTCGACGACGTCGCGGGCCGACCGCTCACCGGCGCGGACCTGCGCCGCCAGCGTCACCGCCGTGCGTCATGGCGCCTCGCCGCCGATGCGTGGCACCCGGAAGCGGTGGTCCTCCACTGCCGGCGCCGACAGCCAGCACCTCCTCCCGGTCCAGGCTCGGACGGGGCTCGTCGGCCCGCAGCACGTTCTGCAGGGCAATCGGATGCGACGACGGCTCCAGGTGCGACAGGTCGAGCGACGCCACATCGGCTGCGTGGTCGAGCACGGTCCGCAGCTGCGCCGTGAAGAGGTCCACCTCCTCTTCGCTCAGGTCGAGCCGGGCCAGGCGGGCAACGTGCACGACGTCCTCACGGCTCAGCTCGGCGCGATCCGTCACGAGCGGGGCGGCAGCACGCCGGTCAGGAACTCGACCGTGCGCGCCTCAATCTCGTCTTTGTCCCAATCCAGTGTGGCCACATGGAAGCTCCGCTCCAGCATCACCTGCTCCACGGGTCCCTTGGCCCGGGCCACCAGCTTCTCGCTCGAGACCGGATCGACCACGTGGTCCTGCACACTCGTGAAGACGAGGACGGGACAGGTCACCGACTCGAGATCGGCCTCCACCTCGGCCGCCGCGGCGAACAGCGAGAGCGTGGCCTTGAGCGGGAGGCCGGGATAGGCGGCCTCGACCGCGCCCTCCATTGCGATGTCGGACCCGATGCCCGGCGCCACCTCGTCGCCACCGTCGATCATGGCCTGAATGAAGCCGAGCGTGTCGGCGTCGGGTGGCGAGAGCAGCGGGTTCACCACCGCGATGGCGGCGATCTCGGGGTGATGCTCGGCCAGCCACACGCTCAACATGCCGCCCATCGAGAGCCCGACGACGACCACGCCGTCGCTGCGCGCCGCCAGTTCCGTGTAGGCGGTTTCGGCTGCGGCGGACCAGTCCTCCCAGCGGGTCTCGAGCATGTCCTCTATCTGCGTGCCATGACCGGGGAGCAGCGGCATCTCGACCGAGAACCCGGCATCGGCGAGCGCCAGTGCGAGCCCGCGCATCGACTGCGGGTTGCCGGTGAACCCGTGCAGCACCAATGCACCGCGGGTGTCACCACTGGCGGAATACGGCTCTGCACCGGGGATTATGGAGGCGGCCACAGTGGGGCAGCCTACCGGCGAGACGAGTAGGGTTCCGGCGGCCAGATGGCCCGGGCGGGGCGAGCGAGGTCCTGCACCACGACCCAGACCGAACAACACGAAGGAGCACCGCAATGCCGTCGTACCCGTTCCTGAGCGATGAGTGGCTGGACGAGGCCCGGAAGATCCGCGCCGAGTACGAGGGCAAGACCGCCCCGGTCCCTCATGCCGTTCGCATGAACCTGGTGGTGACCGCGGTCCCCTTCTCGGACGAGGACATCCTCGCCCACATGGACACCTCGAGCGGCGAGCTCGTCCTCGACACCGGACATCTCGAGACGCAGGACCTCAAGGTCACCGTGGACTACGACACGGCCAAGGCCATCCTCATTGAGGGCAATCCCCAGGCCGGCATGCAGGCCTTCATGGCCGGCAAGGTCCGCGTCGAGGGCGACATGGCCAAGCTGATGGCCCTCCAGGCGGCGCCGGCGGCGGGCGACCCCAACGCCGCCGAGATGGCCGCCAAACTGCGCGACATCACCGAGTAGCCGATCCGGCCGGTCAGCCCGTATCCGGCCAGCTGCTGCGCCGCCCGTGCGTCGCGGGGCAGCGACCGGATGAAGAGCCCGCAGAACACCGCACCGGCGGCGACGCCGGCGCAGACCCAGAACGGCACCGCGAAGCTGTGGAGCAGGGCCGGGCTGTGGTGCACATTGCCGAGGCCGGATCGTCGGGCGATCGACTCCTGAATCGTCAGCACGGCCTGGATCCCCGCCACTTCCCCGACCTGGGTGGCCAGTAGCTGCGCCGCGCTCATGACCCCGTACTCCGACGCCGCCAGCTCGTTGGACATGGTGGCGGACGTCGCTGGCATGGAGACGCCCATTCCGAGACCGGAGAGGGCCAGCGCAACCAGAATGATGAACAGCCCGGCGGAAGGGCTGAGGGTGGCGAACAGGATCATGGAGACGAACAGCGAACCGGCGCCGAAGAGCGTCGCCGTCCGCTCCCCCGTCCGCACCGTCATATAGCCCGCAATGGGCGCGCTGATGGCGAAGAGGAGCGGCCGGGCCACCGAGATGAACCCGACCTGGGACACGCTGTAGCCGTACACCTGCTCCATGAGCAGCGGGAACAGGAAGAAGCCACCGAAGTAGGCGAAGCTCGAGAACGCCTTCGTCCCCATGGGGAACATGAAGTTTCGGCGGCGCCAGTACGTGGTCGGGACGAGCGGGCGTGGCGAACGTCAGCTGCTGGCGGACGAACAGGAAGGCCGAGCACGACCGCCACCACCCCCGACGTGATCACCGCCGGCGACGTCCAGCCGACAATGGGCCCGATGCTCAGCACGAGCATCGCCGCCGTCACGGACCCGGCCAGGCTCCAGATCCCCACCCAGTCCATGCCGTCCCACACGCCGGGCGGCCGTCGCCGCCGTCGCCGCCGCCGTCGCCGGGACCGTCCGCCGCTGCCCCGTCATCGGCCGCCGACATCATCGCCGTGACGTGAACGTGATCGCCGGTCCGACGGCAAGAGGAGGGCGACCACGGCCGAGGCGATGACCAGGAGCACCAGCTGCCCCCAGAACAGCGTCCGCCAGCCGAAGTACTGGATCACCGGCGAGCCCAGCGTCACGCCGAGCACCGGGCCGCCGGCGCCCACCAGCGACCACCACCCCAGCGCCTTGACCCGGTCCTGACGCGAGAACAGCTCCAAGATGATCGCCATCGACGCCGTGCCGGTCGCCGCCCCCTGCACGCCGTCGAGGGCCCGGGCGAACAAGAGCATCCCGACGTCGGGTGCCGTGGCCGTGAGGATGGCGCTGACCATCGCCCCGAGTAGGCCGAACTGGTAGAGCCGACGGTGGCCGAAGAGGTCCCCCGCCTTCCCGAAGAAGGGAGCCGCCACGCCGAAGGCCAGGAGCGGGCCCGTCGAGGCCCACGCCAGCACCGAGAAGTTCGTGTTGAAGTCCGCCTTCACCGTGGGCAGCGCCACGACGAAGACGGTGAAGGTGATATTGAGGGAGAGCAGCCCGGCCAGGAGGGCGACCAGGGCCCACCACTGGTAGCGGGGGCTGCGGACGGCCCGGTCCGTGACCCGGCGGTGCAGCAGGGCGAACCAGTTCGTCTCGACGGACCCGTCCGCCCCCATCGTCCCCATGGCGCCGCCGCCCGGGTCGAAATTGGGGTCCAGCAGGACGTCGGCCTGTTCGTCCCCGGCTTCCTCCACCTGGGACACCCTAGGTGGAGGCCTCAGCCCGCCTCTCGTCCGATCCCGAGATCCGACGTGCATCGCGACGTCGTTCATGACGAGGTCATCACGATGACGTCGTCGTCAGCGCAGACCGCGGAGGCGGAACCACCAGTTCGGATCACGCCCGTGGGCGTGAAAGTGATTCGGGATCTGCCGCATGACCCGGTCGACCGCCCACTCACCCTCGCCGAAACGGGCATCGGCCACCCGGGTCAGCTGGGCCACCATGTGGTCGACGTCGCTCTCGGGAGGCGTCGGCCCGTGGTGCTTCCACACCACCATGGGCACGCCGCACACCTCGCAGTCGGCCACCCAGCAGACGTCGTCCTCGTGGTGCCACTCCGACAGGCGCGCCGCCTCGCAGAGGTCGCAGTTGGGATCGAACGGGAGCGCCACGACAGGGAGCGAGGCGGCTCAGTGGGTGAAGATCTGGACCGACGAGCCCGTCGGCACGGTCGACCCGACCGAGGGCTGGGTGCCGCTCACGTTGTTGCTCGGGCTGCCCGACACCCCCGACACGCTCAGGCCCTGCTGCTGCAGTGCGGTGGTGGCCTGCGCGACCGAGTCGCCGATGACGTTGGGGACCGTGGTCGTCGGAGGTCCTGTCGAGACGTTGACCGTCACCGCCGACCCGTACGGTGCCGGCTGACCGCTCGCCGGCTGCGTCGAGATCACCTGCCCCGACGGCACCGTCGGGCTCGACTCGTTGTTCTGCGTCGCCGTCAGGCCGACCGCCTGCAACGCCGCCTGGGCCTGCTGGAACGAGTAGCTGTTCGGGATGCTCGGCACGGTCGCCGGCTCGTGGCCGAGCGAGGGCACAAGCGTGATGGTCGACCCGTAGGGCGCCTTCGTCGGGTTCTGCGTCGCGTTGATCGACCACAGCACCAACACCTGGGAGGGCACGGTGTTGCTGTAGGTCCCGGGCGCGCAGACGGACTCGAAGTGCGCCGACTGCAATGCCGTGGCGGCCTGGGCGCAGGTCATACCGGACAACGACGGCACGGTCACGTCCGGCTTCCCGGACGACAGCACCACGCTGACCGTCGAGCCCTCCTTCTGGGAGACACCCGGCTTCGGGCTCTGCGACACCACGTCGCCGGCGGCCACGGTGATCGACGTCACCGGTGCGCCCTCCTTCAGGTTCATATGGACCTTGGCCACCGCCGTCCGGGCCTCGGCCAAGGTCATATTGACCACAGTCGGCGTCGGGTGCGACGGCGTGAACACGTTGGTCGCGAAGGCGGTCACCAGCCCGGCAGCCAGAATCACCGCCAGCAGCGACCGCCCCGCCGATCCACCACCACTTGCGGCTGCTCCGGGGCTTCATGGGCGTCGAGGGGCCTCCCGTGCTCAGGACCTGGTCACGGCGGCGCTTGCGCTTCGACGACGACCCCCCGCCCGGCTCGGCGTCGAAGAGCTCGCCCGGGCCCGCCTTGGTCCCGATCGGGGCCCCTGCGGCGGCACCCAGCCCGGGCGCGATCGCCGTGCCGTCTCCGACGGCCGAGCCCGCCGCCGCGCCGGCCGCAGCACCCGCGGCCAGCGTGAGACCCGAGTCGGTCAGCTCCGACACCCCGGGCGCACGGAAGCCGTTGATCGGGGTGGAGTCCTCGAGCTTGGGCGTGACCAGCGGCAAGGCCGAGGGTGTCGGCAGTGCGGCGGCCAGCGCGCCCAGCCGGGCCGCCAATCCGGCCGCGTCGAGCCGGGCGGCCACGTCGGGGGCGGCGGCACGGGCCAGCACGTCATCGAGCGGGCCCAGCAGGTCGTTGTGCGGCAGGGGTTGGCCGATGCGGGCGGCCAGCGTCCCCATGGTGGTGTCGGTCACGAAGGGCACGACACCCGTCACGGCCTCGTAGAGGACCAGCGCCAGCGAGTAGACGTCGGCCCGGCCGTCGACCGGCTTCCCCTCGGCCGCCTCGGGCGAGATATACCGAGCGGTCCCCACCATCGCTCCGGCCGGCTCGGTCCAGGCCGCCTCCGCCAGCGCGCGGGCCACGCCGAAGTCGGCCACCCGCACCCGGCCCTCCTCGTCGAAGAGCAGGTTGGCGGGCTTGATGTCCCGGTGCACCAAGCCGCGCAGGTGCGCGTAGGCCAGACCCTGCGCCACCTCGGTCCCCAGCTGCGCCGCCTGGGGCAGAGACAACCGGATGTCACGATCCAACAGATCACGCAACGACCCGCCACCGAGATACTCCAGGACCAGGTACGGCCCGTCCGTGTCATCACCCCAGTCGAAGACGCGCAGCACGTGCGGGTGGTTCAGGGAGGCCACCGACCGGGCCTCGGCCCGGAAGCGCTTCAGGAAGGCCTCGTCGGTGGCCAACCCGGGTTGGAGCACCTTGACCGCGACATGGCGTTGCAGCGACACGTCCTCGGCCAGGTAGACGTGGGCGGATGCGCCGGTGCCCAAAGCGGAGAGCAGCCGGTACCGCTTCCCAAGGACCCGGCCGATGGAGTCAGAAATCAGGGGCATCGGGGCGCACTCAGGCTACCGACCCCGGGCACGCAGTCCGGTGGACACCCCTCCACCAGCAACGGTCGTGCTCATGAGGGCAGTTCACCGGTATCGAGCAACGCCTGGAACGATGCGGCGTCGAGCTGCGGGATGCCGAGGTCCTCCGCCTTCTTCAGCTTGCTGGCACCCGGAGACTCACCCACCACGAGCACGAAGGTCTTCTTCGACACGCTCCCCGGCGACTTGCCGCCCCGCGCCATGATCGCCTCCTCGGCCCCCTCCCGGGTGTAGTCCGGGACCGCGCCGGTGACCACCACCGTCTTGCCGTCCAGGGTCTGTGGGAGGGCCGCCGCCCCGGCTGCCCCACCATCGCCCCGGCGGCCGCACCCGGCTCCTCCATCGACACCCCGGCCCGGCGCAGGCGCTCGACCACGGCCACATTGGTGTCGGCCGAGAGGAACTCGGCCAGGCTGGCCGCGATGATCCCGCCCACGCCGTCGACCGCGGCCAGCTCCTCGACCGATCGCCGCCGCAATCGCCTCGAGCGTCCCGAAGGCGCGGGCCACGGCCCGGGCGCCCGTCGGCCCCACGTGCCGGATGCCCAACGCGACCAGCAGCCGGCTCAAAGGCTGTGTGCGCGAGGCATCGATGCCCGCCACCAAGTTGGCCGCCGAGAGGGCGCCGAAGCGGTCCAGGGCGGCGAGCTGCTCCGCAGTCAGATCGTAGAGATCGGCGGCGTCGTTGATGAGGCCGGCCGCCGACGAGCTGGAGGACGCGCTCCTCGCCGAGCCCCTCAATGTCCATGGCCGAGCGCGGACGCGTAGTGCGAAATGCGCTGCACCCGCTGCGCCGGGCAGTCGATGTTGGTGCAGTAGGTGTCGCTCTCGCCGGGGAGGCGCACCAGCGGCTGGCCGCACGACGGGCACGAGCTCGGGAACTTCCACTTCGGCTTGCGCCGCTTGGGCACGCCCGGGCCCTCGCGCACCGGGCCGACGACCTCGGGTATGACGTCGCCGGCCTTGCGCACGATGACGAGGTCGCCCGGGCGGACGTCCTTGGCCGCCACCTGGTCCTCGTTGTGCAGCGTGGCCACGCCGACGGTGGAGCCGCCGACGAAGACGGGCTCGAGGCGGGCGAAGGGCGTGGCCCGGCCCGTGCGGCCGATGGAGACCATGATGTCGACGAGCCTGGTCGTGCGCTCCTCGGGCGGGAACTTGAAGGCGATGGCCCAGCGGGGGGCCCGCGAGGTGGCGCCGAACACGTCCCGGAGAGCGACCTCGTCGACCTTGGTGACCACGCCGTCTATCTCGTAGGCGAGGCCGTGGCGCAGCTCGGCCAGCTCCTCGCAGCGGGCGACCACGGCGGTCATGCCGACGATGCGGCGGGCGTCGGGGCTGACCGGGAAGCCGGCCTTCTTGAGCTGGGCCAGGGTGTCGGTCTGCGTGGCCGCCGGCCATATGACCTCGCTGCTGGCGCTGGCGGTCTCGCTGGCAGTCCGGCGCCCGACTGGACGTCGCCGAGCGCGTAGGCCCAGAAGTGCAGCGGCCGCTGCGCCGTGACGGTCGGGTCCTTCTGGCGCAGCGCGCCGGCGGCCGAGTTGCGGGGGTTGACGAAGAGGCGCTCGCCCGAGCTCGGCCTGGCGCTTGTTCATGGCCTCGAACTCGTTGACGGGCATGTAGATCTCGCCGCGCACCTCGAGCACGTCGGGATAGGGGCCGCCCGCCTTGGCCAGCTCCTTGGGCACGTCCTTGACGGTGGCGATGTTGGCCGTCACGTCCTCGCCGGTGACGCCGTCGCCCCGGGTGGCCGCCTGGACGAAGCGGCCCCTCTCGTAGGTCAGCGACATGGCCACGCCGTCGACCTTGGGCTCGCACGAGAAGGCCAGCGTCTCGAGGTCGAGATCGGGCAGCCTGGCGGCGCAGCCGCTCCGCCCAGGCCCGCAGCTCGTCCTCGCTGAACGCGTTGTCGAGGCTCATCATCGGGACCCGGTGGCGCACCTCCTGGAACAGGCCCGACGGCGCGGCGCCCACGGTGTGCGTCGGCGAGTCGGGTGTCGCCAGCGCGGGATAGTCCGCCTCGAGCTGCCGCAGCTCCACGACGAGGAGGTCGTATTCGGCGTCGGGGATCTCGGGCGCATCGAGCACGTTGTACAGCTCGTTGTTGTGGACGATCTGGGCGCGCAGCTCCGCGGCCCGCTCCGCCGCCTTCTTCGGGATCGTCGCCTGGTGCCCCGTCGCCATCAGGCGGCGATGCCGGCGCCCACCACGGCGTCCGGATCGAGCGCGTCGTAGAGCGCCACCGTCTGGCCCGGCGCCACGGGGCGCTGCGGGTCGTCGAAGCGGACCTCCATGCCGTCCGCGCTCCATCTCCACGGTGCACGGCACGGGGCGCCCGTGCGCGCTGACCTGCGCCACCGCCCGGGCACCCGGGGCGAGCGGCTGGTCGACCCAGGTCAGCGACGGCCCGGCCAGCACCACCGACGTGCGCAGGACCTCGTCCGCGCTGCCGACGACCACCCGCCGCGCCGCCACGTCGACGTGCGTCACGTAGCGCCGCTTGCCGTCGCTGCCGTGGCCCATGCCGCGCCGCTGCCCCACCGTGACGAGCTCGACCGCACTGACGGAGCCGGCCGGGCGGCCTTCGCCGTCCACCACCTCGGCGGGGTGCAGCTCGACCCGCCCGGACAAGAACCCCTCGCGGCCCTCGGCGCTGCCGATGAAGCACACGTCCTGGCTGTCGGGCTTGCCCGCCGTGCGCAGCCCGAGACGGTGGGCGTGGGCCCGCACCTCGTCCTTGGTCATGTCGCCCACGGGGAAGACCACCCGGGACAGACGCGTCCTGCCCGAGCATCGACAGCACGTAGGACTGGTCCTTGTCGGGGTCGGCACCGCGGCGCAGCTGCCAGGCGGCGGGCGTCGGCGGTGGCCGCCGACGCGGGCGTGGTGGCCCGTGGCCAGGCGGTCGAAGCCGAGCCGGTCGGCCCGGTGCAGCAGCCGATCGAACTTCATGGTGCGGTTGCACTCAATGCACGGATTCGGCGTCCGCCCCGACGCGTGCTCCCCCACATAGGGCGCCACGACGTTGCGGTCGAACTCCTCGGTCAGGTTGAAGACGTGGTGGGTGATGCCGAGCTGCTGGGCCACCCGGCGGGCGTCCTCGACGTCGGCGACCGAGCAGCAGCCCGAATCGGACGGCCCGCCCCACAGCTTGAGCGTGGCGCCGACCACCTCGTGGCCCTGCTCCACCAGGAGCGCCGCCGCCACGGAGGAGTCGACGCCTCCCGACATGGCTACGAGCACCCGCATGGGACCAGTGTGCCACCGGGCCGACGGGGCTCGGCGGTCTCGGCCGGCTCGGGTCAGCGTCTTGGCGCAGGGCGGCGACCACGGCCGGGACGACGTCGAGGGCGCGGTCGACGTCGGCCTCCGTCGTGCCGTAGCCCAGCGTGAAGCGGAGCGCACCCGCCGCCAGCTCCGGGGCGACCCCCATGGCGCTCGAGGACGTGGCTGGGCTGGAGCGCCCCGCTGGCGCACGACGACCCGCCGGAGACGCAGACGTCCTGCTCCCCCAGCGCCACCAGGAGCTCCTCGCGCTCGACGCCCGGGACGCACAGGTGCAGGTGGCCCGGGAGCACCTCGACGCCGGCGGCGGCCGGCGACCGTGCGGTAGGCGCCCTCGACCGCGGCGAGCAGCCCGTCGCGCAGGCGGTCGCGCAAGTGCGGCCACCCGCGGCCCCGCCGTGGCGCGCTCGGCCGCCACCAGGCGGAGCGCCGTGGCCAGCCCGACCGCGCCCGCCACGTCCTGGGTGCCGCTCCGCCGCTCGCGTTCCTGCCCGCCCCCGTACTGGCGCGGCTCGAGGACGACACGGCCGGCGACGGCGAGCGCGCCCGACGCCGACGGGACCCCCGACCTTGTGCGCGCTGAGCGAGACCATGTCGGCGCCGGCGGTGACCTCGGCCAGGTCGAGGTAGGGCGCGGCCTGCACGGCGTCGGTGAACACGTACGCGTTGGGGGCGCGGCGGTGGATCGTCTCTATGAGGTCGGCCAGCGGCTGGATCACGCCCGTCTCGTTGTTGGCCGTCATGATGGCCACGCTCGTCACCCGCGACGACAGCGTGCGGGCCAGCGCGTCGGGGTCGACGATGCCGGAGGGGTCGACGGGGAGCTCACGGGTATCGAGGCCGGCTTTGGCCGCGGCCCGGGCCGCCTCGCGCACGGCCGGGTGCTCGACGGCGGAATAGAGGAGCACCGCCTCACCCCGCTCCTGGCGGGCCGCCTCGGCGGGCCCCAGAAGGGCCAGGTTGGCCGACTCGGTGCCGCCGGAGGTGAAGACGATGTCGCCGGGGTCGCGGCCGAGGAAGGCGGCCACCTCGTCGCGGGCCTCCTCGAGCAGGCGACGGGCCCGCTGGGCCGGCGGGTGGCTGCCGGTGGGATTGCCGAGGACGGCGCCGGTCGTGCACCGCCGCCATGGCCGCGCCACCTCGGGCCGCAACGGCGTGGTGGCGGCGTGATCGAGATAGGTCAATGAGGTCGATGGGGCGGCCGATCGTGCGGTCGATGGGCGGCCGGTGGGGCGGGTCAGGCGACGTAGACGGTCTTGGCGTTGGTGAACTCCTTGAGGCCCAGCTCCGAGAGCTCGCGCCCGTAGCCCGACTTCTTGATGCCGCCGAAGGGCAGCTCGGGCATGGAGGCCACCATGGCGTTGACGAAGACCGCGCCCGCCTCGATGCCCTCGACGCACTGCGCGATCTCGGCCTCGTCGGAGCCCCACACGCTGGAGCCCAGCCCGAACGACGTGTCGTTGGCGGCGGCGATGGCGGCGTCGACGTCGGGGACACGGATCACCATGGCGACGGGACCGAACATCTCGACCTTGGCGATCGGCATGTCGGTCGTGACGCCCGAGAGACGGTCGGCGCGAACCACCAGCCGTCGCCCTCGGGGAACGTCGCGCCGTCGTGCACCGTGGCGCCCTGCTCGAGCGCCTGCTCCACCTGGCCCACCAGCTCGTCGCGCTCGCCGCCTCGCTCACGATCGGCCCGATGTTGGTGGCCGGGTCGAACGGGTCGCCCACGACGAGGCTGTCCATCGACTCGATGAAGCGGGACTCGAACTCGTCGGCCACCGCGTCGACGACGATGAACCGCTTCGACGCGATGCAGGACTGGCCGTTGTTCTGCACGCGGGCGGTGACGGCGGTGCGCACGGCGTCGTCGAGGTTGGCGCTGGCCAGCACGACGAAGGGATCGGAGCCGCCCAGCTCGAGCACCGTCTTCTTCAAGGCGTCGCCGGCCGCTGCGGCCACCGACATGCCCGCCGGCTCGCTGCCCGTCAACGTCACGGCGGCGATGCGCGGGTCGTGGATCAGCGCCGCGACCTCGCTCGACGGGACGAACAGGTTGGAGAAGGCCCCGTCGGGCAGGCCCGCCCGCCGGAACAGGTCCTCGAGGGCCAGCGCGGTCTGCGGCACGTTCGACGCGTGCTTCAGCAGGCCGACGTTGCCCACCATGAGGGCCGGCGCGGCGAAGCGGATCACCTGCCACAGCGGGAAGTTCCACGGCATGATGGCCAGCACGGCGCCGAGCGGCTGGTAGTGCACGTAGGACTTCGAGCCGTTGGTGGCGATCGGCTGGTCGGCCAGCAGCGCCTCGGCGTTCTCGGCGAACCAGCGCAGGCCGGCCGCACACTTGGAGACCTCGGCCTTGGCGGCGGCGAAGGTCTTGCCCATTTCGGTGGTGAGGATGCGCGCGACGTCGGGGACCTCGCCCTCGAGCAGCTCCGCCGCGGTGATCAGGTGGCGGGACCGCTCCTTGTAGGTCGTCGTGCGGTACTCGGCGAAGGCGGCCACGGCCTGGGCGAGGATGGCGTCCACCTCGGCGGGCGTGTGGGCGGGGAACTCCTTCTCCGTCTTTCCGGTGGCCGGGTTGATGGTGGCGAAAGGCATGACAGCAGTTTGCCTGCTCACGACCCGATTGGTGCGGGACGCGGCGGCCGGCGCCGGCCCGGCCGGATCAGCCCGGCCGGCCGGATCGCCCGGCGGCCCAGGTGCTCGGGGACGGCCCGCCGTATGAGCTTCCCCGTGGCCGTGTGGGGCAGGTCCGTGGTGGCGAAGTACGTCTTGGGCCGCTTGTACGGGGCGAGCCGGGACGCGGCGGCGGCCCGCAGGGCCTCCTCGGCCGACGACCGGGCCGCGGCCGTCGGCCACGTAGGCGGCGCAGACCTTCTGGCCCCACTGCTCGTCGGGCAGCCCGAAGACGGCCACCTCGGCGATGCCGTCCACGGCGGCCAGGACGTTCTCGACCTCGGCCGGATACACGTTGACGCCCCCGCTGATGATGAGGTCGTGGCGCCGGCCGGTCAGGTAGAGGAAGCCGTCCTCATCGAGGCGGCCGAGGTCGCCGACGGTGCACGCCGACCCGTTCCAGGCGGCGGCCGTGGCCTCGGGGTTCTCCCAGTAGCTGAAGCGGGCGAAGTCGGGCATGTCGCACCAGATGGTGCCCGACGCGTTTCCTCGGGGGTCGGCGGCCGCCGTCGGCGGCCGGGACGATGCGGAGGCGGCGGCCCGGGCGGGCCCGGCCGACGGTGCCGGGGCGCTCGAGCCAGTCCTCCGGTGGGCACACCGAGAACTGGGCCTCGGTGGAGCCGTAGAACTCCCAGACGCCGCCGGGCCGGACTCGTTCCATGATGGCGCGCTTGACCGTGTCGGGACAGGGCGCCCCGGCGTGGGCGAGGAGGCGCAGCGAGTCGAACCGCTCGTCGGGCCGAGGCCGGGGTCCTGCAGTATCCGGTGCAGGTGGGTCGGGACGAGGAACGCGGTCGTCGGTCGGTGGCGCCGGAGGGTGTCGAGGGCGGTGGCCGCATGGAAGCGGCTGAGGATGGCCAACGACCCGCCCGCCAGGAGCGTGCTGCTGGCGAAGCGGATGGAGACGGTGTGGTACATCGGCGAGCACACCATGTGCAGGTCGTCGGCGTTGAAGTCCCAGACGCGCGGCCTCGTCCTCGAAGACCTGTTGCGCGGTGCGTTCGTCCCACAGGCCGGTGGTGACGCCCTTGGGCCTGCCGGTGGTGCCCGACGTGTAGTGCATGGGGCGGGTCAGCGGGTACGGGGCGATATCGGTCGGCGTCGCCTGTCTCTATGAGGTCGTGCAGCTCGGGCTGGGTGAAGACGCGCACCGTGGGGCTGGCGTCGTCGGCGAGGTCGTCCCGCTCGGCCGGGGTGAGGGTGGCGTTGAGCATGACCGGGATGAGGCCGACGCGGGCCGCACCCATGGCCGCACATATGAGGTCGGCCGAGGAGCCCAGGGCGAAGGCGACCCGGTCACCCCGGGTGCAACCCCGGGCCAGCAGGGCGCCGGCGGCCCGGCGCTGGCGGTCCTCGGCGTCGGACGCGTGCAGGAGCTCGACGGTGGGGACATCCCCGGGCACCGGGGCAGGTTACGCCCGCCCGCCCGTACGATTGCCGCTTCGTGGGGACGACCTCATATGACCTCTCGCAGCGACGACGACATCGGGCGGGCCCGGGCGCTGCTGGAGCAGGCGCGTCGGGTGGTCGTGCTGACGGGGGCGGGGATCTCGACCGACTCGGGCATCGCCGACTTCCGGGGGCCGCAGGGCGTGTGGACCAAGAACCCCGAGGCCGAGAAGATGGCGACGCTGCAGGCCTACGTGTCGGACCCCGAGCTGCGGGCGCGGTCGTGGCAGAACCGACTGACGTCACCGATGTGGTCGGCCGAGCCGAACGCCGGGCACCGGGCGCTGGTCGACCTGGAGCGCAGCGGCCGGCTCGACCTCCTCGATCACGCAGAACATCGACGGGCTGCACCAGAAGGCGGGGTCCGATCCGGAGCGCATCGTCGAGATCCACGGCACGTCGCTGGAGGTGATGTGCCTCAGCTGCGGCGACCGTCAGCCGGCCGAGCCGGTGCACGACCGGGTCCGGGCCGGCGAGGCCGACCCGGCGTGCCTGGCCACAGTGCCCGACGGACAGGGCGCGAGGAGCGGGGCGGTCTGCGGCGGCATCCTCAAGTCGGCCACCATCAGCTTCGGCCAGAGCCTGGTCGCCGAGGACCTGCTCCGGGCCGAGCAGGCCGCGGCCGACTGCGACCTGCTGCTGGCGGTGGGCTCGACGCTGGCGGTGTTCCCGGCGGCGGGCGTGGTGCCGGTCGCCGTGCAGCACGGCGCGGTGGCCATCATCGTGAACGGCGAGCCGACGGAAATGGACGGCCTGGCCGACGTGGTGTTGCGGGACTCCATCAGCGAGTGCCTGCCGGCGCTGGTGGAGGGGCTGACCCCTACTTCTGGTCGTAGAGCCGCCGCCGCCCTTCGCCTTGCGGCGGGGCTTCAGCGCGAACCACCAGATGCTGGCGATCGTGCCGAGCGTCACCGCGGCGGCGGCCACCGGCTTGACGACTTTGTGCCCGCTCTTGGCCATGGCGGGCACCTTACCCGGCGAGCCTGGGACGGAGCCGGGACTGGAGGTCATATGGAGGTTGCCGGCGGAAGCTCGGGACGGTCAGACGCCGGCTCGGACCGACCGTTCTTCCATGTACGCCCGGGCGGCCTGGACCAGGGCGTCGAAGGGCCGCTGGTCCATGGACTCTTCGGGGTGCCACTGGACGGCCAGGACGAAGCGGGCCGACGGCAACTCGACCGCCTCCACCACGCCGTCGCCGGCCCGGGCGGTGACGACCAGGTCGCGGCCCAGGTCGCGGATGGCCTGGTGGTGCGAGCAGCGCACGGTGGTGGACGGGCCGAACACATCGGCCGTCCGGGTGCCGGGCTCGGTCGCCACGTCCACGTCCTCGAAGACCATGGCGACCTTGCGGTGGTCGAGGTTGCCGACCACGTCGGGCAGGTGCTGATGGAGGTTGCCGCCCAGGTAGACGTTGAGCACCTGGCAGCCCCGGCAGATGGCGAGCACCGGCATGTCGGCCTCGAGGGCGGCCGCCAGGAGCGCCCGCTCGCTGGCGTCGCGGTTGGGGTCGACGCCGCCCACCTCGGGATCGGGCTCCTCCCCGTAGGCGCCGGGGTCGACGTCTCCGCCGCCGGTCAGGACGAGGCCGTCGAGCACGTCGACGACCTGGTCCGCCCCGGCCTCGGGGCCACCGGGCGAGGTGCTGGTCGGCGGAATGAGGAGCGGCCGGCCGCCGGCGGCGGCCACCAGCTCGAAATAGGACGCGGGCAGGACGGCGGCCCGGCGCTCCCAGTTGCCCCAGGCCACATCGGCCACGTAGGTCGACACGCCGATGAGCGGAAGCATCGTCCCAGCGTACCGACGGAGGGGCGGCCCGACGCAACGCCCGTACTGGACGCTCGCCAGTTGCGGGGTCAACATGGCGCATGCCCGGACCAGGACGTGAGCTCATCGATGCCGCCATCGCCGACGGGTCGGTCGACACCGTCGTGCTGGCCTTCCCCGACATGCACGGTCGCCCCGTGGGCAAGCGGTTCACGGCGGACTTCTTCACGTCCTTCGCGGCCGAGCACGGCATGGAGGCGTGCGACTACCTGCTCGCGGTCGACGTCGACATGAACCCGCTCCCCGGCTACCGCTTCACCAACTGGGACACCGGCTACGGCGACTTCGTCTGCCGGCCCGACTACGACACGGCGCAGCTGATCCCGTGGCAGCCCGGCACGGCCTTCGTCATCTGCGACCTGACCGACGAGCACGGGGCGCCGATTGAGGTGTCGCCCCGGCGGATTCTGCGACGTCAGTTGGAGCGGGCGGCCGAGCGCGGCCTGCGCATCTGCAGCGCCACCGAGCTCGAGTTCTTCCTCTTCAAGGAGTCCTACGAGGAGGCCGACGCGCATGGGGTGGCGCAACCTCACGCCGCACACCTCCACCATTGAGGACTACCAGCTGCTGCAGACGACCCGCGAGGAGTACGTCCTGCGGCGGATCCGCAACGAGATGTGCGCCGCCGGCATCCCGGTCGAGAACTCCAAGGGCGAGGCGGGGCGCGGGCAGCACGAGGTGAACGTCCTGTGGGACGAGGCGCTCGTCACGGCCGACCGCCATCTCGTCTTCAAGAACGGCATCAAGGAGATTGCCGCGCAGGAGGGACGGGCGACGACATTCATGGCCAAGTGGACGATGGACGACGTCGGCTCGTCGTGCCACGTGCACACCAGCCTGTGGGACCTCGACCGCAGCGAGGCGCTGATGGCGCCCGGGTCCGGCGACGACGACGGGGCGGCGCACCCGAGCGGGCTGTCGAAGCTCGGCCGCCACTTCCTGGCGGGCCAGCTGCACGCGGCCAAGGAGCTGGCCTGGTTGGCGGCGCCCACGGTCAACTCGTACCGGCGCTACGTGCCCGGCAGCTGGGCCCCCACGGCGGCGGTCTACGGCGAGGACAACCGCACCTGCGGCTTCCGCCTGGTCGGGCACGGAGTCGGGACGGCGAGTGGAGTCGCGGATCCCGGGGGCGGACGTGAATCCGTATCTCGTGCTGGCGGGAGCCATCGCGGCGGGCCTCTACGGCGTCGACCACGAGCTCGAGCCGGGCGACCCCTACCCGGTCAACGCCTACGAGGCGACCGACGTGCCGCGCATCCCCTCGACGCTGGTCGAGGCCATCGACGCGCTGCGCCATTCGGAGGTGGCGCTCGAGGCGTTCGGGCCCGACGTGCACCACCATCTCCTCAACACGGCCGAGCAGGAGTGGCTGGCCAGCAACCGCCACGTGACGGACTGGGAGCTGGCCCGGAACTTCGAGCGGATCTGATCCTCCGGGATCGGTCCGGCGCCAACGCGAGGCCGGCTCCCCGCTGCGGCGAAGCCGGGCTGGCTCCCATATAAGGTCGCCCGGTCATGCTGCGCTCGCAACTGTGCTCGGCCGAATCGTTGCGCTCGCCGGCCCTGCGGGCCTGGGCCGAGCGGCTGCGGCCGATGTGGGCGGCCGGCGACGACGCCCGCGACGTCATGCTCCACCGCAAAATGTGGGAGTGGCTCTTCATCGCAGAAGCTCTGCGCGAGCGGGACATGTTGGCCGACGGGGCGCCGCGGGGTGGGGTTCGGCGTAGGGAAGGAGCCACTGGTGGCGCTCTTCGCCGACGCCGGCTGCGACATCGTGGCCACCGACCAGCCGCACGAGTCCGCCGTGGCGTCGGGCTGGACCGACTCCGAGGTGGAGTGGGCCGGCGGGCTGGAGGGCCTGAACGACTTCGGGTTGTGTGCGCCGGACGCGTTCGGGCAGCGGGTGACGTACCGCCCCGTCGACATGAACGCGCTGCCGGCGGACCTGCGGGGGTTCGACTTCGCGTGGTCGTCGTGCGCTCTGGAGCATCTTGGGACGCTGGCGCGCCGGCATGGACTTCGTCGTCGCACAGATGTCGTGTCTGCGGCCCGGGGGCGTGGCGGTGCACACGACCGAGTACCTGGTGTCGTCCAACGAGTCGACGGTCGAGGCGGGCGGGACCGTGTTCTACCGGCGGCGGGACATTGAGGCGCTGGTGGCGCGGCTGCGCCGGGCCGGCCATGCGGTCGACATCGACTACACGCTGGGGTCGACGCCCGACGACGTGCACGTGGACGTGCCGCCCTACACCGACGTGCACCTGCGCACGGAGCTGGCCGGCTACGTCACCACGTCGCTGGCGCTGATCGTGACGAAGGGCCGGGGGCGGCGCGGACGGGGGCTGCTGCGACGCGGGTGAGGCGGCGGGAGTGGTGGCGGGGTGGCGGCGGGCTCGGTCGGTGAGGCGGCGGGCTCAGTCGGTGAGGCGCCGGCCGTTGAGCCGCTTGTGGATCGCCTTCGTCTTCTCGTAGAGGTTGACGAACTCCTTCAGCAGCGCGGCGTAGGTCCCGGAGGCGTCCGGATCGGGCTCGTAGGTGGCCTTGACGGTCACGGTGCCGGGGATGTCGGCGACGGTGAGGTGGCCGAGGGCGAGCAGCGTGAGGAGCCCGGCGCCGCGCACGTTGGCCAGGACGGGGTCGTCGATCTGGCGGATGGTGCGGCCCATGGCGTCGGCGTGGATCTGCGACCACAGGTCCGAGTTGGCGCCGCCACCGACGAAGGCGAGGGAGTCGAAGGGGCGCTTGGTGAACTTCTCGACGGCCCCGAGCAACCAGGCGGAGTTGAGCGCGACGCCCTCGAACACCGCCCGCACCATGTCGGCCCGGGTGGACGACAGCGAGATGTTGTGGAAGCCGCCCCGGATGGTGTGGTCGTCGACCGGTGAGCGCTCCCCGTTCAGCCACGGCGTGAACAGGACGCCGTGGGCGCCGACGGGAACGGCGGCGGCGACGTTCGTTGAGGGTGCCGAAGAAGCCGTCGGGCGGGCCGGGCGGGGCGCCGTCGGCGCCAGGGTCGAGGGCGGGGCGTGAGAGGGCGTCGTCGGGGAAGAGCATGTTGTCGCGCAGCCAGGTCAGGCAGGCGCCGCCCGTCTCGTGCTCGTCGGCGACGAGGTAGCGGCCCGGGATGCCCGAGGGGAACGAGGCGATGTTGGTCAGCGCGTCGGTCTTCTTGAAGGGCACGTGGCAGCTGATCCAACTGGAGGTCCCGATGTAGAGGTGCCCGTCGAAGTCGGCCACGGCGCCCGAGCCGACGGCGGCCGAGTGCAGGTCTCCGGTGCCGGCGACCACCGGGGTGCCCGGCAGGAGGCCGAGCTCGGCGGCGGCGTCCTGGGCCAGGCCGCCGAGCATGCTGCCGGTCGGGACGAGGTCGGGCAGCTTGGCCCGCTCGAGGCCGGCGAGCTCGATGAGCGCGTCGTCATAGGCAATCGCCCCGATGTCGCGGTTGTCCGTCACCCAGTGCAGCGTGATGGAGTCGTGCGACGCCCGGGCCAAACCCGGTGAGCCGCAGGTTGAGGTAGTCGACCGGCTCGAGGAAGACCGTCGCGGCGGCGTAGACGTCGGGCCGGTGCTGACGGAGGAAGTGGATGTGCCCGACCGGGTCCTTGCCCGAGAGGCTCGGGATACCGCCGGTGCGGCGCACCCACTTGGCCAGCTTGGAAGCCCGCGTAGCCCTGCACGTTCAGCGCGCCGCGCACGGTCTCGCGGACGGCACGGGCACCGCGGGAGTCCATCCAGGTGATGGCCGGCCCGATGGCGGCGCCACTGCCGTCGACGGGCACGGTGCCCGACCACTGGGAGGTGCAGCCGATGCCGACGATGTCGGCAGGGGCCACCCCGCTCGTCGGCCAGCGCCTGACGGGACGACGCCACGATGGCGTCCCACCAGGCCTGCGGGGACTGCTCCGCTCCCCCATCGTCGGTGAGATCAATTCCGACCGCCTGGAAGGCGTGGGCCACGACCCGGCCGGTGGACGCCAAAACGGCCACCTTCGGACCGCCGGTACCGAGATCGACGGCCAGCACGTGTGGCGTCGTCGAATCGATCGGGCGGAGCGGGGTGGCCGTAGTCGGCATGGCGAGTCAGCGTATCGAGCAGAGGCCGGCCCGTTTCCGGGCCGGCCTCTGTTCCGTGCTCGCTCGACGAGGTCGGTCAGTCGGCCAAGGCGGCCTCGGTCTCGATCTCGATCACGACCTTGTTGCCCACCACGACACTGCCGTCGAGCAGCGAGTGGTTGAAGCTGACGCCGAAGTCACGCCGGTCGATCGTGGCGGTGGCCGAGAAGGCGACCACGGTCTTGCCCTCCTGCATGGAGGCGCCCTCCCCGAGGAACTCGAGGTCGAAGTCGACCGACTTCGTGACGCCCCGGATGGTCAGGTCGGTCGAGATCACCCAGTTGGTGTCGTCGACCTGGCGCAGGCCCTTGCCGACCAGGGTCAGCGTCGGGTGGTTGGGGACATCGAGGAAGTCGTTGGTGCGCAGGTGCTCGTCCCGCTGTTGACTGACCGGTGAAGATGCTGGCGGCCTGGACGGTGGCCTGGAGGGTCGAGTCCTCGGGCTTCTCGGCCACGGTGAAGCTGCCCTCGACGTCGGTGAAGCGGCCTCGTACCTTCGTGCCGACCAGGTGGCGGGCGACGAAGCCGACGTCGGTGTGGGCCGGGTCGATCGTGTATGTCCCGACCTTCGGAAGGGTCGTGGTGCTGCTCGTCGTGCTCATGGGTTGATCTCCTTGGTTGGACCGGAATTCGTTGTATGTACTATATCTGACTATACAGATACTTGTCAATCAGATACAATAGAAATCGCAGTTGAAATCAGAGAGACTGAGGGAAGCGACATGGGAACGGCGACCATCCCGGCGAAGGGCGGTGACCAGGAGCGGGAGAAGTGCGTCCCGACGAGGGTGCCGGCGCCGAGGAGGGCGCGGTGCAGCCCGGAGGCACCTGCGGCGTCCTGGACCAGATGTCCGACGAGCGCATCCGGCTCATGGGTCTGATCGTGCGCACGCATCGCCGGTTGACCGACTCCCTGGGCCGGGAGCTCGAGCAGAACGTCGGGATCCCGCTGGTCTTCTTCGATGTCCTGATCCACGTCGGAGGCGCGCCCGATCGCCGGCTGACGATGTCCCGGCTGAGTGCCGACGTGGCGTTGACCACCGGTGGGGTGACCCGCCTGGTCGACCGGATGGTCGAGGCCGGACTGGTGGCACGGGAGAACTGCCCGAGTGATCGGCGGAGCATTTACGTCGTGCTGACGCCGGAGGGGCAAGCCGTGCTCGACCGGGCCGTGGCCGAGCACATCGACGGGATCGACCGCCACCTGGTGGCTCATCTCAGCGAGGCCGACCGGGACGCCCTCGAAGTGGCGCTCGGCAAGGTCCTCGACGCCGGCTGCTGACCCGTCGCTCCCCCGTTCTTCGGGCCGCCCGATCACTGGTCGACCACGAAAGGAGAAGAACATGGACCGCAGGGTTCTCGGAGGTACGGGCATTTCGGTGAGCGGGTTCGCTCTCGGGACGATGATGCTCGGCGCCCAGGGCAACACCGACCACGACGAGTCGATCCGCATGATCCACACCGCGCTCGACGCGGGCATCAACTTCGTCGACACCGCTGACGTGTACTCGCGGGGGGAGTCCGAGGAGATTGTCGGGAAGGCGCTGGCCGGACGGCGCGACAACGTCGTGCTGGCGACCAAGTTCGGCCTCCCCGTGGGCGGCGACCCCAACCGGCAGGGTGCGTCACCCCGCTGGATCGCCCGGGCGGTCGAAGACAGCCTGCGGCGCCTCGGCACCGACTACATCGACCTGTACCAACAGCACCGACCCGACTACGACACGGATCTCGACGAGACGCTGGGTGCTCTGTCCGATCTCATCCGGGCGGGCAAGGTCCGCGCCATCGGCTCGTCCACCTTTCCGGCCGACCTCGTCGTGGAGGCGCAATGGGCGGCCGAACGCGGCGGCCACCACCGCTTCCGAACAGAGCAGCCCCGCTACTCGATCCTCACGCGGACCATTGAGGGCACCGTGCTTCCGGTTGCGCAGCGGCACGGCATGGGCGTGTTGTCCTACGGACCGCTGAGCAGCGGATGGTTGTCCGGGACGGGCCGACCCCACCCGGGGTCATCGGACGACCACCGCTCCTCGGGCATTCGACCTGGACATCCCGGCCAACCGAGCCAAGCTGGAGGCCGTGGGCGCGCTGAGCGAACTGGCCGCGGAGGCCGGGCTCCCACTGACCCATATGGCGACGGCGTTCGTCCGGGCCCATCGGGCTGTCACCTCGGTCATCATCGGGCCGCGGACGCCGGAGCAGCTCGACGACCTCCTTGCCGGAGCCGACGTGGTGCTCAGTGACGACATCCTGGATCGCATCGACGAGATCGTCCCCCCGGGATCGGAGCTCAATCCCGACGACAACTATCTCGCCTCGTCGCCCGCACTCGCCGATCCGCGACTGCGTCGCCGCACCTGACGCGCAACTGCGTCCGGTCGAGGGGTGATGGGGGACGGCTGGTCGGGCTACCGGGCGCCCAGGTGATGGACGCGGCGTCGACGCCGAAGAAGAATTGCACCATGGTCTTCGCGCCCGCAGGATTGCCTGGTGACCCGGAACCACGGCATTCGGAGGAATGGTACGGGAATGCCCTCGAGGATCGCTCGCTGCGAGCCGGTGATCGCATCTTCATGCAATGCCGGGCGGACCGAGTGTCAGTCGTCTCGAGGTGTTCCCACCGCGCCTCGAGATTCAGGAGAAAGGCGGGATCTACGTCCTCGTCGACGATGGTCCGGCCGACACGTGGACGTACCAATTCGTCGCCACGCTCGAAGGCGAAGCGTTCGGTTCGCCCTGAGCCGGTGGCTCTCTCCGAAGCGAGCGACCTGGCCGGTCTCCGTCAGCAGCCGGTCAGATCAGACCGGCCGGCTCACCGCACCCGAGGATCCGGTGAGCCCTCAACGGATCGGGCAAGCCGCTCCAGAGTGGCGATCATGTTGCGACGATTCTGCTCTTCCCGGTCATCGACGCCCGACGTCTTCTTGCTGAACTCCATGACGGATTCGGGCCGCAGGTCCTCGCTCCATTCCGTGACACGGCTCCCCGCCTCGGTGGGGTCGATGCGGTACCCCCACGTCGAGTAGTGAAAGTCCATCATTGAGCACTCGAATGCGAATGCCCGACCGGGGTCGGCTTCGATGACCTTGCCTTGCGTCGTCCATTCGTGCGTGCCGTTGCGATTGTGGCCGTCGAAGGTCGCGCCGACCGCCGGACCGTCGTTTCCCTCGTGCCACTCGCAGGTATGGCATTCCTCCGACCACTCGCCCATGCGCGTCACGTCGGAAAGAGCGGCGTACACCTGCTCCGGCGGGGCGGAAATATCACGGGAGATCTCGAGCCTCTTGGTCACACGCCGGATTTCACTACAGGCGGCCATCGGTGTCGACCCGAGTCAACGACAAACCGGCCACGCGGGTGACCCAGACTCCCGGAGACGTGCATCTGGACGACCTGCGCCTGGAAGACGCGCGATCTGGACGACCCTGCGTCCGAAAGGCTCCTCCGACGACTCCAGAGGGGTCGGGATCGATCGCTTGCGACCCAAAGGGGCCGGTCAATCGACTGCCCGGCCATCGTTCCGATCGGCGGGCAGGCAGTCTCTGGCGCAGGCCGGCCACCGGCGTCGCAGCCTGGAGGTGGCCTCGTGGCCGCTTCGAGCGGTCGGACTGTGCGAGTCTTCAAGCTATGACACCTGAGCAGTTTCTCAATCGTTGCAAGATTGTTTGTCACATTGGTCCTGCCGGTGTCTGGGACCGGGTCAGCAAAACCGGGTTCCGGACGGCCGAGCAGTTGATCCTGGACGCCGAACTGACCGACGAGGAGCGCCAAGGTCTGCTCTCGACGCCTCGGCGAGAGTCGGTTCAGCTTCGCGTCCATGGCGAAGACGTGACGTTGAGAGACCAAGGTCCGCTGTTCGCCCGCAAGGATCTCAAATCGGCACTGGACAGCGGGCTCGACGTCAGCGACTGGATCCACCTCCTGAACCAACGCGTGTACTTCGTCACGGACGAAACGGCCATGCAGAAGCTTCTGGACAAGTACGTCCAGGCTGACGGGGCTCAGGACGTGATTTGGCTCTCGCCTTTCAAGCTCGTACAGATTGAGGGATTGCGGCTCGAGCTGGCGAGCCAGAACACCGGAGCGATCGCCCGCAAAAGTGGAACACAGAATACGGCGGAGACCTTCGTGCCACTTTTCCGGTTTCCAGACCGAAAGCCAGCCGAAGTGACCGCGCTCGGTGGGCTGGAGGACCTCTCACCGGTCTTTCGCGCCGAACGATGCTTTCCGGATGGTCGTCGTTCACTCCTGAGCTAGGAGCCAGGCGGGTCGTTCCCTCGGCCGGTGACCCGCCTCAGAAAACGACCAGCACAGCGAGCAACACAAGGCATGCAGCCAGGACGCAACTCGTCAGCACCGTCCGCCGCCACAACGTGCTCGAGACCTGGCTGGCAGTCTCTGCGCCCGAGTCGACCTCGACGAAATCCATGGTGAGACATCGTCGGTGAAAGCCGACGGCTTGAACCTATTCTCGGTTCGTCGTACGCAGCACCATGTCAGCCACCCATCCGGACACCGATCGCCGACCCACGGGAGCCCGGCCCGACACAGTTGATCACCTGGTGGGAGACGAGGACGTCGCCCGAAGCGCCTCGAACATCGCCTTGGCGTACCGATAGGCGCCAGAGGCATACACCGGACATCCGTCGATCACCCCTGCGGTGTTGCCTGCTTCGGTCGGGCAGAAGTGCACACCATCGGCCGAGCGGACCACGTTCGAGCGCACTCCGTCGACCATGGGCCCGGTGCAGGACTCGTGCTCCAAGCACGGGAGGGTGTCGGTGTACCCGTGCCCGGGAGTCTCGACGGCCGCGCCGGCGTCGACATAGGTGACGTGCGCCGGGTCGGCGGCAGCGATCGCCTCGTACTGCATGTTGAGCCTCTGCCACTCCGGGACCGACTGCTGGGCCCGGCTGATCGGCGCCCCGATCAGGAACACGTGCGCCCCGCCGGTCGTGAAGATCTTGATGGCTTGCAGCGTGTCCGCCCGGTACTTCTCGTAGTACGCAGAGGTATAGAGCCCGTAGCCCCCCATACACGGGGTGAGGTTGTTCCCGCTGAATTGCAGTTCGGCTGCCGCGGGGTGGTACTTCGCCTGGGCCTCTCGCATCTGGGTCAACCAGTCGCAGACAGCGGTCCCGCCGTGGGTGTCGTAGGTGTGCGCCACGTCCCCGGCGGCCCGGGCCAGCTCGTCGTAGTACGACTGCGCCTCCCAGGACAGGGAGTCGCCGAACAGGGCGATCTGGGTCGAGGCGGCCTGCGTCGTCGACGTCTGCGTTGCCGACGTTTGCGTTGACGCCTGGCGTCCGCTGTTCGAGCAGCCGGTCAGGACGAGCGCCAGGGCCACCACGAGGACCGGACCGAACGCCCCGTGTCGCACTCGATACCTCATGGGGTGGAGCGACGCGATCGCTTCGCGAATGCGACGAGGCTGGTCTCGTCGTTGCGCACGCCGGCGGGCAGATCGACGGAGCGACCCTGCACTGCTCACTGCTCAGTGCTCCGGACCCGGACCGACACCCCAGTCATCGGTGTCGGTCGTGAAGGCAGTGAGGATCACGACACGAATCTCGCGCACTCGGCTCTTGATGGCCAGCGTCACGTGATCGGGAACCACAGCCTCACCCGAGCTGCCGGGACCTGCGACCCCCCTTTCCCCCCGGCGACGGTGCCGAACCATCCCATCGCCCCATCGCCCCATCGCCCCGCCCGGCCCACCGTCCCGATGGGCAAACAGTGCCCGTGAGTGTTTGCGGGAAGGCCGGGCGGCCCGAAACTCCTCTGGCTACGGTGAGGACCTCATGACAGATCGACTGCGCGACAAGGTGGCGATCGTCACGGGCGGGGGTGACGGCATCGGACGCGGCATCGTGCGGCGCTTCGCCCGCGAGGGCGCCCACGTCCTGGTGGCCGAGATCGACGACAACGCCGGCGAAGCCGTGGCATCGTCCTGCCGGGACGAGCTCGGCGCCGACGTGCGTTTCGTCCACACCGACGCCAGCGCCAAGGACGACGTCACGGCCATGGTCTCCACGGCCGTGCAGATCTGGGGCACGGTCGACATCCTCGTGAACAACGCCTGGGGTGGCGGCGCACTCGGTCGCTTCGAGTCCATGACGGACGACCAGATGCAATGGGGCCTCTCCATGGGCCTGCTCGGCCCGTTCTGGGGCATGCAGGCGGTGCTGCCGATCATGAAGGCGAAAGGGGACGGGGCCGTCATCAATCTGTGCTCCCTGAACGGTGTGAACGCGCACATGGGCACGACGTCGTACAACGTCGCCAAGGAGGCGTTGCGGGCGGCCAGCCGGACCGCGGCCCGCGAGTGGGCCCCCTGGCAGATCCGGGTCAACGTGATCTGCCCCGGCGCCAAGTCGGCGGCCACCCGCTCGGTCTTCGAGGCGCACCCTGAGCTCGAGGCCGCCGCCGACGCGTCCAACCCCATGGGCCGTCTCGGCGACCCCGAGGACGACATCGCGCCGGTGGCGGTGTTCCTGGCCAGCGAGGACGCCCGCTACCTGACCGGCAACACGCTCTTCGTCGACGGTGGCGGCCACATCAACGGCGTCCCGTGGGCGCCCGACCTCGGCGACTGACCGGGCCCCGGACGGCCAGGAACGCCCGTATGACCTCGCTCCGAGGCATGACCGCCATCGTGGCCGGCGCCGGGCCCGGCATCGGGAGGGCATGCGCCACGGCACTCCGACGGGAGGGCGCCGATGTCGTGGTGGCGGCCCGGGATGGCGCCCGCCTGGACGCCATGGCTTCCGAGATGCTCGCCGCCGCCCCGTCCGAACCCCAGCTGCTCCCCATCGCCTTCGACTTCGCCGACCTGGACTCGTGCCGGGCGCTGGTGGATCGACGCTGGACCGCCTCGGCCGGATCGACATCCTGGTCAACGTGGCGACCGCCGGTGGTGAGACGACGGCCATCACCGAAGGCGAATGGGAGTCGTGGCGCCGGGCGTTCGAGGTCAACGTCATCGGGACCATGGAGCTGAGCCGCCTGGCGGCCAGGGCCATGACCGCCAACCCGGGCGGCTCCGTCATTCAGGTCGGCACCATCGGGACACGGGCGCTCCCTCCGGGCCGGTCCCGCTACACGGCAACGAAGAGCGCCATGGTCACGGCCTCCCTCACCATGGCCAAGGAGCTCGGCCGGTCCCACGTCCGGGTCAACGTGGTGACGCCCGGCTTCACGACGGGCGCACCGCTCACCGCGATGATGGAGTCCATCGCCACCCGCACCGGCGAGACCGCCGACGAGGTCTCCGCCCGCGTGGCCGCCGGCGCATCGCTGCGGCGCCACGTCGATCCCGCCGACGTCGCCGAAGCGGTCGTCTTCCTGGCCGGCCCCGGCGCACGCAACATCACCGGTGTGGAGCTGCCCGTCACGGCGGGGCGGTGACGGGACGGTGACCAGCCGAACGCGCCGCCGTCCCCACGTCCGCTGGCTGTTCCATTCCACGGCGATGGTGGCCGACTACGACCTGGCCGTCAGAAACCTGGGCGTGCTCACCGGGCTGCACGGTGCTCGAGTACGGCGAGTCCGACGAGCCGGGGATCGGGCGCCGGGGCGGCATGGCCTGGGTCGGGGACAACGCCATTGAGATCGGCCAGCCCATCGTCGAAGGGCGCGGCGGCCCAGTTCGTCTCCCGCTACGGGGGCGGCATGCATTCGATCGCCCTGCAGGTCGAGGACCTCGAAGCGACCATGGCGCACCTGCAGCAGCAGGAGGTGCACATCGCGGCCCGGCCCCTCCCCGACATGTGCTTCAGCGACCCACGCGACACCGGCGGCGTCTTCTTCCAGTGGAGCACCTTCGAGCTGCCGGTCGATCCCCGCTTCGGTGGCGTCCGGCCCGACCCGCCTGCCGCGGCGCGGGTCCTGGCGCCGGCCACGCACCACGCCTTCGTCGGCGCCCTGGTCGACGACCCCGTCGCCTGGGCCGCCACGCTTCGCCACGCTGCTCGGCACCACCGTGACCTTCGTGCACGCCGACGCGCCGCCGGGCCACCCCGTCGCCGGCGTGTCGCTCGGCGACTGCACGCTGGCCCTCTACCCGCTGCCCGGCGACGACGGTCGCGCCCTGTGGGGCCGCACCTACGAGCGGCCGCGCACCCACCTGGTGGCGCTGCGCGTGGAGGACCTGCACGCGGCCGCGGACGCACTCGCCCGAGCCGGGATCACCATGGTGCGCCGGGAAGCCGACCTCGTCGTGCTCGACCCGGCCGCCACCGGAGGCGTCCAGGTCGCCCTCACCGGGTCACTGCTCCCGGGCGACCCTCGCCTCTGAGTCCCGTCAGCCGGGCCCGTCGACCCGCTGAATCCAGACCCGCACGGGCTCGGTCAGCAGCTCGTCGTCGAGGTCCAAGACGGTCCCCTCTCCTTCGCCGGGGCCGCTGATGATCTCGACCGCCAGCACCTCACGGGCGATGAAGTCGAAGAACTCGGCGATGGACGTCGAGGCCCACCACGTGCACGCGGATGCGATCGGAGACCTCGAGGCCGCTGGCCTTGCGCAGGTCCTGCAGCAGCCGCACGACGTCGCGGGACAGCCCCCGCTTCCGCAGGCCCTCGTCGAGGTTCAGGTCCAGCGCCACGACCTCGCCGCCCTCGCGCGAGACGGCGAAGCCCTGCTGGCCCCGGACCCGCAGCACCACGTCCTCGGGCGACAGCTCGACCGGCTCACCGCCCAGGACGACCGTCACGGAACGGCCCTCCTCGAGCGCGGCGGCCGCGGCAGAGGTGTCGAGCGCAGCCAGCGCGGGCTCGACCTCCTGTACCAGGTCCTTCAGGCGGGAACCGAGCGTCTTGAAGTTCGCCTTGAGCTCGAACTGAATGACCTCGCTCAGTTCGTCTGCGGTGTCGACCTCGTCGACATTGAGCTCGTCCGCCACAATGTCGCGCAGGATCTCGGGCGAGCCGGCGGGTAGGAACACCAGCGCACGCCTGAGCGGCTGGCGCACCTTGACCGAGGCCTCGCTGCGGGCGGCCCGCCCCAACGACGTCAGCCGTCGGGCCAGCGCCATCTGGGCTTCGAGGTCGGGGTCGATGACGGAGGCGTCGACCACGGGCCAGTCCTCCAGGTGCACGGACTGGTCCTCCGCGGCGCCGGCCAGGTGGCGCCACATGGTGTCCGACACGAACGGGCACAGCGGCGCCAGCAACACCGACAACGTGGTCAGGGTCGTGTGGAGCGTCGCCTGCGCCGCCAGGGTGTCGCCGGCGGGCGCGTCGGGGTCGGTGCGCCAGAAGCGGCGGCGGCTGCGGCGGACGTACCAGTTGGAGAGGTCGTCGACGAGGTCGGCCAGGGCGGTCGCCGCCTCCAACGGCTCGTACCCCGTCAGTGCGTCCGTGACGGTGGCGGTCGTCGCTGGCCAGCCGGGACAGGATCCAGCGGTCCAGCGGTCCACGATCGCCCGCCGCCGGCATCCCCGGATCAGCCGGGTCGAACTCGTTCAGCGACGCGTACGTCGTGAAGAAGCTGAAGGTGTTCCACAGCGTGAGCAGCATGTCTCGCATCGCCGCGTCGATGGCGCCCAGCGTGGCCCGGGTCGGGGTCCAGGGCGAGCCCTGCGAGAACATCCACCAGCGCATGGCGTCGGCGCCCCGGGTGTCGAGGATCGACCAGGGGTCGATGATGTTGCCCAGCGACTTGGACATCTTGCGGCCGTCGGCATCGACGATGTGGCCGAGGCACACCACGTGGCGGTAGGGGCTCTCCCCGAAGACCAGGGTGTTGATGGCCAGCAGCGAGTAGAACCACCCCCGCGTCTGGTCGATCGCCTCGGAAATGAAGTCGGCCGGGAACGTGAAGGACTCGGCCGATCCCGGCGCATGTGGATAGCCGACCTGGGCGGCGGGCATGGAGCCCGAGTCGAACCAGGCATCGATCACCGGCTCGACCCGGCGGCACACCGCCAGCTCGTCGATCTCGTCGACCGCCCCGACGTCACTGGCGCAGGTCCCACAGACGAACGTCACCTCGTCGATGGTCGGCCGGTGCGGGTCGATCCCCGTGACGTCGCGCCCGCACAGGTCCGAGAGCTCGGTCAGCGAGCCGACGCAGCGCACGATGCCCGCGGCCGCAGCGCCAGATCGGCAGTGGCGTCCCCCAGTAGCGGTCACGCGACAGCGCCCAGTCGACGTTGTTCTCCAGCCACTCGCCGAAGCGCCCGTCGCGGATATGGGCGGGGTGCCAGTCCACCGTGTGGTTGGCCGCCAACAGGTCGGCCTTGCGGGTCGACGTCGCGATGTACCAGCTCGGCTTGCCCCAGTAGATGAGCGGGGTGCGGCAGCGCCAGCAGTGCGGGTAGGAGTGCACGTAGGGGAAGCGGCGCAGCAACAGCCCCGCCGCCTCGAGCCGGTCGTTGATGTCGTGGTTCGCCTCGCGGACGTCCCGCCCGGCCAGCCAGGCCACCGCGTCGGTGAAACGGCCGTCCGGACCGACCGGGTTCAACGAGGGCAGGCCGTTCTCACGGCCGATCTGGCGGTCGATCTCGCCGAAGGCCGGCGCCAGGTGGACGAGGCCGGTCCCCTCCTCGGTCGTGACGTAGGAGGCCGGGACCACGCGCCACCCGTCGGCGCCGTGCGGCGGGTCCAGGTCGTCGAACGGGCGCTCGTAGCGCAGCCCGACCAGCGAAGAACCGGGTACCCGGGCCGTCACCCGGGCCGACGCCCCCTCCCCCATGACCGCGTCGACCAGCGCTTCGGCCACGATGACACCGTCCACGACGGCGTAGACCAACTCGGGGTTCACCGCCACGCCCGTGTTCGACAGCAGCGTCCACGGCGTGGTGGTCCAGACGCCCAGCCACTCGCGCCGGGCCACCCACTGCCGCTGCCACTGCGCCGTCGGGGTCGACGAGGCGGAAGCGCACGTAGGCCGACTCGTCCTCCTCGTCCCGGTAGACGTCGGGCTGGCCCAGCTCGTGGCTCGACAGCGCCGTGCCGCAGCGGGGGCAGTACGGCACGACCTTCAGGTCCTCGTAGAGCAGGCCCTGGTCGAAGAGCTGCTGCAGGTGCCACCAGACCGACTCGATGTACGTCGGGTCCAACGTCCAGTAGGCCGCATCCATGTCGACCCAGTAGCCGATGCGGGTCGTCAGCCGGGCGAATTCGTCGACGTAGGAGTAGACGGACTCCCGGCACAGCCGGGTGAACTCGGCGATGCCGACCTGCGACTCGATCTGCTCCTTGCCCGTGATGCCGAGCTTCTTCTCCACCTCGACCTCGACCGGCAGCCCGTGGGTGTCCCACCCCGCCCGGCGGGCCACGTAGGCGCCGTCCATGGTGCGGAAGCGGCAGAAGAGGTCCTTGTAGACCCGGGCCCAGACGTGGTGCAGGCCGGGCATGCCGTTGGCCGTCGGCGGGCCCTCGTAGAAGACCCACGGCTCGGCGTCGCGGCGCTGCTCGATGGAGCGCTCGAAGACGCGCTGGGCCGACCAGCGGGCCAGTTCGGCCTGCTCGAGGGCGACGAAATCGATGTCAGGGGGGACGGGTGTGAACACGGAAAAAGGCGGCCTTTGTGCGGCGGGAACAGGCGCCCCGGCCACGTCGGAAAGGATAGAGGGTATGGATCGCCTTTCTTCCGCAAATGCCGGCCGGCCTCCGGCTCGCCCGGGAGCCCTACGGCGCCGACGGTCCCCAGTGGGTCGTGGCCCAGGCCGAGGCCGAGATCGTCATGCGCTACGGCGACCTCGACGGCGACGAGATGGGTCTCACCTCGGCCATGTTCGACCCACCGAACGGGGTCTTCTTGGTGGCTCGCCGCGGCGATGCCGCCGGACCGCCCCTCGGCGGGGTCGGGCTGCGCGCCATCCACCCCGGCGTCGGGCCAGATCCGCCGTCTCTGGGTCGACCCCGGGCAGCGCGGGACAGGGCATTGCGAGCGCCCTCATGGCCGGAGTGGAGGACAGCGCCCGCGAGCTGGGTCTCACCGACCTGCGCCTCGGCACCGGCGACCGTCAGCCCGAGGCCGTGGCGCTCTACGAGTCCTCGGGCTGGGAGCGCGTCCACGTCGGCAACGACGGCCGCCCGGTGCCCCCCCGCCACATCTGGTTCGTCAAGCAGCTCACGTCGTGACGGCCCGGGGCCGTCCGTTCGAGCTGATCTGCGAGATCGAGCCGGCGACCACGCCGGACCTGACCCGCGTCCGGCACCAGATCGGCGTGCTGAGCCAGGTCGCCACCACCTTCTTGATCCCCGACAACCACATCGGGCGGGCCACCGTCTCGAGCGTCGCCGTGGCGCACGAGGTGCAGCAGATGGGCGGGCGTTCCATCGCCTGCCTCAATGCGCGTGACCGCAACCTGCTCGGGTTCCGCCGCGACCTGCTCACGGCGGCGGCCTACGGCGTGGACGAGTTCCTCTTCGTCTACGGCGACGACCCGTTGGCCGGCGCGCGGACGAGCGAGCTCACCGTGCGGCACCATGCTGACCGAGGGGCGTGCCTATGCCGCGGCGCTGGGCGGTGGTGGCGGAGTGGGAGTGGGCGTGGTGGCAGCGGCGGGGTGACCGTCGGGGCGCCCGGCACGCCAGTGGGCCGCCCATGCGCTTCGGCGCGGCCACTGGGCTCCGGCCTCTGCCGGCGTGGAAGCGGGCGGCCGACTTCCTCTTCGTGCAGGTCGGCTTCTCGCTCGAGGACCTGCTGGCCTGGCGGGCCACGGTCGAGGTGGACGTGCCCGTCTACGCCGGGGTCATCGTCATCGCCAGCGCCGCCATGGCCCGCAACTTCACCATCCCGGGGCTGACGGTCCCGCCCGAACTCGTGGCGGTCCTGGAGAAGGATCGAAACGCCGGCGTCGACGCCGCCTGCGATCTGGTCGTCGGCATCAAGGAGTCAGGAGCCTTCGACGGGGTGCACCTCATTCCCGTGGCGCGCTACCGCGAGGTGGCGGCCCGGTTGGAGCGCGATCTGCGTTAGGCGCCCGGGGGTCGGTCGAGCGCCTGCTCGAGCGCGTCGAGCGACGGCGTCGCTGACCTCGAGCAGCGAGTCGACGGTCAGATCGGCCAGGCCGAAGGCCGGATGGTGGCCCTCGCCGTGTTCGGGCACGGCGATACAGGTCATGGACGCCGCCTTGGCCGCCAACACGCCGGCCGGCGCGTCCTCCCACACGAGGCAGCGGCGTGGGCGGCGCGCCCAACTTGGACGCCGCGGCGAGGAAGACCGCCGGGTGCGGCTTGCCGTAGTCCTCGTCCTCGGCCGAGTGCACCAGGTCGAAGCTCTCGCGCAGGCCGAAGTGCGCCAGCGCGGCGTCGATCAGGCGGTACTGCGACGACGACGCCACGGCCAGCGGGAGGCCGCGGTCGCGGCACAGGGCGATGGCGTGCTCCGCGCCCGGCTTGAGCACGCCCTTGGTCACGATGAGCTCAATCACGCGGTCGACGATCGACACTGCCACCTCGTCGGGCGTCGGCGTGGCGCCGGGCCACGGATGCAGCGCGTACCAGTGCGCCGTGACCTCGTCCACGAACATGCCCTTGGTCGAGCGGCAGCCCTCGACGGCGAGAGGGACGCCGAGACCACCCAGGATCTCGATCTCGGCCTCGTGCCAGAGGATCTCGGAGTCGATGAGGAGCCCGTCCATGTCGAAGATGGACGCGGCGAACCCCGCCGGAACGGGGTGCGGCGGCATCAAGCGGTCAGCTGCGCCTCGATGTCCCCAATGATGGTCGGGTCCTCGGGCTCCACCTGGGGCCGGTAGCGCGCCACGACGTCACCTTTGGGGGAGACGAGGAACTTCTCGAAGTTCCACGTGATGTCGCCGGCATTGCCCTCGGCGTCCTTCTTCTCGCGTCAGCTCGGCGTAAATCGGGTTGCGGTCGTCGCCGTTCACGTCGATCTTCTCCATGAGGGGGAACGTCACGCCGTAGGTGGCCGAGCAGAACTCCGCGATCTCCTCGGCGCTGCCGGGCTCCTGTCCCAGGAACTGGTTGCACGGGAAGCCGATGACGGAGAAGCCGCGGTCGCCGTAGGTCTTCTGCAGGCGCTCGAGCCCCTCGTACTGCGGGGTGAGACCGCACTTGGAGGCGACGTTGACCACGCAGCAGGGTCTTGCCCTTGTAGTCGCCCAGCGTGGCGTCGTCGCCCTGGAGCGTGTGGATGGGGATGTCGTAGAGAGCCATGGGCGTGACCCTACCGGGCACCGGTGGCGGCGTGCCCGGGCCGCGTAGGGTGACCCGCATGCACGCCGTCGTGATCCGGGAGGGCCAGCTGTACTGGGAGGAGCGGGACGATCCCGTCCCCGGCGACACCGAGCTGCTGGTGGCGGTGCGGGCGGCGGGGTTGAACGCGGCGGACCTGGTGCAGCGGGCGGGGTTCTATCCGGCGCCCCCGGGGTGGCCCGCCGACGTCCCGGGTATGGAATTCGCCGGCGAGGTGGTGGCCGTCGGGCGCCAGGTGACGCTGTTCGGCCCCGGCGACCGGGTCATGGCCGTCGTGGGCGGCGGGGCCCAGGCCACGTTGGCCTACGTCGACGAGACGCACGCGCTGCGTGTGCCCGACGGCCTGTCGTGGACCGAGGCCGGTGGCTTCCCCGAGGTCTTCACCACCGCCTACGACGCCCTCTTCCGCCAGGCCGGCCTGCAGATGGGCGAGCGCGTCCTGGTCTCGGGTGCGGCCGGCGGCGTCGGGACCGCGGGCGTCCAGCTGGCCGCCGCGGCCGGGGCGACGGTGACGGCCACCGTGCGCGATCCGGCGCGGCGCGACGCCGTGGCCGCGCTCGGGGCCGACACGGTGCTGGCGCCGGGCGACGAGGCGGCGCAGGGCGCCCTATGACGTCGTGCTCGAGCTGGTGGGCGCCCCCAGCCTGAGCAGCGTGCTGCCGCACGTGGCGACCTGGGGCCGGGTGGTGGTGATCGGCGTCGGGGGCGGGGGACGCATGGAGATTGAGCTCATGCAGCTGATGCAGAAGCGGGTCCGCATCGGTGGCTCGACCCTGCGTGCCCGCAGCCGGCGTGAGAAGGCCGATGTGGCGGCTGACGTGACGGCGCACGTCCTGCCGGCACTGGCGGCGGGACGCCTGACCATCCCGGTGTGCGAGACCTTTGCGCTCGCCGAAGCCCAGGCCGCCTACGACCGCTTCGCGGCCGGCGCCAAGTTCGGCAAGGTGGTCCTCGTCGCACCGTGATCGAAGCCGTCCTCTTCGACGGGGACCAGACACTGTGGGACTTCGAGCGCGTCATGCGCGAGGCATTGGTGGCGACGGCCGCCGAGTTGCGTGCTGCCCGCCCCGGTCCGTTCGCCGACGCGTTGGCATGGGACGACCTGCAGGCCGACAGGGCGGACGTGGCGCGTCGAGTCCCCCGACGTGTGGTCGCTGGCCGAGCTGCGTGTGCTCGGCTTCGCCCGCACGCTGTCGCGCCGGCGTCTCGTGGAAGATGGTGACGAGGCCGCTGACGACGAGTTGGCGCGGGTGTTGGGCGAGTCGTATTTCACCCACCGGGACCGCGACCCCGCCCTCTTCGCCGACACCATCCCCGCCCTGGACGCGTTGCGGGCGGAGTACCGGCTCGGCTTGCTGTCCAACGGGAGCCGCCTGCCCGAGACGGTGGGGCTGGCGTCGTACTTCGAGTCGGTGGTGTTCGCGCAGGATCACCGGGTAGCCAAGCCCGACAAGGGGATCTTCGAGGTCGTCGAACGGGAGCTCCGCGTCGGCCCCGAGGTGTGCGTGCTAATCGGCGACCACCCGGTCAACGACGTGGCGGGCGCCCACGGTGCAGGCTGGCGTTCGGTGTGGCTCGACCGTCACGGTGCGGTGGCCTTTCCGGCTGCGGGTCCGCGACCCGATGCGGTCGTGGCCAGGTTGACCGAGCTGCCCGAGGTCCTGCACCGGCTCGGCTAGGTCCAGACACGACGAGCGCCTCGCCGGCCGCCGCGCTCGAGCAGTGTCGGTGCGCTCCCGAGCGCGCCGGCCGCCGCGCTGAGCAGTGTCGGTGCGCTCCCGAGCGGAGAAACCTTCGTCGACAACGGCAACGGCACCGCCACGCTGACGGGCGCGGCCAAGACCTACGCCCTCAAGATCACGGCCAAGAACTCGGCGGGCAGCGCCACCCAGAGCTTCTCGCTGGTGGTCGGTCACGAGAGCCGTGGGTGTGGGAAGGCGCGATCACCCCGATCGCGCTCACCTTCATTCCGACGCTGGCCAACCGGCGGCCCTGTTCGGTGCTGCGGCCAACGGCAGAGTCGCCCGTTATCGCAATGCCACCAACGGGACCGTGTTGACGGGCGCGGCCCCACCCGCTGTTTGCGGCGAATGGGCCCGGTTGCGCTCCACGGTCTGTCCGGCCGCCTCCATGTCCGCAACGACGTACTCGAGCAGCGCCGCGCCATGCGGAGATGCCACCGCCACGTCGTGGCACCACGCGGTGGCATTGCGCAGGCACTGCAGCCGGAGCACGTCCCCGGCGGCCTGATTATTCGGGAAGATCCCCGAATAGGAGAGGTTGAGCTCTTCGAGCGCATCGCCCACGTGCGCCGACTCGGACCGGTCGAGAGGGAGGTCCACGTACAGGGCATCGACGCCCTGGGCGAACACGCGGGAGCGCTCGGCCTCGACCTGGGACGTCAGATCCTCTCCGGGCTGGCTGACGGTGAGGACCGCCACGTTGTCACCGGGGTCGATTTCGAGGTGGAGCTGCGAGACCGAGGGAAGATCGGCTCGGGCCGGCGCCTCGGCGAGCCGGGACCGAAAATCACAGATCCCAATCGTGTCGCGCACGATTTCACGATGACGAGTCGGCGCATAGACCAACCGTTCCCTCCCCGGTCGCATACGGAGAAAGAACAAAGCCGCCGACTGGCGCCCCACGCTCGACGCCGACGCGGCGTTGTTGTCGACCGACGCGGGAATGAAACCGAGCATGAAGCCCGTCTCGTGCCCGCCCAGATCGAGCAGAGCCTGCTGGCTGAACGGGTGGGCCGCAGTGGCTTCGCTGTACATGCCGACCAGTCCGAGCGTCGCCGCCCACTCCACGAGATACCTCTTCACGGACGTGAAGATGTGCCGCCCCCGGGCCGCAGGAAGCGTCAACGCTTGACCGGCATGGCCGACAAGATCATCCGGAGCGGTCAGCGAGAGCCCCGAGTGACAGAGCAACTCGCCGTCTGCCGTCTCCGCAATAGCGGAGATCAGGAGGCCGGCGGAGATCCGCCGAGCCACTTCGTCGGCGTCGTAGGTCCAGAGCACGGGATAGGTCTCGCCGTAGACGGCCCGGACGGCATCGCCGAGTCGAGCCGATTCGGTAGGGGCCAACATGCGTATCTGCATGTCGTCGACCCAGACGGCATCTGGTGTCGGGGGTTCGCCGGGCGATGGCACCGAGTAATCCTAAGCATGGCCGTCAGCGCAGCTGGGCGGATCAGCGCGTCAGGATCACGACCCCTGCGTTGGCCCCACGGCCAACGGTGTGTGACAACGCGACGCGAGCGCCCTCGACCTGGCGCGGCCCGCACTCACCCCGCAGCTGACGCACCAACTCGACCACCTGCCCGAGGGCGGAGGCGCCGAGCGGCTCGCCCTTTGACAGCAGTCCCCCGCTCGGATTGACCGGGAGGCGGCCGCCCAAGGTGGTGGCGCCCGAGTCGAGCAATGCGGCGGATCCGCCGGGCTCGCACAGTCCCAGCTCCTCACACGAGCCCAGCTCGCGGGCGGCATCGGTGTCCTGGCACTCCACCACGTGCAGATCGGCAGGGCCGAGGCCGGCTTCCTCGTAGGCGTCGGTTGCGGCCAGCGTCGTCGGAGCGGGGGCGTCGTCGTCGACCAGGCCGGCCAGCGGGGTGGACTCGCTCAAGACCGAACCGGGGATGTGCGACCGCAGTACGGCGGCCGCCAGGTTCACGCCCGACGGCGCCAGGTCGGCGCGCCGCAACACGAGCGCCGCGGCGCCCTCGTTGGGCGAGCACAACATGTAGAGGTGCAACGGCTCGCAGACGACACGGGAGCCCAGCACCGCCTCGACCGTCGTCTCCTTCTGGTACATGGCGTCGGGGTTGGACGCGCCGTGCCGGCGATTCTTGACCACCACCCGGGCCAGGTGGTCCTTGGTCACGCCCGACGTGAGACAGAGACGCTGGGCCCGCAAACCGAAGAAGGCCGGCGTTGCGGCCAGACCCGCTTCCTCCTGCCACGGCTCGAAGAACGAGGAGCGGATGATCCCCCGGGGCATCTTCTCGGTGCCGAAGACAAGGACCGTGTCGTACTGGCCGGCCCGGATGGCCGCCGAGGCCAACATGAGCGCCGCTCCCCCGGAGGCACAGCCGGCCTCCACGTCGAGGATGGGCATGCCCGTCATGCCCAGTCGGCTCAACACCTTGTGGCCGGTGGCCACCCCGCCGTAGGCGGTGCCGCAGAAGGCGGCCTGGAAGTCGCCCTTGCCGATGCCTGCCTCGCGCAGCGCGGCGCGCACGGCAACGACGCCCATGTCGGTGGTCGAGACGCCGTCGAAGCGGCCGAAGGGGTGGAGGCCGACGCCGGCCACCGTGACCGCAGTCATGCCGGTACCGGCGTGAAGGCGTACGTCACGACGTCGTTCCCGTCCTCGTCCTGATGCAGCGGCACAATGCGCAACTCCATCGTCTGGCCCTCGGACAACGCAGCCGGGTCGCTCTCGGTCAACCGGGTGATGACGCGCACCCCCTCGGGGAGCTCGACCACGCCGATGCCGAAGGGGACCTCGCCCTGGTACCCCGGCGGCGGCGCCGTGACCGCGGTCCACGCCCACAGTGTTCCGCGGCGCGACAGCTCCACCGGCTCGGGGTCCGCCGTCGCGCAGTAGGTGCAGGCATCGGCCCGGGGGAAGTGCACCGACCCGCAGGCACCGCAGCGGGTGCCCAACAGCGCCGGCGGATCGCCGTCGGTGAAGAGGCCCTCGCGGACAAGGACGTGCACGGTGCCGCTCAACTCCCGACTTCCACGATCTCCATCCCGTCGAACTCCCAGAAGGTGCGCAACGAGGCGATCTTGCCGGCGCCGTCGGTCCGGTAGGTGTAGACGCCGCGGACGATGGCCTGGTGCGTGCCACCGGCCAGCGTGATCCGGATGATGCCGACCTCCGCCACCTCGTCGCCGCACAGGTAGGACTGGTTCATTTCGAAGGCGGTCGCCTCACTGGTGGCGATCACGTTGTCGTAGAAGGCAGCGATGGCGGCCAGCCCGCGATGTCCGACGCCCTCGGGATCGAAGGGGGAGGGGCCGATGGGGTCCTGCACCACCGCGTCGTCCGCGAACAGGCTCAGCCAGGTGTCACGGTCGCCTGCGGCCACGGCGGCCCGCGAGCGGACGCCCAGTTCGCGGGCGTTCGGGAATTCATCGGTCATGTCGCTCCCCTCTCAGCGGACCTTGGCGATGACGTCGTCGGCGAAGCGCTTGAGATTGTCCACCTTGGTCGCCAGCGTCTCGGTGTCCTGCTCCACTCCGTAAGGCCAGCGGAAGCCGACGATGACGTCGGTGACGCCGAGCTCCTCCAGCTTGTGCACGCCCTCGGGCGTGTAGGCATCGAGCGAGATCACGTGCACCTCGAAGGGCCGGCCCTCCGTGCCGTGCTCCCTGCGCAACTCGCCGAGGCGGGCCAGCAAGCCGGGGAGGTCGGCGGGGTCTCCCCCGCCGTGCAGCCAACCGTCGCCGTCGATGGCGGCCCGCTTCAGGGCGGCCTCGTGGTGCCCGCCGATAAGGATCGGCACGGGCAGACTCGGCGTCGGGCACATCTTGATCGAAGGCACGTCGAACACCTCGCCGTGGAACTCGAAGAAGCCGCCGGCCATGAGACCCCGCATGATGGCGATCTCCTCGTCCATGCGCTTGCCCCGGCGCTCCCAGGGCACGCCGCAGATCTCGTAGTCCTCGGGCCATGGGCTGGTGCCGACGCCGAGCAGCAGGCGGTTGTTGGTCAGCACGGCGGTCGAGCTGACCTGCTTGGTGATGAGCACCGGCTGGCGGATCGGCAGCTTGATCACGAAGGTGACGAAGCGGAGCTTCTGGGTCAGCGCCCCCATGGCCGGGATGAGCGAGAAGGGCTCCAGGAACGGCTTGTCCTCCAGGAACTCCCGGGATCCGTCGGGGTTGAACGGGTAGGTGGTGTCGGACACCTCGGGATAGCAGATGCTGTCGGGCACGACCATGGAGTCGAAGCCCGCCGCCTCGGCCGCCTGAGCCAGCGGGACGTAGAACGACGGGTCCGTCATCGACTCGGCATACGAGAATCGCACGGCACCTCCGGGTGTCCACGTGCTCGGGCGCGCCTACCATGCGGCCCGTGCCTGCTCATCCTGCCAGGGCCGATGCGTCCGAGCACAACCCCGGGGAGCCCAATCTCGGGCCGCCCCTCGTCACCGACCTGTCCCTCGAGGAGCTCGAGCGCGAGGCGCGGCACGCCATCGGCGAAATGGCCTACGCCTACTACTCGGGCGGTGCCGACGACGAGCGCCTCCTGCGGGGCAATGTCGAGGCCTGGAGCCACTGGCAGCTGCACCCCCGCGTCCTGGCCGGGATCGCCGAGGTGTCCACCGCCACCACCCTGCTCGGCAGCCCGGTCAGCTCGCCGGTCGCCATCGCCCCCACCGCCCTGCAGGGGCTGGCCCACCCGGAGGGTGAGGTGGCGACGGCCCGGGGCGCCGCCGCGGTGGGGGCCCTGCTCATCCTGTCCTCGCTCGCCACCTGCGCTCTCGAGGACGTGGCCGCCGCCGCGCCCGACGCCACCCGCTGGATGCAGATCTACATACAGCGGGAGCGGGCGCGCACCGAGGAGCTGGTCCGGCGGGCCGCCGCCCACGGCTACCGCGCCCTGGTGCTCACCGTCGACGCCCCGGTCTCGGGGCTGCGTCTGCGCGAGTGGCGCATCGGCGTGCATCTTCCCGACGACCTGGCCCTGCCCAACCTGGCCGGTGACAGCACCGACAGCGCACGCCAGGGTGGTTTCATGGCCGTCGTGACCAACGACTTCGAGCCGGCGCTCACGCCCGACGACATCGGCTGGCTGGCTGGTCTGAGCGCGTTGCCCGTCGTGGTCAAGGGCGTGCAACGGGCCGACGACGCCGTGCGCTGCGTGGACGCCGGGGCCGCCGCCGTCGTGGTGTCCAACCACGGGGCCCGGCAGCTCGCCGACGCGCCCGCCACCGCCGACATCGTGGCCGAGGTGGTCGACGCCGTGGCCGGGCGGGCCGAGGTCTACGTGGATGGCGGCGTGCGCCGGGCCCCTGACGTGGTGAAGGCACTCGCGCTCGGGGCCAGAGCGGTCCTCGTCGGACGCCCGTCGTTGTGGGCCGTGGCCACGGGCGGGAGCGAGGGTGTGGCGGGGCTGCTCCGCTGGTACGAGGCCGAGCTGCGGCGGACCATGGCCCTCTGCGGCTCCGCCACCGTTGACGCCATCGATCGCGGCCTCATCCGCCGGACGCCCGGATGGGCCCTGTCGTGACGTCCGTCGCCGACATGCTGGCCGCCCGGGCCGAGGACGATCGCATCGCCGTCATGGACGGCGACGACCGTTGGAGCTGGCGCCAGGCGGTCCAGGAGGGAGCCACTCGGGGCGCCTTGGCAAAATCCCTGTTCGACGGGGCAAAGCCCCACATCGGCGTCCTGCTCCCGAACGGCGCCGAGTACCTCTTCTGGCTGAACGCCGCCGCACTGGCCGGCGCCGCCAAGGTCGGCATCAACCCGACGCGGCGGGGCGAGGCGCTCGCGGCAGACGTGCGGGCCACCGACTGCGCCATGATCGTCACCGACGAGGAAGGTGCTGCCCTGCTGCAGGGGCTGGACCTGGGGGTGGGCGACGGACAAGATTCTGGTCGTCGGGACCGATCGTTACGACGCCCTCTTGGCCGGGCATGCGGCCGGCGACGAGGCCCGGGCTCTCATCGACCATGCGGACGAGGTCGACGAGGGAGCCCTCTACCTGTTGATCTTCACGTCGGGGACCACCGGCGTGCCCAAGGCGGTCCGTTGCACCCAGGGCCGGCTGGCCGGCATCGCCGAGGTGGCGGCGCCCGGTTACGGCTACACCGCAGAAGACGTCTGCTACTGCCCGATGCCGCTGTTCCACGGCAACGCGCTGATGGCGCTCTGGGGGCCGTCGGTCATGGTGGGTGCGGCCATCGCCACCCGCCCACGCTTCAGCGCATCGGCCTTTCTCGACGACGTCCGTCGCTTCGGCGCGACCAAATTCAGCTACGTGGGCAAGGCCATCGCGTACATCCTGGCCACGCCCGAGCGGCCCGACGACGCCGAGAACACGCTCAAGAGCGCGTTCGGGACCGAGGCCTCGGTGCGCGACCGCGACCGTTTCCGTGCCCGCTTCGGGTGCTTCCTCATTGAGGGCTACGGCCAGAGCGAGGGTGGCGCCGCCATCAACCCGGTCCTCGGGATGCCCAAGGGAGCGCTCGGCAAACCGGTCGGTGGCGTCGACTTGGCGGTCATGAGCCCCGAGACGGGAGAGGAGTGCCCGCCCGCGGCCTTCGACGACGAAGGGCGCCTCCTCAACGCCGGCGCCGCCATCGGCGAGATCGTCAACCGCAGCGGTCGGGGCAGCTTCGAGGGCTACTACCGGCGTGACGACGCCGAGCAGGAACGCCTGCGCCGGGGCTGGTACTGGACGGGGGACCTGGGCTACGTCGACGCCGACGGCTTCTTCTACTTCGCCGGCCGGACCGGTGACTGGCTGCGCGTCGACTCGGAGAACTTCGCCGCCGGCCCGGTCGAGACCATCATCTCGCGCCATCCCGACCTGGCGGTGGCCGCCGTCTACCCGGTCCCGGACACCGCATCGGGCGCCGGCGACCAGGTCATGGTGGCCATCGAGACGGTGCCCGGGAAGGAGCTTCGACCCCGACGCCTTCGCCTCCTGGCTGACCGAGCAACCCGACCTGGGCCCGAAGTGGGTGCCCCGCTACGTCCGGATCTCGCCCTCGCTCCCGCAGACGGCCACAGGCAAGGTCACCAAGGTCGGGCTGCGGGCCGAGGCCTGGGCCTGCGACGACGTGATCTGGTGGCGCCCGCTGGGCAGCGCGGACCTCCGCTTCACGCTGCTCACCGACGACGACCGACACACCTTGGCTGCCGGACTGGCCGAGAACGGCCGGCCTCCCGTAGGCGCTCCGACGTAACGGGAAGACAGGTCGCCGTCGGGGACCGCTACGGCCGGATAGGGCTCCCGAGACAGGGCACCGGCACCCGGCGGCTCACGCGCCGACGACGTCGAGCACGCCGGTGAGGTCACCGACTCGGTGGTCGCCCACCTGCAATTTCGGCGGGCGCATCCCTTGGCGCTCTTCCTCTCGCCACACGTGTACGGCGGTCATGCCGAGACGACGCGGTCCCCGGACATCAGGCTCCCAGGAGTCGCCCACGAAGACCACCTCGGAGGGGTCGACGCCCAAGGCCCCGAGGGATGCGCCGTAGATGTCGGGATGCGGCTTGCGCGCGCCCGCCCGGGCCGACGTGACGCCCGCGTCGACGAGCTGGAGCAACCCGACCTGTTCGAGGAAGGCGTCGAGCTCCCAGCCCCAGTTCGAGCAGACACCGATGGCCAGACCGGCCTGCCGCAGCGACGACAACGTCGCCGCCGCTTCGGGATACGGAACCATCGCTCCCTGGTCCGAGGCCCGCAGCGCATCGATGAGGTGCCTCGACGTGCGGATCGGGCACGCCACAGGCGTTCGTGAGATCACGCAGGCGCAGCCGGACCCAGGACTCGTAGGCCTCCTCGCTGACCGAGTGCCGGCTGTGCTCGACGCCGTCGTACCGAGAGAAGTAGTCGTCCAGAACCGCCCGCTCCGGGACGGTAGCCGTGAGCGGCGAACACCGTCTCGTAGTTGGAGACGCTCGTGTCGGCGAAATGGGCAAGGGTGCCGTAGAAGTCGAAGATGACAGCGCTGACCACGCTCCCATTTTGCCCGGTGGGCGTGACAGCGCTCCGGGGCCCCTTCCCCGAGATGGCCCGGGTCATACTTTCTGCGGACATGGACGGCGACCAGCAGGCGGCAGGCGCTCCGGATCCCGAGGCGCGAACCCCGGGTGAGGGGAGGGACCGGGACGACGAGACGTCCTCCTCGCGCTGGATCGTCGAACTTGTGGGCGTCGTCCTCGTGGCTGTCCTCGTCGCCGTCCTGTTGCGGACGTTCGTCGTCGCCACCTACTCGATTCCCTCGGGCTCCATGGAACCGACCCTGAAGATCGGCGACCGGATTGTGGTGAACAAGCTCAGCTACCACCTCCACGGCGTCGACCGCGGGAACATCGTGGTGTTCACCACCCCGCCGAACGAGAATTGCGCCGGACCACCCGTGGCGGACCTCGTCAAGCGTGTGATCGGCCTCCCGGGCGAGATCATCTCGCTCCAGCACGGGAGCGTCTTCATCAACGGACAACTGCTCCCGGAGCCGTTCCTGCCGCCGGACCTGCGGGACGACACCTACCCGGGACCCACGAACGACGCCTATTCGTTGCACCAGCCGTATCGCATTCCCGCCGGGGACGTCTACGTCATGGGTGACAATCGGCCCCGATCGTGCGACAGCCGCTTCTGGGGGCCGATCCGCGAATCAACGATCGTCGGCAAGGTCGATATGCGCATCTGGCCGTTGTCGCGACTCGGCTTCTTCTAGCCGCCGAGCCTTCGAGGCTCGGAGGAAGCCGTCACGCCGAATCCGGGTCGGATCCCGATGTCGCCTCCATGACGCCTTTCGCCTCGTCCACGACGGTGGTCACCAACTCCGCAGCAAGCCCTTTGACGGTTCCATGGCGTTGCTTGCGCTCCGCCACCATCACCCCCCACAGGATTCCCAACACGACGAGGGCTCCGACCCAGAAGAGCGAGAGTGCAAATCCGAGCACCCCGAGGACGAGCGCGAGCGTGACGAGGGCCAGCTGCACCGTGCCCTCGCGCTGCGAAGACTGGTCCTGGCTGACCACTTCGGACACTTCGGACACTTCGGAAACGGAGGAAGCCGGCCTCTTCGAGGCAGAGTTCCTCCGTTTCACAAATCGCCCATTGCTGGCCCGCGGCGGGCCGCTCTGCGAACGAGGCACCGGGATCCCTCCCGTCTACCAGCGATAGAAACGATGGGTCCCGGCGTTCTCACCCCGACCGAGGGCGAACCCTACGATCCAGACAACGAGAAGGACGACCGCGGCGATCCACAAAAGGTGTACTGCAAATCCGGCACCAAAGAGAATCAGGACCAACAGCAACGCAAGAATGAGCAGCATGAAACAACACAACCTTTCTGATTGATGATGCACGAGCCCTCGGTGATTCGAAGGCGAGAATCGAGAACGACGATCTAAGAGGTCGAATCGACGCGGCGAACGACGTTGCCCCGACCATCGTCCACGACAGTTTGGCGACGGCGCGTGTTTCCCGCCACCATGACAATGATCGACAACACGGCACCAACAGCGCCGACGACCATCAGGATCCAGCCGACTTTGTTGATGTTGAAGCCATGCTGGTACGGCTCCGTGACGGCCCAATCCAGAATGGCCCCCACTGCTACAGCGATCACGCTGACGACAAGTCCTCCAGCTCCGATCATTTCGGACTCCTTTCAACTTGCTGCAATGGGTGTACCCACGCTGAAAGCGAACCAAACTGCATTCGACTCGTCATCCGACGGCGTGCGGCTCTCCGCGCACCGCTGTCCGCATGCGCGGCGACGCACAGAACGAACGCCGTTCCGATCGCCTCTGCGCAGTCGACGCGCAGCGTGTTCCGTGGCGATCCTCGCGCCGTTGTGCGCGTCTGCGTGAGCCGCGAATAGGTGTCCCGGACGATCAGCGGGCAGTATGCGGGTCGTCACCTCTGACTGATGACCCGACGAAGGAGCAAAAGACATACATGCCAGCGCCGTACGCCGAGAGTCCGGGTCGATGGGAGTTCCTCTCCTCGCGGGACGGGCAGGCCGAGATGTCCTGGACACCGACACCCGATATGGCGAACCCGTTCGGGAGCGTCCACGGCGGGATCATCGCCACGGTCATCGATGAGTCATGCGGGGCGGCCCTGATGCCGTTGATCGAGACCCCGTCCGCACCCACGGTCTCCCTCAACGTGGAGTACCTCTACGCAGTACAGATCGGCGGCACCTACACGGTGCGGAGTGAGATCGTCCGCAAAGGGCGGGCGATGGCCATCGCCGACGCGCGCATCTTGGACGAAGAGGGCAAGATGCTCGTCCGCGGCACCTGCTTCTTTCAGGTTCCCCGTCCGAAGTAAGGGAGCCCCGGCGGAGTTAGCGCCGCTCGCGCCGCCACACCACGCGCAGCCCCGACCAGGTCTCGTCGATGGCGCACACTTTGTTGTCCACCAACCCCAAGGGCAGCGCAGCGGCACGGACGACGTTCTCGTCCATGGTGGTGGCCAGACCCGAGGCGCGCTTGGGCCAGGCCACCCACAGCCCACCGGCGGGAAAGATCATGCGACCCAGCGCCTCGATGCGGCGCTCGTAGTCGCGTCGCTCGGTGAAGAAGGCCACCACCACGTCGGCCTTGCCGCGCGCCTGGCGCTTCACCGTGACCCCGACCGGCAGCCCCACCACCACGCCCCCCGGCGGTTCCCCGACGAGCGCCAGCGTCGACCCCTCGACAATCCCCAGCTTCTTGGGTAGCGGGGTCCCGCTGTACCCGGCCATCAACCGTTGACGGCCTCGTAGACCCTGAAGGCGAGTGGGTACTCGTACTCGTCGACTCCCACGGCGAAGCGCTCGAGATGCCGGTCGATCGCCGTCCCGGCTGCATCCAACTGCTCCGGAGCCACACCCATGAACCCGAAAAGAGAGCGGTCGACCACGGCGCTCGCCGGCGCCCTGACCGTGATCTCGAGCTCGGCGCTCTCGACGCCACTGAATCCCGCCCCACCCAGGACGTCGCGCACGTACGCATCGTCACCGAGGCTGAACGGACCCACGGGACTCTTGCCGGGCCCGGGAAGGGGCGGGGGCGGGACGAACGGACGCAGCACCGTGCCGGTGTGCCAGGGGTTCTGCTCCACGCCCTGCCAGCAGGCGAACACCAGACGCCCCTGCTCACGCAGCCCGGCGCGGATGGCGCCGAACGCCGCCAGCGGCTCATCGAAGAACATCACGCCGAGTTGGCTGACGGCCACGTCGAACGGCTCCGTCCCGAGGCCGTCGGTCTGCACGTCGCTGACCACGAACTCCGCGTTCACGGCGCCGGTCTCCACCGCCCGCGACCGCGCCAGCTCCACCAACGCCGTCGAGATGTCGAACCCGACCACCCGCCCCGTCGATCCCACCGCCCTGGCCAAGGCGATCGTCTGCGCTCCCCCGCCACAGCCGATGTCGCAGACCCGATGGGCCGGCCCGACGGCGGCCGCCTCGAGCAGATGCGGCGTCAGGGCCTCCGTGAGCCGCTCCCGCTTGGGCCAGGCCTGTGCCCACTCGTCGTTGTTCCAGCGCTTCGCTTCCTTCTCGTTGGCCACGGCACCAACGTAACCCTCCCCGGTAAGTTGAATGCCGTGCGTGTCGGCCTCGTCATCCTGCCTTCCGACCGTTGGGCCGAGGCCCGCCGCCAGTGGGAGTGGGCCGACCGTGCTGGGTTTCACACGGCGTGGACCTACGACCACATTCGGTGGGGCGGCATGCCCGACGGCCCCTGGCACGCGGCGGTGCCCGTGCTGGCCGCCGCGGCCGCCGTCACAGAGCGGATCCGGCTGGGCACACTGGTCGCCACGCCCAACTTCCGCCATCCGGTGACGCTCGCCCGGGACGCCCTCGCGCTCGATGACGTGAGCAACGGCCGTCTGGACCTCGGCCTCGGTCCTGGGTCCGAGGGACCCGACGCCACCGCACTCGGGCAACAGCCTTGGACCCGAGGCGAACGCCTGGCCCGGTTCGCGGAGTTCCTCCAGGTGCTCCAGCCGATTGTGGACGGCGATCCCACCGCCCGCACCACGCTCCGGACGACCGAGTACGCGGCGGTCGACGCCCCGAGCACGCCCGGCGCACTGCAGCGACCCCTTCCCCTGACGATCGCCGCCGGGGCGCGCAGGGGTATGCGGATCGCCGCACGCCACGGGCACGACTGGGTCACCGTCGGACCGACCGGACGCGGTCCGGGCACGCCCGAGATGGTGTTCGAGGCCGTCGCGCGCCAGCTCCCCCTCCTGGAGGAGGCATGCCTGGCCGAAGGACGCGACCCCTCGAGCATCGGCAAGGTCCTCTTGTGGACTCCGACCGAACCGGTCATTGCGTCACTCGACCAGTTCGACGAGCTGGTCGGCCCGGTCGCCGAGCTCGGCTTCGATCAGTTCGTCCTCCACCACCCCGCCCAGACGGGACCCTACGGAGGCGACATCCGCACCTTCGAACGCATCGCCGAACGCTCAGCTGCCTGACCACTCCGCCGCCTGACCACTCCGCCGCCTGACCACTCCGCCGCCTGAGCCCTCAGCCCGCGAATGCTGCCGCCAGCTCTGCCTTCACCGCGGCCCGGGCCGACGCAGGCTCCACGCGCTCGACGTCGCACTCGGTGCAGCCGACCCACGAGGCCGCTTCCGCCAGGGCCCGTGCCACCGGCGCCGCAGCGCGAGGCCGGAGCAGCGTCACCTGCTTGGCCACCAGTACATCGCCGCGCCGGCCGGGATCCACCAGCCCCACCAGGCGCGTCCCGTCGAGCACGGGCATGGCGAAGTAGCCGTAGATGCGCTTCTCCTTGGGCGTGTAGGCCTCCAGTCGGTGCCGCAACCCGAAAAGTCGCTCTACCCGGTCCCGGTACCAGATGAGCGAATCGAACGGCGAGAGCAGCACCGTCCGGCCCCGCATCTGGGTGCCGACCGCGCTGAGCGCGTCGGGATCGGCATAGGCGGCCTGCTTCCACCCTGCGACTGCGACTTTCTCGAGCCCTGACGAGGCCAGCACCTGACGCACCAGCGGCCGCGGCACCCCGTGGTACACGGCCAGGTCGGCCTCCGTCGCCACGCCCATGGAACGCCCCGCTGCCGTCACCAGCCGCACGGCGCATTCCTCGTCGCTCCAGTCCGCCGCCAAGAGCGCTGCCGGGATCGAGCGTTCGGCCAGGTCGTAGACGCGGGCGAAGCCGCGTCGCTCGCGGCACACGAGCTCGCCGATGTCGAGCAGCCACTCTGCAGCGATCTTGGTCTCCGACCAGTCCCACCAGGGACCGCCATTCTTGGCGCCACCCAGCTCGTTGGCCGTCAACGGTCCCTCACTGCGCAGCCGGGCCAGCACCTCATTGCAGGTCTTGTCACGCTCGGCCAGCACGTGCCATCGCTTGCCCCTGGCGCGTCGCTGCCGCCGCTCGAACGCGTAGGCGGGCCAGTCCTCGAGCGGCAGCACACAGGCGGCATGCGACCAGTACTCGAAGGTCTCGCTCTTCGGCCCCCAGTAGGCCAGTTCCACCCGCTTTCGTCCCACGGGCCCCAGTCGTGCGTAGGCCACCAGTTCGTGCGACCGGGCCAGGACCGAAATGGTGTCGAGCTGCACGGCGCCGAGCCGGCGCGTCATGGCAGCCACGCCGCCCTTCGTCACTCGGGCACCCCGGAGTCCCTGGGCGCGCAGTGCGACCCGTCGAGCCTGCTCAATACTGAGCGTGTCAGGCGCCATGCACGCTCGAGGCCCGGCGCGGAGGGACGTCTGCGGTTAGCGGATAGCCGAATCCCATTGCGCGCTCAGCTCGTGAACGCGTCGAGGTAGCCGGCCAATGGTGCAAGGGTCCCGCCGTCATGGCGAAAGCCGAGGCACCTGTCGGGGCGGACCGCCAAGATCGTCAGTCTCTCGATGCCCAGCCCATCGGCCACAGCGGCGTCTATCCGACCGATCCGTTGGTCCGCGGGCTCCGCGCAGAGTCCGATGACGGCGCCGATCACCGGCGAAGCGACGAGCGACGCCTTCAGACGGGCCGTCGAGTTCATGACGTCTTCGCAGGTGGCCCGGCGCCCGCCGATGACGAAGACCGTATGGCCGGGTCGAAACGTCAGCTCGTGCAAGTCGCACGGCGCTTCGGCGTCGGCCTGGACCGGGATGCCGTCCGGAAGAAGATCACCTGGCGCAAGGAGATCACTGCCGTCGCCGCGCACCAGGACGGAGTCGGCATACGACCGATCGAGCTCGGCGGCCGCGACGGCCTCATGATGGGCCAACTGACCGTCCGCAAACGTCCGGCGCATCACGACGTCGCGTGCCGTTCGCTCGCGCTGCCCCGTCATCGCCTGGTTGCTCTCGAAGACGTCGCCGGACGCCACAACTCTTAGAGCAACCGGGCGGCGCTCCTCTTCGTAGCTGTCGATCAGCGCCGATCCGTTCACGCCGTGACATGCCAGAGCGAGCTTCCAGCCCAGATTGAACGCATCCTGCAAGCCGGTGTTCATGCCGTGACCCTCCGACGGGGAGCACGCATGAGCGGCGTCACCGGCCAGCAACACACGACCTGACCTGAATTGGCTCGCGACTCGGGAATGACAACGGAAGCGGCTCGGGTTCTCGACCGCGGCGAATTGCGTCGACGGGGCATAGCGGTGGATCGTGGCGATGGCGTCGGCGACGATGTCACTCGTGTCCGAGGTCGGACGGACATAGACCCGCCAACGTTGCTCGGGGAGTGGGCAGAGGATCACCGGCGGAAGGTCGAAGTGGGCGAAGTTCATGTCGAAGTCGTCAGCCCAGCCCTCAATCGAAGCGTCGAACACCGCCCATGGCACCGGGAGGTCCGTCCCCGGATAGTCGATGCCCGCTAGCCTGCGCGTCGTACTCTGATATCCATCGCACCCGACGATCCACGACGCCAGCACGTCTTGTCGTTCCCCTTCTCGCTCGAGTGTCGCCACAACGCCATCGGCGTGAGAACGGATCTCGACGAGGCGGGTCGAACGAGTCACCGCTCCGCCCTGCTCCTCGAGGAACTGAGTGAGGACGGATTCGACGACATCCTCGGACACCCCGAGGTCGAACCCGTAGCGACTGCCGGCCAACCCGAGGTCCAACTCGCCAACAGTTCGCACGTCGGAGCGCAACCGTGCCCCACGGACCTTCACCGCCTGGTCGAGCACGCGATCGACCAGGCCCAAAGACTCGAAGACCTCGATCGACCGTTCGTGCACGACCGTGGCGCGGTCCCAGCCGAGCGGCGCAGTGTGGGCGTCGATCAACAGGCAGTCGACGTCGCGCCGACGCAGCTCTGCTGCCAACAACAGTCCGGTCGGGCCCGCACCAACGACCAAGACGGTGGAGTTGCGCTCGGGTGACCTTGGCGAATCGGCGCGCTGCATCGTCCGGGGCTCCTCCGGCGGAACGTGATCCGCGAAAACGCACTCTACGGGGTGACCGAGGCGAGCGGTCGGAGACGTCTCACCCAGCCGCTGCGTCAGGCATTTCGAAGCCGCCTCAGTCGAGAAGCGACGCCGCCACCGCTTCCTCGAGAATCCGGTCGTTGGCCCACATGAGCTGTTGCTGCTTGGCCCGCCGGAAGTACAGCTGGATGTCGAAGTCGAGCGTGAACCCGATGCCGCCGAAGAGCTGTTGCGCCATAGCGGTGATGTCGCGGAACGTCGAGCAGGCGAACAATTTGGCCATGGGGGCCAGCGACTCGAGTGGGCGCCCGGTCGCGCCGGCCCACGCCGCTTCGTGTACCAGTTGCTCGGCACCGTCCAGATTGGTCACCGCATCCGCGAGGTAGTGCGCCAGTGCCTGGAAGGCACCCAGCGGCTTGTCGAATTGGTGACGGTCCTTGGCGTACTGCGTGGTGATCTCGAGTGCGTAGCGTGCGCCGCCAACCGCTTGCGCCGCCAGGAGCACCAGCGCCGGCTCGAGCGCCCCTTGCCACGTCGCCCAACCGCTACCGGCTGAGCCGATCCGATCGGCTTCGCTCACCATGACGTCGGACAGCCTGACCTCGTACTGCGTGTCCGATGCCACGCTGAACTGCTGGCGCAGGGTGACGCCCGTCGCGGTGGGGTCAACGAGGAACAGGTCGATCTCCTCGGCCGCGTCACCGCTGCGCGCCAGCACGAGCAATCTGTCTGCCGATGAGGCGAAGAGCACGTGTCGCTTCAGCCCGTTGAGCCGAAAGCCCGCACCGTCGGCGTCAGCCCGCGTCTCGACGCCCCGGGGCGAGAAACCGCTTTCGGGCTCCAGCCAGGCCGGCGAGAGAATCGCCTCACCCGAGGCCACCGGCCGGAGCCACTGCTCGTTCTGAGCCTCGCTACCGGCGGAGGCCAGCACGCCGCCGCTCAGGACCGCGCTCACGAAGTGGGGCGTCGGTGCCAGTGCGCGGCCGAGCTCCTCATACAGGGCCACTCCTTCAATGAGGGACATGCCCGAGCCTCCGTACGCTTCAGGCAACAGCAGCCCGATCAGATCGAGTTCGCCGAGCTGGGTCCACAACGACGCGGGGTAGCCGACGGGATCGTCTTCCATCTCCCGGACGACTTCGAGCGAGCAGTGCCGCGCAAGGACGTCTCGCGCCGTCTGGCGCAACAGCTCTTGTTCCTGGTCGAAATCGAGGTCCAGCATTCAGATTCTCTTTCCTGCTCGAGGGCACATGGCCCAAAGGTCACACCACACGCAGCTCACGGCGAAGGTCGCCACTGATCCCCTCGTCGGGACCAAGGATTGTCGTCGGCGCTCCGCGGCAACGCCACTCGCGCGGCGCACGTCGTCTTCACCTCGCCGTCCACGGACAGCATCACGGCCGCCGTGACGAAGCCGCATCCGACATCATCCACCGCCGTCGACTCCACGACGCCGGTCAGTGACATGGTGTCGCCGGGAAAAACCGAACCCTTCATGCGGAAGGTCACCCGGGCCAGCCGGCCGTGTGGCCCGGTCCAGTCAGTCAGATAGCGCTCGAACCAAGCCGCCTGATTCGGTGTGTTCAAGAAGATGTCCCGCGTCCCGTTGCGCTCGACGGCGAAGTCCTTGTCGTGATGCATGGGGCGCCAGTCCCGGGTGGCCAACGCACCCAGGACCACGGTCGTCGCGGTGACGGGGTAATCGAGCGTCGGCAACTCCTGGCCCACACTGACGTCGTCCAAGAGCAGTTGCGGTGCGGTCGACGCGCTCACGTTGCCGACACCTCCGCCCGGCGGTAGCCGAAGCCCGTGTAGGTCTCCACCGCCACCAGCTCGCCGTCTTGGTTGGCGTACACGACGTCGATGACCCAGAAGCGGCCCGTGCCCAACTTTGTCGTCTTCTCGTCACTGACCGAGCGCAGCACCTGGTGGGTCCGCAAGACGTCGCCCATGCGCACGGGCGTGTGGAACTCGATGGTGTCGTCGGTCATCACCGCCTCGGGCAGCCCGAGGGCCGCCTTCAGGTCGAAGTGGACCCGCAGGGGCAGCGCCTCAGCAGTGCGACCGGGCGCCCAGTGGTGCGGGCGGAACCAGACCGAGACCATGGACGGCGGCGCCACCGGGCCACCGGTCAGCTCCTCGGCTACGGAGTCATTCCAGTAGAGCGGGTTGCCGTTCTCGACCGAGGAACAGGAGGTCCAGACATAGGAACGCTCGACGGGGAACTCCCCCACCTCGTGATACTGCTCTTTGCCGATGCGGCCGCGGATGTCGGCCAACGCCGCGCTGTCGCTTGTCATGCCACCACCTTCCGGGCAACCCACCGGGCCACCGTCCCACCGTCCACACCGGCCTCCTTCAAGAGGTGTTCCGTATCCGTCTTCGTCATATCCGGCAGCGGCACAACAGCGTCCGGCGCCGGCCGCTCCATGCCCGCGAGCAGTGGCGTCAACTGCGACAGCGCGCCCTCTGTCGGGTGCGAGGCGTTGCTCACAACGCCCCGGGCGACGAACTGCGGCGATGCAACCACCTCGGAGATCTGCAGGACGGGAGCGACGCACGTGTCTGCACCCGCCAGCAGCTCCACCCACTCGTCGCGCGTCCGGCTGGCGAACGCCGCGACGAACGCAGTACGGATCTTCTCCTGTGCATCGTCATCGAGCTGCGACGCCGCCAGCTCCGGGTACCCCAGGGCGGCGCACAGGTTCGCGAAGAACTTGGCCTCGATCGCTCCGACGGCCAACCACTTCCCGTCCGAACCGGCGTAGGTCCCGTAGCAGGCGTACCGGCCCGACAAGATGTCGTGGCCCGGGACGATGTCGCCCCCCAGAGCCAACTGCTCGTCGATGGCCAACGATGTCAGCCACAGGACACCTTCGGCGACGGACACGTCGAGATACGCGCCGCGTCCTGTCGTCGCCCGTCCCGCCAGGGCGGCTGTGATGGCCAATGCCGCCTGCATGCCACCGGCCGCGGCATCGGCCACCGTGGCGCCCGGAAGTGGCGGTGCACCTCCGACACCCGGCGTGCTCATGGCCAGGAAGCCACCAACGGCCAGGTAGTCGATGTCGTGCCCGGCCCACCGCGAGGCCGGCCCGTCCTGGCCGTATCCGCTCGTCGAGCAGTAGACGACACCCGCGTTACGCGCCGACACCGCCGAGTAGCCCACGCCCAGCCGATCGACGACGCCAGGGCGGAAGCTCTCGACCACGACGTCGGCCGCTCCGGCCAACGACAAGAATGCTTCGCGGCCCTCGTCATCCTTCAGGTCCACCAGGACGCGACGCATGCCGCGGTGCCCGCTGTAGGCGAAGTACTGCGGCTGAATGGGCGCGGCGTCGGCCGTCGGCACGGGTCCGACCTTCACCACGAGCGCGCCGTAGTCCGAGAGCAGACGCGTGCAGCGCGCCGCCGGCCCGACCGTGGACAGGTCGAGCACGGTGACCCCGTTGAGGGACCCGCTCGCAGGGGACACCGCCGCCACCTAGAAGTTCTTCGGCAATCCGAGCTTGCGCCGGGCGATGATGTTCTTCTGGATCTCCGATGCCCCGCCACCGATCGTGTCGATCACGGTGTAGCGGTAGGTCGACTCCGAGCGGCCGGCCATCGGCGCCTCTGCGGTCTTGACCCGCAGCTGGCTCCCCGGCCCGGCAATGTCCATGGAGGCGTTGGCGAGGCGCTTGGAGAGCTCCGTCGCGAAGAGTTTGTACTCAGAGGCTTCCGCAGTGGGCGCCGCACCGCCCTTGGAGGACTCGAAGACGAATTTAAGACCCATGACACGGGCTGCCTCGAGCTGGGTGGCCAGCTGAGCCAGGCGCTGGCGGATCACCGGGTCGTCCTTCAGGGGGGCGCCGTCGCGAACCGTCGTCCGCACGTACTCGACCAGCACCTCGAAGCGCTGCTGCATGGGCGACAGCGTGAACATGGTGAAGCGTTCGAGGTCGAGCGCCTCCGATATGTACTGAAAACCCCTCCCCACCTCCCCGACCACGTAGTCGTCGGGCACGAAGACGTCGTTGAGGAAGACCTCGTTGGTGCGCTCGTCGCCCATGGTCCAAATGGCGTTGACCGTGATGCCGGGCTGGTCGATCGGGACAAGGAACAGCGTGATCCCGGCGTGCTTGGAATCCGGGTCGGTGCGCCCGCCCACCCAGTACCACTCGGCGAAATGGGCCGAGGTGGTCCACGTCTTTTGGCCGTTGAGGATCCAGCCACCATCATCACGCGTGGCTTTGAGCTGCATGGATGCGGCGTCGGAGCCGGCGTTCGGCTCGGAGTAGCCGACGGCGAACTCCACCTCGTTGCGGAGGATCTTGGGCAGGAACTCCGCCTTCATCCGCTCGTTGCCGTGCCGGATGATCGTCTTGCCGACGATGCCGACCCCCTTGCCGATCTGGGGCCCGCCCCGTCTCGCCAGGTGCTCGTTGAGGAGGTACTCGTAGATGCCCTCCCCCTCCGAACCGCCATATTCCTTGGGCCAGGTCATGCCGAGCCAGCCCCGGTCACCCATGGAGGCCATGAAGGCGCGCCGCTTCGGCGTGTCCACGATCTGCGCCATGTTCTCCCGAGTCACGTCGAAGACCTCGGGATCGTCGTTCGCATCGAGGAAGGTCTCGACCTCTTTCACGAAGGCCAGTTGCTCGGGCGAGAATTCGAACTCCACTGCTACCTCCACGTGGCCGACGACCCGGGATCTGACGGAGCGTCAGATCAGGCCGACATCATAGGACACTGCGCATTTCGACCGACGAGCGAATGACGTGGCCAGTCGAGCCGCAACGGTCCCGTGGCGGACGGCCGAGGAGTTCTCGCCGGGACAGTCTTCGAGAGGAGAACGGCAGCACCGTGATGGGGACGTGCGCACCCGTGCAGTGTTCTCGCCAACGAGCTGCGGACACTTCCGCCACTGAGAGGGCTTTGCAGGTTTTTTTGGCAAGCTGCAGCGGGACGCTCCGGAACCAAGACTCGGACACGGCATCGACCCTGGTACCAGCGTCGCGGCCGTGCCGAGGCGGGGATCCCGTACGAACCTTCCTCGGATGGAGGGACATTCGATGCGAACCGACAGCACGACGTCTGCGGGAACCTCCGATGTTGCGGGAACTTCCGATGTTGCTGCACCTTGCGATGTTGCTGGACCTTGCGATGTTGCGGGAACTTCCGTGAAGGTCCCGAAGAATGCTGCTGTGCCGACTTTCCTTGTTCGGTCCTTGCGTTCGATCCGTGGTCGTCCGTCACGCGCTTGAGCGGGGCGTTTTCGATCCGCTGTCGGCACTCCAGGAAGTCCTGGAGAATCCTTCCGTGTCGGCCGCGGACGTCGCGGCGCTTCCAATCTCGATCCCCACGCCCGAGAAACGTCGTATTGGCGGCCTCAGATGCCGGAGCTTCACCGAGAAGAATGGCGACACGAACACGTTGGTGTGTCTCGACGGAACGATCTGCGCGATGCGACTGGTGTTCCTCGTGAAACAATTAGCAAGGAAGTGTGTAGAACGTCCTCGCGCCGTCGCGTGGAGGTGTTTACAGTGAGCGCTTGACCCAGTGCCGCGTTAACACGCACTGCCCGAGCCTGTTGGTGGCGCAGCGTCCGCTCAACTCGATGAGGCTCGCTGTCAAGGAGAACGCTTCGCGCACGAGGCTCCCCGGAACGTCTGCAACAGATCCGATGCCGGAGCGAAGCGACGACGTCGGTGCGCTCCGCGCCGGCACGGCGTTCACGCTGTCGGGCCCTCGGGAAGTTGGTGGCTGGGGAATCGCCGGCTGGGCAGACGATGGCTGCTCCGGGCCCGACGCGGCCGCGACGTCGCACGTCGGCGCACCAGACACTGCAGCCGGAGGGATCTCCGGATCCTCCAGGGCCCGAGCAGCATCGACCGTTTCCATGGCTCGTGCCTCGTCGATCATGCCCTCGAACAGAGCCCGGACCGAGAGGCCGAGGCGCGCCGCCTCGGCCTCGACCCAGGCGCGCCGCTCGTGGTCGAGCCGGATGCCAACAACGGTGGACTTGGTCGTCGCCATGACTCGTTAACAGTAATGCTGGGTGTTTACATCGGCGGGGCAGAATGGTGGCAGCCAGGTGGTGGGCGAAATGGAGGCCCCTGCAGTTCCGCCATGCTCGGGGAAGGGTGTCCGCAGTATGGGGCCGCCTGCGCTGGTCACGTTTCCCGGGCCGGTCGGTGAGTTCGCCGAACGGCCGCCGCGTTTACACCAGCCCGAGATCTCCCGAGGGAGGTCGGACCGTTCATTTAAGTGTTAACGCATCTGAGCTGCGTGTTAACAGATCTCTTCTGCCCAGAATCGCTCAGTTCGATGGCTGTGGTGGATGAATGGAGAACGCCCGGACGGGCGTTTCGATCCCCCGCAGCGCGGCGGGAGCGAGAGGGCGGAGCACCCACTTCTCCGTTGCAAGATCTCCCGCCACCGCCTCGGTGACGACGACCTCGCCGGGAGCGCCGGCCTTCACCAGGCGGGACAGGAGGTTCACCAGCGGCCCGAAGTAATCACCCTCCCGGGGAGTGGCGAGACCGATCCCCACCGCCCCACGAGCCGACGGCAGGACGTCGTCCTCAGCCGCCGCTCGACAGACGTCGAGCGCGATCAGGCACGCTGCTTCGGTGGTCGGAGCCGCAAAGAAGACCTCGTCGCCGATCATCTTGATCACTCGCCCTCCGGCCAGCACGGCGCTCGTCCAGGCGGCCGACTCGAACCGGGCCAGGGCCAGGCTCTGGTCCCGCAGGTGCAGGGTCTCGGCCCAGGCAGTCGACCCCACGAGGTCGACGAAGCCGAGGGCGACGATCTCTGACGGGCCCTCGGACTCCTCGCCCGCAGATGGGCTGGAAGCCAGCCAGGACCGGGCCGCTTCGGCTCGGCGCTGCGCCCTCTCGAAGGCATCGAGCACCAACAGCGCCAGGACGTCCGGGACGCGGGTGAAGGCAGTCGTGGCGGCCTCGGCCAACCGGGCACGCGCGAGCTCGTCGGGACCCTCGCGCACGGTCCCGGGCCCCATTTCGGCCAGGAAGAGTGCAATGGCCGCCTCGGCCACGTTGATGGCGGCGGCTCCCAGCACGCGGGTGAAGGCGAGGACCGCCTCCTCCCCCATGAGCGCCGACCCTTGCTCGAAGGCCGCCAGGAGAGAATCGAGGTCAGCTGGGACCGGCGTCTCGGCCTCGGCCGGGATGCCGGCGGCCAACAGGGCGCGCAAGACGCGCGAGGTGGACACGCCGCCGCGGTCGGCAAGTTCGGCCACGGTGACCATGTCGGTGCGGCCCTGGGTGACGAGATCGCTCGCCACTCCGGGCAACGTTCCCGCCCCATGGGCCACGACCATCTGCTCGACGGTGGCGCCGTGCTCAGTCAGGTACTCCAGGAGGGCGAGCCGGTCGGCCGCGCCCGGGCCATCCGGGTCGTAGAGGCCGGCGGCGCGCCAGGCGTCCGCCTGATCCACGCCTTCACTCCGCCCAGGCAAGGGTGGCGGACGACTGCGCCCGCTCCATCCCCTTGAGCCGCGTCTCGCGGTGTCCGTCGAAGGTGAACTCGCCGGAGCCTTGGACGAGCTGCTCCGAGAGGGACGATACGAGGATTTCGTCGGCGGCGGCCGCGTCGGCCAACCGGCTGGCCACAATGACCGTGTGCCCGAGATAGTCGTCGCCCTCATCCAGCGCGTCGCCTGTGTGCACGCCGATGTGGACGGCGATCGGCTCGCCACGGTCGGCCGGAACGTCGGCATGGAAGGCGCGCTGGATGTCGATGGCACAGCGCAGCGCGCGGGCCACACCGCCGAATGCGACCATGAACCCGTCGCCCTGGACACTGATTTCGCGGCCGCCGTGGCGCGCGATGGCGTCACGCACGACGCGGTGGTGCTCGCGCAGGATCTCGCGCGACGCCTGATCGCCCAGCCGCTCGGTCATGCCGGCGTAGTCGACCATGTCACAGAAGAGGATGGTGACGGTGCCTTCAGCGGGCAGGTCGCGCCGGATGTCGTCCTCGAGCGCGGCCAGGTTGGGGGGATCTTCCACAGGGTCCGCTGTCAGGAGCTCGCCGGGCGGCGCCGCCCGGGCCAGTCGCTTGGCCGACCGGTTCGGGCGGCTCTTGACGTCGATGCCGCCCATGATGGCGAAGCCGCGCACCACAATCCGGGGAGACCCCGGCACGATGGGCACGTCGCGCAGTCGAAGGTCGCGGCCACCCATGAACGAGAAGCCGCGCAGCTCCACGTCGAACCCTTCGGGCACGAGGATGTCGATGCCGCCCCAGAAGGCCACAGCGGTGATCTCGATCTCGGGCCCTTCGAGCTCGGCCCGGCGCAGGTCCATCTCGCAGCCACCCATCACGGCGACGGCGTTGGTCTTGCCGCTGATGCGCCAACGACCGCGGGTGCTGTGGCCGCTCATGACGGCGACGTGCCACCGCCCTCTCTTCTTGGACGGAGTCGTCGTGGGCTCCGGCAGGCTCCGCTCGGCGGAGGTCGGCGAGGGCAGGTCGGCCATGGCCGCCGCCAGGTCGCCCCGGGTCCTCGCCTGGAGCGCCATGCCGACCCGGTCCGAGAACTCGTCGAGCGTCAAGCGCCCCTCGACCACATGCTCACGGAGCTGGGTCACCGTCCGATCCCGATCGGCGTCGGCCACCCGCTCGGTCAGGCCTCCGAGGCCCTCCGGAGGCGGGGGCGGGCTGTCAGGAACCGGCGGGTCCGCCATGGGACACAGTTTGCCCTGTTTCGCCTGGTCGGGGCGTGATCTGACGACCCGTCAGACCGTGTTTTCGGCACCCATTAGGCTCATCGGCCGTGCGAGGCATCCTGAGTGCAGCGGGATACGTGCCATATCGGCGGTTGACCCGGGCGGATATCAAGGACTTCATGGGGAGCGGGGGCGGCAAGGGCACCCGGGCCGTGGCCTCCCACGACGAGGATACGACGACCCTCGGGGTGGAGGCCGCCCGGCTCGCCCTGCGCTCCGCCCCTGGTCACAGCCCAGAAACGCTGTGGTTCGCCACCTCCGTGCCCGCCTATCTCGACAAGACGAATGCAACCGCGATTGCAGCAGCACTACGCCTGCCGGGCGACGTCGGTGCCTACGACTTCGGTGGCGCGCTGCGTTCGGGGATGGGCTGCCTAATTGCGGCCCTGCGCGGGGGCGGCACGAACCTGGTGGTCGCCGGGGACCTGCGCGACGGCCTGCCTACGAGCGCGGACGAGTCCACCGGTGGCGACGCCGGTGCCGCCGTGCTCGTGGGCGAGGGGCCGGGCGTCCTGGCCGAGCTGGTCGCCACCGCCTCGGCCACGGACGAGTTCACCGATCGCTGGCGGTCGCCGGGCGACCGCACCTCCAAGCTCTGGGAGGAGCGCTTCGGCGAGAACCGCTACCTCGCCCTGGGCCAAGATGCCCTGGCCAGAGCCCTGAAGGAGGCGGGCCTGGAGGCCGGTGACATCGGGTGCCTGGTGGTGACCGGCATGCACGGCCGAGCCGTCTCCGGACTGGTGAAGAAGCTCGGGCTGAGCAGTCGGTCGTGGCCGACGATCTCTCCCTGAGCGTGGGCCAGTGCGGCACGGCCCATCCGCTCCTGGTTGGTCGCGGCGGCCTTGGAAGCGCTGGCGGCGGCGGGAGCGGCTGCCGGCACGACCGTGGTGGCGCTGCACCTGGCCGACGGCGCCGACGCCGTGGTGCTCGCGCACGACCGAGGCGCTGGCGGGCTGGCACCCGGCCCGACCCGTCGCCGAGCAGGTGGCCAACGGCGCCGCGCTCCCCTATTCCAAGTTCCTGGCCTGGCGCGGGCAACTCCAACCCGAGCCGCCGCGGCGGCCCGAGCCGGCACGGGTGTCGAGCACGGCGGCCTACCGCAACGAGGAATGGAAGTTCGGCTTCGTCGGCTCGAAGGACCGGAGCTCCGGCGCCGTCCACCTGCCGCCCTCCCGGATCTCCATGGAGGGTGGTGCCGTGGACGACATGGAGCCGGTCCCCATGGCGGACGCCACCGGCACCGTGGTCACCTCGACGATCGACCGGTTGGCCTACTCGCCGAGCCCGCCCATCGTGTTCGCCGTCGTGGACTTCGACGGTGGCGGCCGCTACCCGGTCGAGCTGACCGATGTCGACCCCGACGAGATCGGCGCCGGCAGCCGGGTCGAAATGACGTTCCGCCGGCTGTTCAGTGCCGACGGCATCCACGATTACTTCTGGAAGGCGCGCCCCGTGCGCAGGCGCGGCGCGGGAGGAGAGGCCTGATGGGTTCGCACGGCGTGTACGACAAGGTCGCCATCGTCGGCATGGGTTGCACGAAGTTCGCCGAACTGTGGGACAAGGGTCTCGACGACCTGATCGTCGATGCCAGCACCGAGGCATTCGCACTCGGCCGGCGTGTCCAAAGACGACGTCGACGCGTACTGGTTCGGCACCGCACAGAGCGGCATGAGCGGTATCACGTTGGCCCGGCCACTGCAGCTGCACGAACAAGCCCGTGACACGCGTGGAGAACTACTGCACGACGGGCTCCGAGGCGCTGCGAGGCGCGGTCTACGCCGTTGCCTCGGGCGCCTACGACGTGGCCATGGCCGTCGGCGCGGAGAAGGTGAAGGACAGTGGTTTCCAGGGCCTCAACGCCATGAACCCCCCGGGTGACGGGACGGCGCGCACGCTGACTGCGGCGGCCATGTTCTCCATGGTGGCGCCGGCCTACGGGCAGAAGTACGGCGTGGACGAGGAGACCATGGCGGACGTCTTGGCCTCCATTGCGGTGAAGAACCACCACAACGGAGCGCGGAACCCGCGGGCCCAGTTCCGGCGGGAGATCACCAAGGAGACGGCGCTAGGCTCGCCCCGGCTGGCCGGCACGCTCGGTGTCTTCGACTGCGCCGGGGTGGCCGACGGCGCGGCGGCCGCCATCGTCGTGCGGGCCGAGGATGCACTGCAGTACACCGACAAGCCGATCTACATCAAGGCACTCTCGTTCGTCGCGGGCAGCGGGTCGGGGCTGATCGACCCGGGCTACGACTACACCCACTTCCCCGAGTGCGAAGCAGCGGCAGCCGATGCGTATGCGCAGGCGGGCATCACCGACCCCCGACGTCAGCTGGCCATGGCCGAGGTGCACGACTGCTTCACGCCGACCGAGCTGGTGCTGATGGAAGACCTCGGCTTCGCTCCGCGGGGCACCGCGTGGAAGGAGGTGCTCGCCGGCACGTTCGACCTCGACGGCGACCTGCCGGTCAACCCCGACGGCGGGTTGAAGTCGTTCGGGCATCCGGTCGGCGCCTCGGGCCTGCGCATGTTCTTCGAATGCTGGCTGCAGATGCGCGGGGAGGCCCCGGCGGACCGCCAGATCGCCACCACCGACCGGGGCCTGGCCATGACGCACAACCTCGGGGGCTACCCCGGCGAGATGGTCTCGTTCGTCTCTGTCGTCGGCAACCAGCTGGGCTGATCGGCCCGCCGGTGGTCGTTACTGGACCACCTGTGCCAACTCGATGTCCGGGTCACGGAGACGGTTGACGTCGACGCGGCTCTGCCCGGCGACGAGGTCGGCGATGGATCGCCATGTCCCAGGTGTTGACGTTCATGCCCGCGACGAGCCGGTCGGCTTTCAGCCAGAAGGCGATGAACTCCCGGGTGGTGGGATCGCCCCGGTAGACGATCTGGTCCCAGTCGACGGCGTAACCCGAGTACTCCATGCCGACCTCGTACTGGTCCGAGAAGAAGTACGGAATCCGTCTCGTAGGCCACGGGGTCCCGAGCATGTTCTTGGCCGCCACCGGCCCCTGGTTGAGTGCCGAGGACCAGTGCTCGAGTCGGATGCGCGTCCGGAACAGCGGATGCCAGGCATTGGCGACGTCCCCGGCGGCAAAGACGCCGGGGGCGCTCGTGTGGAGGAACTCGTCGGTGGCGACGCCGTTCTCGAGCGTCAGCCCGGCGCCCTCGGCGAGAGCGATGCGGGGGGTGACGCCCACGCCGGCGACGAAGAGGTCGCCCTGGGCACCGTGCCGTCGGCCAGGCGGACCTCCTCGACCCTGCGTCGACCCCCGCAGCTCCTCCACCCCGCTGCCGAGGTGCCACTCCACCCCGTGCTCGGCATGGACGTCGCGGTAGAAGGCGCCGAGCTCGGGCCCGAGCACACGCTCGAGAGGTAACTGGCCCGCCTCGACGATGGCCACCTCCGCGCCGAGCAGGCGTGCCGACGCGGCCACTTCGCAGCCGATCCAGCCGCCACCGATGACGACCACACGACCGGCGTCGCCGATGGCGGCCCGCAGGCGATCCGAATCGGCGAGGGTGCGCAAGGAGTGAAGCCCGTCGAGATCGGACCCGGGCACCGTCAGGTGGCGGGGCTCCGCACCGGTGGCCAGCAGCACGGCGTCGAATGCCAGGTGCTCCCCCGATGAAGCACGACCTCCCGGTGCTGGGCGTCGAGCGACTCCACGTGCGTCGACAGGCGCAGGTCGATGTCGTGCTCCTCGTAGTAGCCCTCGTCGTGGACGAAGACCTTGTCGACTCCCGCCTTGCCCTGCAGGTACTCCTTCGAGAGCGGCGGGCGCTCGTAGGGGCGAACGGGCTCGTCTCCCAGCAGGACGACCCGCCCCTCGAAGCCTTCCTCGCGCAGCGTCTGCGCCGCCTTGGCCCCGGCCAGGCTGGCGCCGACGATGACGAAGGTACGGGCGTCAGTCATGTGACCCTCGCTCCCTCTTCGCTCAACGCTACCTGACCTGCCGCAGGCTGCAGTCGTGCACCGGTGCGTCAGTCGAGCAGCTGGCCAGTGGAGTGAATCCCATGCCGTGGGCATCCGCCACCGGCTTGTAGACGACCTGACCGTCGACCACGTTGACGCCCTCCGCCAGCGCGGGATCGGCCCGCACGGCCGCTGCCACCCCTGGTTGGCGATGCGGAGCGTGTAGGGCAAGCGTGGCGTTGGCCAACGCGTGGGTCGAGGTGTGTGGGACTGCGCCAGGCATGTTGGCCACGCAGTAGAAGACCGACCCGTGGACCTCGAAGGTCGGGTCCGAGTGTGTGGTCGGGCCGGGTGGACTCGAAGCAACCGCCCTGGTCCACCGAGATGTCGACCAGGACCGACCCGTGCCGCATCTTCTCGACCAGCGCGTCCGAGACCAGGCGGGGTGCCCGGGCGCCGACGACCAGCACCGCCCCGATGACGATGTCGGCCTCGAGGCAGACCTCCTCAATGGCGTGCTCGGAGGAGGCGACCGTCTCGAGCTCGCCGCGGAAATGGTGGTCCACCTCTCGCAGGCGGTCGAGGTTGCGGTCCAGGATGAAAACCTCGGAGTGCATGCCCACCGCCATGGTGGCCGCGGCGAAACCCGCCACACCGGCGCCGAGGATGACGACGCGGGCGGCGCGCACGCCAGGGACCCCGAGACCAGCACGCCCCTGCCTCCGCCGGGTCGCATGAGGTGGTGGGACCCCATCAACGGGGCCATGCTGCCCGGCCACCTCACTCATGGGCGCCAGAAGCGGGAGCGAGTTGTCCTCCTGGCGCACCGTTTCGTACGCGATCGCCACGTTGCCGGCGGCGACCAGCGCCTCGGTGCACTCGCGGGAGGCCGCCAGGTGAAGGTAGGTGAAGAGAGTCTGGTGCGTCCGCGCCCCGAGGAGCGGGAACTCCTGGGCTATCGGCTCTTTCACCTTGCAGACGAGGTCGGCCGACGGCCCAGACGTCCTCGGCGGTATCGACGATCTTCGCCCCGGTCCGAGCGAAATCGGCGTCGGGCATGGACGAGCCGTCGCCCGCGCCCTTCTGCACGACGACGGTGTGGCCGGCCGAGGTGAGCTCGCGCACACCGGCCGGCGTCAGCGCCACCCGCCACTCGTCGGTCTTGACCTCACTGGGGACTCCGATGATCATGCGCTACTCCTCGATGTTGCTCATCACATGCTTGATGCGCGTGTAGTCCTCGAACCCATAGGCCGAGAGATCCTTGCCATAGCCGGATCGTTTGAACCCGCCGTGCGGCATCTCCGCCACCAACGGGATGTGCGTGTTGATCCACACGCACCCGAAGTCCAGGTCGCGCGCCATCCGCATGGCCCGCCCATGGTCACGGGTCCACACCGACGAAGCCAAGCCGTATTCCACCCCGTTGGCCCATTGCAGGGCCTCCGCCTCGTCGCTGAACTCCTGGACGGTGATGACTGGCCCGAACACCTCGGACTGGATGAGTTCGTCGTCCTGGCGCAGGCCGGCCACGACCGTCGGCGCGAAGCAATAGCCGCGCTCACCCACCGGGATCCCGCCCGTCGCCACCGAGGCGTGAGCCGGCGTGCGCTCGAGGAAGCCGCGCACGCGCTCGAGCTGGTTCGCATTGTTGAGCGGCCCGTAGTCCGCGTCCTCGTTGTCGGTGCCCCCGACGGTGGTGCCCTCGGCCTGCTCGACGAGCGCAGCCAGCAGTGCCTCGTGCACCCGCGGCCCGGCCAGGACCCGGGTGGCGGCCGTGCAGTCCTGCCCCGCATTGAAGTACCCGGCGCCGGCAATGCCCTCGGCGGCACCGACGGGGTCGGCGTCGTCGAAGACGATGACGGGTGCCTTGCCGCCCAACTCCAGGTGCACCCGCTTGAGCGTGGGCGCGGCTGCGGCCGCGACCTCCATGCCGGCCCGCACCGAACCGGTGACCGACACCATGGCCGGCGTCTCGTGCACCACGAGAGCCCGGCCGGTGTCGCGGTCGCCGCACACGACGTTGAACACGCCGGGCGGGAGGTGCTCGGCCATGATCTCGGCCATGAGCAGCGCTGTCGCCGGGGTCGTGTCCGAGGGCTTGAGCACCATGGTGTTGCCCGCGGCCAGCGCCGGAGCGAACTTCCACACCGCCATCATCATCGGGTAGTTCCACGGCGTGACGGCGCCGCACACCCCGAGCGGCTCCCGCCGCACGAAGGACGTGTGGCCGGCCATGTACTCCGCCGCGGCCAGCCCCTCGAGGTTGCGGGCGGCGCCGGCGAAGAATCGGATCTGGTCGACCATGGGCGGGATCTCCTCGTCCATGGTGAGCTGGAACGGCTTGCCGGTGTTCTCGGACTCGGCCCGGACGAGGTCCTCGGCCCGGGCCTCCAGCGCGTCGGCGATCCGGATCAGCGCCAGGCTCCGCTCCGAGGGGGTGGTGCGCCGCCAGGAGGTGAAAGCGTCCGCTGCCACCCGGAGGGCGTGGTCGATGTCGGCCGCCCCCGAGACGGGGGCCTCGGCGAAGGCCTCCCCGGTGCTCGGGTCGATCAAAGGTGCACTGGGCCCGTCCTCGGCGTCGCGGTACGCGCCTCCGACGAAATTCTGCAGCTTGCGCATGCGGCTCCTCTCCTGGCCTGTTTCAATGTGCCTGGCCCTTGACTACAGAATCACAGAAGATCACCCTCTCAACAAGCGTTTCCGCCAGATTGAGACCCGGATGTGACGAATTCTGCTTGACTAGGGTCGTCAAGGTGACACAATTCTGCAGATCGGGGCTCGCCCCCCGCAGCGACGACCGAAGAGAGGTGTGACATGCCCGACGCCGACGACTCGGCGGAGGCGGGCCTCCGGAACGACCCGGTGCAGGCGGCGAGCGCACTTCTGGACGCCCCGAACCGGGCGATCATTGAGGCGCTCCAGCGTGACGGGCGCCAGCCCTACGGTGCCATCGCCGAGGCGGTCGGGCTGTCCGAGGCCGCGGTCCGGCGCCGTGTCCAGCGTCTCCGGGAATCGGGCATCATGCAGATTGTGGCGGTCACAGACCCGCTCCAGCTCGGCTTCACCCGCCAGGCCATGGTCGGCATCTCCGTCGAGGGCGACTCGCGCAAGGTGGCCGAGAAGCTGTCAGCCATGCAGGAGGTCGACTACGTCGTCATGTGCGCGGGCTCGTTCGACATTCTGGCTGAGATCGTCTGCGAGGACGACGAGCGCCTGCTGCACGTGCTCAACGACTCCGTGCGCTCCATTCCCGGCGTGCGCGCCACCGAGACGTTCCTGTACCTGAAGTTGGCCAAGCAGACCTACACCTGGGGCACGCGATGAGCGGCTCCCACCCTGACGCGGAGGAACAATGAGTACCAGTCCAGAAAATTCGAACCTGAGCGATCAGGCCCGGCGCAACCTGTGGATGCACTTCAGCCGCATGGGCACCTACGAGACCCATGAGGTGCCGGTGATCGTGCGCGGCGAAGGTGCCTACGTGTGGGACCAGCACGGGAAGCGGTACCTGGACGGCCTGGCCGGTCTGTTCACGTCGCAGCTCGGCCACGGCCGCACCGAGCTCGCCGAGGCCGGCGCCAAGCAGGCGAGCGAGCTCGCCTACTTCCCGCTGTGGACCTACGCCCACCCTCGTGCCATTGAGCTGGCCGAGCGCATCGCCGGGTACGCACCCGGCGACCTCAACCGCGTCTTCTTCACGACTGGTGGCTCCGAGGCGGTGGAGTCGGCCTGGAAGTTGGCGCGCCAGTACTTCCGCATTACGGGGCAACCCCAGCGCACGAAGGTCATCAGCCGCTCCATCGCCTACCACGGCACGTCAATGGGCGCGTTGTCGATCACGGGCATCCCGGAATTGCGGACCCCGTTCGAACCACTGGTCCCCGGGGCCATCAAGGTCCCCAACACCAACTTCTACCGGGCCGAGATCTTCGCCGACGACGAGGTGGCCTTCGGACAGTGGGCCGCAGACGAGATCGAACGGGCCATTGAGAGGGAGGGCTCCGACACCGTCGCCGCCGTCTACCTCGAGCCGGTGCAGAACGCCGGTGGTTGCTTTCCGCCACCCCCCGGCTACTTCGAGCGAGTCCGCGAGATCTGCGACCGCCACGGCGTGCTGCTCGTCTCCGACGAGGTCATCTGTGCCTTCGGCCGCCTGGGCCATTGGTTCGGGGCGCTGCGGTACGGGTACCAGCCGGACATCATTACCGTGGCCAAGGGCCTGACTTCGGGCTACGCGCCACTGGGGGCGATGATCGCCTCGGACCGCCTCATGGAGCCCTTCCTGGCCCCCGGGGCGTCCTTCCTGCACGGGTTCACGTTCGCAGGCCACCCCGTGAGTTGTGCCGTGGCGCTTGCCAACCTGGACGTGTTCGAGGGCGAGCAGATCCTGCAGCACGTGCAGGCCACGGAGGCGTCGTTCCGCAGCGCGCTCGACGGCCTCTCGGACCTACCCATTGTGGGCAACGTACGCGGCGCGGGATTCTTCTACGGCATTGAGCTCGTCAAGGACAAGGAGACGCGTCTGTCCTTCGACGACGACGAGTCCGAGAAGCTCCTGCGCGGCTTCCTCTCAGGAGCCCTGTTCGAAGCGGGCCTGATCTGCCGCGCAGATGACCGCGGTGACCCGGTGGTGCAGCTGTCGCCGCCGCTCATCTGCGGACAGGAGGAGATCGACTTCATTGCGGGCACGCTGCGCGAGGTGCTGACCGAAGCGGGACAAAGGGCCGGCCTCGGCCGGCAGGGAACGACGGCCAAGGCGCCGGGCGCGCGGGCGGCATGGGGCTCGGACAAGAAGTAACAGCGGGCGCGGCGTCGGGCTATCAGCGGCTCTCCCTGTGGTGGGAGGGCATCCCGGTGCCACTGCCGTCGCGCCCTGCGCTCACCGAGGACCTCGACGTCGACGTCTGCATCGTCGGGGCCGGGTTCACCGGCCTGTGGACGGCGCACGCGCTGGCGCTGGCCGACCCCTCGCTGCGCATCGTCATCCTGGAACGGGAAGTCGCCGGCTACGGGGCCTCGGGGCGCAACGGCGGCTGGTGCTCAGCGCTGTTCGCGACCTCGGACGCCGCCCTGGCCCGCCAACACGGGCTCGGGAGCATGCGGGCGATGCGCCGCGCCATGCAGAAGACGGTGGACGTCGTCGGCGCCAGCGCTGCTCGAGAGGGCATCGACTGCCAGTTCGTCAAAGGTGGCTCCATCGACCTGGTGCGCAGCGAGGCACAGCGGGCACGGGCAGTGGCCGAGGTCGATGAGGCCCGGGCATTGGGGTTCGGCGAGGACGACCTGCGTTGGCTGGGGCCCGACGAGACCCGTGCCGTCATCGGGGCGGCCGGCACGCTGGGAGCGACCTTCACGCCGCACTGCGCCGTGGTGCAGCCGGCTCTCCTGGCTCGCGGGCTCGCTGACGCCGTCGAACGACACGGCGTGCGGGTCTACGAGCACACCGAGGTACTGGCGCTGCAGGCAGGCGAGGCCGGCGACAGGCCGTCGGCACGCACCACCGGCGGGACGGTGCGCGCCGAGTTCGTGGTACGCGCCACCGAGGCCTGGACGGCAACGCTGCCCGGGCTCGAACGCGCCCTCGTCCCCGTCTACTCGCTCATGGTGGCCACCGAACCGCTGAGCGCCGACTTCTGGTCACGGGCGGGGCTGGAGAGCCGGGCCACCTTCGCCGACCACCGCCACATGATCATTTACGGGCAGCGCACCGCTGACGACCGGATCGCCTTCGGGGGACGGGGGGCGCCGTACCACTTCGGCTCGACCATCTCCTCCACCTTCGACAGCGAACCGGGGGTGCACGCGCTGCTGCGCCAGACCCTGGCCGAGCTCTTCCCGGAGGTGGCGGACGCCCGCTTCACGCACGCCTGGGGCGGCCCGCTCGGCATCCCGCGCGACTGGCACTCCTCGGTGGGTCTCGACCGCGCCACCGGCCTGGCCTGGGCCGGTGGGTACGTGGGCGACGGAGTGTCCACCACGAATCTCGCCGGCCGCACATTGGCCGACCTGATCACCGGGGCCGACACGCCGCTCACCCGGCTGCCCTGGGTCGGGCACGTCTCCCCCCGTTGGGAGCCCGAGCCCCTGCGCTGGCTCGGCGTGAACGCCGGATTGTGGACCATGAAATTGGCGGACCGCAGCGAGAACCGACGCGGCCGCCCGAGCCGGCTGGCCGGAGCCATGGGCCGACTCCTCGGTCAGTAATTGGTGCCACAATCGCGGCCGTGCAGGAATCGGCGGTCGAGGCGATCACCAAGCTGATCTACACCTACGCCGAGCGGATCGACGCCGGCGACTTCGCCGGCGTGGCCGACGTCTTCGCGCAGGCCACCCTGACCTTCGACGGGTTCGCCGACGCGGTGTCGGGTCGAGAGGCCATTGAGGCGCTGTACGGCCGTACCACCCGGCGCTACGAGGACGGCACGCCCAAGACCAAGCACGTGATGACGAACGTGATGGTCGACGTGGCGCAAGACGGCGCGTCGGCATCGAGCCGCTCCTACTTCACGGTCCTGCAGGCCGTGCCGGGCGAGCTGGCCCTGCAACCCGTCATCGCCGGGCGGTACCGGCACACCTATACGCTGGCCGACGGCCGCTGGGAGGTCGCCACGATGCACATCATCATCGACCTCGTCGGTGACCTCGGCCACCACATGCTCTTCGACCTGGCGCCGTGAAACTCACCCTCGGCTACACCTGGGAGTGCGAGCCGGAGGCGTTCTGGGCCCTCTACTACGACCCGGACTTCACCGTCCGTATGCACCTGCAGGCGCTGGGCTCCACTTCCGCAGAGGTCGTCTCGCTGGAGGGCGATCTCACGAGCGGGCTGGTGCGCACCCTGCGCTACGGGCAGCGCCCCAACATGCCGGGCCCCGTCCGGAAGATCTTCGGCGAGGAGGTCGTCACCACTGAGGTGAGCACCTACGACGCGGCGACGACGACCACGACCTTCACCATGACGCCCGGCACCATGGCCAACAAGACGCAGATTGCGGGCACCATCGCCCTGGCCCGTCAGGGTGCCAGCACCCTCGAGACGTTCTCCCTCGACGCCCGGGTCAAGATTTTCGGTGCCGGCCCGATCGTCGAGCGCTTCATTGAGCAGCAGGCCCGCGACATGCAGAACAAGGCAGTCGAGTTCATGCGCGGCGAGATCGGAGCCTGAGCGGTCCCCGCTCCGGGCGCTTGCGGCCGCCGTTCACACACCGTTCACGACACGCGCTTGACCTGGGGGCCCGCCGTCCCACATTGTGTGGGCCGACACACCTTCGGTCGCTCGCCAGGGACGTGCACCGGGACCTGACAGGTGGGAGTGCGGACGCGAGACCGAAGGCGGCTGCCGGGGGCAGCCTGGGCGACGAGCCCGATCTCCGGTCACCCTTCGGGGCGTCCGTGCTCCCGCGGAGGCGACGACAAGGAGGTACTGACGGTGGCGATTGCCGAGGATCTGGCCATCATTCATGAGCCGGATGTCGACGACGCGTTCCGCGTCGAGCAACACGGCATCGATTTCATCCCCGAGAGCGAGCGCTGGGCCACCCCGAGGGACATCTTCGGCATGTGGGCGGGTGCCAGCGTGCAGGTCGAATACTTCATTTACGGCGCCATCCTCATGACGTTCGGGCTCACGTTCGCCCAGGTGGTCGTCATCATCGTCCTGGGCAACCTCTCCTACTTCCTGCTCGGGCTGTGCTCGTTGCAGGGTCCGAACACCGGCACGGCCGTCTTCGCCATCAACCGGGCACCGTTCGGTCCCAATGGCTCCAGGCCGATCTCGTTCTTCAACTGGGTCACCCAGATCGGGTTCGAGGTGGAGGGCCTCATCCTCATTGTGGGAGCCGCACTCGTACTGATGATCAAGGCGGGCTACCTCCCGGGCAGCCCCGCCAAGGTCGTCCTGGTCATTGTCGCCGTGCTCATTCAGGGAATCCTCCCGTTCTTCGGACACGCCGCCATCGTCAAGACGCTGCGCTGGCTGATCATTCCCTTCGTGATCCTCTTCGCCATCATGCTGGGGTTCGCCATCCCGCACGCCAATCTGCACGTCGTCAAGACCAGCGGGGATTGGCAGGGCTTCACGGAGGCGCTGGCCTTCACCATCGCGCTCAGTGGGTTGGGCTGGACCGAGTGCGGCAACGACTACACCCGCTACTGCCCCACCAACACGTCGAAGAAGGGCATCGTCGGCTGGGTCTTCCTCGGCACGGCCGTGCCGGAGATCCTCATCATGACCCTCGGCGCCGTGATCGGCACCTTCGTGCTGAAGATCGGCACGGGGGCCGGCGGCTTCCTGCCCTTCGCCCACCAGAGCGCCATTCCCTCCTGGTTCGTCGTGGTGTTCCTGCTCTTCGCCATCGTCCAGCTCTTCGGCATCAACAGTCTCGACATGTACTCGTCCGGCGTCACCATGCAGGCGATCGGCGTCCCGGTGAAGCGCTACCAGGCCGTGCTGGTCGACTGCGTCATTGCCCTGGCCGTGACCATGTGGGCGATCTTCAGCTCCTCGTTCACCCAGTACCTCGAGGACTTCGTGGACATCGTGATCGTGTGGATCGCCCCATGGTGCGCCATCTTCCTGACGGACTGGGTCCTGCGTCGCTACCGCTATGTCCCGAGCGAGCTACAGAACACAGGGCGTACCTCCCTGTACTGGCGGAACGGGGGCGTCTTCTGGCCTGCGATCATTGCGCAGGTCGTCGGCATGTTCGCGGCCATCTCGGCACTGTCGGCGACGTTCCACCTTCCCCAATGGCTCAATCTGGTGACGTACCACACCCGTGACGCGTACGGCTTTGGAGGCGACTTCAGCGTGTTCCTCGGCCTGGGTGTCGGGGCGGCCGTCTACGCGATCCTGGCCACGAGAAGCGTGCGCAAGCAGGCCGACGCGCAGGAGCAGCTCTTGCGGGAGGAGGGGCTGTTGGCGGCCGTGTGACCGGCTCAGTCCCAGTCCTCGACGAGCCCTCCGGAGGAATCGGGATGGAAGAGTGGCATGGAGCCGAGGGTGCGGATGAGATCTGCATCCTCGCCCAGCGCCTTCTTCCACGCACCCCCCTCGGTCATGAGCGTCCCGATGACGACCGGGTCGGCCTCCATCCGGCGCACCAGGCGCAGCGCGGATGACAGCGAAGCGCCTGTGGAGATGACGTCGTCCACGACAGCGACGCGACGGCCCCGCACCGCCTCGACCCGAGCCGGGTCCATGCGCAGCCGCTGGGGCGTATCCGTCGTGATGGAGTAGACCGGCTCGGCCCACGACTCGCCCAGGTGGATTTTCGGCGTCTTGTGCAGGATCACGTAGTCGTCGAGTCCGAGGGCGCGGCTGGCCTCGATGGCCAGCGGGATGCCCATGGTGGCAACGGAGACGACGATCTCGGGCTGCGCCGGTCGCATCAGCTCGGCCAGTTCGCGGCCCGCCGTCTCGGCGAAGGCCACGCCCCGGTCCACGGTGATGAGGAGCGCGATCGTCAGCTGATCGGAGAGCGCAACAAGAGGGAGCTCCATCTCCTGGCTCCCCACTGTGGTCGTGTAGGTACGATCGGCGGCCGTGGACATGGAGTTCCGAGCATATGTCTCCCGCTGAGTCGCTCAGCGAGGAGCTGGTCCGCGCGATGCTCGCCGTCGCGGTGGCCGAAGCCCGCCACGGGCTCTCCGAGGGGGGCATCCCGATCGGCGCCGCGCTCTTCCATGCCGACGGGACCCTGCTCGGCCGCGGCCACAATCGGCGCGTCCAGGACGGTGATCCCTCCATGCACGCCGAGACGGCGGCATTCCGGGCCGCGGGCCGTCGGCGCGACTATCCCGATTGCGTCATGGTCACCACGCTCTCGCCCTGCTGGTATTGCAGCGGACTCCTGCGTCAGTTCGGGATCGGCACCGTGGTGATCGGCGAGGCGCGCAACTTCGAGGGAGGCCACACCTGGGTCGCCCAGCACGGCTGCCGAGTGGTGCTCGTCGACGATGCAGAGTGCATCCGACTGCTCGGTGAGTTCATTGCAGCCAATCCCGAGGTCTGGCACGAGGACATCGGCCTCTAGGCGCCATGCCGGGCTCGAAGAGCACCACCCACCTCGACACGCAGACGGTCTGCTCAGAATGGCCGGCAGCACGCCGAGTGGTTCTCAGATGCGCCTGGTCGTCAGCTATAGGTTTCCTTTCGGACGACTTCCTTCAACCCCCTCCGGCTTCACTTCGGCGCGAGTTGGAGAGCCCGGTCATCTGGCGGCTTGCGCGCCGTGGAGACATCTCTGGAGAACGGAGGCCCCATCGATGATGCATCTTCGAGTTGTGAGCCCGAAGACAGTGACCCCAGAGCTGACCGTCACGCTGCGAAACGATGATGTCGTCTTCAACATGGTGATACTGCCAGGAACCTCCGAGCGTCCCCCGGGGACACCGTCCACTTCGACGTGCTCAATGGCGCCGCAAACGGGGTGTTCTCGCAACTTCGCCGACTGGGCGTCGCCGAGCACGGATCCGTGATGGCCGAGACCGTGGATGTCTGGCTGTCGGACCCGGCGGCGGCCGCCGAGCGGCGACAGTCCCGATTCCAGGCCATTGCCCCGGTCTGGGAGCTGGTCGATGCGCGCACCCGAAGCGACGGCAGGTATCCGCCCAGCTGGTTCGGGCTGCTCGTCATCGCCGGCGTCATCGGTGCCATCGGCATACGGATCAATTCGCAGATCCTCATGTTGATCGGACGAGTTCTCGACATCGCCGGTGGTGGGATTCAACACGGCGATGTTCGGTTGGTTAAAGGGCCCCGTCGGGTAGGCCCAGTACGAATCGGTCCCGCCGCCCTTGGGGTCGTAGTAGGCGGCCTTGACCCATTCGTTGTTGCTCGGGACGACGAAGCCGGTCGACTTGGTGCGTCCCGCCTGCGGCTTCGCGATGTTGTACATCCCTGTCGCAGTCTTCGGCGAGAGCCGCACCGTATAGGTGACGTAGCTGAATCCATTCGACGAGAACGCTTTCTTGGAGAGGACCTTGCCGTTGGTGAGTGAGTTCGCAAAGCGGGCCGCCACCGTGAAATTGGCGAAGTTGAAGGGCTTGTCGGCCCATTCCGGATAGGCGACCGTGTAGTGCTGACCCGCTGGCGCCGACGACGAGTAGCCCACAGAACCGTACTTCGGCCAGTTGGTCGGACTCATGTCGTCGAAATAGAGATTGAAGGTATTCCGGCCACGTGGATCCACGGTGTTGAGGAACGTCACGTACTGGCTCACGGTGGTATCGAACTCACCGATCCCGTACTTGTAGTTGACTGCGCCGACCGTAAGGCAACTCTTCGGCGAAGAGGGCGCATCACTGCAGCTCTTGTAGATGCCGGTGCTGCCGGAATTCTCGGGTGGCTCGACCTTCGTGCTCTTGTTTCCCGTCAGCCCGAACGTCTGGACGACGCCCACCGAGGGGTTCCCGGGGTCACCCACCATCGCCATGGTGATGGTGACGACCCCTCGCTTCGGGACCGGGAGCGCCGAAGACCCCGGACTGGGCCCCGAACACCAGAACCGCGGTCAGGCTGGCAAAGATGGCCGTCGTCAAGCCAAGCCGAACCGGCAGTCGACGACGGCCGGACGTTCTCGCCGACAGGGTGACCATGCGCTGTTGTCCAATCCTTCTCACGAGGTTGCGAAATGCCTCAGCTGGGTCCTCGTGTCGCTACGAAGCGGTCGTCAGCTGCGTCGCCAGCTTCTTTCCGAACTGGCGCGCCTGATCGAGGTGATACTCCTGGATGTTCGTCGGAGGGATTTTGACCCCCATGTACTTCTCGTTGTACGTGCCCTTCCCGAGATAGCTGAGGAGGGCGAGCAGCGAGTGCACCTGGCCGCCTTCATAGGCGAAATGAATGCCGTCGACGAAATCGCCGCCGCAAGCCTCCCCCTTCCTCTGCAGCGTCTTGAAGTTGTGCTTCCAATAACGCCGGCAGCAGATGACCGTCGCGAACGGCTTTCCCTTGAGGATCTGCTTCGCCGTATCCGACTCCATGAACGTTCGCATCGCGACATCCGTCGACAACCACCACGTGGGCGCGCCCACCACGAAAAAGTCGTACTCGCGTTCGGTCACGACGTCCGGGATCGCGATCTGCACGGGCTTGTCCCGCAGTTCAGCCGGGATCATGCCGAACATCTCCCGATAGGGCTTCTTCAGCGGGAAGGACTCGAATCGCTTCTCATAGCGGGGGTCTGTCAGTTCGATTCAGGGGTCGTGCCGGGTTGCCGCATCTCCATGAGTTGCATCTCCATGAGCCGTATCCCCGTGACCGGAGGTCGGGCTACAGAGATCTCAGTCCGGTGGCCCGAAGAGACGGTCCCCGGCGTCACCCAGCCCGGGCACGATGAACCCGGCCTCGTTGAGCTCCGGGTCAACGGCGGTGCAATACACCCGCACCCCCGGGTGCTGGCCCCCGAACGCGGCAAGGCCCGGCTCAGAGGCGAGGATGCAAAGAGCCACGATCTCGGCCGCGCCCCGCTCTCGCACCAGTTCACAGACCTGGCCGAGCGAACCGCCGGTGGCGAGCATGGGGTCACAGACGATGACCCGCCGACCACTCAGGTCCACGGGTAACCGGTTGAGGTAGACCTCGGAATGGAGAGTGGAATCGTTCCGGCGGAGACCGACGTGTGCCACCTCGGTCAGCGGCACGATCTCCTGAATCGCCTGGATCATGCCCAGGCCGGCCCGCAGGATCGGCACCAGCAGGACGACCTCGCCCACGCGCCGCGCCGGCGCGTCGTCGGCCACGGGCGTCTCGACCGTCACGTCCTCGGTGCCGAGGTCGCGCAGCGCCTCGTAGGCCAGGAACCCCGACACCTCGGAGACCAACTGGCGGAATGTGTCGCCGGTAGTGTGTCGGTCCCGCAGCTGGGCCAGCCTGTGCGCCAGGACCGGGTGGTCGACAATGGTGACGGCCGTCATTCGGCGGCCTCCCCGACAGCGGACACCAGGTCGCCCAGCACCCGGCGCAATTCGAGCGTGGCGCGATCGGCCCTGGTGTGGACCTCAGCGGTGGGATCCAGCGGCAGCTCGAGCTCGTGGTACGCATCTTGGATCCGGAGGTCCTCGCGCAGCACCTCGAGCTCGAACTCGACCGCCTCGGCCATGCGCGTCTGCATCGCCGTCAAGGTCGTCGCGCCAGAGAGTGGTGAACAACCGGCAGGACTCGTCCGTCTCCGGCTGGATGAAAAAGCCGATGACGTTGGAGCCGCCGGCGTCGACGAAGTCGATACGCAGCCGGAGGTGGAACGGGGCACACAGCTGGTAGGTCAGGCGCCTCGTCTGCACCAGCTGGCGGAGCCCAGCCGCCACCCCGGGGTCCTCGCGATGGGCAAATGGGTGCTCATAGGCCACGGTGAACGACCAGCCGTCACGGGCGACCGCAAACGGCGCGATCTGGGCCGCCTCCTCAGTGCCGAACGTGCCGGCGTGGACGAAGGGGAAGTGCGCGATGTCGAGGAAATTGTCCGCCAGCAGTCCCGCCGACCCTCGGGTTCGCAACGTCGGGAGTCGACCTTCCAGGAACGCAGCGTCATCGGCCTCTGGCATGGTGCCGAGTGGCGCCACCGGCGCCTCGGGAGCGAGGAAGACGATGCCGTGCGCGTCGGTCACGCCCGAGGCGGGCGTCAAGCGCGCTGTCGGGGGCACGGTCGCTCCGGCGCCCAGCGCGGGGATCTCGACGCAGCGGCCGTCGCCGTCGAATCGCCACCCGTGGTATGCGCACTGCAGCATGCCGCTTTCGCAGTGGCCGAGCGTCAGCGGGCAGTGCCGGTGCGGGCAGCGGTCGGCGAAGGCCCGCACCGTGCCACCCGACCGGTAGAGAACCCACGGTTCCCCGAGCAACGTCACGCCGAGCGGCTGATCGGTCACCTCTTCGGAGCGGGCCACCGGATGCCAGCAGCGGCGGAGCGCCGGGTCGGTGTTGGTGAGAGCGCGGGTCACGGCGCCACCCTGCTGTGTCCGGAACGACGACGTCAAGAGCGGAGCCTCGCAGGGCGCGTGCAGCAATGGCGGTGGCGTACTAGAAGAAGGGGCACGGTGGACGCAGCGGCGCAGGCGACCAAGGAGCACCCCTCCTCCGATCGAACCCGGGAACGGCGCGGGGGTCCTCTGGACCCTCGGCTCTTGCACTACGCGAGCACGACCCGCCGCTTCCTGGTCTTGGCCGTCGCCATAGGAGGCGTCACGGCGCTGCTTCTCATTGCCCAGGCCTGGCTGATCGCCCACGTCGTCGCCGGCGCGTTCCTCGACCACCGAACGCTGGCATCGCTCCGCGGGGCCCTGCTGGCGTTGCTGGCCGTGGTCGCCGGTCGATCGCTGCTCGCCTGGGCCGCCGAACGCACGGCGCACCGCGCGTCCGCCTCTGCCAAGTCCGAGCTTCGGCAGGCCACCGCCGAACACGTCGCCGCGCTGGGGCCGGCCGGGCTGGAGCGGAACGACCCGGGGCAGCTCAGCACGCTCATGACGACGGGCATCGATGCGCTCGACGGTTACTTCGACCGTTACCTGCCCCAGCTGTTCCTGGCCGTGATCGTGCCCGTTGCCGTCATCGCCGTCGTGGCGGGGGCGGACTGGGTGAGCGCCGTGCTGATTGCCGTCAGTCTGCCTCTCATCCCGATCTTCATGGCCCTGGTCGGGGCCACGACCCGGGACCGCACCATGGTCCGCATGCGCTCCCTCCACAAGCTGGCCGGCCATTTCCTCGACGTGGTGGCCGGACTGCCCACCCTCAAGGTCTTCGGGAGGGCCAAGGCCCAGGCCCGGTCCATTGCCGACGTGACCGATCGCTACCGCTCGACCACGCTTGCGACCCTCCGGCTGACGTTCCTGTCGTCCCTCATTCTGGAGTTGCTGGCCACTGTGTCGGTCGCCCTGGTCGCCGTCGCCGTCGGACTTCGCCTTCTCGACGGGAACATGTCATTCCACGACGCACTGTTCGTGCTCGTCCTCGCTCCAGAGGCCTACCTGCCTCTGCGGGCGCTGGGCGCGAACTATCACGCCAGCGCCGACGGGATGCAGGCGGCGCAAGAGGTCTTCACGCTGTTGGAACAGCCCGGCGTCACCCCTGCAGGTGGCCACACAAAGGCCGCCGGAACCGCCATCCGCCTGAGCGGCCTGGAGCTCACCTACCCGGGTCGGCGGGTCCCTGCGCTCGACAACGCCAGTCTCGTCGTCGCTCCCGGAGAGACCGTGGCGATCACGGGGCCCAGCGGTTGTGGCAAGTCGACGATCCTCTCCGTGATGTTGGGCCTGCGCGTCCCTGATGCCGGGTCCGTGTCCCTGGGCGGTGTGACCCTTGCCGAGCTGGACCTCGACGACTGGCGCAGCCACATCGGCTGGGTGCCCCAGCGGCCCCACCTCTTCGCCCGCTCGGTGGCCGAGAACATCCGACTCGGCCGCCCGGACGCGTCGGACGCCGAGGTGGAGGCGGCGCTCGAGGCCGCCGGCCTGACCGAGGTCGTGCGCCGCCTGCCGCGCGGCGCCGACACCGTGCTGAGTCAGGGCGGGACGGGGCTCTCGGCCGGCGAACGCCAGCGCGTCTCGCTCGCCCGCGCCTTCGTACGGGACGCTCCGCTCCTCCTGCTCGACGAGCCCACCGCCAGCCTCGATGGCCGGACGGAGGGTGAGGTGTTGGCTGCCGTGCGCCGGCTGATCAATGGGCGCACGGCCGTGATCGTGGCTCACCGTCCCGCACTGGCTGCGCTTGCTGACCGGGTGGTCGAGTTTCCCGCGCCGATCGACGTGACGACGTGAGCGACGGACGAGCCAGCATCGCCCGCACTCTGGGAATTGCCCGCGCCGCCCACCGCCGGCTGGCAGAGGCCTCACTCCTCGGTGCGGGCGCCATCGGTGCCTCGATCGCCCTCATGGGAACGTCGGCCTGGCTGATCTCGCGCGCCGCGCAACACCCGTCCGAGGCGTCGCTCACACTGGCCATCGTGGGGGTCCAGTTCTTCGGACTCTCACGGGGCTTCCTCCGTTACGGCGAGCGTCTGGTCGGCCACGACGCCGCCCTCCGCGTGCTGGCCGACCTGCGCGTTCGTGTGTTCGCGCGGCTCGAGGCCGTCGCTCCCGCGGGCCTTCCGGCCTTCCGCCGGGGCGACCTCATGGCGCGCTTCGTCGATGACGTGGACTCGCTGCAGGACGTCGTGCTCCGGGTGCTGCAACCATTCCTCGTCGCTGCGCTGGTCGGCGCAGGCACGGTGGCGGCCTTGTGGTGGTTCCTGCCCGAGGCCGGGGTCATCCTCCTAGTGGCTCTCGTCCTCTCCGCCACAGCGGTCCCGTGGCTGACCGGTCGCTTGGCGCGCCGGGAGGAGTCCCGGCAGTCCACGGTGCGCGGCGAGCTCTCGGCGAGTGTGGTGGACCTCGTTGAAGGCGCACCGGAGCTGCTCGTCATGGGGGCCTTCGGCGAACAGCTTGGCCGAGTCGACGACTCGGACAGCCGTCTGCGCGAGATCGCCCGGCGGGGTGCCGGAACGACCGGCATCGGTCTCGGCCTCACCACCGCGCTGGCCGGGTTGGCCAGTTGGGGCGCGCTGACGATCGGGGTCCAGGCCACCCACGCCGGCTCGCTCAACGGCGCCCTGCTCGCCGTCCTCGCTCTGGTCCCGCTCGCTGCATTCGAGTTGGCCTCGCCGCTGCCCGCAGCCACCCAGGCGTTGCAGCGCTCACGGGTGGCGGCAGCGCGGGTCTTCGAGGCCATGGACGCGTCGGCGGTCGTCCATGACCCCGCGACACCGGTCGCCGTCGGTGCCACACCCCACACGCTCACCGTGCGCGACGTGTGGGCTTCGTATCCGGGCGCCGGCCGCGCCGCGCTACGTGGCGTCGACCTGGAGCTGACGCCCGGGCGTCGCGTCGCACTGGTCGGCCCCAGCGGCGCCGGCAAGTCCACCCTCGCCGACCTGCTGGTGCGCTTCCTCCGGACTGACGCCGGGGACATCATGCTCGACGGTATGCCCTTGGAGCGCTTCGCCGCCGACGACGTGCGGCGCGTCGTCGGCCTGGTCGAGCAGCGACCCCACCTCTTCGACACGACGCTGGCAGAGAATCTCCGGATCGGGCGACGCTCCGCCACCGACGAGGATCTCGCCGGCGCTCTGACCCGGGTGGGCCTCGGCCCGTGGCTGGCTGGACTACCCGATTCCCTGCGCACTCCGGTGGGCCCGATGGGCGGACGGCTGTCGGGGGGACAGCGCCAACGGGTCGCCGTTGCCCGCGCGCTCCTGGCCGACTTCCCCATCCTGATCCTCGACGAGCCCGGCGAGCATCTCGATCCCCCAGCCGCTGACGCCCTGACCGCCGATCTTCTCGCTCTCACCGAGGGGCGATCGACGCTCCTCATCACGCACAGGCTCGCCGGTCTCGAACAGGTGGACGAGATCGTCGTCCTCGACGAGGGGCGAGTCGTCGAGCGTGGCACCCATCTCGATCTCGTGACGGCCGGCGGCCGCTACGCCGGCCTGTGGTGGGAGGAGCTGATGGACGCTCGCCCTCCAGTCGAACCGCGGTCCCCCTCCTCCGAAGGGCTCTCGGCCGTCCTCAATGAAGGGAGCGACACCCCGTGAGTCTCGACCTTGCCCGCTGGCAGTTCGCCAGTACGAGCATCTACCACTTCCTCTTCGTACCGGTGACGATCGGTCTCGCTTTCCTCGTCGCCCTCCTCGAGACGGCGTGGTATCGCAACGGGGACGACACCTATCGCCGGCTGGCCCGCTTCTTCGGATCGCTCCTGCTGATCAACGTGGCGGTGGGCGTCGTCACTGGCCTCATTCAAGAATTCGAGTTCGGCATGAACTGGTCCGCCTACTCGCGGTTGGTGGGCAACGTGTTCGGCGGGCCGCTGGCGATGGAAGGGCTCGCCGCCTTCTTCCTGGAGTCGACGTTCCTCGGCATCTGGATCTTCGGCTGGAACCGCATCTCGAAGAAGGCTCATCTGGCCTGCATCTGGCTCGTCGCAGCCGGCACCATGCTCTCGGCGGCCTTCATCATCGCGGCCAACTCCTGGATGCAACACCCCGTCGGCTACACGACGAACAACAGCACGCACCAGCCGCAACTCGACAACATCTGGGCCCTCTTCACCAACCCGGTCTTCTTATGGGGCTACACCCACGTCGTCGTGGCCTCCCTCGTCACGGGCGCCGCCGTCATGCTCGCCGTGTCGGCCTGGCACCTCCACCGCAAGAACCAGGTCGAGGCCTTCCGCCGCACCGCCGTCATCTCGCTCGTGGTCCTGTTGCCCACTGTCGCCTTCAACCTCTTCGTGGGAAGCGAGCTCGGCGTTCAGGAGGGCAAGTACCAGCCGATGAAGATCGCTGCGGCCGAGGCACTCTGGACCACCTGCGACAGCCACTGCCCGTTCTCCCTCTTCCAGATCGGTGGCGGGCCCAACGACGAGACCCCCACCCAGATCCTCGAGGTCCCGGACCTGCTGTCCATCCTCGCCACCAACCATGTCGATGGTGAGGTACAGGGGCTCAACAATCTCAATGCCCAGTACCAGAAGGAATACGGGCCGGGCGACTACATCCCCAACGTGTTCATTCAGTACTGGTCAATGCGGGTCATGGCCTATCTCGGCTCGCTGGTGTTCGTCTTCGCCCTGTGGGGTGCCTGGCTCCTCTACCGACACCGGCTCGATCGCGCCAAATGGTTCTTACGCATCGCACCCTGGATGGTGATCCTGCCGTTCCTGATCAACACGGCCGGCTGGATGCTCACCGAGAACGGTCGCCAGCCCTGGATCGTGCAGGGTCTGATGTTGACGAAGAACGGCGTCTCCGCCTCGGTGTCGGCGACGGACATCTGGATCTCCCTCGTCGTCTTCTACGTGATCTACGCCGTGCTCGGGGTGGCCAACACCTGGCTGATGCTGCGCTTCGGCCGCCGCTCGCTCGGCGAGGATCCACTGGCCAAGTTGATGCCGGATCCTGACGACGGCCCCGGCACACCCGATTCCGCCCCATCCGCCACCCCAGAGCTGGTCTCGTCCGACGAGGACGACCTGGCCCTCGTCTACTAGGAGGTCGTCATGGGAGGCTTCTCACTCGCCGACCTTTGGTTCGTTATCGTCGCCATCTTCTGGGTCGGCTTCTTCGTGCTGGAGGGTTTCGACTTCGGGGTCGGCATGCTGCATTCGTTCATCGGGCGCACCGACCTGGAGCGGCGGGTCCTGGTCAACACCATCGGGCCCGTCTGGGACGGCAACGAGGTCTGGCTCATCGTCGGGGGGGCTGCAATCTTCGCCGCCTTCCCGGGCTGGTACGCCACCTGGTTCTCGTCGCTCTACCTCGCCGTGGTGATCCTGTTGGCCGCCCTGATGGCCCGCGGGGTCTCCTTCGAGTACCAGCGCAAGTTCGACGACCCACGCTGGCGCAGTTCCTGGCGTTGGGCTCTGACGATCGGGAGCGCCCTCATCCCATTCCTGCTCGGGGTGGCGCTGGGCGATCTTCTGCACGGGCTGCCCGTCAACAGCTCCCACAACTTCACGGGGAATTTCCTCGATCTGCTCACGCCCTTCGGGTTGTGGTCGGGGCTGACCCTGCTCGTGCTCTCGCTGCTCATGGGAGCCACCTATCTGACCCTCAAGACCACCGGTGAGCTCCACGACCGGGCACAGAGGGCCTCGGCCGGAATCGGCGGCATCGCCATCCTCGTCACCTTCGGATTCATGACCTGGGTCCACGTCGGGCTCGGCACAGGCTTCGTTCCCAAGCCGATTGAGGCGCTCGGCCTCTTCGCCGTCATCGCGGCGGCTTGGGCCGCCCAAGCCAAGGCCGAAGGGTGGGCGTTCACCGCGGCGGCCATCGGCATCGCCGGCACCGTGGGGACGATCTTCAGCGAGCTCTATCCACGGGTGCTGATCTCGAGCACCAACGCCGCCTACGACCTCACCATCTCGAACACCGCCAGTCCCGGCTATTCGCTGCGGGTGATGACGGTGGTGGCGGTTGTGTTCTTCCCGATCGTCCTCTGCTACCAGATCTGGGGCTACTACACCTTCCGGAAGCGCCTCTCCGTGCCGCGGGTGGACGGCTCCGAGAGCCAGGTCGATACGGCCCCCTCCGAGACGGCCGCGCCAGCCGAGAGCAACTGAGGAGTCCGCCGCCGGGGCGCCGAAGAACGTGCGCCCTCGACTGACCAGGACGGCGCGGTCTACACGCCGAAAGCCTGCTCCTCGGCGTGCACGTACATCTTCAGATCGGCTCCGAGGACGGGGACACCGCCCTCGGGCGGCGCCGCCGACCTGGCGCGTTCGAGATGGGCCTGAAGGTCGGCCCGGGAGGACCAGATCTCGAAGAGCCGCACCACTGCCGGATCGACGGCGTCGGCGCTCATGGCGTACTGCAGGCATCCCTGTTCGCCGCGAGAGGTGTGGATCGCCTCTAACCGGCCTTCGAGGAATTCGGTCCGCCGGTCCGGATCGACGGTAAATGTCCCGGCCACGATCAACATGTCGGCCACTGATCAGAGTCCCGGGCTGCTCTGCATGATGCCGCCGTCGGCGAAAATAGTCGTGGCCGTGATGTAGCTGGCCCCGTCGCCGGCGAGGAAGGCCACCACCGAGGCGATCTCCTCTGGTTCGGCCATCCGCCCGATGGGAATTGCGCTGTTGAGCTTGGCCAGCGCGGCGGGGTCGGCGATCGTCTGCGCGTTGATGGGCGTGTTCACGGCGCCGGGACCGACGCCCACGACGCAGATGTTGTGGGGAGCAAGCTCGACGCCGGCCGTACGCGTCAGCATGCGCATGCCACCCTTGGAGAGGCAGTAGGCGGTGTTGCCCGGCATGGGCCAGTCCTCGTGGACTGACGTCATGTTGATGATGCGACCGCCGCCACCCTGGGCGATCATCTGCTTGGCCGCCAACTGGGTCCCGAAGAACGCACTCTTCAGGTTGATGTTGAGGACCTTCTCGTACTGATCCTCCGTCGTGTCCAGGACTGACGTGCGAGTCTCGACGCCGGCATTGTTGACCATGATGTCGAGCCGCCCGTAGGCGGAGACCGCCCTGTCGATCATCTTCTGCAGGTCCTCGATTTTGGAGACATCTGCCTCCACGGCCGTGGCGGCCTCACCAAGGCTGGCGATCTTCCGCTCCAGGTCCTCCGTGGCCTGCGGGTTGGAGACATAGTCGATGACGACACTGGCGCCCTGCTCCGCCAAGGCCAGCACCACCGCCTTGCCGATCCCCGTGTTGCCTCCGGTCACGATGGCGACCTTGCCTTGCAATTCGTCAGTCATATGCACCTTCCAGGCGCGCCCGCCGAGGGCACGGGTCTCGAGCGACGTCCTACCGTACCGAGCGGGACGACGGAAAGCGATCGATGACTCCTGGCCAACCGAACCACCCCACGGATTACCTAATGATCACCCGCCGGGTTACCTCCTGTTCACGTCGGCGGCGGTTGTGGCTTCCGAGAGCGAGAACTCATCCCCATCGGGTGATGCAAGCCACGGCCGCAGTGCCTACGATCCAGATGTGACCGATGACGCTGAAGTAAGCGTGGCCGAGAGCTTTCCTCCCATCGCTGATTACGGGTTCCTCTCGGACTGCGAGAACAACTGCCTCGTCGCCCCGGACGGCTCCATCGAGTGGTTGTGCCTTCCCCGCCCGGACTCCCCCAGTGTCTTCGGGGCCATCCTGGACCGCACCGCCGGCAACTTCCGCTTCGCTCCCATGAATACCCACGTGCCGCACCAGCGGCGCTACATCCCCGGGACGATGGTGCTCGAGACGACGTGGCACACCCCGAGTGGGTGGCTCCTCGTGCAGGACCTCCTGGTGGTGCAGCCCGTGGCCGACGGAACCCGGCGCGCCGACTATCGGCGTTCCCCCGGCGATTTCGCCGCCACGGGCACCCTCCTCCGGCTGGCCACGTGCATTGAGGGCCACGTCGAAGTGGTGGCCAACGCCGTGCCCGTGTTCGAGTACGGGGCCCAGACGGGCACGTGGGCCTACGAGGGGGACGGCTACGAGATCATGACCGGCTGCCCGCCGGCCGGTGACCCGAAGCTCACCATGACGTCGTCCCTCCGCCTCGGCGCGGCGGGGGCCCGATGCTACGGGCGAACGACCCTGGACAAGGGCCAGAGTGCGTTCATCTCACTGTCGTGGGCGGGCGGCCAGCCCGCCGACCTGGACGAGGCGCAGGCTCAGCTTGCGACCACCGTCAGCTATTGGAGGGACTGGCTCGCCAACGGCAGCTTCCCCGACCATCCCTGGCGCAGCTACATGGAGCGCAGTGCACTGACGCTCAAGGGCCTGAGCTACGCCCCCACCGGCGCCATCATGGCGGCCGCGACCACCTCCTTGCCCGAGACCCCCGGAGGTGCCAGGAACTGGGATTATCGCTACACCTGGATCCGCGACTCCTCCTTCATGTTGCGCTCGCTGTACCGGATCGGCTTCGACTGGGAAGCGCTCGAGTATTTCGCCTTCGTCCTCGAGGCAGTGGCCGGGGGCGGCGGCGACTTCAACCTGCAGATTATGTACGGGATCGACGGTCGGAAGGACCTGACCGAGTCCACCCTCGATCATTTGTCGGGCTGGCGCGACTCGCGGCCGGTCCGGGTGGGCAACGGCGCCTGGGACCAACACCAGAACGACGTCTGGGGGATGATTCTCGATGCCGTCGACATCCACCTCAGGCAAGGCGCGGCGCAGATCGTGAGGCCCGTCTGGGAGGGCGTGGCGAAGTTCGTCGAGTCCGCCATCACCCACGCGGGCGACCCCGATCAGGGCATCTGGGAGATCCGGGGTGAGCCGCAGCAGTTCACCGCTTCCAAAGTCCTTTGCTGGGTGGCGATGGACCGCGGCGCCGACATGGCACGGGTCCGCCAGGACCACGAGCGGGCGGAGCAGTGGCGCAAGGCGGCCGACGATCTGAAGGCCGAGATCCTGGACCAGGGCGTCGACGCCAATGGCCGCTTCCGCCAGCACTACGGCAACGAAGAGCTGGACGCTTCCCTCCTGTTGATTCCGATCCTGGAATTCCTGCCGCCGGACGACGAGCGGGTGCGGGCCACGGTGCTCGCCATCGCCGACGAGCTGACCGAGGACGGGTTGGTCCTGCGCTACAAGGTGGACTCCACCGACACGGGATTCGAAGGGAAGGAGGGCACCTTCACCATCTGCTCCTTCTGGCTGGTCACAGCCCTCGCCATGATCGGCGAACAGGAGCGCGCGCGGGCGTTGTGCAAGAAGCTGCTCGCCTTCGCCGGCCCGTTACAGCTGTACGCCGAGGAGATCGATGCCGCGACGGGCGAGCACCTGGGCAACTTCCCCCAGGCCTTCACGCACCTGGCGCTGATCGACGCAGTCGGCCGGCTGATCGAGGCCGAGCGCGCCGCAGTGCCACCGCTCTGATCAAATCGGGCACGCACCGATCTCGAGACAAAACAAAGCCCGACCGCCCGAACGGGCGACACAGAGTGAGGAGGCCTGCGATGGCCGAGCACTATGACGTCATCATCATCGGAACAGGTGCGGGCGGAGGGACCCTGGCCCATACGCTGGCCCCCTCGGGAAAGAGGATCCTGTTGTTGGAGCGGGGCGACTTCCTGCCCCGGGAAAGAGAGAACTGGGATCCCGAGGCCGTCTTCATAAAAGGTCGTTACGTCTCGTCCGACTCGTGGCAGGACAAGGACGGCAACGCGTTCCAACCCGGAGTCCACTACAACGTCGGGGGCGCGACCAAGCTCTATGGCGCCGCGCTCTACCGCTTGCGGCCCGGCGATTTCGGTGACCTCAAGCACGTCGACGGCGTTTCCCCCGCGTGGCCCGTCTCCTACGAGGACTTCGAGCCGTGGTACACGAAGGCCGAGTGGCTCTACCAGGTCCACGGCAAGCACGGAGAGGACCCGACCGAGGGCGCCTGGAGCCGCCAGTACCCCTTCCCCGCCGTCAGCCACGAGCCGCGCATTCAGCAGATCCACGACGACCTGGAGAAGGCCGGCTACCAGCCCTTCAACGCGCCCTGTGGCATCATCCTCGACGAGGCCAATCCCCCGACCAGCGCCTGCATCCGCTGCACCTGGTGCGACGGCTACCCGTGCCTCGTCCACGCCAAGGCCGATGCCGAAACCATCGCCGTCCTCCCCGCTCTGGAGCACCCGAACGTCAGCCTGCTGGTGGACCACGAGGTGACGCGCCTGGAGACCGACGCGAGCGGCCGCACGGTCACGGGCGTGATCACCCAGCACGGGAGCGCCGAAGAGGTCTTCTCCGCCGACATCGTGGTGGTGTCGGCGGGGGCCACCAACAGCGCCCGGTTGCTGCTGTCCTCGGCCAGTGACGCCCATCCCACCGGGTTGGCCAACGGCTCGGACCAGGTCGGGCGGAACTACATGTTCCACAACTCCAAGGCCGTGGTCGCGCTGGCGGCGGAACCCAACGAGACCGCCTTCCAAAAGACGCTCGGGCTGAACGACTTCTACTTCAGCGGCCCCGACTTCGACTTTCCCCTCGGTAACATCCAGATGGTCGGCAAATCCAACGCGGAGGCCATGAAGGGAGAGGAGCCCCACCTCACGCTGCTCGCGCCCCACTGGAGCCTGGCCGACGTCTCCGCCCACGCCGTGGACTTCTGGCTCACCACCGAAGACCTCCCCCGGCCCGACAATCGGGTCACGCTCGACGGCGAGGGCAACGTGCACTTGGCTTACACGGCGACGAACGACAAGGAGGCGGACCGCCTCTACGGCGAGCTGAAGAAGATCCTGAACCACGTCGGCCTGGCCTCCCACCACGTGCTCCATAAGAACTTCTACATGTCGATGGACATCCCGGTGGCCGGGGTGGCCCATCAGGCCGGTACGTGCCGCTTCGGCAACGACCCCGACACCTCCGTGCTCGATGCGAACTGCAAGGCCCACGAGGTGGACAACCTCTACGTCGTCGACACCAGCTTCTTCCCGAGCATCGGCGCGGTGAACCCGGCGTTGACCGCCATGGCCAATGCCATCAGGGTCGGGGAGCATCTCACCGAGCGGTTGGCCTGACTCCTACGCTCCGGTTCATGACGTCGTACCCTGGGGGCGAAACCACTGCCTCACGACGAAAGGAGCTGCCGTGAGCACAGCGCAACGCCACCGCGTTGTCGTCATCGGTGGTGGGTTCGGCGGTCTGCCCGCCACCCGCCTGCTCTCCGGTGCCGATGTCGACGTGACGCTCATCGACCAGCGGAACCACCACCTGTTCCAGCCGCTCCTGTACCAGGTGGCAACCGGCATCCTCTCGCCCGGCTCGATCTCGCCCGTGCTGCGTCACACGCTCCGCAAGCGAAAGAACGTCGACGTCGTCCTCTCCAAGGTGACCGGATTCGACCTGGACCGGCGCGTCGTGCATACGGCTGCCCTGCCCGGCGAGATCGGCGAGTACCCCTACGACAGCCTCATTGTGGCCGCCGGGGCTGGGCAGTCGTACTTCGGTCACGACGAGTTCGCCATGATCGCCCCGGGCATGAAGACGATCGACGACGCCATGGAGCTGCGCCGTCGCGTCTACGGGGCGCTGGAGATCGCGGAGAACCTCAGCGACCCAGCGCTGCAGCGCTTCTGGATGACCTTCGTCATCGTCGGCGCGGGGCCCACCGGCGTGGAGCTGGCCGGGCAGATCCGCGAGCTGGCCTACCGGAGCCTCACCAAGGACTTCCGCCACATAGAGCCAGCGACGGTCCGGGTCCTTCTGGTCGACGGAGGCAAGGAGCCGTTGGCCAACTTCGGCGGCGAACTCTCGGGTCGCGCCCGCAAAGAGCTCGAGAAGATGGGTGTCGAGTTGTGCATGAGTCTGCGCGTCGTCGGCGTCGACCCGTTCGGGGTCGACACCGAAGACGCCAAGGGCGCGAAGGGCCGCTACGAGTGCGGCACGGTCATCTGGGCCGCCGGGGTCCAGGCCTCGCCGCTGGCCGGTCTCCTCGCCGAGGCCACGGGAGCCGAGACCGACCGCGCCGGGAGGATAGCCGTACTCCCCGATCTCACCCTGCCGGGGCACCCCGAGGTGTTCGCCGTCGGCGACATGGCAACGGTCAACAACCTGCCCGGGGTCTGCGAGGTGGCCATGCAGGGCGGCCTGCACGCCGCCAACACGATCAAGCGGCGCTTGAAGGGCAGCGACAGCGTACCGTTCAAGTACCGCGACCTGGGAAGCGCCGCCGCCATCGGTCGCTTCAAGGCGATCGTCAGCGTGGGACCCGTGCGTCTCAGCGGCTTCCCTGGATTCATCGTCTGGATGTTCGTACACCTGGCCTTCCTCAACGGGTTCGGCCACCGCCTGACCGCGCTGGCGCGGTGGGGCCGCGCCATGATCGGGCGCGCCCGTCCCGAACGCGTGTTCAGCGTCGGCCACACGGGCGGTGACCTCAGCCTGCCCGACGAGGTCAAGGCCAAGGTCATGCCCAAGCCCTTCCCGGTCCTCGAGGACCAGATGGGCTGGGACGACCTCGTGGCGCGGATCGGGACACCGCCGGCCCATACCGGTGACGCCGACGACGCGCCAGGCCGGGGCCGGGGCTGAGCCGTCCAGCGCCTGAGCCGTCCAGCGGACCTGAGCCGTCCAGCGCGCCCCGTGGAGCGGCCAACTACATTCGCCGGATGATCCTCGATCGATTCCTCGTCACCGACCAGGTCGCAGTCGTCACCGCCAGTGGGCGGGGCATCGGCGCCGCCACCGCGGTGGCGTTAGCCGAGGCGGGCGCAGACGTGGTGCTGGCCGCCCGGACGGAGGATCAGCTGCGCGCCGTTGCCAAGCAGGTCGAGGCCGTCGGACGTCGGGCCATCGTCGTACCTGGTGACCTGACGGACTTCGATCTCATGGCCTCCCTCGCCGAGACGGCGTTCACCGAGTTCGGTCGTCTCGACATCATCGTGAACAACATGGGCGGAACGATGCCCCGACCGCTGCTCGACACCTCGCCCAGATTCCTTGAGGAGGCGTTCCGGTTCAACGTCTCCGCGGGTCACGCCCTCATCCGGGCCGGCGTCCCCCGCATGCTCGAGGGCGACCACCCGGGAGGGGCCATCGTGAGCATCTCGTCGGTCATGGGACATGTCGCTGGTCGCGGCTACGTCGGATACGGCACGGTCAAGGGTGCCCTCGAGCAGTACACCCGGCTCGCCTCACGAGACCTGGCGCCCCGCATCCGGGTCAACGCCATCGGGGTCGGGTCAACCGCCACCTCGGCGCTGGACATCGTCATGTCGAGCGACGAGTTGCGCACCGCCATGGAAGACGCCACCCCGCTCAAGCGGCTGGGTCACGTGGACGACATTGCATCGGCGATCCTCTACCTCGTGTCTCCCGCCGGCGCCTACGTGACCGGCAAGATCATCGAGGTCGACGGCGGACTGCAGTCGCCCAACCTCGAGTTCCCCATCCCCGACCTCTAAGCATTCTCCCGCCCCGGAAAAAGGAGCCACACCAATGCCGTACCGCGTCGTGCAGTGGAGCACCGGCAATGTCGGGCGTCATTCCCTGGCGGGGATCCATGCCCATCCGGACCTCCAGTTGGTCGGCGTCTACGTGTCGAACCCCGACAAGGTGGGTCACGACGCCGGGGAGCTGGCCGGGCTCGCCAGCACCTTCGGTGTGGCGGCCACGAGCGACGTCGACGCGCTCCTCGCCCTCAAGCCCGACTGCATCGTGCACACGGGCATGGCCGACGACCGCATCTTCGAGGCTCTGCAGGATCTCGGGCGCTTCCTGGCCGCGGGCATCAACGTGGTCTCCTCCAGCCCGGTGATGCTGCAGTACCCGGCACCCGACGATCCGCTGGCGGCGCCCGTCATCGCCGCGGCCGAGCAGGCGGGCGTTTCGATCTTCGTCAACGGGGTCGACCCCGGGTTCGCCAACGACGCGCTCCCGCTCGTCTTGTCCGGCGTCAGCGAACGCATCGAAGAGGTGCGCTGCTCCGAGGTCCTCAACTACAACACCTACAACCAGCCCATGGTGTTGTTCGGCATCATGGGATTCGGCGGCGCCATGGAGGAGGTGCCCTTCCTCCTCACCCCCGGCGTCCTGACCATGGCCTGGGGCTCGGTGGTACGCCAGATCGCCGCCGGCCTCGGCGTCACGCTCACCGAGGTGACCGAGTGGTACGAACGAGAGCCGGCACCTGAGGACTTCGATGTGGACGCCGGCACGATCAAGAAAGGCACTGCCGCTGCGCTCCACTTCGAGGTACGCGGCATGGTCGGCGACCGCGCTGTCGTCGTGCTCGAGCACGTGACGCGACTGCGCGACGACCTGGGCGCCACCTGGCCCCAGCCAGCCGGCCAGGGTTGCTACCGCGTGGAGATCAAGGGGGAGCCCAACTACACGCTCGACTTGCAACTCATGGGCACGGACGGCGACCACAACACGGCGGGCCTGAAGGCAACGGCCATGCGGCTGGTCAACGCCGTGCCAGCTGTGATCGCGGCACCACCGGGTCTGGTCACTGCACTCGACCTCCCGCTCGTCACCGGCCGGGGTCTCGTCGTCACCTGAGCGCCGTGCTCGCGTGCATGCTGCCGCGAGTTGACTGCACCAGGACGCACAATTCCGGCAAAGAAATGACGCAGGACCGTCAAGCCCGCTGCACGAGGGGGCGAAAACAACAGTGTGCCCACCATTGAGACGGCTCCTCCGCCTCCGACTGTGAGACCAGCAGTGCAGCCGGTCTCCACGACGAAGGCGGACGTCATCGGGCACCGCGTCATCGGGCACGGCACGCGTCGTGACCGGCGCGAACATTCTCCCATCACTGTCGACGACGCCAGGGACGCCCTGGCTGGTCGGCAAACCACCGTCTCCCTGCAGGCGGTATCCGGGCCGGACGCCGCGCAACTGGCGAGCACCCGGCTGCGTGTCTCTCCGCATCCGACCACTTTTGTGGCGGGGGGGCCCAGCCGAAATTGTGCGCATTTCGCCACGCGCGTGCGCCGGCCCGGGTGAACACACTGCGTTTCTCTCTGCCGCGAGGGGGAGGCGGCGCAGGCGGCGCAGGCGGCGCAGGCGGCGAGTACACAGGCACGGTCGGCTGCTTCTCGTCCCGCACGGGACTGTGTCGCCGAGCCTGACGGCGTCCCCCGCCTACGCCCTGGCCGCACCGGGCAGACTGAAGGTGTGCTTCTCGTCGACGCTGCCAACGTGGTCGGATCTCGGCCAACGGGTTGGTGGAAGGACCGAGCAGGAGCAGCCGGCACGTTCGTACACCAGCTCCGAGCCGGCGTCACCTCAGGACTGATTACGCAACCCGTCGTCGTGGTCCTCGAAGGCAAGGCTCGCCAGGGTGCGCCGAGCGGCCAGACCGACGGTGTCACGGTCATGCACGCCAGCGGCAGCGGCGACGACGCGCTGGTCGATGTCGTCGCCCAGAGCCCCGGTCACACGGTCACCCTGGTCACCGCGGATCGCGAGCTGAGGCGACGGGCGGAGGTACTGGGTGCCGACGTGATCGGGCCGAGCTGGCTCCTCGACCTCCTCGGCCTCTGAGCTGAGGGCCGACCTGGGCGTCGGACACCGTGCCGGAAAGAGGCCTCGGAATGTCAGGCCGTGCCGTGGGGTTGCATACCACGTGACCCGGTTGTGTCGTGTGCTGCTGGTGTCGGGCAGTCTGCGGAACGGATCGACGAACTCCGCTGCGCTGCGCACGGCCCTTCGCGGCGCGCCGGACGGCGTTCGGGCAACCCTCTACGAGGGGATGGCCGCGCTCCCCGCCTTCAACCCCGACCTCGATGGAGATCCGCTGGCGCCGACGGTCGTCGCACTTCGACACCAGATACGTACGTCCGAGGCGTTGCTGTTCTCCACTCCCGAATACGCCGGCGATCTTCCGGGCTCGTTCAAGAATCTGCTCGATTGGACGGTCGGGGATGATCAACCCGGATCGATCTACACCAAGCCCGTGGCGTGGGTGAACGTCGCCGTTCGGGGCGCACCCCATACGCACGAGTCCCTGCGCAGGGTGCTCGGCTATGTGGGCGCCGACATCATCGAACCGGCGTGTGTCGCCCTCCCCGTGACGAGCGACATGGTGACCGACGACGGGTTGGTGGCCGACCGCGGCGTGCAGCAGCGGCTGTCCGGGACGCTCGAGATCCTGGCCGGCGCTGCCCTGTCGTCGTTCCCGCCCACGGGGTGGCGTCGGCGTCGTGACCGCGCCGCGTCAGCGGAGCACCTCGACCAGGAGCACCCAGGCATTGATGGCCGACACCACGAAGGCGAGGACGGTGGCCGCAAAAATCCAATAGAGCCCGCCGCCGCCGCCAGCCAGGAGGCTGAGGCCACCGGCGAGAAACAGGGCACCGGGGAGGACCAGCGTCAGCATGCGCTCGATCCTCCAGGAGAGCTCGTCGTCCGCCACGCGGTTGCGCACGGTGACCCAGACCGCTTGAAAGGCGACCACGCTCCCCACGACGGTGACCTCCAGCCCCAGAGCGACTCGACTCTGACCTGGTACCAACCCGCAACCGGCGATCACGAGAGCCGAGACCAAGACTCCCAGGCTGCCCGCCGCCCGCCCAGGCAGATTGGGAAATTTCGAGGATCTGCTGCAGATTGATGGAGATGGCCACGAAGAGCAGGCCCGTGAGTGCCGCGGAAGCACCCATCGATCCCACGAAGAAGTCATGCCACGCCAGCGGGTCCAGTGACGTCATTTCTTCCAGTGTTGCAAACTGACGGACCGACGTACCGGGATGCGTCGTGTGACCGCCGGGCGCTGCGGGGGCGCCTCACGGCGGGGCACGGATGATTCGACCGCACGCTACGGTGCGACCGTCGGAACACGACAGCGATCGGAGAGCGGGAATGACCTCGAAGTCAGATTTCACGACGGAGGAATGGCAGCTGATCCTCGAAGCACCCCCGACGGCGGGACTGATCGTGGTCACCGCTCAGCGGGGCGGGTCGTTCCGCGAGACCGTCGCCATGGCCAAGGCCTACGTGGAGGCGCGTCAGCAGCACGGCAAGAGCGAGCTGCTCGACGAGATCGTCGCGGCAAAGCCCGAGCGGGATCACACGCACTACCACTCCCCCGAGGAGCTCAAGCAGCACGGGCTGCAACAGCAGCGTGATGCCGTCGCCCTGCTCCAGACCAAGGCCTCGCCGGAGGAGGTCGACGAGTACCGCCGCTTCATCGTGACGCTGTCGCACCGGGTCGCCGCGGCCCACCGGGAACACGGTCAGGACGTGAGCGAGGCCGAGCAGGCCGCGATCGACGACATCACGGAGGCACTCGGCACCCCGGCCGCCTAGGAATCGGGACCGGTAATGTCCATCCGCAGCCGGGTCAGGGTCGAGGACGCAATGCGCCACTCACCCTCCACCAACGCATAGGTCTCGTGATAGTGGCCGTCGCCCTGCATACGGGTGCCGTCGGGCCACACGATGTCGTCGTGCAGCGCCCAGATGCCCGTGGCCGTCGTCGCTGAGGTGAGGGTGATCTCGGGCATGTGACCCTGGTGCACGGTGACGGCGCCGGCGAGCGTCTGCTGCAGAAACTCCACGAACGCGTCTGCACCGGTGACCACGCCGCCGCCCGACGCCGTCGTATCCATCACGACATCGTCGGCGAAGACCCGACGCATGCCGGCCCAGTCCTTGGTGTCCATCGTCCGGAAGTAGCGGGCCTTCATCTGCTTGATCGCCTCGACGTCATCCACTCGGGGACCCCATCGATCCGCTCAGGAGAACCGTGCCGCCCTGGTTCCCGGCGGGTTGAACCTGCCCGGAACCGCGTCGGGGTTCTCGACGCACACCTCGCACTCGAGGCCGTCGGGATCCCGGAAGAACAAGCTCAGCATCGGTCCGAAGTCCGTCACGAAGTCATCGGCCGCATCGCGGGAGATGAGTCGCCGGCGGATCTCTTCGAAGTCCGGCAACGATGCCGCCTGGAGGGCAAGATGGTCGAGGCGGCCCCGGCCGAACATCGGGACCTGGCGGTCGGCCTCGGTGTTCCCCTCTATCTGGAAGACGTTGAGCTCGGCCCAGTCGCCGATCTTGATGATAGAGAGGCGGGGGCCCTGGTCTTCGGGAAGCTCGGCTCCGTCGTGGAGGATCTCGGCATCGAAGACGTCGATGTAAAAATCGTTGAGGCGGGAAGCATCGTTGGTGATGACGGCGACGTGGTTCAGGCCCTTCAACAGCATGGGGTCTCGCTCCTCAATGAATGGTCAGCCGACGATCTCGCTCGTCTGCAGGACGGGGGTGATGGTCGTGTAGTTGGCGACGTCGGCGAGCACGTCGGCCGTGCCGTCTGCCGCCATGGCCTGCTGCAGCGCCCCGCTGGACTCGAAGGTCACGTGCACGGCGGCCACATACGGGCCGTCGACACCCTTGTCGATCTCGGCGCTCAGGGGTGACCACGTGCGCACGACGAGCGGGACGTGCTTCTCCCGGTAGTAGTCGTGGTCGAACGACGCGCCCTCGGTCGTCGGATAGAACACGGACAGTCGGATCATGGATGTGCTCCCTTGCTCGTCCCACGCAGTCTGCCAGGTGCACTCGGGGCGGCGCCGGGAAGGTGACGAGTGCGCGTCCGACGCCTAACGGAAGTCCCGGCTGGCCGGCACCGCCGTCCCCACCACCAGCGCCTCCACCCGCTCGGCGTCGAAGCTGACCGCCCCCTGTCCCTTGCGCACCCGTCCGCGGATCACGAGCACGGGCGCGTGGCGGGCCACATGCTTCCAGCGGGCCCAGGCGCCGCGGGAGAAGACCACGTTCACGTGGCCCGTCTCGTCCTCGAGGTTGACGAAGACCGCGCCCCGCGCCGTCTCGGGGTGCTGGCGGTGCGTCACCACGCCGGCCACCGAGGCCCGCTCGCCGTCATCGCATGCCTCCAACGCGACCGCCGTCCGCACGTCCATGGCCTCGAGCCGCTCCCGGGCGAGATGCATGGCCGTCTGCTCGGGCGCCAGCCCCAGGGCCCACAGGTCGTCGCCCACCGAGTCGTAGAGACTCGGCGTGGGCAGCGGCGGGGCTTCGGCCCCCACCACCACCCCCGGCAGGCGGTCCGGCGTGCCCTGGGCCGCCGCCCCGGCCGCCCACACCAGCCGGCGCCGGGAAGACGCCGTACCGCCCTCGGGCACCTCGGGGTCGAGGGCGCCGGCGGCGGCCAGCGTCTCGAGCTGGGCCTGCGTCGCGTCGGCGCGGCGCACCAGGTCCTCGCCCCCCGCCCAGGGGCGGCCGGCCACGATGCGCGCCGCCGTGGCGTCACCCACCCCGCGTACCGACCCCAGGCCGAGACGCAGCACCGCCTCCCCCGGCTCGCCCGGCTCGCCCGTGTCGCCCGGGTCGCCCGGGTCGCCACGCTCCAGTGACGCCCCCACCTCGGAGCGGTTCACGTGCGGCCGCCGCACGCGCACCCCGTGCCGGCGGGCGTCGGCCACCAGCGACTGCGGTGACCAGAAGCCCATCGGTTGCGAGTTCAAGAGCCCCGCGGTGAACGCCGCCGGGTAGTGCAGCTTCAACCAGGCCGAGGAGTACACCAGGTGGGCGAACGACACCGAGTGCGACTCGGGGAAGCCGAAGTTGGCGAAAGCGGCCAGCGCGTCGAAGACCTGGTCCGCCACCGCGCCCGTCACGCCGCGCGCCGCCATGCCGTCGAAGAGCCGCGTCCGCATCTTCTCCATGCGCGCCACCGAGCGCTTGGCCGCCATGGCCTGGCGCAGTTCGTCGGCGTCGGCCGCGCTGAAGCCGGCGATGGCCACGGCCATCTCCATGAGCTGCTCCTGGAAGAGCGGGACCCCGAGCGTGCGCTTGAGGATCGGCTCGAGCAGCGGGTGCAGGTAGGTGACCTCCTCCTCGCCCCGGCGGCGGCGGATGTAGGGGTTCACCGCGTGACCCTGAATGGGACCGGGTCGAATGAGCGCCACCTCAATGGCGATGTCGTAGAACTCGCGCGGCGCCACCCGGGGCAGGGTCCCCATCTGGGCCCGGCTCTCGACCTGGAAGACTCCAACCGTGTCGGCCCGGCACAGCAGGTCGTAGACGGCGGGCTCCTGGGGCAGCTTTCCCAGGTCCACCTCCGCCCCGTAGAAGGCGCGCACCAGGTCGACCATGCGGTGCAGCGCCTCGAGCATGCCGAGGCCGAGCAGGTCGAACTTCACCAGCCCGATGGCGGCACAGTCGTCCTTGTCCCACTGCAGCACGCTGCGCCCCGGCATGCGCCCCCACTCCACCGGGCACACCTCGACCACCGGTCTGTCGCACAGCACCATGCCGGCCGAGTGGATGCCGAGGTGACGCGGCCGGTCCAGCACCTCGGCCGCCAGCTCGGCCACCAGCGGCGGCACCCCACCCCCCTGGGCCTCCGACACCTCCTCCACGGCGGCGGCGGACGAAATGCCCCGCCCGTGCCCCGCGTCGATGCCGGCCGACCAGGCGTCCGCCTGCTCCTGCGTGAAGCCGAAGGCCTTGCCCACGTCGCGCACGGCCGAGCGCGGCCGGTAGGTGATGACGTTGGCGACCTGCGCCGCGTGGCGGCGGCCGTAGCGCTCGTAGACGTACTGAATAACCTCCTCGCGTCGCCCGGACTCAATGTCCACGTCGATGTCCGGCGGCCCGTCACGCGCCGGCGAGAGGAAGCGTTCGAACAGCAGCCCGAGGTCGACGGCATCGACGTTGGTCACACCGAGCGCGTAACAGACGGCCGAATTGGCCGCCGAGCCGCGCCCCTGGCAGTAGATGTCGAGCCGCCGGCACACCTGCGCGATGTCCCACACCACGAGGAAGTAGCCGGCGAAGCCCAGCTGGCCGATCACCGCGAGCTCGTGGTCGATCTGCTTCCAGGCGCCGGGCACCCGCTCGGCGCCGGGTGGGCCGTAGCGCGCCGTGGCCCCCTCGGTGACCAGCTGGCGCAGGTAACCCTGCTCGTCCATGCCGGCGGGGACGGGGAAGTCGGGCAGCCGCGGCGCCACCAGACGCAGGTCGAAGGCGCAGGCGCGCCCGAGCTCGGCGGCGCGCCCGACCACGCCGGGCCAGCGGGCGAAGCGCCGGGCCTGCTCGGCGGCCGAGCGCAGGCAGGCCGCCGGCGCCGAGGGCAGCCAGCCCTCCAGCTCGACCAGGGGGCGCCGCGCCCGCACCGCGGCGAGCGTGGTGGCCAGCCGGAAGCCGGCCGGCGTGGCGTAGTGCACGTTGTTGGTGGCCACGGCATCGACGCCCCACTCGACGGCGAGGCGGGCCAGCTCGTCGTTGCGCACCGTGTCGAGCGGGTCCCCGTGGTCCCACAGCTCCAGTGCGACGTTGGCGCGCCCGAATGCCTCGACCAGGCGCCCCACCTCCCGGGAGGCCGCCCGGGGCCCGGCTTCCATCAGCGCGGCGGGGACCGTCCCTTTCCGGCAGCCGCTCAGCACCAGCCAGTGGTCCCCCGCGGCGCGGGCCAGCGCGTCGAGCGTGAAGACGGGCTTGCCCTTCTCCCCGCCTTCGAGGTGCGCGTCCGCCAGCACGGTAGACAGCCGCGCGTAGCCGTCGGGGTCCCGGGCCAGCAGCACGAGGTGCGCGCCGGTCGGGTCGGGCTCACCGGTGCGCGCGCCGGCCGGCGCCAGCGTCACCTCGGAGCCGAAGACGGTCGGCAGCCCGCACACCCGCGCCGCCTCGGCGAAGCGCACCACCCCGTAGAAGCCGTGATGGTCCGTCAGCGCCAGCGCGTCCAGCCCGAGCCGGTCCGCCTCGGCCACCAGCTCCTCGGGATCGCTGCTGCCGTCGAGGAAGCTGAACCCCGAGTGGGCGTGCAGCTCGGCGTAGGCCTCGGCCATCAGTCGTAGACCGCTTCGATCCACCACTGCCCCCGCTCGGTGCACAGCAGGCGCGCCACGCCCTCGGCCGTGACCACCTGCAAGCGGGCCCGGCGGCGGCGTACCGACCACCAACGCTCGGTGACCGGCCAGGGGCCTGCCCACCCGAGGACCGGCTGCCAGGGGCCGCCATCGACCGACAGCTGCTCGACGCCGCCGGTGAGCAACCCCCGCCCACTCACCGCCGCGGCATGACCGGCGGCGTCGGCCAGCTCGGCACGCAGGGGCACCCGCAGCACGGCGGTCGGCGCCGGCGGGGGGACCTGTCCCGGCCATGGCGCACCGGCCGGCGCCGTCTCCACCTCGGGGCTGCCCCAGGGCAGGAGCACCGACTGGCCGGCTGGATCCCGCCCGCCGCGCAGCCGGCCCATCACCACGGCCTCCACCCCCAGGCGCTCCTGCACCCGGACGAAGGAGCGGGCGGCGCGGTTGTCCGCCTCGGAGGCCCCCCCGAAGAACCCGGGCTGGGAGGGCGGGGGCGGGACGTCGGGGCCCCGGTCGGGGTCCTCGCCCCGAGCCACCCGCAGCCGCCGCTCGATGCCGCGGGTCGCGCAGCCCGGCCAGCTCCCCGCCCTCCCCCCGGGCCACCGCGTGGCAGGCGGCCGCGTCCGCCCCGAAGCGGTCCGAGACACTCGCCGCCGGCAGCGCGGCCAACTGGGCCAGGGTGGTCACCCCCAGTCGCTGCAGGGTGACGGCCAGGTCGGGCCGGGCCAGTGCGGCCACCGACCAGGGACCGAGGAAGTCGGCCGTCCCCCCGGACGGGACGATCTGCCCAGAGCGGGCGGCCAGCATGGCGGCGAAGAGCCCGTCGGCCACGCCGATGGTGGCGTCCTCGCCCACGATGCCGGCCAGGCGCGCCACCACCGCCTCCTCGCCACCGAAGAACCGGGCCGGGCCACGCGCCGGCAGCGCGCCGACCCCGAGGCGGACGGGGTGGACCCACGGGCAGAGCTCGCCGGCCCGCTCCAGCACGCGCGCGAACCGCCGGGCCTCCTCCCCCTTCGCTCCCTCTTCGAGGAGCTCGGGACACCAGATGACGACCAACCGTTCCACCACGTCTTCTCCACTGCTCCGTTCAGGCCTGCCCCGCTCAGGCCGCCTCCGACCCGTCACCGGGTCCGACTCCCGCCCCTTCGACTGCGCCCGAGCTGGCGGGGAGCCAGAGCGAGCACTCGCTGACCCGGCCGGCGGCCCGGCGGCCGCTGACCCGCACCTCGGCCCGGCGGCCCCGCAGGTGCCCGTGGCCGCGGCCGATCCCCTCCCACTCCACCGCCCCGACCGAGAGCGCCAGGTCGCCGCCCACGGGCCAGGCACCGGGACCCTCGAGCAGGACGACGAGGGCGGCCTGGCGCTCGCGGGCGCGGGCGGTCAGGTGGCGCGCCGCGGTCAGGCGGGCCCGCCCAGGCGGGCGGATCAGGACGGCGTCGACCCCGGAAAGAAGGTCACCGGCCGCCTCGGCCCAGCCGTTGCCCGGGTGGGGGACGAAGACGACCCGGCGCAGATCGAGCCCGAGGCCGGCGGCGGCCACCACCCCCGGGTCGGCCAGTCCCACGACGGCACACCAGCTGCCGGCGGCCGAGGCCGCGGCCATGAGGGCCAGGGCCAGGGTGGTGGCCCCGTGGCCGGGCGCCCCCGCCACGGTGGTGGTCGTGCCCCGCCGCAGGGAGCCGGCCGGGAAGAGCGGGGCCAGGGGCGGGGGTACCGGCAGGGTCCGCCCGGCCACCGGCGTGGTGGGCCGGACCCGGTCGGCCAGCCCGGCGGGGAGCTCCCGGGAACGGGGGGACGACGGGTCGGTGACAGGGAAAGCGAACATATGTTCGTACCCTAGCCAGACCGTGTGCGGCCTGCTCAGGGACCCGAATGCCCAGTTCAGAGGGCCGGACACCCCGCCAGACCATCCCTGGGCCACAATGCAGCCCGCATGTGTGGCCGCTTCGCTCTCTACACCCCTCCGGCCAAGATCGCCCGCTACTTCCAGGCCAACCTGGCCGAGGGTGCCGAAGGAGAGCATGCCCCGAGCTGGAACGTCGCCCCGACCGATTCGGTCCTCGGGGTCCGGGACCGCCCGGCCCGGCTCCCAGAACAGAATCCGCAGCACGAGGGCCCGGCGGAAGGGGGCGGCGAGCCGGAGCGGATCCTCATGAATTTCCGCTGGGGCCTCATCCCCTGGTGGTCCAAGGACGCCAAGTCAGCGAGCCGGCTCTTCAACGCGCGCGGCGAGACCGTGGCCACCCGGGCCTCGTTCCGCGAGGCCTTCCGGGAGCGGCGCATCATCGTCCCCGCCGACGGCTTCTACGAGTGGCACAAGACGAAGACCGGGGCCAAACAACCGCATTACTTCAGCCGGGCCGACGGACAGCCGCTGGCCTTCGCCGGGCTGGCCGAGCGCTGGCGCGACAAGAACGCCGGGCCCGACGCGCCGCTGATCCGCAGCTGCACCGTGATCACCTCGTCGGCGGGCCCGGACATGTCGGGCATTCACGACCGGATGCCGGTCATCCTCGATCCTGCCACCTTCGACGTGTGGCTCGACCCGGCCAACGAGGACGTCGAGGAGCTCCGCGCGCTGCTGCGGCCGCCTCCGGCCGGAACGGTGGTGCACCACCCCGTCGGGCCGCGAATCGGTAACGTGCGGAACAACGATCCGATGCTCATTGAGTCCGCGTGAGGGACGCGTAGGACGAAGGGACGGGCCGGTCGGCACTTCAGCCGGCGCAGGTGGACAAGGGCCGGGGGGCCCACGTGAGGAACGACACGTGAAGGAGCAACAACGATGAGTCTCGACCGCGCGCGCTTCGACCGCAGGACCATGCTCGCCGCCGCGTTGGCGACCGGAGGCGGCGCCATCCTGGCCGCGGCCGGCCAGGGGCAGGGCGCCGGCGCCGCCATGGCCCAGCTCGCGGCGCGCACCAAGCCGGCCGGATCGGATCTCGGGGCCATTGAGCACGTCGTGTTCCTGATGCAGGAGAACCGCTCCTTCGACCATTACTACGGCACGTATCCAGGCGTCCGGGGCTTCGACGACCACCCGCACGGCAAGCTCGGGAACTTCGCCCAGGCCTGGCCGGGGGACGCGACACGACACTGCTCCCCTTCCACCTCGACACCTCGTCGGGCATGGGCGAGTGCACCAACGATCTCGACCACAGCTGGCCGGCGGAGCACATGAGTTGGGGCGGCGGCACCAACGGCGCCTTCGTCCGCACGCACGTGGAGTCGGTCTTCCAGGGGCCCGAGCACGGCGTCCTCACGATGGGCTACTACCGCCGGCAGGACCTGCCCTTCTACTACACGCTGGCCGACGCCTTCACGCTGTGCGACAACTACCACTGCTCGGTGCTCGGGCCGACGCACCCGAACCGCCTCATGGCGTTGTCGGGCACTGTCGATCCCACGGGCGCAGCCGGCGGCCCGGTGCTCATCACCAACGACTCGTCCCAGGCCATCGGGAGCGCGCACTGGGACACCATGCCCGAGGTCCTGGAGGACGCCGGCGTGAGCTGGAAGGTCTACAACCCGGTGGGCACCGGGTACAGCGCGCCCTTCATCCAACAACACGGACTGCTGATCAGCGACGCCATCCTCCCCTACTTCAGCCAATACCAGAACCCGTCGTCATCGCTCTACCAGAAGGCGTTCACGCCGTTGTACCCCAACGACTTCGTCAGCGACATCAAGTCGGGCCAGCTGCCGGCGGTCAGCTGGATCATCCCGCCCCTCGGCTACGACGAGCACCCGTCGTCACCGCCCGCCCTCGGCGAGTGGTTCACCAGCCAGGTGCTCGCAGCGCTGGTGGCCAACCCCAAAGTGTGGTCCAAGACGGTGCTCTTCCACATGTACGACGAGAACGACGGCTTCTTCGACCACGTGCCGCCGCCGGTCGCGCCGCAGGGCACTGCGGGCGAGTACGTCACGGTCTCACCGCTGCCCGACCAAGCGGACGGCATGGGTGGTCCCGTCGGCATGGGGTTCCGGGTGCCGATGCTCGTCCTCTCCCCCTTCAGCCGCGGCGGCCACGTGGCGTCCGAAGTGTTCGACCACACGTCGCAGCTGCGCTTCCTGGAGGAGCGCTTCGGGGTCAAGGCGCCCAACATCTCGTCCTGGCGGCGCCACACGGCGGGCGACCTGACCTCGACACTGCACCCGCGCCGCAGCGACCCGTCGATGCCCAAGCTGCCCACCACGTCGAAGGATCAGACGGCCAACGTGCTGGCCGAAGGGTGCACGAAACTGTCCATTGTGGAAGCGGCGCCCTCCATCGCCATGCCGAACTACCCCGTCCCGGCGCACCAGACGATGCCGACGCAGGAGACAGCCTGAGCATCGAAAGAAATCTTTCTGGCCCGCCACGGGGAGACCGAGTGGAACCGGGCCGGACGACGCCAGGGCCAGCTGGACGCGCCGCTGACGGCCTCCGGGATGGAAGAGGTCCACCGGGCGGCGGAGCGGCTGCGCACCCTGCCGATCGATGGCGTCTTCGCAAGCCCGCTCGGTCGAGCCCTGACCTCCGCCCAGGTGTACGCCGCCGCGCTCGGGCTGACGGTCGTCACCGTCGAGGAGCTGGTGGAGATCAGTCACGGAGCCATGGCCGGCTTGCGCGCCGAGGAGATCGAAGCGGCGTTTCCCGGTGCACTCTCCCGGCGCGCCGCGAACAAGTACGCGTGGCGCTTCCCTGACGGTGAGAGTTACGCCGACGGGGACGCCCGCGCCGCGACCGCGTTGCAAGTGATCCCCGCGCCGGGGTCGTTCGGCCCTTGGTCGTGTCGCACGAGATGATCGGACGGGTGCTGCTGCGCAATCTGCTGGACCTGGCCCCGGCCGAGGCTCTGGCGTACGGGCACCCGCACGGCGTGATCTACCGGGTCGACGTGAGAGCCAGGACGCTGTCGGAGATCAGGGCGTGAGTAAGCGGGGCGGCGCGGTGGGACCGGCACCCGGGACGATCGTGGTCCTGAACGGGGTGCCGCGGTCTGGGAAGTCGAGCATCGCCCGAGCCTTGCAACGGGCGGCGATCGGCGGGGCGTGGCTCAACCTCGGCGTCGACGCATTGGCGGACGCGATCCCCGAGGAGGTGTGGCCGGGCATCGGCTTGCGCCCGGGCGGGGAACGGCCCGACCTCGAGGGTTCCGTCGACATCCTGTTCGACGCGCTGTACGCGACGGTGGCGGCGTGGAGCCGTACGGGGCTGCACGTGGTCGTCGATGTCGGCCATCACGACGACTATGCGAAACCTCTCGGGATCCTCAGGAGGGTGGCCGTGGACCTGGCCGGGCTCCCGGCGTACTTCGTCGGCGTCCGCTGCCCGGTGGAGGTGATCATGGATCGGCGTGACGCGGGCGCCGGTGGCGCCGGATACGACAGGTGGGGTGGACGAGGTGGGAGGCCCTACGTCACCAGCGAACCTGATGGCGGCGTTCCCGACATCGTGGTCCGGTGGGAGCAGGCGGTGCACGATCCGGGCATCTACGACCTGGAGGTGGACACGTCGACGACCTCGCCGGAAGCGTGCGCCGCGGCCGTGGTGGCTCGGGTGGAGGCCGGGCAACCGGTGGCGTTCGCCTATTTGGCAGCGCGAGCGGACCTGATTGAATCGTTTCGGCCTGCGGATGTCCTGAGGGTCGGCGATCGTGCGGGGCCCTTCGACCTCGTGCTCGACGCCGACCTGGCGGCCGCCTTCGCCCGTGCGACCCTCGACGACAACCAGCACTACATCGACGGCTCCGCACTCCCCCCCACCGCCATCGCCACCCAGACCTACGCGGCGCAGCTTCCATCCATTCTGGAGCTCGTCCCCGCACCGCTGTTCGCTGAGTCGCGCGGTGGTGTCCACGGCCAACACGACCTCCTGCTCCATCGGCCCGTCGTGCCGGGAGAGCGCCTGCAGACGCTGGTCGAGTTGCACAGCGCGAAGCCATCGAAGGACAACCTCCGCGTCACGTTGCTGCACCGGGCTGTGGACGAGCGGCAGCAGCTCGTCGCCGAGCAATGGTGGACAACGGTGCTGCTGGGCACCACGGCCGACGAGGCCGGACCGGACCTCCCCCGTCGCGAACGCGGCGCGTGTCGACGGCGAGGCGCCCATCGCCGAGGAGGTCATCCCCGTCGACCTGGACATGGCCCGCCGCTACGCCGAGGTATCGGGCGACTTCTCGGAGCACCATTTCGACCTGGAGGCGGCGCGTCGCAGCGGGTTCGAGGGTCCGTTCCTCCACGGCCTCTGCACGATGGCCCTGTGCGCACGCACCGTGGTCCGGACCGCATGTGCGGACGACCCTTCCCGTCTCCGGCGCTTCGCGGTTCGGTTCGCCTCTCCCGCCTACCTCGGCCAGGACCTCGCGGTCCGGGTCCATGCCCTCGGTCCTGACCGCTTAGCGTTCGAGGCGAGAAGCGGTGGTGCCGTGGCCATCGGCAACGGTCTGGCTGAACTGCGCGGTCCCGTCTCGAGCGGATCGATGGTGATCATCTGATCATCATCGACCTTGCGTGCACGTGGTCACGGCGGCGCCGACCGACCGGGCCACGTCGTCGCCTCAGCGTCGAGGGTCGAACGACAGGAGCGTGGCAGCCGCATAGGTGGGCGGCGTCTTCCCGTCGGGCTGGGGCATGACCATCAGATGGAGCACACCGCCGAACGAATTGGTGGTGTCGTGCGTGGCGGCGCCGCAGGACGGATCGCTACAGAGCGGTACCGGGTGGACCGTGCCCTGATCCTCGAAGTCGATGCCCTCCTGCTCACCCACGACGGTGCGTGAGATCTCAAGTCGACGCGTGCCGTTGGACGTGTCGATCGACCACACCTGGTGGACGTTGCCGACCGTGCCGGCCAGGAAGAGGCGACCCTGGTAGAACGCGCCACCGTCGACGCCGGAGGGCGGAACGGCATTCTTCAGGATCTTCACGGGCTTGATGGCCGGGTGGGTCGGCCAGGAATGGTCGGCCGATATGTCGGCCATGTCGTAGGCGAGCAGGTTGTTGTTCGACGAGGTCCACAGCAACTTGCCGTTGGGAGAGACGGCCGCCCACATCGCTTTCTTGATGGTGGCAGGGTCAAGCTTCACCTCGTACTCCCAGGCCAGCGTGGACGGGTTGCCGACGCCGATGGCACCGGTATTCGCGCAATTCGTGCCGTTGTAGCACTCCATGGGCAAGAGGACCCCGGTGCCCTTGGCGTAGGCGATGGCTCCGATGTGGTTGTACTTGTCCCGGGCGGCGACATCGGCCGGGATGTACGGGGTGGTGCCGGCGGTCTGCGTCAGTGAGCTGTCGGTCTTGAACAGCCCGTTGTCGACGCCGTCGAAGTAGAAGGTCCCCCGATCATCGTCGGTCATGCCCTGGTAGTAGAAGATACGGACCGAGGTTGTCGTCACCAACTTCCAGCGGCCCGGATCCTTCGGCGCGGCAGCTGCACCCGAGCTCATGACGCCGGGGACGGTGGCCGCGACCACGGCAGTCACGGCGGCGAAGGCCACCGCCCGCTTCGACGGGATGCCGCTGTGGCCGCCGATCTTCTGCCTGGCCGTTCTCATCCGATTCCATCCTCACACTGTGTTGCCGCCATCGCTGCATCCTTTCCGACGAGCTACGGGGCGGGGAACTGCACCTGCTTCGCCTGGGTCAGCAACGAGGCTTTGTCGGCGCTGAGGATGTACCCCGAGGCGACGGCCTTGTCGAGGCTCTTGGTGTACTCCTTGATGTAGTTGCTCTGGGTGCCGTAGAGGGCGGCAAGTTGGGCCGGCGTGAAAGCGACGGTGGACCCGAAGTACTGGCAGACGGTCGGGGCGCCAGTGGGCGGTGAGCCGCTGAGCGTCGAGACGGGAGCGTCGACCGCCGGCGTCCGCACGCCAGCGATCACGTTGCCGTGCGAGTCGAGGGCCAACTGGACCGGATCCGTGCTCGCCAAGCGGAAAGGCGGTGGGCTCGGAGGTGGCGTCCCGTGCACGACCCAGTTGTCGAAGGCGGTGAATGCCGCCTCGACCACCTCGTGCATCGGACCGGTGTTGATGGGGGTGGTGCAACCGATGATGCTGGCAGGCAGGCTGCCCAGCTGCCATTGGTCGGCGTGCGACGTACCGGCCATCTCCCAGGTGCGGATCTTGTCGGTGTCGGGCTGCTGCGCCAGGGCGTAGCCGAACTGCATGACGTCGGTCTGGCTCTCGGCCATGAAGACCGGCACCTTGAGATCGGTGCGGATGCGCAGATCTCCCGGTCCCGCGTGGGCATTGAGAGTCGATCCCAGGGAGGCACCGAAACCAAACCGACTGTGCAGAAAGATGCCGTCGAAGGTGTCGGTCCGGGGCTGTATCGCGTCAGCGAACGTCGTGAGATAGATGGCCGATTGGGACTCGCCCGCGGCGACGATGTGCTTCGGTCTCAGCCCACCCAACGCCGCCGGGTGCGGCCCCCGCAGGGCCTGCCCGATCTGGGCGAAGATGTCCTGGGCATATTGGTCGCCAGGGTGGTGCAGGGACCCGTACCGGGCCGGCTCCTTGGTGACCAGTCCACCTGACCCGGTCAGCGAGCCGATGAGGGACTTCCCTCCGTCGACGCCGAGCTCCTGGGCCGAGACACCGACGTAGGCGTAGCCGTCACGCATCAGCATCGGGTTCAGGTAGATCCAATCCGGATCCGACTCACCGCTCGTCACGTTGAGCCACTCGACCACCACCGTCCCGTTGAAGTGGGCCGGGTCCTTCGGTCGTCGCACCAGGATCCTGGTCTTGTACGCGGCCGACGTCGTCGGCGTGATCGTCCACTTCCCGTCGCTCGGCGTGGCGTCGGGTTTGAAGGCGGTCGCCGTCCCGGCGGCGAAGAAATTCCTGCTCGACGTAGCCGTTGGCGGCGAGGTCGGGCGTTTGGGCGGAGATCGGCTCTATGACCTGTCCCGTCGTGACGGGGCCGGTCAGGACGGCGGCGCGGTGGAAGGTCGAGGTGGACGAGGTCGCAGCGGCGGCCTGTGCTGAGACCGAGGTCAACGCGGAGACCGCGACGATCGCGGCAAGAGCGGTCCCAGCCTTGGACGTGATGAAATCGCGCCGTCTGATCCTCGTCATGGCTCACCCCCTTTGGCACAGCCAGCCCTGTGCGACGGTGACTCTAGCGACACCCGATGATCGGGGGACCTCGGGCGTCGGCCATGTGGCTGCACCCCTGAGGCCATGGTGCCCCCGGTAATCTCCCGAGGTGGCTGCTCGCGTCTCTCCCGACGCTCCGGCAAAGGGAGCAACGCTGGCCTACCTGCCGGCTCTCGACGGGATCCGGGGCGTGTCCATGTTCGCCATCCTGGGCGTGCACGCCGGGGTCTACCTGACCACAGGCGGATTCTTCCTGCTCGACAGCTTCTTCGCCCTGTCGGGATTCCTCATCACCTCGTTGCTCATCGTGGAGTGGCGCAAGAACGGCACCATCAAATTGGGGGCCTTCTGGGCCCGCCGAGCCAGGCGGTTGCTGCCCGCCCTGTTCGTCATGCTGATCGGCGTCGCCATCCTCTACGGGATCTTCGTTCCGGCCGGCACCTACCCGACATTGCGCGGCGACGCGCTGTCCGCCCTCTTCTATGTCGCCAACTGGCACTTCATTGTGTCCGGCTCCGACTACTTCCACATGACGGGACTGACCTCGCCACTGATCCACACCTGGTCCCTGGCCGTGGAGGAACAGTTCTATCTCGTCTGGCCGCTGGTCTTCCTGGGCGTCATGAAGCTCACGCGCTCGTTGCGCGTGCTGCTCGCCGTCGCCGTCGCCGGCGCGCTGGCCTCGGCACTGGAGATGGCGCTGCTCTACAACCCCACCAACATCAACCGCCTCTACTTCGGCACCGACACCCATGCGCAATCCGTTCTGATCGGCGCCACGCTGGCGGTGGGCGTGCGCCTCTGGGCGGAGCGCAAGCGGAAGGGCACCGAGATGGACTGGCAGGCCCGCACCGCCTGGGGCCGCGGGGTGCTGACCGGCATCGGCTTCGTCGGGCTCGGCGTCAGCATCCTCCTGTACGTGAAGGTGCAGGCAAATGACACCTTTGCCTACCGCGGGGGATTCTCCATCGCCGCCCTGGCCGCCTCGGCGGTCCTGCTCAGCGTGTCCTGCGCCCAGTTCTCCCCCTTGGCCCGGTTGCTCTCGTTCGGGCCGTTCACGTTCCTCGGGCGGATCTCATACGGCATGTACCTGTGGCACTTCCCGCTCTTCACTTTCATCAACGAGCAGCGGACGGGCCTCAGTCCGTGGCCCCTCTTCGTGGTCCGCGTCATTCCGACCATCGGGGTGGCGATCCTCTCCTTCTTCTTGGTGGAACGGCCGATCCGGCAGGGCACGTTCTTCAGGGGCTTCCGGGCGCGCCTGCTGACGGGGCCCGCCATCGGGGTCGTCGCGTTGGCGATCATCCTCGCCACCATGCCGGCGGCCGACACCATCGCCGTCGGCGCCGCCGCCACGGGGACGGTCCCGGCGACAGCCATCACCACCGCCGTTCCCGCCACCTACGACACGACGCCCACCAGGGTCCTCCTGGTCGGCGACTCCCAGGCGCTGACACTGGGCATCGGGCTGGAGGCCGCCCTGTCCGCCCATCGGGCGACATACGACGACCTGCACCTGCTCAACGAGGGGATCCTCGGATGTGGCGTCGCCGACGGGACAACCGGGGAGGAGTCCGGTGGGACCTTCGTCGTCGGTGCGCCCTGCACACCGGATCCCCAGAGCGCCAAGTGCCCTCCGGGAGGGGTGTTCGGCCCAAACCAGAACGTGCCCTGCCAGGCCTGGACGACGGCCTGGGCGGACTGGGTGCGGCAACTGCAGCCGAACGTGGTCGTCCTCCTGGCCGGCGGCAGCGAGATCCTCGACCGCCTCTACCGGGGGCACATGACCAATATTCTGCATCCGACCTTCGCGGCGTACGTGGAGAGCCAACTGGAGAAGGCCGTGCAGATCGCCACGGCGCACGGCGCGCTCATGGTCTTCGAGACCAAGCCCTGCCAGAGCACGGGCGAGCAGCCCGATGGCGCCCCCTGGCCGCAGGACAGCACAGCCCGACAGGATGCCTACAACACACTGCTGGACAAGGTCGCAGCGCAGCACCCCGGTCAGGTCTACGTCCAGGACCTGAACGCCTACGTGTGCCCGGGTGGGCACTACACCGAGGATCTCGACGGCGTCCCGGTGCGCGAGAGCGACGGCAGCCACTTCAACATGCAGCCCGGAGGCGGCGGTGACTATCTGGCTCCGGCGATCCTCCCGTACTGGATGGAGCTGGGCCACCTGCAGGAGGCACAGACGAACGGAGCGAGCGTGCCGAGCGGATCGCTCCCCCGCTACTTCGCCCCGCAGTGAGATCGGCCGCCCTGGTCGGCGGCCTCGCTCGGCGTCGTGCTCAGCCGGCCGCAGGCATGCTCGGCTTGGTAGGCGAAGCGTCGTAGAAGCCGGCGGTCGCGCCCCTGATGCGCTGCAGGTTGCGCTCGCCGAAGGCCACCTCGTGCGGCTGGGCCAGGTGGGCGTCGAGCCGCTCCTGTGACTCCCAGCACTCGAAGAAGCGGAACGTGTTGGGCGCCTCGAGATCCTCGCCCCAGAAGTACTCGAGACAGCCGGCATCACGCCGGCTCGCCTCGGTCACCTCGGCCAGGCTGACGAGGACGTCGTCGCGGTCCGACGGGTCGAAGCTGAGGGAGCCGGCGATGATGATCATGAGGCCAAGGTAGTGGTGTCCTCAGTCTGCGGCGAGGGAGTCGAGATCGTCGCGCACGAGGGTGCCGCCCTTCATGACCGCCAGCAGCCTGGCCCGGTCCTGCAGGATGCCGATGTCGCCCAGCGGGTCACCGTCCACGACCAGGAGGTCGGCCAGGTAGCCCTCGCGCACCGACCCGAGCTCGTCGAGCCCGCCCCATGAGCTCCGCTCCGTTGCGCGTGGCCCAGCGGATGACGTCGAGGGGCGGGATCCCGGCTTCCTTGACGTAGAACTCGAGCTCGTCGGCGTAGCGACCATGGGGCAGGCTGATCGCCCCGTAGTCGTCCCCGCACAAGAGCTTCACCCCGGCCTCGTTGACCTTGGGCAAGATGGCGAGCGCCTGTTCGATGTCCTGGGCCATGGCGGTGGTGAACCCGAGACCGCCGCCACCCATCAGCTGGGCGAAGCGGACCGGGAACAGCTGGCTCGGGACGAGGAAGGTGCCGAGCTCGACCATCCGCTCGATGGCCAGGGCGTCCATGCCGTCGCCGTGATCGATGACGTCAATGCCGGCATCGAGCGCCATGTGGATGGCCTCGCGGTTGGCGATGTGGCCGCGCACCAGCACGCCGCGCTCGATGCGCCGCCTCGATGCCCGCCGAGATCTCCGCGGGGGTCATTTCGGTCTGCTCGCTCGGAGCGACGGTGCCATGCCCACCCGTCACGAACATCTTGATGATCTCGGCGCCCTGCTTGATCTCCTCTCGCACGGCGAGCCGGAACCCATCGGGACCGTCGGACCGGTTGATGGCACCGCGGGCGCCGACGTCCCAGTACCACGGGAAGCTCTTGTCACCGGCATGCCCCGTCGTGCTGACGTCGCGGCTGCCGGCCATCAATCGGGGCCCGGGGAACAGGCCCTCAGCAATGGCGGCCTTCATGGACGCGTCGATGGCGAAGGGTGCGCCCGCGCTCACCGCACCGGTGAACCCGCTGCGCAGGAGTAACTCCAGATGATGCGCCGCCCGTACCGCCTGCAGCGCGGGCGGCTCCTCGAGTCCGAACGGGGCCGCCTTGGAGCCGAGCTCGTTGTAGGTGGCATGGAAGTGGCTGCTCACCATCCCCGGCATGACCGTGCGCCCACCGAGATCGACCACCCGGTCCTCCGGAGCGGTCTCGACCTCCGCTCCGGTGCGCACCGCCGAGATCCGGCGTTCCTCGACCACCACGGTCGTGCAGGGACGAGGACCGTCGGCATCCACGACGGTGGCGTCGCGCAGAACGAGCCTAGGCACCGTCGGTGGCGCTCTCGTGAGCTCCGGACTCGCCTCCGGTACCGTTCTCGGGCACGGAGGGAACGATAGTGACCAAAAAGGGTCCGGCACAGCACTCCTCCGGGCACCGCCCAGCGTTTGCACGAAATGTCACACCGGCTGAACCCTCTCCCCAGAGGAATCGACAGGTTGGACCGGAGACCGATTGACCGTCGCTCTCCAGCCGATGAGCGCCACTGCCGGAGGGCGCATATGGCGCATAGGGCGCGTCCATCCGACACTCTTGGACAGTTCCATCGGCGGCCTTCTCGAAAGACCACGACCGCAGTCGCTGAATGGCTCGGAGACTAGGGACGTGGACGGCTGAGCTGGAGAGAGCTGCTCATCTTCTCTACGAACGGAACCACCGCTCCTGCAGGGAGATCACGAAGGCGACCAATAGAGGACGCCCTTGCCGGTTTGGGTGGTTTCAAGTCCGCTGAAGACAACTTTGGCCACCTGGACGTTCGTCGGCAGCATGTCACCGACGCACAGGGTTGACGGCTTGCCTTCTTTTGCCGTTCCGTCGGTCGGCACCTGTGTGCAGCCGGAGAATCCACCGATCGACTGGGCTGTGTTGAATCCGTACGTCATCCCATCCGAACCGATGATGAAATAGGCCCCAGCTAACGAGTCGGGACCATTGACCACGACGGTGAACTGGAGACCCACCCACCGCATACCCGCGTAAGGGGCATTGTTGGGATCGGTCTGACTTGCCGGGTCGGTGACTTTCACCAGGGTGACCTTCTCGGGATCTTCGGCGGACGTCTGGGTGCTCTGCGTTGTTCCGACCGGAGCGGCGGCCGGCGCTCCACCGCCGGTCGTGGTCGCCGTGGTCGAGCCCAACGCAGACAGCGACACTTTGGTCGATCCCGACTTGTAGATGCGATTGCAGATGGTGCCGAGGGCAGTGGCGATGACGGCGTTGTCCGACTCGGGAAGATCCGAGGTGCCGCTGTTGGCGGATTGCAACGCCGCCACTCCGGGAATGGAGTCACCGGAACCCACCGAGACGGAGCAGTAGGTGCTCCCCTTGATCGAGTTCAATTGGAAGTCGCCCTGCTCGCGGTAGGCCTGGCTTCCGACGCCCTTGACCGCCACCTTTCCGTCGAGCGACTTCACCTCGGTGGTGAATGCCTGCTTGGCGCCACTTCCTGAAATGACGAGAACGTCGACCGCTTCACCGCCACCAGCGGAGCCTGAGTACACGCACTGCTCGCCGTCAGGAACGTGAGAGATCTTGACCTTGGCGACGTGCACGCTCAAAAGAGGTTGGATTTGAGCCTTCGTCAGTTGCCCGCATGTCGCCGATGACGTGCTCGATGCCCCGAAGGCCTCAGACCCTGTTCCGCTGAATAGGGGCAGCCCGACGAACAGCAGGGCGGCGACCAGGGGAGGACCACCCTCGACGTGGTGAATTGCAACGTCATTCTCCTTGGTCTGCCGCCTGGTGGGCAGTCGCACGCTCTCCAGGTCCGCCTGATCGACGCCCCGAGAGCCGAAGAATACGGGCGAGCACCGCGGTCGGCGTCCGTACTCGACTACGTAGCGTTGGCACCTTCCTTTTCTACGCCTCGGAAGTGAGTCGGTCTCACCAGCGCCGTCACGCGCATCTGCCCCAGCCTGGTAGGGCCGCCACCTCCACGGAGCCACCCACTCATCAGGTGATTTTCTGGGTGTGCTCACTAATCTGGCCAGGTGGTAGGTCCGCGACCGTTCATCGGACGGACAGGGGAGATCGATGACGTCCTCGCCACGGTTGCCGGCGGCCACGGCGTCACCGTCGAAGGGCCTGCTGGAATCGGCAAGACCAGCCTGATTCGGTCGGGTGTCGTCAGTCCTCAGCGGTGATCCTCATTTCACGGTCATCCCCGTGTCGGCTACCGGTGCCTCCCAGGCCATTCCCCTGGGCGCCCTCGCAGGGCACCTGGTGGGAGCCCCGCCCAGGGCAGACGACTTGGCCAGAGTCCAAGAGGCGCTCCTCAAGCGCGCCGGCGAAACGAAGCTCCTCATCGTGGTGGATGACGGACTACCTCCTCGATGACTTCTCGGCGATCGCCATCCATCAACTGGCTGTCGCGGAACGGGCACTCGTCCTCGCCACCACGCGGAGGCGACCCCAGCGTCCACGGCGTTCGATGCCCTCATCAATGAGGGACTGTCCGAGCGTCTGGTTCTGGGGCCCCTCGACGAACAATCGGTGGCGGCGATCGCCTCGGCGATCCTGGGCGGTCCGGTTGACACCCACCTCTCCCGGACCGTGTGGGCCGCGAGCCAGGGGGTGCCCATGGCAGTCACGCTGTTGCTGGAGTCCGGTGTCCGCTCTGGATCAATAGCGGAGCACCATGGACTGTGGACAGTCTCCGGCACGCTCGAATCCGAGCCCCGCCTCCGTACACTCATCGCCGATCAGATGGATCAGCTGTCGCCGGCCGAGCGCAGTGCGGTCGAGGTCATCGCTCTCTCGGAGCCGCTCGAAGGAGCCATCGTCGACCTTCTCGTCCCTGCGCCCGTGATCGCCTCCCTGCGTGCCTCGGGGCTCGTCGTCGGAGTCCACGAGGAGGCCCGGTCCGGTGTCCGGCTGGTCCACCCACTCTTCGGCGAGGCGGCTCGCCATGCAATCAGCGACAGCGGACGCCGAGACGCAATCGACGCCCTGGCCCGAGCCCTGGACGTCTCCCACCAGGCCGATGCCGAGATCCTCCTCCGGGTGGCCCTCTGGGGCGCGGCCGCAGACTGTCGGCTCGAGCCCGACCTGCTCGTACGAGCTGCAGCCGTTGCCCGCGGCCGAAGCGTCGAGAGCCAGATCAATCTTCTGCAGGCTGCGTTGGCCGCAGGAGCGCCCGCCGCAGTCTCCCTCGATCTCGCCCACGCGCTCACGATGTCCGGCCGCGTCGACGATGCAGCCGCCGTACTTGACTGACTTCGACTCCGCCGGGCTCACTCCCATGCAGCGGATCACGAGCGCGACCACCCGCGCCATGGGGCTGACGTGGACGCTGCAACGTCCCGGGACCGCATTGGCCAGTGCTGGGTGAAGAACGCCTCACCGGCGGATCTGATCCCTTCCTGCACGCCATGCTCGATGCGGCCGAAGCGGCGGCCCGTCTCGTTGCAGGTGAGGCGGCCGCCGCGGCCGAGGTCGGCCGACGGGCCCTGGCAACACCGAATATCGATGACGACATCGCAGTCAACCGCTGCGACTGCCGCCATTGTCGCTCTCGGTCAAATGGGTCGGGCGCACGCAGCCCTTGAGATTTCCGAGCGGTGGGAAGGATCCGCCGAACGAGTGGCGACGCCCAACCCACCAGCTGCCGCCGGTTTCGTGGCGGCGCGTTGGGATGTGCTCGAGCTCTCCGGCGAACTGACCACGCTTGCCCAGGAGGCCGGTGCGGCATTCCGTCGTGCGGTCGAGGTCGGAGATCAGTTCACCCGTCCTCGGGCGGCGAAGGCGCTCGCCAGGTTGGCGTTCCATGCGGCACGTCCACAAAGAGCAGCACACCACATGCGAGAGTCTCTGGTGGCGTTGGACGGGTTCGACCGAATGTTCACCGCCTGGAGCCTGGCCCAGTTGGCCGGGATCCTGGCAGTGTCCGGCGACTCCGACCAGGCCCGGTACGTCCTGTCGCAGAGCGACGAGGTCGGGCCGACTGGCGCCCGTCTTTCTGGCCGACAGGGTGCTTGCCGACGCGGCCGTGTGGGCCTCCGAGGGGCAGACGGACCGCGCCGCGGAGGCAGCGGCTTCACGTGCCCATACGGCAAGTCAGGCCGGCATGCCGGGTCAGGCCCTCCGCTGCTGGTACGACGCGCTGCGGTACGGACACGCTGATGCAGCCAGAGAGCTCGCTGCACTCAGGTCGGTCGAAGGACACCTCGCCTCGACCTGCCGGAACCATGCGGCTGCCTCCGCTGATCGATCCGGGAGCGCTCTGGACCGGGTCACCGCCGAATTCCGGTCTCTCGGCGCATGTCTCTACGCCGCAGAGGCAGCGCGGGAAGCGTCGGCGGAGCACTTCCGCGCCGGCCGGCCCGCCCAGGCCGAGGCTGCGCTCGAGCTGGCCGCTGTGCTCCTCGATCCCGCCGATCCGGTGTTCACCCCGGCGTTGAGTGCGGCACCGTCAGTGGTTGCCGCCTTGACCCCGCGGGAGCGCGAGGTGGCACAACTCGCCGCCCGAGGGTTGCCCGATAGGGCAATTGCCGAGCGACTTGTTTTGTCGACCCGCACGGTCGAAACGCACCTCACACGGACGTACGCGAAACTGGGTCTCCAGGGCCGGATCGATCTGACCTCGGTATTTGTCCAGCCAGTCGCGGAGTGATCGATTCCGAACATCAGTCAATAACGCTCGGCGCGTGCGACACGGTGCTCTGCTCAGGCACGCTCCGGACTGGCATCACGCTCCGGGAGCGGATCGCGGCGGCCCAAGCCGGCGGCTTCTCGAGAATTTCGCTCTGGGGTCGGGACTATCAGGTGGCTCGCGACGAAGGACTCAGCGACAGGGATATCCGCCTGCTGCTTACCGACCACGGCCTCTCAGTGGGCGAGTTCGACCCGGCCTGGTGGTGGCTTCCCGGCGCGTCCGAGATCCAGATCCCCCCGACGCTCGACGAGGAGCGGATATTCGGCTTCGCCGAGCCCGAACTGTTCGCGATTGCAGACGCAGTCGGGGCACGCTCGCTCAACGCGGTCGACGTGTTCGGCGGTTCGTGGTCGCTCGACGACGCGGCGACCGCATTCGCCGGACTGTGCGACAGGGCGGCCGATCACGGCCTGCTCGTCCACCTCGAGTTCCTCCCCTGGTCACGGATCCCCGACCTGTCCACCGCCTGGCAGGTCGTCCGCGCCGCCGATCGACGCAACGGCGGACTGATGCTCGACGCCTGGCACTACTTCCGCAGCGGTCCCGACCGCGAGCTCCTGCGCTCCGTCCCGGGCGCGTCGATCCTCGGCGTGCAGCTGTGCGATGCGCCGGCGACAGCCGAGCCCGACCCGCTGCATGCGACGTTGCACGAGCGGCTGCTGCCGGGCGACGGCGAGCTGGACCTCGTGGGTCTGCTGGCCGACCTACGGGCGACCGGAACGGCCGCACCGCTCGGGGTCGAGGTGTTCTCCGACACCCTGCACGCACTGGAACCCCAAGAGGTCGGCCGGATGGCCGGTACGTCGCTGCGGAGTGTGCTCGCCTCTGGACAGGACAACTGACTCAGCGAGGGCGATGTCACTGACTTAGGCGAGGGCGATGTAGTCGAGATTGACCCCACCCTGGTCGGGCGACTCGACGCTGCACACCACGAGATTGGTTCCGCTGGCCATGCTCAGCGTGACGGGCACCGTCCGCCACGTGGTCCAGGCGGCTGCGCTCGGCACGTGGAGGACGCTCGAGCCGTGCACATGCCCGGTTTCCGGGTCGAGCGTTCGCACGGTCAGTGTGGACGCGCTCCCGGTGGCGTTGGCCACATGGCATTCGAGGCGGCGGCGGCCCGGCACGTCGGGACGGCGATGGCGACGGCGACGCTGCTGCCCTCGTTCTCGAGGTCGGTGACGTAGCCCATCCCCTCGTGGCCGCCGAACGTGTTCTCGAAGCGGGCGGAACCCGCCCAGGCGCCGACCTCGGCCTGGAAGTGCACCGGAGCCTGGGGCACGACCGACAGGAGCACCGAAGCGTGCGGACCCAGCGTCGCCTGGTAGGTGGTCAGAGAGCCCAGGTCCTGGTGGGCCCACAGGTCACGCACCGCCGCCGGGCCGGTGAAGCCCAGGGTGTCGGCGAAGACGATCGACTTCGTGGCGTCGTCGTCCGAGCGATTGAACAAGGCGACCGCCCAGGACCCGTCGGGCAGCTGGCCGATCCAGCGTTCCGGGTCGCGGCTGGTGGGGTCGTAGTCGAGCGCATGGCTGTTGTTGAAGACGGGCTTGCCGACCAGGCCCGCCTTGCGCAGGGCCAGCACCTCGCGGTTCAGGAAGACATGCGCGTTGTCCGCGATCGTGTCGACCTGATCGGTGATGGCGATGGCGGCGCCCGCCATGGTGAAGAGGTTGATCGCGCTCTGGCGCTCCTCGTCGCGGGTGAACGTCCGCATGATCAACGGATCACCGTCGAGGATCACCTGACCTCGGCCGGAGATGTCGGCGAATCCGGTGAACCCCATGAACGGGTTGTTCCACTGGGACCACTCGGGCTGCCACGTCTCGCGGCCCCCGCTGAAGGTGAACCAGGTGCCGAAGCCGGCGTCGTTGTCGATGCGGATCAGGTCGCCGTACTGGCGTTCGGCCGACCCGTGGTCGAACAGGTTGGGGAGGACGAGACTCAGCTGCATGTCCCCGGCCGCCTCGCGCATCCAGCGGAGCGCCCGCAGGTAGGAGTCGCGGCCATGGTTGACGCCCACGGTGCCGTTGTTCTGGTCGAACCCGGTCTCGTAATAGGCGAGGAAGTCGATCCGGAGAAACACGGCGCCGAGGTCGCGGAAGTACGCCACGTAGCCCTTGACGTACTCCTCCGCCCCGTCGCGGGTGGTGTCCACCCACTGCAGCTGCCCTCCGCCGTCGAAGTAGTCCTTCGCATTGACGATGTCGGCCACCTGAATGTCGGGCCGGCCCACCACGGTGACGGCAGGATTCGTGACAGCGGACTTCGTGGCCCAGAGTGGGTTGTAGTAGACGCCGAGCTGCATCCCCTTGGACCGGAGGTACCTCGACCACCAGGCCCAGTCATGGTCCCAGTCGTCCGCCTGGCTGACGATGTAACCGTGCCGTGTCACCTTCTGCGTGTTGTCGATCCACCCGTCGGTGCACACCATCGTGTAGCCGTAGTCACGGAAAGTCTCCGCTACCCAGTCGATATTGGCCTTCCACACAGCTTCGGGGATGATGGTGTTCGAGACATTCTCGTAGTCGTAGGTACTCCAGTAGAGAGGCCCCGGACCACCCCGTCGGAAACCGCTGGGAGCCGGCGCGGCCGGTCCGGAGGGGTCCACCGAGGATTCGGTCGCACCGGCGGGCGTGGGCGCCCCCAGCACTTCGGCACCGACAGTCGAGCCCGCCAGACCGACCAGTACCGCGCCACTGCCGCTCTTGAGCACCTCGCGTCGCGTCGGCACCAGATCACATCCCCCGTCTCGAGCCCTTGGCACGCCACCGTAGCCAACGCCGCGAACCCGGAACCCTGTTCGTCAGAGTGTGAAACAGTTTTCTGCCATGAAGGCGTGGCGCGTGCACGAATTCGGCGAACCATCGGAGTCGCTGCAGCTCGACGAGGTACCTGCGCCCACGGCTGGCCCCGGTGAGGTGCTGGTGCGTGTCGCGGCAACGACCCTCAACTTCAACGACGTCGACGGCGTACGCGGTCGCTACCGCACCGTACGCCCACCCCTCCCCTACATCCCCGGCATGGAAGTGTTGGGCGAGGTCGTGGGCGCCGGGACGGGTGCGGAGCAATGGATCGGCCGGCGAGTGGTCTCCATACCGAATGGCGCATACGGTGGCTATGCGGAGCTGGCCGTCGGACCGAGCGCCATGGCGTTCGAGATGCCGCCTGCCTCCCAGTTGGCTGACACGTCGGCGGCGGCCGTGTACTTCCCATTCCACCTGTCGTGGCTCGCCCTGCACGAAAGGGCCAAGATCCGACCGGGTGAGACCGTGCTCATTCACGCCGGGGCCGGCGGAGTCGGCTCCGCGGCGATCCAACTCGCCAGCGTGGCCGGCGCCCGCGTCTTTGCGACGGCCGGCTCGGCCGCCAAGCTCGAGCTGTGCCGATCCTTGGGTGCGTCGGTTGCCATCGACTACACGGAGGCCGATTTCGTTGCGGCGGTGCTCGAGGCAACCGGCGGCCGTGGCGTCGACGTGGCCTTCGACTCGGTCGGGGGAGACGTGACGACCAAGACCTTCCGGTGCATGGCGTTCAACGGCCGCCATCTCCTGGTCGGGTTCGCATCGGGCATTGAGGCAGAAGACGAGGGGATCGTGCCGCGGCCGGTGCTGTTCGGGAACTTCTCTCTCTACGGGGTGTGCCACGCCTACGTCGAGGACCCCCGTGGCCTCAAGTCGATGACCGGCTACAACTTCCCCTCGCACGCCGACGGGGAAAGGGTCCACGCCCGGGTCCTCGACCTGATCTCGGACGGGCGCGTCCGGCCCGTCATCGGGAGCGAGGTCGCCTTCACCGACCTGCCCCAGGCCCTTCAGGCCATGGCGGACCGCCGGACCACGGGACGCAACGTCGCCCTTGTCACGCCGTCACTCCCGTGAAGGTCACGTCCGCGAGACGCTGAAGCCCCGAAACACTGAAGTCCCCGAAACACTGAAGCTCCCGAGACAGTGCTCAACTCGCACCAGGGCTGAACCCAACCGCGGGTCTTCCTTGGAACCCACCTTCCTAGCTGGACGTCTAGCGGGGGCGGCGGCGCAGCGACGGGTCCGCTATGGCGGCGGGGACCCAGCCGACATCGGTGTCGTTGAGGTCGGTGCCCGGCGCCACGATCTCGTCAATGCGATCGAGCACGTCCGGGCTCAGGCGCAGCTCCAGAGCAGGCAGCTGTGACTGCAGGTGCTCCATGGTGCGCGGCCCGATGATGGGCGACGTCACGCCGGGGTGCTCGAGCACGAAGCCCAGCGCGAGTTGAATGAGCGGCAGGCCGGCGCTGTCGGCCAACTCGATCAGCTGGGTCAACGCGTCGAGCTTGGCCCGGTTCCCCGGCACCTCCAGGTCGTAGTGATGGGGCAGGAAGGTGGCGCGCCGACTGGTGTTCTCCTTGCCCGGACCGAACGCCCCCGAGAGCCAGCCGCCGGCCAGCGGGCTCCACGACAGCACCCCCATGCCGTACTTCTGGCACATGGGCAGCACGTCCTTCTCGATGCTGCGCACCAGAATGGAATAGGGCGGCTGCTCGGTCACGAAACGCTCCCGGGCCCGACGCTCGGCCACCCACTGCGCCTCGACGATCTCGTGCGCCGGAAAGGTGGAGCTGCCGAAGTAGCGGATCTTCCGGCGCGCACCAGGTCCGTCGAGCGCGCCCAACGTCTCGTCGATGTCGGTCTCGGGCGACGGGCGGTGGATCTGGTAGATGTCGATGTAGTCGACGCCCAGACGACGCAGGCTGTTGTCGCACGCGGCCATGATCCAGCGACGCGAGTTCCCCTGCGCGTTGGGATCCTGACCCATCTGGCCGTGCACCTTCGTGGCCAGCACCACCTTGTGCCGCTTCGTCTGCGCCAGCGCCTTGGCGACGATCTGCTCCGACTCACCGAACGAGTAGACGTCGGCGGTGTCGACGAAGTTGATGCCGGCGTCCAGCGCGGCGTGGATGATACGGATGGAGTCGTCGTGATCGGTGTTGCCGAACGACCCGAACATCATCGCCCCGAGGCAGAGCGGGCTGACCTTGAGACCGGTTCTTCCCAGCGTGCGGTATTCCATGCGGCCGAACCTACCAACGGGCCTGGCCCCGCGCTCCGCGGGACGTTCGCTCAGAGACGTTCGCAGGCATCGACGGCGGCCAGCAGGAGTACTGCGTCGCCGCTGCGACCGAAGCTCCGCAGCGCAGCCTCGGTCAACTTGATGGCGTGCTCGTCGCCCGAGGCCAGGGCCCGATCCACCAGGGCATCCGTCGATGGAGGCGCATCGGTGGGCGCGGGAGTGCTCCGATCGATGTCGTAGGCAACGTGCAAGGCCGCCGCGGCCTGCCAGACGTAGCCCAGGGCGGCGTCCCGATCCTCCTCGGCCAGCCAGGGCAGCACCAGCTCGCAGGAGAGCGGTGAGGTCACCGCATGCAGCAAGCCGAACGCGCCGCCCGCGTCGGCATTGCGCAAGTACGCCGACGAGCCGCCGGAGGCCAGCTGGTCGAGAAGGTCCACCGCGCCGCCTGTCCAGCCCAGCGATGCCACCCCCTGTTCGAATTCGTCGGCGATGTCGGCCACCGCAGCCACCCGGTCACTGATGAGCATCGGGCGCGGCGCGTCCTCGGGAAGGTAGGGCAGGTCGGCCAGCGCATCGGCCACTCCCTCGTGCCCGATCAGCAGCGGTGGGCCCGGCAGCTCCTGATAGTTCGCGGCCCAGAAGGCCAGGCCGTTCGCCACCTCCAGCCGTCGCGGTGGCGTGTCGGCCGCACCCAGCGCCCGCAGCGCGTGGCCGCTGCGGATCAGCCCGTGCGTGGCCGCACCGACGGATCCGGGGAGCAGGCGTGGCACCCACTCCCCTGCCACGGCGGCCACGGGACGATCGGCGATCTCGCGCTCGAAGAGAGCGAGCCACTCCGGGAAGCGCTCGGCCCGCCCGAGCGCGGCGGGCCAGTCCTCCTCGGTCAGCGGCCTCGCCGGGGGTGGCGCTTCGTCCAAGCGGGAGCGGTAGCGGCGCACCCAGCCCGCAATGGCGTCGTGTCGACCCAGGTGCGCCAGCGCCTCGGCGGCCATGGGGCCGTGATTGGCCAGTCCGAGGGAGCCGTAATTGGGCGCGGTGGCGGCGAAGACCGTCAGGGCGTCATCGAGGGCATCCGTCTTCACGGCCCCAGTATGGCGAGGTGCGGCTCCGGGTGCCCGGGTCGGTGGCCGCTACGATCCGGCCTCTGACGACGGGAGGCCCGATGGCGACGACGCCGCCACTGCACGGATTGAGGATCATCGAGGTGTCGGCCCTGGGGCCGGCCGCCATCACCACGGCCCTGGTCGACCTCGGCGCCGACGTGATCAAGGTGGAGCCTCCCGCCGGTGACTACATCCGCGAGATGACATGGCCCATCGTCGAGGGCACGTCTCTCATGCACTTGCACCTCAACCGAGGCAAGCGCTCCCTCGTGCTCGACCTGCGCACCGACGCCGGCGTGAACATCCTGAAGGAGCTGGCCACGGGCGCCGACGTCGTGGTCGAGGCGATGCGGCCGGGCGCGCTGGCCCGCCGCGGCGTCGGATACGACGACCTGCGGGTGCTCAATCCCAAGATCGTCTTCTGCAGCATCTCGGGCTACGGCATGACCGGGCCGTACCGGGACTACCCGAGCCACGGCGTCGCCTACGACACCTGGGCCGGCATTGTGAACGTCGCCACCGACGACGAGGGCTTCTCGTACATCCCCGAGCACGTCTCCATCGGCATCAACGCCGGCCCGCTCTTCGGCGCCCTCGGCATCCTGGCCGCTGTCATCCGCGCCCGGGCCAGCGGCGAGAGCTCCTTCATCGACCTGGCCCAGTCCGACGCCGCGGCGGCCATGGACTGGTACCGCTCCGAGAGCTTCCGCGCCTACGAGCGGCCCCAGTCCGAGGTGACCGGGAACAAGTCTGACAACTACGAGCGCCGGGCGCCGGGCACGGCCGGCATGGTCGAGGGCGTGCGCTACCAGGTCTATGAGGCCGCCGACGGTCGGTACGTGCTCTTCATGGCCTCCGAGCAGGCCTTCTGGAAGAACTTCTGCGAGGCCGTCGATCGCGTCGACCTCTTCGAGCGTTGGCCCGGCTCCAAGTACGCGGACCACGCGCGGGGTAACCGGGAGCTCCAGCGCGAGCTGCGCGACATCTTCCGCACCAAGACGGCCGCGGAGTGGCTGGAGTTCGGCGGTCGGGTCAACACGCCCATCGCACCGGTCAACTCACCGAAGACGCTGCTCGACGACCCCCAGTTCGCCGACCGCCTGCCACTCCTGCCTGCGGCGGAGATGGGGGCGGACCAGCTCTTCACGCCGCTGCACTTCGTCGGCGAGGAGCTGCCGTACCCGGCCAAGGCACCGACGGTCGGCCAGCACACCGAGGCTGTTTTGCGTGACGTCCTGGGTTATGACGACAATCAGATCTCGACCGCCCGGGACGGGGGCGCATTCGGAACTGACACGTAGGCGGCGTCGTCGGCCCAAGGGAGGTCTGATGGACAAGGTCCGGCTGGGCGTGTTGGGCGCCGGGAACATCGCGGCAATGAACGTGCGGGGGTACCTCGAAGACCCTCGCTGCGACATTGTGGCCGTGTGTGACACCGACGAGGAGGTCGGTCGCCAAGCCGCCAAGGAGTGGGGCGCCGAGTCGTACTACGCGGAGCTGTCCGACCTGCTGGCCGACGACTCCGTCGACGCCGTCGAGGTACTGACGCCGACCCACATGCACCACGACCACGTGATCGCCGCGCTCGAGGCCGGCAAACACGTGTCGGTGCAGAAGCCGGTGGCCAACTCGGTCGAGGACGCGGTGGAAATGGGCGCGGTGGCCGAGCGCGTCGGCCGCACGCTGCGCATCAGCGAGTGCTTCGTCCACTACCCCCCGCTCGAGCTGGCCAAGCGCCTGGTCGCCCAGGGTGCCATCGGCAAGCCAACGTCACTGCGCATCCGGACCCTGGTCGGGCAGACCACCTCGCCCTTCCAGGCTTCGCTGCGACCAGAGGGCTACGGCTGGCGGCTCGACAAGCGCAGTGCAGGTGGGCACCTCTTCGACGACATGGTGCACAAGTACGCCATGGCGCTGTGGCTCCTCGACATGGACATCACGTCGGTGCAGGCCGTGGTGCGGCGGCGCGACCTGTTCTTCGAGCCCTGCGCGGTCATCTTCGAATACGAGGACCCGAGTGTCCTGGGGTCCATGGAGGTCCAGTACGCCCCGAACTTCTACATGCGCTCCAAGTACTACGGCGCCGACGAGTTCTTCGAGATCACCGGCGACGAGGGCCAGCTCTGGGTGACCCGCGCCACAGGTGAGATGCTCGACCTGGCGCCCGTCATGTTGTTCACAGGGACGCCGAGCGAAATCAAGACGACCGAATTCGCCGAGCTCGACGCCGACTGGGGCGCCGGGTTCGCCCGTTCGTCCCAACACTTCATCGACTCGCTCGTCCACGGCACCGCGGCCGCCATGACCGCCGCGGAGGCTACCGACGTCCTCCGCCTCTGCTTCGCCGTGTACGAGGCCGGGGCGACCCGGCTCCCCGTCGATCCCCGCACCATCACCGGGACCGTCAGCCCTCCGGGTTGGGGCGACTGGTAAGTCACTCCCAGGGAGGAGCCCCCACCTCAATGCGCGGCAGCGACGATCGGACACGGCCGAAGCGGCCGCCGTCATCGGCCCACTGCCGCCGGGCCGCGCCCACCTCCTCGCGGCTGCGCCCCACGAAGTTCCACCACATCAGGATCGGTTCGGGGAACGGCACGCCACCGAGGAGCAACACACGCGCCGGCGCCGCCGTCCGGAGCGCGCACTCGGCCCGGCCCGAGCCCAGATAGGCCAGCACGCCGGGGTCCACCGCGACGTCGTCCACGACGACCCTGCCCTCCAGGACCACCAGCGCGTGCTCGTAGTCCGTGCGCAGCGGCATCGTCGTGCCGGGGCCGCGCAGCTGCAGCTCGACACCCATGTGCTCGGTGTCGCGCCGCGCCGGCGAGTCCGTCCCGGCGAAGTCCCCCACGAGCACGGCCGCCTCGGCGTGATCGAGATCATGGCGCGGCAGCTCGGCGTGATGCTCGAACGCCGGAGGACCATCACGCGTCCCGGCGGGCTGCGCCACCCAGAGCTGGACGGCATGGACCTCCTCGGAGCGGGCGGGGTCCTCCTCGGCGTGCGACACGCCATGGCCGGCGGTCATGAGGTTCAGCTCGCCCGGCCGGATCACCTGCTCGGAGCCAAGGCTGTCCAGGTGCAGCAGCTCGCCGGCAAGGAGCCACGTCACCGTCTGCAGGCCCATGTGGGGATGCGGCCCGATGCCGAACGACACGCCCGGCTCCACCCGGACCGGACCGACGTGGTCGAGGAAGCACCAGGAGCCGACGGTGCGGCGCGGCCGCTGGGGCAGGACCCGGCGCACGGGCAAGGTGCCCACCTGGGTCAGGCGGGCCGGGGCGATCTCGACGACGGGGCCCTCGGCCCGGTCGGCGGGCCCCGGCACCGGTGCGGCGTCGTCGGTGGCGACCGGTCCACTCATGCCCTTCGTTCTTACACCCTTAGGGTGGCGGGCACAGGAGCCCACGGATCGGAGGCAGCCGATGACGATTCCCGCCGACGACGCACCGGTCGTCGATGACACCGCGACGAGTCGCTACCTGATCCGGGGGGACGGCGCCGACGCCGAGCTCATCTACCGGATGGACGGCGACCGGATGTTCCTGATCCACACCGGTGTTCCCGACGAGTGGGGAGGCCACGGCTTCGGGAGCCGACTGGTCCGCACCGCCCTGGCGCGCGCCGAGGCGAACGCCCTGACCGTGGTGGCCTGGTGCCCGTTCGCCCGGCGCTGGCTCCACGACCACCCGGACGAGGCGGCGAAGGTGACCATCGACTGGGAGACCCCACGTCCCCCGTCCTGAGGTCCACGCGGCCTTGCGCGGCCAATTCGCAAGGTGTAGTCCATCTACCAGGACCTGGCACTCTCGATCGAAAGGGCGCAACGACGTGAGCGCGACACCACATGACGAGAAGGACGAGGTCGAGAAGGACGAGGTCGAGAAGGACGAGGTCGAGAAGGACGGGGCCAAGAGGGACGGGGTCAAACGGGACGGGGTCAAGGGGCAACCGGGCGGCAACGGCTATCTCGACGGACAGGAGGAGGATTCGTTCCCGGCCTCCGACCCCCACTCCGACTGGTCGGGGCCGCCCGAGCGCGACTGACGTGCCCGTAGGGTTGCTCCGTGCCGTTGCCGCACACGCCCCGAAACAGAAGCAGTTGTCTCAATCCTCCCAGGAGGTCCGACCATGGCCGATAACTCCGAAGCCTTCCCGACGCTGAGCGCCGCCGACATGGCGGTAATGGACGAACTGGGGACGCGGCGACCGATCGTCGCCGGCGAGTACCTCTACCGCGAGGGTGACGTGACCTACGACTTCATGGTCGTCGTGTCCGGAGCCATCGACGTGGTGGCCCGCGACGGCAAAGGGGAAGAGCAGACGATCGTGGCGCAGCACGGGCCCGGCAAGTTCCTCGGCGAGCTCAACCTCCTGTCGGGCCTGCGCGTCTTCGTCTCGGCCCGCGTGTCGGAGGCGGGCGAGGTGATCGTGATCCCGCGGGACAACCTGCGCCGGCTCATCGCCACCAGTCCCGGCCTGGGCGACACCATCCTGACCGCCTTCATGGCCCGGCGTTCGGTGCTCATGAGCGGCGCGTCGGCCTCGACCCGACTCATCGGCTCGCGCTTTTGCCCGTTGTGCCTCCAGGTGCGCGAGTACCTAGCGCGCTCCCGCATTCCCTACGAGTGGCTGGATCCCGACAGCGATGAGGAGGTTGAGGCTCTGCTCGAAGCGTTCGGCATTGAGCCCGATGAGGTGCCGGTCGTTATCGTGTCGGGGACCGTCCTGCGCCGACCGACCCCCGGCGTCCTGGCCGAGTACCTCGGGCTCACCCTGGAGAGCCTGCCGGGTCGCTGTTTCGACCTGGTGGTCGTCGGTGGCGGTCCCGCCGGATTGGCCGCCGCCGTCTACGGAGCGTCAGAGGGTCTGAACACCCTCGGCGTCGAGAAGTTCGGTGCCGGCGGGCAGGCCGGGTCGAGCTCGCGGATCGAGAATTACCTCGGCTTCCCGACCGGGATCTCGGGGGGCGACCTCACGGGCCGCGCCATCGTCCAGGCCGAGAAGTTCGGCGCGCATCTGACCGCGCCGTGCGAGGCGACATCCCTGCGCGAGGAGGCGGGCCATCTGGTCATCCGACTCTCCGATGGCTCCGACGTGGCGGCGCGCGCGGTCATCGTCGCCAGTGGCGCGCGCTACCGGCGCCTCCCCGTCGATCGTCTGGAACAGTTCGAGGGCAACGGGGTCTATTACGCGGCGACCGAAATGGAGCGCCGCCAGTGCGCTGCGTCGCCCACCGTGGTCGTCGGCGGCGGGAACTCAGCCGGACAGGCAGCCATGTTCCTCTCCGACTCCGGCCCGGTCACCGTCGTCATCCGCGGCGACGACCTCGGCAAGAGCATGTCGCGCTACCTCACGGACCGCATTGACGCCCACCCGCACATATCCGTCCGGACCGGGGCCCAGATCACCGGACTGGTCGGTGAGCCGGACCTGGCCGCGGTCGAGATCACCGACGCCGACGGGACGACCGAGATCCCCTGTGCGGGACTCTTCTCGTTCATCGGGGCCGACCCGTCGTCGAGCTGGATCTCCGGCTGTGCGGTGTTCGACGACAGCGGCTTCGTCCTGACCGACCGCGCCCTGGGGCCCGATCAGCTCGACGAGCGCTGGGCCGCATTGGACCGGCTCCCGTTGCCCTTCGAGACGAGCCATCCCGGGCTCTTCGCCGTGGGCGACGTCCGCTCGGGTTCCACCAAGCGGGTGGCCGCTGCGGTCGGCGAAGGGTCGGCCTGTGTCGGCGCAGTGCACCAGTACCTCAGCTTCTCGTCCTGATTCGGGCGCGCCCGTGCCAGGCGCGTCACGGCCTCACGTGTCGGCGAAGAACGCAATCAGATGGGCGGCCACGGCGTCGGCATGGGTGAGGATGCCGATATGCCCCGAGCCGGCCACCTCGCGATAGGCGCAGCCGGGCATGGCCTCGGCCGCCTGGCGGGCGTAGCGCGGCGGCGAGTCGACGTCGTGCTCGAAGGCGAGCACCAGGCACGGCACGCGCACCTCCGGCCAGCGCGTCGTGCGGGCCGGGTCGGTCGACCAGGCAAGTGCCGCCTCGTACTGGCCCAGCCGCCCGGGGTTGGGCCACACCTCCATGTCCCCCATCATGGAGAGCCAGGTGCTGACGACGTCGTTGTCCTGAATGTCGGCGATCGGCAGGTACCGCAGTGTCTCGGTGGCATAGAAGAGCGGCGGCAGGTCGTAGTCGAGGCGGGCCAGGTCGCGCTCCACCGTGGTGATTGCCACCTCCCAGGCCGTCGGCGCGTTGGCGCTCCCCATGAGCGCGGCGGAGCGGACACGCTCGGGCTGGTCGAGCACCAGGGTCTCGGCGATCCACCCGCCCATGGAGTGCCCGGCGATGCGCACTGGGTCCACCCATCCGAGGTGATCGAGCAGGGCCACGGTGTCGGCAGCCATGCCCTCCACGCTGTAGGGCGCCGGCGGTGAGGACGACGGCTCGACCCCTCGGTTGTCGAACGTCGCCACCTGGTAGCCCGCCGCCACCAGGGCGGGCACCAGGGACAGGTGCCAGGCCACGGCCGGCTGGCCGCAGCCCGCAATGAGCAGGAGCGGCTCGCCCTCGCCGCTCACCTCGTAGCGCAGCGTGGCGCCGTTGGCGCTGACGTCAGGAATGGAGCACCTCCGACAACAGCTTCGGGGCCACGTTGCGGCCGGTCAGCAACACGACGGTCTGCCCCCCGTCGGCATCAGGCGTCACCACGCCCGCCCGCAGGGCTGCAACCCCGACCGCACCGGCCCCCTCGAGTACCAGGCCCATTCTGGAGGCGGAGAAGGCCATGGCGGAGCGGATGTCGGCCTCGCTCACGGTCAGGACGTCGACGCCGTGGGAGAGCGCCACGCCCACGGTGACCGCTCCGGGCTCGAGGTTGCCCGCCAGCCCGTCGGCCACGGTCGGCTCGACCTCGATCGGGACGATGGCCCCCGCAGCCAGCGCCGTGCTCATGGACGGCGAGGCCTCCGACTCGATCCCGATCACGCGCACACCGGTCCCCTCCAGGCCCAGGATGACGCCCGCCAGCAACCCACCACCACCACAGGGGACCACCACCGTCCCGAGACCGGGCACCTGCTCGAGCAACTCCCGGGCCAGGGTCGCCTGTCCGGAGATGACGTCGGGGTCGTTGTACGGCGACACATAGCGGCTGCCGTCCTGGGCCGCCAGGGCCAGGGCATGGGTCTCGGCCTCCCGGTAGCCCTCGCCGTGCAGCACCAGGCGCACGTCGAATCGCTGCAAGGCCGACACCTTGGCCGCCGAGGCCCCCGTGGGCACCACCACGGTGACGGCGGCGCCGAGCTTGGAGGCCGCGAAGGCCAGCCCAAGGCCATGGTTGCCGGCCGACGAGGCCACCACGGCGCGGCCCGGGTGTTCGGCCAGCGTGGCGGACACGGCAGCCAGTCCGCCGCGCACCTTGAACGACCCGGTGGGCTGCAGCATCTCGAGCTTGGCCGACACGGAGGGTCCCAGCTGGGGCACGTCCACCACCGGCGTCGGAGCGAGGTAGCGCCGCACCGCTGTCCACGCCGCCTCCCGCTGGGCGGAGGTGGGGAGCTCGACGTCGCGCACCGGTCCAGTCTGGCCGAGACGTCGCCTGGCATGCTGAACAGCGTGCACGCCGGATCCCGCACCATTGACGGCGCCACCGTGCAGGTTCTCCCCGACGTCAGCGCCATGGCCCGGGCCGCCGCCGACGAGGCGCGGGCGGTCATGCGGGCCGCCGTCGCCACCCGGGGCTCCGCCAACGTCATGTTCGCGACCGGCAACTCCCAGCTGGCCTTCGTGCAGGCACTCGTCCACGAGACCGACGGGGTGCCATGGGCCGACACGGTGGTCTTCCACATGGACGAGTACGTCGGGGTGGGACCGGACCATCCGGCCGGGTTCCAGCGTTGGATCCGGGAGCGCATTGTGTTGCCTGCCCGCCCCAAGGCCGCGGACTACGTGGAGGGCCTCGGGGACGCCGAGGCCGAGTGTCACCGCTACTCGAACCTCTTGGGACAGCACCCGCTCGACCTCTGCTGCCTCGGGGTGGGTGAGAACGGGCACCTGGCCTTCAACGACCCGCCGGTGGCGGATTTCGCCGACCCCGTGGACGTCAAGGTGGTCGAGCTGGAGCCGGCAAGCCGGCGCCAGCAGGTCAACGAGGGCCACTTTCCCGGCTTGGACGACGTGCCGACGCACGCCGTCACCGTGACCGTCCCCACCCTCCTCCGGGCGGGCCGTGTGTTGGCCATCGTGCCTGAGGCGCGCAAGGCAGCCCCGGTGGCGGCGGCGCTGACCGGACCGGTGACGACGGCCTGCCCCGCCTCGGCGCTGCGGACGATCTCCCAGGTCACGGTGTATCTCGAGCCCGAATCGGCCCGTCTGCTCCCCGATTGAGGAAGGCCGCCCCCAAGGGTCACCACCCCCGATCCCCGGTGACGTCGTAAAGGTGGTGGACTGGGTCGTGCAGCAAGTAGCGGCTGAAGCCCACGATGTCGAAGCGGGCGCCGTCGCTACGCCGACCCGAACGGCGCCACTGGGCACCCCGCACTCCGTCGAAAGCCGCGGCCAATGCCGCGGCGGCCCGGCGCAACTCGACCGCCACCACGGCCGGGTCCTGCTCGCCGTACCGCTGCTCGACCGCCGTCTCGTCCTGGTCCCAGTTGGGGTAGAGCGGGTCGTCCTCGCGCAACATGAGGTCGAGCCGCTCGTGGTACAGCGTGCAGACGTCGCGCACGTGGCAGGCGTACTCCAGCGGCGACCAACGGTCCTCGACGGCACGTCGCCGCACCACGTCGCCCGGCTGCTGCAGAACGGACTCCCACGACGACGCGTTGGCGCGCAGCAGCCCTGCCACGGATTCGGGCAGCACCGATCCGGCGTCGAAGCCGCACTCGGGGCACGGGCGCTCGAGCACCCACGTCCAATCCTTGCCGTCGGGCACGATGGGCACGCTCAGCCCTCCTCGTTCATGGCACAAGCATCGCGGCCCGCGTGGCGTTGACCGCAACGCCAGCCCAACCACGCCAACCAGTCCAGCCACGGCAACCACATCGAACCCGTGGGGCAACGGCGGGGCAATGGCCGCTCCGTAGGTTGCGGGCACGGACAACGGGGGTGCCGGGCGGGGGCCGGGGGCACCGGAGGAGGAGCGCGTGACGATTGCTGTTGCCGTGGGGGGATTGGACCTCACCCCCCAGGCACCCAGACCGCGCCGGAGCCGCCGCTCGACGCTGAAGCGCATCCTCATTGCGGCCGGGTCCGCGCTCGTCGCGCTGATCCTCGTGGTGGCGTCCTTCGTCGGATACAGCCTCTATCGCATCGACCACGCCGTGCACCACGTCGGGGTGTCGGCATCGCTGCTGGCCCGGGGCAAGAATGACCTCCTGGCCATCGTGAAGGGCCCCGACCACAGCGAACAGGTCTTCGTGTTCCACAACGTCGGCGGGCACACCAACGTCCTGCAGATCCCCCAGAAGCTCGGGCTCCCGTTGTCGAACGGCACCACAGTCCCCCTGGGGACCCTCAGCCTGCATGCGCCCTCCACCATCATCGCCGGGCTGGACCACCTCGGCATCCCGGTCAGCCACTACGTGGGCGTCGACCTGCACCTGGTGAACCCGCACTCCAACCTGGGCAGACTCGCCACGGGGAAGTTGTCGATGAGCTCCATGATGTCGGACCCGACCGGGACCAGCTCCATCCTCGATCAGGTGGCCTCGCACATCTACCTGGGCCCGGGGACCCCGGTCTCGGCCGTGCTCTCGCTGATGAACGTGCCCACCGCCCACCCGGTCTCGGTCCCGACCGAGAGGGACGTGCACGGAACGGTCGTCCTGGCGGCGGCGTTCGCCAACGTGCTGCGCGCGTTCTTGTAGGAACGCGCCGGGCGTGACGGTTGGGCGGAAACGGGGCGGGACCCGGCGGCGGCGTTGGTTGCACCGCGACCGGCACCAGACGATGGAGCAGACCGCAGTGGCGTCCGATCGGGCGAGCCAGGACGGGGATGCAGCCGGTCAGCAGCGGTCCCGTCCGGAGTCGCCGGCCTCACTCGACCAGGTGCTGCGCCGGGCTGCCGAGGCCAAACGGCCCGGGGCCGAACCGCCTGCATGATCGGTCCTGGCTGATCCGTCCCGGCTGATCGGTCCTGGCTGATTGGTCCTGGCTGATTGGTCCTGGCGCGTGCGTCCCGCGGGACCCTTTCGGGCCGACGGGTGACCGGCCGGTATCAGCGCCCTGACAGGCCGAGCCAGCGATCGAGGAAGGGCAGGGCCTCGGTGCCGTGCCACTGGTGCCCGCCCTCGAAGATGTCGTGCACCAGGCGGTCGCCCGCACCCAGCTGCTCGTAGACCAGACGGGTCCGGCGCACGGACTCCGCCGCGGTGGCAAAGGGGAACAGCATGTCCTCGGTGCCGGACTCGACGAGCATGGGCCGGGGGGCCACCAGCGCCCCGAGGTCCTCGTGCTCCAGATGGCCCAGCATGCCGAACAAGATCTGCGAGCCGCACATGTTCCAGGGCATTCTGTGGCTCTCGGCCCACGAGGAGAAGTAGCCACTGACGACGGACGCCGCCACGCGGCCGTCGAGCGCAGCCGTGAAGAGCGTCACGGTGCCGCCGTAGGAGATGCCGACCATACCCAGGCGTGCCGGGTCGACCAACGGGTGCTGCTCCAGCACATCGAGCGAGCGCCGCAGGTCCCAGATGTTCTGCGCCAAGGGGTTCCAACCGGCCATGGCGGCGTGCACCAGATTGGTGTCGCAGGCGTAGTGGTCCTCGGGATTCCAGTCCAGCCGCTCGCCGAAGCAGCGGAGGTCGGGCGCCAGCACCACATAGCCGCGGCGGACCAGCTGGAGTCCGTAGTCGGCGTTCGGCATGTCGGTGTGCTCGAGCCCGACGACCTGGGACTTGCCCGGACCGTGACCGTGGGCGGCCAGCACCGCCGGCCCGGGAGGCTCGTCCCGGCGGTCGTCGGGCACGAGCAGGTAGGCCGGGACCGACATGGTGTCCTCGGTGTCGAAGACGATCTTGTCCCGCCGGTAGCCCTCGCAGGCCTCCGATTCGAGCGTCTCGACGTCGAGGGGAACAGGTGCAGGTTCGGGCCCGAGGAGCTCGGTCAGGCGGGCCCGGCGCCGCTCCAGCCAGGCCGGAATGGCCCCGGGGTCGTGCTCGGGCAGCGGGTCCTCGTGGGTCGTGGCGGCCAGGCGGCTCATCCACTGGTACCACGTGGAGAAATTGCGGGCCGGCGGGGTCAGGACCAGACCCCCGGTGTCTTCGCTCATGGACGGCCCTTTCTAGGGGTGCGCGCGGGCTGTGGGGGGCCAATGTAGGCGTCGTCCACGCCGCCGATCCGACTCGGGCAGAATTGGGCGGTGACCCTCGCCACCTCCGTCAGCGTCCACCCGCTCTCCCCCACCATCGGTGCGGAGATCGCCGGCGTGGACATCGCCCAGCCGCTGACGCCCGATGTGGTGGGGGCCATCCGGGACGCGCTCAACACGCATCACGTGGTCTTCTTCCGCGACCAGTCCTTGACGGCCGAGCAACAAGCCGCCTTCGCCCGCCAGTTCGGGATCGTCACCGAGGCCCACCCCGTTCTGCCCTCCATCGACGAGAGCCCCGAGGTGCTGGCGATCGACGGCAAGGTCGACCGGGCCAGCTGGTGGCACACCGACGTCACCTTCTTGGAGACGCCGGCCATGGGCTCCATCCTCTACATGCTCGAGTCGCCCGAGGTCGGCGGCGACACCATGTGGGCCAGCCTGCAGGACGCCTACGACGGGCTCGCACCGCCGGTGCGCGCCCTGTGCGATCAGCTGATCGCCCTTCATCACGACCCCTGGTTCGCCGCCGACGTGGCGGGGCGCGGCGGCTACGAATGGGACGGCACGTGGCGCGAGACGTTGCTGCCCGCCCTGCATCCGGTCGTGCGCACGCACCCCGAGACAGGGCGCAACGGCCTCTTCGTGAACCGGCAGTTCACCCGGACCCTGTTCGGGCTGTCAGACAATGAGAGCAACGCCATTTTGGAGATGCTCTACCACCACTGCGTCAAGCCGGAATACACCTGCCGCTTCCGCTGGCGCGCCGGGTCCGTCGCCTTCTGGGACAACCGAGCCACGCTGCACTACGCCCTCGACGACTACGGGACGGCGGCGCGCTACGCACACCGGGTGACGCTGCGGGGCGACAAGCCCTTCGGTCCGGCCATGCCGCTCCCCAAGAGCTGACGGCCCGTTGTCCGCCGGGCTGGGGGCTGACCTCGGCGTCGCCGCGGCGGCGTTCGTCGGCACCAACGTCGACAACTGCGTCGTGGTCATGGCCATGGTGGCCGGCGCGCCCCTGCGGCGGGCGCACCGCATCGCGGCCGGCCAGGCATTCGGGTTCGCCGTGCTGGTGGCGGTCTCCGCCGCTGCGGCTGCCGTCCTGTTCGAGTTCTCGAGCGCCGTGGTCGGGCTGCTGGGATTGGTGCCGCTGGCCATCGGGCTGCACGGGCTGATCGGCCTGGCGCGTGGGCATCGGGACGGTGCGGCGGCGGCGAACGCGGCGCCCGAGACAACGCGCCGGCGGCGCCGCTGGCCCTTGAAGCCCGAGCAGCGCGCCGTAGGTCGGAGTCTGACGGCGGCCGCGCTCGTCACCATCGCCTCGGGCGGTGACAACCTCGCCGTCTACATCCCGCTCTTCCGGGTCGGGGGGGCGACCAGGGTCGGTGCCGTTGTGACCGTCTTCGTCGTCGGGGAGGCCCTCGTCACCTGGCTCATCCTGGCCGGCGGCCGCCATCCGAAGGCGCGTGGGGTCATGCTGCGTCTGGGCCATGTGGCCGTCCCCGTCCTGCTGTGCTGCGTGGGGATCCTGGTGCTGGTGGAGGCGGGGACCTTCTCTCTGCTCTGACCCGGCGCGACAATGAAGGACGTGCCTGACAACGCCGTGGACGCGGTGGACGCCCTGATTCTCGACCTGCTCGAGTGGGTCGGCCCTGCGGGCCGCCCCTACGACGAGGTGATGGAGGTCTGGCGCACGTCGTGCCCGCGGCTGCCCGTCTGGGAGGACGCCAACGACCGGGGCTTCCTCACCCGCCGGCACGTGCCCGGGCAGGAACAGCTGATTGCGGTCTCGCCGGCCGGCGCCGACCACCTGCGCCGCCAGCGCTCGGTCGCACCCGTCTGAGGTTTGCCGTCGCCCCGGCGCCGGCCCGGGCAGGTGTCTGCGCCGCTGGCTGCGTCCGGCGGCGCCGTGGTTGACTGCATCGAGAGCGCGCGGCCGGCGCGAGCACGGGAGGGGCCCCATGGAGAACCTGCAGGGCAAGGTGGCGGTCATCACGGGCGGTGCCAGCGGCATCGGCCGCGCCGTGGCGGACCGAGCGGCGGGCGAGGGCATGCGGATCGTCCTGGGCGACGTCGAGGAGGGCCCGCTCAAGGAGGCCGTCGACGACCTGACGAGCTCGGGGGCCGAAGCGCTCGGCGTCGTGACCGACGTGGCCGACGGCGCGTCGGTGCGGAACCTGCGGGACGCAGCGCTCGACCGTTTCGGCGCGGTGCACCTCGTGCACAACAACGCCGGCATCGGTCTGGGCGGCCCGATCTGGGAGGTGAGCGAGGCGGACTGGCGCTGGATCCTCGGGGTCAACCTGTGGGGCGTCATCCACGGCGTGCGCACCTTCACGCCGCTCCTCATTGAGCAGGGCGAGGGCCACATTGTGAACACGGCCTCCATCGCCGGGCTCATCGCAGCGCCGTTCCTCGGCCCCTACAACGCCACCAAGCAGGCCGTGGTGGCCATTTCGGAGACGCTGTTCAAGGACCTGCAGTCGGTCGGCGCGCCGGTCGGCGTCTCGGTGCTGTGCCCCGGGTTCGTGCAGACGCGCATCGCCGAGTCCGAGCGCAACCGGCCCGACTGGGCGCCCGACCGCGACGTGGAGGGCGCCGCTGAACTGCGCGGCGTGGTGCAGGACATGGTCGACAGTGGCATTGCCGCCACCATCGTGGCCGACCGCGTCATCGACGCCGTGCGCGCCAGCACCTTCTACATCCTCACGCATCCCGAGCTCGAGGGCGCCATCACGACCCGCTTCGACGACATTGTGCAGGGGCGGCCGCCAAGCCCGACGATGATCGCCTGAGGAACCGGCTGCAGGCGGCGCCGACCGGCGGCGATTACTCGTCCTGCAGGACCAGCGCGGTCGCCGTGTGGGCCGCCCGTCGCCCCGGGAGCACGGCGGCGACGTTGGCGAGCACCAGGGCGGCGACCGCGGCGATGACGATCGACCACGCGGGAACCGTCGGATCGGGCACTGCGCCGATCTCGTCCGCGAAGAGGGTCCAGAGCCACCGCCCCAGCACGATGCCGAGCGGGACACCGATCACGACCCCGATGGTCGCCGTGACCGACGCGTGCCACGCCACCGCGGCGGACAGCTGCCGCTCGACGAAGCCCATGACTCTGAGGAGCGCGAGATCGCGCCGGCACCGCCGCACCGACGCCGCGAGGGCCAACCCGACCGCCACCACCGCGGCGACGGCGAGCGCGGCGGCTAGGAGCAGCGGGGTCGTGCCCATGGAGCGGTAGTTCGTGATCTGGGCGGGGTGCTGGACGGCGAGGACGCTGGCTTCGTACCCGCCGCAGTTCGAATTGGGATCCTGTCGGGCCAGGATGTCGTTGGCCGTCACGGTGAGCCGTTGCGCCGCGGCCTTGCCCTGCGAGGTCTCGGAGCCGCCACGGACACGCAAGAGGACCATGTTGGGCCCGGTGCACGGTGCGTCGTAGCCCTGGGGACCCAGGCTCTCGGTCACCGGCCCCGCGTCGGCGGGCACGGCGGCACCGATCCCCATGGAGGTGTGGAGGCCCTCGGAGATCCCGATCGCCGGCATGGTGGCGACCCCGACGATCGTCAGCACGATGGGCCGGCGCGGATAGCCGGGAACGTACTTGAGAGCGACGGTGTCCCCGATCCGCTTGTGTAGTTGGGCCAACGTCGACGCGCCGAGGACGATCTCATGTGCCGATGTCAACCCGTGACCCGAGACGATGGGTGGGGCGACGGCGCTGCCGGGGTTCGACAGCAGCGTCGGCACCTCCACGCCGTCCAGCTGCATCGTCGCGAACGAGATCCCGGAGGATGATGTCACGGCGGGATCGTGGCGGAGGGTGGCAACGGCCTTGTTCGGCACAGGGCCGTACCCGTTGGACGACTCCACCGCGTAGTCCCAATTCCACCCGTAGAGGGCGGGCCGGGAGACCAACGTGTGCAGGCTGGCACCGAAGGTCAGCGTCGTCGTCACGACGATCATGGCGATGACGGCGGCCAGGACGGCGCCACGGTAGGGGCCCGCCATCCGCCCCGAACGCGCGTCGACGGCGAAGGTCGTGCCCGCGATGGCCGAGGGCGGTAACCCGGACCGGGCGGCGAGGTCGACGGTGGAGGATCGGCGGACGCCGGCGCGGGAGCGCCGCTGGACGCGGTGCGGCGCCCCGAGGACCGCGAGCACCAGTGCCCCCAGCCCGAGGACTCCGACCAGGACCGCGAACCCCGCGCCGAGGACCGTCCAGTCCGCGTTCACTCCCGGATCGGGGTAGACGGCACGGACGGGTCCGATCGGGAACAGCGGGGACATCGCCAGGGCCACGCCGACGGCCAGAGCGGACCCCACCACGATGGAGCCGAAGATGCCGGGCAGCCCGTCAAGCCCCGTCGTCATGGAGTCGGCCCCGACGGCGCGCATGACCACGAGATCCTGCTCCCGGGCTCCCAGTTGCCGCGCGATCACCTGTATCCCGAGGAACAGCGCGGCGAGCGCTGCAATGGCGCCGAAGGCGCCGAGCGCCAGCGCTTCGGGCCGGATGGTCTGCTCGGCCTCGGCTTGGAGCTGGGAGGTGACCTGGAAGTCCGTGAAGTAACGCTCGGTCGAATTCCACCTTCGCTCGACGGCCGCGATGTTCGCCGGGCCGCCTCGCACTTGCACGCCCAAATAGATGAGGGTCTTCGCATCGGAGGCCAGAGACCGGGCCAGCGCAGGCGTCCCCACGATGTAGGTGGGGAACTTCGCGATCTGGTCCTGCACCACCTCTCGGTTCAACAGGCCGATGCCGACGACCTTCAGCGCGAGGCGCCGGGCCGGCGCCGACCCACGGTCGATGGAGACGGTGACGGTCTGCCCGATGTGCAGACCAAGCGCCGCCGCCGCGCTCTGCGTCACCATGACCTCGTTGGCGCGGGAGGGATCCGCCATCCGACCGCTGGTGATGGCCAGACGATCCTGGTTGAAGAGGAGGCCGTCGACGCTGCTGACGAGGAGGACGTTGCCGTCGAGGCTGCGGCCCGCGACCCGCCCGGAATGCACGAACGACGCGGCCAGCGCCTGGTAGCTCTCGACGTGCTTCACCTGCGGGTAGGCGCGCACCGCTTCCGTGAGCCGCTGTGCCAGGTGTGGCTGGTCGACTCCCGGACCGCCGCCGGCGGGCACGATCATGAGGTCCGAGGGGTTCGTTGCGGCCAGGAACGTCGAGAACGACGACGCGGTCCGGCGGGCCGCCGCGACCGATCCCATCGCCACGCCGCCGGCCAGGCCGACGAGGAGCACGAGGAGCAGGTACCCCGCTCGCTGGCGCTTCCAGCCGACGACCGATCGGTACCGGGCGGTGCGGATGGCCGTGGAGCTCCGCGCCGGGCCCTGGTCCATCGTTCCAGCCTGCCCGAAGGTCAGTCCATCGCCAATGGGGTCAGCAGGCCCTGCGACCTCGTGGTACCACGAGTGGTCAGGAGGTCGGCAACGGCTTGAAGGGCTGCACCGTCACCCAGCAGGTGCCCTGCGCCTTGCCGCTCTTCGGCATTTTGCAGGCCGCCGACTTCGGCACGTTGTTGTGCACCTTCACGACCTGGTACTGCGTCGGGCCGTAGAACTTGTCGGGCCCGAACGTCCACGTGGGCGACAGCGTGCCCGGGTAGTCCGTGATCTTCGACATGGCCTCTACGAACGTGCGCCGGTTCAGGTTCTTGCCCGCATCCTTGGCCGCAGTGGCGAACAGGCCGATGGCACCGCACCAGGCCTGAATCGGGCCCTGCTCCTCTATGTAGTGGTAGAGCGTGCCCGCGATCGGCTTCGGGTGGTAGGCGTGCCAGGTGTTGTAGCAGGCGCGCACGCCGGGGTCGTAGCCGCCCTGGCTCTGCGGGCGGTTGTCGTCGATGCCGCCCAGCGTCTCGGTCGTGACGCCCTCCTGCCCGTTGAGCGCCTGCTCGTAGGGGACGGGGATGAGGCCCAGCGCCACCTCAATCGACGACTGGTAGTCGCTGAGCAGCAGCTGCGGGTAGTACTGCTGGGAGTTCTCGGCCCCGATGTAGGGGAAGAACGCGTTCTCGGGAAGCATGGGGATCACCGACTGCACGCCGGCGGCCTTGAACTTCTCGACGGCCAGCTGGGCGTCGGAGTTGGTGGTGGCGGTCTGGTCCGCGCTGCCGGCCACCGTCTGGACCACCGGGGTGATGCCCGCCTTCTTCAGATCGGGCAGCATGAAGTCGTTCAGCGCGTCCTGGTCGGCCGCCTGGTCCGACACGACCACGCCGACCTTCTTGCCGTGGCCGAGGCGCCCCGAGCTGACTCCCCACTGCACCACGGACGCCAGCACGGGCGCCATGTCCGCGCCGGTCCACCACAGGTAGGGCGAGGCCATGTTCGTCCAGTTGGTCGTGGTGGACCAGGCGCTGATCAGCGGCGTCTGGCCCTGCTCGGCGACACAGAGCTGGTCGTCCCCTTCCCAGGTGCCGACCCCATCGACGACGGCGAAGGCCGCGGGGCTGCCCTGGGTCCACTGGCGGCACAGGGACTGCATGTTGGCGTCGTTGGTCGGGTCGAACTGCACGATGATCGGGTTGATCTTGCGGCCGTTGATGCCGCCGGCGTCATTGATCTTGTTCACGTAGAGGTGGATCGCCGGGATCTGCTCGTTGTACTCCTTGTCCTCGGCGAAGCCCTCCTTGCCGGCCAGGCTGTTGATGGCGACCACAGGGAAGACGACGTTGATGCTCGTGGCGCTGACGCCGCGGGTGCTCGTGCTGGCCTGGCTCGGCGGCGTGGCCGTCGTGCTCGATGCCACCTCGGCCGCGCCCGCACCGCTCGACCCGCCCGGGGTTCCCGCGGGTGCCATCACGAGCCAGGCCACCAGCCCGACCACGATGGCGATGATGATGATGGCCGTGCGCACCTGCATGGCGCGAGGGCGCCGGCGCAGGCGCCGCCAGGACCGACCAACGGGTGCCAGGGGATGAAATCCCGCCCCCCGGTCCGCAGGAACCTCCATGCTCGCTTCCATGCTCACCCTCCTCGACGGCGGTCTGAACCGCCGCCCTCCCCTATCGGGCCCGACGCCATCAGGGCCTCGTCGCTCGCACCAAGGTAGGCGGCCAGGGCCTTCGAGTCAGCGCGGATCACGTCGGGCGGTCCGGCGGCCACCACGCGGCCCAGCTCCATGACCACGACGGTGGAGCACAGCTCGAAGACCAGCGGGACGTCGTGCTCCACCAGGACGATGGTGGTGTCCGCCACCTCGTGGATCCGCTGCAGCAGCGGCACGAAGGCCTCGGCCTCGCGTTGGGCGATCCCCGCCGTGGGCTCGTCGAGCAGGAGCAGGCGTGGCTTGGCCAGGACGATGGAGGCGAGGTCGACCACCCGCCGCGTCCCCGTGGACAATTCCGCCGTGCGGTGATGGCGGAACCGCTCCAGTCCGAAGGCGCCGATGACCTGGTCCACCGCCTGGAGCTTGCGGCGCTCGGTCCGGCGAGCCCATGGCAGGCGCAAGGTGGTGGAGAGCACGGCCACCTCCTGGCGGGCGTCCTCGCTGAGGAGCAGGACGTCGAGCACGGTCAGCTCCGGGAAGAGCCGGCAGTCCTGGAAGGAGCGCACCAAGCCGATGCCGAGCCGCTCCTCGGGCAGGTACTCGGTCAGATCGATGTCGTCCAGCCGCACGCTCCCGGACTGCGGTGCCACGAGGCCCGAGATCACGTCGAGCGTGGTCGTCTTTCCGGATCCGTTGGCGCCGATCAGCCCGACGATGGACCCCGGCGCCGCGTCGAACGTCACGCCGTCGAGCGCACGCACCCCGCCGAACTGGACCCGCACGTCCGCCACCGTGAGGCGGGCGGGGTGCGCCGCGACCGGGCGTTCGGCCACCGCGGTCACTGCTCGGCCCCGTCGGTGATCAGGGTCGGCGTGACCGGGGGGCCGGCCTCCCGCGAGCTCAGGCGCTCCTGAGCGGTGCGGATGCCCAAGGTGACCAAGTCTCCGGAACGGTGCAGCAGATCGGCCAGCCCGCCGGGCAGGTAGAGGATGAACAGGATCAGCCCGAGCCCGCTGGTGATGAACTGGATCGTCTGGTTGGCGCCGAAGAGCGCGGGGAGGCCTTCGAGGTAGAGGGCGCCCAGGATCGCCCCGGGGATGGAGCCGAGGCCGCCGATCACCACCATGGAGATGATCACGAAGGACGTCGTGGGATCGAAGGTGATGTCGGTGTTGTTCAGCTGCTGGGTGGCGAAGGCGAAGCACACGCCCGCGTAGCCCGCCATGAAGCCAGACAGCCCGAAGGCCAGGAGCTTCGTGCGCAGGATCGGGATCCCCATGGCCGCCGCGGTGAGTTCGTTGTCCCGCACGGCGACGAGACGTCGCGCCACGCCCTTGTCGCGCCAGATCCGCACCATGAACACGGACAGCAACAGCACCCCCAGCGAGAACAGGGCGAAGGACTTCTGGGAGGCCAGGCTCAGCCCGAACAGCGAGGGACGTCCGATGAAGGTGTAGCCGGGATCGGGCAGGCCCGTGCACAGCGTCTTGTGGATGCCGGGCACGCTGAAGCAGGGAGTGGCCAGCACCGCGCTCTGCATGAAGATGGCAAAGGCCAGCGTCGTGACGGCCAGGAAGAGGCCGGGCATGCGCAACGCCGGCGACCCCACGAGGATGGCGACCAGCGCGGTCACGACCCCGCCGTAAAGCATCACGACGGGCAGGGGCAGGGACGTCCCGAGATGCACGGCCACCAGCGCGCCCACGGCCACGAGGCCGAAATTGGCCCAGCGACACCTGGCCGGCCCACCCGGTCAGCATGGTGAGGCTCAGGGCGATCACGGCGTAGATGCAGATCTGGCTGAAGAGGACGTTGTTGCCGACGGAGAGGACGAAGGGCAAGAGGATGGCGGCGCCGATGCTCAGCCAGACGCCGGTGATGGAGACCCGGCGGCGCAACTGATCGACCCCGGCGCGCATGGTGGTGGTGGCGCCGTGCTGCCAGGTGCTCCGCTCCCCTGTCCGCGCGCCCTTGCGGAGGGCGCCGACACGCACCAGGAGGACGACCATGACGACGACGAAGATGATGAGCTGCTGCTTGGCCGGCGAGGGGATGTTCCATTCGAGGAGCTCGAGGAAGACCCCCATGCCGATGCCCGCGATGAAGGCCACGGTCAGATTGACCATGGCGCCGATGAGCGCCGCCGTGAGCGCGTAGAGCAGCAGGTCGGGCGAGAGCGCCTGGGTCAGGGCACTGGTCTGGTTGGGTGCGTTGAGGATGGCCGTGAAGGCCGACAGCGCGCCGGCCACCGTCCACGTCAGCGTGGAGGTGCGGCGGATCCAGACGCCCGAGAGGCGAGCGGAGTCCGCGTTCTCCGACATGGCGCGCATGGACAGCCCCCACGAGGTGAAGCGGACGGCCAGCACCAGAACTGCCGTCACGATCGGCGCCACAATGAGCGTCAGCACCTCGGTGGGCGTGATGATGAACGGGCCGAGGGAGAACGACAGGTCGAAGGGGACCGGTACCGGCTTGTAGAGGTTGGACGGCCTGATGAAGGGCAGCGCGGTGAGCGCCAACAACACATAGCTCAGCCCGATGGTGGCCACCATGACGAGGACGCGCGGGCGGCTGAACAGCCGGCGTAACACCAGCTCGGACCCGGCTCCGGTCAGGGCGGCCAGCCCGATGGAGAGGAGCAGGGCGAACCAGTAGTTGAAGTGGAAGTCCGCGGTGAGCTTCACCAGGAACACGGCGGCGATGACGCCGATCTGGCCCTGGGCGAAGTTCAGGACCCGGTTGGTGCGATAGACGAGCACCAGGCCGAGCGCCAGCAGCCCGTAGCCCAGCCCGTAGAAGAGACCTTGGACGAGGACGAAATTGGGAGCCGAGAACGCGAGCACGGGCCCCTAGGACAGCCCGGCGGCGGCTGTGCCGAGGAAGACCGGGCGCAGGAGGTCGTCGCGCGCCATCAGCTCGGCGGTCGGGCCGTCGAAGCGGATCTCGCCCCGCTCCATGAAGAAGCAGCGTTCGGCCAGGCTCAGCGCCCGGTTCAGGCTCTGCTCCACCAGAATCACCGTGGTCCCGGACTCGTTGATGCGCCGGACCATGGCCATCAACCGCTCCACCGTCATGGGGGCCAGGCCGAGTGCGAGCTCGTCGATCATGAGCAGGCGCGGGCCGGTCATCATGACGCGGGACAGGGCGAGCATCTGCTGCTCGCCGCCCGAGAGCGTGCCGGCCGGCTGGTCGAGGCGCTCCAGCAGCTCGGGGAAGGCGGCCAGCGCCTCTTCGTGCGCCTGCTGCGCCTTGGCCTTGTCCCGTCGCAGCGTGTGGCCCCCGATGCGCAGGTTGTCGCGCACGCTGAGCCCGGAGAACGTCATCTTCCCGCCGACCAGAAGGGCGACCCCCTCGTCGATAATCTGCTCGGGCTCCAGGTAGGTCGCGTTCGAACCGAACAGCCTGACGACCCCACGGTGCGGATGCGACAGTCCCGAGACGGCCCGGAGCAAGGTCGACTTGCCGGCACCGTTCGTCCCCAGCAGGGCCACCATCTCGCCTTCTTCGATTTCGAGGTTGACGTCGAAGAGGACCTGGTTCGTGCCGTAGAAGAAGTCGACGTTGTGGATCTGCAGGGCGGGGATCTCCCCGCCGCTCTGGCGCCGCTTGCCCTCGGTGTAGCGCTCGATGACGTCCTCGATGACGAGGGTGATGTCGCGGCGCACGCTGCGCGACCCGATGACGAGGAGCAGGCCGCCCACTGCGCAGACCGGGAAGATGATGGTGAGGGCGACGATGATGCCGTGCAGGCCGCCGATGGCGTCGGACACCGCCCCGAGCAACACCGATCCGGTGAAGCCGCCGAAGACGAGTGAGTAGACGCCGAACATGGCGAAGCAGATGGTGCGCATTTCGGGCGGCGCGGTGGCCGCCAGCGTCAGGAAGATGCAGATTGCCAGCGGCGAGACGGCGGCGCTGGCCAAGAATTGCAGCGTCACCACCATCCAGAGCTGGGGCACGTAGAGCGACAGGACGAAGAGCCCGCCGTAGAGCGTGATGCAGATGCCGGCGATCACGAGTGGGCGCTGCGGCGCGCGACGGAAGTAGCGGTCACCGAAGACATAGGCCAGCGGAAGGCCCAGGAAGGCAGCCAGGCCGATGATGGCGTACACCTCGCTGCGTGATGCCGTGTCGAGGTGGAACTTGTCGATGAAGAACAAGTTGCCGAACAGGGGGGCGCCGGTCCCGGCGAAACCGAGGATGGCCACGGCCACGAGCTCGTAATAGAGGGAGCGGATCCGTAACAGCCTGGTCACCGCCGAGCCCAGCAGGACGCGCGGTGCCTTCTCCTGTTGCGTGTGCAGGTCCATCCCCGAGGCCTTGAGGATGTGACTGCTCTCGTTGGCGCCCTTCTCGGGCTCACGGAGCGTGAAGAGGGCGAAGCCGATCGGAATGCCGGCCAGCGCGACCAGCAGGCCGTAGCGCCAGCTGTGCGCGACCGTCACCACGTAGCCGAAGATCAGGATGCCGATCGTCTGCGACAGCGGGTCGGACAGGTTGTGCCAGCTGAAGATCCGACCGCGTGACTCGGTCGGGTAGGCGTCGGAGAGGTACGAGTTGTGCACCGTGTTGTTGACGCCGGTGCCCACCGATGCGGCGAGATACAAGAAGGCGAACCACCAGACGTTGGGCGAGATCGCCATGAGGGCGCCGAAGCCGGCGAAGATCAGCAGGGCGACGGCCGCCACCACCTTGCGGCTCCCGCGGTCGGCCCACACCGCCAGCGGCACGGCCCAGAGGAGCTGCGACACCTGGGCGATGAAGGCAACGGCGCCGAGGGACGCGTTGGACATATGAAACGACGTCTCGAGGTTCTTGCCGATGAGGTTGATCCCGTTGCCGAACGTGCCCGGCACCAACGCCGCCGCCGTCAGAAGGACCAGAGGGGCGTAGCCCGAGCTCCGCAGGATGCCGATCAGTGGGGGCGGCTTGCCCTCCCCCGTTCCGGGCATGACCTCCAGGTCAGCGACGACCTCGGTGTCCTTGACCTGGGAGACCGCCTCGCGCAGGAGGTCTTCCGGGACGGCGAAGTCGAACAGCGGATCGTCGGTCACCGGCTGGGGACTCTATCTCTGACACCTGCGTCAGGGAAGGTGACGCCGCCTCGCCTCAGCCGTAGGTGACCGCGACCTCGTCGTCGACGAACGCCCGCAGCGCCCGCATGTCCTCGTGGGTGGGGACGGTACCGAGCACCGAGAAGACGGACTCGTGGCTCCCCTTGCGCCAGTCCACCTCCGCGCCTGGTGGTCAGCTGAGCGCGACGCCGTCCACGCCCGGACAGTCCGCCAGCCGATCGAGCCCGTCGACGCCTGCCATCCGGTGCACCCCGAAGGGGGGGTTGGTGGGCGATAACGCGGGCGACGCCGGCGGTCGGTCGCTCAGGCGGTCGAACGGACCGTCGCCACGGTCAGAGGGCCTTCGGGCATGACGGCCACCCGCGCCTGTGGGCCGAGGCGCGCGCACGCGGCGGCCACGGCGGCGTCGAGGTCGGGTGCCGCCGTCAACAGCTGACCGGCACCTTGGCTCCCGTTGAGGCCGTCGCTGCACAGGTGGACCTCCGCCCGGGCCAGCACCCGCCCGAGCACTTGCGCCTGCCAGCGGTCCAACTCCGGCGCGCCCGACGCGCCGATCAGGTCGCCCGGCGTCCGCGCCTCGGCCAGAAGCCGGGCGAAGGCGCCGGCGGCAGGAACGCCGTCCTCACAGGCGGCCGCCATGACGATGATCCCGCCCGGGCGCACAATCCGTTCGGCGGCGGCCATGCCCTTGACGGCCTGGTACAGGTTGCGGTCGAGCGGGTACCCGCCGTTCGTCGAGACGACGAGGTCGAAGGGCGCGTCGACGGCACGCACAGCAGAGGCCTGCACATGGGAGCAGGCGGCATCGTGCCCGGCCGGCAGCGGGCCGGCGAAGACGGCCGTCACCCGACGGGCTCGGTTGATGGCGACGTCGAGCGACAGATGCGGGGGCGCCAGCGCGGTGGCGACCCGCACGAAGTCATGCACGGGGTTGCCCGTGCGGGTCACGAACGTGGCCCGCCGGTCGGCGATGCGGCGCGGATGATGGGCCTCCAAAATGGTCGAGTTGGCGGCCAGTCCGGGACAGACCGCTTTCGGCCCGCCGCTGAAGCCGGCGAAGAAGTGCGGCTCGACGAAGCCCGTGATGATGCGCAGGTCGGCCTCGACGTACTCGCGTTGGAGGAGGACCGGTGTCCCGTCGACCGTGCCCACCTCGACATGTGCGTCGCCATCAGTGCCGTCGTGGTCGACGATGGCGTAGCGCCCGACGATGGCGGGTCCGACGAGCTCCTCCATCTCCGCCGTGGTGGCCTGCCGATGGGTCCCGGTCGCGCACAGCAGCGTGATGCGGTCGTCGGGCACCCCGCAGCGGGCCAGCTCCGCCAGGAGCGGTGGGAGCGTCGTCCGGTTGGGCATGGGGCGCGTCAGGTCCGGGAACACCACGGCCACGCGCACTGCGCCCGCAGCCAGGTCGTGCAGTGGCGGACCCACCAACGGACGTCGCAGTGCCGCTGTGATGGAAGCCGCCTCGTCCTGCAGTCCCGGTTCGTCCACGGGCGCGATGACCTCGGCGCTGTCGGGGACCTCGACCGAGGTCCCGTGACGTCCGTACGCCAGCGCGACCCGCACGACTCAGGGGTCCGGTGGCTGGGATCCCGGGAGCGACTCCGTGGCGGTCAGCACGGCCAGAGCGACGTGGTCCACCTGCGGCCGCAAGGCGCGGTAGAACTCGACGGAAGCGGGGTTCGGCTCGATCACGGCCGCAATGGGGTCGATCTGGTCGAGCGTGAGCCCCATCCCCAAGGCCTTTCCGGCCAGGAGCGCCGCACCGGCCGACGCCGCCTCGCCGGAGCGGCGTCGCAGGGCCGGCAACCCGAGCACGGACGTGAGCACGTCGACCCAGACCGGAAGGCCGGATCCGGCGCCGCCGAGCGTCACCCCTTCCGCGGTCGAACCGCCGAGACGCCCCACCGTGACGACCTCCATCACCCGCGCGACGTCCCAGGCCACGGACTCCACCACGGCCCGCGCCATGTCTGCCGGGCCGTGGGCCGCGCCCAGGCCCATGAAACCGGCCCGGGCATCGTCACGCCACCACGGAGCGCGGGCACCGTCGAGCCACGGCACGGCGACCACGCCACGGGCACCCGGGCCGCTCTCCGCGGCCAGCCGCCCCAGCTCCTCGGTGTCGCGGCCGGTGAGGCGGCCGAGCCAGGCCAGGAAGGTCCCGGCCGCGGAGAGCCCGCCCTCGAGCAGCCAGCCGCCATCAGCGCCACGGGTGACGACCGCACCGGCCGGCGAGGGGACGGGCCGCTCCTGGACCGGCACCGAGACGTTGGCCGTCGTGCCCCAGCTCACCATGGGATAGGACTCCGACGCGCCCGAGCCCAGCACCTCGCACTGCCGGTCGCCGGCGCCGATGACGACGGGGATCCCCGGTCGCAACCCGAGCTCGGCGGCGGGCACGGGCCTGAGCGGGCCGACCACGGTGTCGGACGGCACCACGCTCGGGAGCTTGCCCAGCGCGGGCCCGGCCAACTCGCGCACGGCGTTCCCGTCGAAGTCATAGAGGCCGCTCCGCGAGGCGAAGGTGGCGTCGGTGACCAGTTGGTCTGTCATGCGGTACACGACCAAGTCCCGCGGCGACAGGACCACGTGAGCTGCCTCAAGGCGCTCGGGCTGGTGTTCGGCCAACCAGGCCAGCTTCGCCGCCACGGCGCCGGCGTCGAGCGGGATGCCGGTGCGCGCCCGGTTGATGTCGTCGCCCCCCATGCGCTGGGCCAGCACGCGGGCCGCGGCGGCTCCGCGGTGATCCGACCAGAGGATGCCCTTGCCCAGCGGGTCACCCTGGGCGCTGACCGGGACGAACGTCTGCCGGGCGCCTGAGCACGACACCACGTCGACCGCACCGAAGGCGAGCGGCGCCTGGGCCCGCGCTTCGGCGCAGGCGATGACGAGCGATGTCCACCAGCGCAGCGGGTCCTGCTCCGTCCAGCCGACCTGGGGGTAGCTGGTGCTCAGCTCGGATCGGGCCAGGGCCACCAGGCCGTCGTCGCCCCACAGGCCGACCTTGGTGACCGACGTCCCGAAGTCGATGGTGAGGATCACCGGCCGTGCACCAACGCGTGCACCAGGCCGGCCACCTCGGCCGGGTCCGGGTCCTGGTAGATGGTCCGTCCCATGGCCATGCCCGCTCCTCCGCCCTCCATGACGTCGCGCACCTCGTCGAGGACGTGGACGCGGCCTGCTGCGGTGCGCGGGCCGCCGAGGAAGAGGACGGGGACGCTCACGCTGGCCACCACCCGAGCCACGGCGCGCTGGCGCTCTGCGCCGGGCGGCGCCGCGGGGACCGGGACCTTGATGACGGGGGCGCCCATGTCGTGGGCGATGATCGCCGCCAGCACGATGGCGTCGGTGTCGCGGCGGATCCGTCCCCCGTCCCACACCAATGGCTCAATGAGCGCCTCGAGCCCCGCCGCGCTCGCTTGCTCGAGCACCTGGCCCAGGAGCTCGAGCGCCGCCGCCGTGAGCGGGTCCTCCAGGTCGATCCGGGTCATGTGCTTCACGCCCGACCAGCCGTCGGCAGCGGCCCGCGGCACGCTGGCCACCAGACGGTCGTCGAGCTCGAAGGCCGAGCCGGCAAGACCGGTGCGGTTGATGGACAGGTAGGTGCGGTGCAGTGCTGTGAGGTGGCCCGCTGCGGCCAGGCCGGCCAGCGGCTGCACCGTGGCGAGAATGCCGTCGCACGAGGGCAGAGCCTGCGCCAGCGACCCGAAGAACTCGGCCCAGTTCTCGGTGGTGAGCACGGCGCGGGCGCGATGGTCCGCCGCCAGTATGAGGGCCGGAGTCGGCAGCGCTGTGGCCGTCATGCCTGGCCGCCGGCCAGCGCGAGCACGACCTTGGCCACCGCGGAGAAGTCCTCGCGGCCGTAGCCGGCGGCACTGGCGGCCGTGAGCAGCTGGCGTGCCGACGCCGTCGTCGGCACGGGCACGCCGCAGCGCACGGCGTAGGCCATGGCGAGGTCGAGGTCCTTGGCCATGAGATCGGTCATGAAGCCGGGCTGCCAGTCATTCGACGCCGGGCTCTCGGGGATCACGCCGGGCACGGGCAGGCGCGTCCGCACCGCCACGCAATCGCCGGTGGCGTGGGTGAGCACCAGCAACAGCTTCTCCATGTCGACCCCGGAGCGGGACGCCATGGCGGTCGCCTCGGCCGTCGCGGTCATCTGCGCGGCGTAGATCACCTGGTTGCACAACTTGACCACCTGGCCCATGCCCGGCCCGCCGACGTGCACCACCAGGCCTGCAAAGGGACGCAGTGCCGGCTCCATGTCTGCCAGTGTGTCGGCGTCTCCACCGACCATCAGCGTGAGCGTGCCCTTCTGCGCGCCCGCCGTGCCGCCCGAGAGCGGCGCGTCGAGGTAGCGCGCCCCGGTCTCCCCCACCCGGGCGTGCTGGGCCCGCTCCACCTCGGGGTCGATGGTCGACGTGTCGATGACGGTCTGGCCCCGGCCGAGCGCCGGCAGCATGGCGTCGATCACCTGGGTCACCTCGGGCGAGTTGGGGACGCACAGGATGACGACGTCGGCGGCCTCGGCCACGCCGCGCGGCGATCCCCCGTCGGCTGCGCCCAGCGCCACCACGGCGTCGATCGGCCCGCGGCTCCGCGAGGCGACGGTGACGTCGTGCCCGGCCGCCACCAGGTGGCCGGCCATGGGCAGGCCCATGGCCCCGAGCCCGATGAATCCGATGCGCATACGTGTCCCTCCCGACGTGGCGGTCAGCGGGCGGCGAACTGGGGCAGCCACTCCGCCGTGCCCGAGAGGAGCTCGTCGACCATGGCGTCGGTGGTGTGCAGGTCGCCCCGCCCCGCCAGCGGGTCGAGGGCAAAGGCCTCCCCCGCCAGCGTGCGGTCGCCGCGCAGCGCGGCCTCGACGGTGAGCTCCTGCGTGGCGATGTGGCGGCGGACGATTTCGTCGTACGGGGTCGGTAGGGCCGTCTGATCGCGGCCACGGATACCGTCGCCGTCGATGACGCAGATCGACTCGATCACCGCGTCGGCCGGCATGCCGACGGCCTGACCGGTGTTGGGGATGTTCACGGGCGCCTCGAAGGGCTCGCCCGTCAGCATGGCCTGCATCATGGGCGAGGGCAGCTCGCCCGACTGCCAGGTCTGCAACGTCTTGGTCCCAGCCAGCCAGGCGTCGACATCGGCGACGTACTCCGCCTGGTGCTGCTCGCGCCGCGCAATCGGGCTGAGCTCAATGTTGTAGGCCGCGCCCCACTCGGACTCGGGGGTGAGTGCGAACGAGACGAACTCGGCGATGTGGCGGTCACCGGCCGCGGGGAACGTCCCCCAGCGCTCGAGCAACGTCAGCTTGAAGAGGTGCCGCTGGGCGAAGTCGAGCTTGGAGAACTTCTCCGCCTCGGGGCGGCCGGGGTAGGGGGTCAGCGACCCGAGGCCGCCCACCTCGTCGACCAGCGAACGCAGGGCGTCGAAACCGTCAGCGCCGTCGACGTCGAGCGCGGTCAGCACCGGGAAGTGGTTGACTCCCGTCACCGATGCCGTGACCGCCTCGAAGGGCCGGCCCAGGGCGATGGCCAGGTCCATGCAGAAGTTGCCCACCTCGTGGCAGAGGCCCACCGTCTTTATGCTGGTCTCCCGGCACACCGAGCGGGTCAGCACCGTCATGGGGTTGGTGATGTTGAAGAGCCAGGCTTCCGGGCAGCGCTCTTCCATGGCCTTGCCGATGCCGACGAGAACCGGGACGTTGCGCAGCGCACGGTTGATGCCGCCGGGCCCCACGGTGTCCCCCACCGTCTGGGTGATGCCGTGGGTGGCCGGCACCTCGAGGTCCACGGCCATGGAGCGGAAGCCGCCCGTCGAGATGCACACGATGACGAAATCGGCCCCGTCGAGCGCTGCGTGGAGATCGGTGGTGGTGGCGATCGTCGCCTTGGCCTCCATGGCGTCGTTCAGCTTGTGGGCCAGCGCCTCCATTTTGGGGAGCGGGGCGGGGTCGATGTCCTCGAGCACGAGATGCATGCCGGCGAGGGCCGGCGTCCCGAAGAGGTCGGCCATCAGCTCCGGGCCCCACTGGTAGCTCCCGCCGCCGACGATCGTCACTTGGGTAGGCACGCCGCCACAGTACAGTCCCGCCCATGGTTCGCCTCCGGCGTCGCGCCCCTGACGCGCTGGCCGCTCTCTTCGTGGGCAGCGGGCTCGTGCACCTGGTCGGCCCCCAGGCCTTCGCGTCGATCATGCCGCGCGCCATCCCCGAGAAGCACCACACCAACCTCATTTACGCGAGCGGGGTGGTCGAGCTCGTGTGCGCCGCCGGTCTGATCCGGCGCACGCGCTGGGCGACCGCCGCCAGCCTCGCCACGCTGGCGGTCGTGTTCCCGGCCAACCTCCAGATGGCGCTCGATGCCGGCTCGGGGCGTAACACCGGACCCTCCGACAGCCGTGCCGTCGCCTGGGGTCGGCTCCCCCTGCAGCTGCTCATGGCCTGGGCGGCGCTCCAGGCTCGTCCGCGCCGCGGCTGAGCACGAGGAGACTGCCATGGAGATCCGGGTGCTCCGCCCCGGTGACGACGGACTCGTGGCGGCGGCCTCCCACCTGTTCGACGGACCGGCACGGCCCGACGCCACGACGCGCTTCTTGGCCGAAGGCGGTCACCACCTCCTGATCGCCTACGAGGACCAACGGGCCGTGGGCTTCGTGAGTGGCGTGGAGGTCACGCATCCCGACAAGGGGACCGAGATGTTCCTCTACGAGCTCGCCGTCGACGAGCCCTTCCGCCGCCGGGGCATCGGGCGCGCGCTGGTAGAGCGCCTGGCCGCGCTGGCCCGCGATGCCGGGTGTTACGGCATGTGGGTGATCACCGACCACGACAACGAGGTCGCCCGCGCCACGTACGAGGGAACGGGTGGGCAGCCCGAGACCGGGCAGGTCGTGGAGGTCTGGACCTTTTAGGCCCAGGTCCGCACCGCGTCGTTCGCGGTCAGGGCTCCGACGCCGCCGTGCGGCGTGGGCGCGAAGGCCAGAGCCAGAGCGCCGCGACGGCCAACGCCGAGCCGATGAGGTTGTCCACCACCCGGTTCGAGATGGCCGTGCGTGCCGGCAGCCCGCCGAAGGCCGTGAGGAGGACGAAGATGCACGTGACAAACGTGATGTAGAGGCCGAAGTTCACCCGCTGCACCGAGAAGGCAATGCCGCTGGCGGCGACCGCCAGCACTGCCAGCAGCGTCGGGTCGGGCCGTAGCGCAACGAGGGCCAGGGTAGTCAAGGCGGCCCCGGCCACGCTCCCGATGATCCGCAGCACGGCCCGCCGTCTGGTGAGCTGGCGGTCGGGTCGCATGATGAAGAGGGCCGCCTCGGGGATCCAGAACCCGTCACCCGGATTGGTGACCCGGAACAGCACCGTGCCGGCGAGGGCAGCCGACGTCAGGCGGGCGGCATGCCAGAAGGGGACCGACCGCACGTGCGTGGACCGCCGCATCGTCGTCGCCACGTGGCGTGCCCACGCCCATCCCCTGGCGCCGGAGTGGCGGGTCGGATCGGCGTAACGGGCAAGGCCATGCCGCGCCACGACAGCCAGAGCGGCCGTGAACAGTCCACCGAGCAGCGTGACGCCGCCGACCACCAGCGCCTCGGTCGCGGAGACATCGAACGAGGCGGAGAACACGAGGGAGGTCACCGCAGCGACGCCGATCAATGCGGCCTGCGGGCCTAACTCCACGAGCAGTCCCGCCCCGAAAGTGCAGAGGGCCACGACGGGGTAGATGGCGATGCCGCGGATGCCGCACAACGCGCCCAGGAAGGCCCCGATCGCCACCAGCACGCCCGTACCGGCCACGATCCTCGCCCGGAACCGGTGGCCGGGTTGGAACACCGCCATGTCCGTGAAGAAGGCGCCGACGGCCGCCCAACCACCGGCCCGGGGATAGCCCGTGGCGATGCCGACGGCCAGTGGCCCTCCGATGGAGGCCGCACAGACCAGACCGATGAAGGGCGACGCCATGGACCTGTTCATTCGGAGCGTCCAGGCCCACCGTTGCCAGAACGGGAGGCGAGCCTCCTCGGGAGGCCTGGCGTCGTCGCCCACGGGCGCCTGTCCCGACATGCCGTCAGGCTCCCCGTTCAACGCGCAGGATCGCAACTCCGTCCGGATGCGCCGCCACGCGGGCGCATCACTCCAGTCGCTTCTCTCCCCAGAAGCAGGCGAAGGGGTTGTCGTTGTACGGAGCGATCTCTGTGTAACCGGCGGCGCGGTACAGGCGCTGGGCGGTCACCTGTTTCGGTCCGGTGTCGAGGCGGGCGCGTGCGTACCCCATTGCCCGGGCCGCCTCCTCGAGCGTGCGCAGGAGTGCGGCCGCCACACCGCGTGAGCGGGCCTCTGGGCGCACGTACATCCGCTTGATTTCCGCCACTCCGTCACCGAGGCGGCGCAGCCCCCCGCCCGCGACGGCCTCGGAGCCCTCGTACCCGACGTAGTACGCCCCTCCGGGAGCTCGCAGCTCGGCCGGAAGGAGCGGCGGGTTGTCGAGACGGCTGGCGTTGTCGTAGGCGCCGACGAGCTCGGCGCGCATGGCCGCCAGCAGCGCCGAGGCGGGCTCTTCCTCGGGATCGCATCGGGTGAAGCGGACGGGGCCGGGGAGCCCGGCCGGATCGGCGCTCACCGCACGAGGTCGGGATGCAGGGCCTTGGCCATGCGGTGCATGCCCTCGCGCCAGGGAACGCCGGTGGGCCCCGCCAGCTCGTGCATGCGCGTCGTGTCGATCTGCACGCTGTCGATGGTCTGTGCCGTCGGCTCGAAGCGCGCTTCGGTTCCCGCCAGGCCAGCCAGGTACGTGCACCACTCCTCAATGCTGACCGGCTCGCTGCCACCCCAATTGACGGTCACCGCCGGGTCCGAGGCGGCGGCCAGGAGCCGCGGCACCATGGCCAGGATGTCGTCGGCGTGGAGCGGGTGGTAGATGCTCGGCGCGTCCACGTGAACCGGAATGGCCGAGCCGTTCAACATCATGTGCAGGTGGATCGCCGGCCAACCGCCGTTGTCGCCATAGGGCACGGACAACCGCGCGATCGTGGTCGGGAGCCCGAATCGCTCCGCAGCCCAGCGGGCCGTGCCTTCCGCGGCGATCTTGCAGATGCTGTAGGTGCGGAGGAACGGCCACACGCCATGGTTGTCCCCGAGCGGCCCGTCCTCGTCGAAGACGCGGTGCCCCTCGGGCTTGTAGACCGCAGTTGACGAGCAGTGCAGGAAAGCGCGGGCGTTGCGGTGGTGCTCCATGAGGTACGCCAGGCCACCGCTGTTGGCGGCCAGGTCCTTCTCCCAGTCGTTGGTCTTGGCCACGGCGAAGTGGAGGACATACTCGGCGTTTTGGGGCAGTTGGCCCATGTCGCCGGACACCAGGTCCACCGGCACGCACTCGACGCCGGAGGCCTCGAGCTCGGCCCGCGCCGCGGCGTCGCTGAAGCGGGCCGCTCCGATGACCCGGTTGTCGCGGGCCAGGGCCTTCGCCAACGGGCGCGCCACCTGCCCCGTGACCCCGGTGACGACGATGGTGCTTCCCTGCAGATTGTCTGGACTCATACGTCCCTTCGTACTCGCTACGATGCCGCGCGTGCATCTCTTCGCAGCGTTCCTGGGCGGTGAGCTCGCCGCGGGCCGGATGGGCGAAGACCACGAAGTGGTGTTCGTCGTAGCCGAGGACATGGAATCGGCCCGCCGGGCCGCCCGGGCCAAGTGGGGTGGCGACGGCCGCCCTCACGTCGACGCCCTCACTCGTCTGGACATGATCGACGGCTTCACCGTCGGGCTGGAGCCGGCCGGGACCGGCGACACCACCGAGACCGAGGGCTACAACTGAGCCTCAGACCGACGGGGACAGGCCCCCGTCGAGGTTGATCGCCGCCCCGGTCAGATACGAGGCGCGTGCCGACAGCAGGTAGCAGCCGAGGTCGGCGAACTCGGCGGCGCGACCGAATCGGCCGAGCGGAACTCCCGCATCGATGGCGAAGCGCTCGTAGAACTCGCGCAGTCCGATCCCAGCGTTGGCCGCCATGCGGACCCACTGCCCACTCTCGATGAGCCCGATGAGGATGGCGTTGACCCGGATGTCGTCCGACGCCAGCTCCTTGGAGAGCGCCTTCATCAACGCCATCCCCGCGGCGCGGGTGACCGAGCTCGGCTCGCTGGATGCGCCGGGTGCCTTGGCCGACACGGCCAGGGTGAACAAGACGGAGCCGTTGGTGATCCGCAGGTGTGGGAGGGCCAGCCGGGTGAGCCGCACCGCGGCCATCAACTTGAGCTGGAGGTCGGATTCCCAGGCCGCGTCGTCCAGCGCCTCGATGGTGCCGCCCGAGGATCGCCCCGCGTTGTGGACGATCCCGTCGATACGGCCCCAACGCGCCAGGGCGGCCTCGACGAAGGCCTCGATGTCAGGGGCCTCCGAGACGTCGGCCCTCTGCGCCAACACGTCACCGCCCACCCCTCGGACGGCCGCCTCGGCGGCACGCAGACGCTCCTCGTCGCGTCCGCAGACGCCGACGGCAGCACCTTCGGAGGCCAGTCGGGTGGCGAGGGCCAGGCCGAGCCCGTCCGTACCGCCGGTGATCAGGATGCTCTTGCCAGCCAGTTCCAGGTCCATATGTCACGCATCTTTCCTTGAAGCGGCCGTCACCGCGGCGAGGAGTGCATCGGCCTCGCGCTGCGCGTGCAGGCGGAAGAATTCCTTCCCCGCCCAGCGCGGGTCGCGCTCGGCGTCGCCGTAGCGCTGACGGTAGACCCCGTGTCGGGTGGCCGACCAGGCGATGATCGACTTCCGCGGGTTCCACGAGTACAGGTTGGACCAGGGCTCCCTGTTCCCGTTCCACAGTTCCTGCCGCGCGACCACGCGCCGGACGGTGCGCCAGACGGTGCGGCCCATGACGACTGCGTACGGAAGATCGAACCACACGATGGTGTCGGCCCTCTCCCAGACCAGCTCGCGGACGACCGAGTAGTTGCCATCGACGACCCACCGCGTGGCCTCGGTGGCCTCCATGACCCGTGTCCGGAAGGTGTCGTCGTCGAGCGGCGTCCACCCCGGCTGGTGGAAGATGGCGTCGAGCTCGATGCACGGCGCCTGCAGGGCGCGGGCCAGTGCACGGGCCAGGGTCGTCTTCCCCGAGCCCGAACACCCGACGACGGAGACCCGTTCGATGTCAGCGTTCCTGTTCGGTCGGTCTGATCAGGATCTCGTTGACGACGACACGCCGCGGTTGGGTCACGGCGTACCGGATGCTCTCTGCGATGTCCTCGGCATGCATGATTTCAATGCCTCCGAAGGTCTGGGCCATGCCCTCCAGGATCTCGGGCCGGTTGTGGAAGGCGAGCTCGGTGGCGACCGCTCCCGGCTCAATGAGGGTCACACGCACGTGGCGGGCGGTGACCTCCTGGCGGAGTGACTCACTGAAGGCCCCGACGCCGTGCTTGGTGGCGTTGTAGACGCCACTATTCAAACGGGCCACCCGCCCGGCCACCGAGCTGACGTTGACGATGTCGGCCACCGAGCGCGGTTCGCCCTCGGCCGCAGACAGCAGGTGCGGCAGCGCGGCGTGCGTGCAGTAGAGAAGGCCGAGGACGTTCAGCTCGACCATGCGCTGCCACTCTTCGACGGGCGCACCGACGATGGGGCCGAGCAGCATGACTCCCGCGTTGTTGACCAGCAGGTCCAGCCGTCCCAGCTCCGCCACCGTGCCGGCGACGGCGCCCTCGGCCTGAGCCTGGTCCGTGATGTCGGCCTCGATCACGAGGGCCTTCCCCGGGCCGCCGATGCGCTCGGCCAACGCCTCCAGCCGATCGCGGCGCCGGGCCACGAGCGCGATCGTCGCCCCCTCCTCGGCCAGGGCCACCGCCGTGGCCTCACCGATACCACTGCTCGCCCCCGTCACGAGGGCGACGGTGCCTTCCAGTCTCTTGCTCATGGAGCCTCCACCTGTCGTCGCGTCCGGCCGCTCGCGGCCTCCGCCACGGTCTACCGGATCAGCCGGCGGCTCCGCTCGCCGCTACGCAGGAGGCGTGGGACCCGACGATTCGGGGACCTCGTGCTTGGCGTGGCCGTCGGCGTCCGGGAACGGCTCGATGCCGAACAGTCCGACGGGGATACCGATGTCGTCGGGCACCCGGGTCGGCGTGTCGCGGTTGAGCGTCTTGCCCTGGAAGAAGTCGGGACGGACGAACCGGTAGGTCACCAGGAGGACGACGCCGAGGAGGAACGAAAGGACGATCAGGACGAACACGCCGCCGAGGACTTTGTGCGTGCCCGGGATGGTCCAGGTGGTGTAGCTGTTGCTGGGGGTGACCCAGTTGTACCAAATGAACCACACCATGACGAACCAGAGAATGAGGCCACCGAGCAGTGGGAGGACGCCGCGGAGCCAGAAGCTACGGGCGCTCTCCCTCAGGCTCTTGCGGTAGAACCACACGCAGGCGAAGCCGGTGAGCCCGTAGTAGAAGGCGATCATGGCCCCAAGGGCGGACACGGAGTCCCCGATGACGCTGCTCCCGTTGGACAGGTAGTTCATCGCCACATAGAGCGCAATGGAGACCGCCCCCATCGCCACTGTTGACGTGGTGGGCGTGAGGAAGCGCTTGTGCACCTTGCCGAACGCGTCCGGGATCGCCTTGTAGGCCGCCATGGAAAGCGTGGTGCGGGCCGTGGGCAGGATCGTGGTCTGTGTCGATGCCGCCGCCGAGGTGAGCACCATCAAGAGCAGCAGCTTGACCATGATCGCCCCGATCCCCGAAGTGCCGAAGACCGACGAGCCCAAAGAATTGAGCACATCGCCCGAGTTGGCCGAGTTGGAGAGCCCGATGCCCGTTGAGCCGATGCCGGCGTAGGACTGGGAGGCCACGATGACGATGGCGTACGTGGCGAGGAGGATGAGCGTCGAGATCACTGCCGCCCGTCCTGGCGTGCGGGTCGAATCCTTGGTCTCCTCGTTGACCGAGACGGCGGTGTCCCAGCCCCAGTAGATGAACAACATGAGCGAGAACCCGACCATGAAGCTGGTGAAGCCCAGATTGTGGAACGGATTGAACCACTGCGCGCTCGGCGTCAGGTGCCCGGCCGGCGCCTTGCCGGTCCCAATTTTGACGAAGGCGACGACCGAGAAGATCACCAGCACGACCACCTCGACGCCCAGGAGGACCTTCTGCATGTTGGCAGAGATCTCCACGCCCACGTAGCAGATGGCCGTCATCACCACGATCCATGCCACCCCGACCAGAAGGACCCAGGTGCTGGAGGGATTGCCGCCGATGCTGCTCGCGCCGAACAACAGGAACACGTACTGGCCGGCGATCTGGGCCAGACTCGCCATGACGAGGATGTCCGCCGCCACGATCCCCCACCCGCCGAACCACCCCGACTTGGGCCCGAAGGCGCGGGTGGCCCAGGTGAATGTCGTGCCGCAGTCGGGGTCGGCGTTGTTCAGCTCCTTGTAGGCGTAGGAGACGAACAGCATCGGGACGAACGCCAGGATGGCGATGATCGGCGCCTGCAGCCCGTTGATGGCGATGACAACGAACCCGAGGGTCGCGGCCAGGCTGTAGGCGGGAGCCGTCGACGCCACCCCGACGACAACCGACGAGAACAGCCCGAGCGCTCCGCTCTTGAGGCCCTTGTCGCCGAGGTCCTCTTCTTTGGCCAGTGCGGCATCGAGATGGACCATGGGCGCTCCGTTCGTTCCAGGACTGGTGCGTCGTTCCAACAGGACTGGCCTGCACCATACTCACGCCGGGCAGAATTTCTCCAGAGTTTCCTGAAAATTCTGCTCATCCCGGACCCGGAATTCTCTCTCGCCTACGGTTTCGATGTCCAAGGGGCGGTTCGGTGCCCGAAATCGCCACCAAGTCAGCGGCGGGTGCCTTCGGACTGCCCGATGCCTTCGCGTAGCTTCTGCAGGCTCGACGAGAGCAGGCGGGAGACGTGCATCTGGCTCACGCCGACGGCGGCCGCGATCTCGGACTGGGTCAGCCCCTCGACGAAGCGCATGCGCAGGATCGACTGCTCACGCACCGGCAGGGTGGCCAGGGCCGGGCCAAGGAGCGCGCGGTCTTCCACCGAGTGGAAGTTGCTGTCCTCCTCCCCCAGTCGCGCCGAAAGTGGGTCGTCCTCGCTCTCGGATGCGTCGATGGAGGCGGCCCGGTAGCCCTGCCCGGCTTCGATCGCCTCAATGACGGCTTCCTCGCTCGCGCCGGTGGCCTCGGCCAGCTCGGCCACCGTCGGATTGCGGCCGAGCTGCTGCACCAGCGTGCCCGAGGCATGCCCGAGCTCGAGGTAGAGCTCCTGCACGCGGCGACTGGCGCGCACGGCCCAGCCCTTGTCCCGGAAGTGCCGCTTCAGTTCGCCGATGATGGTGCGGGTGGCGAAGGCAGCGAAGTCGACGCCGCGGGACGGGTCGAAGCGGTCGGCCGACTTGACCAGTGCCACCGACGCCACCTGGACGAGGTCGTCCAGCGGCTCGCCGCGGTGCAGAAAGCGCCGGGCCAGCTGATGGGCCAACCCCAGGTTGGCGGTGATCAGCTCTTCGCGTGCAGCAGGATCGAGGGCTGGACGATCAGATTCGGCGACGTCCGACAGTGGCCCGGGATCGTCTTCCCGGCCGTCCGTCACTCCGCATGCCCCCCCCGGCGCTTCCGGAGCCAGGCGCGGACCGACCCGTCCTGACTCTCTCGTCCATGTTCGTCCACCAGCGCGTCGAGGATCTGCTCGCTCAGTCGGGCGACCTCGTCGGCCTCGGGTTCCGGTGCCTTTGCCACCTCGGCCCGCTCGAGGGTGCACACGACCTCAATGGCGTCGCCGAGCACGCTGAGCTCGAGGCGGAGGTCTCCGTGCTGCGCGTCGCTCCCCTGCAATGTCAGGAGGCAGAGCTCGCCGACAGCGAGCCGGAGGTCCTCCAGCTCCTCGATGTCGAATCCGGCACGGGCGGAGATGGCGCTCGTGACCAGCCGGGCGAGCACAATGAGATCACCTCGGGCCGGAAACCTCAGCTCAATGCGATCGCCGTTCTCGAGCCGGTCCGTCGTCTCCGTCACGCCGCTCCCGCCGCTTCCAGCGAGTCGGCGATGGTGAACACACTGGTGAGGCCGGTGATCTCGAAGATCTTGACGATGCGCGGGTCTGCCACCACGACGTGCAGCTCGCCTCCCAGCTCACGGCACCGCTTGAGGGCGCCCACCAGGACGCCCAGCGCCGTGGAGTCCAGAAAGGTCACCCCCAGCAGGTCGAGCACAACCGTCGCCTCGCCCCGCGCGATCACGCTGTGCAGGCACTCCCGGAGCTGTGGCGCCGTGGCGACGTCGATTTCGCCGCTCACCGCGACCACCGGAGGTGTCGAGCCAGCCCGCTCCTCGATGTGAAAATCCTGTTCCACTCCGCCCTCCCGTGGGCTCATCCTCCGCCACCCCGAGGACGACGTGCAATGCCGATTGGCCATCCGTTCTATAGCCGCCCGGCGCCGAAACTAAACCTCCAGGCGGCCACCGGGGTTTCCTCCATGGACCGCCGGGGTACGGAGTTGCCGTACAACCCCGGTGAGCGGCGGGAGTTGGATGGAGCCGTCCCGCCAGGGAATAGCGTTTGACGGGAGCCCGCCGACCAGGGGGAGAGTACGTGCCCGAACCAGGAGACGAGCAGCTTTCGACCACCCCTCGGAGCGCCCGCGTGGACCGGGCCGAGGCCGTTGCGACCCTTCTCGCCCTGGTCTGGGCTTCCGCGGTGGCGATCGTGTTCGCCGTCTACGGCGGCAGCGTCTCGCTCATCGGGCTCCTGGCCCTCTCCCCCTTCATCGCCGCACCCTTCGCACGTCCCTCGCGGGTAGCCCTCGTCGGCATCCTGACCGCGTTCTTCGCCCTCGTGATCAGCACGCCTCCGCACAGCTACGGCCAGCTGAACCACCTGCTGCGTGTCGTGACGATGCTGGCGGCAACCGCGGTCGCGATGTGGATCTCGTACCTGCGCGGCCAGCGGAACCTCCAGCTCTGGACGGCCCGCTCAGAAACCAGGAACGAGAGGCGGCGGCGCGTCGCGGCCGAGACGGCGCAGCGGATGCAGACCATGGCACGTGCGCTCACGACCGCCGCCGACCCGGCCCAGGTGGCCGACGCCGTCTTTGCAGCCATGCGAGATGAGTTGCGCGTGGATGCATCCACCTTCGCCCTGCTCGACGAGCGCGGGATCCTGCGCACGCTGCGCCGCTTCGGGTACGACCCCGACGACCCGACCGACGGCGTGCTGGCCTCGCTGCAGATCGACGGGCCGGTCCTGGGTCACAACATCGCTTTTTTTGCTGAGACCATCGACGACCTGCAGCGGGATCGGCCCGACATCTTCACGGCCCTCGAGTCGAAGCGCTATCGGGCCCTCGCCATCATCCCCCTGGTCGTGTCCGACCACACCATCGGAGCGGTGGTGGTCCATTGGGACGACGACCGGGAGATCGCCGAGTCCGACCGCACCTTCCTCTTCACGATCACCGGCGCGGCGGCCCAGGCCGTCGAGCGTGCCCGGCTGACCCTCAACGATTTCGTCAACCTGGAGCGCAGCCAGCATCTCCATCAACTCAGTTCGGCGCTGGCTGCCGCCACGACACCGGGCGACGTGGCCCATGCGGCCATTGCCGGCGGCCGCCGCGCCCTGGGCGCGCAATCCGCGGTGGTGCGCGTGCCCGCCGAGGGTGAGCGCGGTCTCGCCTGCCTCGCCAGCAGCGGGCACCCGGCGCTCCTGGCCCGCACCATGGTGCCCCTACAGGGGAGCGCCGCTGGCGTCTGTTTCACCCGCGGCGAGACCGTCATGGCCGGCCTCCCCGACGACCAGGTGCGCGAGAACCTCGACACAGAGATCGTCGCCCGTGTCCTGCCCGATCTCCCAAAGCCCGTGACGATCGTCAGCGAGCCTCTCATCGGCAGCGTCGGCGCTCTCGGGGTCCTCTCCCTCGCCTTCGTGGGCCAACCCGAGCCGAGCGAGCCCGATCTGCGGTTCCTCTCGACCCTGGCGGGGCTGACCGCACAGGCCCTGGAACGGGCCCAGGTGTTCCAGCACGAACGAGAGGCGCTCCGCGACGCGGAGGCGGGACGCGAGCGACTGTCTCTCCTCTCGGAGGTGACGCGGCTGTTGAGCTCCAGTCTGGAGCCGACGACCGTGATCCGGCGCACCATGAGCCTGGTCGAAGGACGGTTGGCCGACTCGTGCTCGGTCCAGGTCCCCGGCGAGAGCGGGCTCGTCCGGCTCGACGTGCGCGAGCCCGGTCCCGCATTGCCGCGGCGCCCCGGTGCCGACGACACCGGACGGGACATCCTCCCGTTCGCCTCCGACGCGCCGGCCGCCGTCGCCTTCCGCACGGGCCGTACGCAACTGGCGCCCCTTCACGAGGGTGAGGAGGGCGCGGAACCACCGGGTGTGTCAACCGCACTATCCGTACCGTTGACCGCGAACGGCGAGGTCATCGGCGTGATGACCTTCGTGGACGGGCCCGGCCGGCTCTTCGAGGCGGACGACGTCTCACTCGCCACCGAGGTGGCCAGCCGGGCCGGGGTCGCCCTGTCCAACGCCACGCGGTTCCAGCGGGAACATGTCGTCGCGGACGTCCTGCAGCGTGCGGTCCTGCCGGATTCACTGCCCGACGTCGAGGGTCTCTCGCTCGACGCCGAGTACCGAGCAGGAGTCGCGGGGACCTACGCAGGAGGTGACTGGTACGACGTCTTCGAGCTGGGCGCCGACGCCGTCTTCTTCAGCGTCGGCGACGTCATGGGCAAAGGAGCCCCGGCGGCCGCGCTGATGGGGCAGGTGCGCAGCGCGATCCGCGCCTACGCGGTCTCCGGCCTCTCACCGACGGAAGTGCTCTCGTCGTTGGACCGCCTCTTCGACACGCTCGTCGAAGACCGTGTCGTCACTGCCGTCGTCGGGACGATCACTCCCTCCACCGGTCGGGTTGTCCTGAGCAACGCCGGTCACCCCCCGCCGCTGGTGGTCCGTGCCGACGGGAGTGCCACCTTCTGCCCCATGCAGCGCACGCTGCTCATCGCGGCCGGGTTGAGCGGCGCGCCCCGGCCCCGGGACGAGCTCGTCCTCGACTCCGGCGATTCGCTCATCATGTACTCCGATGGGCTGATCGAACGCCGCGGTGAGGTCATCACGCACGGCATGGAGCGATTGGCCAACACGGCAACCGTCATTGCGCGGGCGGGATGGCCGGAACATCCCGCGGTCACCTTCGCGTCCATGTTGAGCGACGAGAAGCGCACCGACGACGTCGTCGTCCTCTGCCTCAACTACACCGGAATCGCTCATGGGCGCATAACCGCGCCGCCAGTGGGTACGTCACGTGATGGCATGTCAACTCTGCACCTCGAACCAGTGGTCGAAAGCACGCCCGTGGCGCGCCACTGGATCGCGGCGCACCTCCGCGATCTACCGGCGGAGGTGACGGCATGCGCCACCCTCCTCACTTCCGAGCTGGTCACCAACGCGGTGCTGCACGCGGCGACACCGATGTGCATCACCTTGCACACCCTTCCTGACCGCATCAGGGTGGACGTTGCCGACGGCAACCCCGCCTTCCCGTCCGTCAAGGAGTACGGCAAGGACGCGGCCACCGGTCGTGGTCTGACGCTCTTCAGCACCTTGGCGTCGAGTTGGGGCGTCCAGGCGGTCGACGGCGGCAAGATCGTATGGTTCGAGCTCCCGGTCGACTTCCCCGTCGAGCCCACCAGCATTTCCGATGGCAGCTTCCGTTTCGACCTCACGGGGATCACGCGATCGGACCTCCACGGTGACGCGGCTGACCCGCACGACCAGACGATCCGGCTGCTGGGCATACCGGTGGCGCTGCTGCAGAAGTCGAGCGAAGAGTACGAGGCCCTCTTCCGCGAGCTGCGGCTCATGAAGGAGCGGTCAGACCACGCGCCAGGCGCACCGCACCTGCCGGAGCGCCTGGCCGTCTTGGTGTCGCAGATCGGCACCCGTTTCAACGGCCTCGGGCCAGGCATGGACGACATGTGGCAAACCGCCCTCGACGACAAGGTCGATTCTTTCGACTGGACGCTCGAGCTGCCCCAGGCGGCGGTGGTGTCCGTTGAGTTCTACGACGCCATGCTCGACGAAGCCGACGAGTTCGGGTTGGCCCAGCGGCTCTTGACTCTGCCGGCCTCGCCGGCGAGCGTGGCCGTCCGACGGTGGTTCCTCTCCGAACTGACCGGCCAACTCCATGGCAAGGCCCCGGTGGCCTGGGTCGACAGCAGGTTCCACGCCAAGCTGCAGGCGTTGTCCGTTCTCTGAGCGGCGCCGCTCACCGATTCTTCGCGGTCGCCTTCTTCAACACCTTGCCGTAAAGCTCGAGACCCTCCATCGCCAGCGCCGCCGCCGGACCGCTGGCGATGGAGACCCGCTCGGGGACGATCCCCCACACCGGCACCTTGAGCTCGGTCCACCACGCCACCGTCGCATCGAGATCGTTCGTGCCCAGGCGGGCCGAGCAGATGACCACGCCGGCAGGGATGTCGCTGGGCGTCATCTCGAGCGTCGTGACGACTCGGTTCGGCTCCACCCCGCCGGCCCGCGTGGGAATGACGACGGCGTCCGCCCGACCGAGGGCCGCCTGCACGACGTTGCCTTCCCCCGGGGGTGTGTCGACGACGACGATCCCGTCCTCCCGGCTCATGGCCTTGGTGACGGTCCGCACGGAGGGACCCTCGACCAGTTCGACGCCCTCGAGCGGATCGACCTCGTACCACTCGGCGGTCGATCCCTGCGGGTCGGCGTCGACCAGCAGCACGGGGCCGCGTCCGCGGCGTGCGGCCGCGGCGGCCAGGTACACGGAGGTGGTGGTCTTGCCCACCCCGCCTTTGACGTTGCTGACGACGATGTTCATTGGGTCCGGTCCTCTGGCAATCGGGAAAATCGGCCCTTACGGTACCGGTCGCCCGGGGTGCCCGGTTACGGCAGGAGGAGGGCGCCGAGGCGGCGTCGGGTGATGATGACCCCCACCACGGCCATGATCACCAGGTAGGCGATATGACCCAGAAGGGTCCACGCCCAGATCCCCAGGTCGGCTGCCCGCACCAGCACGACGCCCTGGTACAGAGGCGTGCAGCGGACGACCGCCTGGAGCCATCCCGGGTACACGGTGATCGGGTAGAACGTGGCGGAGAAGAGGAAGAGTGGGATGAAGGCCAGCGAGACCATGTCGAAGTCCTGCCAGGTTCGCATGTAGGTCGTGCCGGCCATGCCGGCGGAGGCGAAGGCCAGACTGATCAAGACCGCCGCGGGCCAGCACAGGATCGCCCACGGGCTGACGATGTAGCCCAGGAGCGCCATGATGGCGAGGAAGGCGCCCGAATAGAGCGTGCCCCGGATGACGCACCAGCTGAGCTCGCCCAGAGCCACGTCGTTCACGCCGAGGGGTGTCGACAGCATGGCGTCGTACGTCTTGGCGATCTTGAGCTTGAAGAAGACCAGAAAAGTCGAATCGAGCATGGCGCCGTTCATGGCGGACGAGGCCAGGAGCCCGGGTGCGACGAAGGCGGTGTAAGGGATTTCGCGTCCGTCCACGTTGATGGGACCGACCAGGTGCGACAACCCCACACCGATGGAGAGCAGGTAAAAGAGCGGCTCGAAGAATCCCGAGATGATGAAGATCCACGAGCGCCGATAGACCAGGATGTTTCGCTCGAGGACGCGGGAGGCATGACGCCCTCCGAGAAGGGCGAGCGGTGTGATCCGCGCCGCCACTCCCGGAGACCGCTGGTCCAGTGCGGTGGCGGAGCGGGAGGTGGTCGTCATGGCTCAGACCACCAGTTTCTTGGCGAAAGTCTGTCGACCGGCGGCGTAGCCAGCACCGAAAAGTGCAGCCAGGTAGGCGGCGTGGCCCATGTCCGCCCAGCTCACCTGGCCGAGCGTCAGATCGCGACACAGCGCCACGCCGTGATAGAGCGGCGTGCAGTACGCCACCACTTCCAGCCACGTCGGCAACTGCGAGATAGGGAAGAAGGTCCCCGAGAAGAGGAACATGGGGATGATGGCAAACCGGTACAGCGTCGAGAAGGAGGAGTCCTTGTCCTGGGTGGCCGCAAAGGCGCTAACCGGTCCGGCGAACGCCATGCCGGTCAGGACGGCCGCGGGGAGCGCCAGGATTGCCCACGGGGAGTACACGACCCCGAAGATCGCCATCACGGACAGGTAGATGGTGCTTACGATCGCCAGGCGGGCGGCGATCCAGGCCAGGTGCCCGAGCAGCACGTCGTAGACGCTGAGCGGTCCTGCCAGTTGGGCGAAGTACGTGCGCACCCACTTGATGGCGCCCATCACCGGATACGTGGCGTCGTTCGTGCCGATCTGCATGCACGTGCCCGCCAGGAGGCCAGGGGCGAGGAAGGCGACGTAGCTGACGCCGTCGACGCCGTGCGAGTGCTTGTCGATGAGGGAGCCGAGCGCGACACCCATGGCCGCCAGGTACAGCACCGGGATGAGAAAGCTGGTCACGACCGAACTGCGCCACGTCCGCTTGTACTGGTAGCCCCAATAGCGCGCCGCTCGCAGCCACATCGGCGTGGCGAAACGACGGGTGGCCAACTCGTCGCCATGACCGAAGAGCGCGGGCCTCTCCGGCGTTGCCGCGTCGCTCACTGCCGTCATCGGATCAGTCGACCAGGGAGCGGCCGGTGAGGCGCAGGAACACGTCCTCGAGCGTCGACCGCCGCACGAGCGTGGCCCGAGCGACGTGGCCCATACGGGCGACCTCGGCCAACGCAGCGTCGCCATCGTCGGTGTAGAGAAGGATGCGGTCGGGCAGCACCTCCTGGCGCTCGGCCAGCTTCGCCAGCGAAGGTGCCACCTCCTCGTGCTGGCCCGGCGCGAAGCGGAGCTCGACGACCTCTTTGGTCGAGTACTCCTCGATCAACTGGCGCGGCGAGCCCTCGGCGGCAAACCGGCCCTTGTCCATCACGACGAGACGGTCGCAGAGCTGTTCCGCCTCGTCCATGTAGTGCGTGGTGATCACCAGCGTCACACCGTCCTGCTTCAGCCGGTACAGGCGATCCCACAGCAGGTGGCGGGCCTGCGGATCGAGACCGGTTGTCGGCTCGTCGAGGACGAGCAGATCGGGGTCGGAGATGAGCGCCCGCGCAATGGTGAGACGTCGCTTCATCCCTCCCGACAAGGGGTCCACCCGGTCGTTAGCCCTCTCTGTGAGTTGGGCGAAATCGAGCAACTGCTCGGCCCGCTCGCGGATCACCTTCTTGGGCATGTCGAAGTACCGGCCATAGATCATCAGGTTGTCCAGGACCGTGAGTTCGAGGTCCAGCGAGTCCTCCTGGGGCACCAGTCCCATGCGCGACCGGATCCGGGGACCGTCCTTGGCCGGGTCCATCCCCAAGACGCGGAGGGTGCCGCCGCTGAGCGGGCTGATGCACGAGATCATGCGCATGGTCGACGTCTTGCCGGCCCCGTTGGGCCCGAGGAAGCCGAAGGACTCGCCTTTGGCGATGGTGAAATCGACCCCGTCGACGGCGACGAACGCACCGAAGCGCTTGACGAGCCCGTGTGCCTCCACCATGGGAGACGCCGTCGCGTCGGTCCCAGGGGCGGCCGTCCCCGTCGGCTCCGAATCAGGGACGTCAGTCATCGGCGAGGAATGTGACGTCATTGTCAGGGAACGATACCGTGCCGCCCACGAGCCGAACGCAAGCGGAAGGACGGGCCGATGGCTGGGAATGGACTGGGGCGGGCCTTCCCGCCGGGGTTCACGTGGGGCACTGCGACAGCGGCCCACCAGATTGAGGGCGGCAACTGCAACAACGACTGGTGGGCCTTCGAACACACCCCGGGCTCCGGCTGCGCGGAGCCCTCGGGCGACTGCTGCGACTCATGGGATCGATGGGAAGAGGACGCCGACCTGGTGGCTGGTCTCGGGTTGGACAACTATCGCTTCTCCGTGGAGTGGAGCCGCATTGAGCCGGCCGAGGGTGAATTCTCCCGGGCCGCGCTGGCCCACTACCGGCGGCAGTGCGTCGGGTTGCGCGAGCGAGGTGTGGATCCGGTGGTGACGTTCCATCACTTCACCACGCCGCAATGGCTCACAGCTCAAGGCGGCTGGGAGACCGACCTGGCTGTCGAGCGCTTTGGTCGTTTCTGTGGCGTCGTCACCGAAGCCCTGGGCGACGTCATGGCGAGGGCATGCACCCTCAACGAGCCGAACATCGTCGCCACCATGGGCTGGCACGCCGGAATGTTTCCTCCGGGCAAGAAGGATCTCGATCTCTCCCGTGCCGTCGCGGCCCGCTTCGCGGCGACGCACCGCGTCGCAGTCGAGACCATCCGTGCCGGAGCGCCGGGGGTTCCGGTCGGTTTGACGTTGTCCATGACCGACTACCAGTTGGCGCCCGGAGGTGAGGAGAAGCTCGAGAGCATCAGGCACCACGCCGAGGACGTCTTTCTGAACGCCACCGAGGGAGACGACTTTCTGGGCGTGCAGGTCTACACCCGCATGCTCATCGGTCCCGATGGCTGGGCCGGATATGAGGACGGCGTGCCCGTGCTCGACATGGGCTACGAGTTCTACCCGGCATCGCTCGGCAACTGCCTCCGCCGCGCCTGGTCCTACACCCGCGGCTCCGTGCCCCTCTTGGTCACAGAGAACGGCATCGGCACCACGGATGACGAGCAACGCATCGACTATGTGCGCCAGGCGCTGTCCGGCGTGCTGCAGGCCATTTCGGACGGGGTCGACGTGCGGGGCTACACCTACTGGTCGCTCCTCGACAACTTCGAGTGGGCGCTGGGCTACACACCGAAGTTCGGGATCGTGGCTGTCGACCGCGCCACGTTCGCCAGATCCCCGAAACCGAGTGCCCGCTGGCTGGGCTCGGTGGCAGCGGCCAACGCGCTCGACACCTGAGGCCGGCTCAGACCGCGGCCAGCTCCGTGGTGGCCACGATCGCATCGATGACGTCGCCCCACAACGCCTCGGGCAGGTCATGACCCATGCCTGGGAAGGTGAGCAGTCTGGAGCCGGGCACCGCTGCCGCGGTGGCATCGCCGCCGCTTGGTGTGACGAGCGGATCGGCTTCCCCGTGTACCACCAGAAACGGGATGCGAACGCCGTGGAGGCCCTCCGTACGATCGGGGGAGCCGAGGATGGCGCCGAGTTGGCGCGCCGTTCCCTCGGGGCTGTAGCAGCGGTCGTAGGCGGCGGCGGCCCGCTCCCGCAGAATGCGCTCGTCGGTCGGGTACCCAGGCGAACCGATGACGAGGCTTCCCTCCACGCTCGCCTGGATCGCCTCTTCCCGGCTCGTCGCCACCGGCCGCAACAGTGCCGTCATCGCCTCACCCGTCGGCGCACCGACGGCACGGGCACCCGTGGTCGACATGATTGAGGTGGCACTCAGGAAGCAGTCAGGATGGTTGATGACAGCGGCCTGTGTGATCATTCCTCCCATGGAGGCACCGACCACATGCGCCTCGGCGATGCCCAGCGCGCCGAGCAACGCGGCAGCGTCGTCGGCCATGTCCTCAATGCGGTAGGAGACCGACGAGAGGTCCGTGCCTGTGAACAAGGCTGCGATGTCGGGCAGTCCCTCGAACTTGGTGGACAGCCCGCTGTCGCGGTTGTCGAAACGGATCACGAAGAAGCCGCGTTGGCGTAACCGCTCGACGAACTCGTCCGGCCACGTCGTCAGCTGTGCACCCAGACCCATGACCAGAAGAAGCGCCGGATCCGACGGGTTCCCCTCGGTGACGTACTCGATCTCAATCCCATCGACGTTGGCCTGTGCCACGGTCCGCTCCCTCCCGCTGCGTGTTCTCACGGACTTCCTACCAGCTCGGAGCCCTCAGTGCTTCATTCCCGGCGCCGGCGAGGCAGAGGTGATGGCGCCCGCCTCCGCGTGACGTAGACGCCGAAAGCGCGGCCCGAGCTCGAGACCGACGACCAGTGACTCCACGGCGGACATGCACAACACGAAGAGTGGGAAGGCCACGACGTCGAAGGTCCAATGATCCACGGTGAGCAGCAGGACGACCATGCTGATCAGCGCTCCGATGTACGAGTGCACCGTTTCGGTGTGTGGGTGGGTCCAGCTCTTCACCAGGGTCGGGAGGCCGGCGAGAAAGTCTGCCGCGATGGCGGCGGTGATCGCCAGGACTCCGTTGCGGGTCGCGAGCCAGACGATGGTGCCCACGACGGAGACGGCACCGCAGGCGTAGTCCATCCGCCGCACCTTCCACACGGCGGCGGAGTTGTGAAACGACGCGATGAAGATAAGGAGCGGCATGAAGCCCACCATGAACGTCGGCAGGGCCTGGAGCCTCACACCCTCGTTCAGCTCGACGGCCGTCGCGAGTAGGGGCGCGACAGCCCAGAGGAGCCACGTCACCCGATTGGGTTGCGTCGTTCCCCGCAAGGTGTCCCGCAGGTATACGAGCGCGCCGGCCGCGCCGATTGCGGTACCCAGATAAATCCAATTCTCGTTGATCACCGTGTCACAGTCTGCAGCCTCGCGTGTCCGGCGTCATCCACCGGGGGCGACGCCCTTCCCGACGTGCAGGCCGCTAGGTTCACTCGGGACGACCGTCCAGAAGGAGGAGCACTGATGCCCGCTCGCGGTCCGCACCACGTCGACTCCCATGGGTGAGCTCCTCGTCGTCGCCTTTCTCGGTGGATTGATCACCGGCCTGTCTCCCTGCATCGTTCCAGTCATCCCTGTCGTGATGGCCGGCGGCTCTGCGGGAACGAGCAAATGGCGGCCCTACGTGATCATCGCCGGCGTGGTGGTGAGCTTCAGCATCTCAGTCCTGTTCGCCAGCTCACTCCTCGGCTTCCTCCACCTCCCGCAGGACCTGTTGTTCTGGTTGGGCGTCGCCCTCCTCGGGCTGTTGTCCGTGGGTCTCTTGATTCCCAGGGTCGGGGAGATCATTGAACGTCCGTTCGCCCGCCTGGGTGCGTCGCGCTACGCCAACGAGGGCGGCGGCTTCGTTCTGGGGCTGAGCCTCGGGCTCGTCTTCGTCCCGTGCGCCGGGCCGGTTCTCACGGCCATTTCGGTGGCGGCGGCGCATCATCACGCCGGGGCAACATCGCTGTTCGTCACCCTCTTCTACGCGCTGGGGGTGACCATTCCGCTCCTCGTGCTCGCAGTCGTAGCCCAGCGCGCCACCACGTCGTGGTCTTCCCTGCGAAGCCACCTGCCCACGGTGCGCAAGGTGGCCGGCGTGGTGTTGGGGGTGGCCACCTTGGCCATCGCGTTCAACTGGCTGGGCACCTTGCAGCGCGACGTTCCCGGCTACACCAGCGCGCTGGAGGACCACATCGAATCGACGGGCTCCGCCTGCACCCAGCTCCAGCAGCTGAGCGGCGAACACCAGAACCAGTTCGCCGCCGCCAATGCTCGTCTCGAAGGCAAGAAGGCGACCTGCGCCGCCACCGACCAGGGCAATTCCCACAGCGGCCACCTGGCGGCCGCCGCGACGACAACCACGACGACCACGACGCCCACGACATCTACGACGCCCACATCGCCTCAGAAGCCATTGGCTTTCATGGCGAACAAGACCAACCTGCCGAATCTGGGCCGCGCACCGAACTTCACCGGCATCGCCGCCTGGTTCAACACTCCGGGCAACAAGCCGCTCACCCTGAGCCAATTCCGCGGCAAGGTAGTGCTGATCGACTTCTGGACCTACTCCTGCATCAACTGTCAGCGCGCGCTGCCCCACGTCGAGGGTTGGTACAACGACTACAAGAAGGACGGTTTGGTCGTCGTCGGTGTCTCGGCGCCGGAATTCGCATTCGAGCATGTGGTCTCGAACGTCGAGAACGCTGCGGGCGGTCTCGGCATCGACTACCCCGTTGCCGTCGACGACAACCTGGCGACCTGGGACGCCTACAACAACGAGTACTGGCCAGCGGACTATCTGATCGATCCCACAGGCATCGTGCGCGCGTACAACTTCGGTGAAGGCGGCTACAGCAGCATGGAGGACAACATCCGGATGCTCCTCACGGCGAACGGCGTCACCGACCTGCCGGCACGGACCGATGTGCCAGACAAAACACCGACCAACGACATCACCCCGGAGAGCTACGTCGGCGACGAGCGCCTCAACAACGCGGTCGGCACCGCCGTGGTGCCGAACAAGGCGATCGTGTACCACCCGCCGTCCACCATCCCCTCGAACAGTCTCGCCTTCGGTGGCACCTGGACCGTGCACAACGAAGAGGCGACGGCCGGGAGCGCTGCAACGTTAGGACTGCAATTCACGGCAGACGACGTCTACCTCGTGATGAGCGGGACCGGCACCGTCGGGGTGTCGTACAACGGAAGGCACCTGACCAATTTGGCGATCTCGGGCATCCCCAAGCTGTACACGTTGTTTTCCGGCACCGTGCTGCAAACCGGCACCCTGACCCTCACGGTTTCACCCGGCGTAGAGGCCTACGACTTCACGTTCGGGTAGCACCAGCGCAGACGCGCCTTCGATTCGTCACGCGGGCATACGGGGTATGAACCCGTACGACAATCGAAGAGGCACAGACAGTGGCACTCGAAGACAAGGCACGGGATACGGCCGAAGCGGCACGCGGCAAGGCGAAAGGCGCCGCGGGTCGCGTCACGGGCGACAAGGACTTGGAGAGCGAAGGCAAGGCTGACCAGGTCGTCGGCCACCTCAAGCAAGCCGATGAGAAGGTCAAGGACGCCGTGCGGAGCGGCCTGCCCAACGACAAGAGGTAACCCAGCAAACCCGGGCGTAGCAGCAGCGCTCGACCTGGAGAGTGTGCTCCATCCGGGTCAGCGCTGGCACACCCCGGAGGATCCCTGTGAGTTGATGGAGCGCTTCAGTTGATGGAGCGCTCCTTTCCCGCCCAATAGGGCGCCCGGAGCGCACGCTTGAGGACCTTGCCCGAAGGGTTGCGCGGCAGCGCGTCCGTCACGTCAACCGAGGTCGGGCATTTGTAGTGCGCAAGCAGTGAGCGGCAGTGGGCAATGACAGCCGTTTCATCCAGCGTTTCGCCGGGAGCCAGCACGACGATCGCCTTGACCGTCTCTCCCCACTTCAGATCGGGAACCCCGATGACGGCGGCGTCGACGATGGCCGGGCACGAAAGTAGGACGTTCTCGATTTCAGCCGGGTAGACGTTCTCGCCGCCGCTCACGATCATGTCCTTGATCCGATCGTGCAGATACAAATAGCCGTCCTCGTCGAAGTACCCCGCGTCGCCGGTGCGGAGCCAGCCCTCGACGTCCACGGTGGCAGCGGTCTCTTCGGGCTTCTGCCAGTACCCGGCCATGTTGTACGGGGACCGTGTCCAGACCTCGCCGACGACGCCCAGCGCCACGTCCTGTCTACTGTCGGGATCGACGATGCGCAACGCGACCGACGTGTGCGGCTTCCCGGCCGAGCGGAGAAGGCCACGTCTCGGGCCGTCCGGGTCGTGGTCCTCGAAGACGAGCGCCGTGATGGCCCCGGTGGTCTCCGTCATGCCGTAGACCTGGCAGAAGGCGCAGCCGAAGGCTTTTATGCACTTGACCAGGACATCTTCGGATATGGGCGAGGCCCCGTAGAAGATGAGCCGCAGGCTCGAAAGGTCCGTTTCCCCCAGTGAAGGAGAGGCCAGGAGCAGCATCAAAACGGCGGGGACCACGAACATCTCGGTGATGCGCTCGGTGGCGATCAGCTGCAGGAGGACCTGAGGGTCGACGTCTCTCAGAATGACGGACCGCCCACCTCGCGACATGGCGCACAACGCCCAGCCGGATCCGCCGATGTGAAAGAGCGGCATGGCAACCAGGCTGACCGTGTCGTCGGCGATGTGGAAGGTCACGCCGGCCTCGCCGATGGCGGTCGACAGGTTGGCATTGGTCAACATGACCCCCTTGGGCAACCCGGTCGTACCGGACGTATAGAGCTGCATGCTCACCTCTCCGGGTCCACCGACGTATCCAGGATCTTCGGAGGGAACGCCCTCAATCCACGAGCCAAAGGACAAAGCCCGGGCATCCGCACACACCACCGCATCGTCACCGACCACCACGATCCGACGTACCGAGGGCAGACCGCTCGTCATGTCCGCCAGAAGCGGGAGATAGTCGGCATGGATCGCCAACAGCGGGGCGCCCGAATCGTCGATGATGGCCGCCATTTCCGCTGGTGAGAGCCGCCAATTGACAGCGACGTTGACCGCCCCGATGAAGGAGCCCCCGAACAGGAAATCGAAATACGCGATCCCGTTGCGGTCGAGGAAGGCGATCCGGTCGCCGGCCCCGAGGCCATCCCGTGCCCCTGCCTGCGCCACACGGCACGCCACATCGAATTCCTGGGCCCAGCTACGGCGCTCGGTGCCCTCTACCAGCATCTCCTCGTCCCCCCGCTGGTGGACCAGGTGACGCAGCAGGCCCGCCACCGTGTAGCGGCCCTCTGCGGTGACACTGGTATTCGACGCCACCGATGACCTCCTCGTCGCGACCTCTCCGGCAGGGACCCTATGCAGCCTCGCGACGGTCTTGCAGGGGGTTCTGGGGTCGATCTGACGGTCTTGCCCGATCAGCGTAACTACTGGTCAGGCGCTTTTTCCAGAAATTAACGGTGAATTTATGACCGCTATTGACCTAAATACGACTCTCCGACCAGGGACTTTGTGAAGCCCGTCACAAGTGACCACTCTAAAACCCCAGTTCAGGCCGGCGAATGGACACTTGAACCCGGGTTCGAGTTGCGATCCGATAGATTGCTGTCGGCAAAACCGGGATGGCCTTTCGAATGCATGCGGTGAGCAGGGATTTCATCTGCATACTGAAAGCAAGCGGCCGACCGGGGGATTTCAGACTGACCGACGTCCCGGAGCGCCTGCCTGCAGGCCACCCGGGGCCAGTGAATCGAGGACGACACCCAGGACCATTCCAGGGGCTGTACACAACCGGCCGCACACCCTGCGGCGACTAGCCAGAACGGACGACGCCTTCCCGCTCGCCGTTCGGGGCGCGTATGCAATGGCCGGAGCCCGCCTACACCGAGCAGAGCCTGGCGCGCCTGGCGCGTTGGACGAAGGGAGGTGCCGTGCGGATCCGCATTGCACTAGGGACGGCGGTGGCCGTCATAGCAACACCCGCGATCTTCTTCGCGTTCTTCAGCAGTAGCTCCGCGGCTTCGGCGCGGTTGTCCCACCACGGGGCGACCAGCCCACATCGGACCGTGAAGATCGATGACACATTGATGTCGTACGCCCAAGCGGTGACTGCCTCCAAAGAGGTGGCCTATGCCAATACGGTAGAAGAATCCCAGGTCAGGACGTATTTCGCCGAGATCAACTACCTCAAGGAGGTCGCCTTCCTCAAGGCGGTTGCCGCTCAGCACGAGCAGCAGGCCGCGGTGAAAGCCACCGCCCCACAGCCCCGGGCCGTCACCGCGCCGGCTCCCGTCCCCGTGGCCGCTGCTCCCGCCGGAGCTTCCGATGCGACGAGCACCAACACCGCCGACTGGGCTTGCATCCGACAACACGAATCCGGTGACAACTACTCGGTCGGGAACGGCGGCGCATACCAATTCCAGTTGGGCACCTGGACCGGGCTGACCGGGCTGCCCTCGCCAGCCGAGGACTACCCACCGGCGGTGCAGGACTCAGCCGCTCTCAAGCTCTACTCCGAGCGCGGCTGGGAACCCTGGACGACCCGCTTCGTCTGCGGACTCTGAACAATCGAACAATCGACACATCCAACCATCGACGACCCCGGCACGCCGGGAACCTGAAGAGGACCAAACCGAGCAAGACCACCAGAAGGGCTGTACACAACCGGCCGCACACCCTGCGGCGACCAGCCAGAACGGACGACGCCTTCCCGCTCGCCGTTCGGGGCGCGAATGCAATGGCCGGAGCCCGCCTACACCGAGCAGAGCCTGGCGCGCCGAGCGTGCGCCCGACGAAGGGAGGTGCCGTGCGGATCCGCATTGCACTCATGGCGGCGATAGCCGTCACCGCAGTAGCCATTCCAGCTGTATTCACACCGCTGTTCCACAGTGACCCCGCCTCGGCCCAGGCAGCCCGCCATGCGGCGCTGAGTTTGGGCCCGGGTACCGATGCGCACCAGGCGGTGCGAATCAACGACACGTTGATGTCCTATTCAGAGGCGCAGAGGGTTGCGCAGATGGTGACGTACGCCAACGCGGTCGAGGAGGCCAAAAAAGAAACTTCTACGAGGCCGTGACCTTCTACAGGGACCTGGCCTTCTTCCAAGCGGTCGCGGCACAGGAGCAGACGATCCCGGCCGCATGGATGCCGACCGCTGTCTGCGAGGAGGGCGGTCGCAACGACCCGTACGCCGGGTACTTCGGGATCCTCGAGTGGAACGGCTTCGACGGCTATCCGACCGCCGGCAGCGCGCCGCTCTCGGTACAGCTGTCGTGGGAAGCAGCCCACGGTCAAGGTCCACCGGACGGACCCGGAGAATGCCACAGCTACTGACCCCAAGGCGGAAGGAGAGGCGCCGCTACCCCGCTGCGAACATGGCCGTCACCTGTGCCATGTCGAAGTAGTCCCGCCATGCGGTGATCTTCCCGTCCACGACCTGAAACGCACCCATAACGGGCAGGGGGGCGGACCTTCCGTTGATGGTGAAGATGTCGGTCCTCTCGGTGAGCACGGTTGTCCCATCGCTCGCCAGGTGGTGCACCTCGAATTCCAGCGCTTCACACATACCGAGGAACATGTCGATCACCGCCATGGTCGCGTCGATCCCCTCGGCCGGATCCATCGGGATGTTGTGGTACACGACATCGTCGGAGAAGAACGCCCGCAGGACCTGCGGATCCCGCGTGCTCGCCGCAGCACAGAAGTCCTTCACGACCTGTTCGGCGCTGGGCATTCGCTCTCCTCGCTCGCTGGCCGGAGCGCCCACGCTAGCCAGTGATCGGGCATGATGACGGCGTGACCGCTGTGTCGAAACGGGTGGCCGTGCTGGCTCCGATGCAGCCCGAGCTCAAGGCCATCGTGAAGTCCTTCGGGCTGCAGCGCGACCCCGGATCCGGTGTTCTCGCATTGCGGGACCGCCGGCGAATGGTGGGTCGGAGCGCTCGTGACGGGCATGGGCCCGGCCCTGGCACGCGAGGCCACCCGGCGGGCGCTCTCGGCGGGGTCGATCGACCACGTCATGGTGATCGGGATCGCCGGCGGCCTCGATCCCACGCTCCCCGTCGGGTCGCTCATGGTGCCCGCGTCCGTGCAGCTCTATCCCGACGGGCCCGTGCTCCGCACCCATCCGGTCACGCCGCGGCCGGTGACGGGCGTCCTCATGACCACCGACGGGCTGTTCGACGATGACGACGTGTGGGGCCCTCTCGTCGAACGAGGAATTTCCGCCGTCGACATGGAGGCAGCCGGCGTGGCCGAGGTGTGTGACGAGGCGGGCGTCGACTGGTCGGTGTACCGCGGCATCAGCGACCGTCCCGATGAGCACATTGTGGACCAGGCGGTCTTCTCCCTGAGCAAGCCCGACGGATCGGCGGACCCCCTTGCGGTGGCCAAGTACCTGGCCCGGGACCCGCGGCGCGCCAAGGCGTTGGCCCACCTCAACAAGTGCATGCAGCTGGCCGCGCGTACGGCGGCCGACGCCGCCTTCGCCGATCTCTCGGGCACTTAGCCGCCGTCGTCCTCCGCGGGCGTGCGCTCCTTCGCGTCGTCCCGGCGGGCGATCACGTGAAGATCGATGTCGTTCTCGGACGCCATGCGCAGGATCTGCTGAATGACCGAACCGCGTGTCATGGATTGCCAGCGCGTCAGACGCGACGTCCCGACCACAATCTGCGTGATCTGCTGCTCCACGGCGGCGGCGAAGATCGTCTTCGCCACGTCGTCGCCTTCCATGGTCTGCCACGTGCCGCCGACCGCCGTCACGAGCTCCTGCAGCTCGGCCGTGCTGGCTTGATTGGACTCGGCATCGCCCGAGACCACATGGACGGCGATCAGCGGCGCCTTGACCCGCGCTGCGATGCGCGCCGCTCGCCTGATCACCGCCGCGTTCCCCGGCGCCCCGGTCACGGCCACCATGATGCGTTCCGTCGTCTCCCACAACTCCCCCGCCGGCCCCCTTGGACCGCAGGTACTCCAGGATCTCCTCCTCGGTCTCGTCGGCAACGAAGCGCAGCGAGAGCTCGCGCAGTGCGGCGAGATTCTCCGCCCGGAAGAACCCGTTCAGGGCGGCGGGGACCTTGGGCTCAGGGTAGATGTTCCCGTGCAGCATGCGGCGGCGGAGCTGATCGGCGGACGAATCGATCAACTCGAGCTGATCGGCACGTCGCACCACCCAATCGGGCACCCGCTCGCGCACTCCGACGCCGGTGATCCGCTCGACGGCATCGGCCAAGGACTCGATGTGCTGGATGTTGACCGTCGTGATCACCGCGATGCCCGCATCGAGAATCTCGAGGACGTCCTCCCAACGCTTCTCGTGGCGACCCGAGCCCGGCACGTTGGTGTGCGCCAGTTCGTCGATCAGCACCACCTTGGGCTTGCGGGCAATGACGGCATCGACGTCCATCTCCTCCCAATCGGCGTCGCGGTAATGGACCTTCTTCCGCGGCACCACCGGAAGGTCTCGGATCTGCTCGACGGTGTAGGGGCGCTTGTGCGTCTCGACGAATCCGACCACCACGTCAGCCCCGCGCTGGAAGCGCCGCCATCCCTCGTCGAGCATGGCGCAGGTCTTGCCCACGCCGGCCGCCGCGCCGAGGTAGACCCTGAACTTGCCCGTCGGGCGTACGCCCTCGTCTTCACCCGTGCCCAAGTTCATGATCCACCTTGTTTCGCCGGGTCTCGCCACCGCGTCGGTACACTCCAATGACGCTCCGAAGGACGGAAAGCTGTGACACACGTCAGACCAAGCGGGCTGGTTCACCAAGGGAACGTACCAGCGCGCAGCGCTGGGGATCGTCGCCACTCTGGCCAGTCTCGGTGCGCTGCTCGCACTTCTGCTCCCCTTCCGGGCCCACCTGAGCACGACCATCCCGGCCCTGGTGTTCGTCTTGCCCGTTTTGGTGGGCGTCGTCATCGGCGGCTTCCTGCCCGGCGTCGTCGGTGCGCTGGGCGGGTTCGTCCTCTACGACCTCTTCTTCCTGCCCCCCTACAACACGTTGACGGTCCGCTCGCCCGAGAACTGGACCGCGCTCGGTCGTCTACGCCGTGGTCGTGCTCGTCGTCTCTCAGGTCGTGGCCAAGCTGCGCAGCGCCCGCGAGGAGGCGGAACGCCGGACCGAGGAGTCCGAACGGCTGTATGAGCTTGTCGCAGGCGCTGATCGGCGACCTCACGCTGTCGGAGCTGCTGACCCACATGGTCGCCACCGTGCAATCCGTCTTCGCTGCCGCGCTGGACTGCGCTGGTCCTGCCCGACCGGAGGCGCGACCGAACTGGGATCGGCGACCGCGTTGCAGGTGGCGGCGACCGCAGGCCAACCGCTGACGGAGGGCGACGTCGCCTCGCTGACATCGGGCGGCGGTCAGGCCCGGTCCCTCGGACTGCTCGACGACGCCAGCCCGCGTCGGGTGTCGGTGGCGCTGGTCGTGCAACCACCGGCCGGTCGGCATGCTCGTGCTCCAGGACGTGCAGCTGGTGGAGCACGAGCGCAGCCTGCTCGGCACGTTCGCCAACCAGGCCGCGCTGGCCGTCGACCGGGCCCAGCTGAGCGAGCAGGCCCTGCGCACCCGCCTGCTCGAGGAGATCGACCGCTGGCGTCGGCGCGCTCGATGGGCGCGGCCTCGCACGACCTGCGCACGCCCCTGGCCTCCATCAAGACCGCCGTGTCCAGCATGCGCCAGGTCGACGCCCAGCTCGAGCCCGAAGACCGCGCCGAGCTGCTGGAGCTCATTGAGCTGCAGTCGGACCGGCTGGCGCGGCTCGTGACCAACCTGCTCGACATGACCCGCCTTGAGGCGGGCGCGCTCGAACTCCGACCGACGACCGTCGAGCTTCGCGCGACCTGGTCGACGAGGCGCTGGCCCTGCTCGGCGGCATCGTCGACGCCGGGCCGCGTCGTCGGTCGACGCGCCGGCGGACCTGCCCCTCCTGCACCTCGACCACGTCCTGATGAGCCAGGTCCTGGCCAACGTGCTCGAGAACGCCGAGCGCCTGTCGCCCGACGGACAGCGTCATCCGGGTCGACGGCCGGGCCGCGCCCGGGCAGCGCGCGACGCTGGTCGAGATCGCGGTGAGCCGACGACGGACCCGGTATCGCCCGGGAACACCGTGAGAGCGTCTTCGAGATGTTCAGCCAGAACGGAGGCGGCGGCCGGGCCGGGCTCGGGCTGGCCATCGCCAAGGCCTTCGTCGAGGCGCACGGTGGGCTCATCTGGATCGACCCCGAGGTGGCGCACGGGCGCCCGCATCGTCTTCACCGTCCCGGCGGAGACCCTCGTCGCGGCGACGGTCTGAGGGTCTGCCATGACCAAGGTACTCGTCGTCGACGACGATCCATCGCTGCTCAAGGCACTGCGGATCGGCCTGACGGCCCGCGGGGACGAAGTGCTCGTCGCGCACTCGGGCGCGGAGGCCGTCAACCAGGTCGCGCTGGCCGGTCCGGACCTGGTCATCCTCGACCTCGGCCTGCCCGACCTCGACGGGATGGAGGTCTGCCGTCGAATCCGCGCAGTTCTCCGAGGTGCCCATCGTCGTGCTGTCCGCCTACGGCGACGAGCGCCGCAAGGTCGAGGCCCTCGACAGCGGGGCCGACGACTTCGTCACGAAGCCCTTCGGCATGGCCGAACTCGAGGCGCGGCTGCGGGTGGCGCTGCGCCACGCTGCCGCCCGCACGGACGGCGCGCGACGAAGTCCACGACCCTGAGCGTCGGCGACCTCGACATCGATCTGGTCCACCACATGGCGACGCTGTCGGGCGAGCCGCTGCAGCTGACGGCCAAAGAGTTCGAGCTCCTGGCCTACCTGGCCCGCCACGCCGGCAAGGTGTGCACCCACCACATGATCCTCAAGGACGTCTGGGGTCCCGGGTACGGCGCCGAGTCCAACTACGTCCGCGTCTACACCCACCGGCTGCGCAAGAAGATGGGCGACGAGGAGGGCCGGATGCTCAAGACCATCCCGGGCATCGGGTACCAGCTGGTCGCCGGACGCTCATCCGGCGCCGGCGAACGAATAGAGCGGGTTGCGCATCACGAGCACGCCGCGTTCGAGTGCCGGCGTGCCCTCGGCGTCGACGCGGCGATCCGGCGACGATGCCCGGGCATACCGGAGCGGCCCGAAGAAGCGCAGGACCAAGCTGCCGGTGCCATCGACCAGGACCGGCGTCCGTGCGCACCCAGGGCCGCTCGAAGGAGGCGACCGATCGGATGTCGCCGGCTACCCGCGACCGTTGCCGTGGCACCAACGCCGCGATGGCGGTGGCGGCGCACCTCATGTCTTGAGCTTGGCCAGAGCCTCGTTGAGCTGCAGCACGTTGACGTAGGGCGAGCCGAGGAAGCCCAGCTGCATGCCGTTGGTCTGTTGGCTGATCAGGTGCTGCAGGGTCGCGGCGGAGAGGCCGGTGGCCCGGGACACCATCGGGATCTCGCGCCTGCGCGTCCTGGGGCGTGATGTCGGGGTCGATGCCGCTGCCCGACGTCGTGACGAGGTCGGAGGTCGGCTGCACGCCCCTGCGGTGCCAGTAGGTGATCGAGGTCCTTCGTGTAGTCGAGCAGCTCCTGCGAGCGCGGTCCCAGGTTCGTCGCGCCCGACTCGCCGGCCACCCCGTTGGCCACGAGCGGGTCGTCACCGGGGTGCCCGGCCGGGTTGGGCGTCTTGGAGTTGGCGTCGGAGTACGGCCCGAGGGCGTCGGGCCGGCCCTGGAACACGCAGCTGCCGGGCAGGTGTCCCGGGCACTTCGTCTGCGACCAGTTCTGGCCGATCAGGGTCGAGCCGTTGGCCGTGATGGAGCCGTCGGCCTGGTGCTTGAAGAAGAGCTGCGAGAGCCCGACGCCGACGAGCGGGAAGACGAGGCCGAAGAGGACCAGGCAGATGATGCAGAAGATGGCGCAGCGGCGGAGTTGGGTGAGCATGATCGGTTCCTTAGTAGGCGTGCAGCGCCACGATGATGACGTCGATCAACTTGATGAAGATGAAGGGGGCGATGATCCCGCCGACGCCGTAGATGAAGACGTTGCGGCGCAGGATGGAGGCTGCGCCCGGACGGGCGCCACTTGACGCCGCGCAGGGCGAGGGGGATCAGGGCCACGATGACGAGCGCGTTGAAGATGACGGCGGAGAGCACGGCGCTCTGTGCGCTGTGCAGCTTCATGATGTTCAGCGAGTTGAGCTGCGGGTAGGTCACGACGAAGAGCGCCGGGATGATGGCGAAGTACTTGGCCACGTCGTTGGCGATGGAGAAGGTGGTCAGCGAGCCCCGGGTGATGAGCAGCTGCTTGCCGATCTCGACGACGTCGATCAACTTCGTCGGGTTGGAGTCGAGGTCGACCATGTTGCCGGCCTCCTTGGCCGCCGTCGTCCCCGTGTTCATGGCCACGCCGACGTCGGCCTGGGCCAGCGCCGGCGCGTCGTTCGTGCCGTCACCTGTCATGGCGACGAGCTTGCCGCCCTCCTGCTCGGCCTTGATCAGCTCCATCTTGTTCTCGGGCGTGGCCTCGGCCAGGAAGTCGTCGACGCCGGCCTCCTGGGCGATGGCGGCCGCCGTCAGGGGGTTGTCACCCGTGATCATGACGGTGCGGATGCCGGCGGCGCGCAGCTCGGCGAAGCGCTCCTTGATGCCGGACTTCACGACATCCTTGAGCTCAATGACGCCAAGGATCGTCGTGTCCTCGGCCACCACCAGCGGGGTGGACCCGGCGCGGGCGATGCGGTCGACGATCTCCTGCAGGCCTTCCGGCGTCGGTGCCACCCTGGTCGACCACCCACTGGCGCACCGCCTCGGCCGCGCCCTTGCGGATCTGGCGGCCGTCGACGTTGAGGCCCGACATGCGGGTGGTGGCCGAGAACGGCACGAACTCGTGCGGCCCCGAGAGCTCACGCTCGCGGATACCGAAGCGCTCCTTGGCCAAGACGACGATGGAGCGACCCTCGGGCGTCTCGTCGGCCAGCGAGGCCAGCTGGGCCGCGCTCGGCCACCTCTTCCTCCGTGTGGCCGCTGGCGGGAAAGAAGTCCGAGGCCATGCGGTTGCCCAGCGTGATGGTGCCGGTCTTGTCGAGCAGCAGGGTCTGCACGTCGCCCGCCGCCTCGACGGCGCGGCCGCTCATGGCCAGCACGTTGCGCTGCACCAGGCGGTCCATGCCGGCGATGCCGATGGCCGAGAGCAGCGCGCCGATGGTGGTGGGGATGAGGCAGACCAGCAGCGAGACCAGGACGACAACCGAGACGGTGGCTCCGGCGTAGGCGCCGAAAGGCTGCAGCACGACCACCACCGGAAGGAAGACGATGGTCAGCGCGGCCAGCAGGATGGTCAGCGCGATTTCGTTGGGCGTCTTCTGCCGGTTCGCCCCTTCGACCAGCGCGATCATCCGGTCCAAGAAGGTGTGGCCCGCCTCGGCGGTGATGCGCACGACGATGCGGTCGGACAGCACCGTGGTGCCGCCCGTCACCGCCGAACGGTCTCCGCCGGACTCACGGATGACGGGGGCCGACTCACCGGTGATGGCCGACTCGTCGACCGACGCCACCCCCTCGACGATCTCGCCGTCGGAAGGGATGTGGTCGCCGGCCTCGCACACCACGAGGTCACCCTTGGCCAGCGCTGCGGCGGCCACCTGCTCTTCCGTGCCGTCCGGTAGCAGGCGCCGGGCCATGGTCTCCGAGCGCATCCGACGCAACGCCAACGCCTGCGCCTTGCCCCGGCCCTCGGCCATGGCCTCGGCGAAGTTGGCGAACAACACGGTGAGGAAGAGCCAGATGGTGATCGACCAGTTGAAGATGCCAGGGTGGGCGATGGACTCAATCAGAGTGATGACCGAGCCGATCAGCACCACGAACATGACCGGGTTCTTCACCTGGGTCCGGGGGTCGAGTTTGGTGATGGATCCGACCAGCGCCTCACCGAGAATCTCGCGGTCGAAGAGCCCGCGCGACTCCGCCACACCGTGGGGAGCGGAGGAAGGTGGCGGCGGCGTGGGATCGGTGGCGATGACGGTCATTTAGAAGAACTTTCCGTGACTGAGCTGCTCGACAATCGGCCCGAGTGAAACGGCGGGGAAGAAGGTGAGGCCACCCACGATCAAGATGACGCCGATCAGCAGGCCGACGAACATCGGGTTGTCGGTGCGGAACGTGCCGGCGCCCGCAGGGACCACGTTCTTGGCGGCCAGGACGCCACCCAGAGCGAGGGCCGGGATCATGATCCCGAAGCGGCCGATCGAGCATGTCGATGCCGCCGAGGATGTTGTAGAAGGGCGTATTGCCGGTCAGGCCGCCGAAGGCCGAGCCGTTGTTGTTCCCCTGCGACGTGAGGGCGTAGAGGATCTCCGAGAAGCCGTGCGGTCCGGCGTTCTCCGGTCCGACTTTGCCGGCATGGAGCGACACGGCGAGCGCCGTGACCACCAGAACCGCGATCGGCATCACAAGCGTCCCCAGGCCGGCCAGCTTCACTTCCGTCGCCTGAATCTTCTTCCCGAGGTACTCCGGTGTTCGACCCACCATCAGGCCACCGAGAAAGACGGCGATGATGGCGTAGATGAGGATGGTGTACATACCACTCCCGACTCCGCCGGGTGTGACCTCGCCGATCATCATGCCGGTAAGCAGCGCGCCGCCGCCGATGGGTGTGAACGAGTCGTAGGCCGAGTCGGCCGAGCCGGTGGAGGTCTGGGTCGACGCCACGCCGAAGAGCGCCGAGCTCGGCACGCCGAAACGCACCTCCTTGCCCGTGGTGTTCCCGGTCGGCTGGTGAATGAGGCCGGCCGCCTGGACAGCCGGGTTGGGTTGATGCTCGGCGGCCACGGCGAAGCCGACCCAGCAACCGAAGATGATCGTCATGGCCGCGAGGACAGCGAGGCCCTGGCGCAGGGCGCCCACCATCTTCCCGAAGACATAAGTCAGTGCGACAGGGATGGCAAGCAGAAGGAGGATGGAGAGGAGGTTGGTCAGGCCCGTGGGGTTCTCGAAGGGATGGGCCGAGTTGATGTTGAAGAAACCACCGCCGTTGGTCCCCAGCTGTTTGATGGCCTCCATGAAGCCCACCGGGCCGAGGGCGATGGTCTGGGAGACGCCGTTCAGCGCGTTGTGGATGCTTACCGGGCCACCCAGCGTGTCGACGGCGCCCTGCCCGACGAAGATCAGGCCAGCCACCGTCGCGATGGGCAGCAGCACGTAGAGCATGGCGCGGATGACGTCGACCCAGAAGTTGCCGACGGTCGGTGACCCCTTCCGGGAGAAGCCCCGGATGACGACGAGGGCGGCGCCGATGCCCACGGCGGGCGTGACGAATTGCTGGACCGTCAGCGCGATCATCTGCGAGAGGTACGACATGGTCGTCTCGCCGCCGTAGTTCTGCCAGTTGGTGTTGGTGACGAACGAGGCGGAGGTGTTCCAGGCCAGCGGCGAGCCGACCGCGCCGAAGTGCTGGGGATTCAGAGGCAGCGAGCCCTGCAGGCGCAAGATGGCATAGGTGAGCCCGATGGAGAGCCCGGAGAACACGACGACGGAACCGGCATAGCGTTTCCACGTCTGCTCCTTGTCGGGGCTGGTGCCGAGGAGGCGATAGAGGGGGCGCTCAATGAAGCCCAGCCAGTGCACGCGCCCCTCGAAGACGGCAACCATGTACGAGCCGAGGTAACGCCAGCACAGCGCCAGCGCCACCAGCAGGACCACAATGGTCCAGAAGAAGCCCACCTAGAACCACTCGGGCTTGAACATGGCGATCCCCAGGTAGACGAAGACCAGACCGGAGATACCGAGGAGGATGCCCTGGACGACGGTCATACCCGCTCCAAGCACCAGATGAGACCCATGAACACCGCGATGAAGGCGGCGACACTGAGTATCGCGAGAACGTCAGCCATGAGCTCCATGGTGGCGGCGAGCCCGTGAACCGGATGTGAACGCGCTCGGACGTCGCGTCAACAGAATGTCAATACCCGCCGTGGGCCGGCTGTGCCTAAGGTGGAAACCGATTCGGGACGTAAGCGAAAGTGGGGTGGACGATGGCGTTGGACCTGCAAGGGTGCCGCACGCTCGTGACCGGGGGTTCGTCGGGCATCGGGGCAGGGTTGGCCGAGACCCTGGCCGAACGGGGCGCCGTGGTCGGCATCTGCGCTCGGCGGGACGACCTGCTGAAGGACGTTGTCGGGCGCTGCATGCAGTACTCGCCCGACAGCCGCATGTGGGTGACCGACCTGGCCGATCCCGACGCGGTCGATCAGCTGGCGGTTGACGTGCTGGACGCCTTCGGGGGGGTCGACCTGCTGATCAACAACGCCGGCATCCCCAAGCGCCGCCACACGACGGCGCTCGACATCGACACCATCACGGCCGTCATGCGCATCAACTACCTGTCGCCGATGCGTCTGACATACGACCTGCTCCCCCAGATGCTGGCTCGTGGCTCGGGCACCATCGTCAACATCTCGTCCATCGCGGCGACCCTCAGCGCGCCGGGCGAGGCGGCCTACGACGCGTCGAAGGCGGCGCTCACGGCCTTCTCCGAGGCGATGGCCGTCGACCTTTGGGAAAGCGGGATCAAGGTGATGGTGGTCTACCCGGGTGTGATCGACACGCCGCTGTTCTCGCTGCCCGACAACGACGTCCCCGACCTGCCCATCCCGGCCGAACCGGTCCAGGCGATGGTCGACGCCATTCTGGCCGGGCTCGAATCCGGCGCCGCCCAGGTCTATTTCCCGGAGTACTTCCGGGACCTCGCCGCCTCCAAGGCACAGGACGTCGGCAAGTTCCTGGCGGGGACGGCCGGGTACCTGCGTGACCAGAAGCTCAAGAAGGCGTAGTCGAGGGGGCCCGATGAAGATCGAACCAGACGCAGCAGGAATGAGCGAGGCGCGCCTCGATCGCATCACGGAGCACTTCTCGTCCACCTACGTGGAGCCGGGCAAGATCGCCGGCTGCCAGATCATCGTGGTGCGGGGCGGCCACGTCGCCTACCACCGCTCCCTCGGGCTCATGGACCGCGAGGCGCAGGCGCCGATGCGCGACGACGCCATCTTCCGCATCTACTCCATGACCAAGCCCATTGCCTCCGTCGCCCTCATGCAGCTCTACGAACGCGGCCTGTTCCAGCTGCTGGACCCCGTGCACCGCTACATCCCCGAGTGGCGGACCCTGCAGGTCGGCCTGATCGGCGACGACGATGCGATCACCCTGGTGAAGCCCGAGCGGCCGATGAACATGCGCGACGTCCTGATGCACACGACCGGCCTCCCCGGCGGGTTGCTCGCCGGCAATCCCATCGACGCCGCGTTCAACGACGCCCGGGCCGAACTGGGGGCCGGGCAGACGCTCGAGAGCGTCACCGCGCTGTTGGCCGAGCACCCGCTCAAGTTCCACCCGGGGACGCATTGGAACTACGGGATCTCGACGGACATTGTGGGCCGGCTCGTCGAGATCCTCTCCGGCCTGCCCCTCGACGAGTACCTGCGACGGGAGCTCTTCGAGCCGCTGGGCATGTCCGACACGGGCTTCTTCGTCCCCGATGACTCTCTGCCGCGCCTGGCCGCCTGTTACCAGTACCGCCCGGCGAACACGCCCCGGCTGATGAACGGCCCGTTCGCCAACGGCATCCTGCGCCCCCGTTCCTATCTCTCCGGTGCGGGCGGACTGGTGTCCACCACCCACGACTACGTGGCGTTCTGCCAGATGCTGGCCAACGGCGGCCAGCTGGACGGTCGACGGGTCCTCGGGCGCAAGACCCTGGAGCTCATGACGGTCAACCACCTGCCCGGTGGCGCCACGTTGGAGGACATGGCGATCGGAGGCTTCGGCGAGGCCAACTTCGAGGGCGTCGGCTTCGGCCTGGGCTTCGCCGTCGGACTCGGTCCGGCCGCCACTGCCATGGCGGGCTCGGGCGGCGAGTTCTACTGGGGCGGCGCGGCGAGCACCGCCTTCTGGGTCGACCCGACGGAGGATCTGTTCGTCGTCTTCATGACGCAGCTCTTCCCGTCGGCGGCCTACCCGTTCCGGGCCCAGCTGCGGGCACTCGTCTACCAGGCCATCGACGATTGACACCCCAGGCCGAGCCACCGGTCGGGCCCGCCGACGCGAGCCTGGTGCCGCGCTTCTCCGGCTTCGCCACCTTTGCCCGGCTCCCCACGGCGGACCAGGTGGAGCGTTGGGACATCGGTGTCGTCGGTGTGCCGTTCGACGGCGGCACCAGCTACCGGCCGGGCGCCCGCTTCGGCCCGTCGGCGGTGCGCCAGGGCTCTCGTCTGCTGCGGCCGTACAACCCAGCGCTCGAAGCGCTGCCCTTCGAGCTGGCACAGGTCGTCGACGCCGGCGACATCGCCTGCACGCCCTTCAGCGCCGAGGAGGCGGTGGCCCAGATTGAGGTCGGGGCCGACGCGCTGCTGCGCGAGGGGGGGCGGCTGGTCGCCATCGGGGGCGACCACACCATTGCGCTGCCGATGTTGCGGGCCACGGCGCGTCGCCACGGGCCCGTCGCCCTGGTGCACTTCGACGCGCACCTCGACACCTGGGACACGTACTTCGGCCAGCGCTTCACGCACGGAACGCCGTTCCGCCGGGCCTGGGAGGAGGGCCTTCTCCTCTACGACCACAGTGCCCACGTGGGCTTGCGCGGTCCCTTGTACTCAGATGTCGACCTCTCCGACGACGCCTCCATGGGGTTCGCGCAGTTCACGACCGACGATGTGGCATCGCAGGGGGTGGCCGAGGTCGTGCGCCGCCTGCTGGAGCGTGTCGGCGACGCGCCGGTCTACGTGTCGGTCGACATCGACGTCCTCGACCCGGCACACGCGCCGGGCACGGGCACACCCGAGGCCGGTGGCCTGACCAGCCGCGAACTGCTCGCCCTGGTGCGAGGGCTCCGGGCCGCCGCCGTGATCGGGGGCGACGTGGTGGAGGTCTCCCCCGCCTACGACCATGCCGAGATCACAGCGATCGCGGCGGCCCACGTGCTCTACGACCTGGTCACCATCATGGCGGCGCCGACGACGGCCTGAGCCCACGCTCCGCCACCCGATGGCGGTGTCGTCTTGTAACAGTGCATTCACGTGGGGGAAACCGACCGCGAACGTTGCCTTCCTATGGTGAGCGGCACAGCGCAGTACAGAGGTGGGAAAACCAGGTACCCGACGTGAAGCGAGATCTTCTGGTTGGTGTGGCCCAGTGGCTGGCCACACCAGGGGAGCCGCGCCAGAACATGAACGTGGCGCTCAGCATGATGGACGACGCCGCGTCACGCGGCGTCGAGCTTCTGGTGCTGCCGGAACTCTGGTCGTGCGGCTACGACCCCGAGACGCTGGGCCGGGACGCCCGGGCGGACGCCGAGCCCCTCGACGGACCGCGCTCGGCACAGCTGGGCGACGCGGCGCGCCAACGTGAGATGTGGCTGGCGGCCGGCAGCGTGCCCGAGCTCGGCGAGGACGGTCTCATCTACGACACGGCACTCGTGTTCAATCCCCGCGGCGAACTGGTGGCCTGGCACCGCAAGGCCCACCTCTACCCGCCGACGCTCGAGCCTTCCGTGTTCACCCCGGGCGACCGGCTGACGACCTTCGACGACCCCGCGCTCGGGCGCGTCGGGCTCGTGGTCTGCTTCGACGGCGACTTCCCCGAGGTGGCCCGGACCATGGCGTTGCGGGGTGCCCGTCTCGTCCTGGCCCCGGCGGCCTACGAAGTGGAGGGGGCCAACGCCTGGGACCTTCTCTACCCCGCCCTTGCCCTCACCAACAGCCAGTGGTGGGTCCAGGCCAACCAGGCAGGATCGCACTCCACGTCGACCCTCCTCGGTGCCAGCCGGATTGTGGCCCCGACCGGCACCGTGGTGGCGGAGGCGAGCCGCGCCGTGCCCGGTTCGCTCAGCCGCTCCGAGCTCCTGGTGCACCGCATCGACCTGCACATCGCCTACGCCAGGGATGGGATCTCCGGGCTGCTGGAGGACGAGCGTCATCCCGATCTCTACTTCGACCGCGTGCCGGCCGAGTCGCGCTAGCGACGCCGCGTCACTCTCCGACTGCGGGCAGACCCAAGGCCGCCCGGACGCGGTCGCGGAAGACGATGTATTTGTCATGTGCCAGCCACGGCTGTGACGGCAGCCGGACAACAAGGTGAGGGTCGAGGACCTGTTGGCCGCCGGTGAACTGCGCTCTGGTGAGGTCGATATCCAGACCGGCCAGCCTGTTCCAGTAGTGGAAGCCTTGCGGGGATCCGTCCGCATTGAGCACCTCGGCCTCGAGCAGCTGTCCGCCCACGAGGTCGTGGACGACCAGCGCCGTCACGGCGCACTGTCCCAGGGAGGGGTTCTCGGGCGTCCAGCTCTCCGCATCGGTGGGGTCGCAGGTCTCGAGGGACCACGCATGACGCATCGCAGCCTCGAGGTCGGTGAGCGTCAGCGGGTCCTCCGTGCTCGGTCTGACAGGCTCTGTCACCGACTCAGTCAACACCCTGCTCAGTCCAGGACTCCACGTGCACGCCCTCGGCCCGCCCTCCACCACGATCCACCAATGCCGTGCCCACCGCGAGGTCGACAGGACACCCGCCGAGATATTGCCTTCAGCGCAGGGGCTGACCGCCCGCCGCATGGGTGCGATGGTGGCCTGCGCCAGTGCAATGAGCCACATCGGGGGCGGACGGGCCACGGCAGAGCAGAGAAAATGCAACGGGGGTAGGGTGCGCGCGACTGCGCCACTTCGGCCAGTGAGGACAGGGAGGGACAGCACATGTTGTTCATCACCGAGTACACGTTGAAGCCACACATGGCGAAGTCCGAAGTCAAGGCCCTCATGGAGGAGTTCGGGAAGCGGGGAGCCGGACCGGGGGAGATCGCCAACTACGTCAAGGTCGACGGGTCCGGGGGCTTCACCATTACCGACGACGAGGACATGAGCGCCGCGTACGAGACGGCGCTCGCTTACTCCCAATACATGACCTTCGCCATCTCCCCCATCCTCAAGATCGACGACGCCGTCGGCCCGATCTTCGCCTATTTGGGGTAACCAAGGTGGTGCCGTCCGGCCACGAAGCGTCCCGGGACGGTTTAGTGGCGCTTTCGTCGGTCGTGCTTTGATTGCGCGCGTTTGGCCTTGCGACTCCGGCGCTTCGCTGCATCGGGGTGGGCACCGTGCGTGCCATGCGTCGGGCTCACCTGCGCATCCCCTTCTGCGAGGTTCTTGCGGCGCCGCGACAGCGCGGCCAGAAACGCGACGACCAGCAGCACGGCCGCCAAGCTGAAGATGATCACGTAGAACATGGCGCATTCAACCATGGATGCACCCGGCGTTGGTGACCCGGGCTATACCAGGGTGGCCGTCAGGACGAGGTGGCCCCGTTGGGATCCGTCGATCCCAGGACGACGCCGGCCAGGCCCTGAACGAGTTGCGCCGTCGAGCGGATGGAGGCGTCGGGCGAATGCGCTTCGGCGTCGAGCGCGTCCTCGGCCATGGCCCGCGCCACCGGTTCGCTGATCGGCGGCAACGGGTTCGACGCTGCTGCCGCGACATGGGCGACCAGGGAGGGCGACGTCCGACCGACGGTGACGCCGTAGTCGACCGAACCGGGCGCGGTCGTCCTCACGTAGGCCACCCGGCTCCCGTCGGGCCGGGTCACGACCGAGTCGAGCGCCGCGGCGCCACTCACCTTCACCGCGCCACGGACGATGGTGGGGATGGCGATCACCGTGTCGGTCTGGCGGTCACCGCGCCGGCCCGCCTCCGTCGACGTCGCGACCATGGCAAAGGTGCGCGTGACCGGGTCGTACGAGTACGCGCCCAACCGCCCGGCAGTTGCCGTCGGCGACACGCGCATGAGCAGCCGCTGGCGGCTCGGGATCAGAAGGTCGGCCGACGAGGGCGCTGCCTTCGGGTTGCCCTTGCCGGGTGTCCCGTTGGACGTCGTCTGGTAGCTCGAATGCTGCCAGCGCGCGCACCAACACGTGCCGGCGGCCTTGGAGAGTCCCTTCCAAGCCCACAGGGTGCCGCCGGTCTCCGTCGCCTCCTGCGCGGCGAGTTCGTTGGCGAGGACGGTGGCATCGGTGCTTGCGGCGTCCCCGAACTCGGTCACCAGGACGGCCGAGTGCATCGCCTGCGCCTCGGACTCGGCCGTCTGGTATCCGAACGTGAAGTTGGGCGGGTACCCACCCGGCTTGGCCGGCAGTCCCAGGAGGTCCTGCTCGACGGTGAACGTGTAGGTGTAGACATGCGGCGCGAACACGAGGTTGGGGTACGACGAGAACGGGGCGGAGACCTGGACCGAGAAGTCCACCAGGTTCCGATAGGCGATCGGCTCGTAGAAGATCTGCTGCCGGTCGACCGACGCCAGCTGCGGGTAGGCACACGCGCCGGCAAGCGAGGTCGGGGCGCCGGCCGGGCAGGTGGGCCGGCCGTCCCGCACGCCTGTCAGCGCCTCGATGGCCCGCGTGTAGAAGGGATAGAGGTCCTGGCTGCTCGCCTGGTAGCCGTTCCCCGCCGGCGTAGAGCCGATAGATCCGGGCTGCGGCTCGTTCATGAGCTCGTAGCCGAGAACCCCGGCGTTGCCTTGGAATCGCCGCGCCAATGCGGCCAGCGCGCCGATGTAATGATCCTGGAGGCCCGTCCCGGGCGCCTGGCCTTCGGGGCCGGCAACCGGGGAGTTGTGCCAGAAGTTGTAGAAGGACGCGGACTCAGCCGGGTTCAGCTCGTCGATGCCGAACATGGCGCACGCCGCCTTGCCGTCGTCCTGCACAGCCCAGGCCGGAGCGCCGTCGCTCCCACCCGACGGCGTGCACCCCGAAGGAGCGGTCCCCTTCTTGGCCGGCACGATGTAGCGCGAGTACTGGTCCTGGTGCATGTCGAGAATCACGTAGATGCCCTGTTGGCGCGCCCACCCCACCACCTGGGCGACCCGGTTGAGGTACGTGGACGAATACGCTCCGGCCGTTGGCTCCAGCTGACTCCAATTGAGCACCAGGCGGACCACGTTGAATCCCAGGGCGCGCATCTGTGCGAAGTCGTTGCCGCTCCCTGGCGCCGTCGACTGGGCGAAGGCGCCGCGCGACGCCTGCACCTCACACAGCGGCGGTTGGGGGATCAGCGCGTTCGCCTTGGGGCAACGCCCTTGGTACGCCGACGGTGCCACGGGGAAGAGGGCCGGGCCTCCGTTCGCTCCCGGATAGGCCACATCTTCCATACCGACCGCCGCTGCGCCGTGCAGCAGGATCTGGCGCCCCGTCGCGTCGGCGAGATAGGGGGTGACGTCGGGACCGCTCGTCGGCGTGACGACGTGGAGGAAGGTCAGGGCGGGAACCGTTCCCGCCGAGGCGTCCACCGCATTGGCCGCGCTCGGCGACAGGGACAGCAGAGCAGCAGCCGCAGCAGCGGCGGCGAGGGCCGCTGAGCGAAGGAGGCTGGGGGGCGTTGGCACGGCGGCGCAACCTAGCTGACGCCGGCTCGTCACCGGACGCGCCCGAGCGTGGCAGCGAAAGAGGCGCCCACGGGTCGTTGGGTAGGGTCGACGGATGCCAGTGACGGGCCAGAGGGGAGTGCGAGGCTCCACCCGCCACTCTTCCCTGTGGCGGGCGGTGCTCGGGTGCGTCGTGGTGGCCCTCACCGCTGCCGGCACGCTGGTGACAGGCAGCGTTGCCACCGCCTCCCCCGCGGTGTTGCCGTTCACGGGTCACGGGTCGATCGGGGAGGCCTACGTCACCGGGGTCCCTCCCGGCGCCCACCTTGCCGTCCTGAACGCGAACGGATCCAAGGTGGGATCCGGGGTGGTCGACAGGCTCGGCAGCCTGATCGTGCGTCACCTGACACCAGGCCCCGGCTACCGCTTCAGTGAGGGAGGGGGTCCGAGCGCGCGCCGGACCGCCGCCTTCTCGGTCCTGTCCACGTCCTCGACCCCGCACGCGTCGTTCTATGCCGGGCAGCAGTTGCACGCCGGGCTCAACTACGTGCGCATGCGCGACGGGGTTTTGCTGGCCGCCACCGTGCGCCTGCCTCCGGGCAAGACGCTGGCCGACGGGCCCTTCCCCACGGTGATCGAGTACTCCGGGTACAACGTCGCCGGACCACACAGCCTCATTGACGCGCTGGAAGGCCACGCGTCGCTCAGCGATCCGCTGCTGCCCGCCACGTCGACCGTCGTCGGGTCGGTCATCGCTCCTCTGCTGGGTTTCGTGACCGTCAGCGTGCAGATGCGCGGCACCGGGTGCTCGGGTGGAGCCTTCGACCTGTTCGGACTGCCATCCGACTACGACGGGTACGACGTCGTCCAGACGGTCGGCGCCCAACCCTGGGTGCTCAACCACAAGGTCGGCATGGTCGGCATCTCCTTCTCGGGGTTCTCCCAACTGGTGGTGGCGGGCACCGATCCGCCGGACCTGGCGGCCATCGCGCCGCTCAGCCCGACGGACGACCTCTACTCGACCGGCTACCCCGGCGGGATCTACAACGACGGGTTCGCCGCCGGCTGGATCGCCGGGCGCGTCTCGGACGCCCAGGCCGCGCCACAGGGCGGCCAGCCGTGGGCCGCGGCCGAAATCGCCACGGGCGACCAGACCTGTCTGGTCAACCAGCGCCTCCACCTGCAGGCTCAGAGCCTCGAGTCCCTGGTCAGCCCCAACCTCGGCCGAACACCGACGCTGTTCGACCAACGCTCGCCGGCGGCGTGGGCCTCGCATATCACCGTGCCGGTGTTCCTCGTCGGTGCCCTCCAAGACGAGCAGGTGGGCCCGCAGTGGCCCGCCCTGATTGCCGCCTTGCGCCGTGACAAGCACGTCTCCGTGACGATGATGAACGGCACCCATACCGACTCGCTCGGCCCCGGCACGATCTCGCGCTGGCTGGAATTCCTGGACCTCTACGTCGCCGACCGCGTGCCGACCGCGTCCCCTACCCTGGACGCGCTGGCTCCCGCCGTGTACTCGCAATTGACGGGCGGCGCACCATCAGCGCCGGTCCCCGCCATTCGGTTCACTCACGAGCCCTCGGTCGCCGCAGCCAAGAAGGCCTTCGCCGCGCAGGACCCCCGGGTCCGCGTGCTCTTCGACAACGGTGGCGGCAGCCTCGGGCCGGGCGCGCTGCAACCCACCTACGAGGCGGGCTTCTCGGCCTGGCCGCCGTCCGGCACAATCGTGCACGACGGGCTCGGGCCCGACGGCACCCTCGAAGCAGGGATGGCGAAGGGCTCGACGACCGCCTCGTTCCGTCCCGACCCCTCCGTCCGCCCGGCCGACGATCTGACCGCCCCCGCCAACGCGTGGGCCGCCCAACCGCCCTACGACTGGACCACGGTCCCAGCCGCCAACGGCCTCGCCTTCGAGACTCCCGCCTTCACCACCCCGACCACCATCGTTGGACCAGCCAGCCTGAACCTCATGCTGAAGTCCACGGCGCCCGTCACCGACCTGCAGGTCACCGTGACCGAGGTCCGACCGGGCGAGACACAGGAGGAGTACGTGACGTCGGGCTTCCTGCGCAGCAGCGATCGCTGGCAGGGCCCCACCTCGACGGTCCTCGACTCGGTGCCCACCTACCTGGCGGCTGATCGCCGGAACCTGCCACGCGGGCGTTTCACCCTGGTCCGGGTTCCGGTGGACCCGATCGCCCACACCTTCCGGGTCGGTACCCGCCTGCGTATCGTCATCTCCGCCCCGGGTGGGGACCGCCCCTCGTGGACCTTCGACACGCCGGCAACGGGCGGCGGTGTCGTCGACACCGTGGCGCTCGGCGGCCCGCAAGGCTCGTCTCTCGTGGTCAACGAGGTCGGCGGCGTCGTCCCGACGGCCGATCTGCCGGCCTGCGGCGCGCTGCGAGGCGAGCCATGCCGGGCGTACGCCCCACTGGGCAATCAAGGCTGACGGGCGGTCGGGCGGTCGGGCCATGGCGGCCGACCCTTGGGTAGGGTCGCCGCATGGCCGGGACAGCGAGCGACGTGCCTCCCGATGCGGTCTCGCTCTACGAGGGGCTGCTCACCACGCGGGCGATCCGGCGCTACACCGACGAGCCCGTGCCCGACGAGGCCCTGCGCGACATCCTCTTCGCGGCCACCCGGGCACCCAGCGGGTCGAATCGCCAGCCCTTCCGCTTCATCGTCCTCACGCAGGGGCCGGTGGCGGAGGAGGCCAAGCGACTCATCGGCGCCGGCGCGCGCGCGTTCTGGGCCGCCAAGCGCGAGGCCGACGGCTACGACGCCGGATCCGGCGCCCGGGTCGACTCCCCCAAGGCGCGCATGGCTCGCACAATGCAGCAGTACGTCGACACCTACGAGTCGGTCCCCGTGCTCGTGCTGGCCTGCTACCAGCGCTACCGCCCCGTCGACTCCCCCACCGACGGCGCATCGGTCTATCCCGCCTGCCAGAACCTGCTGCTGGCCGCCCGGGCCCTCGGGTTCGGGGGCGTCATGACGGGCTGGCAATTCGCCGCCGACGCCGAGCTGCGGGCGTTGCTGCACATTCCCGATACGGTCGAGATCATGGCGACCATCACGCTCGGGCGGCCCCAGGGCCACCACGGGCCGGTGCGCCGTCGCCCCCTCCCCGAGCTGGTCTACGGGGACCGGTGGGGCGAGGCCCCTGCCTGGGCGGTCGACCCGGCCGGGGCGGCCCACACCTCGGCGGGCCCGCCGACCCGCAGCCAATAGAGTCTCCAGTGTTGCGCACGCTCGCGGAAGGCTGACCATGCACGCTGTCGACTCGCCCGTCTTCGACGCGGACAACCATTACTACGAAGCGCTCGATGCCTTCACCCGACACCTCGACCCGAAGCTCGGTCCCCGTGTCATCGAGTGGGTCGACGTCAACGGCCGGCAGTACCACGCGCTGGGCGGCCGGGTCAGCCGCGCCGTGACCAACCCGACGTTCAACCCGATCGCGCCGGCCGGGGCGCTCGTCGACTACTTCCGGGGCAACCCCGACGGCCGGCCCATGCACGAACTGCTGGGCAAGCCCGAGCCCATCCGTCCCGAGTACCGCGACCGCGATGCCCGCCTCGCCACCATGGACGCCCAAAACCTGTCCAAGGTCTGGCTGTTCCCCACGCTGGGCATGCTCTACGAGGAGTCGCTCAAGCACGACCCGGGCGCCGTGGTGCTCCTGTTCCGGGCATTCAACCGCTGGCTGGCCGAGGACTGGGGCATGGCGTATGCGGACCGGATCTTTGCGGCTCCCTACATCTCGCTGGCGGACGTGGACGAGGCCGTGCGCGAGCTGGAGTGGGCGCTCGACCAGGACGCCCGCGCCATCGTCATGCGGGCAGCCGCCCCGATCACTGTCGGCGGGCCGCTCTCCCCGGCCGACGACGTGTTCGACCCCTTCTGGGCCCGGGTCAACGAGGCCGGGATCACGGTGGTCGTGCACGCCGGGGATGCCGGGCTGTCCTCCAACGGCTACGCGCCGGACGGCTTCTCCGCCTCGTTCCGCGCCGGGCCGTCACGGCCCAGCATCAAGATGTTCGCCATTGAGCGCGCCGCCCACGACTTCCTGGCCACACTGTTGCTCGAGAAGCTGTTCGACCGCTTCCCCAATGTGCGGGTGGCCTCGGTCGAGAACGGCTCGGAGTTCCTCGCCCCCCTGTTCGCCAAGCTGCGCACCACCACCCGGCGCATGCCGGGCTACTTCACCGAGGACCCGGTCCTGACGTTCCGCCGCAACGTGTGGATCAACCCGTTCTGGGAGGACGACGTCGGTGAGATCGTCGACCTCATGGGTGACGACCGGGTGATCTTCGGTTCGGACTGGCCACACATTGAAGGGCTGCCGGAGCCGACCGACTGGGTCACCGAGCTGCAGAAGCTGCCCCGCGAGGCCGTGCCCAAGATCATGGGGGGCAACGTGTCCGAGCTCAACGAGCGGAGGCCGGCATGACCGAAGTCGTCGATCAGAGCGAGACCGTCGACTCGGCCACCCCGGGGAACCAGATTGAGCCTCACGTCATCATCCTGTTCGGCGCCACCGGTGACCTGGCGGCGCGCAAGCTGCTCCCGGGACTGCTGCACCTGGCCATGACGGGGATGATGCCCGATTACCGCATTGTCGGCAGCTCGACGAGCACTCTGACCGACGAGGAGTTCCGCCACCTGGCCCGCCATGCCTGCGACCAGTTCTCGACCGACCGGATCTCGCTCCTGCAGTGGGCGAACTTCGAGAAGCGCCTGACGTTCTGCTCCACCTCCGCCGGGCCCGAGGCGCTGGCCGAGGCGGTGGCCAAGGCCGAGGGCGAGATCGGTGGCGAGCCGAGGCGGCTGCATTACCTCAGCGTCCCCCCGGCGGCCGACCGCTCGGTGATCCAGTTGCTGTCCGACGCCAAGCTGGTGGAGCGCTCCCGGGTCGTGATGGAGAAGCCCTTCGGCACGGACCTGGCCAGCGCCGTGGCGCTCAACGACATGCTGCACCAGGTCTTCGACGAAGAGCAGATCTTCCGCATCGACCACTTCCTCGGCAAGGAAGGCGTCCTGAACATTCTGGCCTTCCGCTTTGCCAACGGCCTCTTCGAGCCCATCTGGAATCGGGATCACATCGACCACGTGCAGATCGACGTGCCCGAGACGCTCGGAGTCGACGACCGGGTCGCCTTCTACGAGGCGACCGGAGCCTTCAAGGACATGGTGGTCACCCACCTCTTCCAGATTTTGGGCTTCGTGGCCATGGAGCCGCCCACAGCGCTGGAGCCGGGCGCCATCGGTGAGGAGAAGAACAAGGTCTTCCGCTCCATGCGCCCGCTCGATGTGACCGAGGTGGTGCGGGGGCAGTACGACGGCTACCGCGACATCCCCGGCGTGGCGGCCGACTCGGACACCGAGACGTTCGTGGCGCTGAAGGTGGAGATCGACAACTGGCGCTGGGCGGGCGTGCCCTTCTACCTTCGCACGGGCAAGAAGCTCGGCAGCGGGGAGCGCATCATCTCCATCGCCTTCCGCGAACCGCCCAAGTCCATGTTCCCCGACGGGTCGGGCGTGGGCGGCTCGGGCCCCGACCACCTGACCTTCGATCTGGCCGACTCGTCGAAGCTCTCCCTCTCGTTCTACGGGAAGAAGCCAGGGCCGGGCATGACGCTCGAGAAGCTCAGCCTGCAATTCGCCCTGCACGAGACGGGCCAGGACGCCGACGTGCTCGAGGCCTACGAGCGCCTGATCCACGACGCCATGGTGGGCGACCACACCCTGTTCAACTCGGCCGAGAGCATTGAGCGGCTGTGGGAGGTATCCACGCCGTTGCTGGAGAACCCCGAGCCCGTGCAGCCCTATGCACAGGGGGGTTGGGGCCCACCGGCCATCAACGAGCTCATCGCGCCGCGCACGTGGCGGCTGCCCTTCGAGCGCCGGTGGCGGGGGAACTCCGCCACCTGACTCAGGGCCGGCGGCCGGTGTAGGCCACCAGCTGGTCCATCGGGTCGGCGTCTGCGCCCAGCATCACCTCGTCGGCGAAGTTGTCGCCGTCGCGCAGCAGCGCGGGCTGGATGAGCCCGTCCTGGGCCAGGCCCAGTACGTAGGTGCAGAGCCCGTCGTTGGGCGGGAGCTCCTGACCGGTGGCCCGGGCGAAGTCCCAAGCGTGGACGAGCAGTTCCATGGACAAAATCCGCGAGGCGACTTCGGCGGGGATCTCGCCGTGCCCGAGGGTGACCATGCCGTCGATGCCGCGGTGACGCCATCCCTCGAGGACCGGCTGCGCCAGGTCGGCGATGCGCTCCTCACGCGTCGCCTCCTCGTCCGGCGTCACCTCCACCCCCACGCACCCGCCGAGACCGACCAGCGAGCCGGCGAGATGCTCGGTCAGCTGTTCGACGTCGTACTTGGCGCACGGCGTCTGCGCCTTCCCGTCCCCGGGTCCCATGCGCCGTAGGACGAAGCTGCAGATCGCCAACGACGCCTCGGCGGCGCTGAGCTGGTCCCAGGCGTCGGCGTCCCGCACGACCCACGGCTCCAGGCCGGCATCACCCTCGCGCCCGGCCACCGCCAGCCGCGCCATGAAGTGATCCCAGCCTTCCTGATGGCCTGCTTCCCGCTCGGGGGTCAGGCCCTCATGGACGAGCCGCACTGTCGTGCCGCCCTCCGCCGGCTCGAGCGTGATCGTCACGGTCGAGGTGCCGGGCGAGTCGTCGCCCTCCCAACTCCACGTGTAGACGAGACGCTTGCCCGGCTCGATCTCGACGAAGGTGCCGGCGGCGCTGTTGCCGGGCGTCACGGTCCAGCGGAACGCACCACCGGCGCGGAGATCGACCCGCGCTGCGACGGCCTGCCAGCGACGCAGGCGCTCGGGCTCCGTCAGCAGCGCGAACGTCTGGTCGGCATTCAACGGAACGAGGACCGACTTCTCAATCGTCATGCGGGTTTCCTTTCTTCGGGGGCTCGGCAACCACGAGTTGCTCGAGCTCGGATGTCCAGAAGGCGTCGAGGGTGCTGCGCAACGCCGCCATGCCGCTGGGATTGAGCCGGTAGCGGCGGAACCGACCGTCCTGCCGGACCACCACCAGCCCGGCCGCGGCGAGCACGCCCAGATGCTGCGAGACAGCGGGACGGGTGACGGAGAAGTGCGCCGCCAGCTCGGTGACCGTCTGCTCGTCGTGGCGCAGTAACTCGAGCAGCCGGCGACGGTTCGGCTCCGCCAACACGGCCAGCAGATCCGGCGCCGTCCCCTCCCTCTCGCTCATGATCTGACATGTTAGTCAACACTAACATGTTGTGGCGGGACGGCAAGAGCCCGTGAACTGGGGTGGAGCGAGTTGGCCCGGGGCCGAGGTGCGGCCGGGCAGCCTTTCAGTTCAGCGCGTGCCCGTTCGAACGCGGCACGTGGGGGACCGTGAGGCCGGCGAGGTCGACGGGGTCGATGGGGCGGACCGCGATGCGGGGCGGCACCGGCGGCCGGGTGCGCTCGTCCAGCACCGTCGTCGCGGTCAGGACGTCCCAGGGGGCGCGGCGGGGCTCTGCGAACAGGCCGTCCGGCGGGGAGGCGCCGAAGGCGAAGCAGAGCAGGATGACGCCGCCGATGACCATCGTCGGCACGACGAGCAACGGACAGCAGATGCCGCTGCGAAGAAGCGAGCGCCCCACGCCGACGGGCTGGGCATCGGAGAGCCGGACTACCCGCAACCCGAGGATCCGGTAACTCGGCGTACGGCCGTGACGCCACTCGAACACGCTCCACACGAGCCAGCCGATGACGAGCGTCGCGATCAGCAAGAGGGCGGTCAGGGCCAACGAACCGATGCGCCGGCCTAGGCTTGCTGCGGGCTCCTCGCGGACCACGAGGAAACCGTATCGGCCTGGGTGCGGCGTCGCCCGCAGACCCTGCCGTGGCGCTGGAGGGAGAACCCGTGATCGTGAGCGTGTTTGTTCGGCGCCTGAAGGAGGGGCGGACCTTCGAGGACTTCATCCGCGCCTGGGAGGCGGATCAGGGGTTCGGCGTGCCGACGCGGGTCTTCAACGCCCAGAGTCTCGACGACCCACGTGACGTGATCTCCATTGGCTTCGTGGCGCTCGCCCCCGATCAGCTTCGAGCGCGGCCTCGCCGGGGCGCGCGCGCCCGAGGCCGTGCGGCACGACCGGATCAGCGAGGTGATCGAGTCCACCACCCTGCGTTGCATGTACGAGCTCGAGACGGAGCACGACTTCACGCAGGACCCCCGTGCTGTCGCGGTCGGCTCTGCAGAGAGCCTCTTGCACGCCCTCCAGTAACGAGCGGGCCGGTTCTCGGGTCGGGCCGACCTGACGTGGTGGCACCTGGGCTAGAGTGGGTTGGTGCCAGCGGTCGCGGTCCTGGAGGCCGTCCTGATCGGGCTCCTCACCTCTCAGATCTCCTTCATCGTCACGACCGTGTACTTACACCGGGCTCTGGCGCACAAGGCGATCACCATGCGAGCGCCCGTTGCCTTCGCCTGCCGTGTCGTCATTTGGATGTCGACGGGGACCAGGCCCCGGCAATGGGTCGCCGTGCATCGCAAGCACCACGCCCACACCGACAAGGAGGGCGACCCGCATTCGCCCGTGATCTTTGGTTACTCGCTGGTCCAATTCGGCAACGCCGTGCTCTACCGGAGGGTCTCCCGGAACCCCCAGCAGGTGGATCGTTACGCCAAGGATCTCCCCGAGGACCGGTGGGACAAGTTCGTGTTCAACCACGCCCTGCTGGGCCTGGCGTTGGGCGTGGGGCTCCTGATCGCCGTGTTCGGATGGGAGATCGGGCTGATTGCCGCCGGCGTCCATGCCTCCCTGTATCTGCTGGGTGGGGGTGCCATCAACGGGATCGGCCACAAGTGGGGCAAGCGTCCGCACGACAACTTGGCCACGAACAACCAGTGGCTGGCCTGGCTGGTCGCCGGCGAAGGGTTGCACAACAACCACCACGCGGTAACCACCTCGAGTCGGATGTCGATGGCGAAAGGAGAGGTCGACCCCGGGTGGTGGGCCATCCTTCTGCTGGTCAAGCTGCGCTGGGCCACGCTGCGCCACGAGAAGTTGGCCGTCAAGCCAAGCCGCGTCTGACTCTCTCGTCTGACCTTCCCGTCGGGCGCCCCTTCGGGCTGCCGGGTCGGGCAAGCTGGTGCCATGGCCCAGGACTCGCTGACTCCCAGCCCGGACGGGCCGGAGTGGTCGGGGCCGCGTGATCCCGACGCACGGGACGCGGCGGATCAACTCGAGTTGGTCCGCTACGTGCTGAGCCTGGGGGCGACGCCCGAGGAGGTCGCGGGCACCACCAACCTGGGGGAGCTCGCGCTCGACATGACCCTCCGACCCCGGGGGCCCTTGCCCTTGCGGCAGGTGGCTGCGGCCGCGGGTATCGATTGGCCGACGACCGTGCGGCTCATGACCGCCGTCGGCCTTTCGACGGACCCGGACTTTCACGTCACAGCCGACGAGGCGGAGACTATCCGGCTCTTCGCCGGCGCCTACAACAATCTTCTCGGCGAAGAGGCCACGTTGCAGCTGGCCCGGGTCACCGGCAACACCATGGCGCGGCTCGCCGAAACCCTCGTCGGCGTCTTCCGCTTGCAGGTCGAGCTCCCGCGGCGAGAGGCCGGCACGCCGTATGTCGGGGTCGTCAAGGAGTACGCCGACATGACGCAAACCCTGCTGCCGAACTTCGTCTCTACCCTCAATGCAGTACTGCGTCGCCAGATCGTGGCCGTCGCCGAACGAATGTGGTCCACGGATCCGGAGCGAACCGTCGTGACGGTGCAGCGGACCGTCGGTTTCGTCGACCTGGTGGGGTACACGACTGCGGCCGCATCACTGTCGCTGCGGGAGCTCACGGATGTCCTGGTCGAGTTCGACCTCCGTAGCTCCGAGGTCGTCGCCGCGGGAAACGGTCAGATCGTCAAGACGATTGGGGACGAGGCAATGTTCGTCACCGAGGACACGGCGGATGCCTGCCGGATTGCGCTCAATTTGATTGATGCTGCCGGCGGGACACTGCCAGCCGTCAGGGTCGGTTTGGCGACGGGCGAGATGGCCTCGGTGTTCGGCGACCTCTACGGCCCCGACGTGAACCTTGCCGCCCGGCTGGTCGGCGTGGCCGAGCCGTCGACGGCCGTCGTGTCCGAAGCGACCCGGGCTACCGGTGGCGATTTCCGGTTTGAGCGTCTCCCCCCTCTGACGTTGAAGGGGTTCGCAGAGCAGACCACGGCCTACCGAATGATGTGACCGGGGCCGCGCCTCTGTTTTGCGCGCAAAACCGCGCTGGCGGAGCTGCCTCCTCCTTCGGGGCTCCCTGCCAAGGGACCGTGCGGGGAGGCATGGAGCGCCAGTTGTCCCCGGCTCCCCGACCGCTGGTCCCCGGCGGGTGGACGCAGCCAACCGCGGATGACCCGCGTCACGGCAGGGGCTTCCAAGTCTGCACGACGACCCAACAGACTCCCGCAGCAGGGGCAGGCGACGGCCCACGCTTGCACTGGCTCGTGGGCGGGTGGTTGTCATGGACCTCGACGACCTGGTACTGCGTCGGCCCCGAGAACTTGTCGGGCCCGTAGCTCAGGACAGGCGAGTATCCGCCCGGGAAATTCGTGATGTGGGACATGGCCTCGACGAAGGTTCGTCGATTGAGGTTCTTGCCCGCCAAGGTCGCCGCCTTGGCAAAGAGACGGATTTCCTGGCACCACCCCTGCACGGGTCCCTGCTCCTCGATGTCGTCGTTGATGTTCCCCTTGGGCGTCTGCGGATAGGCCGCGTGCCACACGGTCCAGCAACTGCGGACGCCCGGGTCATAGCCACCCTGCGCCTCGGGGACCGGCAGGTCGATCCCACCCAGCGTCTCCGCGGTGACACCTTCCTGACCGTTGAGCGCCTTCTCGTAGGGAATCGGGATGAGACCGAGTGCCACCTCGATCTCGGACTGGTAGTCGCTCAGGAGCAGCTTGGGGAAGTAACTCTGCGCTGTCTCGGCACCGACGAAGGGAGTGAACGCGTTCTCGGGCAGCAGTGGTATCACCGACTGCACGCCATCTGCTTTGAGCCGTTCGGCGGCCAGCGTGGCGTCCGAATCGGTGCTGGCCGTCTCGCCCACGTCGGAGGTGATCGTCACGACTTGGGGAGTGATGCCGGCCTTCTTCAGGTCGGGTAGCAGGAACGAGTTGAGCGCGTCCTGGTCGCTCACCTCGTCGGAGACGACGACGCCCACCTTCCTGCCGTGGCCGAGGCGACCCGAGCTGAGCCCCCATTTGACGGTGGCGGCGAGGATGGGCGCGTCATCCGCCCCCGTCCACCAGAGATACGGCGCGCCCAACTGTGTCCAGTTGGTTGTCGTCGTCCACTGGGACAGCATCGGCGTGTGCCCTTCCCGGGTGATGCAGAGCTGATTGACCCCCTCGAAGGTGCCGAGGCCGTCGAGCACGGCGAACACCGGTGGGCTGCCCTGGGTCCACTGCTTGCACAAAGCCCGCTGCTCATTCGGGTTGGTCGGGTCGAACCCGACGATCATCGGGTTGATCTTCCGACCGTTGATGCCCCCCGCGTCATTGATCTGGTTCACGAAGAGCTCAATGGCCTTGGTCTGCTCGCCATATTCGGCATCGGACTCGATTTCGAATTCTCCCTCAATGCTGCTGAAGGAGATGATCGGAAAGACCACGTTGATGCTGTCCGCCGAGACGCCCCGCGTGCTCGTACTGGCTCGAGAGACGGGGGTCGGTGCGTTGGCGGTGTTGGCGGCGTTGGCCGGAGTGGCGAGACCCAGGGTCACGACACAGCCCAAGGCGGCGAGGACTCCCACGACCCGGGGCGGCCTGCGCCGTCGCGCTCCCGATGGACCCCACTTTCGCATCGCCAACCCCCGGCCCGCAGCTCGAGGAGCGGGCGGGCAGAGGTTATCGCCGCCAGTCAGGCGATGAGCAGCACCGCGGAGGTCAGGCGAAGGTCGATTCGCGGCGACGGAGGACTGCGCAAAGGGTCTCGTTATAGGGTGCCTCGAGTCCGATCTCTCGGCTGAGTGTGACGACCTGGCCGTTGATGACATCCACCTCTGAACGGCGACGGGCGAGGTGGTCCAGGCGCATGGACGGGCTGGCGTTCGGGATGGTGGCGGCGAAGTCCGTCACATAGCGCAACGGATCCTCGAAGGGGAACGCAATGCCCTTGGCGATACCGAGCCGGTAGGCCTCTGCAGCGCAGCCGAGTGCCACCTTCCAGGTCTCGGGATTCGCCATGAGGTCGCCCACCGTGACGTCGAACGCCGCGCACGGAGCGCTCAAGGTCACGTTGCAGAGGAACTTCTCCCAGATCATCAGATGCACGTCGGCAAACGCCTTTACGTTGAAGCCCGCCTCACGCCAAGCCCGCTCGATGCGCACCACGCGATCCGTCAGGCCACCGTTCATTTCGCCGATGCGGATCAGCCGCATGCCTTCGTGATGGACGTGCCCCGGCTCTGGAATCGATGACCCGAACCCCTCGGCGATGCCGATCACGATGTGGTCGTCGGGAATGCGTCGGGCAACCCGCTCGCCCGCGCCCAGTCCGTTCTGGAATGCCATCACCACGCTGTCGCGCGCAAGCAGCGGTGCGACCGCAGCGGCCGCCGCGTCGACGTCGGCCGCCTTGGTGGCGATCACCCAGACATCACAGCTCCCGGCATCGTCCGGGGTACGTCCCACATGGAGGTTGTCGACGACGAAGCTTCCGCTGGCGCCCGACACGGTCAGCCCGGAGCCGGCGATCGCGTCAATGTGCTCCTGCCACGTGTCGATGGCCCACACCTCGTGCCCGGCCTTACCGAGCAGGCTGGCGTACACCGAACCCATCGCTCCCGTTCCGACAATCGCGATCTTCATGTCGTCCTTTGTCGTCCTTTACCTGCGCCAGGTCTCACGAGCCCCGTTGCGGGCTCCGACGGCCGGGCAGAAAGTGTACGGGACGGGCGCTCGAACACCCAGCCGGACGATCGTGCGGGGTCAGGCGAAGTAGTGGCCCTCGTCCAGGTCGGCGATCAGGCCCGGCTCCACGGGCTCCCACCCCAGGCGCTCCCGCGTCAACGCGTTGGACGTCGGGTTGTCGAGCGACACCAGGGCACCGAGGAAGCCGAAGTGCGCGTCCGCCTCCTCGGCTGGAATGCCCTGCACCGGCACGCCGAGATGACGGCCGATGACCTCGGCAATGTCGCGGAACAGCACCCCCTCGTCACCGACGCCGTGCCACCGCGAACCTGCCGGTGCCTTCTCGGCCACCAGTCGGAACAGCCGCGCCGCGTCGAGCCGGTGCACCGCGGGCCAACGGTTGGCGCCGTCGCCGACGAAGGCCGACACGCCCTTCTCGCGCGCAATGCCGATCAGGATGGGAACGAAGCCGTGGTCACCCACGCCGTGCACTGACGGCGAGAGGCGGATCGCCGATGATCGGACTCCGTGTTCGGCCAAGGCAATGGCGGCGTTTTCCGAGGCCACTCGAGGCATGGCGGAGTGGGAAAGATGCTCCTCCGTCCCGAAGCCACCCTGCGGGAGCCCAACCTCCCCCAGCGCCAACAACAACGTGCCCGTCGTGATGACGAAGGGCTTCTCGGAGCCCGCCAGCGTCTCCCCGATCGCCCCCACGGCCCGCAGGTCGACGGCGGCCCCGATGGACAGGTCAGAGAAATCATGGACGAAGCCCAGGTGCACGACGCCGTCGGAGGCCTCCGCTCCGCGGCGCAGGCTGTCCAGGTCCTCGAGGTCGCCCCGCAGCACCGTGGCGCCGGCCTCGGCCAACGCGGCGGCGGAAGCGTCGGAACGGGCGAGTGCCGTGACCTCATGGCCGGCACCGAGGAGTTCTGGAACGACGGCGGAGCCGATGAAGCCAGATCCACCGGTGACGAAGAAACGCATGGCACAAACCTCCAGGTTGTCGCCGCTCCCGTCGACGCCAGGGGGGCGACGGAGTGGGGGCGATGTCATTTACTGACATCACCATACCAGTTATGACAGTTACTGTCATCAACTACCATCGCCACCATGAGCCGGTGGGAGCCAGACGCAGCCGGCAGGCTGGCCAAGGCGGCCATGGAGCTCTATCTCGAACGAGGTTTCGACGAGACAACCGTGGCGGAGATCGCCAAGCGGGCGGGTCTCACCGAGCGCACGTTCTTCCGGCACTTCGCCGACAAGCGCGAGGTGCTGTTCGCTGGCGCGGCCCAACTTCAGGAGGTCCTCGTCGGGGTCGTGGCGGACGCGCCGACGGACCTCGCAGCCGTGGACGCGGCAATCGCCGGCGTCGCCGCGGGAGGTGCCCTCATTCAGGAACGACGGGCCTTCGCGCGCCAGCGCTACGAGATCATTGCGGCCAACGCCGAGCTCCAAGAGCGCGAGCTCATCAAGATGGCATCGCTCTCGCTGTCTCTCGCTGACACGCTCCGGCGGCGCGGCGTAGCTGACCCCGCGGCCAGCCTTGCCGCTGAAGTGGCGATCACCGTCTTCAGGGTCGGGTTCGAACGTTGGGTGGCCGACCCCATCCACCTGGACCTGCCCCAACTCATTCATGCCTCATTCCTGGAGCTCAAGGCGGTGACAGCGAGCAGCGAGGCGGGAAGACCCTCCCCCATCGCGACGCTGTAACTGGTACGCCGTCACTCGCGGAGACGGGCGCCGGCGCGACCTCAGGGGACCAGCAACACCCGACCGAAGGCCTGACGGCTCTCAATGTAGGCGTGCGCCCCGGCGGCGTCGGCGAGCGGGAAGGTCCGGTCGATGACCACCTGTAGTTCGCCGCGCCCGATCGCCTCGAGGTGGCCGGCGATCATGGCGTGCGGTCGTGGCGACAGGAGCAGCTCCGCTCCGAGGAAGTACCCCGCCAGGGTCTGGTTGTTGCCGCGCATCGTCGAGATGTCAACCCGCTCGGCCGCCGCTCTCCCGGCGTCGCCGACCGATACGCAGCGCCCCCGGTAGGCCAGGACGTTGATGCTCCCCTGCAGCGTCACTCCACCCACGGAGTCCACCACCACGTCGACGCCCCGTCCGTCGGTCAGGCGACGGGCCTCGGCCACGAAGTCATGTGTGACGTAGTTGATGCCCTCGTCCAGCCCGAGCTCCTTCAATCGTTCCAGGCGATCGTCGCTCGACGCGGTCGCGAAAACCCGCGCGCCGGCGCGCTTTGCCATCTGAATAGCGGCGATGCCGACGCCGCCGGCTCCGGCGTGAATCAGGGTCGTCTCTCCTGCCTGCAGGTGCCCGAATTCGAAGAGGCAATCGTCGGCCGTGCCGAACGGCACCGGCACGCACGCTGCGTCATCGGTCGAGACAGCCTCGGGGATCTTCCAGGCGAACCCCGCCGGCGTCGCCCGGCGTGCGGCGTGCGAGCCGTCGAGCCCCACCGTCACCGCGCGGTCCCCCACCGCGAAGCCCTCGACGTCGGCGCCCACTTCGGCCACCGTGCCGGCGCATTGGTATCCGACGACGTGGGGCACCCGTGCCAGATCGCCGCCCAACCGGTTGAGCGTGTCACCGCCCTCGATGCTGACTGCCTCGACGTCGATCAGAACGTCACCCGTACCGACTGTGGGGTCGGGGACGTCCTCGTAACGGAAGACGTCGGGTGATCCGGTCTCGTAGTACACCGCTGCTTTCATGATCGGACATCCTCTCGCATCCCGAAGGGCTTTGTCCGGTGCATGTGGCCCTGCTCAGAGGGAGGGCTCGCGCCACATGGTCGTCACAGTCGGACCGCCGTCGGGAAGGTCGAAGGACCCACAGACTGCGAAACCGACCGACTCGTACCTCCGGAGATTGGCCGGATTGGTCGATTCGAGGTACGACGGCATGCGGGCGGCATCGAGTCGAGCAAGATTGTCGGCCAGCAGGCTCATGCCGATGCCAGAGCCACGGTGTTCCGTATGCGTACCCAGCAGGCTGAGGTAATAGTGATCCTGCGTGCGCGGGTGAGCGGCCTCGAAGCGATCGAAGACCTCCTGGACCAACTTGGCCCGTCCTCCGAGCGATTCCTCCAGCAACGGTCCAAGCTGTGCTTCGTCGGCCTCGTTCAGTTCTGGGCAACCGGGAGGCACCCAGACCGAGGCCGCCTCGTAGCCGGGTGTTGTCCAGACCCACTGAAAAGGCAGCGCACTCCGGACGAGCAGGCGGAACCAGGCCTCGTGCTGGGCTCGACGGTGCGTCGGATCGTCGAACGCCCACCCCCACACTGGGTCATGGAAGAACGCCTCGGCCAGCGTCCTCACGATGTTGTTCGTATCCTCAGGAACCGCGACACGCGCCTTCATATGACGAACAGGGCACGATCGGTAGAAATGATCCCGGTCGGTCCAGCCGGCTCGGTCGCTGCCCCCACGGCAGACATCATCCGGAAAGCGTCGCACAGACGGGCCCCGATGGCGAGCCCTGCCGAACGAACTCAGCAAGCTGGACGCGCCATGGATGCAACCCGAGGTTGAACAGTGGCGCACGGCAACCGCTCGAGGCGGCTGCAGCAACTCGACCTTCAGACCCTGGCGCTGCTCACGGAGTCAAGCGCCAGAAGATCGACGATGTACAGCTCTTCCTCCGACAGTCCGACGAATTCGACGCCTACCCGGACGATGCCATCCGGGCCGGCTTTCGCGTTCCGCACGTCACCCATGAGCGTGATGTCGATGGAATCACCAACGGGAAGACACACGGAGACGCGACGACCGACCACGTCGACCGAATCAGGGTGGCGAAAGTCCATCCCCACACCGAGTGCCGAGAAGTCGAAGACCCCGCAGTCCCGTCGGCGGTCGGGGGAATCGCCCTCGACATGGCATGTGCCCATCCACACGGCGGATTGGCGTTCTACCCGTCGTCGATCGTCCATGCTCAATCCTCCAGAGACGGCAGCGCGTCGGTCCCCAGGCGCGACGCGCCCTGTGAGAATCAGTGTCGACCAAACTCCAGCTCGGCTTGAACGCGGCCCCTCGACTGCGAACCAAAGAGACTGCGTCGGCAACGGAAAAGCGGCATCGGGGCGCCCTGTAGCCTGAGGCCGCGCGTCCGTGCCTGCAGAAGGAGGTCATTCGATTGCCTGCGTGCTCCCGCTGCCTGGTCGAGGTCCCCCCGGGAACGGCCCTGTGCCCCAAGTGTGGTGCCGCCATCAGGCCGGCCGTCGCGTTGCGTCCAAAGCCGAAGCCTGTCAGGAAGTCACGTCAACGGCTGAATGCCCTGAACAGGAGAGATCGGGTCGTCGGCCCCGCGACCTTGGTCCTCCTGGTTTCCTTCTGGCTGCCCTGGTACAGCTTCGGCCCCTTCTCCTTCGATGGGCTCGGCGTGCACGGCTGGTTGTTCATCGCGGTGCTGGACTCCATCATCCTCGTGCTCTACGTCCTGATCACCGCCTTCGGCGTGGGCGATCTGGCGGAACAGGGCCGACTGTCCAAGGATCAGCTCCTCGCCCTCCTGACCGGAGTGAACCTGGCCCTCGTGGTGCTGGGCTTCGTGCTCAAGCCGGCCGGCTTCAGCTGGTCGTGGGGCGCCTATCTCGCAGTGATCGCCGCGATCGTGGCCTTCTTGCCCTTTGGCATTCCCCTCATCAAGGCCCAACGCCAGCGCTGATTCCCCGGCGTCCGCGCGCTGGTCCGGCGCGCTGACGGCAACACGAGCGGCGCGTTCGGGAGGCCCGACCGGGCTCAGGTCAGTCGGCGCGAGCTCCCTGGGCCCGCAACCCGTCACACACGATGGTCAGGAGGTCGCAGGCCGGCGCAGCATCGACGTGGGCAGTCGCCTGGCACGTCGCTCCGATCAGGGAAAGCACGGCGATCGGCGTCACGTCCGGCCGGACGGCGCCAGCGGCCTGCGCTCTCTGGAGCAGCACCCCGATGGCTTCGTGCAGTCCCTCCTTCACGGGCGCGGCAGCCTCCTCGAACTCCACCCCTGCGCCCATGACCGCGACCATGAGGTCACGCTTGGCGACGCCCTCCTCGACGACGTGCGTCAGGAAGTCGAAGAACGCAGCCTTCGGGTCGTCCGCGTCCGCCAGCGCCCGGGCGTCGAGAGTCAGAGCAGAAAGCCGCTCCAGGAGGACGGCCTCGCAGAGCTTCTCCTTCGTGGGGAAGTGGCGGTAGAGCGTTCCCACACCCACCCCCGCCTTCTCCGCGATCAGGTCGACCGGTACCTCAATACCCTCGACGGCGAAGACGTTCTCGGCTGCCTCCAGGATCCGGGCCCGGTTCCGCAGGGCATCGGCGCGCAGGGGGCGTGCGGGGGCAGTGGCCGGTTCGTCACACCCCGCATCTACCTTCAAAGTCAGGTCCACGAAATCTCTCCTCCCCCCATTGACAAACGGAACTCAGGTTCCGTATAGTCTAAGTGGAACCAGAACTCCGATTCCGATTGTAAGCCATCTCAGCGCAGAAAACTAGACCCTTCCAGGTCAAGGCGGCGAGACAGCGGCTGTCGGGACGGACCTCTTTGGACACGGAGACCACCATGACGACGACACTCGACCTTCCGGACCTGGGAAACCAGCCGGCACCTGATCTCGATCCCAAGCGCTTCCGGGCCCTGGCCATCATCGCCGTGGCGCAGCTCATGGTGGTGCTCGACGCGTCGGTGGTGATCATCGCCCTGCCGTCCGCCCAGCGTGCCCTCCATATTTCGACGGCGAATCGCCAATGGATGCTCACGGCCTACACGCTGTCCTTCGCCGGCCTTCTGTTGCTCGGTGGCCGGATCGCCGACTACTTCGGGCGCAAGCGGATGTTCGTAATCAGCCTGGTCGGCTTCGCCGCCGCCTCGGCGTTGGGTGGCCTGGCCCAGAACTCGGCCATGCTCTTCAGCGCCCGCGCCCTGCAGGGGGCCTTCGCAGCCGTGATGGCGCCCGCCGCCCTGTCGCTGCTCACCGTCGCCTTCACCGAGCCCAAGGAGCGGGCCCGGGCTTTCGCCGTCTACGGCGGCATCGCCGGAGGCGGAGCGGCCATCGGCCTGATCCTTGGCGGGTTCCTGACCGAGTTCGCCTCGTGGCGCTGGACCCTCCTCATCAACGTGCCGATCGCCATCGTGGCGGCCGTCGCGGCGTTCCGCTACGTGAGCGAGAGCCGGGCTTCGGCCAACCACGGCTACGACCTGCCCGGCGCGATCACCGTGACCGGCGGTCTGCTCGCTCTGGTCTACGGCTTCACCAAGGCCGGCACCGATGGCTGGGGCTCATCGGTGACCGTGACGCTGTTCGCCGTGGCCGCCGTGCTCCTCGTGGCCTTCGTGCTGATTGAGCAGCGCGTGCAACACCCGCTTCTTCCCCTGCCGCGTGGTCCTCGATCGCAACCGAGGCGGATCCTTCCTGGCCTCGCTCCTGGTGGGCACGGCACTACTCGGGACCTTCTTGTCGCTGACCTACTATTTCCAGGGCACGCTGCACTACTCGGCCCTGAAGTCGGGGTTCGCCTTCGTCCCGTTCTCGGTCGGCATCATCACCGGTGCCACGCTGGCCAGCCGCTTGCTGCCCCGGTTCGGGCCGCGGCTCGTCATGACCGGCGGGCTTCTCCTCGGCATGGCCGGTTTGATCCTCTTCACCACGCTCAGTGTGAGCTCGACCTACCTGACCGTGGTCCTGCCGGCCGAGGTGATCGTCAGCCTGGGCATGGGGCTGTCCTTCGTCGCCATGAGCAGCACGGCGCTGATCGGAGTGAGCCCGCAGGATGCAGGCGTGGCCAGCGCACTGGTCAACGCCACCCAGCAGACCGGCGGCACCATGGGTGCGGCGTTGATCAACACCATCGCAACCAGCGCCACGGTCTCCTACGTCGCCGCTCACGGGAAGTCGGTGGCCTCGCTCACCGCAGGCTCCATCCACGGCTACACGACGGCCTTCACCTTCAGCGCCATCGTGCTGGCAGTGGCCGGTGTGAGCGCCTTCGCCCTCATTCGTCGGGGACGCCCGGATGCGGCGGACGCCGTGACGGACGACGAGCCGACGCTGGCGCTAGCCCCGGTCTGAGCACCGCCCCGGGACTGGACGCGCCGTTGCCGGGCGCGCCCGGCCCGGATCGGGCGTCAGTCGTCGATGATCTCGATGGCGTACTCGGGGCAGTTGGCCACGGCGAGCCGGGCCTTCTCCTCGAGCTCCGTCGGGATCTCGTCCAGGATCACCGAGGCCTGCCCGTAGTCGTCGACGTCGAAGATCTCGGGCGCGAGGCCGTAGCAGCGGGCATGGCCCTGGCACTTCTCGGGGTCGACGCGGATCTTCATGGGAATACGACGGGCAGGATACGTGGTCCGCGTACTTGTCCGCCCGCCCAGGTGATCTCCTCGCCTTCGGCCAGCGAGAATTCCGGGAGGCGGGCCATCCACTCCTCGAGGGCCACCTGCAGCTCCATGCGGGCCAGGTTCGACCCGGCGCAGCGGTGGATACCCGAGCCGAAGGCAACGTGGCGGTTGTGGGCCCGGTCCAACTGCACGGCGTCCGGTTGCTCGAACGCCTCAGGGTCGCGGTTGGCCGCCGGGAAGTTCATCAGGACCTTGTCGCCCGCCTTCATGGGGCAGCCGTTGTACTCAATGTCCTCGGTGACCTCGCGGGCCATCGTCACCGGGGCGTAGGCCCGCAGGAGCTCCTCGACCGCGGTCGACATGAGCTCGGGCTCGGCGGCCAGGCGCTTGCGGTCGTCAGGGTGTGCCGCCAGGTGCCACAGCGAGGAGCCGATGGCGCTCCACGTCGTGTCCACCCCGGCTATCAGGACGAGCGCCGCCATGCCGAGGACGATGCCGTCGTCCACCGGTTCCCCGTCGACCTCGGTGGTGAGTAGCTCACTCAGCAGGTCGTCCCCCGGGTTTTGACGCCGCTCCTCCAGCTGACCCAGGAAGTAATTGAGAAGGCCCTCGGCGCCGTGCTGGCGCCGCTCGGCATCATCGGCGAACTCGAGCACGTCACGCACCCAGCCGGTGAAGGTGTCGGACAGGTCGGTGGACACGCCGAGGATCCGGGCGATGACCCGTACTGGGATCTGCTGCGCGTAGTCGGCGGCGGCATCGGCGCGGCCTTCGTCAGCGAACTTGTCGAGCAGGCCGCGACAAAGCTCGCGCGTGAGCGGCACGTAGCTGTCCACCCGCTTGTGCGAGAACCACGGCAGCAGCAACCGACGCGTCCACGTATGCAGCGGCGGGTCCGCCGAAATCGGCGGCAGGCCGTACTCGAGGTTGGGCCCATCGAAGTCGGCGTTGGGATCCTCGTCCTCGTCGCCGGGGATGACCGCCACCTTGACAGAGCTGAAGTCCGCGATGTCATGGGCGATGGCGGTGACGTCGTCGTAGCGCGTGGGCAACCAGCTGCTCTTGCGACGGTCGGTGTGAGCGATGGGGCAGCTCTGCCGCAACTCGTCCCAAATGCTGAACGGATCCGTGACGTAGCGCGGGTCGAGGACGTCGAAGTCGGTTGCCCAATCCTGCACGGGCGCGGTATGTGACATGAGACCCCCTTGGTGCTGATGCAGTCACCCGGATTCCTGCACCCTAGTGCGGGAGATGCGGGGCGCCCGCGGCGAGGCCGGGATTCTGACCGCACCCCCAGCGGCCGCGCAGTGCAGGCACACACTGGTCGCGCAGGCTGCTGGCACGGCAGAGCGCCGGGTTGCACGCAGAGCAGGAGCGGACACGACATGACGGGAACGACAGCGCAAGAACTCTCCTCCAGAGACGGCGGCGTCGAGTTGCCCAGACCGCGCCGCGGCTCCCGCTGGCGCTGGTCCCGGCCACGACAGGCCCTGGCTGCGGGCGGCGTCTTGGCCGCGGTCCTCGGCCTCGGCCTCGCCACCGGCCCCAATGCCGGCGCGGCCACAACGGCGTCTGGGAACACCGGCACGTCGGCGCACGGGCGTCCTCCGGGCGGGATGGCACGACCCACGGTCTCGGGGAAGATCAGTGCGCTCCAAGGCGACGACATCACGGTGGAGACGACCGCCAAGACCTCGGTCACCGTCGTCATCGGCTCGAGTACGACGTTCAAGGCGCATCCGGGCCCGAGCGGAGGGACGACGTCCAGCGCGTCCGCGCTCAATGTCGGTGACTACATCGGGGTGCAGGGCACCAAGGACAGCGACGGCACCGTCACGGCGACCACCGTCACGATCGGCCGTGCGCCCCAGATGGGCAAGGGCGGACCCGGTGGTGGCGCGGGCAAGGGTGGCACACCCCCGGCCGGTGGGCGCGGAGCGCCTAACGCGTGACGCGCTCGCCCCCGCGCAGCACCTCGTACTGGCGGCCCCCGTCGGTGGCCGCCACGCGCTGCGTCGTACCGCCCGGTTCGCGCCGGAGCACCGCCGCCCCGTCCGCCGCGTATTGCACGATGTAGGCCTTGCGCACCTCGTCGGTCCGGTTGGGCCCGGTCGAGTGTGGCGTCAAGGAAGAGAAGACGACAATGCTGCCGGCACGCGCCGGCACGGCGATGGCATCCTCCGGGTCGCGCAGGCAGACGAAGCCGATATCGGAGTACTCGTGGGCCAGGGTGCCGCGCCGGTGCAGCTTGGGCACCACCCACGGGCACCCGTTCTCCTCCGTGGCGTCGGTGAGCGCCACCCAGCAAGTGAGGTACTGCTGGGGCTCCAAGAAGGCGTACCCGTTGTCCTGATGCCACGGGAAGGGGGACTCGGTCCCGGGCTTCTTGTAGACCGCCTGGTCCCAGTAGAGCCGGACGTCGGGCCCCAAGAGGTCGGCGCAGACGTCGGTCAGCAGCGCGGAGCGCGTGAACTCCCGCAACACCGGCGACTGCAGCACCAGATGGGTGGTGAAGGTGATCTCGTCGGCACGGGCAATGAAGAATCGGCCGCCCTCCAGCTCGCGCAGCGCGTCGGCTCCGCGTTCCTCGAAGGGATCGATGGCCGCGATGAGCGCGTCCACCTCGGATTCTCCAAGCGCGTCCTCCAGCACGAAGAACCCGTCCTCGTCGTACTGGCGGGCCTGCGCCGGGGTGACGACCCGGAACGGCCCGGTGTGCTCGTCCCACTCGAAGGACACGTTGAGCTGGTGGGCCGCTGGCGCCTGCACGCCTATTTCCCGTCGAAGGAGGGGTCGCGTCGCTCCGCCGCGGCGCGTACACCCTCGGCGAAGTCGGCCGTGTCGCGCAGCCGGGTCTGCTCGGCGCACTCGTGCTCCATGGCCAGACGAGCCTCGTCCACCAAGCCGTGGCGCAGCGTGGCCCGAATGGAGCGGACGGCCAGCGGACCCGACGCCGCCAACTCCTCGGCATAGCCGATGGCCTGCGCCAGAAGATCATCCTCTCCGGCCAAGCGGTCGCAGAGACCGAGCGCCAACGCCTGCTCGCCGTCAATGCGACGTCCGGTCAGCAGGAGGTCCGCCGCGGCCTGGCGGCCGACAGCGGCCGGCAGGGTTACCGTCAGCGCGAAGCCGTGGTGGAACCCCAGACGGGCGAAGTTGGCGCTGAACCGGCTCTGGGCGGTCGCCAGGCGGAAGTCAGCCGAGAGGGCCAACCCGCAGCCGCCGCCGATGGCGGCGCCCTGCACGGCCGCCACCACCGGCAGCGGGGCGGCGAAGAGGCGCAGCGCCGCACGGTACAGCGCGGCGATGTCCTGCCCGGCGTTGCCGGCGAAGTCCAGCCCGGCACAGAAGTGCTTCCCCTCCGAGGCCAACACGATCGCCCGGCACCATCCCGAACGGTCCAGCTCCTCGTATGCCGTGGCCACATCCTCGATGAGCCCGGTATCGAAGTAGTTGTTGGGCGGGCGGCGCAGGCGTACCACCGCCACGTGCGCGCCCTGTTGTGCCACTGCGACGTCGGCGCTGCTCACGACGCTGTGTTCTCCAGGGCGATGTCTTCCAGGCTGCGCCAGTAGATCACTGCTTCCTCACCCTCGACGGCGTTGGGGATGCGGCCGACCTCGTCGAAACCGAGTTGGCGGTACATGGCTCGGGCGGGGTTGGACTCGAAGACCAGGTTGAACATCATGGCGTCGAAACCCAGCCGACGTGCCTCGTGCAGCGAGTGCTCGACCAGCGACCGCCCGACTCCCGTGCCCCGGTACGGCGCCAGCACGAAGTAGCCGGCGTTGGCGATGTGGGCGGCGCGGCCCACGAAGTTGGGCTTGATGTACGACCCGCCGATGAGATAGTCGCCGAAGCGGGCCACGGACACGGCCGCAGAATGTCGGATCCAGTAGTCGTCGAAGTCCTCCCGGGTGAGCGGAGGCTGCTGGGGGAATCCCTCGCCCGCACCGACAATGCGGCTGAACGCCGCGTGCAGCTCGTCGTGGTCGTCGGCCGTGGCCTGGCGGATCTCTACGGGCACGGACCCACGGTAGTGGCGCCCACCTGTGAATCGACTGATCGCACACGCGATGCAGCTGCGCCCGGTCAGGCGAACGACTACGCGTTCGTCCCGAACCCTGCCGTACCGATCCCGGGCCGCACCGCCTCAATGGGGTCGCGCAGGTCGTCGATGTAGCCCAGCGCGTAGGCCCCCCGGTCGTACCCCATGACTCGGAGCAGGTCGGTCGGCAGTGTCTCGGCCACCTCGCGGGGCACCGAGAGGTATTGGTTCTCCTCCTGGCGCAACCAGGCCACGTTGTAGGTGATGTTGAGGCCGATGCGCGTGCCCTCTGACCGATTCGCCCCGCCGCCGTGGTACACGCTTCCCGAGTAGAAGAGCACCGAGCCGCGGGCCATGGTGGATGGCTCCGTGTCGTCAGGGCCGAAGGACAGCCGGTCTTCGCGCAGGTTGCTGCCCGGCACGACGCGGGTGGCGCCGTTCTCCTCGGTGAAGTCCGTCAGAGCCCAAATGGTGTTGCACTGGACCTCGTAGCCAGCCGGGAACGGGAAGAAGTCGAAGGCCCATTGATCGCGGTGGATGGGCTGCGGCGTCTCCCCCGGCCCGATGGCGATGGCCTGGGTCAGGTGCAGCTGGATAGTGGTGGCATGACCCAAGAACGTGCGGGCCGCGCCCAGCGCCAACGGGTGCATGACGAGCTCGCGGCACCCAGGTGAGCGCGCGATCAGCGAGCCCGTGCGCCGTGTGCGGTCGCCACTGAAGTCGTCCGGCCCGGTCGGAGTGGCATCGAGGTAGGGACGCAGCTCGAACTCGATGCGCTGCAGCAACGCCTCCGGGGCAACTGCGTCCACGATGACGGCGCCGTCACTGCCGACCGCCGCGGCCACCTCGTCAGGACTGGCGTCGCTCGTCAGATGGACGATGGGCACGCTCCATCTTCTCCAACGCCCGCCGGCGCGGCAACTCCTTCAGCTCGGCGGCAGCCCGTCCGCGTCCGGGCCGGAAGCCCCTGTGTCCGGGAGCATCCTCACCTTAGGGACCAGGGAAGACGGCGCGCAGCGCGTCGAGCAGCGCAGCGTCACCACTGGAGGGAGGGGTGTGGTCGGGGTCGAGCCGGCCGTAGACCAGCCGGCAGAAGGCCTCGGCGGGGAGCTCGAGATCGGGACGGTCCCCGGACGCGCCGGCCTCGACCGCCACGCCGTCGGTCGAGAGGCGCAACGCGATGTCACGTCCGGGGCCGGTGGTGTGGACGGCGATTGTGCGCTCCTCGCCGTCCGGCCTCCCGGTGAAGCGGGCGATGAGCGAGAGGTTGTCGACCACGAGAGCCGTGGCGTCCTCGGGCAGGCCGGCCGACCCGTCCAACGCCACCGCGATGTCCCAGGTGTGGAAGGCGTGCTCGTTGAGCCGCAAGCCGACGAGCTCGTCGAACCCGAGGGTGAGCGGACCCATGGGAAAGGTCAGCCGCTCCCGTTCGGAGTCGTCGACGCCTTCGAGGGCCTCCATCAGCGCCTCGTCGGCCACCAGGGCGTCGTCAGCCTGAGCCCGGGGGGTCTTGGCGTTCCATTCGTCCCACACCGAGGGGTTGTATCCCTCCGGAGTCGAGGTCCCGGCCCGGACGTCCTGCAGTCCGCGCAACGCGATAACCGCGCCCGAACCGAGATGGGAGAGGACCTGGGCGACCGACCACTGGTCGCAATAGGAGGGCGAGACGAGTTCCGCGTCGTCCAACCCACTGGCCAGCTCGTGCAAGCGATCGACTGAGGCGCGCAGCGCGCTCGAGGGGAGTATCCATGCGAGCGGTCTACCTGCTTGCGGCTCGGGTCGATGCGGCGAGACAACGAGTTCCGCCGGGACCACTGGGGGCAGAACCGTCCGGTATTTAACTTGACGGATAACTAACCCTCTGGTTAAATGCCTGCCATGAAGACGCTCGCCGACGACACCCTCAATGCGGCCTTCGCTGCGCTGGCCGACCCCACCCGACGCGCCATCGTGAGTCGCCTGGCCCGGGGCGATGCCACCGTGACGGAGTTGGCCGCCCCCTTCGCCATGTCGCTGCCGGCGGTCTCCAAGCACCTCAAGGTGTTGGAGCGCAGCGGCTTCGTCTCGCGGCGACGCGACGCCCAGTTCCGGCCATGCCACCTCGAAGCCGGCGCGCTCGACGGTGCATTGGACTGGATCACGACGAACCGGCGCCTGTGGGACGAGCGCTTCGACAAGCTCGACACCCTGTTGGCCGACATGCAGAAGATTGACAAGCAGAAGGTCGACAAGCAGGCGGCTGAGAAGCGAACGGGGCGCGCCCGTGGCTGAGCACGACGAGCTGCGCTTCAACCGCATTTTCGACGCACCGCGCGAGCTGGTCTTCGCGTGCATGACCGATCCCGGGCATCTCGCCCATTTCTGGGGGCCGAAGGGGGTGAGCGCGCCGCGGGACCGCATGACCGTCGACGCCCGACCGGGCGGCGTCTTCGAGACCGTCATGGTCAACGATGCCGACGGGAGCGAGTACCCCACCCGGGCCGTCTACGACGAGGTGCGGGCCCCCGAGCTGTTGGTATGGACCGAGTCGCATTCGGGCATGCGGGTGCGATCCGAGTTCGTCGCGCTCGGGCCGCAGCGCACCGAGGTCAGGATCCGACAGACCTATGTTCCCGAGGCGTTCCTGGCCCCCGAGGTCCAGGCCGGCTTCCTCTCGTCACTCGACCGCTTCGAGACCTATCTGGCCGGGCTGGTCACGTGAGCACGGACACCGCGCGGGACATCGTCGAGGAATACGGCGCGCTGGCCGATCTGCTGGAATCGGCCGGGGGCGACGTGTGGGAGTCACCCTCGCTGTGCGAGGGCTGGCGCATCCGCGAGGTGGTGGCCCACGTGACGATGCCGGTGCGCTACGACGGCCCTGCGTTCATGGCGGAGCTGGAGTCCGCCGGAGGGGACTTCACACGTCTCTCCAACACGGTGGCCGAGCGTGACGGCGCGCTCCCGGCCGCCTCGCTGCTGGCCGATCTCCGCTCCGCCGCGCTGCACGAGTGGCGCCCGCCGGGGGGCGGCGTGGAGGGCGCGCTGATCCATTGCATCATCCACGAGCTCGACATCGTGGAAGCCGGGACCTTGACGCGGCACGTGCCCGACGATCGGATCCGCTCGGTGCTGGACCTGGTGGTTCCGGGCGCTGGCGGCGGCGCGAACCCGTTCGGAGTCGACCTGGGCGACGTAGAGCTGCGGGCGGACGACCTCGACTGGGCCTCGGGCTCCGGTGCGCCGGTGACAGGCCCGGCGCAGGTATTGGCCCAGGCGGCCTGCGGCCGCCTCCTGCCGCCGGGTCGCTTGCGCGGCGCGGCCGCAGGTCGCTTTACGCAGTCGTAAACGGCTGCGCCAGCTGGCGGAACGCCAGGCGCACCGGTGCAGCGCCAGGTGTCACATGCTCGGCCTGCTCCACCGGGACCGGCCGATCACGCAGGCCGGTGGCGCACGGGGCTGACCCCTTGGTGGGGAAGCGGGCCATGCCGGCAAGCACGTCCCACACGGTGAACACGACGCCGAGGTTGGCGTCCTGGCGTCCGTCGATGGCGTGGTGCTGGCGGTGATACGCGGGACTCACGAGAATGCGCCCGAGGGGACCGTACGACCAGCGAACGTTACTGTGCGGCAGGGTGCCGAGGCAGACGTAGGCCGTGATGAGGACGGGCGCCAACGGATGGGCGCCGGTGAGCAACAGCACGGGCACGGTGGCAAGCACGAACCCGGTGGTGTGCATGAGCGGGTGGGCGCGGAACGAGGTGAGGACGCTCAGCTCCTCCTGCGAGTGGTGCAGCGCGTGGATCCGCCACAGCGCGCCGACCCGATGATCCCCCAAGTGGGCCAACCAATTGCACAGGTCCATGGCCAACAACGTGACGACCACGACGGTCCAACGCGGCCATTGCGCCGTCCAGGCGCCCTGCATCCACGCGGCGTGGCTCCGCAGGAGGACGGCGCTCCCGACGCTAAGCATCGTCATGAACGGCGCGATGGCCAACACATAGAGGAGGAAGTACGAGGCATCCTGCACGTGGCCGCGTGCGAGGAACGGCCGACGGACCGCCGGCCACAGGCGCTCGCACACCACTGCAGCCAGCACCAGGACGACGAAGGCGGGGGCGACGAGCTGGGACCACCCCGCCGCCAGAGTCGAGCCGAGGCTGTGCGAACGCACGAGGGCGTCGACCGCCTCGAACACGACGAGTCCGGTGGCAGCCGCGATGCCCAATGTCCCCGGAGAAAGCACTGCGACGCGGGTGCGCGGCGCTCTGACGCGCTCGGTCGCGGCCAGAGCGGTCGTGGGCGGCTTCGTCGCCGCCACGTCTGCGCTGATCGTCGTCACGTGATCTCCATGGTCAAGTTCCGGGACGCCAACCCTGGTGATCCGTTCTCCAGCGGGGTACGCCCACCCGGATGTACGAACCGAGGGGCGAGCGGGATTCCCTCGACCGACTACCCCGAGGCGTCGGGAGGATCCCGCCGGACGGTACCGTCCCGCCAGGTGCGCCATGCCTGATAGCCCCCCGCCAGGTCGGCGGCGTCGGTGAATCCCAACTGGCGCAGCGAGTCGGCAGCCAGGCTGGAGGCGTAGCCGGCCGAGCACACCACCACGACAGGCTGGTCGTAACCGCTGACCTCGGGGAGGGCGTCGTCGCCGGTCAGGTCGAACCGCCACTCGAGCACATTGCGCTCCACGATCTGCCCGAAACCGAGCTCACCCTCAGTGGCCCGCTGGGCTGCGGGCCGGATGTCGATCACCAGCGTCCCGTCGGCCAGCAGCGACTCGAGCTCCTCCGGCTCGACCCGGCGGATTCGTTGCCGCGCCTCGGCGAGCAGATCGTCGGCACTGCGGGCGGTCACCGGAAGGCAGCCGCCGCGCCGCCTGTCCCGACCTCGAGGTGGTCATCATCGAATTCGCCGCTGCCGTCGGCAGTCCACGCCACCTCGCGCACGACGAGCCGCCCCTCCTCGACTTCGTAGAACGTCATGGTGGTCAGGGCCGGACTGTAGACGTGCAGGCTCAGCGCAGGCCCGTCCGATTCGTTGGTGACATCGTGCACGTGCCCGGCGCCGAAGCCGAGCGTGGCTCCCTCACGGAGCTCGTGGTGGACCAGGGAGAGCCGACCGGCTTCGTCCCGCCGGGGCACGGCCTCGACGAGGGCGCCGCTGATCACGCTCACCGCTCCTGTCGAATTGCCGTGGTCATGGAGCTCCACTTTCCCACCGCTCGGCCAGGCGATCAGCCAGGCGTCGAAGTCAGTCGTCCGGGCCATCAGCCGCCAAGACCGCCGCTCCATGTCGAGCGCGCCGGGCCAGTGCACGGCCGGGGCCAGGCGGCTCGCCACCTCCTGGGCGTTGATGTGGGGTTGCCGCAACGCCAGCGTCCCCCCGCCCCCCTCGCCCGGTGTCGTCGGACGACGTTGGACCGGAGGAACCATCCGGCAGAGGCTAAACGGTAAACCCGACTAAGTCAATCGTATTTAGAGCTTTTTGGCTTCCTCCCTGGCTGGAGTGCCAGGGCCGGACAAGATGGCGGCCATGCCGCCCCCGGCCAGGTCCGAGCCCGCAAGGCGACGGCCCGTCGTCCCGACATGAAGATCATGGGGACCACGGCGCCCGCCGCGGCCGACACGACGTCTGTTCCCGCCGACGTCGGCCACACGCCCTGGAGCCAGCGCGTCCGCTCGATGGTCCTCGGCCCGCACGGGGGTGGCACCACACGGCGGCGCGCCTCGGACGCCGTGCGAGTCGGCATCGCCGCTGTGCTGGTGGTCATCTGCATCCCGCTGGTCCAGGCCAATACCTCGGTCGAGATCCACGTCACCGAGCTCATCAGCCCCCCGCCCACGGGCCTGCAGTGGCTGATCACCGCCATCTGGTTCGTCGGGTCCATCGGCGTCACGGTGGCCTTGGTCCTCATCGGCCTGCTCGTGCCCAGACTCACGGCCGTGCGGCAGATGGGCGTCGCCGGATTGGCTGCGCTCATCGTCTGCCTCCTGTTGGACGCGTTATTGGGCCCCGCCGCCGGGCGGCCGCCCATTCCCGAATTCTCCGGCTTCGACCCGCGCTTTCCGATCCTCCAGTTGGCCATCGCCACTGCCGTCGCGTTGGCGGGCCTGCCCTACCTGAGTCGGCCCATGCACCGCATTGTGATCGCTTCCATTGCACTCGCCGGACTCTGCGCGGTCATTGGCTCCTATGGACTGCCGCTCGGTGTCATCGCCGCCGTGATCGTGGGGTGGGGCACCGCGGCCGCCTGCCATCTGGCCATGGGCGCACCGAACGGGCTCCCGTCCGCCACGGAGGTGACCGCCGCCGTGCGCGATCTGCAGGTCGAGGTGGTCGGGCTGCACTCCATGGAGCGCCAGGAGTGGGGCGTGGCCTCCTTCGCCGGCGCCGATCCCGAGGGACATTCAATCGAACTGGCCGTCTACGGCCGTGATGCCGCCGACGCGCAATGGCTCCGCAAGGTCTGGCGTTTCTGCATCTACCGCGACTCGGGACCGACGCTCATGGTCAACCGCCTCCAACAGGTGGAGCACGAGGCCTACCTGACCTTCCTGGCCGCCCATGCCGGCGTGCGCGTCCCCGACGTCGTGGCAGCCGGGCGCTGTGGGCCGGCGCACGACGCCGCCCTGGTCACCCGGCTGCCGGACGGGCACCGGCTCGCCCACATGGAAGGAGGCGATGTCAGCGACGAAGAGATCGACAGCTTCCTGCGTTCGGTGCTCGTGCTGCGCCGGGCCGGCATCTCGCACGGCGCGCTGAGTCCGGAGACCGTTCTCTCCACGCCCCGGGGCCCGCTGCTGCGCGATTTCCGGCGCGCCTCGTCGTCGGCACCTCCCATGCGCACCGACCGCGACCTTGCCGCCGCGGTGGCCACCGCGGCTGTCGTGGTGGGCATCGAGCGCGCCGTGACATCCACCTGTCGCGTGCTCGATGCCGAGACCGTGGATGCTGTCCTGACCCGCTTGCAACGCTCCACGCTCGACCCCGAGACCGAGCGCATGGCCCGGTCCCAAAAGGGCTTCCTCAAGTCGCTGCGCGAGGCACTGGCGTCCGCTGCCGGGGTCGAGGTGCCCAAGCTCGTCGAAGCGAAGCGGATCAGCTGGCCCAATCTGCTGATGGTGGTGGGCAGCGTCGTCGGCCTGTGGCTGATCATCGGCGTCCTCACCGAGGCGTCGGGCTCACTGAGCGTCATCCGTGACGCCGCCTGGGGCTGGGTGGCGGCGGCGTTCGTCCTGGGCCAGCTCCCGGTGGTCACCGGGGCGTGGGCCCTGACCGGCGCGGTCATCGGCCCGCTGCCCTTCGGGCGGTGCGTCGCCCTGGAGACCTCCAACATGTTCACGTCGTTCGTCGGCGGTGACGCCGCCGTCTTCGGCGTGCGTGTGCGCTTCTTCCAGCGTCAGGGGTTGGACGCGCCGGCGGCCATCAGCTCGGGAGCGATCGCCGGCACCGCGAGTTGGGTGGTCAAGGGCGCGCTGTTCTTGATCTGCCTCCCCTTTGCCGTGGGCGACTTCCACAAGCCCACCACTGGCGAGAGCGGAAGCCATGAGGACATCGTGTGGATCATCCTCATTGTCGTCCTGGTCGTTGCCATCCTCGTGGCCGTGGTGACCCTCGTGCCCCGGGTGCGGCGGATGGCGAACGAGAAGGCCCGGCCGCACCTCGTCACCATCTGGAAGGACGTCAAGGCGATCGCGGTGGAACCCCGCAAGATCGCCTATGTCCTGGGCGGGTCCCTCGGCAGCCAGGTCCTCATCGCACTCTGCCTCGGGGCGTCCCTGCACTCTGTGGGCGAGCAGGCCAGCTTCGCCACCCTCATTGTGGTGCTGACACTGGCCGCCATGATCGGTGGCGCCGTTCCTGTCCCTGGCGGGGCCGGGGTCATTGAGGTAGGCCTTATCGCCGGACTGACCGCCGCCGGCATCCCGCAGGACCAAGCCGTGGCCGCCGTCTTCATCGAACGGTTCTGCACCGCGTACCTGCCGCCGATCTGGGGCTGGGCCACGCTGGTCTGGCTGCGCCGCAGCGACTACGTCTGACGGCCGGTTCTGCGCGTGAACTGATTCACAAGCTGCGAACACACGGCGCGCCGTCATTCCGTTGCATTTTCAGAGCGCTGCGGTGTCGAACGCTGTAACGTCCAAACCGATGCCGGGGGGCTGGGTAGGCCTGATCGATTACTGGACGCGCCGCACGAGCGCACGCACCGACCCCCACACCGAATAGGAAGCCTGGTGACCGCGGTCACCGAATCCCCGCCAACCCCCTCCGAGCGGGAGGACGCGCCCGGGGACGCGGCACCGCTGCTCGTCGTCGACGGAGTCACCGTCGGGTTCGGCGGCCTGCTGGCGCTCGACGACGTCTCGATGTCGGTCGGTCACGGCGAGGTGGTCGGGGTCATCGGGCCGAACGGCGCCGGGAAGACGACCCTCTTCAACGTGATCAGCGGATTCGTGCACCCGAGCTCGGGGACCGTCGCCTACCGCGGCACCGTCCTCCGCCGGCACCATCCTCATGACCTGGCGAAGCTCGGCATTGCGCGCACCCTGCAGGGCGTCGGCCTCTGTCCCGGGCTGACCGTGCACGAGAACGTGATCCTCGGCGCGGAGCCGACGCTGCACGCCGACCTGGTTTCCGCGTTCTTGGGCATCTGGCGATCCAGTCGGGAGGAGCGCACCGCGGCGGCTCGGGCGATGGCGATCCTCGACGAGCTCGGCGCGGCCGACTACGCACGCCGGATGCCCGCAGCGCTCCCGTATGCCATACAGAAGCGCACCGCACTGGCCCGGGCGCTCATGGCGGAACCGCAGTTCCTACTCCTCGACGAGCCGGCCAGCGGGCTCTCGGAGAGCGAAATGGATGCCTTGGGATCGATGGTCCGCGGGCTGACCCAGCGCATGTCCGTCCTCCTCGTGGAGCATCACATGGACCTTGTGATGTCGGTGTGCGACCGTCTCGTCGTCCTCAACTTCGGCCAGGTGATCGCGGAAGGCACGCCGGCGGTCATCCGATCCAATCCCGACGTGGCGACCGCCTACCTCGGCGACCCCGTCGATGGCGCACGGCCGGAACCGCAGGCAACCGACGATGCTTGAGGTTCGCGACCTCAGCGTGTCCTACGGGGCGGTGCAGGCGTTGCGCTCGGTCTCCTTAGAGGCAGAGGCCGGTGCGGTGACCGCCGTCCTGGGGGCCAACGGCGCCGGGAAGACCACCCTCCTGCGGACCATTTCGGGACTGGTCAAGCCACTCGACGGCTCGGTTCGATTCGACGGCGACCCGCTGTTGGGGCGCCATGTCGAGTCGATCGCTCGGCTGGGCGTGGCCCACGTCCCTGAGGGTCGGGGCGTCATCGAGGAGCTGACCGTCGAGGAGAATCTGCGGCTCGCCACCCTGTGGTGCCTCCAGAAGAGCGAACGGCAGGACGCCATCGCCGAGATCCTCGAGCTCTTTCCTCGCCTTCAACCGTTCCGCCGCCGGCATGCCTCCACCCTGTCGGGGGGCGAACGCCAGATGCTCGTGCTCGGCCGTGCCCTCATCTCCCGGCCCCGCTTGCTCCTGCTCGACGAGCCGAGCCTGGGACTGGCCCCGCTGGTGACCGCGCAGTTGATGGCGCTGCTGCGCGAGCAGACCGAGAGCAAGGACATCACCGTGGTGCTCGTCGAGCAGAACGCCCGCAGCGCGCTGTCGGTGTCGCACCATGCCGTCATCCTCAACCTCGGCCAGGTGGTCGTCTCCGACGACGCCGCCACCGTGGCCGACGACGACGCACTGCGTCACCACTATCTGGGGTTCTAGCGCCGTGAGCCTGTTCCTCGACTACACACTCGACGGCATCGCCAACGGCATGGTCTACGCCACCCTGGCGCTCGCGCTGGTCCTGATCTACCGGGCGACGCGGATCATCAACTTCGCCCAGGGGGCGGCCGGCATGCTCACGACGTTCATTGCGTTCAGCCTGCTTTCGCGAGGCCTCGGGTACTGGTGGGCCTTCGTGCTGGTGCTCATCATCGGGTTCGCCCTCGGGGCGGTGACCGAACGCGTGCTGATCCGCCCGCTCCACGGCAAGTCCGAGCTGAACCCCGTCATCGTGACCATTGGGCTGCTGGTCGTCTTCGAGGGACTGGCGGGAGCGATCTACGGCAACGCGAGCCGCGGCTTCCCGGCCGCCTTCTCCCAGCGCGGACTGAAGGTGGGCAGCACCACAATCGCCTTCTCCCAATTCGACCTCTTCATCCTCATCGCCGTCCTTGCGCTCATGGCCGGGACCTTGGTCTTGTTCCGCTACACGGCGCTGGGCCTCCGCATGCGGGCATCGGCCTTCCACCGGGAGATTGCGCGGCTCCTCGGAGTGCGCGTGGGCATTCTGCTGACCCTCGGGTGGGGCCTGGCCGGCATCGCCGGCTCCCTGGCCGGCCTGCTCGTGGCGCCGACCAGCGCGTTCGGGCCGTACTACATGGACTTGATCCTCGTGTACGGCTTCACAGCCGCCGTCATCGGCGGTCTCGAGAGCCCCGTGGGCGCGCTGGTCGGCGGGCTCATCTCGGGGTTGTGCATCTCCTACGTCGGGGGTTACCTCGGCTCGGGCCTCGAACCGCTCGGCGCGCTCGCCCTCCTCATGGTCGCCCTGATGGCCCGGCCCGAGGGCATCTTCGCCCGGCCCACCGCGAGGAGGGTCTGACGTGACCACCGTCGACCGGGTCCGCGCGCTGCGCCTGCCCCGTCAGCCGCTGTTGCGTCACCTTCCCGTCGCGCTCGTCGCCGGCGTCGTGCTCTACGAGGTCACGCTGCGGCTGAACTCGTACAGCGACTATCAGGTCGGGGAGATCGCCTCCTATGTGGTCGCGCTGGTTGGCCTGAGCCTGCTGACGGGCAGCAACGGACAAATCTCTCTCGGCCACGGCGCGTTCATGGCGGTCGGCGCCTACACGATGGCCCTGCTGATGAACCACACCCAGGGGAACTTCATTCTCGAGCTGGCCGCCGCGGCCGGCGTGGCTGCGGCAGCAGGGCTGGTGATCGGCCTGCCGGCCACGCGGCTGAAGGGCCCGTACCTGGCGGGCATGACGCTCCTCTTCGCCCTCGCCGTCCCGTCCATCGCCGACAAATGGCCGAACACGTTCGGGGGTGACCAGGGACTGACGACGACCGTCCCTACTGCGCCGGGCTCGCTGACCGCCGAACAGTGGTTGACCCAGATTCAGATCCTCGGGGCGCTGATCGTGATGGTCCTGGTGGCCAACTTGTTGTGGAGCCGCTACGGCCGGGCCTTCCGGGCCGTGCGTGACGACGAGATCGCAGCATCGCTGGCGGGGATCCACATTGTGCGCACGAAGGTCCTCGCCTTCACCATCAGCGCGGGGTGCGCCGGCCTCGGGGGTGCCCTGCTCGGGCTCTCGACCGGCGTGGTCAACACCGGGGAGTTCCCGCTCACCCTCTCGATCCAACTGCTGGCGGCCATGGTCCTCGGAGGCACGGGGACGTTGATCGGCATGGTGTGGGGCGGGATCCTGCTGGTGTACCTGCCCCAGTGGTCGACCTCGCTCTCCAGCAGCTTCAACCTGGGCAGCGGGGCCAATGCCTACCTCGCCACGATCATTTTCGGCGTGGTGCTGATCGTGGCGATGCTGGCGGCGCCCAACGGGATTCAGGGCGGGCTGCGCTGGCTCTGGGGCCATCGACCGCGGCCGTTCGGCGCCGCGCCGGACGCAGCAGGCGAGGTCTCGAAGGAGGACCAAAGCAATGCAACAGAAAGGAAGGGGAGGAACGATGCCAAGACGAGCGTGGAAGTGTAAGGGGTGGGTCCTGTGGGCCCGTGCCCTTGTTGCCGGTTGCCTCGGCTTGATGCTGGGGATCACGCTGCTGCCCGCGACCGCGGGAGCAGAGAGCACACCCGGCGTGACGTCGACGTCCATCACTATCGGCGCGACGGTCCCGCTGACCGGCCCGGCCGCGCCGGGCTACGACGAGATCGCGCCCGCCATGAACGCGCTGTTCAGCTGGGTCAACGCACACGGTGGTGTCGACGGCCGCAAGATCCACTACACGTATCTCGACGACGGCTACAACCCGGCCAACACCGCCACCCTGACCCGCAAGCTCGTGCTGCAGGACAACATCTTCGCCGACGTCGGATCGCTCGGGACGCCGACCCAGTCGGCCGTGCAGGGCTTCTTGAATGCGCAGAAGGTGCCACAGCTCTTTATCGAATCGGGCTGCAACTGCTGGAGTAACTCGAAGTTCCCCTACAGCCTCGGCTGGCAACCTCCGTACACCGTCGACGGCAAGATCCTCGGGGCCTACATCAAGGCGAATTTCGCCGGCAAGAAGATCGGCTACTTGTCCCAAGACGACGAGTTCGGACAGGACGTCGTGAAGGGCCTCGACATGGAGATCCCCTCCTCCGCCGTCGTCTCGCGCCAGACCTACGACGCGGCGACGCTGGCCGGTCCGCTGTCCAACCAGATGGCGGCACTCAAGGCGGCGGGCGCGCAGGTGGTCGTGCTGGCCACCATCCCGGCAGCTACCGCGCTGGCGATGCTCCCTGCCGCGGTCATCGGCTACGCCCCGCAATACGTCGTTGACAACGTCGGTGCCGACTCGCCGACTGTCGGCCCACTGCTCGCCTCCTTCACACAGAAGGGCGGCGGAACGGCAGCCCAGGCGGCAGCGGCCGGTGGACTGCTCAACGGAGTGATCACCGACGCGTACTTCGCTCCCGAGTCCGACACGTCTAATTCGTGGGTACAGACGGAGAAGAAAATCCTGCAGCAGTACGCACCCTCGCTCTACGCCAAGTCGGGGCTGGACGGGAACACCCAGTACGGCATCGCGCTGGCCTACACGTTCGTCCAGGCGCTGCAAAAAGCAGGAAAGAACCTCACCCGGCAGAGCCTCCTCGATGCCATCAACAAAGACGGGAAGAGCTTCGTGACCCCAGGGTTCGTGCCCCTCTCGTACTCCAGTTCGGTGCACTTCGGCTTCGAGGGCGAAGAAGTCGTCAAGTTGGAGAGCTCGGCCCCTCCCGCCGTGACACCGACCGGGAGCTGGATCGGCAGCGTCGCCGTCACCCCGGTTGAGCAGACGAGCCCTGGTGCCGGTCCAATACACAAGTACACCGGTCCGACCTCGGTCCCGCCGAAGAACCTGGCCGCCACCGGCTGAGCGCCGGGCGTCGCCGGCGGCGGAGGGTCACCCTTTCGTCGCCGGCGCGCCGCGGCGAGCATGGCGAGGCTGAACGGTCAGCTGGTCCAGCCATCTGTGGCGGGACTGGTCGTCGCCGTCCCGGTCCCACCGCCCGTCGCGGTGATCCCGGTCAGAGAGGGCATGGAGAAGTAGGTGTTGGCGCACGCCAACGGTGCCGAGAGGCTCATGAGGGCGGCGTCGCTCAACGTGACGATGAGGGGGTTGTTGGCCTTGCCGCTCGCGGCCACCGTCAGCGGCGTCGTGAGGGTGTGACTGCTCCCACTCGTGGTCGTCGAGAAGTTCCAGGTGACGTCGCTCGGGGTGGTGGAGAGGCAGCCCGCTTGCGTCGTGGTCAACGCGCTCGATGTGTAGCCCGTGGCGTACGTCGTGTTCGTCGGCAGCTGCACGGCCGTGATGGTGACCGGGTACGGGTTGGCGTTGGCGATGCTCACCACGACGTCGCCGCTGTCACCCGGATCGAGCAGGTCGCCCGCGGCCGGGCTCGAGACCGCCGTGATGGTCAGCTTGCCGATGGTGGCCGACTGGGCCTCACCCGAGGAGTTGCTCGTCAGGCCGACGATCCAGTTCGTGGCGGCGTAGGCGGCCACCCCCGCCAGCACCATGCCGAGGGTGATGGAGGCCGCCTTGAACAACCAGGAGGACCGCCACACCTTCGCCTTCGGCACCGTTCTTCCGCCCCGTGTGTCTCGCCCCAGTTCTGCCTCTTACCCAAACAAGCGTTTCAGATACAACCCTGAGATGGGACTGAGACAGGCGCAACCCTGGTTGGGCGGCGCGACGACGGCGTTCGGGCGGGCGCTCGAAGCGGTTCCTACGCGGCGAAGGGCATCTTCATGACCTCGGCGAGGTTGCCGCCCATCACCTTGGCGATGTCCTCGTGCGGCAGGCCCTCGAGCTCGTCGACGTACGAGAGCGGCTCCGACATGCCTTCGATGTGCGGGTAGTCCGATCCGAACACGACACGGTCGACACCCACGAGGTCGATGAGGCCCCGCGGGTCCTCCTCGTGGAACGGGTGGATCCAGATGTTGCGCTTGAGCACCATGATCGGGTCTTCGGCGAAGAGTGCCGGCTCGTGCGCGTAGGAGCGGCCCAGGGCGTCGACCAGCGGACGCACCCATGCGGCGCCGTTCTCCACCGGCAGGATCCGCAGGGTCGGGAACCGGTTGAGTAGGCCGTGCCCGATCAGCGACGCCACCGTGTCGAAGATCCCGCGACCTTGGGTGTGCGCGATGTTCATGAATGCGGACTGCCCGGCGAACGGGAGGTGCTCGCCGCCGTAGTTGCCCTCCCACTGGTTGTAGTACCGCGTGAGGCCGTCGTCGGAGGCGTGCATGCCGACCGTGACGTCGAGTTCGGTCACGCGCTGCCAGAAGGGGTCGAACTCGGGCAGCGCGAACGAGCGGTACCCGCGATAGCCCGGAACCGGCGCGGGCCGGATGAGGATGAGCTTGGCTCCTCGCTCGACCACCCACTCGAGTTCCTTGATCGCCTCGTCGACGATGGGCAACGTGATGACGGGGGACGCGAAGATCCGGTCCTCGTAGTTGAAGGTCCAGTGCTCGTGCATCCACTCGTTCAGCGCGTGGACCACGACGTGCGTGGCGATGGGGTCGTCGGCCAGGCGCTCCTCGAGCAAGCTGGCCAGCGTCGGCCACATGAGGGCGCGGTCGAGGCCCAGTTCGTCCATCAACGCGAGACGCGGCTCGGGTGAGAAGAAGGCCTCGGGCGAACGGATCGGATCCCCCATCAGCTCGCGCCGGGTCTTTCCCTCCGGGTTGCCGTGCTTGAAGAGCTCTTCGGACGCGCCGGGCCGGCCGACCACGTTGAACGTCGGGTTGGGGATGTACTCGGAGATCACGTTGCGGACCGCGATCTTCGTGCGCCCGTTGACCTCGACGTACTTGATCAGTCCCGAGTATCGGGGCGGCAGGAACTTCGTGAAGGCGTCCGTCGTCTCGTACATGTGGTTGTCGGCGTCGAAGACGGGGAAATCGACAATGGGCTTGGGCATGACCACCTCCGTGAGGACGGGACCGCTGCGCCGTGGCGTCCGGACGGCGAGCGGCTCATTTTCAACTTCGACGTCAATATTACAGGATGGGGCGGCGGGGGCCAACCGTGACGGTTTGTCGCCCCACCCGGCGTGGAGCAGCACCTGGCACGAGGATGGAGGCCATGCAAAGCTTTGCACCGATGCTGCATCCGGACCGCCTCCTGCCCGCCGATCCGGGAGTACGCCGGATCGCCCGCGCTCTGTACGAGGGGACGAAGGCCCTTCCCATCGTGAGCCCCCACGGTCACTGCGACCCGGTGGCACTGGCCGAGGACACGCCGTTCGACAGTGCCGCGAACGAGCTCGTGACGAAGGACCACTACATCCTCCGCATGCTCTACAGCCAGGGTGTGTCCCTCGAGGCCCTCGGCGTGCCGCGGCGCGACGGCGAACCAGTCGTCACGGACGGAAGGCGGATTTGGAGCGAACTGGCAACGAACGCTGCGCTCTTCCGGGGCACACCGTCGAAGCTCTGGCTCGACTACACGCTGCAGGAGGTGTTCGGCGTCGACGAGCCGATCGACGCCAAGAATGGCGACGCCGTCTACGACGCGATCACTGCCCGCTTGGCCGAGGAAGACTTCCGACCACGTGCGCTGTTCGAACGCTTCGGTATCGCCTTCCTCGCTACGACCGATGGCGCGCTCGACCTTCTCGAATCGCATGCGCAGCTGCGCCGATCCGGCTGGGCGGGACGCGTCGTGCCGACGTTCCGTCCGGACGACGTCATCGACCCGGACCGGCCTGCCTTCCACGCGCATGTCGCAACGCTGGGCGAGCTCACGGGGGAGGACACCACGACCTGGTCCGGGTACCTCGATGCTCTGCGGATCCGGCGGGCATCGTTCCTCGCGGCGGGCGCGACCGCATCGGACCACGGGCACGCGTCCCCCGTCACGGCCGATCTATCCCCTCCGGAGGCTGAAGCCTTGTTTGCGCGCGTGATGGCCGGCAGGACACAGCCGGGCGACACCGAGCTGTTCCGGGGTCAGATGCTGGTCGAAATGGCGGCAATGAGCCTGGACGACGGCCTCGTGCTGCAGATCCACGCAGGTGCGTGGCGCGACCACAACCCCATAGTGGCGGGCCGCTACGGTCCCGATCAGGGCGCCGACATTCCGAGGCCAGTCGACTACGTAGGCGGCCTCAAGCCGCTGCTCGACCGGTTCGGCAACGAGCAGAGGCTGACCGTCGTGGTGTACACCCTCGACGAGACCACCTACAGCCGTGAGCTGGCGCCGTTGGCGGGCCACTACCCGGTGCTGCGCCTCGGGCCACCGTGGTGGTTCTTCGACAGCCCCGAAGGCATCCGGCGCTTCTATCGCTCGATCGTCGAGACGGCCGGGTTCGCCAACACCGTCGGCTTCAACGACGACGCCCGGTCCGTGCTCAGCATCCCGGCGCGCCACGACGTGTCCAGGCGACTCAATGCCGGCTACCTGGCCGAGCTGGTGGCTGAGCACCGCTTGTCAGAGGAGGACGCGGCGGACACCGCGGCGGACTTGGCCCTCAACCTCGCCTGTCGGGCCTTCCGGATCGATTGATGACGCACGTGGTGCTCGTCGGGCTGATGGGATCCGGCAAGTCGACCGTCGGCGCGCTGATCGCCGCTCGGACCGGGAAAGTGTTCGTCGACGTCGACGTCGTCATCACCCGGGAAACCGGCAAGACCGTCCGCGCCCTGTGGGAAGAAGGAGGCGAAGCGGTCTACCGCCACCTCGAATCGGAGGTCGTGCTGCGGGTCCTGCACGACGACACGCCTTCGGTCCTGGCGGCTCCCGGCGGCGTCGTGCTCGATCCGCGAGTGCTCGCCGCCCTCGCCGGGAGCTTCGTCGTCTGGCTGCGGACCAGTCCGACAACGCTGGCGGGTCGGGTCCGGCCCGGGGATCACCGACCCCTTCTCGGAGACCATCCCGCCGAGACCCTCGCCGCCATGGCCACGGAGCGGGCGAGCCTCTACGAAGGGGTGGCAACCATCACCATCGACACCGACGGCCGCACGGCGGCAGAGGTTGCGGGCGACATTGTCGGACTGCTCGCACACGGCCCGGCCGACACCTCGGCGGACCGCCCGTCGGACCGCCCGGCGAACGGCTGAGCAACGAAACGGGGACTCCATGCTTCGACCACAGGACAGCAGCACCCGCGAGACCAAGCGACTCGACGGCATCTGGTGCTTCAGCCCGGACAGCGGCGGCGTCGGTCGCGTCGAGGGGTGGTTCCGCGCCGCCCTCCCCGAGTCTCGCCGGATGGCGGTGCCCAGCAGCTTCAACGACGTGCTGGCCGATCCACAGGTGCACGACCATGTCGGCGACGTCTGGTACCAACGCAGGGCCTTCATCCCGCGCGGCTGGGCCGGACAACGCATCGTCCTCCGGTTCGATGCCGCCACGCACCGCGCCACGGCATGGGTCGGAGACACCTGCGTCGGCGCACACGAGGGTGGCTACACGCCGTTCGAGACCGATGTGACCGCCCTGGTGGTCCCGGGTGAGGAGTGCAGGCTCACCGTGGTCGTCAATAACGAGCTCACGTGGGAGTCCATCCCTCCGGGCATTGTGGAGGTGCTGCAGGACGGGAGCAGACGGCAACGGCAGTACCACGACTTCTTCAACTACGCCGGCCTGCACCGCAGCGTCTGGCTCTACACCACCCCCCGTGCCTATATCGACGACGTGACGGTCGTCACCAACACTGACGACGGAGTCGGCGTCGTCCGCTATGCCGTGGTTGTCGCCGGGGGCGGATCCCAGGCCATCCGGGTTCGGCTCCGCGACGCCGAGGGCGTCGTGGTCGCCGAGGCGGAAGGGGTTGACGGCGTCCTGCGTGTGGCTCAGCCGGAGTTGTGGGGGCCGGGGCGGGGGTACCTCTACGACCTGGAGGTCGAGCTGGCCGACGATGACGTCGTCGTCGACCGCTACACGCTGGCGGTCGGCATCCGCACGGTGCGGGTCGAGGGTGCGCAGTTCCTCATCAACGACGAGCCCTTCTACTTCCGGGGCTTCGGCATGCACGAGGACCGCAACGTGCACGGCCGCGGCCACGACGACGCGGCGATGCTGCACGACTTCTCGCTCCTCTCGTGGATCGGCGCCAACTCCTTTCGCACCTCCCACTACCCCTACGCCGAAGAGGTGCTCGAACAGGCCGACCGCCAGGGCATCGTCGTCATCGACGAGACCGCTGCGGTCGGGCTGAACCTTGGCGTCGGGGGAGGAATGTTCCTCGGGGGCCCCAGGACGACCTTCTCGGAAGAGACGGTCAGCGTCGCTACGCAGCAGGCGCACCTCCGGGCCATTGAGGAGCTCATCGCACGGGACAAGAACCATCCGTGTGTCGTCTTGTGGAGCCTGGCCAACGAGCCCGAGTCCCACACCGACGCCGGCCGCACCTACTTCGAGCCTCTGTTCCGGGCTGCCCGCGAGGCAGATCCGAGTCGGCCGGTTGGATTCGTCAACATGATGTTCGCGCTCCCCGCTACCTGCACGGTGACCGAATTGGCGGATGTCGTGATGATCAACCGCTACTACGGCTGGTACGTCGAACCCGGCGACCTGCGGGCGGCGGAGCGTGGTCTGGAGGCGGAGCTGTTGGACTGGGCCACCACGCACGGCAAGCCCATCATCGTGACGGAGTATGGAGCCGACACGATGTCTGGGCTCCACACGACGGACGCCAGCATCTGGAGCGAGGAGTACCAGGTGGCGTTGCTCGAGACCTATCACCGCGTCTTCGATCGCACGGCGGCAGTGGTGGGCGAACACGTCTGGAACTTCGCCGACTTCGCCACGGGACCGTCCTTCATGCGCGTCGACGGCAACAAGAAGGGGGTGTTCACCCGGGATCGGCGTCCGAAAATGGCCGCGCACGCCCTGCGACACCGCTGGACCGGCGCTACCTCGCGCGCGTCGTCGAATGCCTGACGACCAGCTCCCCGAAGAGTTCCTTCCTCGCAGGTGCGTCCCCGAGCATCGCCATGGCCGCGCCACCGACCTCCCCCGAGGGCAGGCTGATGGTCGTAAGCGGAGGGGCCACCATGGCCGCCATCGGCACATCGTCGAAACCCACCACACTCACATCGCGGGGAACGGAGATCCCCAGAGCGCGCAAACCGGCAATGACGCCGAGGGCCATCTGATCGTTGAACGCCAGAACCGCCGAGGCGCCGCTGGCCGCGATGTCAGCCACCACACTCGCCGTGGCCTCGAACGTTGGCTCACCCACCGGGAGCTCGACCACCTCGATCCCGCTGGATGGACCGTTGCGGCGCACCGCGGCGCGGCGCTCGCCGGCCGCCCACGACCCGCTGGGCCCGCCGAGATACGCCAGGCGCGTGTGACCGAGCCCGGCCAAATGCTCGAGGGCGTCGCCAACAGCGGGTGCGGTCCGGAGGAGAACGGAGGCGTGCTCGCGCACGGGGCGGTTGACGAAGACGGCCGGCGTCGACCCCAGGGCGGCGAGGGTGCGGTGCAGGCGACGGGGCGACACGATGATGAATCCGTCGACCTCCCGCGACAGGGACTCCGCCGCTCGCACCTCCTCCTCCGGATGTTCGCCGGTGTCCACGAGGAGGACCTGCAGCTCCACTTGCCGGGCCGAGCGCTCGACGGACCGTACGATCGCGGCGAAATGAGGATTGGTGATATCGGGAACGATGACGGCGACATTGCCCGTCCGCCCCGTGATCAAGCCACGGGCCGCCCGATTGGGAACGAAGCTGAGAGCACGTACGGCTTCTTCGACCTTGCGGCGGGTTTCCGGAGCAACTTTCTCCGGCACATTGATGGTGCGCGACACCGTGGCCGCATGGACGCCGGCGCGGGCGGCGACATCGAGGATCGTCGCTCGCTGCTCGCGCCGCACCACGCCCGACCCTACACGGCGAGGTCCGGGACCCGATGGGACGGATGACGGCCACACGGCGTCAACGTCTGAGCACGCGCACGCTGCCCGACGCACGCGCGGGCACGTGGCCGGACTACGACAGAACCCGGCCGCCGGTCATCGCCCACCTTGGCTTCGGCGCGTTCGCCAGGGCCCACGTGGCGGTCTACGCAGACGAACTCCTTCGCCGCGGTCATCCCGCGCTGATCAGCGGCATCTCCCTCAGGAGTCGGCGGGCGCAGCAGCAGCTCGAACCGCAAAACGGCCTCTTCACCGTCGCCGTGCGGGAGCCGGGTGCAGAGACGACACTCCAGGTGGTCGGCGCACTGACGTCCATGAGGACCGGTGCGACCGCCGCGCTCGAGGCGATGACGTCACCGACCATTTCGCTGGTCACACTGACCATCACGGAGACGGGCTACGAGGACCGCGTCGACGGGCCGACGGCCCCGGGGAGTCCGCCCGACGCAGCGGCACTCATCGCCCAAGCGTTAGCCCGGCGCCGCCGGGAGAGAGCGGCGCCCCCCGTCTTCGCATCGCTCGACAACCTCCTCGACAACGGCGGCACGCTGCGGTCGCGTGTCCTGCGGGCAGCCGAGACGGTCGATCCTGGCCTCGCGGCATGGATCGCCGACGAGGTGCGCTTCCCCAGCTCGGTCGTCGACCGGATGGTTCCGGCGCCCACAGAAGGCAGTCGAAAGGACATCGCCGACGACCTCGGGCTGCTCGACGAGGCTGCGGTCACCACGGAACGCCACCACTCCTGGGTCATCCGGTCGGTCGACGGGTTGGATCGCCTGGGCGAGGTCGGCGTGGAGTTGGTCGACGACATTGCCCCCTTCGAACGTCGCAAGCTCTGGCTCCTCAACGGCCCGCATTCCGCCGCGGCCTACGGCGGCCTTTTGGCCGGGTGCACAACCATCGCGGCGGCCGTGACCGATCCCGTGGTCGCCCGTTTTGTAGGGAGACTCGTCGAGGAGACGCTCGAGGTGGCCGCGCTCCCCTCTTCGCTGCAGCCCGCGACATTCGCCGACCAGGCGCTGCGTCGATTCGCCAACCCGGCCCTCGGTCACACCTGTGCCCAAGTCGGTGCAGACGGATCAGGCAAATTGCCCGCAACGCCTCCTGCCGGTCGTAGCGGCGCGCCGGGCCCGCACCCTCGACACCACGACGTTCGCCACGGTGGCCGCCGTCTGGATCGCCGGCGCGGCCGGCGTCGACGTGCCAGGCGTGCGCGCTCCCCCGCCTGCAGGATCCGATCGCCGAAGATCTCCGCGCCGTGGCCGCCCGGAGCGGCGGTCTCGAAGAGCTCAGTCGCCGCGCCCTGGGCGACACCGCGTTCGCCGCTGAGGTCGCGTGCATGCTGGAGCGCGTGACCACCGAGGGACCGAGGGTGTTGGAGGCTGTGCGGTGACGGTGACGCTCGGGGGGCCCGGCCGGGTCCTCGACCCCGAGGAGGTGCGTTCGTTCGTGCGCGCCCAGATCGCCGCACTGGACCTGGCCGGTCGCTCGCTTTGCGTGGTCGTCCCCGACGCGACCCGGAGCTGCCCGCTGCCCTTGCTCCTCCGGGCCGTCGAAGAAGGAGCCGGCGGCCGGACCAGTGCGCTGACCGCAGTGATTGCCCTCGGCACGCACGCGCCGATGTCCGACGACGCTGTTGCCGCGCTCGTCGGGTCGACCTCCCTTCCCACCCGCAACCACGCCTGGTGGGAGAACGACACCTTCACCCACGTCGGCACGTTGTCGGCGGCGTTCGTCGCAGAGGTCTCGGGCGGCCGGCTCCATGATGCGATCGACGTCCGCCTCAACCGCCTGGTGGTCGAGAGCGATGTGACGCTGCTCGTCGGCCCGGTGCTCCCGCACGAGGTCATCGGCTTCTCGGGAGGGAACAAGTACCTGTTCCCCGGGCTGTCGGGCCAGGAGATGATCGACGTGACGCACTGGCTCGGGGCGCTGATCACGAGCAGCGAGATCATCGGCACCCGCGGTGTCACACCCGTACGGGCCCTGGTGGAGGCAGCGGCCGAGCTCGTGCCCGGCGAACGCCATGCCCTGTGCGTGGTCGTGGACCACGACAGCGGCGGACTGGAGTCGCTGTCCTTCGGGGACCCGTTCGGCGCCTGGGAGGCCGCGGTCGAGGTGGCGGCCGTGACGCACGTCAGCTACCTGGACCGCCCGGTGCAGAGGGTGCTCTCTCTCGTGCCCACGCGCTACCCCGACCTGTGGACGGGGGCCAAGGGCTTCTACAAGGTGGAGCCGGTCGTGGCCGACGGGGGCGAGGTCGTCCTGTACGCGCCCACATCACCGAGATCGCGGCGATGCACCCGCGCCTCATGGAGATCGGCTACCACTGCCGCGACTTCTTCCTGGCGCAGTGGGACCGCTACGCCGACGTCCCCCTGGGCGAGCTGGCGCACTCCACCCATCTGTTCGGCGCCGGGACCTACGACCCGGTCGACGGTGAGCGCCAGCGGGTCCGGGTCACCTTGGCCACCGGTATTCCCGAGGACGTCGTGCGCCGGGCCAACCTCGACTACCTCGCGCCCGACGCAGTCGAACCCTCCCGATGGGCTTCCGACCCTGACGCGCTGGTCGTGCCCGATGCCGGCGAGGTCCTCTACCGGCTCCGGTAGAAGGGACCCGGCGGCCTACTCGCCGGGATAGACGACGCCGAGATCGGCCCGAATGGCGTCGAGCGTCGTGGCCAGGGCGATGGACTCGTCCAGGGGGACGACGCTGCTCTCGGTCCGGCCTTCGGTGAGGCACCGGTGCACCTCATCGATCTCGAAGCGGAGCCCGTTGCCCTCGTACGAGGCGTCGATCTCCTCGACGCCGGCCGCGCTCGAGACGGTGAGGGCGTTCGGACAGTGCATCATCGCCGGAAGATCGATGACGCCCTCGGTCCCCGCGATCCGGGCCGTGCAGGGCATGGCCACCCGCAAGGCTGCCTTGACCACGCCCAGCCGGTCCCCCGAGTGGTGCAGCAGCGCGGTCACCACCTCGTCCACACCCGTCTCGCCCACCACCCCGTCGGCGACCACGCGCTCGATCGGCCCCAGGACCAGCGTGCACAGCTGCACCGGGTAGATCCCGAGATCGAGCAGCGCACCACCGCCCAGTTCACGGGCGAAGTGCCGGTGATCGGCATCCACCGGCCGGCGGAACCCGAAGTCGGCCTCGACGAGGAGGGGCTCTCCGATCCGGCCCTCGCCGATGACATCGACCAGCACGCGATAGGCGGGCAGGAACCTGCTCCAGATGGCCTCCATCAAGAACAGCCCGCGGCCCCGGGCCTCCTCCGCCATTCGCGCCGCCTGGCGGGCGTTGAGCGCGAACGGCTTCTCGCACAGGACGTGCTTCCCTGCCTGCAGGAGGGTGAGGGTGTCGACCTCGTGACGCGAATGCGGGGTGGCGACGTACACGACATCAACGTCGGGGTCGGCGGCGAGCGCGTCGTAGTCGCCGTAGCGGGTCGGGATGTCGAACCGCTCGCCGAACGCGTCGGCTCGCTCGGCCGACCGCGAGGCCACAGCCGTGATGGTGCCCCCGTCGGCCCACTGCATCGCCTCGGCGAACCCGGTGGCGATGATGCCCGGACCGATCACACCCCAGCGGATCACTGGGGGACCGCGGCGCCGGCGGCGACCCGACGGAGGTGGCGACGTGCCACCCGGCGACGCAGGGGTCTCGTTCCGAAGGCGGGAGACTTCACTGCCTGATAACGCTATCATCGGCCACTGCCTGGGACAACGCGTCGGTGACGGAGTCGGCCCGACGGGAGCCGGGCGGAGTCCACGACAGGAGGACCATGACCGATCTCTTTGCACCGCGGCCGGAAGACCACTTCACCTTCGGGCTCTGGACCGTGGGCAACACCGGCCGTGACCCGTTCGGCACCGAGGTCCGCGCGCCGCTCGACCCGGTCGATTCCGTCCACCGTCTCGCCGAACTGGGAGCCTACGGCGTCAGCTTCCACGACAACGATCTCGTGCCGTACGGCTCGTCGCCCGGCGAGCGGGACGACATACTCAAGCGCTTTCGCCGCGCGCTCGACGCCACCGCAATGCACGTCCCGATGGTCACGACCAACCTCTTCTGGCGGCCGGTGTTCAAAGAAGGGGCCTTCACCGCCAACGACCCGCTCGTGCGCCGACTGGCCGTCAAGAAGGCCTGTGAAGCAACCGAGCTCGGTGCCGAGCTCGGCGCGGAGGTCTTCGTCCTCTGGGGTGGTCGGGAGGGAATGGAGGCCGAAGCCGCCAAGGACGTCCGGCTGGCCCTTGACCGCTACAAGGAAGCGATCGATCTGGTGTGCGACCACATTGCGGCACGGGGCCTTCGCCTGCGCATTGCGCTGGAGCCCAAGCCGAACGAGCCCCGCGGCGACATCCTCCTTCCGACCGTGGGCCATGCGCTCGCCTTCATCGGGTCGCTCGAGCATCCGGACATGGTCGGGCTGAACCCGGAATTCGCGCACGAGACCATGAGCGGGCTCTCCTTCTCGCAGGCGGTGGCGCAGACGCTGTGGCAGGGCAAGCTCTTCCACATCGATCTGAACGCGCAGCGGATCGGCAAGTTCGACCAGGACTTCCGTTTCGGTTCCGAGGGGATCCGCGATGCCTTCTACGTCGTCAAGCTTCTCGAGGACGCCCGTTGGGACGGCATGCGGCACTTCGACGCCCACCCCTACCGCACGGAGGATGCCGACGGCGTGTGGGACTTCGCCCGCGGCTGCATGCGCACCTACCTCATATTGGCGGACAAGGCCCGACGCTTCCACGAAGACCCCGACATCCGGGAGGCCCTCCGGGTGGCAAAGGTGGCCGAGTTGGGCGAACCGACGGCACCGGCCGGCGGTCTCGACGAGCTGCTGGCCGCGCACTACGACGAGGACGCGCTGGCCGCGCAGGGCTATGGCCACGAACGTCTGGACCAGCTCGTCACCGAATTGCTGCTCGGGGCTCGGTAGTGCCCCTGGTGGTCGGCGTCGACTCATCGACGTCGGCCTGCAAGGTCCAGGTACGCGACGCTGACAGCGGGACGGTGATGGCGTCGGGTCGTGCGGCCCACCCACCGACGTCGCCTCCGCGCAGTGAGCAGCACCCCTCGCAGTGGGAGGCCGCCTTTCATGCCGCGTACGCGCAAGCCGCCCTCCCAGCCCGGGAGACACCGTCGGCGATTGCCGTCGCCGCGCAACAACACGGCCTGGTCGTCCTCGACGTCGACGACGAGGTGCTCCGTCCCGCCAAGCTCTGGAACGACACGGAGTCCGCACCCGATACCGGCATGCTCCTCACCGCCCTGCCGAACGGCCAGGCGGGATGGGCCACTGCCTGCGGCAGCGTGCCCCTCCCGAGCTTCACCATCACCAAGCTGCACTGGTTGCACCGCTGTGAGCCAGAGACGTTCAGGCGTGTCGCCTCCGTCCTGTTGCCGCACGACTGGCTCACGTTCCGCCTCACGGGTCGTCGCATCACCGACCGGGGCGACGTCTCGGGCACCGGGTACTGGTCGCCGCGCCAGGCCCGCTACCGGGACGACCTCCTGCGTCTCGTCAGCACCGACATGGACTGGGGCTCGGTGCTGCCCGAAGTCCTCGCACCGGACGCCATCGCCGGCGAGTGGCGCGGCGCCGGGATCACGGTCGCTCCGGGGACCGGCGACAACATGGCGGCGGCACTCGGCCTGGGACTCCGCCCGGGCGACCTCGCGCTCAGCCTCGGGACGAGTGGCACCGCCTTCACGGTCGCCGACGAGGCGACCGAGGACCCCACGGGGACGGTGGCCGGCTTCGCCGATGCGACGGGGCGGTTTCTGCCGCTCGTCTGCACCATGAACGCCACCAAGGTGACCGACGCCGTGGCCCGGCTGCTCGGCGTCGATCAGTCACAGTTCGACGCGCTGGCGCTCGAGGCGCCGGCCGGAGCGGGCGGGCTGGTGCTCGTCCCCCACCTCGACGGGGAGCGCACTCCGAACCGACCGGGTGCGACCGGCATGCTGACCGGACTACGCGCCGACGTGACCCGGGCCCAACTGGCCCGGGCGGCAATTGAAGGTGTGGTGTGCAACCTGCTGGCCGGAGCCGAGGCGCTCGGGCCAGCGACAGCGCGGGGCACGCTGTTCCTCATCGGCGGCGCGGCCCGGAGCCCCGCCTACCGCCGCGTCGTCGCCGACCTCACGGGGCGACCCGTTCGGGTTCCGGCCGACGACGAGCTCGTGGCCGCGGGCGCGGCCGTCCAGGCCGCTGCAGTGCATCACGGTTGCGACTTCGCACAGGTGGCGGAGGCATGGGGGCTCGGACACGGCGAGACCGTCGAGCCGGACGATTCCGTCGACCGCGCTGCCGTCCGCGCCACCTATGCCGCCACGGCGGAGGCGGCCGCGCCATGACATACCACAACCCGGATATTCCGGGCTTCCATCCCGACCCGAGTGTGTGCCGGGTCGGAACCGAGCACTTCTTGGTGACATCGATCGAAGCCGTCGTTGGCGCAGCTCCGCGCCCAGGAGGGCCCGTCGTCGTGACCGTCGAAACGGGTCCTGACCCGTACGGGCCCGACTCGGTCTCACTCGGATTCGACGACAGCTCGGGCACCAGACAGACGCTGGTCCGTCTGGACGGCCGCTATCTCTCCACGGAGGTGACGGGAGGTTTCCTCGGCCGCATGATCGGCATGTACGCCGTCGGTGGGGAAGCCGCCTTCGAATCGTTCGACTACGGAGACGCATGACGGGCGACGCGCTGACCCGCCGTCCCGTGATGGCGGACGTCGCCGCCCGGGCCGGGGTGTCCGTCATGACTGTGTCCCGCGTCCTGAACGGCTTCGCCGGGGTCACCGAGGAGACCCGGCTCCGGGTCGAGGAGGCTGTCAGGGTGCTCGGGTACCACGCCAACACCGCGGCTCGGGTGCTGGCCGGTGGGCGCTCCCGCACCTTGGGGGTGATGGCCGTCGAGACCGAGCAGTTCGGCCCGTCGCACATGCTCTTCGGCATTGAGGCGGCAGCCCGCCAGGCGGGCCACGTCGTGACGTTCGTGACGCTGAACCGGAACGGCAGCGACATGCGGGCGACGCTCGACCAGCTTCGGGCCTCGCACGTGCAGGGGATCATTGTGGTCGCACCCGTTCGGCGGGTCGTGGAAGCGGCGACCCGGCTCGAAGGCGACATGCCCCTCGTCGTCGTCGGGGGTGATCCCGCCATCGGCACGCCGACGGTGACGATTGACCAGGTGGGCGGCGCCCGCGTCGCCACGCGCCACCTCCTCGACCTCGGGCACCGTACGGTCCATCACGTCGCCGGCCCGCAGACCTGGATCGATGCCACGGCCCGCCTGCGGGGCTGGTCGGATGCGCTGCGGGAGTATCCCGCTCCCCGAGGTCGCTCAGTGGCCGGGGACTGGAGCGCACGCAGCGGCTACGACGCCGGCCGGCGCTTGGCCGGGGAGGCAGACGTCACGGCCGTCTTCGCCGCGAACGACCAGACGGCCCTCGGGGTGATCCGAGGCTTACGCGATGCCGATCGTCGGGTGCCGGAGGACGTGAGCGTGACCGGCTTCGACGACACTCCGGAATCGGGTTACTACGTGCCGCCCCTCACGACTGTCCGCCAGGATTTCGGTGAGGTCGGGCGCCGCAGCGTCGAGCTCCTGTTGTCGCTCTTCGACGGCGAGCTGGTCGAGCGTCATGTCGTCGTCCCGGCGGCACTGGTCGAGCGGGCCAGCACTGCGCCACCGCCGCCCTGATCAACAGGTCAACGGATCAACGGATCAACGGATCAACGGATCAGCTCATCCACGTCATCAAGCGCCCCGGGCTCACAAGCGACCACGACGGTGCCACCGCAGCCACCTCCGCTGGAGCGGGCGCCGTAGACGCCGGGCCGGGACAACGCCTCCCGGACGATCGCCGTCGCCGCCGGATGGCCCAGTCCCATGGCGTCGTACCCGTCCTGACTCGCAGCCATCAGCGGCCCGAGGCGCGACGGCGACGGCTCGTCGCCGGCCAATACGGTGAGCGCGTCGACCGCGCGCGTGCTCCTCGAGGCCGAACAACGCCGCGGCACGCACTGGATACGTCTCGTCCGGTCGCACGACCGTCACGTCGTCGTCGGTCGTGCCCCACCGATTGAGGAAGGAGGCGCCATCCATCGCATCGGGAAGCTGCTCCACGGCGGCGGCCGGCAGCTCGCTCACCCACGACCAGGTGCGGCCGGCCGCATCCTCGAGCACCCGCTTGGCTATGAAGGCGGCGGCCCGTGCACGCGCGTACGGCGCGCCGTCCACGCTGTGTGCGGTTCCCGTCGGCCACCCGACGATCTCGAGCCCGGCCGGCAGGGGGACCGGTTCCCCGACCGATGCCGGCCGGCACAATATCGGCAGCACTGCTCCGGGGGTCCCGAGCGCCACCGCCACCTGATCCATGATGCCGCAGGGCGCGCCGACAACATGGTTCTCGGCCTCCTGGCACAGGCCGGCTACCCGGAGAGGGTCCACGTCCGCCGCGCCGAGCGCGCGCGCCGTGGCCACCTCGAGCGCCGCGCTGGAAGCCACCCCCACCGATGCCGGGAGATCCGAGGTGACCTCGAACCGCGCCCGGGGCGGCGCGATCACCCCGTGGCGCACCAGCACGACGGCGACCCCGACGATGTAGTGCGTCCACCGCGGATACGCGGCCAGCTCTCGGCGGACATCCGCGTAGGCGAGCCCGGCCAGGTCGGCGAACTCGGCCACCGAGAGGCTGACCGGACCCACGACGAACGCGTCGTCGGGAGTCGCGACCACCTCGGTCCCCTGCCGGGTCGGCATCTGGAGGACGAGCGCCCCCGAATAGTCCGCCACACCACCGAGGAGGTCGAGACGTCCGGACGCCTTACCCCGCACCCAGCCCGCCCACCGACCCCAGCTCGTCCACCAACTCCGCCAACACCGGACCGATGCGCGCCGCCAGCGCCTCGTTCGCATAGCCGACCCAGGCCACCGGCGAGACGTTGTCCAGCGGCACCGCGAGCGGATGTCCCCAGGGGTCGGTGACCACGCCCCCGACCTCTTCGAGGAGCAAGGCGGTGCACACGTCGTAGGGATGGCAGGCCAGACTGTCGCTCGTGACCAACGGGCGCAGATCGGCGACGAATCGGTCCCGACCCGTGATCAGCTCGTGGAGTTGGCCGCCCGTCGAGAGGTATTCGTCGTCGAAGACGTGCTGCTCGCCGAGCCGCTCGAACAGGTTCGCCTCCAGTTCGGCGAGGGTCGTTTTGCCGGGGAGGAAGAACTTCGCCAACCCAGCGAAGCTGTGAGCGAGATCCGTCGCCGTCGACGGCCGCACGGCCAACTCCTCGCGCGTTGCGCCAGCGAGGTCGACGCGTTCGGCGTGCAGTCCCCCGCCGCGGGTCGCGCTCAACTGATCCGCCGCGCCCTGCTTCACGGTGGGCAGTTCGGTCATGGCCGCCGCGACGATGTCCGCCAGACCGCCGCCCGGCGGTGCCACCGCGGCCAGGCACCAGGCCGGGCGTTTGTCGTACATCAGGCCGCGTGTGCCGTCGATGGTGTCGACGATGACGGTCCAGGCCGCCTCGCCGCCGACGAGAACAGGTTGGTCGAGTCCCTCCGAGACCACCGTGACATCGGGCCATTGCTGCTCGAACCAGCGCAGCAGTGCGTCGTCGGCGACACGATCGATGGCGTAGATCGTGTCGGCCACCGTCTCTCCCGAGACCACTGCCATGTCCATGCCCCGGGAGGCCACGACCAGGTCGCGCACGTGCTCGCCGAGTGCGCAGAGCAGGCGGCGGGCTTCCTCAGGCGATGGCGGCACGAAGCTCCTCGGCCTTCTCGTCGGGATCCGATTCGTTGGTCATGGAGCCACCTCCCACCTCGGGCCCAGCCAGGTACTTGCGCAGGCCGGGAGCGCGCAGGGGCGGGTGGAGCTCCAGATGGAAGGGGTAGTGCGGATAATCACCCACCGGGGCCTGGTGCACGGCCAGGACGTAGGGCAGCCGGAATCCCCACAAGGCGTCGTACCGCCGCACCACGTCGCGCAGGACGAGTGCGAGTGAACCGCACTGGTCCTCGTCGAGGTCGACCAGTGAGGTCACCGGGCGTCGAGGCAGGATGAGGACTTCGTAGGCGTATTGGGCGAACCAGGGCACGCAGGCGAAGAAGTGCTCACCCTCGCTGACGATCCGCGGGCCGCCCGCCTCGCGGTCGATCACGTCGGCCAGGAGCGAGCGGCCGGTCCTTTCGTGGTGCGCTCGGGCCACCGCCGCCTCCCGCGCCATGGTGGCGTAGACCATCGATCCGGCGTAGATCTGGCAGTGCGGATGAGGATTGGACGTGCCGACCATGGCGCCGCGATTCTCGAAGATGAACACGTGCGCCACACCGTCGAGGGTCTGGAGCACCTCCGTCCGGCTGCGCCAGGTGGTGACGATCGCCGCCATCTCGTCGTCGGTCAGCTCGGCCAGGGAGCGGTTGGGGTCGTGGTGATAGCAGACGACCTCGGCCGTGCCGAGCGCGCGGCGGGTCCGGTAGACGTCGTCGCCGGACGCAGGCTCCGGTGCCGCGGCCGAAAAGACGGGGAGGTCGTTGGTGAACCAGTACACGCCGCGATAATCGGGGTTGGTCCCGTGCAGCCGCCTGCCGAGGGGCGCCAGTGCGTTGTCGGCGGGGGCGAGCGGCTCCTCCGGGGCGACGACCTCGCCGATCCAGGGCCGGGCCTCCCGGTGCGAGGTGAAGAGGATCCACTCGCCGCGAAACGGGTGCCAGCGCAACTCCCAGGTCATGGCCGACTCCGTGCACGTTCAGGCGCGGGCATCGATATCGACCCGACGTGCTTCGCACCCCTCCGTCGTGGCGCGGAAGATGATCCGACCCTCGCCGGTGGGGCGGACGATGGCGAGGGCCCGGCCGCAGAACATCGTGCACCCCGTTCCGGTGAAGTTCTCCTCGGATGCCGGGTTCGCACTCCCAATTCCCTGGAGTACGCCGGAGCCCTCGACCTCCACCTCAATCCACCGGTCGCGCGCCACATGGAGCACCCCCTGGTCGTCGACCAGGGAGAGGGTCACGTAAGCCAGATCCTCGGGGTCGGCCGCAATGACGGAGCGATCGGCACTGACGTCGAGCCGCACCTCACCGCCGGCTGAGGTGAGCGCCGTGCGACCGACCTCGGCCCCGTCACGCCAGGCGACGGCCTCCAACCGGCCCGGTTCGAACGTGGTCTCGAACGTCGAGCGGTAGCGGTGCGACGCCCCGCTTGCCCGCCGGCCGACCGGGCGGCCGTTCACGAGCAACTCGACCTCCTCGGCGTCGGCGTAGACCTCCACGGTCACCGGCGCGCCCTCGTGCCCGGCCCAGCTCCAGCTCGACAACGCGTCGACCCAGGTCCACGGCGTGCCCGACACCGCCTCACCATGGCGCCCGGGCGGCTGCACGGCGAGGTACGGGTCAGACCGCAACCCGAAGACGATCTCGCGGTAATAGGACTGGGGACGGCGGTAGCCGGTGATGTCGATGTCCCCGCACCAGGCGGTCCGGTAGGGATACTCGCCGTGGAACTGCATGCCCCCCGCCGGATCAGGCGTGCCGTAGACCGTGCGCCCGATCCCGGCTTCACCCAGGTAGTCCCAGCCGGTCCAGGTGAAGTCGCCGATGACGTAGGGGTACCTGCGCACCGCGGCCCAACCCGTGTCGATGGCGGCCGGATGTGTCTCGCTGCCCACGATCACCCGGTTCGGATAGAGGTCCCCGTCGGTGCCAAACCGGGTCTCCATGTAGTTGTAGCCGACCACATCGAGGTACGAGGCAGTCTGGGCCGAGTTCCGCGCCACGACGGGCGCTCGCATGAGGTCGTTGAGCCGGTCGGCTATCTGGGTCATGGCCGTGTTCACGCCCGTCTCGCCATCCGTCTCCTCGGGTGCCTCGGGTGCGTTGGTGCGTTCCTCCGCGAGTTGCGCGAAGAGCTCGGCCCCGCCGACCAGCAGCCCGCTGATGGCCTCCGTCACGAAGCGCGAGGTATCGAGCGAGCGGACCTTCTCTGCCAGCGCACGCCCGACGCGGGCGCCCATGGGTGTCCCTGCCTCTGGGATCTCGTTCCCGATGCAGTAGAGGATGACGCTCGGGTGGTTGATGTCCTTGCGGACCATGGCCTCCACGTCCGCTTCCCACCAGTCGGGGAATCGCAGCGCGTAGTCGTGCTCGCTCTTGGGCTGCGTCCACATGTCGAAGGTCTCGTCCATGACCAGCATGCCGAGGCGGTCGCAGGCACGGAGCATGGGCTTGCTGAGGGGATTGTGCGCGCTGCGGATGGCGTTGAAACCGGCCTTCTTGAGCAACTCGACCCGGCGCTCCTCGGCGCGCCCGATGGTGGCAGCGCCGAGCGGACCGTTGTCGTGGTGGACGCACGCCCCGCGGAGGAGCACGGTCTCCCCGTTGACGCGCAGGCCTCGCGCCGGGTCCACGGTCAGTGATCGGATCCCGAACGTCGTCGATTCCTCGTCGAGGACATGATCGCCGTCCAACAGGGTGGCCCGACAGGTGTAGAGGTACGGATGCTCCGGACCCCAGCGGTGCGGACGCCGCACACGCAACCGCTGTCGCGCGGTGAGGACGTCGCCGGGCACCGTCGTGACCGGCGCCTCGGCTTCGCTCACGACATTGCCCTCTGCATCGACGATTTCGCAGCGCAGCACCGCGCTCGACATGCCTGTTGACTGGTTCCGCACCTCCGCGCCCACGGCCACCGTCGCCAGGTCGTCGTCGATCTCGGGCGTGAGCACCTGCAGGCCGCCAGGCACCAGGTGGACCCATCCCCCCTGGAGCAGCCAGACGCCACGGTAGAGGCCGCCGCCCGAGTACCACCGACTGTCGTCGTGCGCGCGGGCCTCGACCTTCACCTCATTGGGCTCGCCAGGGCGCAGCAGGTGGTCGATCTGCACGGTGAAGTCCGAGTAGCCGCCCGGTCGGTGCGCGGCCAAGGTGTCGTTCACCCGAACCCGTGCATCGCGGTAGACGCCCTCGAACTCCAGGACGACGGCGCTCGCCGGCTCGTCGGTCGAGAGCTCGAACGACTTCGTGTACTCCCAATTCCCGCTCGGGTAGTACGCCGTCGCCGGCTGCCCGGTCGGCGAGCGATCCGCGCCGATCATCGCGTCGTGGGGCAGGGTCACCTGAGCCGGCGCCGAGCCCGATCCGACGATCAGTTCGGCGAAGGAGTTCGCCTTGGCTCCGACCGTCCAGCCGTCGTTGAATGGGGTACGGCGCATGGACCGGCATCCTATGCCACCAGGGATGTTATCGCTACCATGACCCAAACGGCCTCGACGCGTGCCGCCTGCCGGCAGAGGCCGGCCGAAGAGCGGCGCAGCGTTGCCTTGACCGGGTTACCTTGACCGCAACAGCGACCACGCCCGGCCCGGGCGGCGGCGGTGCGGAACGGGAGGTGCGTATGGCGACCTACGTGCTCGTGCACGGTGGCGGCCATGGGGGCTGGTGCTATCAGCGGGTCGCACGGCTCCTGCAGGCCCAGGGCCACGTGGTCTACGCGCCCACCATGACGGGCCTGGGCGAGCGGGCACACCTCCTGAACGCCGAGGTCGACCTGCACCGGCACATCGAGGACATGGCAGCCGTCCTGCAATTCGAGGACCTGCGCGACGTCATTCTGGTTGGACACAGCTACGGCGGGATGGTCATCACGGGCACAGCCGACCGCGTGCCGGAGCGAATCGGCCGCCTGGTGTTCCTCGATGCTGCCAACCCCGTCAACGGCCAGTCACTGGTCGACGTCGCGGGTCCCGTCATCGGCGCTGTCCGGCCGTTCGGCGAGACCGTGGACGGGATGGAACTCGTCCTGCTCCCGGCGCCCGATGCCGGACTGCTCTACGGCGTCACCGACCCTGGCGACCTGGCCTGGATGGCCGAGCGCCTGACGGCGCACCCCTGGAAGTGCTTCGAACAATCGTTGGATCTGACCAACGAGGCTGCCCTCTGGGCCATTCCCCGGTTCCACATCGTGTGCACGTCGACGTTGGCGACGAGGGATCCCGACCTGATCGCCGCTGCCCGGGCCGAAGGCCGGCTCTGGGATATCGACACCGGCCACGACCTCATGATCACCGAACCGCAGAAGGTCGCAGACGCATTACTGCAGGTCGCAACGGCCTGACTGTCATCGCTCGCTCCGGGCGTGTATGCCTAGGGATCCGATTTGGGATCGGGTGGCACTTTTCGGGGAGGGAAGGTCTGCACCATGGGGAAATTGTCAGGAAGGTACAGGGGCCGGCTGGGGCTGGCGGCACTCGCATGCACCGCGGGCATCGGGGTCACGAGCCTGGCCGGCGGAACTGCCGGCGCGGCAGCGTCGGGCTCACCGGTCACCATCGTCATGATCACCTCGCTGACGGGCGAAGGGTCGTCGGAGTTCAGTGAGGCACCGGCCGGGTTCAATGCCCGCATTGCGCTCCAGAACGCCGAAGGCGGGATCGACGGTCACAAGATCAACGGCGTCATCCTCGACGACCAGACCAGCCCGACGCAGATCGTGACGGCCGCCCAGGACGCCCTTTCGAAGAACCCGGCGGGCATCGTGTCGATCAGCCCGCTCTACTTCTTGGGCGACAAGTACGCGCAGCAGGCGGGCGTGCCCGTCACCGGTGGCTTCTTCGACGGACCGGAGTGGGGCGAGCAGCCTTTCACGAACATGTTCGCCTCGGACGTGGGGAGCCTCAGCGACAAGTACCCGGTCAACACCGCCATCGGCGCCTTCATGAAGGCACACGGCGGCACGGTCGTCTGTTCGTACGGCTACGGGATCTCGCCTTCGTCGAGCCGGTCCGCCATCGGCACGAACCTTTCGTTCGTGCACGCCGGGGGCAAGTCGGGCGTGCTCGACACCTCCATTCCCTTCGGCTCCGTAGCCATGACGACGCCGGCGCTCGCGGCCAAGCAGAAGGGCTGCAACGCGTACTACGCCGGGCTCGACGACAACTCGAATGACGCCCTGGCGACCGCGCTGCAGCAGGAGGGCGTCAAGCCGAAGGTCATGGTCTTCCCGACGGGCTACGAGCCCAGCGTGATCGGCACCCCGGCGTGGAAGGCCGTGCAGGGCGGTTACTTCGAGACCGAGTTCCGGCCGTTCTCGCTGCCGAACGCCGGCACGCAGCAGATGCAGTCGGCCCTCGAGAAGTACGCGCACTTCAGCAAGACGGAGTTCCCGTCCTTCTCCCAGTACGAGTCGTGGCTCGGCGCCGACCTCATGATCAAAGGGCTGCAAATGGCCGGGCCCACGGCGTCACACGCCACCGTGATCAAGGACCTGCGCAGCATCAAGAGCTACAACGGCAATGGGTTGCTCCCGGAGTCCATCAACTACTCGACCGACTTCGGCAAGGACCTACCGAAGTCGTGTGGGTGGTACATGAAGGCCGAGAAGAGCGGCTTCGTGGCGGTCTCGAGCCAGCCGTACTGCGGGACGGACATTCCGGGGACCACCACCGTGCAGGGGTAACGGCGTGCGACTGAGCCAGTCCTCCGGGTGAGGCTGGCTCAGTCCACGATGGAGATGGCGTTCTTGGGACAGGTCCGGATGGCCGCTTGCACCTTCTCGCGCAACTCCTCGGGAGGATTCTCGTCGAGGACGTAGAGGAAGTCGTCGTCGCGGACCTCGAAGACCTCGGGCGCCAGACCCATGCAGAGGGCGTTGCTCTCGCACAGATCGAAATCAACCACAACACGCATCGGCACTACCTCCAACTCCAAAGAAAGCCGTCGACCACGATGGCGAGGCTACGCGAAGGATGGGGCGCTCGGCCCCTCGCAGCCCGGAACGCATGTTCGGGGCGGGCGGCGGCGTCGGCAGCGCCGACCGCTGGCCCTCGGGGCTGGGCCAGCGCATACGGCCCACATCCGGACGTGAGCGGCCCCGGCACCCAGGCCGGCGAGTCCATCCGCTCGTCACTGGTCAGGCCACGTGGCGCTCCGTATAGAGCCCGAACACGGATTCCAGCGCCCGCATCGACTCGCCGACGGTCACGTGGTGGCGCGCCGCTTCGATGAGGGCCGGCATCACGTTCACGTCCGGGTCGGACGCGTCCTTGGCGATCCGGGACAGCGACGTGCGGACCGCGTCGTCATCTCGCGCCTGTTTGATCCGCGCCAGACGGTCCAGCTGCTCCGTCTCGACATCCCCGCCGATCGACAGCGTCGACGGTGCGACACCGTCGTCCTCCACGTACCCGTTGACCCCCACCATGGTCCATTCGCCCCTGGCGATCTTCGACTGGAAGGCGTACGCGGCGTCGGCGATCTCCGCCACGAACCACCCGTCGTCGATGCAGGCGAAAACTCCTTCGAGTATCGAGCCGGAGCCGGCCGCCCGGAGGTGCGCGAACATCTCTTCGGCCTGTCGTTCAAGTTCGTCTGTGAGCTCCTCGACGAACCACGACCCACCAAGAGGATCAGCCACATGGACGACGCCGGACTCCTCCGCGATGACCTGCTGCGTACGCAGGGCAAGTCGGGCGGCGTGCTCGGTGGGGAGTGCGAGCGCCTCATCGAAGGCATCGGTGTGCAGGCTCTGGGTTCCGCCCAACACCCCGGCCAGTGCCTCGAGTGCCACTCGGACCAAATTGACCTCGGGCTGCTGCGCGGTGAGGGACACCCCGGCGGTCTGGGTGTGGAAGCGCAACTGGCACGAACGCCCGTCCGCCGCGCCGTAGCGCTCGCGCATGGAGCGGGCCCAGATGCGACGGGCGGCCCGGTACTTAGCGATCTCCTCGAAGAAATCACTGTGGGCATTGAAGAAGAAGCTCAGTCGCGGCGCGAAGTCGTCGACCGCCATGCCGGCCGCCATGGCCGCCTCGACGTAGGCGAACCCGTTGGCCAGGGTGAAGGCGAGCTCCTGCGCTGCCGTCGAACCGGCCTCGCGGATGTGGTACCCCGAGACCGAGACGGGATGCCAGCGCGGCAGCTCGGCGCCGCAGAACCGCATGACATCGGTGACGAGCCGTACCGAGGGCCGTGGCGGGAAGACGTATTCCTTCTGGGCCTGGTACTCCTTCAAAATGTCGTTCTGCAGCGTGCCCGACAGAGCAGCACGCTCGACGCCGGTGCGATCCGCCACCCCCACGTACATGGCGAGCACGGGAGCGGCCGGTGAGTTGATCGTCATGGACGTCGAGACCTTCCCCAGGTCGATGCCGGAGAACAGCGTCTCCATGTCGTCCTGGGTGTCGACAGCCACACCAGCGCGACCCACCTCGCCTTTGGCCCACGGGTCGTCGGAATCACGGCCGAGCAGCGTCGGCATGTCGAATGCTGTCGAGAGCCCGTCACCGCCGGCCCGCAACAACTCCTTGAAGCGTCCGTTCGTGTCGGCGGCGGTGCCGAACCCGGCGAACTGGCGCATCGTCCAGAGCCGGGATCGGTACATGGACGCGTGGGGCCCGCGCGTATAGGGGTACTGACCCGGCAACTCGGCGCCTTCGGGCCCGTAGACCGGCTCAACGGGCACGCCCGACATCGTCTCGAAACGCGCCTCCCGCCGGGGGGATCGGTCGAATTGCTCCTGCCAGGTCTCTCGGTCGGCCACACCCCCAGATTACTTCAACGTCAAACTACCTTCCACCGCTCGCTCATTGGAAGTCGCCGGCGGCCCGGCGGACGTCGGCGAGCAGCGCGAAGAGGCTCGCCACGGCGGGAGGCGACACGCCGATGTCGGCGAACACCTGCTCATTCATCGCCTCCGTCGCCGCGAGGGCCTGACGCCAACCCACTGGGGTGAGGACGGCAAGCGTTCCGCGCCCGTCGTCGGGATTGGAACGTCGGGTGACGAGGTCGTCCGCCTCCAGGCGATCGACGGCGTTCGTCACGCTTGCCGCGTTGACCTGCAGACGCTCACCGACCTTGCCCAGCGGCAAGGCGCCGTTGCGGGAGAACGAGAGCAACATGAGCACCTCGTAGCGGGCGAACGTCAGCCCGAGCGGACGGAGGACGGCGTCGGCCCGGGCAAGGAAGATCTGCTGCAGTCGCATGATGGAGGTCACCACCGCCATGCCGGGCGCCTGCTCGGGCCAGCCGTGGGTCCCCCACTGGCGCTCCGCCTCGGCGATCGGATCGAAACGCAGCCGGCGCGGTTCGGCCATGGGCGCACGCTAGACGTTGGTGCGGTCGCCGAGCCGCGGCTCCACGGTGATGCAAAGCTTTGCAGAACTCGATTTGAGCTGCCACACTGCCACACTCTGGGTCGGATGCCGTAGAGGAAGGACGCCGATGATCTCTTTCCCGCAGGGTTTTCTCTGGGGCGCAGCAACGGCCGGGCACCAGGTCGAGGGCGGCAACGTCAATGCCGACATGTGGCCGATGGAATGGGCCGAGAACTCGACCTTCAACGAGCCGTCCGGCGACACCTGCGATCACTACCACCGCTATCCCGAGGACATTGCGACCCTCGCCGAGCTCGGGCTCACCGCGTACCGCTTCTCCCTCGAGTGGTCCCGGATCGAGCCTGAGCCGGGCTTCTATTCGCGCGCCGCGCTCGACCACTACAAGAGGGTGATCGAGAGCTGCCTGCACAACGGCGTCACGCCGGTGGTGACCTACAACCACTTCACGGTCCCGCGCTGGATGGCGGGCCGCGGCGGCTGGAGCGCACGCGATGCGCCAGCGCGGTTCGCCGACTACGCCGCACGGGCGACGCACCACTTCGGGGATCTCCTCACGTGGGCCTGCACGCTGAACGAGCCCAATCTCATGGCCATGATGCGGAGCACCGGCGTCCTGGCCATGGGTGCGGGAGACCGCGCGCCGCGTCCCGAGCCCGTCGAAGCGGGAGCCGCCGGTGTCGGCGGCTTCGATCCGTCGGCGTTACCGCATGGGGATCGTGGCAGCCGACCTCGAGCGCATGGCCACGGCCCACCGGCTGGCCGCGCAGGCAATCAAGGCGACCACGGGCACCGTCAAGACGGGGTGGACCTTGGCGCTCGTGGACTTCCAGCCGGCCGAGGGTGGCGAGGAACGGTGGCGCGAGGCACAACGGGTGGCCCAGACCGACTGGCTCGCCGTCTCCGCCGACGACGACTTCGTCGGCGTGCAGACGTACTCCCGCGCCCGCATCGGGCCGGACGGCCAGCTTCCCGTGCCGGACGGGGTCGACACCATGCAGACCGGCTGGGAGGTGTACCCCGAAGCACTGGGACACACGGTCCGCCTCGCCGCCCACCACGCCGGCGTGCCCGTGCTCGTGACCGAGAACGGGATGGCGACGGACGACGACACGGCCCGGCTCGCCTACACCCGTGCCGCACTCGAGGGACTGGCCGAGGCCATGGCTGACGGGATCGACGTGCGCGGCTACCTGCACTGGACGCTGCTCGACAACTTCGAATGGAACGCCGGCTACTCCAAGACGTTCGGCCTCATCGCCGTCGACCGCGCCACGTTCGCCCGTTCGGTCAAACCCTCGGCCCGCTGGCTGGGCCAGGTGGCCCGGCGCAACGGCCTGGACTGATCGCCGTCGCGGTCTGCCTCGCCCTCAGCGACGGCCCACCGCGGGAGACCCGTCGACCTCGAAGCCGACCCGTTCGATGTCGGGTGCCAACCGCGCCAGGTCGAACCCGTACACGCGCGCCGCGTTTTCGCACAAGATCTTGCGTGACACGTCGGCACTGATGCTCGGATGCTGCACCAACGCGTCGACCTGGGCGTTGGTCTCGGGGAACACCGACTCGAAGTGCGGATAGTCCACCCCGAACATCGCGTTGTCGCACCCGATGGCGAAGGGTTGGTACTCGGTACTCGGACGGGCCAGCTCCTCGAGGGGAACCTGGTCATCGGTGAAGGGCGAGATGCCGGCGAAGCAGTTGGCCGCCCAGTAGTCGCGCGCCGAGCCCGTGAATTGGCGCATGCGCTGCAGCGTCTGCGCCCAGCCGGTCCAGTCGTCGCCCCACTCGAGCCGACGGTCCAGCTTGCGGATGACCGGAGCGATCCAATCCGCCTCGGTCTCGACGAACGCGATCCGCAGGTCGGGAAAGCGCTCGAAGACGCCGCCGAGGATCATCTGCGCCAGGGAGCGCCCCGAGTAGAAGGAGTGCTCGAGCGCCAGGGTCATGATGGCGGCGAATCCGGGCGGTTCATAGGCGGGTGCACCCGAACCGCCGTGCTGACTGATCGGCAGGCCCACCTCCTCGCAGGCGGCCCACACCGGGTCGAGGGCAGGGTCGAAGAAGAACGTCCCGCCCGGTAACAGGGCGGGCATCATGACCCCTCCCAGCCCGTGCTCCTTGGCCCAATGGATGTCCGCCACGGCCAGGTCGACGTCGTCGAACGAGACGAGCGCCTGCCCGGCGCGACGGCCCGGCGTCTGGGCGCAGAAGTCGGCCAGCCAGCGGTTGTAGGCCAGACGCGCCTGCCGGTCGATCTCGGGGTCGGCGAACGAGCCCACATCGTCGGCCGGCCTGGACTGGAACGGAAGCCCGTTCGGGAAGAGCACCTCGGCCACCACGCCCTGACTCTCCATGTCCTTCAGGCGCAGGTCCGAGTCCCACTGCGACGTGGGATCGAGTCCGGCGCTCAGGTTGCCGCTCTCGGGTGCACCCGCCGCTTCCTCCGCGCTCGCCCAGGCATCGAAGGCGGGGAGGAAACGCTGCTCGACGTAGTTCCGGTAGTCACTGCGTGACGCCCGGACGTGTCCGTCCACCGAGATGATCGCCGTCTTGGCCATCGTCCCCCCTTTCCGCACGGCCGTCAGGCCTGTGCACACCTCATGCTAACGATTGCATTGGGCGAGAACCAACGAAAATGGGCGTCACCCGAGCTGACACTCGTAGGAAACTGTCCCCGGCCCTTGGTCACGGACCGAGCCGTCGGGCCAGGCGACCTCGGCCACCGTTCCGGGCGGCGCGGTCACCGTCAGGTGGAGTGTCGACCCGTCGATATGCCACGCCGACTCGATGCGGCCGTAGGGCGAGTCATGGACGGCCTCCGCCCAGGTCAACCCACCTCCGGGCCGAGGCGCCACCCGGAAGCGGCGATAGGCGGGGTGGCCGTCGAGCAGCTGAATGCCGGCCACGTAGTTGTGCAGGAACGAGATCACGGCACCCTTGCTGTAGTGGTTCAGCGAGTCGTGCGGACGGCCGTCCTCGTCAATGCCCTCCCACGCCTCCCAGACCGTGGTCGCCCCGCGGTCGACCATGGCCAACCACGAGGGCGGTGTTTCCTGCAGCAAGAGTTCGTAGGCCACCTGCAGGTGACCGTGGTCTGCCAGCACGGGCAACAGGTACGGCGTGGCCAGGAACCCGGTGCCGAGGTGCGTGCCGGCCGCGCGGACCAACTCCACCAGCCGCGTCGCCGTCTGCGCCCGCAGCTCGTCGGGCACGAGGTCGAAGGCCAGGGCGCGCACGTGATTGGCCTGGGTGTCGGGGGTGAGGACGCCATCGGGCCCGATGAACTCGGCGCGCCAGGCCTCGAGCACGTTGGCAGCCAGCTCGTCGAAGCGGGCCGCCGCGGTGTCATGCCCGAGCATGCGCCCGATGCGCCCGGCCAGCGCGGCAGAGTGCTGCAGAAAAGCCGTGCCCACCGACCCCTGGTCCAGCTTCACGTGATCGTGTGGCTGCGCGCCCGGTTCGAGCCATTCACCCCAGTGGTACGTCCCGTCCCAGATGAACTGCTCGTGCGGCGCCGGCACCGGGTGGGCCGTTTCGCGGGTCTCGTGACGATGCAGGTGCGCCGCCGCGGCGGCAAAGTCGACCCAGGAGACCATGGACGGCCAGAACTCGGCCAGCACCTCGCTGTCGCCGTAGGCGCGCCACATTTCCCAGGGGACCATGACGATGGCGTCACCCCACCCCGACGACCCCTGCATGTGCTGCCACAGTCCGGTGCTCTCCACCCGCTGGCGCAGGGGGTCTGGCGAGTAGTTGATGATCCGGCCGTCAGGGAGCTGCTCCGCCGCCACGTCCCGCAGCCATTTGAGGGAGAACCCCGCGACGTCGTAGAGGAAGGCTCCCGTCGGGATGAACAGTTGCCAGTCCCCCGTCCAACCGGCGCGCTCGCGTTGGGGGCAGTCCGTCGGGATTTCGCAGGCGTTGTCCCGGAACGACCATTCGGTGATGTCGTGCAGCCGGTTCAACCGCTCGTCGCTGCAGCGGAACCACCCGGTGCGGCGCAGGTCCGTATGGACGACGACTCCGGTGACGTCGTCGGGGGTGAGCCGGTTCGGATGGCCCTCGATGCGCGCGTACTGGAAACCGTGCGTCGTCTGGCGCGGCTCGAACACCTCGCCGGGCGTGCCGGCCGCCACCACACGATCGGTCATCCCCACCTGCTTCTGCTCGCCGAAGAGCTCAGGCGAGAGGTGGTCCTGCGTGACGTCGCCCGACGGATCGAGGAACTCGCCGTGGACGATCGTCAGCTCCGTGCCGTCGGGACCGACGTCGCACAGGCGCAGCCAGCCGTTGATGTTCTGCCCGAGGTCGACCACCTGGCGGTCGGACCCCAGCCGGGTGACGGCGACCGGTCGCAGCTCCTCGACCCTGCGGGTCGGCGGCGCCGGCGAATACGCCAGGCGCCCCAGGTCGTAGTCCGCGACCGTGACAGCCTGCCAGGAGCCGAGCCTTGCCCGGTGGTCCTCGCTCTGCCCCGCCATGAGGTCGGCGCTGAGGAGCGACCCGCTGCCGGACTCCCAATCGGGGCCCGACGTGATGACGACGTCGCCGGCATGGAGCTGGCCGAGGAAGCCGAGCGTGCCGCCGAAGCCGTCGGTGCCCTGGAAGAACCCGGTGCGGCCGCGCCACCACCCGTCCGAGAGCACGACCTCCCAGACATTGTCGCCGGACGCCAGCAGCGCGCCGACGTCGTACACCTGGACGTGCAGGGTGGTCGGGTAACTCGTGTAGCCCGGCGCCAGCTCGACCTCGCCCACGCGCCGGCCGTTGAGGAAGGTCTCGTAGACCCCGTGCGCGGTGGCGTAAAGGCGGGCCTCCCCCGCCGGCGCATCGAGCCGGAATGCGTGCCGCAGCACATGGGCCGAACGGACGGTCTCGGCGGGCTCTATCCAGCGGGCGGCCCAGTCGGAAGGATCGAGCAGCCCGGTCTCGAACCAGGCTGGAGACGACCACTCGCTCTCGGCCCCGTCGGTGCCCCAGGTCTTTACCCGCCAGACGACCCGTTGCCGCGAGCCCAGGTCCGGGCCCGGCCACGGGACGAGGATGCTGGTCTCGGACTCGACACGATCCAGGGCGCGGCCGTCGATCTCTATGACGTAAGCCTCCTGCCGCTCCGTGCCAGGGGGTAGGCGCCATGACAGGCGTGGCCGACGCTCGCCGAGACCGAGGACGGAGGCGCCGAGATGCTCGACCCCGAGGCGCGTGGGCGTGTTCATGTGGGCGACTCCATGATCTCTTTTGTGCAACATTACAACTTCGAACATCGAGCGTCGATTGCCTCCCGGGCTACAGAGGTGGGCCGGCTTTACGGTCTTCTTATGGATTCCCAATGTGGGAGCGCGCCTATCGCAACGGTGCTGTAACGACCGGCTGTCAATGTCGTTGGTAGCGATTCGGCCCCGCGTCCCCCCTCACCCCCCCGGGGCGGGGTCGCATCGCTCGGACCCACCAGGTGGCACCGTTGCAGCCCCGCTACGGCGGGGCTGCGGCGCGCCACGAGCGTCTGTCCGCCCGTAGATGACTATCTGGCATATCTGACAACAGTGTCATGTCGGCCCCACCTGGGGATCGTCCTTCCCTGCGCCCGGGATTGGGCTCGGGCAAAGGTGTCTAACATCGCCGTCAGCGAATCGAAGGAGGGGCGTTGCGAACGGTTGTCGTAGGAGCTTCGAGCGGACTTGGGCGCTGCATCGGTATCGGCCTCGCCCAGCGTGGGGCGAAGACCGCCCTGCTGGCCCGCCGGCAGCAGCGACTCGAGGGGGCCGCGGAGGAGGCGGGCAACGGGACGCTGGCCATCACGTGCGACGTGACCAGCACCGAATCCTGCCGGTCCGCAGTGCGCCAGGCCGCCGAGGGCCTCGGGGGTATTGACGCCCTCGTCTACGCACCGGGGATCGGCCCTCTGCAGCGCCTCGCCGACATGGACGCGGAGACGTGGCGGCGGGTCTTCGACACGAACGTGATCGGAGCGTCGCTGGTGACGGCTGCCGCAGTGCCCTATCTCTCCGAGTCCTCGGGCACCGCTGTCTATCTGTCGTCGGTCGAGCGCGTCCCAGACCCCCCCGTGGCCGGGCCTGGGTGCCTACGCCGTCAGCAAGGCCGCACTGGACAAGCTCGTCGAGGCCTGGAGGGGTGAGCACCCGACGGTGGGGTTCACCCGGGTCGTCGTGGGTGAGTGCATGGGGGGCGAAGGCGACTCGACGCCGGGGTTCGCCGACGACTGGGACCAGGACTTGGCAGCAGAGGTGATGCCGGTGTGGTTCGCCCGCAACTACATGAGCGGGGCCTTTGTCGGCGTCGAGGACCTCATCACCGTCGTGGACACGGTCCTGCGTCATGGCGGCGGAGTCGCCATCCCTTCGGTGACGGTGGCCGGTCGCCTCGCCGGGGAGAGCTGAGCACTTCTCACTTGGGTATGCATGTCGAGCCCTATCCGTACCGAGCGAGCGCCTCGTGGGAGGGCCGGGTCGTCGCCCGGTCCGATTCGTGCCTCGTTGCGGAGTCGTCCGGGAGCCTGCCTGTCCTCTACTTCCCCGCGGCCGACGTCGATCTGCAGGGGTTCGAGGGATTGTCCGATCACCTGCGGCCGGCGGACGGCGCACCGGAGCTCGCCGACTACGTCGCGTTCGACCAGGACCGGGTCGTGGTTGCGATCACCGACGAGGACGAGGGAGACGAGGAGCGCGACGTCACGGTGAAGCGGTTCCCCACCTGGGGTGACGCCGCACACCTCGTGGACGTCATGGACGTCCGCCCTACCGACACGGGGCTCAGCTTCGTCACCGTCGCCCGGAGCGACGAGCGACGCCCCGTCGTGGAGGGCAGCCAGATGCTCGGTCAGGCCATCGTGGCCGCCGGCCGCCATGCCGAGGACCGCCGCGTCGTCTCGGCCAACATGATCTTCCTGCGGTCGGCCGATGCCCGACTCCCGCTGCGCTTGGAGTTGGCTGAGCTCAGCTCCGGGCGCACGTTCTCCGGCCTGGCGGTCCAGGTGTTCCAGGGCGCCCGTCTGTGCGCCGCGGGCACGCTGCTTCTCGACGTGCCGTCCGACGACGTCATCCGGCACACGCCGGATCCGCCGGACGTGGCCGGACCGTTCGCATGCGAACCGTACGATATGGGCGTGACCGGTCGCGACATCAGAGTGGTCGACGCCGCCTACACGAACGATCCCAACGAGCCCGCGGGGCCACCGACGGTCGACGCCTGGGTGCGCTTCCGGCACCTCCCCGACGATCAGCCCATCCACGCCGGTCTGCTGGCCCAATTCACGGGCCACATGTCGATTGCCGCCGCCCTGCGACCCCACGTTGGGGTCAGCCAGGACCAAGCGCACCTGACCCTGTCGATGGCGATCAACAGCATCAGCCTGTCGCTGCACGGTCCGGTCAAGGCCGACGACTGGCTGCTCTACCGCCACCTCTCGACGTTCGCCGGCGCCGGCACGACGCATGCCGAGAACCGGGTGTACGACCGTGACGGTGCGCTCGTTGCCTCGTTCTCTGTCGACGCCATGGTCCGGCCGCTCCCAGCGGGTGCCAAAGGCCCCATGGACGCACGTACCGCGCTGTGAGCCTCACGACGGGTCGAGGCCCGCTCAGCGCCACGCCGGCAGGCCGATTCACCGTCACCATGCCGCAGAACGTGTCCTACATCGAACCGTTCCGCCGGCGTGTGCAGGCGAAGAAAGACGGCCGGACGGTGATCGACAGCGAGCGCGCCGTCCTCATGCACAGGCCGGGTCGACCCCCCGCCTTCGCCTTCCCGAGCCACGACGTCGCGGGGCTGCCGACGACCGGCGAGGAAGACGCCCCGGGGTATGTGACCGTGCCGTGGGATGCCGTCGACGTCTGGTTCGAAGAGGACGAACAGATCGTCGGACATCCTCGGAATCCCTACCATCGCGTCGACTGTCTGCGCTCGCATCGCCGCCTGCAGGTGCAGTCGGGCGGCACCACGCTGGTCGACACGACCGAGACCATGGCCGTGTACGAGACAGCGCTCGAACCACGTCTCTACGTCCATCCTCGCTTCGTGCAGGCGGAGCTGACTCGCAGTCAATTGGCGACCTACTGCCCTTACAAGGGCACTGCGACGTACTGGAACGCCGTCATCGACGGGGTGCTGCTTCCTGACGTCGCCTGGAGTTACGAGGACGCACTCCCGGAGTCCGCTCCGCTGCAGCACTTGGTGAGCTTCGACGACCAGCGGGTCTCCGTCCTCCATGACCTCCCGACGGCGGACTGACCCGGCCGGATGGGACAGATGCCGTCGCTAGCGTGGGCCCGCGGGCTGGGCCGTGTGCATCGTGTGCGCAGGACAAGGGACTTTGCATGAAGCTTGAGACACTGTTGTACGAGCAGGAGGACGGTGTTGCCATCGTCACCATGAATCGCCCCGAGGTCCACAACGCGTTCAACCACCGCATGCAAGCGGAGCTGCACGGCCTGTGGCGGCACCTCCGGCGCAACGACGATGTGAGGGCCATCGTCCTGACTGGAGCAGGGGACGAGGCGTTCTGCGCCGGGATCGACCGGGACGAGACCATTGAGGAGAGCTATCTCGCCAATGAGGAGAACCGTTACAAAATGCAGGGCAAGGCGGGTCCCGTCGCGACCCCCTTCATGTACAACGATCCCGGGGTCAACATCAACCCGAAGACGAATGATCTGTGGAAGCCGATCGTGGCCGCCGTCAACGGCATGGCCTGTGGCGGCGCCCTCTACATGCTCGGGGAGTCGGACATCATCATCGCGGCCGAACACGCGACGTTCTTCGACCCTCATGTGACGTACGGGATGGTGGCGGGCTTCGAGTCCACGCACCTACTCCAGAAACTGCCCTTGGGCGAGGTGCTCCGCGTGATGCTCCTCGGGGCCTGGGAGCGCATGTCGGCCGAGCGGGCCCACCAGGTGGGGCTCGTCTCGGAGGTCGTGCCGGCGGAGGAACTCCGCGAGCGGGCCCTCTGGGTGGCGAAGGCCATCGCTTCGGCGCCCGTCATGGCAGTTCAGGGCACGCTGCGGGCCATATGGATGACCCATGAGCTCAGCCGGCGGGAGGCCCTCTCACAGGTCTCGACGTTCGTCGCACTCGGGACGCTCTATGACAACATCGCCGGGGGCCAGGAGATCTTCCGGGAGACCATTTCCCGCCCCGAGTGGCGGCTCCGGTGAGGAGCTGACTCCTCGGTTCATGATCGAACGGTTCGAGGTTGCGGTGCTCGGTGCCGGCTTCGGCGGGCTCGCCTTGGCGTACCGCCTTGCCCAAGACGGCATTGACGACGTGGTCCTCTTCGAGCGCGACAGCGGTGTCGGCGGCACCTGGAGGGCCAACAGCTATCCCGGCGCGGCGTGCGACGTGCCGTCCCACCTTTACAGCCTGTCGATCGCTCCGAATCCTCAATGGTCCAAGGCCTATGCCGCCCAGCCTGAGATCCTCCGTTACATCGAGGACTGCTACGACCGCCTGGGCGTCCGCCACAAGGTGCGGCCGAACACCGACATTGTGGCGGCCACGTGGTCGGAAGCAGACGGTTGTTGGCAACTGCGCGACCGGGACGGTGCGCATTTCGAGGCGTCGGTGGTCGTGTCCGCAGTGGGCATGTTCCACACCCCGTCGGTTCCGCCACTTCCCGGCCTGGAAGAATTCATGGGAAGACAATTCCATTCGGCCCGGTGGGACCACGACAGCGACCTCGCAGGACGCCGTGTCGCTGTCGTGGGCACCGGAGCAAGCGCCATTCAGGTGGTGCCGGCGATCGTCGACCGGGTGGCCCACCTCGACATCTATCAGCGCACAGCGCCGTGGATCCTCCCCCGCAACGACCCGCCGTACACGCCCGAACAACAGCGGGTCTTCACCGCGCAGCCCGCCGAGGCGGCACGACACCGCCAGGGACTCCACGACATGTTCGAGGAGACGACGGCATTCCTTTCCGGCGATCCCGGAGCCGAGGCCATCGCAGACGTCGCCCGCGGCTACCTCGAGCGCAAGGTCGCTGATCCGACTCTGCGGGCGAAGCTCACCCCCGACTACCCCTTCGGCTGCACGAGGACGCTCATCTCGAGCGACTACTACCCCGCTGTCCAGCGTGACCACGTCGACCTGGTGACCGCGGACATCGAGCGGATCACCCCGTCGGGCATCCGAACGGCTGACGGTATCGAACGAGCCGCGGACGTGATCGTGCTCTGCACCGGGTTCCGGGCGGCGGAGTACCTCTGCGGGGTCGACGTGATCGGTCGCGACGCCACGAGCATCCATGACCACTGGGGCGGCACGCCGCGGGCCTATCACGGCATCGTCGTTCCCGGCTTTCCCAACTTCTTCATGATGTACGGGCCCAACACCAACCAGGGCGGCAACTCGATCCTGTTGATCCTCGAGGCGCAGGCCGAGTTCGTGGCCGACGCTCTCGACGCCATGCGCGCTGCGGGTGCGTCCTCCATTGAGGTCTCAGACGGAGCGATGGCCCGCTACGAGCGCGCCCTCGAGGACGACCTCCGGGGGACGGTCTGGGCGCAGGGATGCACGAGCTATTTCCACAACGCGACGGGCCAGATCGTGACGCAACTTCCGCACACCTCCGGCTGGTACCGAGAGGCCACAAAAAGGATCAATCGTGACGACTTCACCTTCGGCGGTGTGGCAAGTCTGACCTCGTAGTCCGCCGCGTCGTCATCCCTGGGGTCGTCATCCCGGCACGACCGTGGTGGGCCGCACAGGAGACCCTGCGGAGGCTTAGCTCGCCGTCGACGTCCCCGGAATGTCCTTTCCGCACGAGGGCTTTGAGGACATCGCGGTAAACCCATTCGGCCCGGCCTTCATGACCCAGGCGCAGGTCTGGGGCGGGTCATGGCCGAAGTTGTTGGTGTAGTTCAAGCTGTTCGGCAGCAGCCCGTTGGCGTTGTACGACTTGAGGGACCGCAGGTCCTTGATCACTGCGGCCTGGGTCGGGTTGGGTCCCGCCATCTGCAAGCCCTTGATCATCAGGTCGGCACCGGCCCAAGACTCGTACTGCCCGAGATTCGGGAACTGGCTCTTGCTGAAGTGGGCGTACTTCTGCATGGCTGCCTGCATCTGCTGAGTCCCGGCGTTGGGGAGCGACCACGGGCGGAAGGGGGTGAGAAAGTAGCCGCCTTGCAGCACCTTCCAGGCCGGGGACTTGATGACGTCCGGCTGGTACCCGCTGGCGTAGATCGCCGTCTTGATCTTCACGCCTGCTTGCTGCAGCGCCGTGGCCAGGGCGTAGTTAGAGTCGGCATCCATGGCCGGCGAGATGGCGTTGACGCCGTTCTTCTTTGCCACCAGCGCCTCGCTGGTGAAGTCGACGCCACCGAATGGCACCGTCGTGTCGAGTACACCGACCTTCCCGCCGGCATGTTTGAACGAGTCGGCCGTCCCGATGGCGGCCCGGCTCGACGACGGCGAGATGCTGTAGCCGTATGCACCCAGAACGCTCGCACCGAGCTTCTTGAACAGGTCGCCCAACTGCGTGTTGACGGGGTACTTCGGGTCGACGCTGCCTTCGTCGGAGGCGAACATGTTGGTGTAGGGCTGCTGGCCCCACTCCGGCCCGTCGTCGTACGTGCCGGTCACCGGCATGCCCGCCTGTTGCGGGTACTTTGCCGCCAGGAACATCAGCGGACTCTGCGAGACGATCCCGAACGCCCCCTTGGATTTGGCGCTCTGCACGGCCGTCGCGATCTCGCTGGGATTCGTCTGATCGTCGATGACGAGCGGGACGAGCTTGTGCCCGTTCACACCGCCCTGGGCGTTCTGGAGCGCGATGCGCGCGTTGAAGCCGGCGGGAGAGGTCCCGTTCTGGGACCCGCCCTCTCCCGTCAGGTCGGTGATGTAGGCGATGGTGATCGGCGCCGGCGCGGCGCCGGCCGGCGCAGCCGTGACAGTGCTGGTGGCGACCAGCAGTAGCGGCACGCCGGTCAGCACGGCCAGCGCCAGGGGGACGATTGTCGACCGGCGGCTCCGGCCCGATCCGCTTCGGTTGATGCCTGTGTGCACGGTTCGGAATGCCTCCCTGGATCCCCTGCCGGAAGATCCATCTCGTGGGGTCAACACTGAGCCGACGCCCGTGCTCTGTAATGACCGGTCGTTACTGTAGCGAACCGCCCGCCGCCGCTGGGGTCGCCGGCTCGGCATCGCCGAGGTAGCGGTCGATGACCTCCTGCCCGGCCTCGCCGGCAGGGCCGAACCAGCCCACCTGGCCCCGCATCAGGATCACGCAGGCGTCCGCCATGGAGAGGGCACGGTGGACGAATTGCTCGGTCAGGACGATGGTGATCCCCGACCGCCGCGCTTCTTCGAGGGCCTGGAAGACGGACTCGGTGACGATCGGCGCCAGACCGAGCGACATCTCGTCGGCGATCACGAGCTTGGGCGACACGGCCAGAGCCCGGGCCAGAGCCAGCATCTGCTGCTCGCCACCCGAGAGGCTGCCGGCCCGCTGCCCTCTGCGTTGGCCCAACACCGGAAAGCGGTCGATAGCCCGGTCGATGGCGGCGGTGCGCTCGTGTCGCGCCTCCTGGGCCACCGCCATGCGCAGGTTGTCGACCACGGACAGGCCCGGGAAGATGCCCCGTCCCTCCGGGATATAGGTCAGCCCGAGCTTTCGGATACGGTGCGCCGGCTGTCCGGTGATCTCTTGGCCGTCGAAGAAGACCCGGCCGGTGGTGGTGGGCACCAACCCGGAAACTGCACGCGCCAACGTGCTCTTGCCCGCGCCATTGGCGCCCAGGACCGCGAGGACCGTGCCCGGATCCACCGTGAGCGAGACGCCGAAGAGGGCACACGACGACCCGTAGCGCACATCGAGGTTCTCGACGGTGAGGAGGGGCTCGGTCACGCTGAGTCTCCACCGGCGGGCGCCGGCTCGGCCGAAGGACCCGGCTCCGGGTCGGTGTCGCCCAGGTAGGCGGCCCGCACCGCGGGGTCGTTGCGGATCTCCTCGGGACTCCCCACAGCGATGCGCTCACCGAAGTCGAGCACGAAGACGATGTCGGAGAGCGACAGCACCGCGGCCACGTCGTGCTCCACCATGATGAGGGAGACCTGGTGGTCCGGCTGATCGACGATCTGGCGGAAGACCGTCAGCAGGTTCTCCGACGCCTTGATGTCGAGGCCCGAGAGCGGCTCGTCCAGCAGGAGCACGTTCGGCTCACTGGCCAGCGCCCTCCCGACCTCGACCAGGCGGAGGATGCCGAGTGGCAGCGCTGCCACGGGCGCCTTCTCGACCCTCGTGAGCCGCAAGAGCTCGAGCAGCTCGTCCACCCGCTCGTTCTCCTCCCGCGACGGCGGGAGCAGCGAGCGCGGATCGAGCATGTCGCGCCACAACCGTGTCGGGGCCACCCGAGCGCGATGGGCGAGCTGGAGGTGCTCGCGCACGGTGAGGCCCATGAAGAGCTCGGGCTGCTGGAACGTCCGGGCCAGGCCTTTCCCGCTCGCGCCCGGCATGACGCGTTGCGTGACATCGGCCCCGTGCAGATGCACCTTGCCCCGGTTGGGGCGGAGGAGGCCGGACAGGACAGCCAGCAACGTGGACTTGCCGGCACCGTTGGGCCCGACCAGGCCGGCGATCTGCCCCGGCTGGACCTCGAGGCTCACCTCGGACAAGGCGGTCAGGCCTCCGAAGCGTACGGTGATGTCGCGCGCCGCCAACGCGGCGCCCTCTGCTCCAACGCTCGGAGCGGTCTCGCCCGGGGCCGGCATCACGATATGTGCTCCGCCACCCGCGTCGCCTCCACCGACCCGATGTCCGCGGTGGCCAAGGTCAGGTCGGCCAGCCCGGGGCTCTCTTGCTGCGGCCGCAGGTGGAGCACGAGACGACGGAGTCGGCGGCTCTGCTCGGCCAGCACGCCATCGGGATACTTGGCTGCCGACACCGCGCCGAGACCGAAGAACACCGGCAACAGGTTCGAGGTCCAGGTCGGCAGGTAGTTCTGGGTGATCGCCGGGAGCAGCGCCAACGAGACCCCGCCCAGCAACGCTGCGGCATTGGAGCGCACGCCCCACGTGACGAGCACGGCCAACCAGACCACGCCTTCGAAGGTGGCGAACTCGCTGGGCTGGAAGGTCGTCTGGGACAAGGCGAAGAGTCCTCCGCCGATCCCGGCGATCAGCGCTGCCAGCGCCCCGGCGATGACCTTCTGCTGGACGACGCTGATGCCTGACGTTTTCGCTCCGGCCTCGCTCCAGCGCGCCGCGTTGAGGGCCAGGCCGGTGGTCGATCTTCGGAAGTTGACGATGAAGAGCGCAATGATCACGAAGGCGGCCAGACATAAGTAGGCGAAGGCACGATCGGAGGCAGCAAAGCCCGGTCGATTGAGAGTGAGACCCAACCCCTGGTTCACGAAACTGGGCAGCGTGAAGACGAGGTTCTCCATCAAGAGCCCGAAGGTCAGCGTCACCAGGGCAACGTAGAGATCGCCGAGGCGGATGCTGAGCAGGCCGACGACGACACCCATCACGAGCGCCACGACACCTCCGGCGAGGACGGCCAGAAGAACCGGCCACCCGTGATTGTTCGCCAGCTGGGCCGTGGTGAGTGCCCCCACTCCGGCGAAGGTGATCTGACAGAGCCAGAGCATGCCTCCCTCACCCGTGACGATGGTCCAGGAGAGGAGGATGACCGCGTAGGCGAATCCGGCGGCCATCACGCCGACCCAGTAACCCTGCACGATGAGCGGGATGACGCCGATGGCCGCGATGAGGATCACCGGTCCGGCGTAGCGGCCGAAGAAACCGAGGGAAGCCGCCTCGACGACGTTGCTGGTGGAGCCGGCCAGACGGCTCTCCCCCTGCGGCGTGATGGCGCGGTCCAGCGCGCCACCCCAGCCGTCCGTCTCGCCGACTCGTCCGCGGCGGAGCAGCTCGTAGACGAGGACGACCGCGACGACAATGAAGGGCACGGCGTCGATGAACTCCGTCGTCCACGAGCTCGAGGGCGGGAGGTACCCCTCAATGAGCGACGTGGCGATGCCCATGAGAAGGGCCACGACCACGGCAACCGTCAGGTTGCGCAGCCGCGCCGCCACGACGGCGGCGAACGACGCAGCGATGAGGATCGTGAACTTGTCGGGGTCGAGACCCACGATGGGTGCAGCCAGCACACCGGCCAACCCGGCAAACAACGTGCTGACGGCCCAGACCCCGACGGAAATGAAGGTCGGATTCGTCCCCGAGAGGTCGGTCATCGCCGGTGAGTCGACCATCGCCCGCACCTTGAGCCCCACGTCGGTGTACCGCAGGATCAGCGCGCCGGCGATCACGGTCGCGAGCACGCAGGCGTAGACGATCACCTGGTCGAGCGTCACCGCAACGCCGAAGACCTGGTAGACGGCGACCGGTTGCGGAGCCAGCCCGGGTGCCGACTGGATGGCCTGGTTGCCGAAGATCAACACGGCCGCCGCCGGGATGGCCACCAGCAGGCCGATCGTCGCCACCACCTTGATCATGGGAGAGGACAGGCGCAGATGCTGGAACAGGACGAAATAGAGGAACACCCCGAGCACGGGCGCGGCCACCACAATGGAGAGGACCGCGGCCGGCAGGATGGACCAGCCGTGCTGCGTGTTGAGGAAGTAGTAGAAGCGGGCGATGAAGAAGGCCATCGCGCCGAAGGCGAAGTTCAGAATGCCCGACGCCGTGTAGGTGATGACCAGGCCTGCGGAGCAGATCGCGTAGATCCCTCCCAGCACCAGTCCGGCGATCACGAATTGCAGCATTCCTGCGGACCCCTCCTCACCGGCCGGCTCCGCCGGGGCGTTTCTGACATCGACGTCGATTCAGATACTAACGATGCGGCCCGGACCGTGCACGATAGAGAAAATGCCCTTTGAACAGGGCTGGAAGATCAGAGAAGTCCCTTGACACTCGTCATTCGCGCGCCGACCCAGCAGACCCCGCTCCACGATGTGGGCCGCCGCGTCGACGCCGGCGGCGGCGGTGCGTGCCTGCGCCCCGAAGGCACCCAGGAGCGCCACCATGACCACGGCGTCAATCTCCACGTCACCGAAGCCGCGGTCGCCGAGGACTCGCACCATCCGGCGCCGCCCCCAGTCCAAGGCCGAGGCGGACAGCGAGCGCAGCCTGGCATCCTCGAGTGCGGCACCGACCCAGACGCGGATCATCGCCGCCTCGTCTGACTGCGCGGCGTTGTAGCGCCGCAGCCACCGGCGCAGTTCCGGGCCGTTCTCGGACGTCAGATCGGGGATTTCGACGAACGCGTCGGCGACGGCGCGCATCGCCCGTACCGTGAGCACGATGGCCAGCTCGTCCTTGTTCTCGAAGTAGCGGTAGAAGACACCGTGCGAGACCCCGGCCGCAGCCGCGAGGTCGTCCACCCGGGTGGCGTGATACCCCCGCTCGACGAAGACGCCGCGACCGTTTTCAACCAGCGCCTTGAGGGCGGCACGCTTGTCGGTAGCGGATTCGATCGCCTCCTCCTTCTCCAACATGGCGCGGATGCCGGGTCCGAAGGGAACGCGGGGCGGACGAGCACCCGAGTCGGCGTGCACGTTGACGGCGTTGCGGCCGAAGAGCGAGCGGTGCATCACATCGGTCATGGCCACCTCGACGCGCTCCCTCGAGTAGTCCTCAGGGGCCACGGCGCGCAGGCTGGCGGCGTCGTCGAGCAACCTGGCCAGGCTGGCGAGCAGGAGCTCGAGCAGCGGGTCGAGCTGACGGGCGGGCAGATCGCTGGTCGAGAGTCTCGAGCGGATCCTGGCCACGCTCTGATCCCGGAGGTGCACGACCGCGGTGGTCAGGCGGTCGTCACCCGCCAGCGCGGCCGGGAGGGACTGGAAGATCGGCCCGTAGCGCGCATGGATGTCCCCGTAGCGCCGGACCCAGGCGCGCAGGCTTCGCCAGCCGCGGGCCTCCGGCGTGAGCGGATCGATCGCCTCGGTGGACGCGCTGATCTGTCGTGCGACCTGGCCCGCCAGGCTGCTGAACACGTCCTCCTTCCCCGAGAAGTACTGGTAGAAGGACACTCTCGAGCAGCTCGCCTGCTCGCTGATGCGGGCGATGCTGCACTGGTGAAAGCCCTCGTCGCCGAAGAGTTGCAAGGCGGCATCGAGAATGCGTTGCCTGGTCCGCTGTCCGCGCGCACCAACCTTGGGGTTGTCGGAGAACGGTGCGCGTCGCAGGACCGGTTCCGCGTCTTCACGCTGGGCGACCGGTGCAGTGCCGTCACGCGCCATCGCGTCAGGACCTTCTCTCGCCCTGCAGACGGCCACCGGCCACCCGCATGGGGGTCACCGGCACCGTGTGCCGATCAGGAGTCGGCTCGGACCTTGTCTTTGAGAGCGGGGACGATCGGCGGTGCGTCTTTCCAATTGGGGAGCCCGCTGTCTTCCTTCGCCACGGGGTAGCCGTCGTCGTTGACCTGGGCCCAGTGCGAGTGGTTGAGCTCGTGCAGGGTGAAGCAGGCATTGAGCGCGTTGTAGAACCCCATGTTGTCCACGCTCTGGTTCACGGCTTCCTTGACGAGGAGTGAGGTTATAGAGGGCAGCACGGCGATTCGCTCGGCGAACTCCTCGGTCCGCTGCGTGAGGTCCTCGGCGGGAAAGATCTTGCTGACCATGCCGAGTCCATGTGCCTCTTCGGCGTCGATGGAGTCGCCGGTGAGCAGCAGCTCCTTGGCCTTCCGCGGTCCGAACTCCCACGGGTGTGCGAAGTACTCCGTGCCGCACATGCCCAGGCGCGTTCCCACGACGTCGGCGAAGCGGGTCCCCTCGGCGCAGACGATGAGGTCGCAGGCCCACAGCAGCATCAGCCCGGCCGCATACACGTCCCCGTGCGCCTGCCCGATGGTGATTTTGCGCAGATTGCGCCACCGACGCGTGTTCTCGAAGTAGTAGTGCCACTCCTGGAGCATGAGGCTCTCGGCACCCTTGCGCGTCGCACCGTTGATCTTCCGGGTGTAGTGCTGGTTCGGCCCCGGCATGCCTTCCTCCATGGAGACCTTGGACCCCATGTCGTGTCCGGAGGAGAACATCGGGCCCATGCCGCCCAGGATGACCACCCGGACCTCGTCGTCCGCCTCCGCCTCGAGGAGGGCGTCATTCAGATCGACCAGGAGCCCACGGTTCTGGGCGTTCCGCGCCTCGGGACGGTTGAGCATGACGCGCGCCACCTTCCCCGAGTCGAGCGTCTCGTACGTCACGAACTTGTAGTCAGTCATAAGGGGGCTCCTTGACGAGTGCAGCGAGTCGTTGCCGAAGTGACCCTACTGTTAGAAACTCCGCGGTGCACCTTGGCTATGGGGTGAGGACGGACCACGCTGCGTTGCGACGCGACGCTCGACCGTGCGACGGAGAGACCCGAATCAGACCGCCGCCGCGGCCTGCTCAACCCGCATGATCCGGGCCAGATTGCCGCCCATGATGTTGCGCACGGCCTCGTCGGAGAGACCTTCAGGGAGGTGGTCGACGTAGCTGCAGGGCTCGGCCAGACCCTCGGGGTGCGGCCAGTCCGAACCGAACAGGACGTGGTCGGCGCCGATCACGTCGATGATCTCTCCGAGGTCGTCCTCGTGGAACGGGCTCACGTAGACGTTGTGCTTGAACTGCTCGACAGGGTCTCCATCGAAGGCGTTCGGCATCTTCTTGTAGGTGTCGCCGAGGTGGTTGACGAAGCTGCGGATCCACTCCCCTCCAGCCTCAATGGAGGCGATCCGCAGGTCGGGGAAGCGGGCGAAGACCCCGTGGCACACGAACGCAGCCATGGCGTCCTGAATCGGCCGATGGCCGCCGGTCATGTACGTGAAGGAGTCGAGCCGGAAGGGCAGCATCTCGCTCGGGCCGGTCCAGTCACTGGTGTACCGCGCGTAGCCACTGTCTGAGGAGTGCATCGAAACAAGGATGTCCGCGTCCACCACGGCCTGCCAGAACGGGTCGAACTCGGGATAGCCGAAGGAACGCGAGCCGCGGTAGCCCGGGACGGGCGCGGGACGAATGAGCACGGTCTTCGCTCCGCGCTCGACCGCCCACTCGAGCTCTTGGATCGCCTTCTCGACAATGGGGAGCGTGATGACCGGTGTGGCGAAGATCCGGTCCTCGTAGTTGAACTGCCATTCCTCGTACATCCACTCGTTCAACGAGTGGATCGCCGCGTGCGTCAGTTCGGGGTCGTCGCGCATGCGCTCTTCCAGAAGGCTGGCCAAGGTGGGGAACATGAGCGACCGGTCCACGCCGAGCTCGTTCATGACCTCAATGCGGGGCTCCGGCCGCTGGAAAGCCGGGATGCTCCGCATGGGCTCACCGATCACCTCGCGGTACGACTTGCCCTCGGGGTTGCCGTTGCGGAAGTACTCCTCTTGGGCTCCCGGCCGGGCGACGACCTCGAAGGTCGGGTTCGGGATGTACTCACTCACCGTGCCCCGGATCATGATCTTCGTGCGGCCGCGCAACTCGACATAGTCGATGGCGCCCTTGTAGCGATCCGGCAGGTGCCTCGTAAACGAGTCCCGGGTCTCGTAGAAGTGGTTGTCGGCGTCGAACACGGGGAAATCGCAAACTCTCGGCATGGTCAAGAGGATAGCGTTTTTGACTATGACGTCAATGTCATAGATCTCGGTACGGGCGCCACACCCCGAGCGAACGAACCACCAGTTCACGGTGGCTTTTCGCGAGTCTACGCGCGCCACCTGAAACCGCGCGTCGATGGTCAACGATTCGTCGGGAAGTGCAGTTCCATGGTGGTCGGGCCCGGGTCGGGCCATCGAGAAGTAACGACCTTGGGCCGGGTGTAGAAGCGGATCCCGTCCGGGCCGTAGATGGACGAGTCTCCGAAGATGGAGGCCTTCCAACCGCCGAAGGAGTGTGATGCCACCGGAACGGGGATCGGCACGTTGATGCCGACCATCCCGACCTGGATCTCGCGTTCGAAGCGCCGCGCGATACCGCCGTCGCGGGTGAACAGTGCCGTGCCGTTGCCGTAGGGGTTGTCGTTCACGAGCGTGAGCGCCTCGTCGAAAGTCGGCACGCGCACCACGCTCAGCACGGGGCCGAAGATCTCGTCGTCATAGACGCGCATACCGGGCTTCACGTCGTCGAGGAGCGAGCAGCCGACGAAGAAGCCATCGTCGTGAGGGGACGGCGTACCGTCGACCACGACCTTGGCGCCCTCGTCGGCTGCGTGCTCGACATAGGACTGCACGCGGTCGCGGTGCTCCGCAGTGATCAGCGGGCCCATCATGGACGCCTGGTCGTCGCCGGCACCGACGACGACCTCGGGAATCCGGCTGGCGATGGCGTCGACGAGGGGATCAGCCACTGGGCCCACGGCGACGACGACCGAGATCGCCATGCAGCGCTCGCCCGCCGATCCGTAGGCGGCGGACACTGCGGCATCGGCGGCCGCATCGATGTCGGCGTCGGGCATGACGACCATGTGGTTCTTGGCGCCACCGAGCGCCTGGACCCGCTTGCCGTGGCGCGTCCCGTCTCGTAGATGTGGCGCGCCACCGGCGTACTCCCGACGAAGGAGAGTGCCGCAACGTCGGGATGCGCCAGCAGCGTCTCGACAGCCGCACGATCACCCTGCACGACGCTGAAGACCCCGTCGGGGAAGCCGGCCCGCTGCACGATGTCGGCCAGTACCAGCGAAGCGGATGGATCCTTCTCGGAAGGCTTCAGCACGAAGCAGTTTCCGCAGGCGATGGCATTGGCCATCATCCACAACGGCACCATGATCGGGAAGTTGAAGGGTGTGATGCCGGCGACCACCCCCATGGGCTCGAGCACCGTACGGATGTCGATCCCCGTCGAGACCTCCGAGTTGGACGACCCCTTCAGGAGGTTCGGGATGCCGCAGGCGAACTCGACGTTCTCGATGCCGCGCGCCACCTCTCCCCGCGCGTCTTCGAGGACCTTGCCGTGCTCGGACGTGACGGCGGCGGCGAGCTCGTCACGACTGGCATCGAGCAGCTCACGCAGGCGGAACAGCAGGCTGGCCCGCCGGGTCAACGAGGAGAAGCGCCACTCGTGGGACGCCTCGAGGGCCGATGCCACCACCGCGTCGACCTCGGCCGGCGAGGCGAGAGCGACCTCTGCGGACTGGACTCCCCGGGCCGGGTCGTACACCGGCGCCGTCCGCCCGGAGGTGCCGGCCACGGCACGCCGGCCATCCAATGCCCGATGTGTCGCACGTCTGCCGAGGCTGGAGCCATTCGCCCGGATCTTACGGCGAGCCTCGGACGCAGGCGTTCCCGGCCATCCGGGTCGGGCTGAGGTTGCCGAGGGGATCCGTGCCCGTCCGATGGCGATCTCGGGCAAAGATGGCCCGGGCGCGTAACATGGCGAACGTGTTCGATTGCGACGTCGATGTCAATACTGGGGCAGGCCCCCGGGCCCGGTGATGCGGCCACTCCCCGAGCTGACCCCGGCCAACGACTGGTTCTGGACGTCCGGCGCTGACGGCACCCTCCGCATTCAGGGGTGCAGCGACTGCGGTGAGCTGGTCCATCCCCCGGTGCCCATCTGTCCCTACTGCCGGAGCCGGTCGTCGAAGCCGACCCCGGTCTCGGGTCGCGGCACGATCGTCGGCTTCACGGTCAACGCTCACCGGTGGCTGCCGGACCTCGACCCGCCGTACGTGATCGCAAACGTCGCGTTGACGGAGGATCCCCGCGTGCACCTCACGACGAACATCGTGGGTTGCGAGCCGGGCGACGTCCAGATCGGCCAGGAGGTCACGGTCCAGTTCCTCGAGCAGGAAGACGTGTGGCTGCCGCTCTTCACGCTGACAGGCACAGTCGACCCCGTCGACCGTGTCGCGGAACCGGTGCGGCCGCTCCCCCGCGCGCCCCTCGGTGACGAGCGTTTCGAGCACCGGGCCGTCCTGAGCGGCATCGGCCGCTCCACCTTCGGGCGACGGCTCATGATCGACCCGCTCTCGCTGGCCGTCGACGCCAGCCTGGCCGCGATCGCCGACGCAGGGCTGACGTTGGACGACATCGATGGCCTTTCGACGTACCCCGGGGCGAGCGGCGCCGGGATGAGCGAGGGCGGCGTCACCGCCATCGAAGAGGCACTGCGTATCCACCCCACCTGGGCCAACGGTGGTGGCGATCTGCCAGGCCCGGGCGGCGCAGTGATTGCCGCCGCGTTGGCGGTGGCATCGGGGCTCTGCCGCCATGTCCTCTGCTTCCGCACCGTCTGGGAGTCGACTTTCGCCACCCTCGCCGCGCGAGCAGCGCAAGCATCGATGGACGACGCTGCCGAGGGTCGCGTCGGGCTGAACGTGTCTCGGGTCCCTTTCGCGAATGGCGCGCCCCCTTCGGCGCCATGTCCGCCGCCAACTGGATCGGTATGAACGCCAACCAGTACCTGCATCGATACGGCGCTCCCCGCGAGATGCTCGGGCTGATCGCGGTGAACGGGCGCCGGAACGCCGCCCTGAACCCGGCTGCCATCTACCGCGACCCCATGACGATGGACGAGTACCTCTCCGCCCGCCCCATCACGTCACCGTTCGGTCTCTACGACTGCGATGTCCCATGCGACGGGTCCATCGCCGTGATCGTGTCGGCTGCATCTGTGGCCGACGACCTCCCGCACCCCGCCGTGCGGATCGAGGCGGTCGGGACCCAGATCCTCGAGCGCGTTCCTGGGACCAGGACACCCTGACCCATGAACCACAAGTCATCGGCCAGGCCGCCCACCTGTGGACCCGGACCGGCGTACGGCCGTCCGACGTCGACGTGGCGCTGGTCTACGACGGCTTCACCTTCAACGCCATCTCGTGGCTCGAGGGCCTCGGGTTCTGCGGGTTCGGCGAGGCCTACGACTGGCTCGACGGGGGGCGCCGCATCGCCCTCGACGGCGAGCTCCCGGTCAACCCGCACGGCGGGCAGCTCTCCGAGGGGCGCACGCACGGCTTCGGGTTCCTGTACGAGGCGGTCACCCAGTTGCGCCACGACGCCGGCGAGCGGCAGGTAGCAGGCGCCAAGACGGCCGTCGTCACCTCGGGCGGTGGCACGCCGTCAGGTGTCCTCCTGCTGCAGCGAAAGGACGCCTGACCCAGTGATGGCCGCGCCGCGAATCCACTCGTCTCCCGCGAGAGTGACGGGCCGTTGATGCCGCCGTCACCCGGTCCCGCAGAGAACGAGAACCCCGTGTCGTCGCCGGCGCCGGCGCAGGCGCAGGCGCCGCTCGCGGGCGAGAAGCCGAGCGGGCCCCGGTCCCGCAAGGGCGTCGAGACGCGGGCGCGACTCCTCGCAGCGGCGAAGGAGGTCTTCGAGCAGGACGGATTCCTGGACGCAAGGATCTCCGACATTGCCGAGCGAGCCGGCCTCTCGCACGGCTCCTTCTACCACTACTTCGAATCCAAGGAAGAGGTCTTCCGGGAGGTGGCGGCCGAGGTCGAGCAGCGCCTCAGCGAACCGCTGTACAGCGTGATCTTGGACTCGCACTCGACGGCGTCCCCCTACGAGCGCATCCATGAGGGCATCCGCCGGAACTTCGAGAGCTACCGCGACGAAGCCCGGATTATGGGGGTGATTGAGCAGGTCTCGCGCTTCGACGACACGCTCCGCGAGTTCCGCAACGAGCGCCACCACGTCTCGTCCGCCCAGATCGCCGACTCCATCCGGCGCCTGCAGCAACACGGACTGGCCGACCCGCGCCTCGATCCAGCCGTCGCCGCGGCCGGGCTGGGGGCCATGACCTACCGCTTTCCGGAGATGTGGTTCGTGCAGGGCCTGGTCGATTGCGACTTCGACCTCGGCGTCGAGCAGCTGACCACTCTGTTCGTCAATGCGTTGGGCCTGCCGGAGTCTGCCGCGGCGAACTCCCGGGCCGAGCAGGCCGAAGACCTCGTCACCGACTGACCCGCCGCCACGGAGGTCCAGCGGGGTGATCACCTCCCGGTCGGACACGCCCCCGTGCTGGAACGTTTACTGTCGGAGAGGTGGTGAGCCGCACTGGCCGTCCTCAACGCCCACGGGTGCCAGGCGACCTCCCCCTTCTCTCCAACTCCGATGCGGCCGCTGACGTCGAACTCGTGCAACTGTCGGTCCAGGGCGACTTTTCCGGTCAGCGCCTGCCCGGCATGACCATTGCGGAAGCGCACATCCTGCGTGCCGCGTTCGTCGGATCGGATCTCGGTCGAGTCCGCCTTGTTGACGTCCTGGTCGAGGGTGCGGACTTTTCCGGCGCTGACCTCGAGGAGGCATCGCTCTCGCGCGTCGAGTTCGTCGATTGCCGGATGTCCGGGGTGCAGATCGCCCGGACCAGCATCCACGATGTCAGCTTCACCGAGTGCAAACTCGATGATGCAAATTTCCGGATGAGCGAAGCCGATCGGATCCTGTTCGACCGCGTGAATCTCCGCGGCGCAGAGTTCTCGGCCGGTCGACTCACGTCCGCCTGTTTCTTCGATTGCGACCTGAGCGGTGCGGACTTCTCACAGGTCGTGATGCCGGGGGCCCGATTCCACGGCTCGTCGCTCGCCGACATAAAGGGTGGCGAATACATGAGGGATGTCGTCATCGACAGCGCTCAGGTGCTGCCTTTGGCTCTCCGGGTCTTCGCTGGCCTTGGTATTCGCATTGAGGATGAGCGGGAGACCCCAGGGCCTCGGGACACCCGAACCTGAAGGCGACGGACACGTGATCCCTGCCCCATCGGACCGATTGGTCTGGTATGCCTCCTACGGCTCAAATCTCTGCGCGGACCGCTTCGCCTGTTACATCGCGGGCGGACGTCCACCGAGAGCCACGCACACGCAGGCGGGGGCCCGGGACAGGCGCCCGCCGTTGGCGACGGTTGCGCTCGAAATCCCCTACCGCCTCTACTTCACCGATTTCTCCACCGGATGGAGAGGATCGCCGGCCTTCATCGACACCGAGCGGAGCGATGTGCAGCCCTCGTTGGCCCGGGCCTACCTGATCACCTGGACACAGTTCGAGGACGTGGTGGCGCAGGAGAACGCCCGCCCCTCGTCGGCTATCGCCGTCAACGGACTGACCGAAGGCGCATTCGAACGGATCGGCCCGGGGCGATACGAGAACCTTCTCTGCGTCGGGGAGCGGGACGGGGTTCCGCTCGTCACGTTCACGGCCCCCTGGACCCTGTCGGCCATTGCGCCGGCGGAGCCGTCCCTGGACTACCTGGCCATGTTGATCACCGGGTTGCGAGAAGCCCATGGACTCGACGACAACGCCATCGTCGCCTACCTCGGGGCGGCTCCGGGCTGCACGCCTGAGCTGGCACGTCGAGCCCTGGCCGTGGGGCAATGAGCGGTCCCCGGTGCTGTCGCACCGCTCGGCAAGACTGCGTCCATGGCATTCGGGCAGCAGCAGGGACCGCCGGCGTCGGCGAGGCAGGTCCAGGACCTGCTGGCCCTCCTTCAGGAGGCCGGCCACAGCGACTTTCGTGACGCACGCGGCCCGATGGGCTTCACGCAGCGCCAGGCTGCGGGGAAGTTCACCCGAGCCGAGGCTGATGCACTTCTCGATCAGTTGCGTGACGCAGAACCGCCAGCAGAGAAGTCGGTCGAGGTCCCGATATGGCGGCGGTCGGTCCAAGACGACCTGCTGGGTCAGATAGCCGCCGAACGGCTCGCCATCGAGCTGCGCCGTCGAGGCTGGACTGTCGTGGAGCCCTTGGCCTGATCCCGGCCTCCCGAGCGCGGCCCGGCACCGGCGCGCGATACTCGCCGCACCGATCACCTCGAGTGCGGCCGGTACATCAACACGCCTTCCAGGAGGAGCCCTCCATGCCCGATACCGTTTTCCTGCCCGATCGCATCGAAGTGACCCGGCCGATCCCTGCACCGCCTTCCGCCATCTTCGACATCGTGCGCAGCCCCGCCGGCCATGTGGCCATCGATGCCTCCGGGATGTTGCAGGACTTCACTGGCGAACCGGCAGAGAAGGTCGGCGACAGATTCGTCATCCATATGGACCGCGAGGCGCTGAATGACTTTCCTCTCGGCAAGTACGACGTGACCGTCAACATCATCGTGTTCGAGCGCGACAGGGAGATTGCGTGGGACCTCGGACCCGATATCCCCATCCCGCACTTCTACGGGTACCGCTTGGAAGCCGGTGAGGACGGCATCACCGACGTGACGTCCTACTACGACTGGTCCAAAGTGGAAGGCGACTTCAAGGACCGATTCCCGATCGTGCCGGATTCGGCCCTTCGGGCCACGCTGGGCATTCTGGAGCGAACGGTCCGCAAGGGCCTCTGAGGTCTCGCAACCGGCCCAGAGCGCAGGTCCTGAGGAGTGGTGTGCCTGCGGCTTCGGTCTGCCGGGAGCGGATCCGCGTCGACGGGTTCGCTGACCAACGCAGAGAAAACCGGAAGCCCATGCCAGGGACTCGGAGTGGGACCGGCTGGTCGGCCCGGGCCACCCTCACTCACGCCAGCGCCACGACTGCGTAGGGATGAGCGCAGCGCACCGTGGACTCTCGGCGCACGCCGGGTCGCCGCACGGGGGCTGACTCGCCAGGAGCAGGCCGGTGAACGCTGCAGTCTCGAAACCTCTGGCGCTGCGGCGGGCAACGGAGCCCACCACCAGGCATCCTGTGGCGGGAACCTGGGATCCCTGTCGTGCGCACTGATCGGGACCTGTCGCCCCCCACTGATCCGCGGCGGCTCCGGTGTCAGACTGCGTACATGGCCGCGACGGGAGACCCGAAGACCACGCTGCACCGTTACCTCCAGTCGGCTCGCGATGCGCTGGTATGGAAGCTCGACGGGTTGAGCGAACGCGACGCCCGGCTACCCCGCACCCCGACCGGGAACAACCTCCTGGGCGTGCTCAAGCACTGCCTCAACGTGGAGGCTGGTTATTTCGGACCCACCTTCGGACGCGAATTCCCGACGCCCGAGGAATTGGTGCCCGAGGAGACGCTCACCCGAGACCCGCAGGCGGACTGGTACGCGGAGGCCGACGAATCCAAGGACGGGCTGATCGACCTGTACCGTCGGGTCTGGACGTTCGCCGACCAGACGATCAACGAGCTACCGCTCGATGCACCGGGCAAGGTGCCATGGTGGCCGCCGGTACGGCAGGAGGTGACCCTGCAGTGGATCATGGTCCACGTGACCTGTGACCTGGCCCGCCACGCGGGTCAGGCCGACATTCTGCGCGAGCAGCACGACACGATGATCGGTTGCCAGCCTGAGAATACGAATATCCCTCACGGCTACGACTGGCCGGCGTACGTGGCCAAACTGACCGCACTGGCCAACCGGTTCAGCTAGCACCGACGCTGATCTCCCCGGGAGCACGCTGTCAGCGGCCTGCTCCCGGTGGCACCGAGAGATCGGTGCGCGGAACGTGCACGAGCGTGTCCCGAGCGAAGACATCGATCGCCAGCGCGACGACGTCTCCGTCGATCCTTGTGATCGTTCCGACCTTTCCCTCGAACGGGCCCCTCGTGATGAGCGCCGGGTCTCCCTCGTGCAGCCGATCTGCCATGGGCCCATTCTGCGCCAAGGGCTTCCACCGGGGTGCCGATGTGTTACGAATGCACGTTGCGCGCGACCGGTGCACGGATCGGGCCGGGCACCGGAGGCAGAGGAGCGGAACCGGATTGCGAGACACGTCAGGCACCAGGAGGATCGATTGGCTCGTTCTCCTCCTTGCGTGTGCTGCCCTTGTGTGGGGCTCAGCATCGGGAGCGCAGGCTGCGGCCGCGGCAGGGTCGAAGGGCGCGGCCACGCCCGGTTCCAAGGGCGGCATCGCCGGCTGGGTCGAGAGAGGGAGTGACGACGAGAACACCCTCTCCGCCGGCGAGGGTGTGGCGACAGTCCTCACGCCTCACAGCACGTACGAGTTGTACAGGGGGATCCAGTCCGTCCCGAGCAACCTGGCGGCTCAGGGTTGGACCCACATCGGGGACCCGGACTCTGTCCATGGCTACATCTTCGACGCCTACCAGGGTCCCAGCTCCGGAAGCTCGAAGATGTTTCTCGTCACGACCCCTTCGGGCAGACAGCTTCGAGTACCTCCACACGCTCGTGCCCGGCGAGCTGTACAACAACTCGTTCGACACCATCTCGCCCGACACGCAATGGATGGTCGCCGGTGAGTGGGGAACGATGCGTCATCTGCAGATCTACCCGACACCTCTTCTCAACCACAAGACCTCCTCCGATGGCGGCTCGCTTCGGTTGGCCGGCTCCATCAATCTCGATCACCGGGTGAACGACATTCAAGGCTGCGACTTCGTGACTCCGGCCAGACTGATCTGCGCCGTCCGACGATGACTCACGAACTCTGTTTCCCAATGAGAAGCCGCTGTTGGAGGTCGACCTGCCGGGGACGCTTCACGGCGCCAACGTAAGAGCGCACGTCGTCGACCTGGGATCAATCCCGCAAGTGAGCAGTTGTACGGGCACCTTCGAAGCAGAGGGGGTCGATTTCGACCGGTCCACCGGCCTGCTGCGGGTGGAGGTCATTCAGCCGGGCAGCTGCATTCTCCACACGACGGTCTACGAGTACGCACGGGAGGCACACGCGGCTGACGCCGCACATCGACCGGCTCCTCCGCGGGCACAGGCCGAAGACGAGCGGCTTCAACCGGGAGAGCCGGCGCGCCGAACCGGGCGGCCGCGGCAGGGCTCCGTTGTGATGTCCCGCCCGGTGGCGGTAGGCGCGGCGCCGGTCGACCTCGCGGTGACAGGATGTCGATGGCGTCGTCGAGGTCGGCCCTTCGACGAAAGAGCTCGGCGAGAACCGAGGGAATCTCTTCATTCGTGAGGGACGCTGCGAATTCGAGGGAGTCCATCGCCGGGAGAACGGTCCCGTCCGCCCGGGAGGAAGCGCGCAGAATCGGGCGGTCAGCCCAGAACGTCTGCCTTCCACTCCAGCAGCTGCGGGGCCAGGAGCGTCCAACGGGCGAAGAGGCCCTCCTCCCGGGCCTCGCCGCGCTCAATCCATTCCCGGTCGCCCCACGGCGGTTCGACGAGGCGGGCATCGGGCAGAATGCCCGCCAGTGCCTCCGAGGTGGCCCGCGTGTGGTGCGGGTCGCTCTCCCCGCTGCGGAAGACCAGTGCGGGGATGGCGAGCGCCCGGGCATCGGCTTCGGGCAGCCCGGGCACGGGCTCGTCGTCACGGGGGCAGTAGGCCTGCATCCAGCGCTCCATCGTCGCGATGAACTCGTCCCGGTCCTGCGCCAGGAACCGGTCCCGGTTGGACGAGTTGAGCTCCTGCACCTCGGCCCACTCCGGCAGGTCCGCCACCGCCTCCATGCCGTGCATCCAGGCTGCGCCCACGGAGCCGCCGCAGTAGTGCGTCGCCAGCGACAACAGGCCGAAGATGCCGCCGCTGATCCACCAGATGGCGAGGCCCGCCGCCGTCTCGGGGTGGCGTGCCGCGGTCAACAGCGAGACACGGGCGCCTCCCGAGCCGCCGGCGATGATCGCAGGCGTCATGTCGAGGTGCGTCAGCAGCCCGGCCAGCGCGTCGGCCTGCATGGCGGACTCGGACGAGCCCTCGAAGCAGACGTCGGACGCGCCACAGTTCGGACGGTCCCAAATGAGCACCCGGTTCCCCTCGGCAGCCAGCATCTCGGCCAGCTGACGCACACCGGGTGACTCCTTGGTGAAGCGGCCACCCGGAGTGATCACCCAGGGCTGCCCCGAGTCCCCGACCAGCTCGTAGGCGAGCGACAGTCCGTTGATGGTGGCGGTGGGCACGAATGGACTCCTCTGCATTGGCGCCGGGCGCGGGCCCCGGCGGGTGGACTAGGTCGAAGTCGGTCGGCTGCGGGGGACCTCGCGGAAGGGGACGTCCTTGTCCAGGCGGCGCTCCCGCGGCATGCCCAGCACCCGCTCACTGATCACGTTGCGGGCCATCTCGGTCGTCCCCCCTCCGATGCTGCCCGCCTGGCGCATCAAGAAGTTGATGGCGGCCATGGAGGCGGTGTCGTCCTCGGTCCAGGCAGCGCCGGAAGGGCCGGCGTTGTCGAACGCCAGCGTCACGATGCGCGAGACCGAGGTGCCCTTGAACAACCGGACGAGCCCGGCCGCCTGGTCGGATGTGCGGCCCGACCGGATGCCCTCGCCGACGCGCTCGGCGAGCTGATTGACCACGAGCTCGAGCATGCGAGCCTCGCCGATGTTGTCGCGCGCCGTGGCCTCGTCGAGTCGGCCGTGCGCCTTGGCGATGTCGTAGACGATCTTGGCGTCTTGGCTGCCGTGGGCCAGGCCGACGGGCTCGGTCACGAAGGACGAGTTGTAGAGCATGCGCTCGTGGAACATCCAGCGTGTGCCCACGGTCCAGCCTTCGTCCACCGCCCCGACCCGATCGGTGTCGGGGACGATGACATCTGTCATGAACTCCTGGCAGAACTCCCGTGAGCCGTTGTTCATCTCAATGCGGTGCACCTCGACGTTGGGCTGGTGGATCGGCAGCATAAACACCGTCAGGCCGCGGTGCTTCGGCTGATCCCAGTTGGTTCGGGCCAGACAGAGGCCCCAATCCGACCACCACGCCCCCGACGTCCACACCTTCGAACCATTGAGGATCCACTGCTCACCGTCACGCACGGCCGTGGTCAGGGCCCCGGCCACGTCGGATCCACCGCTCGGCTCGGACAGGAACTGCATCCAGAGCTCCTCGCCCTTCAAGATGGCGGGGAGGTGGCGCAGCTTCTGCTGCTCCGTGCCGAACTCGAGAATGACGGCGGCACACGGTGAGAGCGTGGGGATCTGCACCCGCAGGGGGTACTCGTAGCCGGCGAACTCCTCGTTCAGGACCTTCTGGTGCTCGTGCGTCAGGCCCTGGCCGCCGTACGCGCGTGGAAAGCAGATCCCGGCCAGACCGGCGTCGAACAGCATGCGCTGAATCTCGCGATCTCGGGTGACAGTGGCGAGCTCCGCCTCGTCGTCGTTGCTGTTCCGCTCCCAGCGCAATTCCTCGGGGGTGACCGGCCGGAGGTTGCCCCGGATGAATGACCGCGCCCGTTGCCGGAAGTCCTCGAGGTTCTCGAGCCCCTCGGTTGTCTCCACTCGCACCGCGCTCACGCCGCGGTCCCTTCCCGTGCGTCGATGAAGGCGGCAAGCCGCTGACGGTGGTCGGCCGGCGTGCCGGCAAGCGCACGATTCACCGTCACCCGCCGCAGGAACAGGTGCAGATCGTGCTCGAACGTGACGCCGATGCCCCCGTGCATCTGCGTGCAGTCCTGGACGAGCTCGGCGCCGTACTCGCCGATGTAGGCCTTGGCGGCGCTCACCAGCTCGGCCGCGTCGGGGTCGCCCGAGGCCACGGCGGCGCAGGCGGCGTCGCTCGTGGCATGGCTCGACTGGAGCCACATGTACATGTCGGCGAACCGGTGCTTGAGAGCCTGGTACGACGCCAGCGGTCGCCCGAACGAGTAGCGGTCGAACGCCCATTCGACGGTCATCTCGAAGGCGGCCTGCATGGCGCCGACCGAGTCCGCGTTCAGCAGCACGATGAGCTGCTCGAACTGACGGTGGACCTGGGCCCGGGCTTCGCCTGCGGTGCCGATGATCTCGGTGTCCGGCGCCGTCGCCCCCTCGAAGTACACGATGCCGAAGCGCCGGGTCAGGTCGACCGTCTCCATCGGTGCCATCGTCACGCCCGGCGTGGTCGCCGGGACGAGGACCTGGGTCACGCCGGTCCCGCCCTGGTCGCTACACGTCACGAGCAGGTGGTCCGCCTGACCGGCCGACTCGACGATGCGGGCCTCGCCGTTGAGCACGAGGTCGGTCCCGGACCGGCTGGCCTCGACGGTCGGCTGCCACCGTGTCGAACCGAACGGTGGTGCGCACCAGGTGGCGATGCTTTCCCCGGAGAGCAGTCCCGCCAGCACGTCGGGCGCCGCGTCGTGCTCGCTCAGTGCCGCCGCCACGACGTTGACCACCGCCAACGGGCCCGGCGCAGCGTGGCGGCCGAACTCGTAGGCGACGAGGCCGGCGTCTACCAGGCCGGCGTCGCTGATCGTGCCGCCGCCGTGCTCCTCACTCACCAGCATCGACGTCCAACCGAGTTCGGCACCGCGGCGCCAGTACGCCGGGTCGAACCCGATTGGGTCGTCGCGCAGCTGGCGCAGGGCGTCCGGAGCGGCCTGCTCCGTCAAGAAGCGGTCGGTGGTCTCGCGGAAGAACTCTTGGTCTTCGGTCAGGTTCAGGAGCATGAGGCTCCTTGGTGCTCTTTCACGTCATTCTCTTTCGTCTTCTCGGGCGCGCGGCATAGGGATTCTCGGGGTGCAGAGGATCGTACGACTGCGGCGCGGTCAGACGGCGCTCACCACGCCGATGCCCGCCGCCTCGTTGCGCGTGCGCCACTCGTCCTTGGACATGCGGGTGACGTCGACGTCGGGCGTCGACGCCCGCAGCGCGCGCACCGTCGCCTGCTCCTTCGCCGTGTGGGCGAAGGGGTCCCAGCTGTAGAAGCGGCAGGCGTTCTCCCAGGTGATCTTGTGGATCTCGTCGTCCCTGCACCCGGCGTCCTGAAACTCCTTCCAGGCGAACTCGGGTGACTTCGGCCAGGTCGTGTCGGTGTGCGGGTAGTCGCACTCCCAGGCGATGCCTTCTATGCCGATGCGGTCGCGCAACAGCAGGCCCGAGGGGTCCGTGATGTAGCAGGCCAGGATGTGCTCGCGGAACACCTCTGACGGGAACTTCCCGCCGAAGTCGCCGTGCAACCACTCCTGGTTCGTGTAGTGCCGGTCGATCCGGTCGAAGTAGAAGGGGATCCAGCCGATCCCACCTTCTGAGAGCGCGACCTTCAGGTCGGGGAAGCGTCGGAGCGTCGGCCCGAACAACAGGTCCTGGGCGGTGATGGCGCTGATCTGGCAGGCCAGCACCATGAGGTGGTCGACTGGTGCCTCCTCGGGTTTCTGAATGACGTTGAAGCCGGCGCCGATGTGGAGCGAGAGCACCATGTTCTCCTCGCTCAGCGCGGCGAGCATCGGGTCCCAGTAGCCGGAGAGGAAGCTGGGGAACCCCTGCACGTGCGGCGTCTCGAGGAAGCTGATGGACCGGCACCCCTTCTTGGCGATACGCCGGACCTCGGCCACGGCGGCGTCGACGTCCCACATCGGAACGATGCCGAGTGGGATGAAGCGGCCCGGGTACTCCCCGCACCACTCGTCGATGGCCCAGTCGTTGTAGGCCTGGAGCATGACGAGGGCGATCTCCTTGTCCTGTGCCTCGGAGAAGGTCCGCGCGTTCCATCCGGCCATCGTCGGGAAGCACATCGATCCGAGCACGCCGTTGGCGTTCATGTCCCGCACCCGCTCGTGCACGTCGAAGCACCCGGGTCGCAGCTCCGTGTACGTGCCCGGGTTGAAGCCCCATTCCTCGGAGGGCCAGCCCACCGTGGCCGACATGCCGAAGGACGTGCTGGTCTTCTCGCCCTGGAAGACCCAGCGGTCGATGCCGTCCTCGTGCACGACCTTGGGCGCGTCGTCGAGCCACTTCTTCGGGACGTGGTTCTCGTACATGTCGGGCGGCTCAATCATGTGGTCGTCGATGCTGACCAGGATCATGTCGTCGAGGTTCATGGTGCCTCCGTCTCCTCTTCCACTGGGTGCGTCATGGCGTACGCACAGGCAGCGTCTCCCAACCCCGCACGGTCGAGGTGCGAGCGCGCTGCGCCTTGTCGTAGTCGACCTCCCACTCGGGAAAGCGGTTCAGCACCTCGTCGAGCGCCACGCGCCCCTCCAGGCGGGCCAGCGCCATACCCAGGCAGAGGTGGATGCCGTAGCCGAACGCTTGATGCCGACCGATCACGCGATGGATGTCGAAGCTGTCGCCGTCCGCGAAGTGTCGCTCGTCCCGGTTGGCCGACCCGTTCAGCAGCACCATGATGCTGCCCTCGGAAACCGTCCGACCGTGGAGCTCGACGTCCCGCGTCACGTAACGGGACTGCACCGGAGACGGCGACTCGTAGCGCAACAGCTCCTCAATCGCGTTGGGGATCAGCGAGCGGTCCGCCACCAGCGCGGCACGCTGGTCGGGATGGCGCCCCAGGACCTCACCGGTGAAGCCGATGAGGCGGGTCGTGGTCTCGTTGCCGGCGCCCGCCAGCAGGCCGACGTACCCCAGTACCTCCTCGTGGGTGAGCGTGCGCGTCGTCCCGTTGACGTCCTCAAACTCGGCGTTGAGCAACTCGGTCATCAGGTCGTCGGAGGGATGCTTGGCGCGCCAGGTGATGTAGTCCGAGAACGCCTCGGACTGGACGGCGCTGCTGTACTCGGTCTCGTTCGGAACGCCCTCCTCGAGGCGCAGGCCCTCGTCGAGGCGGTCCCGGATCGCCTCCTGGTCCTGCTCGGGGATGCCGAGCAGCATCCCGATGACCCGCATGGGCATGAACTTGCCGAGGTTGGCGATGAAGTCGAAGCCACCCGAGCCGACGAGAGGGTCGAGCACCTGCGCGCAGAAGGCCCGCACCTGGGGCTCGAGCGCCTGCATCTTCTTGGGCGTGAACACCCTCGAGAGCAGGCCGCGGTGGAGGTCGTGGGCGGGTGGGTCCTCAAAGAGGATCGATCCGGGCGGGATCTCGATATTGGCCTTGATGAGCTCGAGGACCGAGCCCCGGCCCGAGATGTAGGTCTTCCAGTCGAGCATGGCGGCGTCGACGTCGTCCCAGCGGCTCAGCGCGAAGAACTCGTACTTCTCGTTCCAGTACAGCGGCGCCTCGTCGCGCAGCCGCCTCCACACCGGGTACGGATCGGCGTCGATCTCGAAGTCGTAGGGGTCGTAGTAGACCTCCGACTCGCTCGTGACGGTCACGTCGGGACCTCCCCCGTCAGGCCGCGGGCCAGGCCAGCGACTTGACCTCGAGATACTGCTCGAATCCCGCCACACCGTTCTGGCGCCCGATGCCGCTGTGCTTGTACCCGCCGAAGGGCAGGTCCGGCCCGTAGGGGGCTCCGCCGTTGATGCTCAGGCCACCGGTGCGGATGCGCTTGGCCACTGCCAGCGAGTGCTCCACCGACCCGGAAAACACGCCGCCGGACAGTCCGTACTTGGAGTCATTGGCGATGCGCACCGCGTCGTCCTCGGTGTCGTAGGGGATCACCACGAGCACCGGGCCGAAGATCTCCTGCTGGGCGATGGTCATGGCGTTGTCGACATCGGTGAACAACGTCGGCTCGACCCACCAGCCCTTGGCGAACTCCTCCCCCGACGGGCGACCTCCGCCGACGGCCAGCGTGGCACCCTCGGCCTTCCCCTTCTCAATGAGCCCGAGCACCCGCTCGCGCTGCTTCGACGAGATGACCGGACCCATGATCACGTCGGGCCGCTGCGGGTCGCCGTAGGGCACAGCGGCGAAGAGCCCCTTGAGTGTCTCGACGCCCTCCTCGTAACGGGAGCGGGGCAGCAGCATCCGCGTCTGAATGGCGCAGCCCTGCCCGGCGTGGAAACAGGCACCCATGCCCATCAGCGTGGCGAAGCCGAGGTCGGCGTCCTCGAGGACGATGGTCGCCGACTTCCCGCCCAGCTCGAGGAACGTCCGCTTCATGGTGGCGGCGCCCTTCTCCATGATCCGCTGACCCACCGCGGTCGAGCCCGTGAACGAAATCATGTCCACCTTGGGCGACAGCGTGAGCTCCTCGCCGATGAGGTGGTCCGACGAGGTGACGATGTTGACCACGCCCGGCGGGATGTCCGTCTGCTCGGCGATGAGGCGCCCCAGGAACGTGGCGTTCCACGGTGTGTCCGGGGCCGGCTTCAGCACGACCGTGTTGCCGGTGGCCAGCGCCTGACCCAGCTTGTGCGAGGTCACCTCGAAGGGGAAGTTCCAGGGCACGATGGCGCCGACCACGCCGACGGGCTCCCGCCAGATCCGGCGCGAGTCGAGCGAGCCCTGCAGGCTGATGGCGTCGGGCAGGACCGTCTCCCACTCGAAGTCGTCGATCATTTTGGCCGGCCAGGACAGCGCGTCACCCAGCGGTGCGTCGAGCTGCGGTCCGTTCGTCGTCATGCGGGGGCAACCGACCTCGAGGATGAGCTGCTCGCGCAGCTCCTCCTGTTGGGCCTGCAACGCGTCGTGGAGCTGCTCGAGGCAGCGCTTGCGGAAGGCGTGGTTCGTCGACCAGTCGGTCTCGTCGAAAGCTCGCCGCGAGCTGTCGATGGCCCGCTGCATTTCGGCCGTCGAGGCGTCGGCGACCTGGCCGATGACCTCCTCCGTCGCCGGGTTCACGTTGTCGAAGGTCTGGCCCGAATCGGCCTCGACGAGCTTGCCGTCGAGGAGCATCCTCTGCTCGGGGTTGACCTTCACTGCATCACTCACGGTCGTCATCCTCTCGTCGTCCGGATCACCCTCGGCACGCCGAAGGCACAACCGAATGTGCACTGTCGAATATGGCGGGACGCGTGCCTGGGAAGGCTCTCTTCGGGAGGGTATCTGACTTTGACGTCGCCGTCAAAAACGACGGTAACATCCTGGTTCTCGGCCTCGCGCACCCGGTTGGACCGGTTCCGGAGGCCGGACCGACACCCACCGGACCGGTGATGCCACAGTGGTGGCCCGCCGTCCCAAGAGCCCGCCGCACCGAGCCAACCGCACCGAGCCAACCGCACCGAGCCAACCGCACCGAGCCAACCGCACAATGAGGAGGACCATGTTCACGATCGCTGCGTTCGTCGACGCCCTGACGCTCGAAGAGGTCGGCACCGACCGCTACCGCGCCAACAGCCTGAGCTCCACCCACGGCGTCGTCTTCGGCGGCCAGCTGCTGGCGCAGTCGGTGATGGCCGGGCTGGCCGGCCAGGACGGGAAGGCGGTCAAGACGATCCACACCGTCTTCGCCCGCGGCGCGTCGCCCGACGCGCCCCTCGAGATCGCGGTCGATCGCATGCACAGCGGGCGTTCCGTGGCCAGCAGCACGGTGACGATCAGCCAGGGCGAGACGTTGGTCACCCGCTCGCTGGTCCTCCTCAGCGCCGAGGAGCCCGACGTGATCCGGCACGCTGACGCACCACGGTCGATGACCTCTCCCGAGGATTCCGGCGGCACGGTGCGCGGGGAGGGGGTGTGGGAGATCATGATCGTCGGCGGCGTCGACATCAGCGATCCCGAGCTGGTGGGCCCGCCCGAACTCGATGCCTGGGTCCGCTTCGTCGACGCGCCCGACGATCCCGCCACCGATCAGGCCCTGGTCGCCTACTCCACCGACGGCTTTCTCATCGGGACCGCCATGCGCCCCCACGCCGGCGTCGGACAGGCCCAGGCGCACGTGACACTCTCCACTGGCGTGCTCAGCCACACACTCACGTACCACGAACCCTGCCCCGCCGCTGAATGGCACCTCCTGCAGCAACGCAGCTCGTTCGCCGGGCACGGCCGCAGTTACGGGCAGGGCGACATCTTCCGCCGCGACGGGCAGCTGGCGGCCTCCTTCGTGCAGGACGCCATGATCCGCTCCCGCTCGGGGAAGGCCGGCGCACTCTGAAGGCGACGGCTCCCTGGCCGTCGGATCACGCTTACGCCGACTTCCGTGCCGCCCGACGGCGCTGCTCCGCCTCCCTGACCATCTCCCAATGAGCGTCCGCGACCCAGGTGGCAGCAAAGGACGCCACCGCGGGCCGTGCCAGATCGGGACGGACCGAGGGGAAGGCGGCCCGCTGTGCCGCCTTTATGCCAACCAGCGCGTCCCGCGGAGCCGACGCGATGTCCTGTGCCATGCCGAGACAGTGGGCGTCGAAATCTGCCCGAGGGATCACCTCGTCGAAGAGGCCGATGCGCAGGGCAGTCTCGGCGTCAACGGTACGACCCGTCGTCATGAGACTCAGGGCGCGACCCGGGCCGACGAGGCCGGTGAGCCGCTCAATGCCTCCCCATGCCGGCATGATCCCGAGCGTCACCTGGTTGAAAGCACAGTTGACGCCATCTGCCGCGACGCGGATATCACACGCGACCGCGACCTCAGCCCCTCCCCCGTAGGCATGGCCGTTGACTCCGGCGATGACGGGGATGGGCAGCATCGACAGCTTGTCAAGGACGCTGCGCATCTCCATGGCCATCTCGACGGCCTTGTCCACCGTGCGGATCTCACTGAGCTCTTTGAGGTCGCCACCGGAAACGAACACCCGGTCACCGGCTCCCCGTACCACAAGGACCCGGGCGTCCGACCTGGCCACATCGGTCAGCGTCAGGGCCAACTCCCGCATTGTCGACCGCGCGATGGCGTTCCGCGCCGCTGGACGGTCAATGGTCAGGATTGAGACGAATCCGTCGGTTTCGAGGCGCACCCCACCCTCGGTCAGTTCCATGGGGAATATCATATCCAAGGTCTGAGCTGCCTCTTTTCCCCAGGACGCCGGGGTTGAGATACCATATCTTCATGGTGAAGTCGACGGTCGGGAGACGACGGTGCTCGACCCGGTCGGGCCGTCCTACCTGATTGCCATGTCCGAGAAGGAGTTCACGACCGAGGCGGGCCTCACCGTGGAGCGCAGCTACGGACCCGAGACGCTGAACGGAGATTTTGCCGACCGGCTCAGCGAACCCGGAGAGTTCCCGTTCACCCGCGGGAATCATTCGGGCGGCTACCGCGACCGGCTGTGGACGTTCCGCCAGTACTCCGGCTTCGGAACCCCGGAGTGGTCGAATGAGCGCTATCGGCTGCTCCTCAAGGAGGGTGGGACGGGCCTTTCGGTGGCGGCGGACCTCCCGACGCAGATCGGCTACGACTCCGACGACCCCGAGGTCGAAGAGGAGGTCGGCCGGGTCGGCGTCGCCCTCGATTCCCTGGCCGACGCGGAGATCCTGTTCCGCGACATCCCCCTCGACCAGATCTCCACCTCGTGGACGGTGAATGGCACAGCGGCCATCATGCTGGCCTTCTACGTGGCCGTGGGCGACAAGCAGGGCGTGCCCCGAGAGAAGCTCCGGGGCACCATGCAGAACGACATCTTGAAGGAGTACGTGGCGCGGGGCACGTGGATCTGGCCCCCCACCCCTTCGATCCGGCTCGTGGCGGACTCCATTGAGTTCTGCGCGGCCGAGGTCCCCCGGTACAACGCCGTGTCCGTCGCCGGGGCACACTTCCGGGACGCGGGAGCCAATGCGGCACAGGAGATGGCCTTCACCCTGCAGGACGCCGTGACCTACTGCGATGAGATCGTCAGCCGGGGGCGATTGACCATCGACGAATTCGCCCCGCAAATCTCATTCTTCTTCTACACCCACAACGACTTCTTCGAAGAGGTCGCGAAATATCGCAGTGGGCGCAGGCGCTGGGCGCAGATCGTACGCGAACGCTACGGAGCGAAAGAGCCCAGTTCGTCCATGTTCAGGACGGGCGTGGTGTGCGGTGGATGGACCCTCCAGGCGCAACAACCACAAAACAACATTGTGCGCGTCGCCTACCAGGCGATGGCGGCTGTGCTCGGCGGGGTGCAGTCGATGTTCACGGCCGCGTGGGACGAGCCATTCGCCCTCCCGACAGAGGAGAGCACAACCCTTGCGCTGCGGACGCAGCAGATCCTCGCCTACGAGACGGGCGTGACCCGAACGGTCGACCCCCTGGGTGGCTCGTACTTCGTCGAGTCGTTGACCGATGCGATGGAAGAACGGCTGATTGAGATCATGACCGATCTCGAAGCCCATGGCGGGATGATTCGCTGTATTGAGGACGGGTACATCCAGCAACTCATCGCGGACGAGTCGGCAACCGTGCACCGCCAGATCCAGAACGGGGAACGGGTCATAGTCGGCGTCAACCGCTATCAGACCGAGGAGCCCGCCCCCGACCTCGCTCCCCCGGCAATGGACGATGCGGGTCGAAAGGTACAGCTCGACCGCCTGCGGGAGGTGCGGCGGACCCGCAACACGCGCAAGACACTGGCGTCGCTCGCCGACCTGCGCCGGGCGGCACAGACATCAGAGAACCTGATGCCCTTCCTGGTCGATTGCGTTCACGAGTACTGCACCGTGGGCGAAATGACGGCCGAGTTGAAGGACGTCTGGGGCGAGTACCAGCCCTCGCGGGTCTTCTGATGGCCGGCCCCGCACGCGTGCTCGTCGCAAAACCCGGCCTTGACGGGCACGACCGCGGTGCCAAACTCGTGGCCCGTGCCCTCAGAGACGCCGGCTTCGAAGTGATCTACACGGGCATCCGCCAGAAGCCAGAGGTAATTGCATCGATCGCCATTCAAGAGGACGTCGATGTCGTCGGTCTCTCGATTCTCTCGGGCGCCCACCTCGGACTAACGGCGAAGACTCTCGAGGCACTGGCCAGACAGGGCGCTGAGGACATCAAGGTGGTCGTGGGGGGCACCGTTCCGCAGTCCGACGTCCAGAGGCTGCTGAACATGGGCGCCGCCGCGGTGTTCCCCACCGGCACGCCCATGGAGTCGTTGATCTCGGAGGTCCAGCGCCTCACTTCCGTGACACACGGCGCGCTCTAGAGACCCACTGACGGCGCCGCCCACAGGGCCGCTGCCTCAGGCCTCGCCTCCGCCGAATCGCTCGACGATCTCCCGGCGGTCGGCATCGGGAGCCGGGAAGGGCAGAGGCTCTATCGGAGGTCGATCCGAAAAGGTCACCGGGTAGCGGACCGAACGAACCCGGCCGTAGTCGGGGTGCTCGTACGTCCGGTAGATCCCGTTGTGCACGACCTGGGGGTCCGAGAGGTGCTCTTCACGGTTGAGCACCGGCGCCACCGGGACATCCGCTTCGGCGAAGCGACGCATCCATTCGGCGGTGGTGGCGGTCGTCAGCACGGGACGAATGTGACGGACCAGAATCGTCAGGAGAGCACCGCGATTTGGCGCCTCGCGCAGGGATTGTTGCCACTCCGGATGCCCGACCACCTCAAGCGTGGCCTTGATCTGTTTCCCGGAGGCGGGAGCAAGGACGATGAGCCCGTCCGCGGTGGCGACGACGATGGCTGCGGTCTCCTCCACCTCTTCAGGAGGTTCCTGGTCGAGGAACGTGTGGTCCTCGAAAATGTCGGGAAAGCCGAAGTAGGCGGTCGCATCGAGCAGCGACACGTCGATTTTGGCACCCTTCCCGGTGACCGATCGCTGGAGAAGGGCGCCGAGGGCACCCTGAACAGCGAACATACCTGCAACCTTGTCCGCGATATAGGTGCGCATGGGCGACGGCTCACCGGCGCCCGTCTGCGCAGCGATCATGCCCGCATACGCCTGGATGGCCGAGTCGAATGCGGGCTCCATGGTCCGCGGCCCACTCTGGCCGTACCCGCTGAGCCACACTCGAATGAGGCGATCATTGATACCGGCCAGCGTCTCATCGTCGACCCCGAGCGAGCGCGCTGCCGACGCTCGCATGTTGAACAGGACGAGATCAGCGCCCCGGAGAAGGCTGTAGAACTCCTCGCGCCCATCCGATTGTTTGATGTCGATGACGATTGAGTGCTTGTTTCGATTGACGTTGGCAGCCATGGGACTTGCGGGATGCCAGCGTGATTTCATGCGACGCAACGGATCGTGGCCTGGCGGTTCGACCTTGATGACGTCGGCGCCAAGGTCTGCGAACATCAGACCGCTGAACGGCCCCGACAGGAAGGTCGTCGTGTCGACGACGACGGTGCCCGCCAACGGAGTCCCCGAAGAGAGGCTCACAGACGTTCGAGGAGCGTCCCCGTCCCCAGTCCGCCGCCGCAACACATGGAGACAAAGCCGTACTTTCCTCCGGACCGCTCCAGCTCGTACACGGCCTTGGTCACGAGAAAGCATCCGGTCGCACCGAGCGGGTGACCCAGAGCAATGGCACCCCCGTTTGGATTGACCCGCTCCATGTCTGGTTTAAGTTCCTTGCCGAACGCCAGGACAACCGAGGCGAACGCCTCGTTGATCTCAATGACGTCGATGTCATCGATGGAGAGTCCGGCCCGGCCCAGCACCTTGTGGGCGGCGGGAATAGGGCCTTCGAGCATCAGGACAGGGTCGCACCCGACCAATGCGGTCCCCGCAATCGCGCGCAAGAGGCCTCATGCCGAGGGAGTCGGCACGCTCGGCCGACATCAAGAGGACCGCAGCTGCCCCGTCGGCGATCTGCGACGACGAGCCTGCGGTGTGCACGCCATCCGGGCGAGCCACCGGCTTCAGTGCCGCCAGCTTCTCGAGCGAGGTGTCACGCGGGTTCTCGTCCTTCGTGACCGTGATCCGCTCTCCCGTGCGCTTCCCCTCGTCGTCGAACAGCTCGATATCGAGTGGGATGACCTGGCCCTCGAACCGGCCCTCAGCGATAGCGCGGGCTGCCCGGAGCTGTGATTCCAACCCGAAGGCGTCCGTGTCCGAACGGGAGATGCCGTACTTGTCGGCGATGCGCTCGGCACCCTCGAACTGCGACGCCCATTCGTAATGCTCGAAGTAGCTCTTGGAAACCGGCTTGCCCAGGCCGGCCGCAGCACCTGCGGACGCGTCCGACCCGATGGGCAGTCGACTCATGTTCTCGACGCCGCAGGCCAGGACCACGTCGTCGCTGCCCGATGCAATGAGATTGGCAGCGAGGTTCACCGCGTACTGGGAGGATCCGCACTGCGAATCGACGGTCGTGCACGCCACTTCCGGGGGACCGCCGTGGGAGAGCCACGCCGTCCGTGTGATGCTCATCGCCTGCGCACCGACCTTGTTGATGCACCCTCCGACCACCTGGTCCACCGCGCTGGGCTCGACACCCGCCCGCCGGAGGACTTCCATCTGCACCGGTCCGAGCACATCGGCGGGGTGCGTGGCAGCGAGCGAACCGTTCTTGCGGCCGATCGGCGACCGTCCAGCCTCCACAACCACCACATCACGAACGTTCACAAGATCCTCCCGTCAGAGCTGCCCAGAATACTATGTATGAAATCACCTGGACCATTCGCCGGCTCGCGGCTCGGGGGCCGCCCAGAGCCGATAGCCCGTTCCGTCTTCGGGCCGTATCAGTCCGAACGCGGCGCACCCACGCGCAGCGCACGCTCAGCCATCCGGATGAGCTCCACCTTGACGGATGGCCCGCCCTTGATGTGTGCCGTCGAATTGAGCAACCCGAAGGCGGCGTGCGCCCGAATGCGCGCCGCGTCGACACTCAAGCGCGGCTGCACCTTCATCAGCACCGAGACCCACAGCTCCACGTATTCGCGCTGAAGACGGCGGACTGTCCGCCGATCCGTCGCATCGAGAGACCCCAGGTCGCGATCCTGAATGCGGATCAGGTCTGACTCGTTGGCTGCGAACGACGCGTGAAAGGCGATCAGCGCCATCAGGGCACGGTCCGCGGGCCCCGCCTCCTCTACTACGTGACGTCCGCCTTCGACGAGTTGCCGGCTGATATCGAGCAACAGCGCAGCGAGGATGGCCAGCTTGCTCGAAAAATGCTTGTAGATGGCAGGGCCACTCGTCCCGCATGCCGTGCCGATGTCCTCGATCGACGTCCCATAAAATCCCCGGACAGCGAAGAGCCGAGCCGACTCCCGGAGTATCCGGTCGCTGGTATGTGGGATCACGTTCATGTCGGCTCTGGACAGCGAGGTTAGTAAAGCCTAACCTCAGCTGCACCGAGGTTACCGATCCCTAACCTGAGGTGTGATGAGCGAAACCCAGCTCCGGACGCAATGCGACCGGACAAGTGAGACATTCCAGAAGAACGCCGCGGCGCAGCAGCGCGCTGTGGACGATCTGCGCACGCTGCTCGGCAAGGTGCGACTGGGCGGGACCGATTCCGCGCGCCGGCGTCATGTCGAGCGGGCCAAATTGCTTCCTCGGTCCCGGGTGGACACCCTTCTCGACCCCGGCAGCCCGTTTCTGGAGTTGTCCCCCCTTGCGGCGAACGGGATGTACGACGACGAAGCGCCAGGCAGCGGCATCATTACGGGCATCGGCCGTGTCTCCGGTCGTGAATGCATGGTGGTGGCGAACGACGCGACCGTCAAGGGCGGGACCTACTTCCCGATCACCGTCAAGAAGCACCTCCGAGCTCAGGAGGTCGCCCTCGAGAACAAGCTGCCCTGCATCTACCTGGTCGACAGTGGCGGTGCGTTCCTCCCCCGCCAGGACGAGGTCTTTCCCGACAGGGACCACTTCGGGCGCATCTTCTACAACCAGGCCACCATGAGTTCGCGGGGGATACCGCAGGTCTCGGCCGTCATGGGATCCTGCACGGCCGGCGGTGCATACGTGCCCGCCATGAGCGACGAGACCGTGATCGTCCGCGATCAAGGGACGATCTTCCTCGGCGGCCCTCCACTGGTGAAAGCAGCGACTGGGGAGATCGTGAGCGCAGAGGATCTGGGGGGCGGACTCTTCCATGCCCGGACGAGTGGCGTCGTCGACCACCTGGCCGACGACGACGCCCACGCCTTGCGGATCGTGCGGCGCATTGTCTCGGAGCTGGCACCGCGGGCCGAGCCACCGTGGAACGTCGGATCCCCGCGAGAGCCCGCCGTCGACCCGGCCGAGATGTACGGCGTGATCCCTGCCGACCCACGAACGCCGTACGACGTCCGCGAGGTCATTGCGCGCCTGATCGACGCGAGCGAGTTCGGCGAGTTCAAGGCCGAGTATGGGACCACACTGGTGACCGGTTTTGCCCGGGTGCATGGACACCCCGTCGGTATCGTGGCCAACAACGGCGTGTTGTTCTCGGAGGCGGCCCTGAAGGGCGCCCACTTCATAGAGCTCTGCGATCAACGCCGTATCCCGCTCCTGTTTCTCCAGAACGTCACAGGCTTCATGGTTGGTCGCTCCTACGAGGCAGGGGGAATTGCGAAGCACGGAGCCAAAATGGTGACCGCCGTGGCCTGTGCCAGGGTGCCCAAGCTCACGGTCGTCATCGGGGGATCCTTCGGAGCCGGCAACTACTCCATGTGCGGCCGCGCCTTTTCGCCGCGGTTCCTCTGGACCTGGCCCAACGCGCGCATTTCGGTCATGGGCGGCGAGCAGGCAGCTGCTGTGCTGGCCACGGTGCACCGCGATCAGGTCGAGAAGGCGGGGGGTACCTGGAGCGAGCACGAAGAAGAGGAATTCAAGACGCCCATACGTCGTCAGTACGAGGAGCAGGGCAATCCGTTCTACGCCACCGCCCGCTTGTGGGACGACGGCATCATCGACCCGCTCGAGACACGTGACGCCGTCGGCCTTGCCCTGTCCGTCTGTGCCAACGCGCCGCTGGAACCCGTTTCCTATGGCGTGTTCCGGATGTAGTCAGCGATGTTCGAGACGGTATTGGTGGCGAATCGAGGCGAGATCGCGGTCCGCGTGATGCGGACGCTGCGCCAGATGAGTATCCGCTCGGTCGGCGTCTACAGCGACGAGGACGCGCAGGTGCGTCACGTCCGGGAGGCCGACATCGCTGTCCGCCTCGGTCCTGCCCCAGCGTCGGCGAGCTACCTGTCAACCGAGCAGCTCCTGCGCGCTGCCGTCGCCACGGGGTCCGAAGCGATCCATCCCGGCTATGGGTTCCTCGCCGAGAACGCCGGATTCGCAGAAGCCTGTCGGGACGCGGGGCTGGTGTTCATCGGTCCCCCGAGTGACGCCATCGCCACCATGGGCGACAAGATCCGCGCCAAGCGCATGGTGGTGGATGCCGGAGTGCCCGTGGTCCCCGGCCGCACCGACAGCGGCATGACCGACGACGATCTGATTGCTGCGGCCAACGAGGTCGGCTACCCCGTCCTGGTCAAGCCCTCCGCTGGAGGCGGAGGCAAGGGAATGCGGCTAGTCCACGATCCGGAGCTCCTTCCCCAGGAGCTGGTGAGCGCCCGGCGCGAGGCGCGGTCTTCGTTCGGTGACGACACCCTGTTCGTCGAGCGATTCGTGCGCAGACCACGCCACATAGAGGTCCAGGTGCTTGCTGACGCGTTTGGTGCCGTCATTTCGCTCGGTGAGCGGGAATGCAGCCTGCAGCGCCGGCATCAGAAGATCATTGAGGAGACACCCTCGGTCCTCCTGACAGAAGCGCAGCGGTCCGCGATGGCCGACGCTGCGAAGGAGATCGCGCGAGCGGTGCACTACGAGGGTGTTGGCACCGTCGAATTCATCGTTTCCACCGACTCTCCGGGAGAATTCTTCTTCATGGAGATGAACACCAGGCTCCAGGTCGAACACCCCGTGACAGAGCTCGTGACGGGCCTTGATCTCGTCGAGCAACAGATCCGCGTGGCGGCCGGTGAACCGCTGTCCCTCACGCAGCGTGACGTGCACACGAGCGGCCACGCAATTGAGGCGCGGATCTACGCCGAGAGTCCGGCCGCTGGCTTTGTGCCCAGCGGTGGTGACGTGCACTTCTTACGAGAAGCCGAGGGAGACGGAATCCGGGTGGACAGTTCGCTCTACCCCGGCTGCCGCGTCGGCACTACCTACGACCCGATGATGAGCAAGATCGCCGCGTGGGGCCCGGATCGGGCGACCGCGATCGCCCGGCTCGACCAAGCCTTGGCCCAGACCGCCGTGCTCGGGTTCGAGACGAACATCAACTTCCTCCGGGCACTCCTGCGTCATCCTGACGTCCGGTCCGGGAACGTCGACACAGGTTTGGTGGAGCGGGAACTCCCAACCCTGGTGACCAGGCCGTCTGCCACACTGGCCACCATCGCCGCCGCACTGGATCGGCTCTCAGTCCTTTCGTCCCGAGAGCCCCATGGCGGCCCCTGGGACCGGACCGACGGCTGGCGCATGGGCGGCGCTCCCGCACCGACATCCTGGACCTTCACCGATGCCTCGGGGATGTCGCACCGGGTGCAGGTGTCGGGAACGGCCCACGGCGCCGGCGTCGTGGTGGACGACGAGCCTCCGGTGCAAGCCCACACCGAGATACTTCCCGTGGGACTCCTCCTCACCGTGGAAGGAACGACGAGGCACGCAGTGGTGGTCGGAAGCGAGGACCGGATCTGGGTCTGGGTGGACGGCACATGTGTCGCGCTCGTGGAGGCGTCGCCTCAGCGGCGTACCGGTGTAGCGGGCAGCGCGGACAACGAGGTCCGAAGCCCCATGCCGGGGACCGTGCTCGCCGTGCATGTCAAGGTCGGTGCTGACGTCGAACAAGGAGAAGCGCTATTGGTCGTCGAAGCCATGAAGATGGAATACACGCTGTCGGCCCCGCGGAAAGGCCGGGTCGCCCGCGTCGCAGCGAAAATCGGGGACCAGGTTCTTGTCGATGCGCCACTCGTGGAGCTCGAGTCGGAGTCGGCGGACGCATGAACGCGCCGCGCCCCGCTCCCCTGCCGGACCTCCCCGAGCGTGTCCGCATTTACGAGGTCGCCCCCCGGGACGGACTACAGAACGAGGCCACGGTGGTCCCGGTCGAGGTGAAGGCCGAGTTCATCCGTCGGCTGACTGAGACCGGCCTCGAGGCGATAGAGCTGACCAGCTTCGTGCCACCCAGTTGGATTCCTCAGCTCGGTGATGCCGAAGAGTTACTCGAGCTCCTAGGGCCACTCCCCGGGCGGCACCCGGTGCTGGTCCCCAACGAGCGCGGCCTGGACCGCGCCCTCGGCGCCGGCGTCAGAGAGGTCGCCGTCTTCGGCAGCGCCACCGAAACCTTTGCGCAGCGCAACCTGAACCGGTCCGTGGCAGCCTCGTTGGAGATGTTCGCCCCCGTCGTCAGTCGGGCTCGGAGGGAAGGTCTCGCTGTGCGCGGCTACGTCTCCATGTGCTGGGGCGACCCCTGGGAAGGGCACGTGGACGTCCAACAAGCGGTCGAGGTGGCCATTGCCCTGGCCGAATTCGGCTGTGCCGAGATCTCGCTGGGCGACACCATCGGGGTCGCCACGCCGGGTCAGGTGGTCGCACTCCTCACCGCCGTCGTCGAACGCGGGCTGCCGCTGTCGGCCATTGCCGTCCACTTCCACGACACGTGTGGGCAGGCACTGGCGAACACGTTGGCCGCGCTGCAATACGGAGTGACCACGGTTGACAGCTCTGCCGGTGGATTGGGGGGTTGTCCCTACGCAGGGAGCGCCACGGGAAACCTCGCAACCGAGGACCTGATCTGGCAGCTCAACGGCCTCGGGATCGCTACCGGTGTCGACCTGGAAGCCCTCTGCGCGACAAGCCTCTGGATGGCAGACCAGCTCGGCCGGCCAAGCCCATCGCGAGTCGTCACCGCCCTCACCCCGACGCCGAATTCCGGGGAGGACCAGTGACCGAGTTTGGGCTGAGCCCCGAGCAGGGACATCTCCGCAGCACGGTCGAGACGTTTGCCCGCGAGGTGGTCGCACCGGTGGCCGCTCACCACGACGCCACCAAGACGTTTCCCTACGATGTCGTGCGACAGATGGGCGAAATGGGGCTCTTCGGCTTGCCCTTCCCTGAGGAGTACGGCGGCATGGGTGGGGATCTGTTCGTCCTGTGCCTGGCCCTGGAGGAACTCGGACGGGTTGATCAGTCTGTGGCGATCACTCTCGAGGCCGGAGTGTCGCTCGGCGCCATGCCGATTTTCCGTTTCGGGAACGAAGCACAAAAGCAGCACTGGCTACCGCGACTGTGCGCCGGGGAGGCGCTCGGCGCCTTCGGTCTTACCGAACCAGGCGCCGGCAGCGACGCCGGAGGGACGCGCACGACTGCTGCCCTAGAGGGAGGGTCCTGGGTCATCAACGGGGCAAAGGAGTTCATCACCAACTCGGGCACGACACTCACCGAATTGGTCACGGTCACTGCGGTCACCGGTGGTGAGGGACCCAATGGCGTGCGAGAGATCAGCTCCATCCTGGTGCCGGTTCCGTCGCCCGGATTCGTCACCGGCCCCGCCTACAACAAAGTGGGGTGGCACGCATCGGATACACACCCGCTGTCGTTCACCGATGTCCAGGTCCCCGAGGAGAACCTTCTCGGGGAGCGGGGCCGGGGGTACGCGAACTTCCTCCGCATCCTCGACGAGGGTCGTATCGCAATTGCAGCCCTGTCCACTGGCGCCGCACAGGGCTGCGTCGACGAGAGTGTGAGCTACGCAAAGGAGCGCCACGCCTTCGGACGCCCCATTGCCAAGCACCAGGCCATCGCCTTCAAGATCGCCGAAATGGAAGCCAGGGCACATGTCGCCCGCTGCGCGTACTACGACGCGGCCGCTCGACAACTGGCTGGGCTTCCGTTCAAAAAGCAGGCGGCAATCGCCAAGCTGGTGTCGTCGAATGCCGCCATGGACAACGCACGCGACGCCACCCAGATCCATGGTGGGTACGGATTCATGAACGAGACCCCGGTTGCCCGCCACTATCGCGACTCGAAGATATTGGAGATCGGCGAGGGCACGAGTGAAGTACAGAAACTCCTGATTGCGCGAGAGTTGGGGCTCTGATGGACAAGGTCAACGCACACGCAGCAGAGGCCGTGGCCGACATCGGGAGTGGAGCGTCCCTTGCCGTGGGCGGCTTCGGGCTCTGTGGGATCCCGAGCGTCCTCATCCGCGCGCTACTGGCCGCAGGGGTCGGGGACCTCCAGACTGTGAGTAACAACTGCGGGGTCGACGGCTGGGGCCTGGGCCTCCTGCTGGAGGCACACCGGATCCGACGCACCGTCTCGTCATATGTGGGCGAGAACAAGGAGTTCGAGCGCCAGTTCCTCCACGGTGAGCTCGAGGTGGAACTCGTTCCCCAGGGCACCTTGGCGGAGCGCCTGCGGGCAGGAGGCGCCGGCATTCCTGCCTTTTACACGCCCGCGGGTGTCGGCACACAGGTCGCCGAGGGTGGCCTCCCCTGGCGTTACGACGGGCGCGGTCAGGTGGTTGGCTCCTCGCCTCCCAAGGAAGTCCGAGAGTTCGAAGGCGTCCCGTATGTGCTCGAACATGCCATCAGGACGGATTTCGCACTCGTGCACGCTCGCTACGGGGATCGCCACGGGAACTTGATCTACGAGAAGAGCGCGCAGAATTTCAATCCGTTGTGTGCGGCAGCAGGGCGCATCACCATCGCCCAAGTCGAGGTGCTCGTCGAACTCGGCGAACTCGACCCGATGGAGGTCCACACGCCGGGCATCTTCGTCCAACGCGTCGTCCACGTCGGCGACGTGGAGAAACGCATTGAGCGGCGCACCATTCAGCAAGGCACCCACACTGAGGGAGGCGCAGCGTCGTGACGCTCCAGCGCGATGAACTGGCCGCTCGAGTGGCCCGCGAACTCTCGGACGGGCAATACGTCAATCTGGGGATCGGGCTCCCCACACTCGTCCCCAACCATGTGCCCTCTGGCGTGCACGTCATCCTGCAGTCGGAGAATGGCATCCTCGGGGTCGGCCCGTATCCGAAAGACGAGGCGGTCGACCCGGATCTCATCAACGCCGGCAAGGAGACGGTGACTGTACTACCGGGCGCTTCCTATTTCGATTCTGCGACGTCGTTCTCTATGATCCGCGGCGGCCACGTTGACGTCGCCATCCTCGGAGCGATGGAAGTATCGGCCGCTGGCGATCTGGCCAACTGGATGATCCCTGGCAAAATGGTCAAGGGCATGGGCGGCGCCATGGACCTCGTGCACGGTGCGAAGCGGGTCATCGTCATGATGGAGCATTCAGCCCGGGATGGCAGTCCCAAGATCGTCAATCAATGCACATTGCCGACCACCGGGCTTCGTTGTGTCCATAGGATCATCACGGACATGGCGGTGATCGACGTCGAACCCGAAGGCCTCGTCCTGACCGAACTCGCACCAGGCGTCACCATCGAGGCGGTCCAAGCGTCGACCGAACCTTCGCTCCGACTCGGTACGAAGCTTCGATAATCGCTGGCCATCCTCACGCCTGTGGCGCCTTGTGAGAGACCCACCCTTTCGACAGCTCCTAAACCGGCCTAGGTGCGCGGTGTCGAATGTCACCTGGTTCTGCGCCACGCCTCACGACAACAGGCTGACGCCTCTGTAGAGTGCCCTTGCATTCGCGACAAGTCCATCAGGGGGTAAATCCGCATGGACCAGGCCGATGGACCAGCTAGGCCACAGCGTCCGAAATTGGCAACCAGACTCAGCGGAGAAGCCTCTTCACTAGCTGCTCGATCGAACGAACTCCCCTAATCGGACCCTAGCCTGAGTCCTCCATCAAGCCGGATTGCCTCACCGTTGAAGTACGAAACTTCTGCGACAAGTCGCACAACCGCAGCGAACTCGTCGGGCCTGCCCAGCCGCCGCGGAAAGAGGGTACCGCCAGCGAGTTGCTCTCGCCTCTTGGGAGTAGCCGTAGAAAGCAATGGCGTATCAAAAGTGCCCGGAAGAATGCTGCATATCCGTATACCTAGGCGTGCCACGTCACGCGCTGCTGGCATCATCATTCCCACGACGGCGCCTTTTGATGCTGAATACGCAAGCATCCCGGACGGCCCGTCCACGGCTGCAGTGGATGCGGTGAGGATAATAACCCCGCGTTCGCCGTCGGTCAGGGGCTCCTGGGTAGCCATGGCGGCGGCGGAAAGGCGCAAGACGTTAAATACACCAGTCTGATTGACCGCGATAGTCCGTCGGTAATTGTCCTCCATGTGGGGCGTGCCGTCCCGATGTACGGTCAACTCACCCGGTCCGATTCCTGCGCATGCGACCGCAACCCTGAACGGTGGACCCAGGGACAAGGCGGTTGTCACTGCCTCCTCAACGTCCTCGCCAACGGCTACATCAGTTCGGACATAAATGCCGCCGATTTCCTCAGCAAGAGCGAGACCTCTACCCTCGTCGATGTCAGCAATCACAACTGTGCATCCTGCCGCGGCCAGTGAGCGCGAGGTTGCCTCACCGAGTCCGGACGCCCCCCCACTGATCAACGCGGTTGTTCCATCGAGATCCATTGTCTGGCTAGACCTTCCTTCCGCAACACACTCTTCGTGTGTTGAGTAGATAATCCGGCAACGCCCATGATGGAAATCGTCGATTTGAGTGCCTTGAGAAGCAACGAGACTTCAAATTGACCCAAGAACACGATCAATTGCGATGAATCGGACTTGCGGCCTCTGTCGCTCCGCGACGATTTTGGCTCTCAGCTTCCGCTTGCGAGATACCGGACGACTCGCGTCCTGCACTGACGCCTGAGCAGTTCTCGGCCTGAACGCGCTTAGCTGTGCTGATCGCGTGGCAGCGCGCCGCCGACTCGCAAGCAGATGCCGACAAAGCGACCGTAGACAACTAGGACCCGGGCCAGCTTTTGCGCGCTAGTGCGACGATTTCAGCTGCATCCGCCTCGAGAAGAAAGCCCGACGCCACTGATCGCTTGGTGGCCTCCACGAATCGGTGGAGGTACTCCGAGCGACCACCCGGATACAGCTCTCCGAGCTTTTCCTTTCCGAATACCCTGGTGAAGCCCAACAGCTCCGCGCCACCGGCACCGGCCTTGCCGACGCCCGACAATGTTGCGGTGGGAACATCGACCCATGGCGTACGAATGCCACCGAGGACGTTACCCTGACCGTCTACGGTTAAGACGGTCTCGTCGGCCTCGTCTGCACCAAGGGTCTCGAGAAGAGGAGCGTGGGGCGCAGCGCTGCCATGCTGGATCCATCGTTCCAGGTGAGCGAGGGCAGCGGAAGCCACGTAGCGTTGCTGGGGAGCCGAGTTCACGGGTTCAGCGACCCCAGGCCCATCGGCAGGAGCCAGGAGCTGGGCCAAGAATTCGGCAGAGAGGTTGCCGTCATCTTTGTACGCCCTCAGTCCATAGGTATCGAAGTGGGAAGCACCAGCAATCTCCCAGAATCGGGTGTGTTCCCCGTCGACATGCCGAGCCTTTGTACCTGACATAAGCCCAAGCTCACTCTCGGTCTGCACCGTAATGACCGGGACACGGGAGTCGACTATTGGCTCGCCGGGTAAATGACGTCGCTCCGCTGCCCGCTCCGAGAAGCTCGACTCGGCCGAGACAACACTCGGAGTGCCACCTTCGGGTCCGGACAGGTCGGCACCTTGTCCGCCCCGTGCGTGCACAAGGAAGCCGTCGTACAAGCCCACGATGGGGTCGACCAAGTTGACGTACGTGACCATAAACATCGCAGACTGTGATTGGCCCACGGCGATCAGTCGCTTGGCAACAAGCGGACCAAGTGGACTGCGAGAACCAGATCGAACGGCTCGACCCGCGTGAGTAAAAATGTCATAAGAAAATGCGTCACCCGGGTGCAGGAGTGATCCGTAACGCTCGGGGTCCGCGGTCTTGATGCCGACTCCAAATATTCCCTCGGTGGTGCCCTCAACTCCAACCCATTGGGCCGAGACACCGATCCAGGCCATTCCTTGCCTCATGATGTGCCGGTGTAGATACAACCACTCAGGGGCGGCGTCCGTTCCTCCACTCACGTTCAGCCACTCCACCACTGCGGTGCCATTGAAACGTCCCGGATCCGTGGGACGGATCACTACCAGGCGCGTTACAAAGGGCGCCTGGATGGCCTCGTGTATCCGCCTCTCGCTCTTTGTTCCTGCGCCATTATCGAGGGCATACGAGGTCGCAGAACCAGAGAGGAAAAACTCCTCTGCGACATACCCCTGAGCGGCCAGATCGTATTTATAGAGGCGAGGAATTGCAGTCGCCCCCACGACTGGCCCCGTCAGCTGTGCCTGGTCGGCTTCTGGAGCAGCTTGTTGTGCCATAACTTAAACCTTTGGCTCCTTTAGTTCATTCACACAATGATTGGTTGTAGTTAGCGCATTTCAATTCCAGGACAATCTTCCTGAGCACGCCAATCCCTAAGAATCTCAATGTATTTTTGTGGCCCACCTCCGTACCCTCCGGCGGACATGACGAACGTCTTGCCACCTTCCTTCTTGACGGATGTCGGGACCTTGCCCTCATTGTTGTAGTAACCCGGCGTGCACGAACTGAAGAATGCCTCTGTGCCGTAGCGCTGCGACGCAACCACCGTATCTGACCACTCTTGAACGGTTTCAGTTGAAGCTTCGACCGTGCGGAGGCCGCGTCGACGGGCAACATCCAGAATGTGGGCTGTCTGAAGAGATAGGTCGCTGTAGGTGTAGGTCAGGAGGATGGAGAACACGTTCTGTGGGCCGGGCAAGAAAAAGCAGTTCGGGAATCCGTCGGTCATCAGACCCCACAGCGCCGAGGGAACTTCAGACCATCTATCTACGAGCGACAATCCGTCGCGCCCGATGATGGGGCATCCCATTGCTTGCGCGGCGCGCGCTCCGCCGGTGACAGAGAAACCCGACGCGTAGATGAGGCAGTCGATTTCGTACTCCTCGCCGTTGGCAACCACACCATTCTCGGTCAGTCGATCCACGCCCTTGCCGTCGGTGTCGATCAGGTCGACATTGGGATTGTTAAAGGCGTCAAGGTACGAGTCATGCCAGCAAGGACGCTTGCAGTTGTTTCGGTACCAAGGTTTCAGGGACTCAGCCGTCGCCGGATCCTTTACGGTGTTGTCGATTCTTGCACGAATGGCGTTCATTATCTCGAAATCGGCCACCTCTGTGAGGCCGCGTCGTTCGTCCGTAGAGATTCGACGACCGAGTTTTGCTTCGGCGTCGCGGCGGGCGCCGACAGGTAGAAGCTTTGACCACGTGGCCGTGAAGCCGTCGTCGACCAGGTCGACCTCAGCGCCGTCTCCCTGGGCAATAGCCATGAAGTTGTCCTGACGCTCCTGGTGCCAACCCGGCGTCAGTGATTCCGCCCAATCAGGATCCGTCTCTCGGTTACCCCGCACTCCAACTGATGACGGTGTCCGCTGGAAAACATAAACATGCTTTGCCGATTCGGCCAGATGGGGGACGATCTGTACCGCAGTGGCACCGGTGCCGATAACGCCGACTCGCTTGTCAGCTAGCTCTGTCATATTGCCGTTGGTATCACCGCCCGTGTACGCGTAGTCCCATCGGCTGGCATGAAACGAATGGCCCTTGAAGTCAGTGAGTCCCGGGATGCCCGGTAGCTTCATCCGGTTCGTCCCTGCCCCGGGCGCCAGCACAATGTACCTGGCCCGCATCCTGTCTCCCTGATCGGTGCTGATGATCCATCGGCCGTCGGCCTCATCCCAGCACAATTCAGTCACAGCGGTCTGAAAGCACGAATTTTTGTAGAGACCGTACTTACGGGCGATGATCTGGCAGTACTCAAAGATCTCCGGTCCAAAGGAGTACTTGTGCTTAGGAACGTATCCCGTCTCCTCCAGAAGTGGGAAGTAGACGTACGATTCGATGTCGCAATTGAGTCCCGGATAGCGGTTCCAGTACCAGGTCCCGCCAACGTCGGCGGCTTTATCGATAAGCCGAATATCCTCAAATCCCGCCTCTCGAAGGCGGGCGCCCATTACGAGCCCGGCAAACCCTGCGCCGATGATGGCGGTTTCCACCTCATCGAAAAGGGGATCCCTGGTGAAACCAGGCTCCACCCAGACATCCCGGGAAAGCCGGGCGGCGTCGGGGTTTTCCGCGACCTTCACATACTGGTCGGGGCCGTCCGGCCGCAGACGCTTATCTCGTTCAAGGCGGTACTTCTCCCGCAATTCGTTTGGGTCAAACGAGAGCTCCCCGAAGAACTCCTCGACAAGATCCTCAAAACCAGCTTCCGTGGTCACCGTACCTCCTGGTCTTTGGCTACCAGTCTCTGCCGAATCAATCCTCGAGACCCAAAATAAAATATCGCGCAGATATCTGCCGCCGCAAGAGGAAGATTTCTCGTTCCACAAAACCCTGATTCACCTGCAGCTTCTCGGCGATTGACTGATCGCCTTCGGACGCGACCGCCCAGCAACCTCAATCAAGGAGCAGAGTTCGGCGTCGGCCCTCTCCATGCGTCAACGAAGCGCTAGAGAGTGAGGAACGAGTCTGCCTGCGGGCTCGTGATGTGAGGAGCCACGCTCATTCACCGCGGATTCCTCTCGTCGGCAGGTTGATCGGCTCATCGGCAGATCATTTCGCGCAGTCCCGGGCCGGGCAGGCGCCACTTTTGCTCGTTGCGCCCAGGAGCCTGCCCATTTGTCGAGTTTGGTCGCTGGAGAGGCGTCCACGACTTCAGCCACGAAGGCCTGCCCGAGGATTCGCACTCGCTGCATGTGAGAATATTCACCGGCAACCCCTCCAGGGCTTACAGTCGCGGTCCTCACGCATCTCATTTAGTTGTTGCGGATAACGGTTCGAAAGAGGAGGAGTCATGAAGTCCCAAGCGGCGGTCTTGTTCGAAGTAGGTGGCCCATGGGAAATAGTGGAAGTTGATGTGGCCGCGCCGAAAGTCGGCGAAATCACCGTGGAACTTTGCGCTACCGGTCTCTGCCACTCAGACGATCACGCGGTGACCGGTGATTTCCCCGTTCAACTCCCCATCGTAGGAGGGCACGAAGGTGCCGGCGTGGTGGTCGAAGTTGGGCCCCAAGTGAGCCGCACCAAAGTTGGGGATCATGTCATCCTGTTCCCGGGAACGGCCTGCGGAAAATGCCGATTTTGCAACGACGGCCGTTCCTACCTTTGCGATGTGAATGCAAATCTCATGACGGGCCACTCCTTGGATGGCTCCTACCGATTTCACTTCGATGGGCAAGAGGTCGGCGCATTCGTTCAGTTGGGCACGTTCTCCAAAGTACTGACCGTCAGCGAGCTGCAAGTCGCCGTGATCGAGGAGGATGTTCCCCTCGAGTTGGCCTGCCTGCTCGGATGCGGAGTCGCCACTGGTGTCGGGGCAGCAGTTAAAGCTGCCAAAGTGCAGCCGGGAGACAACGTCGTCGTGGTCGGCACTGGCGGCGTCGGCATGAACTCCGTGCAGGGCGCAAAGATTGCCGGGGCCGCATTGATAGTCGCCGTCGACCCCGTTGCATTTAAGCGCGAAAAAGCTCTCGAATTCGGCGCTACCCATACCGCCTCCTCACTTGAGGAGGCGCAGGAATTGGTTTCGAAACTGACACGGAATGTGATGGCTGACAAGGTCCTCGTGACGATCGGCGTCCTGCGAGGCTCAATATTTCCCGCCCTCGCCGACCTCACGGCAAAGGGCGGCAAGATCGTTGTCACTTCAGTGGCGCCTGTGACAGAGCAGTCGCTGGATCTGCCGCTTACCGGATTTCTTCTCTCCAACAAATCTATCGTTGGCAATGTCATGGGTCTGACCAATTTGTTGGTGGATCTTCCCCGATTGATCGACCACTACCGCGTGGGCAACCTCAATCTCGATGGGTTGGTCACTTCAACTTACAAACTTGATGACATCAATCAGGCCTATTCGGACATGAAGGATGGTAAGAACATTCGGGGCGTAATCCATTACTAGATCACACCATCTGAATCATCGGCGAGGCTATTGCAGCCACCGGCTGAGACAGCCCCTGACCTTCCAAATGGATGCACATCCTGAAGGGCACTCTCGCCTACCAAGGTGAGGCAAATCCCTCAGAAAGACGACTGCACCCTCGCAACGGCAAAATCAATTGCTTTTTCAGCAATGGGGGTGATGCCCAAGAAATTGAAAAAGGCGTGAATCATGCCTGGGTAGCCATTGAGGTCAACCTCCACGCCCGCATCTCGAAGCCGCTGGGCATAGAGATTTCCCTCGTCCACCAAGGGGTCGTATTCGGCGGTCACTACGGTTGCCGGGGCGACTCCCGAGAGATCCGCGGCGAACAGTGGCGAAACCGTTTCATCTCTTCGGTTTGTCTCGTCAGTAAGGTAGTGGTCCGCAAACCAATGGAGCAGCGACTTGGTTAGGAAGTAGCCCTCACTCAGACGCTCGATCGAGGGTTGGCCCAGCGTCAGGTCTAACCACGGATAAACGAGAAGTTGATGCCGAAGAGAAATGCCCCGGTCTCGAGCCTCAATAGCGAGGCGTGCTGCGATGTTGGCGCCAGCGCTGTCACCGCCAAGTGCAACTGGCACACCCTCTTTCACGGCTTCCTCGAGCACGGCGCGGCCGTCATCGAGCCCCGCAGGGTATCGATTCTCTGGGGCGAGACGGTAGTCAACCGACACGACGCGCGCTGGTAGGCGGTTCGCGAAGCGTCGTGCAATGGGCTCAGCACTGTTCAAATCACCGACGACAAATCCGCCACCGTGAAACCAAAGAAACATTGGGTCGTCGTCAGTGGTGGTGTCGCTCATGTACATCCGGACGGGTACGCCGCCTATGCTGCTATCTGCGGCGACCCTTACATCCTCAAGCCCGCTCGCAGCGCCAGTCGCGCTCGTGAACGCGCGCGCTTCAGGAACACTCATATCGTCGAGTGCCCCACCACCGGCCTCCGCCATGCTTTCGAGGAGCTGGCGGATCGCTGGATCAACAGGCATTACAGACCTCCGTCATACGCCAACGTCCTGAATCTACTTTTACCCGGCTTTCTGAGATTCCGGCCACTACCATTTCAATACCTGCTAAGCCCGTGGGCCACCCACAGCCGGTTCGTTCAAGCTCTCGCCCCACGCCTGGCCTTCCTTCATGGCACCGATCCTGAATCCCTCGTAGCCACTCTCGGCGACCGCGTCGCAACGCTGGCGGTACACGTTCAAGCCACCGACATAAGGCATGAAGACCCTGGGCTTTCCGGGGACGTTGGCGCCGACATACCATGAGTTCGCCTTTGGATAGAGGGTGTACTGGGCTACCTGCCAGACATGCTCGACCCATTTGTCTTCGTCGTCGAGTTGTGCTTCGACAGTGGATGCTCCGATTTCACGACAGTGCTCGAGACATCGTGCGATCCAGTCGACGTGCTGCTCGATCGCAACGATCATGTTGCTGAGCACCGAAGGGCTGCCAGGTCCAGTGATGGTTAACAGATTGGGGAATCCCTCCATAGCAAGCCCGAGGTAGGTCCGAGGTCCTTCGGCCCACTTTTCCGAAAGCAGGCGGCCATCTCGACCCTTTGGGTCCAGTCGAAGAAGAGCGCCAGTCATGGCATCGAATCCGCTGGCGAAGACAATATCGTCAACCTCAAGCAATCCGCTCTTTAATTCGATGCCCGTCTCGACAATCCTGTGGATCGGATTGGAGCGAACGTCCACGAGGCTCACGTGGCCCAGGTTGAATGTGTCGTAGTAGTTGGTGTCGAGGCATATACGCTTCGCCCCGATCGGATAATCCACCGGCGTCAAGAGGCGTGCCACCTCCTGATCGGTAACAATCTCGGCGATCTTCCCGGCCACGAAATTGGCCGCCGTCCGGTTTGCATCCTCGCTCACGACGATGTCATCGAAGGCCGCGAGGACCCCGGGGCCTCCGTCGGCCCACCTCTCCTCATACCTTCGAAGTCGCTCCTCTTCGGAGACCTCGAGTGCCGAGCCTCCGCCGCGGCTCACCAACGTGTATCCGGCAGCTGAGTTCGCTTCATCCGCCCGGATCTCGCGATAGCGGCTCTTCACCTGTGCCAAGTACTCCGCAGTGAGAGGAGCGTTACGAGCAGGGAGTGAGAACGCTGGTGTTCTTTGCAACACGTATACCTGGCTTGCTTGCTTGGCGATCTCAGGAATCACCTGGATTCCCGACGACCCGGTGCCCACGATCGCAACTCGTCGGCCGCTCAGATCCACCCCTTCGTGTGGCCAGCGGCCCGTGTGGTACACCTCGCCCGAGAACGTGCCGGCTCCCTCTACTTCAGGATCCTTAGGGACCGAGAGGCAACCCATCGCCGTGATACAGAAGCGGGCGCGCACCTGCTCGCCGCCGTCAGTCGTTAACTCCCACATCTCGGCCGTTTCGTCGAATGACGCCCCCGTCACACGTGTATCGAACTGAATGTCCTTGCGAAGGCCGAACCTATCCGCGACGTGATTGGCGTAGCGAAGAATCTCAGGTTGCGCCGGGTAACGCTTGGTCCAGTCCCACTCCTGTTCAAGGTCTGGATCAAAGGAGTATGAGTACTCGACACTGTCCACATCGCAGCAAGCACCTGGGTAACGATTCCAGTACCACGTGCCCCCTACGCCAGCTCCAGCTTCGAACAACCTCACCGAGAACCCCGAGGACCGCAACCGATGCAGCATGTACATGCCGGCGAATCCGGCGCCGATGATCACAACGTCCCAATCTGCGTCCATCGACGTCGTGTCAGCTTCGTCTGAACCGTCAGTTAGCAATGGAACCCCCTGGTCGTGTCGAACTCGAGCGTTCCGTGGGGCAGCGCCGGCAACGCAATTCTGGGTCGAACGGATCGGGTTGGATGCTAGACCAACCAAGATCTCGTCCGCGCTAATGCGCTAAGTCCTGGACGTTCCAGCCGCACGACCGCAAGCGGCCCCCCTGACGATTTACGACGACCGCCCGATATCGGCCCGCGCATCCGCTACTGGAGTCGCGTTGAATCGCGAGAGCGATGAGACGGCGCAACGGCGGCGAGCGCGTATCACGCCGATCGAGCTCCGCATGTGCCTCTAGCCAGCGTCAGCACTAGCCGTCATCGCAACCAATCAGCGCTCGATGATTGGTGCCTCGCACTTCTTGGTCCGACCGCCTACAGGCGGGCAACACATGACGCGAACCGTCATCAGCCCGTACCCTTTTTCCGACGTACTATTTCTCCGATGTTCCGTAGCCTATTGGAGAACTCTCAAGGATAACCGTCTTGGTCTCCAGAAAAGCCAGGAGCCCTTCTCGCTTGCCTTCCCGTCCAATCCCGGATTGCTTAAACCCACCGAAGGCGATACCAAAGTCGCTACGCCAAGCGTTGTGGCCGACCGTTCCCGAGCGCAACTGGCCGGCTACGTCACGGGCCTTCTCGACGTCGTTGGTGAACACCGAAGCATTGAGCCCGTAGATCGTGTCGTTTGCAATGTGAATCGCGTGCTTCTCATCATCGGCGGCAATCACACTCAAAACGGGACCGAAGATCTCTTCCTGGGCGATGGTGGAAGAGTTCTCGACCGATCCGAAAACGGTCGGCTCCACATACCAACCTCGGTCGAGATGGCCGGGTCGGCCACCACCTGTAGCCAGCACTGCTCCCTCAGCAATTCCTTTCGCGATGTAGCCCTCAACGCGGTCTCGCTGCCGGCTCGCAGCAAGCGGCCCCATCTGGGTTTGCTCATCAAACGGATCACCGACTCGGATTTGGGAGAATGCGCTGGCGAGAGCGTCAACGAACTCGTCGTGCCGGCTTCTGGAAACGATAATTCTCGTCAAGGACGAACAAACCTGCCCCGACAAGAGACATTCGGCTGACGAAATGGTGTCGGCTGCCGTGCCGAGATCCATGTCGTCAAGGATCACCGCAGCCGACTTGCCACCAAGCTCAAGCGTGCAGCGGGCAATGCGCTCCCCGCAAAGAGAAGCGATCCGCCGGCCAGCGGCAGTCGAGCCCGTGAATGTGATCTTATCGATACGCGGATCGCGAACCAGGAGTTCGGACACCTCACGATCGGCAGTGACTACATTCAGTACACCCGGTGGAAGACCAATTTCCTCCGCGATTTCGGCCACCACGTAGCCCTCACCAGGCGCCTCCGGCGAACACTTGAGAACTGCAGTACATCCGGCGAGCAACGCTGGCGCAAGCTTTACGGCGATGAGCGCCAGTGGGCCGTTCCAGGGGATAGATCGCTCCCACTACCCCGACTGGCTCCCGAACGATCAAGCCAAAAATTACCTCCGGCGGATGGCTGAGCTGGTTCCTCAAAGGGAAAAGTGTCCGCCAGTCCAGCAAAGTATTCGAAGGTATCGGCGGCGCCCTCGGCCGCCATGTTGGCTACCACTTGCAGCGCACCCGATTCACGGGGCCAGATTTGACCGAAATCGTCGCTGCGCTTCCGGAGCCCCGCGGCAATTGCTCGCAGGTACTCCGCTCGCTGGCCGTGGGTCATACGCGGCCAGGGCCCCTCATCGAACGCCTGGCGCGCCGCAGCGACCGCTCGGCTCATGTCTTCTTCTCGAGCTTCCGCGACTTTCAAAAAAACTATTTCGGTCCCGGAGTCGACCACGTCGATCGTCGAGCCGGACGAGGGCGTTACCCAATCCCCACCTATAAAGAAACGATCCGGATGGCGGACCGGCGCCGTTAACTCACTCGCCAAACTCATGAACCTGGCCCCCTTGCTGGTGCGCAACCTGTTTCCAGGCAACTGATGGGTTGCCGTGGATATACCGTATACCGTCAATAGAGAGGAGGCAATCGAATACAGGCAAGGGAGATCGACAATCTGCGTTGGTCATGAGTTGGCTGTTGAGAGTTAGGTGGGCCTTGCCCTGGTCCGGAGCTCTCGTGGTTGCGGAACCGAAGGTGATCCGTTCGAAGTATTTGAAAGGGTTGTTGGGCTCATCTCTGAGATCTGGGATACCCGCCTGATGGAAGTTCGTTGAGCCTCGGTCATGCCCAGGCCGGTTGAAAGGGGCCGAAGCTCTTCACATCGAGGCGACACCAATCTTTCACCAGCCCAAGGACGAAGATGAGTGCGCTTCCGTTAGGGCCAGGAGTGAGTCAGCGACTTGCCCGGAATCGAAAGGCGTCGCGGTCACGACCCCTAGACCTTGGAATCGTCCACTTCATTGACCCACTAGAAGTCTGGGGGTAATTTGGGATCCTTGCCGAAGACGAGGAGATTTCCATGACGCTCCGGTTTATGGGCGGACCCCCGGTAGTGAAGGGTGTGGCCGAAGGCACCGTGAGTACGAGCGACGATTGGCGAGAGTACCCGGACATGGGAAATCTGCGCCTCCTTTGGATCTATTTCGGAGACCCCGTGTCAGGTCCCAAGGTGTCGTTTATAGACGGGATGCGGGTGGTTCCTAAGGAGGAGCGTCGGTCGAACGAGGACCATGTCCTTGATGCTGTCTATGCAGGCCGGACAGCTGAGGGCTCGCATTATCACAGATCAGATGCCTGGCGGACCCAGATCGTCGATCGGGATGAGCAATACTTCTACATTGGGGCGAAGAAGCACAGTTTCGGTGATTACTACTTCCAGCCCGCCAACCTTTGGTATGACGACCCGGCAGGTCCGGACGGCACGACCCAGATGCTCGTTTTCGCAGACCGTCGAGGAGGCCCACCGATCACCCGGGCCAACCGCACGCTCTCCGAAGACGAGTTGCTCAAGCAGTACCACAGGATCCTGGGGGCTTTCGATCCGGATCCCGAGGTGTCTGTACTGGGCGACGATGCCAGCGTCACGAGCGGCTTGAGCGCAACCACCGACGACGAGATCCCCCGAACTGGACTCAGCGCCTCGCTTCTCGATGACAGCAAGTGGTCTCGCCTGTCCGACGGTTCGACCATGGCGGCTCTTTTCATGGCTGACTGCACGAGTGGTCCGGCCCTGCTCTTCAGCCACAACACGCCAGGTGCAGTCGAGGCACCCACTGGCAGCTACGGCTCCGATCTTGTGCGACTCGTGATCAAGGGTGGCTGTTCGATCGGTGGCCAAACGCTTGGCCCTGGGGATTTCCGAGTCACCGAAGCGGGTATCACCGAGCCACCAGTCGTCCATGGTGATGGGGGGTCGATCCAGATCGTCGCGTTGAGCGATCGGCGAGGCTGGTGCTCAAGTGGCACCACTAAGAAGGACGGTCGCGTTGCCGAGATCGCCGCTGTGCTTGCTCCTTTTGTCGACTCAGCGAGGGCTTTCGCAGCGAACTAAGTCCTCTCAACCCGATTGCGCGTGACATCGTGCCGCAGCAGCTGTCAGGGTATTTCTGTGCGTAGCTTCCAAGACTGATCGGGCTGACGCACCACCGCTTTGCGGATGTGTTTTCACGGACGCATGAACAAGCCGCCCGAGACGTTTATGATCTTGTCGGTAATCGTCCGGCTGGCATCACTCGCTAGGAAGAACACGCATTCGGCAATGTCCGACGGCGTGTTGACCATCTTAAGAGGGATTTGCGCCGTGAGCTCGTCGAGGGCTTCCAGCGGCTGTGAGCGGCCCAGGAACAGATTCGGCGTCACTCCCGGTGCGACAGCATTGACTCGCATACCGTATGCGCCCGCCTCATACGCGGTCGTCCTCGTCAGTGCCATCACGCCGACCTTCGACGCTGCGTACACACCCTCTGGGCCGGCAGCCCACGGGGTCGAGCCGGCGATGGACGAGATGTTGACGATCACACTGGCACCCCGTTCAATCATGCTGGGCAGGGCAGCTCGGGTGGTCAGGAAGGTTCCGGTCAGGTTGACGTCGAGAACCCTCTGCCAGCTGGCGAGGTCGAGTTCCCAAACCGGTGCGACATGGCCGATACCGGAGTTGTTGACCAGGATGTCGATCGGGCCAAGCTCGTTTCGCCCACGCTCAAAAGCCGCCGCTACAGAATCTTCCGACGCGACATCAAGACTCACCGGCAGAACCCGACGGCCGGTGGTCCCCTGGACCTGAGTCGCCAGCTCTTGGGTCCGGCGTTCGTGGATGTCGGTCAGGATGATGTCAGCTCCGGCGTTGGCGAGACGCCACACAATGGCCTGCCCAATGCCGGCTCCGGCGGCGGCCGTGATCAGCGCTACCTTTCCCGCGAGGGAGGTGCGTTCTGAAGGTTCAACACCAGGTGTCATTGGGAACGAACCTCCAGTGCGACGCGATTAGCCTCCAAGGATAAGCTACAAAAGGGTTTTGTGGCCATAGCAACGGCCGTTCAAGACGGTGATGATCCTCGCGGACAGTCTCGAAGGGGATGAAATGGACGAACACTTCCCGACGCGGGAGAAGGTCGTGGTTGCCGATTTGCTGGAGAACGCCGCAAAGAACCAGCCGGATAAGGCTTTTGCCGTCTTTCCACGGAGCCAATGGACCTACCGTCAGACCGCTGAGCGGACGTGGTCGACAGCGCATGCGCTCAGGGACCTCGGAGTTCGACAGGACGACTTCGTTGCCTCGTGGCTGCCCAACGGACCGTCCGCACTGCGCACTTGGTTCGGCGCCAATGCACTCGGCGCGACGTTCGCCCCACTGAACCCGGCGTACAAAGGTTCAATTCTGGAACACACGATTAACTACACCGGCGCGACCGTCCTGATAGCCCACGCTGATCTGGTCGGGCGGCTGGAAGGCCTGGACTTGCCGGCTCTGAGGCACGTTGTGGTCTTCGGCGCGCTGGGCGAAGCTCCGCGGTTACCGGTCGAGTTCGTGTCCGCGTCGCGTCTGGATCAAGGCGCCGCCTCGCGTCCCGAGACCGAGCGAGCGATCGAAGGTTGGGACAACCTCGCGCTTATCTACACCTCGGGAACGACGGGCCCGTCAAAGGGAGTGCTGTGTTCCTACATCCACCATCACAACTACACCAACAACACCGTTCCAGGGGCGGACGAGACAGACCGGTTCTTCGCGTGTCTGCCCTTCTTTCACGTCGGAGGCACCGTGCCGCTCTACGGTATGCTCCAGAGAGGAGGTTCCGTCGCGATCACCGATGGCTTCCACTCGGACACCTTCCTCGAGGACGTTCGAAAGTTCGGCGTGACGCGAGCAGCCATGGTCGGGACGATGGCGGACTTCTTGATGAATCGTCCCGCACAGGAGAGCGACAAGGACCATTCGCTGCGTCAAGCAATCCTCGTCCCCATGATCCGCAACGCATCCGAGTTCCGGGAACGATTCGGTATCGACATATTTACTGCTTACGGCTCGACTGAGCAGACCAGTCACATCATGTCCGAAATTAACGCGGAGAACTACCAGTCATGCGGCAAGCAGTCGAGTCCCGACTGCGAGCTCCGTCTGGTGGACAAGTACGACCGAGCGGTCCCTACTGGCGAGGCGGGGGAGCTGATTGTGCGTCATACCCGTCCCTGGACCCTGACGGTTGGGTACAACCGCATGCCGGGCGCGACCGCAGAGCTCTGGCGCAACGGCTGGCTCCATACCGGGGACATATTGCGACGCGACGAGGAGGGCTACTACTACTTCCTCGACCGAAAGTCCGACTCACTACGTCGTCGCGGCGAAAACATCTCCTCGGCGGAGGTCGAAAAGGAGCTGATGGCCCACCCGGAAGTGGCACTCGCGGCTGTCGTGGCGGCACCGGCGGCCGAAGCCGAGGACGAAGTACAGGCCTTCGTAGTCCGAAATACCGGGTCTACCCTCTCGGCAGAACAACTTGTGACCTGGCTGGTTCCGCGTATGGCGAACTTCATGGTGCCGCGCTACGTCGACTTCTTGGACGCGCTGCCGCTCACAGAGTCCCAGAAGGTACAGAAGTTCAAGCTGCGCCAACAAGGGGTCACGGTTGCCACCTGGGACCGGGAGGCTGCGGGGCTCCGGCTCCGGCGAGAAATCCTGACCCCGACCTAGTGCTCTTATGAATGATGATTTGTGATCGCCGGTTGCTTTGGTCACAAACTTGTCATGACGAGCAACGCCGCTTCGTATCGCTTCAGTGAAGAACGTTGGTACGAGCAATATCTCTCAAGTTCCATGCTTCGCGTCAGCACCGCGTTGGTAGCACTGAGACGCCATGGTGCAGCTGCATCCAACGCAAATGCAGTGCCTCGTGCTGCTCAAGCTTCAGTCCACGGCAATATCAATGGTCACCGCCCGACAAGGGGCTTACCACCCGGTACACGAACTAAGGGCGATATCCTCCTCAATCCCTGACCTGCTGGCTGAGCAGTCCATCTTCGTGAAACCATCTGAGATCAAGGAGTGCAGCCGATGAACTCAACTTCGCTGAGCGAGAACCTCGTACAACGCGCAAATGTCGCGGACATTCTCCGGAGGAGCGCCGCTCAGTACGGCGACAAGGTCGCCCTAGTCTCCGGCGCGGAGTCGGTGACCTTCGTCCAGCTCAACACTGACGTGAATCGGGTCTCGCGGGCACTTCTTGCCCGGGGCGTCGCCCGTGGCGACGCGGTGGCCATGATCTTCAAGAACTCGATCGACTTCTTCAGCGTCTACTTCGCGTGTGCCCGAATCGGGGCGATGGCGGTCCCAATCAACCCCCAGCTGCGAACGCCCGATTATCAATACATCCTCGAGCAGACCCGAGCGCGGCTCCTCGTCGTACACCCGGCGCTGGTCGACACCGCTGTCAGCATCCAGTCGTTCGCCGAGGAGCTGCAGGTGATTGTTGCCGGCGAGGTCCCAGCTTGGAACGTGCCAGGAGCCGACGCCGGTCGGTGGAGCACCTGGACTGAGTTCACCGGAGAACCTGGCGACTGCGAACTCCCCTACCGCAATGACGTCGAGACCTTCGTGGACGACCGTGACGGAGTTCAATGTATCTTCACCTCGGGTACCACTGCGACAGCCAAGGGCGCGGTGGCAAGTCACATGGCCGTCATCTTCTCTGCGATCAACGTGATGCACCATCAACGTCTGTCGTCGCGCGACGTCGCACTCGCGCTGTTCCCGAATCACCATGTTGCAGGTCTCAACAACTCGGTGATCCCATATCTGATGGTGGGTGCGACCACTGTGCTGCTGGACGGTTGGGACGCCCAAACGGTCGCCTCGGTGCTCACCGAGCACCGGATCACGATGTTGATCCTTACTGGCCCGATGACGATCGAGGTCTTTGCGCACCACGGCCCTGAGCACGATTGGTCGGCTTTGCGACTAATCGTCCTGGGCATTTCGTCATTGCCACACGAACGGGCCGAAGACGTGCGTCGGGTGTGTCCCGGGATCGATCTCCTCCTGGCGTCGGGTCAGACGGAGTTCACCGGTTACGAGGAGGGGATGTTGCCCGAGCACCAGGTGACGAAGCCGGGGTCATGGGGCAACCCAACTCTGGTAACGGATATCGTGATTCTTGACGACCAGGACAAGATCCTGGAAGTGGGGGTGATCGGGGAGATCGCCTATCGCGGTCCACAGGCGATGACTCATTACCTCGGCGAGCCCGACCTGACGGCACAGTCGTTCAAGAATGGCTGGTTCCACAGCGGTGACCTGGGCTTCATTGACGCCGACGGCACCATCCATTTCGTCGATCGCAAGAAGGACATGATCAAGTCCGGGGGGGAGAACGTTGCCTCAATCGAGGTGATCCAGACCATCATGCGGCACGACGCCGTCGCTGAGTGCGCCGTCGTAGGTCTCCCCCACCCGCGATGGACGGAGGCGGTCACCGCCTTCGTGATTAAGCGCCCAGGTGTCGACTCCGACGAGTTGGCGATCCTGGATCACTGTCGGGCTGAGCTCGCTGCCTTTAAGGTGCCGAAGCGGATCATCTTCGTGGATGATATTCCGCGAACGGCCAGTCGGAAGGTCCGCAACGTCGAGCTACGGAATGAGTATCAAGACCTGTATCGGTGACTGAGAACTCGTAGACGTAATCGGATCCCCGACGAAGGTCCGAAGGCCAGACACAAACCGTGAAAAGTTTTGAGAATCAGTCGCAACCGATTGCATCGTCTGACGCATTGACGGGCGAGAACATCTCGCCGCAGCGCACCACCCGTCCTACCCCACGATCGAGATCCGAAAGCCGAGACACGCCATGGAGTCCCACAGAGCGCGACGTTGAGACCGGCACCCTGGTCGAGGCGCCAGACGGACCGGCAACAGCTGCTAGCGGCGGCGCACGTCGACGAGACCGCGTTCGAGCTTGTCGGAAGTCTTCGTCTGACAGCGCTCCCTCGGCCCGTTTTTAGCGGCGCCACCACCTGTTCGCTGCCTAACGAAGATCCGAATCGACCCGGCTTTGGCGGCCGCGGCCCATCAAAAGAGCAGACACGAGAGACCAGTGTCAGGGCAGCGGATCATTAAGGGGTCCTCGAGGACTCACTTCATCTAGGGAACTCCGCGTCAAACCCGTCGGTGAAATCCCATGGCCAGTACCCTTCGGAACCGAAGTTCCAACGAGGTCCAGAGGCTTATCTCACATCGCCCGCGGCAAACATTCTGCCGAGCTCTTCCGCTGTATAGCCCAGTTCGGTGAGAATTTCGTCCGTGTGCTCCCCGTACCCTGGGTTTGCCGGATCAAGTGGACCCCGCCATTCTGACAGTTCAAACGGCAACCTTGGTCCTGTAAATCCGTCCGGAAAAGTCAAAAAGAATTCATTCGCCTTGATCTGCTCGTCGTCTGCCAAGTCGGCGAGTCTGTTCACCGGAGCGACCCACACTCCAGCGGATCGCATTGTGTTGAACCAATATTCAGTGGGTCGTTCACGAAATACCTTTTGCAGCTCGAGTGCTAAAGCCTCCCTGTTGTTTGAGACGGCCAGCATGTCACCAAAGCGCTCGTCGTTTCCTAGATCCGGCCTCCCTATGCCGGCCCAGAAGATTGGGAGCTGATGTTCGTGAATGACGGCCACGGTGATCCAGCCATCTTCTGTCTGATATGCGTGCTGCAGGGGCTCATCAGTGACTTGCTGCCGATAGCGCCCGACTCGCTGCCCCATGGACGCCATCATGCTCACTGGCATGATTTGCAGCCAGAGCAATGACTGCAGCTGAGAAGTACCTACGAAGGTCCCAAGTCCCGTACTGGACCGCTGAACGAGGGCGGCTAAAACCCCCATGGCTAGGTGGGTAGCAGAGAGGACGTCCGAAATGGTTCCCGGCGGATAGAGGGGGTCCTCATTGGGAGACACGAGGTCCATAAATCCCGCGTAGGCCATCGCTATGGAGTCGATACAGGGCAGATCAGCTAGTGGTCCCCGAAAGCCAAGTCCCGCCCCGCGGGCGTATATCAACTGCGGATTGAGTTTCCGCAACTCATCCTCGCTTGCGCCAATCTTCGCTAGGCCTTCTTCTCGAAGATTCGTCAGGAACACGTCAGCGTCGCCGATCAAACGATGGAAGACGTCTCGACCGTACTCCGCCGTGATGTCCACCGCGACTGATCGCTTTCCCCGTCCGAGGGGATTCCATCCTGGTGGTGGATCAACACCCTGGAAATTGAGTATGCGACGACTTTCGACCTCATGCACCCGTTCGATTCTCACCACGTCGGCACCCAAAGCGGCAAGCAATAGCCCGGCTAAAGGGCCCTGCAAGTAGGCAGTGACTTCCACCACCTTGATTCCCGCTAGAGGACCCGTTGGAGCCTCCCCTGATTGAGAGCTTGTCGTATTACTCACTTATTCCACTCCTCGGATCGTGCGTACCGATTTACGGGTACTTCATGGCGTATAAGCAGCCTTGAATGCGACATCCACCCCGACACCGCAAAACCTCCGGTAAGGACGCAAATGCCCCAAAATAGATACCGGATAACCAGTAATAAGCTGTATGCGGAACGCTGTTGGTTTCTCTTGAGTACCGCTCCATCTCGTTGAGTAGCCGTCTCTCACCGCCACTGCGTTTTGAGGGACACAAACTCCGCGGCCCTGTTCACCCCCACACCGTCGCCGCCTGCGAAGGGCCAAATTGCAACGACATGAATCATTATATAACATATTCTTCGTCGGGATGATGGTAGGCGCATGGGTGAGGGTCGTCAAGAGTCAGATTCCCCTGAGGCCGCACAGAGCTGTGCTTGTGATGCGAAACTCGCCCGCGCCGAGGTGGGCTGCGATTTTCTTTGCGCAGCAAAAGTCAACTAGGGGATTCGGTGCTTTTACGCACAGCGTGCAGAAGTCGCGCACGTCCCCTGTGCTGCAAACTCTCCTAAGTCTCGGATCAGGCTCACCTCATCTGCGGATTCTCCGTGTCAACAAGGTCCATGGATCCCACACTTAAGAATCCAGCCGTCCTACTTGGGACTCGCCTCGCCGATATAGCTATCGAGCACCTCGGCGGCTGCCGCTGAAGCTGGTCCGGACCAACGCAAGGCACCCCGCTGGAGGATCACGCACTGATCTGCGATGGCGAGGGCCCGGTGGACAAACTGCTCAATGAGGATCACAGCGATACCCGCCTCGCGCGCCTGCTCAAGGCGTTCAAAAACGCTATCCACGACCAGTGGCGCGAGACCCAACGACATCTCGTCGGCTATGACTAATTTCGGCGTGATGGCCAAGGCTCGAGCCAAGGACAGCATCTGCTGCTCGCCGCCAGAGAGGCTTCCGGATCGTTGGAGCTGGCGAGGGCCGAGGGCAGGGAACATCTCAATAGCCCTGTCGATGGCCGGCCCTCTTTCGGCTCGATTACCAGCCTGTCGTACGGCCATCTTCAAGTTGTCGATGACGGATAGCCCAGGAAAGATCCCACGCCCCTCCGGTATGTACGAGATGCCAGCCTGACTGCGGCGGTGGGGGGGCCACTTGGTGACATTATGGCCATCAAACTCAATTGTCCCGTCGTGAACCGGAATGAGGCCGGATATAGCGCGGCCAAAGGTGCTCTTCCCGGCTCCGTTGGGTCCCAATAGAGCCACCAAGCTCCCCTCGGACATGTCCATCGACATATTGAGGGCGCGGAGAGGCCCGTACCGGACGTCGAGATCCTGGACTCGAAGTAGTGGACCAGTAGTCACGTCATGATATTTACACATCCGGCGAACCAATGAGAAGGAGAGCCGCTGGAGCGGTAAGCGTGAAGAACCCTCCTCGGGTAGTCGATCTGAGATCCTGGATTTGGGACGAGGCGCATTGCAGGGCCACGTGGACCAAAGTTTCCGCTTGGCGGCGCGGACAACAACATTTTGCTACTGGTCGACCTTGGTAGCCCGAGCCAGGTGCTATCGACGAGATGGTCTCACTCCGAGATCCGTGCCGGCAATGCAAGGATGTCCCCCTCCACGGCGGATCCAGATGAAGTCCGTCAACGGGTCATCGAGGTGGCCAGTCGGGCCGCGAGATTCCACCCTGCTCGACGTCGTCGACGTTCCTCCGGAATCCTTTGGCCGGCTGCTCTGATGAGCTCGCTGTTGTAATCGGCGTGGATCGACTCGATGTTGTCGTACGCGTTGCCGACACTGCCGATGGGAAAACTGGCTCCGAGTTCGTCGATGTCTTCGCCACAGCGAATGGACCGCTGGCAGTTGGGAAGAAAACAGGGATTCACACCGTCAGCGTGGCGAAAGGCTGGCCACACTCCAGCTCTCTGCCGTCATCGCTTTGACGGGAACGTCAAAAGCGATGGGCTGCGAATATAAGGGCCTTGTGCGCGGCGAGCACGCTGTGAATCTGTCGGCGGTAGAGCAGGCAGTTTGGAGAGCACTTCAGAGATCCCTTTGACCAAGCACGTCTGAGCGGCATATCGTTCGAAATCGTGGGAAGCCACCGATGAACGACCTGGACCTATCAGGACGGGTCGCAATCGTAACCGGAGGCGGGGGCGGGCTTGGACGGGAGTACGCCTTGGCTCTCGCATCGCGGAACGCTCGGGTGGTGGTCAATGACCTCGGAAGTTCCGTCGACGGAACGGGTAGCGACCCTAGCGCTGCCATACACGTCGCCAGCGAGATTCAGGTCCTCGGCGGAATTGCCATCGCCGACGGTCACTCCGTCGCCAAGCAGGCCACCGCTGAGAGGATCGTAGACGTTGCACTTCAGGCGTTTGGACGGCTTGATATCGTCGTAAACAACGCTGGCATCGTGAGAGAAGACTCGTTTCACAATATGGCGACGAAATCATTTGACGATGTCGTGGTCGTCCATCTACGAGGAGCGTTCAACGTCATCCGAGCAGCGTGGCCGCATATCCGCGAACAAAATTACGGACGGGTGGTCAACACTTCGTCAGGCGCAGGAGTGTTCGGCTTATCCGGTCAGGCCAACTATTCAGCGGCGAAAGCTGGAATCATTGGTCTTACGAAGACTCTGGCGATTGAGGGCGTCAAGTGCGGTATAGCCGCAAACGCAATTGCGCCAGTGGCTCGAACGCGAATGACTGAAGCCATTATGAGCTCATATCTTGCCGAGCGCGCTACGCCCAATATGGTGTCACCCTTGGTGGTCTGGTTGTCCAGTGACAAGTGCGTAGACAGCGGCAGCCTTTATACTGTGGGGGCGGGTCGCGTCGCTCGGATCGCGGTGGCTATGACGCACGGATGGACACGCACAGATGGTCGGCTAACACCTGAGGACATTCGGGATCATTGGGCTGAGATCAACGACTTCGACGGAGTCACCTTTCCAAATGAACTCAATGACGACTTTCGAGCGCTGGTGCGATCCCTCGCAGGCGTGTGATCGATCGTAACTATCTGATCGACTGACGCTTTTCGTTGCGCGCGGTTAGCGCAAGTGGTCCGTCGGGGGTACAGAGCCTCGGCGGGCAGTGCCCGTTGCATATCCACTTCGGCCCATACGTCGGTGCTACGTTCAGAGCCCCGGTTTGCGCCGTGCCTAGGCGATCTTCTCGTGCGGCAGTTCCCGCTTCAGCTCACGCATTGGGGCCAACGGCCGTCACTGCAAGGGCATCGGGTTCACGCTTAGTTCGGTTCCCGTCGGGTCGCTCAAAAAGCAGCTCGCCCTGTTTCCAAGCGGTCTCTCTATTCAAGGGGAATGCCCGAACCCCCTGGACAATCTGGCTGCGAACTACGGCCACTGCAGCTTGACTAAATCCTCTCTCTCCAATCCGACGGTTGGCAACTTGATGAAGTTGTCTACGAGTTTAAGGGCCTCTACATAGTCGGCCTCATCTCCCCACCCTCGCTCAACCCGGGCATGGGCTTCGCGGATTTCGGAATCTGGGTCGTAGGCGAGTTCACACGGGTCGTCAAAGATCATCGTTGCCCTCTGCTCGAGTGAGTATGGCTCCCAGTTCGGGATCCCATCGTGGTTCGGGTCGCCGGTCGCTGCGAAATGGACAAACGCCTCATGGATTGCAGCTTGCACACCGTCGCGCTCGGTTTGTCCTTCGTAGAGGTCAGTCAACAAGGGCGAGCCGCCGCCGATGTTGTTAAAGAAGAAGGGGAATTCCGCACAGTGCAGGGCTGCACCACCCATGGCAGAAGAGCCAAAGTCAAATCGATAAACGTAGGTGGAGGCTTGCCCAGAACGAACTCGATATTCTGCATGTTCGACAGCCTTCTTGAGCATTAAACGATGCACCGCGAATCTCAACAGCAATTGAGTGGGTGTCGCATCTGGTTGCGCATTGCGCTCCGCAGTGATGATCGCGTCAGTATGTGCCGGTCCAACGTTGCTTTCGATCACCGTCCGCAATCCGTGCTCGTCAAGATACCCGAGCCACGGAGCGGTGGAAAGTATCGCGTTCACGGAGTCGCGAGAGGTGCCGATCATCATTTGGACGTTCGAACTGCATTCGGGAGCTGACTCGCTGAAGAGTTCGCCAGGAAGGACGACGCCATCCGCGACCGGACTGAACTGGAACATCAAGTGTCGAGGAGTTGGGGCAAGCAGCTGAAATGCCAGCTCTCCGTAATCCGCCAGGGACTCATGTAATTGCTGCCAGGGTACATCTTGAAGTCGGTGCAATTCGCTCTGAGCAATCCCGAGCCCGTGCAACACACGATCGGCCATCAACGTAGCGAAGAAGGGGGGCCATGCGTGCTGCATCGAACCATCAGAGATGAGGGCACGGTTGAACAAACCCTCGGCCTTCGGCGCAGCAGCAATCATTGTTGCTTCGACGGCTGAGCCAGAGCAGCCATGAATCAGTACCCGATCAGGGTCCCCACCGAATGATTCGATGTTGTCCCGTATCCACTGCAGCGCGCTAATGATGTCTAACGTGCCGGCATTTCCTGATTCTGCGTACTCCTCGCCACCGATCTGGCCAAGATACATATGCCCAGTGATGCCCTGTCGATGATTAAACGACACCGCAACTACATCTCCTCGGGAAACGAGATTGTCGAACTCATTTGCCGTCGTGCCCCAGGAGTGGTGTGGCATCTGGACGATCACCGGCCGCCTCTGTCCGTCGCAACCAGGTGTCCAGACGTTGATCATGAGGCAGTCCTCGCTGGGCTGAGCAATCATTGGATCAGGCTGCGGTCTCAATCCCTCCGAAATGAAGCCGGGCATCCGCGCTGCAGGCGCCCGCGACTGCGGCGGCGGGGATCCGAACTCTAGAGCGTCACGGACACCGCCCCAACTTTCGGGCGGTTGTGGTGCTTTGAATCGATTGGGCCCTGCGGTAGATGCTCCGTAGCGGACGCCCTTGAATACATGGACACCGCTCCGACTGACGCCACGAACTTTTCCATAAGTGGTGTCTACAATTGGGTCGCTCATCTCTGCCTCCTCGACCGTCGTTGAATGGTTGAAATCGCCACACTTCTACCAACTGACCCTAGTTTGGTCTATCTTACGCTGGACTTTTGCGTTCGGCCGCCTACCGTCCACGTATGTCGTATGACACACCCCTAACGGCTGGAAAGAACGTCCATCCCGCGAGTCAGCGTAAATGTGATCGGGAAAACCGGTGCGGTACTTTTAATCTTCTTCCTCCAGAATTTTGGGGGCCTTTGATGAGGTCGTCCAAGCTCAAACAGCGGGCGGTGCGCCGGGCGCCGCAACGAAGAGACAGGGCGTGTCCGTGGCCATGAAAAAGTCCCCGGTTATGGCCAGCTGAAGTCCCCGCTGGTGGCCCCGAGAAGTCCCCGTTTTTGGCCACGAGAAGTCCCCACCCCTCACTGAGACATCCACCAACGAGGCCCCCTGGCCGGTGACGGTGGCGGTGCTAACCAAACTGAAGATCTAGGCCAAACGGCTGCTCCCGGTGGCCCGAGCAGCCGGCTACAACGGTTCGGCGCGGAATCTCCGCCGGCTGGTCGCCGAAGTCAAGGCGCAGTGGCGTGCGAATCACCACCGGGGAAGGCGACCGGGCGTCTGGTCGCCGGGCGACATGTTGGTCTTCGACTGGGGCGAGATCGGCCCCCTGTTCGTCTTCTGTGCCGTGCTGGCCTGGAGCCGGTCCGCTTCGTCTTTTTCGCCGACAACCTCGCTGCCGAGGCGACCACGACCGCGCTGGCGAGGTGCTTCGAGTATCTCGGCGGGGTCCCCAAGACGGCGTTGACGGACCGCATGGGCTGCCTGAAGGGCGAAACCGTCGCCGGACTGGTTATCCCCACGCCCACCTACGTGCGCTTCGCCACCCACTACGGGTTCCGGCCTGACTTCTGCCAAGGAGCCGATCCTGAGTCCAAGGGGTTGGTCGAGAACCTCGTCGGCTACGTGAAGTCCGACCTCATGATCCCCGAAGACCTCAGCGTCGCCGACCTGGGAGGCGCGAACGAGAAAGGGCTGTCCTGGTGCGACGAGATCAACGCCGTCATGCACAGCGAGATCTGTGCCATTCCCGCAGAGCGGCTGAGCAAGGAGCTCGAGGTGATGGGGACGTTGCCCCAACTGCGGGCCACCATCGGCAAGCTCGTCGTGCGCAAGGTCGACCGGCTCAGCTGCGTGCGCTTCGGCTCAGCCCGCTGCTCGGTGCCGACCATCCACATCGGCCGCCAGGTCGAGCTCGTGGCCCAGGACGGCAAGGTGTTGATCATCTTCTTGGGCGAGATCATTGCCGAACACGACCTCGTCGCCCCTGGTGAGACGTCGGTTCTCGACGAGCACTATGGCGGACCCCGGCCCCTGCCCACGCGTGCGGTGCGGCCGAAGACCGCCTCAGAGAAGGCGTTTTGCGCGCTCGGCCCGGCGGCCGAGGCATTCATCAAAGGTGCGGCTGCCCGGGGCATCACCTCGCTCAAGGGCGACCTCGCCGAGCTGGCGCAGATGGAGGCCGCCCATGGCAGAGAGGTGCTGTTGGCCGCACTCGAACGTGCCACCTCGTTCGGGAGGTTCCGGGCCCACGACGTGCGCTCGATCATCGCGGCCGGCACCGGCGTCGCGCGTCCGGCCGCTCCCGGCGAGGCGCTCATCGTCGAGCTGCCCCTCGTGCCGACGCGCTCACTCAGCGACTACGCCATCGGCGAGCGCTCGTGAGCACCGCCCCTCCCGCCCTGCCGGCCGACATCGAGGCTGGGCTGCGGCGCCTCCGGCTCCGGGCCATGCGCTCCGTGTCGCCCGAACTCTTGGTGACGGCCAAGACGCAGCGCTGGAAGGCCGAGGAGTTCTTGCGCACTCTCGTCGAGGCCGAGATCGCCTCGCGGGACGCCTCCAACGCGGCCAACCGTCTCAAGGCCCAATCGTTCCCGGTGACCAAGACGCTGGACGAGTTCGACGTCTTGGCCTCCTCGGTGAACCAGGCGACCTTTGCCTATCTCTCGAGCCTCGAGTGGGTGCGGGTCAAAGAGAACCTGTGCCTGGTCGGCCCGGCCGGCACCGGCAAGTCCCACCTGCTCGTCGCTCGGCCACACTGCCATCGCGTCGGATTTCAAGGTGCGCTACTTCAGCGCCGTCGAACTGGTCGAGACTCTCTCGGGGGCTGGCCGACAACTCGGTCGGCCGCGTCCTCGAGGGCATCTTGAAGGCCGACCTGATCCTGATCGACGAGATCGGCTTCGCGCCGATGGATCACACTGGTGCCCAGCTCTTCTTCCGGCTGGTCGCCGCCGCCTACGAACGTCGCTCCCTCGGCATCGCCTCGCACTGGCCCTTCGAGGACTGGGGACGATTCCTGCCCGACCATTCGACGGCCGTCAGCCTGCTCGACCGGCTGCTCCACCACAACGTGCTCGTCGTCACCGAAGGCGAGTCATTCCGGATGAAAGAGGCGCGCGAGGGGAGGAAAACCTAGGCTCGCAGAAACTGAAAACTCACCCCGAGGGGTGGGGACTTCTGGTGGCCAAAAGCGAGGACTGAAAACTGGCCACGGACTGGGCGCGCAGATCGATCGCCGCTGTGTTACAACTCGACAACAACCGGTCGATGAACTGATCCCTCGGCTCAGCCGTGGGAAGTAGCGATGCAGAAGCGCTTCCGGCGATGGCTCCGTGGATCCGTCCAGATTGAGAAAGATCCACTCGGCGCGTTCGGGGCCGAGACCCCGCATTCGGGCGTTCGGCTCTCTGGCGGAATCCACCTTTCTGCAAACGTTGAATAGAGATCAGTGAACAGCTGGGCGATCGCGAGGGAGTCACGCATCCGACAGAAACCGCACCGGTCCCCCCTATGGCCCGATGGCATGACAATCGACGAACCATCAGACCCGGTAGTAAAGAACGCCGCCATCCTCACGCGTATTGACTTGTCCCGCGATCCGTAGACGCTCCAGGTGAGCGTAAGTCTCGGACTCAGCCATGGAACCCCACGATTTCGGCGCGAATAACTGATGAGAGAGTTCTACGACGTTGTTCCAATCCGGACCGTCGCACAAATGGCGTAGCTCTTCGAGCCGCAGAGCGTGATGGACCTTGATCTCCTGTGTGCGCTTGGCAAGATCGGCGAATGGTTGACCATGAGCCGGCAAGACAGTCTTGACGTGAGGCAGCATGGCGAGGCGATCAAGTGACTCGATGTACTGCCTCACCGGGTCGTTTTGGGCAATTCCGGAGATATGCGGTGTAATGGTGGGCAATACTTGGTCGCCCGAGAGCAAAACCCCACCCTCCTCATCGAAGAGACACAGATGATCATCGGTATGCCCCGGGGTGAACAGTCCGAGCCACTCCCTGCCACCAAGGCTGATGTGCTCGAGGTCAGCCACTCGGCGCGATGGACTTGGCGGTTTGAACCATTGGTCGGATAGATCCTGATTGGCCAGGAGCCGAAACCGTTCCTTTGGCGACGGGCCTAAGGTCGAACCGCCCCACGGTGAGGGGCGGTTCAGATGCAGTCTTGGTACGGGATCGTCGCGGGTGTCGATGTCGTCGGCGGCCTGGAGTTCGCGATCGTCAAGGTCCGCCACGTCGAAGAACGTGCGAAATCGATCCGAAGCCACAATCTCTGCGCCGCTTCGGTGGGCTAGGAGTCCTGCCCCACCGAAGTGGTCGGGATGCGAGTGCGTGATAACAACCGTATGGATTCGCCCTAGCGCAATCCCGGCCTTCTTCATGCGTCCGAGCAGCGCGTTCCATGACGCCTCCCCAGGGAGTCCGGGATCGATTAGTACGAACCCACGAGAATCCTCCAGGGCATGACCGGGTCCCGTTGAAGTAGTCCACCGCTTGTGTGAGTCCGATGCCCCAAGATGGGGCGAGGAGGACAGCACAAGATGAAACAACGCCGGCACACGCCCGAGCAGGTGATCCGCAAGCTCGCCGAAGGCGAGAAGCTCCTGGCCGAGGGCAAGACGATCGAAGAGGTCTCCAGGCACCTCGAGATCTCCGAGCAGACCTGGCACCGCTGGCGCAACCAGTACGGCGGCATGAAGGCCGACGACGCCAAGCGCCTCAAAGAGCTCGAGAAGGAGAACCAGCGCCTCAAGAAGCTGGTGGCCAACCAGGCACTCGACATCGACATGCTCAAGGAGCTGGCTGAGGGAAACTTCTAACCCCGGACCGTCGTCGACGAGCAGTCGTCACGCTCATCGATCGGTTCGGGGTCTCGCAGCGCCACGCCTGCCGGGTCGTCGGCCAGCATCGGGCCACCCAGCGCAACAGTCCAGCCCTCCCCAGTGATGACGAGATGGCGCTGCGGGCTTGGCTACGCGCTTTCGCACTGTCGCGTCCCCGTTGGGGCTGGAGACGGGCGGCCGTCATCGCCCGGACCCAAGGCTGGCGGGTCAACAACAAGCGCATACAGCGCCTTTGGCGGGCCGAAGGCCTCAAAGTCCCCTATCGCAAGCGCAAGAAGCCGCTGCGTGGAAAGGGAGTGGTGATGGGGGCCATGTGCCCGATCCGGCCCAATGTGCTCTGGGCCCTCGACTTCCAGTTCGACCAGACCTCCAATGGCAGGACCCTCAAGCTCCTCAACGTGATCGACGAGTTCACGCGAGAGTGCCCAGCCATCGTGGTGGCCCGCAACATCGACGCCGACGGCGTGGTCGCCTGCCTCGAACGCATCGCAGCAGAACGCGGTGCACCGATGTACCTGCGTTTCGACATTCAACGGTCCCGAGTTCATCGCCAACGCCGTGGCCGACTGGTGCCGCTTCGAGGGCACCGGAACCGTGTTCATCGATCCGGGATCACCATGGCAGAACGCCTGGATCGAGTCTTTCAACGGCCGCCTACGCGACGAGTTCCTCAACGGACACCGCTTCGATTCCCTCTTCGAAGCCCAGGTGCTCATCGAAGACTGGCGGATCGACTACAACATGAACCGTCCACACAGTGCGCACGGCTGGCTCAGTCCCAACGAGTTCGCCCGAGCATGGACCAACCGACAACAGCCCCAACTCACATAGCGGCTGGACCGACTATCGGGATCCCCTCACCAGGCGCGACCTCTCTGATATCAGGCGAGGCTTCCTCCCTCTCCTCCTTCTTGACTGGCGAAGACGATGTCTGAGAATCATCTGTGTCTGAGTTCAAAACAAAGTGGGCGTCACGACGACTCACCCCTTCAAGCTAGCGGACACGAGGCCAAAGGAAGTGGGAGTGATCTTGCGGCCGTGGGTACCAAGGAAAGGCGGCTCCCCAAGTACGAAACAGTTAGGTCACCAAGGAGAACTGCTCAGATGCATCAGCCAAACTTCGTAGACCCGCGCTGTCACCGTTGCCATTTCGTGTGCGACCGAACGCCAGGTTCAAAATCGATCACGCGCCTCACGTGAACTCGCTACCAGGGTCGACAATCGATTCGATCACGATTCTCTCAAGTGGTTCATCGCCCAGATAGGCGGCCTTAACCTCGGGGGCATCGCGGATGGTCTCGGGATCACCTTGGGCAATAAGGCGACCAAAGTCGAGCACAAAAATATTGCTGCACAGACCTAGGACCATCGGCACGTCGTGTTCGACCAAGAGGAATGAGATTCCCTCCACCGAAACGGTCGATTTCAACGCCTGAGCAAGACGCCTAGTCTCGTTCGCATCAAGGCCGGATAGTGGTTCGTCAAGCATGACGACCTTGGGTTCGTTTGCTAGAGCCCTCCCGACTTCAACCAGTCGGGTCGTTCCCAAAGGTAGGTTGTCCACAACATCGTCGGCGACACTCGTAAGCGAGAGGTGGTCGAGGAGGTTGTCCGTACGTTCGATTTCCCGTTGATCGGTCTTTCGCCATCCTGCACCGGTAATCATGTCTTTCCAAAGTCGACTTGGATCGTGACGCATCCGGTAACCGAGGCTCAAGTGTTGTCGCACAGTTAGCCCCCGGAACATCTCGGGATGCTGGAATGTTCTCCCTAGACCGCGCCGAGCTCTGGTTTGCGGACTCGCGCCGGTCACGTCTTCGCCCATGAGGCTGACTTTCCCTCTTGTGGGTTTCAACAGTCCGCTGCAAACGCCGAAAAGTGTGCTCTTGCCAGCACCGTTTGGACCCACCAGGCCGATCAGTTCACCCGGCCCGACAGATACGTCAACACCGTCAAGTGCAGTTATGCCACCGAACCGCACGACGACGTCCCTTACTTCAAGAATTGGTTGACTTGCTTTCTCTACCACGGTCATTGATCTATTCCCGCCTGAATGCCGGGCGAACTGATTCCGACTGCGACTTCAGTATCCGACCGTGGCTTTCCGATACGAGCAATCAGAGATCTAATCTGGCGCGGTTGGGTTACCAGTACGCCATCTGGGGATTTGGCTAGACCGATGGCGCCGAGGCCGAACAGAATGGGCGGAACATTTCCCCATTGCGCAGGCAGATAAGTCTGGAACAGCGCTGGGAATATGGTGAATGTCAGCCCGGCCAACAAAGCGGCAATGTTGGACCGGATCCCCAGTGTGACCAGTACCGCCAACCAGACCACACCAAGCAACGTCGCGAAGTTGGCGGGCAACGCAGTCGTCTGCTGCTGCATGGCAAGAAGCGATCCACCAACGCCGGCCACCAATGCACCGAGTCCAGCGACAATGATCTTCATGTTCAGAATTCTCACCCCGAGAGTCCGGGACGCCACCTCGCTCGTTCTCACTCCTGTGAGCACCATTCCTGTTGTGGAGCGACGGAGGTTGACTATGAACAGCCCCAGGACGCAGAAGATCACTAACGCGAAATACACGAACCCCTTGTTGCTCTGTACGAAATGGGGCGTATTGAGCGTCACGCCTGCCCCCTCCTGGAAAAACAAGTTGTTAGTGAAAACGAGGTTGTCTACCAATAGCCCGAAGGTCAAGGTGACTAGGGCCACATAAAGCGTTCCCAGACGGATCGTCAACGTGCCAATGATGGCCCCGATCGACATGGCAACCAGACCACCGCAAACGACGGCGGCCAAGACAGGCCATCCATGAGTGGTGGCCAACTGTGCGGCCGTCAATGCTCCAAAACCAGCGAAAGTCGACATGCACAGCCACACCATGCCGCCCTCACCTACAACCAGAGTAAAGCTCAGCATGACGACTGCGTAGGCCATGCCCAGGGACACTTGGGTGACCCAAAAATCGGGCAGAATTAGGGGAAGTATGGCGACGATGATCACCGCCACGATTGACGGGCCATATCCCAACGAGCGCGACCGACTTCGTTTTGTTGCGCTGCTAACCAACACGTCGCCATTGACTTCGATGGCCTGATCGAGCGCACCACCCACACCCGAAGACTCATCGACGCTGCCTCTGCGAATGAGTCGGTAAATGAGAAACGCGGCGACGACAATGAATGGAATGCTCGGGAGGACTGCGGTTGTCAGGGAACTCCCAATTGGAAGGAGGTAAGTGACCACGCTTCCTGCTATCCCCATCAGCAGTCCTACGACCACCGCGATAGGAAGGCTCCGTAACTGTGCTGCTATCACGGCTGCGAATGCTGCTGCCATCAGTAAAGTATCAGATGTCGGATCGAGGCCCACAGTTGGACCGGCCAAAACTCCGACTAGCCCCGCCAGGGTGACACTGGCTGCCCATACCGCTACGGATATCGCTTTGGGGTTCGATCCCGATAACGAGGTCATTGCGGGCGAGTCAACCATGGCCCGTATCCGCAGCCCGATGTCGGTATATCGCAGTAGCGCGACACCGCCAATCACAATCGCTAGCACAGTACCGTAGACGATGATTTGATCGAGCGTTACTGGCACCCCGTCTACCCTGTAAACCGCTACCGGCTGTGGGGCAAGGCCTGGGGCAGTAATAATGGACGCATTCCCGAAGAGGAGCGTCGCCAGCGGCGCCAGCGTTACCGACAAACCTAGAGTGGCGACAATCTTGACCAACGTGGTCGATAAACGAAGATACTGAAACAAGGCAAAATAAAGAAAGACACCGAGTAGGGGTGCTACCACCGTGATCGACACCACCCCCGCTGGGAGGATCGCCCAGTTGTGCTGGGTATTCAGGAAATAGTAGAAGCGTGCGATGAAGTACGCCATCGCCCCAAACGCAAAGTTGAGGATGCCTGCAGACTGATAAGTGAGGACCAGCCCGCACGCTGCAATAGCGTAGATTCCTCCGATGACCAGTCCGGCTATCACATACGCCAGCACGCAATATCCTCGCTAACTAATCTAATCGCCTCGCCTTGTCTTCTCCGGCTGTGGACCGGAATCGCGCCCGGTCAACCCAAGGGCCCAGCCGGTTGAGTCCGGCTGGGCCCTGGGTTAACCAAAGGGCTCTTCGTCGCAACGACGACTAATGGATTTCTGTCACTTCGTACAATATGGCTTTCCATTGTTCTCGGTGATGAACTTGTGGCCGCTCACCTTTGAGAAGAAGTAACACAACGTCTTCGGGTTCTTTCCGAAGCCGGCGAGACTGATCTGGAGCGGAGCAGCAAGCAAACCATTAGCCGTGTAGTTCTTCAGCCCTCGAGTAGCTGTAAGAAACGATGCTCGGGTTGGATTTGCACCCGCGGCTTTCAGACCGGCGATCCAGAGATCGGCTGCTTCCCAACCGAGGGAATAGTTGGTTGACGGCACCCCGTGGTAGCCCTCGTACTTCGCAAGTGCTGCCTGCTCTGCTTGGGTGGCAGCAGTTTTCTCCTCGACGGGGCGTTGATAGTCCTCGAAGATCACGCCCTGGGTTGCACTGTCGGCCGCTGGATTATCCAAAATCTGCTGACCGTACCCTTCGGCCGCCAGGGGCACCTTGATTGTGACTCCCTCTTGCTTGAGGGCGGTCATCAGGGCAATTGTCGTGGTGAGAACCTGGAGAGAATAAATGGAATCTACAGCTTGTTGTTTGATTTGTAGAGCTGCGGCACTGACGTCCGTACTCCCCAGAGGCACGGTGTTATTCACGTACGACTTCATCCCAAGAGATGTCGCCTCGGTCTGGAGCGCACTTAGAGCAGAGGTCATCGCCGGGTTTCCTTGGACGCCCACCGCCTCGATACTTTTAGCTCCCAGAGTCTTGGCGATCTGGTCGATGATGCCCTCGCTTGCTGGGTTCGGGGTCGGGGCAACGTTGCTGTAGATGCTGATCATATTCGTGTAGGGCTGTTCTCCCCATTCCGGGCCATCGATGGGATTTCCTACAACCGGAACGCCCGCCTGCTGGGCAATCTTAGAAGCGGCGCCAAGAAGGGCGGAGATTGAGATGAGCCCGAACACACCTTTTTGCTGTACGAGAGTGCTTACTGCGAGCTGTGCCCCCGATGGGGACGACGTATCGTCGCCGACAACAAGCGAAATCTTCCGGCCATTCACGCCTCCCTTCGAATTCTCAAGGTCGATTCTCGCTTGTGCGCCTTGCTGAGCGCCGACGAAACCAGCTGCCGCCGGGCCGGTGAGAGAGGTGACTATTCCCAACTTGATGGCTGTCTTCGATATTCCAGGCTCACTCGCTGCTGACAATGACTTCGTGGAAGCTCCGGCCGAAATCGGAGCCAAGGTCGCAGCAGAACATGCAGCGACCATGCAACCAAGCACCAGTATTCGTAATCTCATTAGTCCCCCCAGGGAATTAGACGCCAATAATATTTGGTATTTTTGAATGTAGCAATCGGACAGAGGGCCGTCAACAGCACTCCCTTCCGATGCGGAGAGTACGCCCTCGTTTCCGGCTTCGGGTGTCGCCCCAGCGAGAGCGGTGGCACGTTGAGGTCCGTCTCTGATTTGACTGGAGGTTGGCCAGCCGGTCGCAATCTGAGCACTTCTACGACGTGCTCCCCGGTGTGTCGGGTTGGCACCGGCTCTTATGCACGGCATCCGGCCCCCTAACCTCTCGGCGCGGGGGCCTTGGTAAGCGACCGTGTCTGATCGAGCCATTCGAAGAGGGGTATCGCTTCTCATTCCATCGTCAAACAGCGCACGACGGTGTGAAGTGAGAGAGGTTCTCCGCCTCCAGTTCGGATCGCACCCCCGGCGCCGGCGCCGGCGCCGGCGTTAAGCAGATCTCTGCCAGCCCAGAATTCGATGAGCTGCTGCGAATTTGGGATCCTGGCCACGTCGCTGGTGAATAGAGGCGCTGGCACTCACTGATACGCCACGACGGCACTAGTTCAGCCGTCGTCGCTGTTTCCTGGGCGGACATCGGACTGTCCCCCAGGGGCTATACCTGAGCCGGGGTTAGATCTTTCTCGCCGCTCTGCGCTTTGTCGCTTTCGATGATTGCTAGAGCAGTCTCGCCAACCGAGCCTTCCGGTCTACCAGCGCCTCGCTGTCCAAGAGACCGCAGCGCCAAGGAGACTCACAACGATTGCGAAGTCGAAGGCAGCATGGAGACCCGATTTGAACGGGCCCGCAATAAGGGAAGGGAAGAAGCTCCTGCCGGTCAGGGCCGTCTGCTGGGTCTGCGACAGCTGGGAGAGCACATGCGGGCCGACCAGGTGCTGAATCGGGTTATAGCCCAGCAGCGCTGCGAAGAGCGTCGCCACTGGTGGAAGCTGCGACGCCTTGTGCGCTGACGTAGTCGACACACCGTGCGCGACCAGGCCGTGGTAGAGACTCGCTGGCAATGACCCAGAAAGGCCCGCAATCATGAGCGAGAAGAAGATCCCGATCGAGAGGACCTGAGCGGAGTTCTGAAACGTGGTGTTCATGCCCGACCCGACGCCCCGGTATTCAGCGGGAATGCTGCTCATGACCGCCGAACGGTTGGCCGAGCCGAACGATCCCATGCACAAGCCCGTGAGGAACAGCAGCGTGGCGAAGAGGGGGTAGGGGAAGTCCACCGGTATGAATTCGAGGAGGAGGAAGCAGATAGCCGTGCCGACCATGCCTCCGCTGGCGAAGAGCCGTGCGCCGTGGCGGTCCGAGAGCACCCCCGAAATCGGCCCGGCGATGAGGAGTCCCGCGGTGAGCGGCAGAATGGCAATGCCCGCCCACAACGGGGTGCGCTCAAAGGTGTACCCGTGCAAGGGCAACCAGATGCCCTGGAGCCAGATGATGAGCATGAACATCAGGCCGCCGCGACTCAAGGCCGCCAGCAGGCTAGCGAACAGGCCCGCGCTGAACGCTCTGATCTTGAACAGGTGCAACTGGAACATGGGATCCTCGACCCGCGTCTCAATGATGCCGAAGGCGATCAGCAGGACAATGCCGAGAGCGAAGCACGAGAGCACCAGCGGGTTCGTCCAACCCATGGATTGACCGCCATAGGGCTCAATGCCGTAGGTGATGCCGACCATGATCAGGATCAGGCCCAGCGCAAAGGTGATGTTGCCCGGCCAGTCGATACGGGCGGGTCGCCGTGGACTCAGCTCTCTGAGGAGCAGGTATCCCATGAGTGTCCCGAGCAGGCCCACGGGAACCGAGACCAGGAAGATCAGACGCCAGTTGATGGGGGCGAGGACGCCACCTAAGACCAGGCCGATGAAGGACCCGCTGAAGGCGGCGGCCTGGTTGATGCCCATCGCCATGCCCCGCTCCCCGGCCGGGAAGGCGTCGGTCAAAATGGCGGTGGAGTTGGCCATCAGCATGGCCGCACCGACACCTTGGAAAATCCGCATCACGATGAGCCAGATGCCCCCGGGGTGCCCGGTCAGCCACGTCACGCTCAACAGCAGCGAGAAAAAGGTGAACACGGCAAAGCCGAGGTTGTAGATGCGGACGCGCCCGTAAATGTCGCCCAACCGGCCGAAGCTCACGACGAGGACACTGGTCACCACCAGGAATCCCAAGATCATCCACAGCAGGTAGAAGCTGTTGCCCGGCACCAACGGATCGATGCCGATGCCACGGAAGATGTCCGGGAGAGCGATCAACGTGATGGACCCGTCGATCGTGGCCATCAGCATGCCGAGGGTCGAGACGAAGAGCGCCACCCACTTGTAGTTGGGGGGTATCGGATGGCTGTGGTTGAGGCGACTGGCCCGACGGGACCGTACGGTGCCCATTCGTGTCGTCTCGGCTGGACCGATCATTGGCCTCTCTCCTCGTCCACGCCTTCACCGATCACTGTTGACCTCAGGTAACTCTAACGTAAACGTAAGGTTGTAGGATATGATATACGTTCTTGATCCGCGGTACGGATGTCCTGATGGAGTCCACAAACACCGCACAAAGGGACCGCATGTCAGAACGGCTGATCGCTTTGGGCCTCCGCCCGCACGGTGTCGCCGCAACGAACGGTGGAGGACTCATCGTGGAACCTGTACGCGCGAAAGTGGCCAACTCGAGGTGGCAAAACCCAAGATGGCTAGTGTCTTCATGATGGTTGGAGTCGGATCCGGTGATGCACTCGGTCTGTAGAGGTCGTTGATCGCTTTGGCCAGCACGTTGTCGATCACCCACACGTGGTACGACTCCCTACGGAAGCTCGGCTGCCCGCACACGAGCGAAGGCGACCTCGATTCTCGCATAAGCGCGCGAAGACGAGATGATCTCCAACCTCGGTGCCTCAGAGCGCCAGCTGCAACGTGGCCGCGGGGCTGACCCGGAGCACCGAAAACCCGCCCAGTCACTTCTCTCATCGCCGACGCCAATGACATCGGTCTAGAAGCGTGCGCCTTGCCGCCCGGTCATTGACCGGGAGGATCAGGTTGTCCAGCGTCGGCAGGTAGGACGGCGCCTATTCCTTGTCGTCACCGCCCTCCGCCATGTGGTCCTTGATCGCATTGACGACCGTCGGGTCGAGCAGGGTGGTCACGTCGCCCAACGGCCGGTCATCGGCGACGTCACGGAGGAGCCGCCGCATGATTTTGCCCGAGCGCGGTCTTGGGGAGCTCGGGCGTCAGCAGGATCTGGCGGGGCTTGGCGATGGGGCCGATCTCCTTGGCCACGTGGTCCCTGAGCTCGGCCACGAGCTTCTCCCCCGCCTCGCCGTCGACGTCACTCGCTCCCTTGAGCGTGACGAAGGCCACGATGGCCTGGCCCGTGGTGTCATCATCGGCCCCCACCACGGCTGCCTCGGCCACCGTCGGGTGGCTGACCAACGTGTGCTCGACCTCGGTGGTGGAGATGCGATGCCCCGAGATGTTCATGACGTCGTCGACGCGGCCGAGAAGCCACAGATCGCCGTCCTCGTCGCGTTTGGCCCCGTCGCCGGCGAAGTAACGGCCCGGGAAGCGCTTCCAGTACGTCTCGATGAAGCGCTCGTCGTCGCCGTAGATGCCCCTCGTCATGCCGGGCCACGGCTCGGTGATCACGAGGTAGCCACCGGCGTCATTGCCGACGGAGTTGCCCTCGTCGTCGATGACGTCCGCACTGATCCCCGGGAACGGCGTCATGGCCGCCCCCGGCTTGGTGGCGGTGACACCGGGGAGCGGCGTGATGAGGATGCCGCCGGTCTCGGTCTGCCACCACGTGTCGACGATGGGGCAGCGGTCGCCGCCGATGTGGGTGCGGTACCAGATCCAGGCCTCGGGGTTGATGGGCTCGCCCACCGACCCGAGCAGGCGCAGGCTCGAGAGGTCGTGGGAGGCCGGGAGCTCCTCGCCCCACTTCATGAAGGTCCGGATGGTCGTCGGGGCGGTGTAGAGGATGTTGACCTTGTATTTCTCAATGAGGCTCCACCAGCGGTCGCGCGCCGGCGTGTCGGGCGTGCCCTCGTACATGACCGAGGTCGTGGCGTTGGCCAAGGGCCCGTAGACGATGTAGCTGTGCCCCGTCACCCATCCGATGTCGGCCGCGGTCCAGAAGACGTCCGTCTCCGGCTTGATGTCGAAGATGAGGCGATGGGTGGCCGAGACGTGCGTGAGGTAGCCGCCGCTGGTGTGGAGGATGCCCTTCGGCTTGGCCGTCGTGCCGCTCGTGTACATGATGTAGAGCGGGTGCTCGGCGTCGAAGGCTTCGGCCTGGTGCGTCTCGGGCTGGCGCGGCACCAGGTCGTGCCACCAGACGTCGCGTGCGTCATCCCAGGCCACCTCCTGCCCGGTGCGCCGCACGACCAGCACGTTGCGCACCTCGGGGCATTCCTGCACCGCCTCGTCGACCGCCGGTTTGAGGGCGCTCGGGGCGCCCCGGCGGTACCCGCCGTCGGCGGTGATGACGAAGTGGGCATCGCAGTCGAGGATGCGGCCCTCGAGCGCGTCGGCTGAGAAGCCGCCGAAGACCACCGTGTGCGGCGCGCCCAGCCGGGCGCAGGCCAGCATGGCGACCACCGTTTCGGGGATCATCGGCATGTAGATGGCCACCTTGTCCCCGGCCCGCACCCCGAGCTCGGTGAGACCGTTGGCGGCCTGGCTCACCATCGTCAAGAGGTCGTCATAGGTGATGGTCCGGGTGTCCCCCGGCTCGCCCTCCCAGTGGAAGGCGACCCGGGGGCCCAGGCCGGCGGCAACGTGACGGTCCACGCAATTGACCGCCACGTTGAGTTTGCCGCCGACGAACCATTTGGCGAAGGGCAGGTTCCACTCGAGCACGTCGGTCCACGGGGTGTCCCACGTGAGCCCCGAGGCCTGGGAGGCCCAGAAGGCCAGCGGGTCGGATTCGGCCTCGGCGTAGATGCCGGGCTGCGCGTTGGCTTGCTTGGCGAACTCCTCGGGAGGGGGGAACGTCCTCGTCTCGTGGAGCAGGGCGGACAGCCCTTCCTCTCGGGTCTCGCTCACTGCAGCCTCCCTTCGGGGCCTTCCAGCTCGGACGCCCACCCTCTGATCATTACCTACCCGCGGGGAGCAAATTCAAGGGCTTGCCCACGGGAGTGACCCGTGGGCCGCCATGCGTTGACTACTCCTGCGGCCGCGGTGACGGGCAGCTGGCCGCCTCCTTCGTGCAGGACGCCATGATCCGCGCCCGCTCCGGCAAGGCGGGCGCGGCTCTGAAGGCGACGGCTCCCTGGCCGTCGGATCACGCTTACGCCGACTTCCGTGCCGCCCGACGGCGCTGCTCCGCCTCCCTGACCATCTCCCAATGAGCGTCCGCGACCCAGGTGGCAGCAAAGGACGCCACCGTGGGCCGTGCCAGATCGGGACGGACCGAAGGTAAGGCGGCCCGCTGTGCCGCCTTTATGCCAACCAGCGCGTCCCGCGGAGCCGACGCGATGTCCTGTGCCATGCCGAGACAGTGGGCGTCGAAATCTGCCCGAGGGATCACCTCGTCGAAGAGGCCGATGCGCAGGGCAGTCTCGGCGTCAACGGTACGACCCGTCGTCATGAGACTCAGGGCGCGACCCGGGCCGACGAGGCCGGTGAGCCGCTCAATGCCTCCCCATGCCGGCATGATCCCGAGCGTCACCTGGTTGAAAGCACAGTTGACGCCATCTGCCGCGACGCGGATATCACACGCGACCGCGACCTCAGCCCCTCCCCCGTAGGCATGGCCGTTGACTCCGGCGATGACGGGGATGGGCAGCATCGACAGCTTGTCAAGGACGCTGCGCATCTCCATGGCCATCTCGACGGCCTTGTCCACCGTGCGGATCTCACTGAGCTCTTTGAGGTCGCCACCGGAAACGAACACCCGGTCACCGGCTCCCCGTACCACAAGGACCCGGGCGTCCGACCTGGCCACATCGGTCAGCGTCAGGGCCAACTCCCGCATTGTCGACCGCGCGATGGCGTTCCGCGCCGCTGGACGGTCAATGGTCAGGATTGAGACGAATCCGTCGGTTTCGAGGCGCACCCCACCCTCGGTCAGTTCCATGGGGAATATCATATCCAAGGTCTGAGCTGCCTCTTTTCCCCAGGACGCCGGGGTTGAGATACCATATCTTCATGGTGAAGTCGACGGTCGGGAGACGACGGTGCTCGACCCGGTCGGGCCGTCCTACCTGATTGCCATGTCCGAGAAGGAGTTCACGACCGAGGCGGGCCTCACCGTGGAGCGCAGCTACGGACCCGAGACGCTGAACGGAGATTTTGCCGACCGGCTCAGCGAACCCGGAGAGTTCCCGTTCACCCGCGGGAATCATTCGGGCGGCTACCGCGACCGGCTGTGGACGTTCCGCCAGTACTCCGGCTTCGGAACCCCGGAGTGGTCGAATGAGCGCTATCGGCTGCTCCTCAAGGAGGGTGGGACGGGCCTTTCGGTGGCGGCGGACCTCCCGACGCAGATCGGCTACGACTCCGACGACCCCGAGGTCGAAGAGGAGGTCGGCCGGGTCGGCGTCGCCCTCGATTCCCTGGCCGACGCGGAGATCCTGTTCCGCGACATCCCCCTCGACCAGATCTCCACCTCGTGGACGGTGAATGGCACAGCGGCCATCATGCTGGCCTTCTACGTGGCCGTGGGCGACAAGCAGGGCGTGCCCCGAGAGAAGCTCCGGGGCACCATGCAGAACGACATCTTGAAGGAGTACGTGGCGCGGGGCACGTGGATCTGGCCCCCCACCCCTTCGATCCGGCTCGTGGCGGACTCCATTGAGTTCTGCGCGGCCGAGGTCCCCCGGTACAACGCCGTGTCCGTCGCCGGGGCACACTTCCGGGACGCGGGAGCCAATGCGGCACAGGAGATGGCCTTCACCCTGCAGGACGCCGTGACCTACTGCGATGAGATCGTCAGCCGGGGGCGATTGACCATCGACGAATTCGCCCCGCAAATCTCATTCTTCTTCTACACCCACAACGACTTCTTCGAAGAGGTCGCGAAATATCGCAGTGGGCGCAGGCGCTGGGCGCAGATCGTACGCGAACGCTACGGAGCGAAAGAGCCCAGTTCGTCCATGTTCAGGACGGGCGTGGTGTGCGGTGGATGGACCCTCCAGGCGCAACAACCACAAAACAACATTGTGCGCGTCGCCTACCAGGCGATGGCGGCTGTGCTCGGCGGGGTGCAGTCGATGTTCACGGCCGCGTGGGACGAGCCATTCGCCCTCCCGACAGAGGAGAGCACAACCCTTGCGCTGCGGACGCAGCAGATCCTCGCCTACGAGACGGGCGTGACCCGAACGGTCGACCCCCTGGGTGGCTCGTACTTCGTCGAGTCGTTGACCGATGCGATGGAAGAACGGCTGATTGAGATCATGACCGATCTCGAAGCCCATGGCGGGATGATTCGCTGTATTGAGGACGGGTACATCCAGCAACTCATCGCGGACGAGTCGGCAACCGTGCACCGCCAGATCCAGAACGGGGAACGGGTCATAGTCGGCGTCAACCGCTATCAGACCGAGGAGCCCGCCCCCGACCTCGCTCCCCCGGCAATGGACGATGCGGGTCGAAAGGTACAGCTCGACCGCCTGCGGGAGGTGCGGCGGACCCGCAACACGCGCAAGACACTGGCGTCGCTCGCCGACCTGCGCCGGGCGGCACAGACATCAGAGAACCTGATGCCCTTCCTGGTCGATTGCGTTCACGAGTACTGCACCGTGGGCGAAATGACGGCCGAGTTGAAGGACGTCTGGGGCGAGTACCAGCCCTCGCGGGTCTTCTGATGGCCGGCCCCGCACGCGTGCTCGTCGCAAAACCCGGCCTTGACGGGCACGACCGCGGTGCCAAACTCGTGGCCCGTGCCCTCAGAGACGCCGGCTTCGAAGTGATCTACACGGGCATCCGCCAGAAGCCAGAGGTAATTGCATCGATCGCCATTCAAGAGGACGTCGATGTCGTCGGTCTCTCGATTCTCTCGGGCGCCCACCTCGGACTAACGGCGAAGACTCTCGAGGCACTGGCCAGACAGGGCGCTGAGGACATCAAGGTGGTCGTGGGGGGCACCGTTCCGCAGTCCGACGTCCAGAGGCTGCTGAACATGGGCGCCGCCGCGGTGTTCCCCACCGGCACGCCCATGGAGTCGTTGATCTCGGAGGTCCAGCGCCTCACTTCCGTGACACACGGCGCGCTCTAGAGACCCACTGACGGCGCCGCCCACAGGGCCGCTGCCTCAGAAGCCGCCCCCGCCGAATCGCTTGTGAGACATGGTGCTGAAACATCAAGGTGTTCGTGGGCAGGACCGTTCCGCAATCCGACGTCCACACTGCTGGACATCGGCGCAGCTGGCCTTCCCCGCCGGCACTCCGATGGAATGTTGATCTCGAAAGTCCAGCAACTATCCGCCGTGAAACAAGTACCCAACAGGATCCCCTGCGTCGGCGAAAACGCACGGAACGACACCCGCTCCATCGCAGGAAAGCTAGGAAACCTATCGAGCAGAAAGCTATGCCTCCTCCGCGTCGACGACATTGCTGCACCGTCCGTCGGGAGCCGCTCACACGTTGCTGCGACGGCTCGTAAGACTACCCACGCTCGGATTGAAGTCAGCTGGGATTCAATCCGGTGACGGATTCCGAGTCGCGTAGCCGTGTCCGGAAGCAGAGCACACGATCGGCGACGAGGTGACCGAAGCGGTCGTGGAAGAATCGCAGGGGAGCGCTCTTTCCCTCGTCACACACTGGTCGACGGGGACTTGACAGACGAGCATTGGATCAGCCGCTGTGCCCCAACAATTTTGGGCCCCTGGGACTCAATCCGGCCGCGAGGCCCCTTGACGGTGTTCCCTACTGGGACCTGGTCGAAAAAGGATCCGTGGTCGCCGGTCGTCTTCGGCCCGCCGGCGCCGTGGGGTTCGCCGTTGGAGATCGAAGGGAGCCCCAGCTCCAGCGTTCAACCGGTCCGGTCCCGACTTTGCTCGCGCCCGTTCGGACCACTTAGGACCACCGGCGAAGCGAAACGCTTTTGACGTACAGGTCGCGGACGAATCCGTTGGACCTGTGGTACTCCGCGCTGACAACCAAAGCCGCTCGAGCGCTCGGCACATCGCGATCTCAAAAAGGAAGCTGTCGATCCGACATCTTGAACGGCTGCAACCCGAAAATGAGAACCCCGTCCGTCGCATGAACAAAACCCGCCGAACAGATACTCGAACGACTTCCCTCAATACAGCACCGAACTATGACGGATCGGTTGCGGTGAAGGTCCGTTCATAGATGTAAAGCTCAAAAACTTCGTTTGCCGGATCTACAGCTCCGCCGTTACGGTCAACACGGCACGGGCAAGGATATGGCTGAACATGTTGAAACCAAGAAAGGCAGGCGTGGCAGCCGCCGGTACCCCGAGGGTTTCAACGTCGAGTGCATGTACGACGAACAGGTATCGGTGCGCGCCGTGGCCCGCTGGTGGCGCAGCTCCAATGAACTGGGACGTCCCCGCATCGTTCGCTAGGTGAAATGCCCCTGGGGGCAGCTCGGCTCCGCCTGCGGAGCCGGCACCCTCCGGCAACTCGGTGACGCTCGCCGGGATGTCCACAACGGCCCAATGCCAAAATCCTGATCCCGTTGGTGCGTCGGGGTCATAGGCCGTCACGGCATAGCTCTTGGTGTGGGCGGGCGCTCCGCCCCAGGAGAGCTGCGGAGAGCGGTCCTGCCCTCCCGCCACGCCGAAGATGCCGGACATGGAGCGCGGCGGAATAGTGCCCCCGTCAACCAACGTAGTGCTGGTCACGCGAAAACTCGGAACCTGAGGAAGGCGGGCAAAGTGATCGTTCATGTTCTCTCGTCTGCTCCGGGGATCAGTTGGAATTTATAAGGTCGGACACTCTGGTCTTTGGCGCTCATTCCAGTGCTTCTAAAGAGCAAGATAACCGATCATCAAGCGGCCTGCCGCAGCTGCCGATGATCGATGCACCCCAAAGTTTGATCAACCCATATCGAACCGTTTGATGATTTTCGCGTAGCAGTCAGACAGGCAGCCATGACGGTGGGTACCACTCTCGCTCTGCCCGCGATCACCACAATCGACGTCTGCAACGTGCGGCTCCCGCGATGTCCGCGGAACGAATACCGTCCACACCGTCGACTGACTGCGATCTCCCACGGCAGCGCCCACCGCCTATTCCAGTAATCTGCCAATCGCTCGCCTCTTGCCGACGTCTCGCGCTGCGTAGCGGCAACGATCTTTAGATGCCTTCGGGGACTACCACCCAAGACGCGGCGCGCTTCTCGCGAAACGCTGCCATTCCCTCTCGTGCCTCCTCGCTTTTGAAGAGATCCTGGGAGAAGCTGGCCAATCGCCGGAAGTCTTCCTCTTCGGCTCCATCGGCCCGCAGAAGACGCTTGGACGCCGCCAATGCTCCCGGAGCACCGGCGAGGAGATCGGTCACGATAAGTCCGACCTCATGGTCCAGCCGCTCCCTCGGCGCTGCGGCATTGATGAGCCCGATGGCCGCCGCCTCATTGGCGCTGAAGCGATTGCCCCTGAGGAAGGATGCTCGCGCATCCGAGGCGCGGAGTTTCGGAAGACAAACAGCAGAAATTACCGCCGGTGACACACCAACTCTGACTTCGGTGAAGCCGAACTTTGCCTCCTCAACAGCAACGGAGATGTCCATCACCGCCGCAAGGCCCAGCCCTCCGGCCACTGCGTGACCGGCGATCCGTCCGACAAACGGCTTCGGCGATCGGGCAATGCTGCTGAACAGTTCCCAGGTGGGCAACCGGTCGCCCTCCGATTGCTCCGACGATTGCGCACCGAGATTCGCTCCAGCACAAAAGGTCGAACCCCGGTTCGTGAGGATCACGACACGTACGGACGAGTCAGCATCTGCATCACCGCAAACTGCCATAAGCTCCCGCACGAGTTGGTCGCTCAGGGCGTTCCGCCGCTCCTCGTCACACAACGTAATGGTTAGGACGCTGCCACTGAGATCCGCTTCCACAAGCGCATTCATCCGTCTTCTCCTTGTCGTCTCGGATTCGTTGGCCCACCGGCGAACGCCTGCGCTATCTCCATCCACTCTCGGGCCGACAGGCCATCGATGACGAGATCCGTATCGTCGACGTGTCGACGCTGCGTTACAACCAAGCAGAAGTCGACGGCCGCCCCCTGGATCCGCTCAGTCGCCTCACTGGGCCCGAAGGGCCAGGCATCTCTGGAGGGGGCGACGAGCTCGACCCGAACAGGCACATCGGGAACGGTCAAACCACGGTTGACGTAAGACCATGCTCGGGTCCTGAAGCCGAGTTCGGCTACGTGACGCAATCGATCGGTTGCGACATGCTCCACTGCTATGGCATCGCACACATCCTGGCCATGAGCCCAGCACTCCATGAGACGCGCTGTGATGAATGACTTCGCACCCATCGATGGTCCGTACCACGGGACTCGATCTTGTTCGTCGAGACGGCTCGCAGTGGCGAAAAGCCGATCTCGGTTAGCGCGCCATATTCCGAGTCGTTCTTTCGCATCGAGTCCCCGTCCCAGCGTCAGCGCGTCGAGATCCTCAGCAGCCCTCAACTCAGCGACCTCGGAGCGGAACCTTCCTGGATCCTCGCAGGCGAGCACTGCCGCGGCGTCGAAGTACGACAGATGACCGATCTGGTCGGCGACAGTCCAGCCAGGGCTCGGACTAGGCATCTGCCATCGCTCGTCGGAAAGCTGGGCGACGACGTCGTCAAGTGCGTCTTGCTCGTCCCGCAGATCGTTTGCGAGCTCATCGATATCGGTCATGATCGCTTTCGCTCCAGGCTTCGCAACATGATGTCAAGGACCTCGTCGGCGCTCTCCTTCGGCGAGCCTTCGAGCGTCGGGATCACATCCGACTGAGAGAAGAGACCCCCGAGTCCTGCGAGGACGCGCGCCACAGCCGTCGTGTTGACTGGACAAATCTCGCCCCGCTTCACGGCCAGGTCGAGAATTGCCTTGGTCGCCTCGTAGAGATACTGGCGGTGTCCCTCCACCAGGCTCTTCGCCGCTGGCACGGCGGCCAGGTCGCGAGCGAATGCCGCTGAACGCTCGCTCACCGCGACGTTTGCAGCCCGCAAGTAGGCGCGCAGCGCTTCGAGAGCCGACATTCCGGGCATGATGGCCGTATAGGCAGAATGGCCCACCCGCCAAAGATTCCGATCGACGGCGATGAGGACGAGTTCGTCACGACCCGGGGCTAGGGCGTAGAGCGTCCGCAATGAACAACGGAGGTTTGCTGCCAAAGCCGCCATGGTCAGCTGAGCAAATCCCTCGGCAAAGAAATGGCGCTGGAGGTCGTCGAGAAGCTCGCGTTGGCGACCGGTGAGGGCCTCTTCGCTCTCGCGGTCGAGGACTCGATGCGGCCGACCGAGTGACTGCAGGAGCAGTTGAATATCGCCTACTCGCTCGGCGGTCGCCGTCGTCATGAGACCGAATTCCTGCGCAGCATCGTTGTCACCGACTTGGCGGGAGGAGAACTTCGGGGATTTCGACCATGCGCGCTCGCAACCATTCCCCGAGGCTCTTTGCCTGAGAGTCTTGACGCGTCGACGCCGCCACGCCCTCCCCCAACAGTCCCTCAATGACAAAATTGAGGGCGAGTAGATTGGGCAGGCGATACCGCGCAACACTCAAGCTGGCTGTCTCGGGCAGCAGTTCCTGCAATTTCTCCGTTGTGAGATACGCATCGAGCCAGAGCCATGCCTCGACGCTTCGGGCGAACACGCCGAGGTTGGCATTTCCGCCCTTATCACCTGACCTGGCACCGAACAGCCGTCCGAGAGGGGTCGCAACCGTGGGGCCTCTCGTCGGAGAGGCGTCCGGTTCACGGGGGAGGAGGATCTGGACGCTCCCGGCAGGAGAGACCGAATCGACCACCGTTGTCGGACCACCCAGTGTCACGACGCGTTGCGGAACGAGGTCACTCGGAACCAACGCCGGTCGGTAGACGCCGTAAGGTCGGCCGGGGCCAGGACCTCCGCCGACAAGGAAGTACCCTGGGATCGTCGCCAGCCCGAGTTCGACCACCGCATTCGAGACCGCCCGACCGACCTTCCGCTGGTCCGGGTCCTTTACCGTCAGCCTCCACAAAGCGATGGCCTCTTCGTTGGTTCTCGGATCGACTTTCTCGCTGTGAACCACTCGTGTCGATACGCTTGCGAAGTCCTCGGGTTTGTACGGACAAGCGATCCAGAAGGCCTCTTCGATGAGGGCAGCCTTCTCTTCGATGTCCATGCCGGTGAGCGCGACGCTCACATCGTTGCGGTAACCGGCTTGCTCGTTCATCGCCACTTTCAGCGTGGGCGGGGGTGGCTCTCCTCGTGCGCCGCTGATACGAATCCGGTCCCGACCGACTTCGTCAAGCCGAACGGTGTCAAATCGCGCGGTGACGTCGGGTCCGAGGTAGGCGGGTGACGCGATCTCATAAAGCAGCTGCGAGGTGACCGTTCCAACCGAAACCTCCCCGCCGGTCCCATCGTGTTTCCCGACAACAAAGGACCCGTCCGACGCAATGTCGACCCAAGGGAAACCAGTCCTCGCCATTCCTGCAACTTCTGTGAAGAAGGAATAGTTACCGCCGGTAGCTTGCGGGCCGCACTCAATGATGTGACCTGCGATCACCGCGCCGGCCAGGGCATCCCAGTCCCCTCGGTCCCAACCGTGATGCCAGGCAGCGGGCCCGCACACGACGGCAGCGTCCGTCGTGCGACCGGTCACGACAATGTCGGCGCCTCCCCGGAGGGCGTCCACAATGCCCCAGCACCCCAGATATGCGTTGGCCGTCACGAATCGCGAGGGGTCGCCTATTGGTGCACCCGTATCGAGGTGGTCGAACGAGACGCCGGCAAGAATAAGGTCGTCGAGCCGGGGTAGGAGGTCGTCGCCATCGACATAGGCGATCGTCGGACGAAGGCCAAGCCGGTCAGCTGCCTCCGACACAGCCTCGGCGCACCCAGCGGGATCGAGACCCCCGGCATTCGAGACCACCTTGATGCCTCGATCGAGGCAGGTCCCCATCACCTGCTCCATTTGATCGACGAACGTCCGCGCATATCCGCCTCCAAGACGGTTTGCACGCGTCCGGGCGAGAATCAGCATCGTGAGCTCTGCGAGCCAGTCACCGGTCAGAACATCGATGGGACCGCCTTCGACCATCTCAATGGCTGCCGAGCTGCGGTCACCGTAGAACCCGGAGCAGTTCGCGATGCGAACAGGTACTGTCATGGCGCCACCTCCTCCTCGATGGCATCCAACACAAGGAGGACGGCACCGTTCTCCACTTGTTGCCCTGTCTTCACATACAGTTCCGCCACGACTCCGTCATCCGGCGCCGCTACATGGTGCTCCATCTTCATCGCTTCGAGGACGACGAGCGGTTGACCGGCAACAACCCTCTCTCCTAGGGTGCACCGTACATCGAGCACGACACCGGGCATCGGTGCGACAAGTCCACCCATGGGACCCCGCGCCGTCGACAGCTCGAAGCGGGGCACGACCTCGAAACTGACGGTGCCGGTAGACAGTTGCACGTAGAGCCCGGAACCGGCGGAGGTAACGCGATGCCTGGAGCGGCGCCCATCCATTTCGAAATCGAGGCCCGTCGGGCACCAAGCGTGGACTCGAACCACTTGCCCGTTACTCAGGGTGAACCTGCCATCCCGACGTGCTTGATACCTGACGTCGATTCGCTCGCCATCGCGGGACAGTCGCACATGCTGGAAAGGCAGTCGGGTGTTTCGCCACCCACTGGGCATAGTGGGCAGGACGGGCGCTGCGGAGCGATTCCGCCCCTGGAGCCAGAGGGTGCCGATCAACGCCGCTGCCTCCGCATCGGGATCGGGCGAGATCGGACGAATCCGCTCGATGAAGTCCGTCGTCGTGTCGCCAGCGAGGAACGCTTCGTGTCGCAGTGTGGCCACCAGAAACTCACGATTGGTCGTGACACCTCCGATGTGTAGTCCCTCCAGTGCGAAGGCCAGCCTGCGTGCAGCCTCGGTTCGGGTGCCGCCCTTGGCAATGACCTTGGCGAGCATCGGGTCGAATTCGACCCCGACAGTCGAACCGGACTCCACGCCCGACTCCCATCGCACCCCATCACCGGTGACGGGGTGAAATGCGACGAGGTTGACCCGCGGCCGGCAGGAACCCTGCCGATGGGTCCTCCGCGTAAAGACGAGCTTCGATCGCATGACCAGCGGCCGTCTCGAGAGTCGGAACGGCGGCGCCTTCGGCGATTCCGATCTGAAGAGCAACCAGATCCACGCCGGTCACCTCCTCCGTCACTGCGTGCTCTACCTGCAAGCGGGTGTTCATCTCGAGGAAGTAGAACTCTTTGGTCTCGTCGTTGAGGAGAAACTCGACGGTTCCAACCGATTGGTAACCAATCGACCGAGCAAGCCGGATGGCTGCATCGCTCATTGCTTCTCTCAGGCCAGCATCGACCGCCGGCGACGGCGATTCCTCGATCACCTTTTGGTGCCGGCGCTGGATTGAGCATTCCCGTTCGCCGAGGTGTTGCACGTTCCCGAATGAGTCACCGACTATCTGAATCTCGATATGACGGGCCCGCCGTACGTATGTCTCGACGAAGACGCGGTCATCGCCAAAGGCGGCGAGCGCCTCCCTGCGGCCAGTCGCGACGGCCTCGGCCAACTCGTTCGCCGATTCGACGATTCTCATGCCCTTGCCGCCCCCGCCTCCGACGGCCTTGACGAGGACCGGGAATTCGAGGTTCTGATCCGCCATGGGGTCGTCGGAGAATTGTAAGGTGGCAACACCCACTTCGATAGCGGTCCTCTTGGCGGCAAGCTTGTCACCCATCGCATCGATGACCGCTGGTGACGGCCCGATCCATGTGATGCCTGCATTGAGCACCAGTTGGGCGAACTCCGCGTTTTCCGAGAGGAATCCGTAGCCAGGATGCACCGCGTCCGCGCCGGCAGCGAGCGCGGCCTCGACGATCTCCGGACCGTTCAGATAGCCCTGAGTGAGCCGAATGGACTCGTCCACGTCACGGAGAAATGGAGCATCCTTATCTGAGTCCACGTAGACGGCGATGCAGCGAATCCCGAGAAGATGTGCCGTACGAAACACACGCCGTGCGATCACCCCGCGGTTTGCAACAAGCAGGGAGCGGATCACAGCCTGAATACCCCGTAACCCTGAGCACCCTCGATCGGACTGTTGCGGACGACCGAGAGGCAGAACCCGAGCACCGTCCGCGTGTCGCGCGGGTCGATGATCCCGTCATCGCTGACCGCACCTGTTGCGGCGAGCGCAAGCGATCCTCGTTCCTGGTTTTCTTCCACTGCAGCGACGGTGCGAGCATCGTCTTCCTCATCGAACGGGATCCCCTTCCGTTCCGCTCGGGCTCGTCGCACCTGCGACATGACACCGGCGATCTGCTTGGGGCCCATGACGGCGATCTTCGCCGTCGGCCAAAGGAACGTGAATCGGTTGCCGAACGCTCTGCCTGACATCCCATACGTGCCCGCTCCATACGAGGAGCCCACGGTGACCGTCAAATGGGGGACAGTGGAGTTTGCAATCGCGTTGATTAGTTGCGCTCCCTTCTTGACGATCCCGTCGGCCTCGAAATCTCGACCAACCATGAACCCGGTTATGTTCTGGAGGAAGACGAGGGGTGTGTTCGTCTCATTACATAGTTGAATGAAATGGGCGGCCTTTTGAGCCGAATCGGGGTAGATGACGCCGTTGTTGCCAAGAATCCCCACCGGGTAGCCGTGTATCTCCGCCCATCCGCAGATCAGAGTGGTTCCATAGCGCGACTTGAACTCCTCGAACCTCGACCCATCGACAAGACGCGCCATGACATCGCGTATGTCAATCGGCTCGCGGAGATCGGGACTGATCAAGCCCAGAAGCTCCTCGGAGTCGAAGAGCGGCGGGTCGGGATGGGCAGTGACCGGATCGGGTCCGGGCTTCAGCCGGTTCAGATGGGAGATCGCCTCGCGACACAATCGAAGTGCATCCATCTCGTCCACGGCAAGGAAGTCGCCGAGGCCTGACACCTCCGCGTGGAGTCGAGCTCCGCCGAGCTCCTCGTCGTTGCTGACTTCTCCCGTCGCCATCTTCACTAACGGCGGGCCGGCCAGGAAGATCTTTGACTGCTGGTCGACCACGATCACGTAGTCCGATAGGCCTGGTTGGTACGCACCGCCCGCAGTCGATGACCCGAAGACCACGCAGACGGATGGAACCCCCAACTTCGACAGTTCGATGAGGTCGTAGAACTGTCGGCCCGTCTCGGCGAAATGCGTCGTGCTGGTGCGACTGCTCCCTTCTCGGCGGTCCATACGGAGATCTGCTCCAGCCGACTCCACGAAGCTCACATAGGGAATCCGGTTCGCCCTCGCGATCTCGAGGGCTCGGGCCCACTTCTTCTGCGCAAAGGGCGTCAACGCCCCACCGAGGACGGACGGATCATTCCCCATCACAACGCACTCCGTGCCGGCGATCACCCCGATGCCGACAACCATTCCACCACCGAGCGAATAGTCGGACCCGTAGCCTGCGAGTGGACTGATCTCGAGAAATGGGGAGTCCTCGTCAAGGACGTTGGCGATGCGCTCGCGGATCGGCAGTTTTCCGCGGGAACGAAGTCGCTCCATAGACTCGCGGCCGCCTCCGCCCTCGACTTCGTCGAGCAACGCGCCGATCTCCGCGAGCTTCTCCAGCATGTCATTCCTGTTGCGGTCGTGACGCTCGGAAAAGGGGTCGACCGCCGATTCGAGGGCGGGCGCCAAAAGCGAACTTACCATTTCCGAAATCTAGCGGTAATTTCTAATGGCGTCCATTACCGGTCTCCCGGATCACCGGTAAGTCCACCTTCATTCTCATCCGCGGAGTAGCGTGAAGAGAGTGGTCGTACATTCTCAGCGGTCAGCGCCCCGGGCTGACAAGCGTATCTACGCGGAGTCATTGAGCACGAAGATCGCTGACATGCTGCGAGATTCGATTCTGACCGGCGAATTGCGACAAGGGGAGGCCGTCACGCAGGACGGCATAGCCCGCCAGCACGCAGTAAGTACGATGCCGGTCCGCGAGGCACTTCTCATGCTCTCTCACGAAGGCGTGATTGAAGCCCGGCCTAACCGCCGTTTCCGCGTCGCTCGCATGGCCCGCCAGGACGTCGAGGACATCTATTGGGCCCACGGGGCCTTGGCGGCCCGGCTCACCGCCAAGGCTTGCGAGCGACTTTCCGACGATGCGCTCATGGATCTCGAAATGAACACAAAGAACCTCACTGAGGCCTCCAAGACGGATGCGTTCGACGTCGTCGAAAGCCTTAACTGGCAGTTCCACCGCATCATCAACACTGCCGCCGACAGCCCGAAGATACTCGCCCTGATGAAGACGACCGTCAGGCAGATTCCGCGCGTTTCTATGCGTTTCTTCCGGACTGGGCCCGCCTCACTGCCCGCGACCACTCGGAACTTATGGAGGCCCTACGGAAACGGGATCCTGACGAGGCTGGCCGGGTGGCAGCGGAACATGTGGCTGGCGCCGGTACTCTCGTGGTCGAGTACTTCGAATCGCAGGGCTATTGGGACGAGCGAGCTAGCTGACAGTTTCGAATACGACAAAGGGCGAGCGGCTGGCTGCTCATCAGCTGTTGCTCAGTCGAACTGGAGTTCGCGGTAGTCGGCATCCGCCACCGCTGTAATCATCTTGCGGTATTTCGGCGCGCCACCGCTATAGACCATGAACCGCGGTGTCGGATGTTCGTGGCCCTCAACGTTCGAATTGTAGCCAGTGAACCAGCCTTTCCCTTTTCGAATGAGCATTATCGATTGTGCTTCCGCGAGCTCCTTCATCCATTCCGCCTCGGATTCTGGTGTCGCTTCGACACGCTTGAGCCCGTGCTTGTCCATGAACTGCACAAGATCAGATACCCAGTTCACGCTGGTTTCGATGCCACGCGGATAGTTGACATACGCCGATGCGCTCTGCGGTCCCGCCACGAAGAGCAAATTCGGGAATCCGCTGACGGTGAGGCCCATGTAGCTCACCGGTCCGTCCTTCCACTTGTCCGAGAGGCGTTGATCTCCCACGCCCCGAAAATCGATATGGTCGTAAGCACCTGTGATCGCGTCGATACCCCGTCGCGTAGACTATGACGTCGAGGTCGTATTCGTCCTCTGTTGTGCGTATGCCGGTTTCGGTGATCCGTTCAATTGGGGTCTCCAGAAGGTCAACCAGCGTCACGTTGTCGCGGTTGTAGACCTCGTAGTAGTTGGTCTCTAGCGGCACTCGCTGGTACCCAAACCCGTGATCCTTCGGAATTAGCTTCTCCGCCAACACCGGGTCCTTCACCCGCTCGCGGATCTTCCCAGCGATGAACTCCGAGAACTCGGCATTCGCTTCCTCGTCCGTGAAGATCTCGCGAAAGTTGGCGAGCCAGATACCGAATCCCGGCTCTCCGTAGGCCTGCTCCCACTTCGCGATGCGCTCCTCGCGCGGAACTTCGCTGAACCGGCGACGATCCGGCTCATGGATGAAACCCTGCCGGACTCCTGGCGCACGTCGCGAAGATCTCGTCGTACCGGGACCTGATGTCGTTCATTTCCTCATCTGAAATCGGGCTGTTCTTCAGCGGCGCGCACCAATTCGGGCGACGTTGAAAGACCGTGAGCTCTTCGACCTGCTCGGCAATGGTGTAGATCAGCTGCACCCCGGTGGCCCCCGTTCCGATAACCCCGACCCGTTTCCCCTTCAGGTCGACTCCTTCGTGTGGCCAATCGTGGGTATGAAATGCGAGCCCCCGAAACGTTTCGCGGCCCTCCAGCTTCGGCGGTGTCGGGATTGAGAGCTGCCCGACAGCGGTGACGAGGAGCCGAGTGGTCAGCGTCCTCCCGTCCGACACTTGTACTTCCCAGCAGGAGGCTTGTTCGTTCCACCTGGCCTGCTCAACCCGACAGTCGAACTGCATGTACCGCCGAAGGTCGAACAAGTCGGCAACGTGTTCGAGGTAGCGAAGGTTCTCGGGCTGATCCGAAAACCGCTCTTTCCAGGTCCAGGTGTCGAGCAGCTCTTTCGAGAATGAGTAGCCGTAAGTGAAGCTCTCGGAATCGAATCGGGCGCCGGGATAGCGGTTGTCATACCACGTCCCGCCCAGCCCCGATGATGCCTCCAACACGGTCACATTCGCGCCGAGGTCCAGGAGTCGGTAGAGCTGGTAGATGCCACCGAGGCCCGCCCCTACGACAATGGCATCGTACTGAGGATCGGTCGAATCAGCCTCGCTCACCCCGTTGTCCATGTCATTCTCCCTCCGGCCATGCGACAGTATTCAAAGTCCCGAAGCTCCGGAACCCGCTGCGTAACTAAGCTGCGCAATCAAGCGCTCTTGCTGGCCCCGAGTTACGGGACGCTCGACAGTCACGCATTACTCAGCGATATATTAAATATACAGCGTAACCGCGCGGTGGTGCCCCCATCGACCGGAAGGGGAAGTCACAAATTCAGACGTGACATCGGTCGGCCCGACCATGGGTCTGAGTTCCCACGGCGAACGAAACTCACGGGTTGAAATCGTACCAATAGCCAACAGAAGCCTTGTGCGGGGCACCGTGGGGGTCTCGAGTGACTCCCTTTCAAGGCAGGAGGAGATCACCGGCATCGGTGAAGCGGTTCTCACTGTGTTTTGAGTCAGTCTGATCCGCGGGTACCAGCGGATGCAATCTCCCGCATTGGAATATGTCATCTCTCGCAAGACCGACGGGCCGGCGCAATCAGCTCGGCGAAGGTAAAGACGGGTGCCCGTGCTGAGAGGGTAAGGGCACAAGACCTGGCATTGTCGTTCCAATGGTCAGGTCGCGGGACGACGACGGAGAGATCCGCCAGCGGCACGTGAGCATCGCTGTCGAGTGCGGAGGATCCCGCATCCGCCACGACGAGTCGACACGGTCGAATTCCGCGCCCGATTCCGGATTCCTCAGCGGGTCTTCGGCCCGCGAGTGGCAACAAAGGCCAAATGCGAAGTGCGTCCAACGCTCTCTACGGTGCGCCTGATCTCGGTCAAGTCATCATTGGTTCCACGGCGTATGGATGAACTGAACTGTCGCGGATGTCTGTCCCGAACGTTCTGAAGATTTCCTTCGTCAGTTGCAAAACGTGACGATGAAACTGGCCTTGTGCTGCGCCCGTGACGCAACCGAGTCCGACCGGCCTTCCACTGTTCACCTCGTTGGCCTTGTCCCAGTGGAACGCGTTATCCGAGCAACGACCTCTCCCTGCTTCAGTGCCGGCGTGAGAGATAGGCCGCAAGGGCCGATCGCCCCTCTTGACTCAGGAGTGCTTCGTACGCATCTTTGGCGCGGGCCCTAGGCAGCAGGTCGTCAATATATTTTTTGTACAGGCGTCGAGCCGTCGGCGTCGTTCTTCGCACTGCCTTAATCAGCTCTGCAGTTGCCGCGACGAGAGTGTTGCCGTCGTCCTCCACTACGACGAGCGTCACCAAACCGATGTCGTGTGCCTGCTGGGCCGAAATCGATTCACCCGTCAACGCAAGATATTTGAGGTAGTTCGCGGAGATCTTGCCGTAGAGGGCCGCGGGGGCAAACGGGTCAGCAATTCCCACTCGGCCCTCGGGAAGGCTGAATGAGGCGCCATCAACTGCGATAACAAGGTCACAAGATGCAGCGATGACCATGCCGGCACCGAGGCACATGCCGTTCACGGCAGCGATCGTAACCTTCGTGCAGTCTCGAATTGACTCAAACGGAAAGTTGTTGCCGAACGCGAAGATAGCAGTGGGGTCCGGATCCGATACGGCTTCATCTAAGGCGTCGAGATCTGCCCCCGTCGCGAACGCCCTCCCTGTGCCAGAAATCACAACGATGTCGACATCGTCATCGGCCTCAGCTGTACGAACGGCGTCGCGCAAAAGGCGGTAGGACTCGGGGGTGAACGAATTGAGCCGTTCGGGACGATTCAGCGAGATCCAGGCAACGCCCTCTTTCTTCTGAGTTTCAATCGCTGACATAGCTTCATTCCTCGATCACAGCGCGAAACGTGATGAAAATCACAATATCCCCAGCATGGCGCAGCCGCCCGCAAGGGCTCCCGTTGATGGTTAGTCTCATCCGCCCGTAGCAGTTGTTGCCGCTGGCGCGTCCCGCCCCCTAAACCGCTCGATGTAGCTCTTCGACTCGTCGGCGTTGAGTCCCAGCACATCAAGCAAGATCTCCTCGGTGTGCTCTCCAACGAGCGGAGCCGCCCGAGACATGCTCCAGGGCGTGTCGCTCATCTCCATGGGATCGGAGCGAGATCCTCATCGCCGGTGACCGGATGGCGACACAGTGCCCAGATACGCATCCGAAGGCCAGCCCGAGCCTCGTCGACGGTGAAGACCGGGGCGGCGGTGACATCACTGTCCACCAGCTGGGCATGACGGATTCGCGTGACCGTTGCGATGTCCATGCCGAGATCATCTGGTCGATTTCTGAACGCTCGGCGATGTCGCAGATAGCGACGTCGCATACCTCGGGTCGCCCGCCAGAGCGGGCCCGCCTACCTGTGCTGCGAACCTGCGCCACATATCTTCATCGGTCACGGCGATGGCCACCCATTTGTCAGACCCCTTACACGGGTAATGGCTATGCGGGGCGAACTCCGGATGTGTGGCACCCGAAGCGCCGGGGACGTTGCCACGAAGCTGTGCTTCGACAAGTGGCTCGACAAGGATCGCTGTCCCCGCCTCGGTCTGCGACATGTCGATATACCGGCCACGGCCGTCACGTTGACGGCCAACAAGTGCCGCCAGGAGCGCGAACAGGGCATGGGATCCGGCGTTGGCGTCGCCGAGGGGGAAACCCAGCATGCCCAACTCTGGGTCGTCGTCATACCCGACCAATCCCTCGATGCCGGCGAGAGATGACATGATCGGGGCGTATGCGCGCAAACCAGCGAGCGGCCCGCCGCGGCCGACAGCAGAGGCAGCCAGCCAGATCAGACTTGGATTGTCGCGGACAACGTCGGTATATCCGAGGCCCGCCCGGTCGAACACTCCTGGTGTCAGATTCTCCACGACCACGTCACTGACCCGCACGAGCCGTCGGAACATCTCGGCGCCGGCCTGATCCTTGATGTCGAGATACATGCTGCGCTTGCCGCGGTTGTTCTGGTGGAAGTACTGAGAGATCTCGACCAAGGGACCCTCGACCGGAACGCCGTCACGAAGTGGCCTCGCCCGAAGGCGCGCGTTGTCGAGCCTGTCGGGGTTCTCCAGCTTGATGACATCCGCACCCAAATCCGCCAGCGAAGCGCTGACCATCGGTCCAGACCAGACCCAGCTCAAGTCCAGGACTCGGAGCCCCGAAAAGATGCCAGCTCGCCTCGATGAATCGCCGCCAGGCCGGACAGTCGGTGCGTGGTCGCCCTGGCCGGACCGTCCCGAAGGAGAGCTGTTTTCGTAAGTAGGGCAATAGAATCTGTACGGATACTGCATCCGCCTGTACCTTCTTCCCCCCTATTGCAATGTCCGGACCGAAGGAGTCGCGGTAGTTGAACTGCGGATCTTCCAACACTTCCGTGACCCGCTTCACCGGAGCGAGCGGTAGCCCTGCCTCTCTGGCCATGCTCGAACAATTCGTCCCTCGTCTTTTGGCGGAACCAAGGGATGACGAGCGCATCGGCCTCGGACGGGCATTCACGAGCAATAGCGACGGGGTCCTGAAATCGCTCTTCCTTTGACCAGTCCGGATTCGCCCATCATGGCCACGAGTTTGCGCCAATCCGCCGTAGACCGGCAGATGCACGCGACATGGCCATCGGCCGCAGGAAAGATCGCAAACGGATAGGCGCCGCCGGACCCGGGAAATCGCCGACCACTTCTCACAAACGAACCGGCATCCCCCACCTGGCTGATCGTGGAGACCACGTGCATGAAGGAGAACAGCGTGCCAGCGATGTCGACGCCGACCACTTGCCCGCGTCCCGAGATTGCCGCCGCATAACACGCTGATAGGATCGCTCCAGCGAGATGGACACCGCCCTGGTAGGCAACGATTTCGAAGGGCGGTGGAAGCGGCATCCGGTCGATCCTCCCGATCAAGGGAGCTGACACCAGCTCATCGCTGCGGCGTGCAGCGGCAACCACCGCGGGCCCCTCGCTCGTTTCGCCGCAGACCGATCCGAGGCCGACGACCAACGAAGGATTCGTCCTGGCGCAGCTTCGACGACCTCGTCATCGTCGAGCGTGCGTCGGCCAGCCAGCACGACATCGGCCGTCGAGAGCATCTCCAGAAGGCGAGGCGATCTCGAGCCGAGGAATCGACAGCAGCTCTTTTCCGTGGTTCAGAGCTGTAAAGAGAGCATCCTCCGTCACTGCCCATGCCCCGTCTGGCGACGCTCCGCGACGTTGCACAGGGTCTTCTCGGTCCTCTGCACGTACCCGCGTGCACCCGGGCTCCAAGGTCGGCGAGAAGACGGCCCGCATAGCTGGTCGCGATATCGCCATCCAGTTCAACCACTTCGAGGCCCTGCAGTGGATGCGGGTCTGCATCCATCCGATCGAACGTCAGATCACCGATATGCCCGACGATGTATCGCGGGGACCGTGACGTCACTTATCGATGCCATACTTCTGCAGCCCGAATGCCTCAATCGCATTCCCTCGAGCGAGGAGATAGAGCTCGCCAGCCGACAAGTTCGGCTTGCTTGGCGATCATTTCAAGAATTCGCGCGAATCCGGGAAGGTCGAGTCCGCGTGCGGGTAATCCGTTTCGAAGCAGATCCTGCTCATCCCGATCGCGTCTCGATTCCTCAGTCCGGTCTCGTCATCGAAGATGCAGGCGTACACGTTCTCAGCCGCGTATTCCGAGGGCTTCCGAGGGAGATGAGTGCCCGAACGAGTTGTCGGTGCGCTCAGCCCAGAGCTTATCGGCGCGTTCCAGCACATAGGGGATCCAACCAACCTGTGCCTCGGAATACGCGACCTTCAATCGCGGAAACCGGTCGAATATCCCCGCAAAGATGAAATCGATCAGCGAATGCATGCCGTTTTCGAAGGTCAGAGTCGATGACACAATCCACGGCGCGTCCGGCGAAGTTGCCGGCATCTTCGACGAGGAGCCAATATGCATGCACACGACGACATCGAGCTCTTCACATGTTGCGAAGAGCGGGTCCCAGGCCGAAGTGTGCAGCGATGGCAAGGTCGAGAGGGATAGGGGTTCTCCGGAAATGTGATGGCGTGACAACCCCGGTCGACGCACTCGCCGCACCTCGTCGCAGCATGCCTCCACCGACCAGAGCGGCAAGGATCGCCACTGGGAGAAGTCGGCCGTAACCCTCGCCAGCACACCACTCGTCAATGTATCCAGTCATTGTACGTCGTGACACAGGCAGCGGCGAGATCCCGGTCCTTCGCCTCGAGGAAGGTCTGGCCGCAGAACCGGGGCAGGGTGTTTGGGAAGCAAAGGGACGCTTCGACGTGGTTCATGGTCCATGTCGGCGAGCCGCGCCGACTGCTCCCAACACCCGGGGCGCACCTGATCGAACGTGATGGGAATGAACCCGTGCTCCTCGAATCCCACCGCGGCAACAGGCACAAGGAGCGGGCTCACCACATCCTCGTAGTACCAAAGGTCGGCCCAACCACCTTCCGGATCACGCTCCCAACGAAACTTCAGCTGGCCGCCGACCTGCTCCTCGCTGACTCGGATTCGTTCCCTCTCGAACCCGAGGGCCGGCCTCACGCAGTGACTCTGGAAGCCGAGCCGACCACAGATCCGGTGGCTCCAGCACATGGTCGTCCACCGAAATGATGCGAGGGATTTCGTCAATGTCTGACACTTTGGACTCCTCAAGTTAGATCGGAAGGGGAGAGTGGCGTCAGTCGCCGCAAGTCCACTTGCGCGATCGCAGTCCCCGCGAACGCCCCTCGCTGGCCAAACCTCGTACTGGTATCCTTTATACCGTATTCGGGCCGAGTAGGTCCAGCCTGGTGCTGGGCCGTCTCGTCATGGTCCGAACATTGTGGGAGCCGTTCCCGAACGGCCGAAGTACTCGGTCGCTGCGATAGCCAACGTTTACTCAGGGTGTTCTGCTCGCAACTCATTTCAGCGCGAGCTCGCCACCAAGAGGGTGGGCACGCATGGTCCGTACACAGAGAAAGGCGCGCTAAATGGGATCCCCTGCTCATGACTTCGTCATTGCAGAACGGAACCATCATCGATGGCTCAGGCATGGACCCGTACATCGGGAATGTCGCTGTGAGTAATGAGCTGATCTCATATGTCGGAACCGATGCGGTGACGGGCGTAATGACGTACGAAGCGAACGGCCTCACCGTGACCCCTGGGTTCGTCGACGTACATACCCACTTCGACGGCCAGGCGACCTGGCAGTCCGAGTTGACACCGTCAGCGACCAACGGCGTCACCACGGTGATCTCAGGCAATTGCGGAGTGGGGTTCGCACCTGTCCGAGTGGATGACCACCAGCGGTTGATCGACTTCATGGAGGGTGTCGAGGACATTCCAGGGACCGTGCTCCACGAGGGGATCTCGTGGGAATGGGAATCGTTCGCCGAGTACCTCCAATACCTCGATAACGTGCCGCACGACATCGACATCGGCGTCTACGCCCCTCATACACCCGTGCAGGATCTACGTCATGGGCGACCGCGCCCGGTTCGATGTGTCCGGCGACAGAATCGGAGATCGACCGCATGGCGGAGATCGTTCGTCAGTCGGTCATCGATGGCGCCATGGGCTTCTCCTCTTCACGGACAATCGCCCATCGAACCATTGCCGGCGAGCACATTCCCACGCTGACGGCAGCGGGCGACGAACTGACCTCGATCGCTAGGGCGATGGGCGAGACAGGTAAAGGGCTCGTCCAGCTCGTCACCGACTTCACGGATGCCGAGGCGGAGTTCGATCTGCTCCGACACATTGCAGTGGCCTCCGGTCGCCCGGTTAGCTTCGCACTGATTCAGAACGCCGATCGGCCTCTGGTCTACCGTCAGGTGTTGGACTTGCTCTCGAACGCCACGGCTGAGGGCCTCTCCATAACGGCGCAGGTGCCCGTTAGAGGGGTTGGACTGGTAATGGGGCTCGACACGAGCCTCAACCCATTCTCGAGGAACTCGGTGTACACCCCCTTCTCCAATGAGCCGGTCGGGCGCCAGCTCGCGATCATGCGGCAGGACGGGTTCAGGGAAAGACTCGTCGAAGCACAGATAGCCCTGCACGAGTCAGGCCGTACCATCGGACGCTTGATCTACTCGTACGAGCGCCTCTTCGAGCTGAGCGACCCCCCGAACTACGAACCCGCGCCCAGAGAACAGCATTGCTGCCCGCGCCGAGCGGCGAGGGAATGCACCCGGCAGAGCTCATCTACGAGATCCTGTCGGAAGGGGATGGCCAAAACCTGCTCTACGCGCTACATAAGCAACCTCGTCCCAGGCGACCTCGACATCGTTCGCGAGCTGCTCGGTCCACCCCGACACCGTCGTCGGCCTCAGCGATGCCGGAGCCCATGTCGGCATCATCGCGGACGGCAGCTTTCCCACAACCCTGTTGACCCACTGGGGCAGGGACCGAGACTCCGGACGGATCCCGTTGCAACGCCTAGTGCAGATGCAGACAGCCGATACGGCGCGGCTTGTTGGGCTCTCCGATCGCGGCCTGCTCCAGGTGGGAAAGCGTGCCGACATCAACGTCATCGACATGGACGCTCTCATCACACGGCGCCCGACAATGCAGCATGATCTGCCTTCTGGCGGACGGCGTTTGGTGCAGGTGGCAGACGGATATCGTCACACCTTCGTGGCCGGGACCCAGACATACCAGGACGGAAAAGCGACTGGTTTACTGCCGGGCCGGCTCATTCGCAGTTCTCCGTTCTAAATACATTCCGGACCCCGACCTTGGACTCGCCCTTTTTCTCAATGTCACTGGGTTTGACACTGCCGGTCGCCGGTAGGAGGAGCTTCTGATGGAGTTCACAATTGAGCCAGCTTTGACTCGGGTCAGCCAGGCTCGCACCCTCAAGACCGCTGACCGCGTCGCGCGTGAGATCGTCGATCTCATTGTCGAGGCCGATCTGCCCGAAGGTGCTCGGCTCCCAAACGAGCGGGACATGGGCGACGCCTTCGGCATCAGCAGAGGGACCCTGCGGGAAGCTCTGCGTCTGCTTGAGAGCTGGGGCATCGTGACGGTTCGTGCCGGACGCGACGGCGGACCCATCGTCCGCTACCCGCGCTCGGAGGCCCTCGCCGAGGGTCTTGCCGCCGTCCTCCGGCTACGCAGGGTGGACGTGAGCGATCTGCTGGTTGCCCGGCGTGCGATTGAGCCCGAACTGGCACGACTGGCCGCCTCCCATGTGACCCAGGCCCAAGTCGACTCGATGTCGGGCACCGTCGATGTCATGCAGGCGGCCACCTGCCAACTCGAGGAGTACCTTGAGGCAAACGCGAGATTTCACATGCTCGTGGCGGAGGCGGCGGGCTCGACTCCTCTCCAAATCTTTTCGGAGTCTCTCAAAACCATCGCTGACGGTTCTCTCGCCCGGTTGTCCATCGACGACGCGCGGCGTCGCGCCGTCGTATCCGCGCACGTTCGAGTGGTGACCGCACTCACTGCACGACAGCCGGACCTTGCGGCCGAGGCAATGCGGGACCACCTGACCGACGCGATCGGGTATTGGCAGGCCCACCATCCGGAGGAATACTCCTCCCCCGTAAACTGGATCGGGCCCCGCTCCGAGCGCACCGCAATCATCAGAAAGCTCCCCGACGAAATCGTGGAGACTGCTGGTTGAAGATCGCTCCGTAAAGGACCCGAGCCGGGAGTCAAATGACGGAGAGTTCAGCGGCCTTCTTGCGTTGCTTCTTCGGTGCGCAACGCTCTTCGAGCTTGGTCCTTGAGCACGGCGTGATCGATCTTGCCGTTCGGTCCCCTCGGGATCGCCTCGACGATGACGAAGTGTCTCGGCACCTTGTAACCCGCCAGCCGGGTCCTCACAAAGTCGACCAACTGGTCCGTTGGGTCCTGCGATCCGGGCTCGAGTTGGACGAGCGCCGTGACCACCTCTCCGAGTCGCTCGTCCGGAAGCCCGACGACCCCCGCGTCGACGACGCCTCCTGCGCTCTTGAGTACCTCTTCGACCTCCTCGGGATAGACCTTCTCACCGCCAGTGTTGATGCATGACGAACCTCGACCCAGAAGCCTGATAGAGCCATCCTCGCTCACTTCTGCCCAGTCCCCTGCCACCACGTAGCGACGGCCTTCAATCTCCAAAAAGGTCTCGGCTGTCTTCTTCGGATCGCCGAAGTACCCGAGCGGGAGGAATCCCGACACCGCGAGACGACCCGATCCGCCCGGTGGCACGTCAGCGCCGTGCTCGTCGACGACCCGTGCGTCGCGCGAGAGCCGGAATTTCGCTGTTTCGGTTCGACCCCTGTTGGTGGCGACCGAGTGAGCGATGCTGCCCGACTCAGAACTTCCGAGTCCGTCGACGACCATGGACTGGCTAGCGAAGCGAAGCAGTCGTTCCTTGCTCTGCGTACTCAGCATCGCGCCCGAAGAGAAGATCACTCGGAGAGAAGACAGGTCCCACCGGCTCGGCGCCGCCTCGAGCTCGCGGAGCAGAGGTCTGGCGAAAGCCTCGCCGACGATGCAGAGACCTTTGACCTTTCGCTCCACGACCGTGTCCAACACCTCAATCGGATTCAGCGAGGCATCGGTCAACGTCACGACGGCCCCTCCACGGGCCAGGATCGGCATCACGAAGAAGCAGGCTGTCCCATGAATCAACGGAGCAGCGGGAAGACAGGTCATGGTGTCTCGAGCGAAGCGAGCAATGAATTCGTTGGGATCAGGGGGCTCGGGGAGCCGGGTCCCTTTCGCCGTCTCGAGCATCCGAAAGAGGTCGTCCTGCCGCCACATCACCCCCTTCGGGTTTCCGGTCGTCCCGCCGGTGTAGAGGAGGTACAGGTCGTCGCCCCCCCTGCCCCAACCGGTCACTACCGGCGAAGTCTCGCCAGTGGCCGCCTCTTCGTACGCCATGGCCCAGCTGGGGCACGATTCTTCGGCACCGACGCACACCCACGCTCGCACCCTCGGTAGGCGCCCCCTCACCCGGTCAACCGTGTCGACGAATTCCTCCCCGAAGACCACGGCTGAAGTCTCGCTGTCTTTCCAGAGCCGCACCAGCTCCTCGTCCTTGTAACGGAAGTTCGTGTTGACGGGTACGAGGCCCGCCTTGAAGATCGCGAACAGGGACTCCAGGAACTCAGGCTGATTGCGGAGGAGTTGCGCGACCTTCCCGTCGCGAGAGAGGCCGGCGTGGAGCAACCGCCACGCGACGCCATTGGCCCGTTCGTCGAAACCGCGCCACGACACGACCAGATCGCCATGTATGAGAGCCGGCGACTGAGGGCGAGCGGCCGCAACTGCCTCCCACATGTCGGCGTAGTTCCATCCGCTCTTCATGGGTGCGAAGCTGGGGTTCGCCACGTCATGATATGTTATATCATACGTGAATTCCCATTCTTCCCCATGGTCGGCGCCCCGTCGAGGGATGCCGTGGGTTGGCGACCCCGGATGCTTTTGACTCCCGTGAAGACCGACGAGAGGCTCTGGCCCACCAGTTCGAGACGAACGACCGAGAGAAAGTTCGAGCGGTGACCGATACTGCCAAAACGGACGACGTGCTGAGCGATCTGCGGGACTGGTTGCGCGCCAATTGGGATCCCGACCTGACGGTCGCCGATTGGTGGGAACGATTGGGCCTCGCAGGTTGGGCTGCGCCCGGCCTTCCCGTCAAGGCTTACGGACGGGCGATGGCTCGCGCCGATACCGTCCAGGTCCAGCGTGAGATCACCAGCTTCGGAGCGCTCGGCGCTCCGGCAGGGCTGGGGCTTCTGCTGGCCGCGCCGACCATCGCCACCCACGGGACCCAGGAGCAGATCGACCTCTTTGTGCGGGACATCGTGTGCGGTCGAAAGGCCTGGTGCCAGCTTTTCAGCGAGCCCCAAGCGGGTTCGGACCTGGCGGGCCTGCAAACACGGGCCGTCCAGGACGGCGATGAGTGGGTCATCAACGGGCAGAAGGTCTGGACCTCGGGCGGACAGTTCTCCGACCTAGGCATGCTGCTGGCTCGGACGGATCCCGACGTGCCGAAGCATCAGGGCATCTCCTACTTCGCCTTCGACATGCATCAGGAGGGCGCCGATGTGCGTCCACTGAGGGAGATGACCGGACACGCACTGTTCAACGAAGTCTTCCTGACCGATGCCCGGGTTGCTGACAGCGCGTTGATCGGCGGCGTGAACAAGGGCTGGGCGGCAGCCAACACGACGCTCATGAACGAGCGGGCGGGCCTCGGCTCCGGAGGAGGGAATTCCGGCGGAGGCGGCGTCGGCGCACAGCCCGGCACGGTGCTTGGTCACCTCTCCCGCCGAGCGGGCGACTGCGTACCGTCTCTGGACGCGGGCGAACGGGCTAAAAGGCGGTCCAAGGGCTCCGGGGAGGTCTGGCGGGCACTGGCTCGTGGGGTCGATCTGTTCATCGACGAGGCTCGATCCCGCGGCGTGCACACGGATCCCGTCATCCGCCAGGACCTCGTCAGGCTCTACACACTCGGCGAGCTCGGCCGGATGAACGGCCTGCGACTCAAGGCCGTCAAGGAGCAGGGCGGTGACATTGCAGGCCTCCCCAACGTCGCCAAGCTGATGATGAGCCACACCGTGCGACTCAGCCGCGACCTGGGTCTCGGCATCTTGGGCCCGAGCGGTACGCTCCACTCCTACTCCGAGGACACACACGCCCTGGCTGACGCCTCCGGCGGATCGTTGGCGCGCGGAATCACCGAGATCGCGTTGTTCGCCCAGGCTCCGCCTATTTACGGCGGCTCGGACCAAGTGCAGCGCAACATCATCGGCGAGCGCGTGCTGGGACTCCCCAAGGAGCCCAACAACGACCGCACCACGCCGTTTTCGGAGCTGCCGAAGAACGCTTGAGGCTCTCCGAGCCTTCAAGTCGTGGCACCAACTTGGCGTGTTCGTCGACAACACCAAAGGAGCTGAACAACGTGGGTATCTGTGACGGACGGGTCGTCGTCATCACCGGGGCAGGGCGGGGCATCGGGCGCGAGCACGCCCTCGAGTTCGCCAGCCAGGGCGCCAAGCTGGTCATCAACGATCTCGGCGCCGAGGTGGACGGGTCCGGCTCGTCTGACGGTCCGGCCGGTCAGGTCGTCGACGAGGTCCGCGGCATGGGCGGTGAGGCGGTGGCCAACGGCGACGACGTCTCGGACTACGAGGGTGCGGGCCGGTTGATTCAGGCCGCCATCGACACCTACGGGACCATCGACGTGCTGGTCAACAACGCCGGCATCCTGCGCGACCGCATGCTGGTCAACATGACCATCGAGGAGTGGGACGCCGTCATACGGGTGCACCTGCGCGGCACCTTCGCGCCCACGCGCCACGCCGTGGAGTACTGGCGCAACCGCACCAAGGCCGGCGAGACCAACGACGCCCGCATCATCAACACAACGTCACCCTCGGGCATTTACGGCAACGTGGGCCAGACCAACTACGGCGCCGCCAAGGCCGGCATCGCCTCGTTCACGATCATCGCCGCCATGGAGCTCGAGCGCTACGGCGTCACCGTCAACGCCATCGCTCCGGCCGCTCTGACGCGCATGACCGAGAACCTGGGCGGGGGCTTCACCCCGACCGAGAAGAAGCCCGAGGAGTTCGACGCCTTCGACCCGGCCAACATCGCACCGATCGTCGTCTGGCTCGGCAGCCCCGAGTCGGCCGGCATCACCGGCCGCGTCTTCAACGTGCAGGGCGACCACCTCAGCGTCGCCGAGGGCTGGGTGGAAGGGCCGGCCGCCGACAAGGGCGACCGCTGGGACCCGGCCGAGCTCGGCAAGATCGTGCCCGACCTGGTGGCCAAGGCGGCGTCGAACGCCAACATGGGCGGGAAGCGGAAGCGGAAGCCCCCGGCCAAATAAGACGTGGCCCGATCTCCTCAGGCGGCCCCTAACCGGGCCAGTTGCCGGCTGAGCCAGTCGTCCATGCAATGCATGGCGAGCTGGACCGCGGCGGCGCCGGGCACGCAGGAGGTACGCATGAGGGAGACCGGCTATCACGTGGAGCTCGCAGGGCACCCCGCCTTGGTTCAGGCGCTGGGCGTAGTCGATGTCCTCGTCGCGGAACCCGTCGATGGAGCCCACGACCACACAGGTCGGAGGGAGCCCGGATAGGTCCGTCTCGCGGGCGGCCGCCGCGTAGGGCGGGAGGTCGTCGGAGCCGTACAGCGCGCCGAGATACGAGCGCCAGCCGAAATCGTTCGATCCCGCCCCCCACACGTAGAGCCCCTCGGCCTGTATGGAAGGGGTGCGCTGACGGTCGTCCAGCATGGGGCAGTCAAGGAGGACGAAGGCCACCGGCACCTCGCCGCGGTCGCGCGCGAGCAGTGCGAGCGCGGCAGCGAGGCCGCCTCCCGCGCTGAGCCCGTAGATGCCGATCCGGTTCTTGTCGATACCCAGTTTGTGTGCGTGGTCGTAGGTCCAGCGCAGCGCGGCGTAGCAGTCCTCGAGCGGTCCAGGGAAGCTTGTCTCGGGTGCGAGGCGGTACTCGACGGAGACGCCGACCACCCCGAGGTTGGGACACCAGCGGTCGAGCAGTGGGCTGTCCATGTCGTAGGACCCAATGACGTACCCGCCACCATGGATGGTGACGATGGCAGGGAGGAGGCCTTCTGCATCCTTGGGCCGGTGCACCCGGACGGGAACCGGGGGATCGCCGGGAACCACGTCGTCGGTGCGCGTGACCGCGTCGGAGAGGTCAGGCGAGACGAACGAGGCCGACCGCATGGCCGCCACGCCTTCGGCGTCGACGGCCGGGAGCTCGAACGCGTCGAGGACCGGCCGCAACTCCGGATCAAGCAGGCTCTTGACGTTCACGACCGAGCTCATGACAGGACTCCCCCTCCGCCACGGATGGCCGCCACCAGGCCGCCGTCGACGGGGAGATCGATCCCGCTGATGAAGCTCGCCTCGTCGGAGAGAAGGAAGACCGCCCCGGCCGCCACCTCCTCTGGACGTCCCTCCCGGTGGATCGGCGACATGTCAACGAGCATGGCACTCGTGTCACGGGCCTCCGCCTCCTGGCGCCCCATGGGCGTGTCGATCATGCCCGGGGTGACCGAACAGATGCGCGCACCGACCTGGCCGAAGCGCACGGCCTCCCGCCGCACCAGCCGGTGCACCCCACGCTTGCTCCACGTGTACGCCATGCCGGGATCTTCGATCTCGGGACCGACCGCCTCGCGGACCTTCTCGAGAAAATGGTCCGCCAGCGGATCGTCGAGCACGGCATCGGGAGGAAGCTCCACCTGGTCCAGCGCGAGCAGTGCCGCCACCGAGGCGAAGCACACGACGGCGGTCTCCGGACCAGCCAGCACGCGACAGGCCTCGACGAGCCGCGCCGTCCCGACCAGGTTGACGGTGAGGATCTCCCGCCAGTCGGCCATCGTCGGCGACAGGCCGGCGGCGTGCGCCACGGCGCGCAACGGGCCGAGCTCCGCCGCCCGGGCGGCGAGGCGGGTGACCCCGCCGGGATCCTTCACGTCGAGGACGAAGGGCTCCAGCTGGGCGCGATGGCCGGCCGCCGCCAGCATGTCCGCCTGGGTCGCCAGCAACACCTCGTCCCGATCGACCAGGACGAGGACGTCGACCATGTCGACCATGCGCTCGGCACATGCCGCGCCCATACCGCGGGCCGCTCCCGTCACAATGCCGACTGTCATGGGCAGCTCCCTGTTCGCGTGGCTCTGGAGGCGGACGTTACCTCTGCGCGCGGCGCGCGGTGCTCGGCGCTCGGAAGCGCCAGGGAGCGAGCCGCCGTCACGCCGGGTTTGGCTTCGTCCGAAGCTCCGTCGCTGGAACCGCTGCGAGTCCGTCGGCCCCCGCTTCGACACCGCTGCGGTTGATGGCACGCTCATCGGTGCCGAGATAGCTGGCGATGACGCGGGGGTTGTCGCGCACCGCGGCCGGATGACCCTCGGCGATGACCTTCCCGGCCTCGAGGCAGTACACCCGATCGCTGATGCCCATGATGAGCGGCATGTCGTGCTCAATGAGGAGTACCGACGCATCGAGCTGTCGCCGCACGGTGACGATGAGCGGACCAAAGGCCTCCGTCTCGCGTTGCGCCAGACCTGCGGTCGGCTCGTCGAGGCAGAGAACTTTGGCATCGAGGGCCAGCAGCCCTGCCAGCTCGACCACCCGGCGGGTCCCGGTGGAGAGGTCGGCGATGTAGTGGTCCCGGTAGGACCCCAGCCCCAGCAGGTCGACGAGGTCGCCCACGGCGGCGCGGTCGTGCCGGCTCCGCCGCGTGGCCGGTGGCAAGGCGAGCGCGGTGGAGAGCATGCCGGTCTCGTTCTTCCCCTCCAGCGCCACCAGCAGTGTCTGCGTCACCGTCAACTCGGGGAACAAGGTCGCCGACTGGAAGGTCCGGCCCAGACCCAGGCCGGCCCTGTAGGCGGGCGCTCGACCACCGATCTCCTCGTCGCCCAGCCGCACTGATCCCGAGGCCGGGACGAAGCCGCCGATCGCGTTCATCAAGGTCGACTTGCCTGCCCCGTTGCTCCCAATGAGTCCCACGATCTCGCGTTCGCCGACACTGACGGTGGCACCGTCGACGGCGACATTCCCGCCGAAGGCCACCCGGAGGTCGGAGACGGCCAATGTCGGGACGCCTGCCTCTCGGTGCTCGGGTTGCGGGACGGCCGGCTTGGCGGCTGGGCGCGCCGTGGCTGGTGCGGCGTCCTTGCCGAATCGCCGGTCGGCCCAGTGCAGCAGTGCGTCACGCGCGTCGTAGGCGACCTGCATGAGCCCACGGGGGAAGTAGAGCAGGACTGCCAAGAGCCCGATGCTCGACGTGAGCAACCCGAGAACCTGATTGTTCGGAGCGAGGGCGGGAATCCCGATCACCCAGATGGCGCCGATGACGGCAGCCGTGACCGAGCCCATCCCACCGATCACCACCATGGCCACGAGGCTCAGGGAGATGTCGACGATGAAGAAGCTGCCCGGTCCGCCGAACGCGACGTTGGAGTACGCGCCGCTCAACAGTGCGCCGCCCATGCCCGCCAACGCTCCCGCAATGGCAAAAGCGCGGATCTTCTCCCAGACCGGCCGCACCCGGTAGGCGGAGGCGGCATTCTCGTTGTCACGCACCGCCATGATGGAGCGCCCGATGCCACTGTCCCTGAACCGGTTGGCGATCAAGAGCACCACGGCCAGAATGACGAGGACCACGTAGTAATACGTGCGCTGGCCCGGGAAGGACAACGAGAAGAGCTTGCCCGGGACGAACGGCAGGTCGGACCCGTCCGATGAGCCCCCGCTCAAAATCCCGAGACTGAAGAAGTACTGCTGCGCCGCCAGGGCAAAGACAAAAGTGACGACGGCGAGGTAGAGGCCTTTGACCCGCAACGAGCTGAGCCCGAGGATCATGGCGAGCACGGCCGAGCCGGCGGTGGTGGCCACGATGGCCAGCCAGAACGGGACGCCTCCTTCGACCAGGCGGGCGGCGAAGAGCGCCCCGAGGCCGGCGAACGCCATCTGGCCCAGCGACAGCTGGCCCAACCAGCCGGTGAGGACGGTCAGCGAGGTCGCGCAGATGGCGAAGGCCAGGATCTCGGTGAAGGTCTGCTGGGTCGAGGGTTGCGTGAAAATCAACGGGAGGACGATGGCGATCGCTGCGAGGAAGAGGATCCCGCTCTTGTTGATGTTGCGGGCCCAGCGGGAGGATTGCAGCCGAACGGGGATCGGGCGGGCCCTGGGAGTGAACGCGAAGACCTCGCTCTCATCGGTGCGCTCCCGGTTGAAGAGGACCGCCACGACCACAATGATCAAGAGCAACAGATTGATCAGCCCGGGCTTATCGATGTAGTTGAAGTTGACGATGCTCTGCAGCACGCCGATGGCGACACTGGCGACGATGGTGCGGCTGAAGGAGGTCATGCCCCCGATCACGGCGGCCACCAGAGCCAGCGACAGCGTCTGTGGGCCGAGAGTCGTCAGGTCGCCGGCGGCGCCGCTCTGACCGGCGATGAGAACCACCGAAAGTGTGGACAGCGCAGCTGCCAGGGCCCAGACCAACGTCGAGACCATCTTCGGGCTGATGCCGGACAAACGGGCGAGACGCGGATTGCTGGAGCAGGCTTTGACGGTCCGGCCGAGCGTCGTGCGGTCGAGGAACCACGTCAGTGCGATGAGGGTGATCGGCACAATGATCAGGATCGACAGGTCCGAGCCGCGGACGGTGACACCGGCCACCGTCCAGGTGCCGTTGATCGCGCTCGGAAAGTGGGTGGTGATCAGGGTCGGCGTCGGGATCTTGATGGCGATCGCCAAGGCCAGCTGCGAGACGCCGATGGTGGCGACGAGGACGACGACGCGGGGCGACTTGCGCAGCCGACGGATGATGGCCAGGTCGACGACGGCCCCGAAGGCCAGCCCCAAGACCAGGGCGACCGCGAGCCCCACCCAGAACGGGACGTGATACTGCACGACCAGCAACGAGAGGACGGCGGCGCCGACGACCCCCATGTTGCCGACGGCGAAGTTGATGATCCGGGTGGCCCGGTAGACCAAGACCACGCCGACGGCGATGACGGCAACGCCGAGTCCCTGCACGACGCCGTCGAAAATGATTTGGCTGTTCAGCCAGGTCACCGCGAGCATCAGTCGCCCTCTTGGCCCCCGAGGAACACCGCCCGCGCCAGGTCGTCGCGTTCCATCAGGTCGCGGATCTGACCCTCGAAGCGCACGCGCCCCTTCTCCAAGAAGACTGCCCTGTCGGCGATGGCGGCCGCCACGTTCAGCGATTGCTCGACGATGATCAGCGTCTCTCCGGCCGCCTTCAAACCGTCGATCACCTCAATCAGCTCCTGCACGATGATCGGCGCCAGGCCGAGGGAGAGCTCGTCGATCATCAGGACGGCCGGGTCGTGCAGCATGGCGATGGCCAAAGCCAGCATTTGTTGCTGCCCGCCCGAGAGCGAGTCGGCCCGCTCGCCGCGGCGCTCCTGCAAGGCCGGGAAGAGCTCGTAGACCCGGTCGACCCGTCGGCGCAGCTCGTTCTTCTCGGAGCGGTAGACGAAGCCACCCATCTCGAGGTTTTCCGCGACCGTCATGGGGCCGAAGACGCCTTTGCCCCCCTGCAGGAGGTGGATGCCGAGCCGGGAACGCTGTTCCGGGGTGGTGTAGGTGATATCCCGGCCGTTGAGGCGCACGACACCGCGCCCGGGGACTTCCAGGCCCGACGCCACGTTGAGCGCCGTCGACTTCCCGGCGCCGTTGGTCCCCAGGAGCGCCAGCACCTCTCCTTTCCTCACCTCGAAGTTGACCCCGAAGAGGATCTGCACATGGCCGTAGCTGAAGTCGACGTTGCTGACCTGCAGGACGGGGATCGACTCGGGGTCCGCCTCCTGGCGGCGGTGCTCCTCCATCTCCTCTTGCAGCTCCACGACGACGAGGGACAGGTCGTTCCGGATGAAGTGGGCGCTCCGGATGATCATGATCGCCCCGAAGATCGTCGAGGGGATCATGATGATGAGAACAGTCGTCCGGATGCCCACAAGGCTGTCGAGGAGAGCAGCCAGCACGGCGCCTCCGGTGGCGCCGATGAAGAAGACGTAGATCCCCCCCACTGCCCCGACCATGCCGCGCAAGCGGTACGGCGCCACCGAGGTGAGCACCGGGCCGATCATGGAGAATCCGGTCAGGAGCAGGACGGCACTGGGCACGCTGAAGACGGCCCAGAGGGCCGCTGTAGGCATGAAGTACTGAATGGGAACGATGACCGCGACAGGCAGGACGACCTTGCCGATGAGCGAGAGGGCCTTCGCCGGATCCTTCCGGTAGAGACGGTCGTAGTACCGACCGACGAGGGGCAGCGTGATCAGGACCCCGATTGTCCCGACGGAGCCGATGATGCCGCGCTGGAAGGCGTCGAGCCCGTAGCGCTGCTTGAGGTAGAGGTTGCCGAGCACGGGGCCGGTGAAGAGCCCGAAGCCGATCGCCGAGAACGCGATCAGGACCGTCTTGATCGTGCGGATGCGCATGACCCGCTCGAAGGCCGCCTCGAACGAGGGCGCGGCGGGGGGTGTGTCGCCGAGGACCTCCCCGAGGACGTCCTTCTTCTCGAACTGCCCCCGAGGCGGCTCGGGAATGCGGAAGGCGAAGACCGCCACCAACAGCGTGGGAATGGCCAGGATGTAGAAGGCCCAGCGCCAGCCGCTGGGGCCTCCCACCTCGGTGGCGATGAGACCCACCAGGAGGGGACTCGCAGCGAGTGCCAGGCCCTGCCCCATGCCCATGGCGGCGTAGATCCGGCCGCGCACGTTGATCGGATAGGTATCCGCCAGCAACGACCCGTGGACGCTATTGGTACTCGATTGTGAGATGCCGGCACCGAGGCGCGCCAGGAAGAACACGAAGATGTTCATGGCGAAGCCCGTCGCGGCCACCATCAGCCCGAACGCGATGGTGGCCCAGCCGATGATGGGCGGTCGCCGGTAGCGGTCGGCTAGCCAACCCATCGGCAGGATGCCCAGAACGAGGAATCCTCCCGAGATCCCCGCCACGAAGGTGATGGCACCGGTCGAGACGTGGAACGACGATTGGATGTTGGGAGCGAGGACGGCGAGCCCTGAGCTCTGGAGGTTGTCCAGTGTCACGATGATGGCCAGGACGATGAAGGCACGGGCTCCCGCTGTCCGCAGCCCCTCTCGCAGCGAGATCTGGTCCTCGCCCGCCCCCGGAAGCATGTCCTCGGGGAACAGGAACTCCGGCATGGACTCGGCCGCCAGCTGCCGTTCGGCAGCCGAATCGACCACCAGGTGGGCCAGGGCCGCCGTGCTCATTTCATCGGCGCCGCCGGGACCCGGTGGGGCTCCGGCCGTCGGATCACTCATTGCACTGCCGATCCCCCGTATCGGCCCCACCCCGGCACGTCAGGACGCGCGGCGCATCTGCGCACGGAGATGGGGCCGATCGGGATCACGAGGCCTAGCTTGACGCAGGAACGAGCGTCTCGCTCGTGGGGCTGTACTTGTAGATGGTCACCGGGCCCGTGGCATAGGGCTGGTTGGGGCCGAACGAGACCACGCCGATGCCGGGAACGCTCGCGTTCTTCAGCCCATAGCCCGCCTTGGTGAAGCTCGCCGTCGTGAGATTCTTCCCGGCGGCGGTCGCGATGTCATCGAAGAGTCCCAGGTACTGACAGGCCTCGAGAATCGCCTCATAGGAGGTATCGGTCGTGTTGCCCGCTCCCGGCGTCGTCGGGTTGACTGGCGCCGTCATCGGGTCGGCCGGGTAGGCCTTGTGGTAGTCGGCGGCGCACTTCTTGATCGCCGGGTCCTTCCACTGCTGGTAGTTGGACGGGGCGGCAAGCGCAGAGAGGGTGTACTTCAGGTACGGGTTGGCACCCTTCGTGGACTCCACGTACGAGAGGAGCGACGACTGGCTGGTGGCGATGTAGGTGGGCTTGTAGGTGCTCTGGTTGTCGAGCTGTGCCCGGGGCCATGTCGTCGAACCCGAGCCGCCGACGCCGATGACCACGTTGACGCCCGCACTCTGGAAGCGCTGGGAGATTGACTGCACTTCCTGGTCGGACGCCACGGCGTCGGTCGCCTGCACACTGTCCTCAGCCGTCAGCGCAACGGGGACGCCCAGCTTCTTGAGCGCCGATTGCACCACCTTCACTTCAGGGGCGTCCGAATCGGCGCCGTAGAAGATCGCTACTTTCTTCCCCTTGAAGACCCCGGTCTTTTTGAAGGCGGCGAGCTGAATCGGGTCAAAGTTCGCCGACGGAGGGATGAGCGTGAAGTCCTGCCCGTACGTGCCCGTCAGGGGCTCAGGCAGCGATCCCGCGATCACCGAGGTGTCGTGGGTCTGCTGGTAGCAGGCCGGGAACACGGGCGAGATGGAGACGAAGACGTGGTCGTCCTCGGTGAGCTGGGTGCACGACGACGTCGCGTCGGCCGGCACCGATGGATTCATTTCCACCGAACTCAGCACGAGCTTGCGGCCGTTGATCCCTCCCTTTGCGTTGATGTCGGCGATCACCGACTTGTACGCATCGGGAAAGTTGCCGTCGTTGATGGTCACTCCGAGGCTCTTCAGGGCCTCGAAGTTCACATAGGGCAGACCGACGGCGATGGTCTTCGCCGTCACGCCCTGATCGGCAGGACTCGCCGCCCCAGCCGCTGGGCTGAGGATCAGCGTCGATCCCAACATTGTGACGAGGGCCGCTGCTCCGGCCCAGATTGATGTTCGGGTGCCCATGGCCCCTCCTTTTCGGGAGAGCCGCCCCTCTCGGGGCTCCCTCCCTGCTCTTCCCCCTACGGATTGGATGTGGTGCGACATGATTGCTCCTTAACTCCCGCTCGCGACGTCGGGTACCTGAATGGTGCGGCTGATTGCGATGTCGTTCGAGGACCGGCCGATCAGAATCTCGTAGCGACCGGGATCGACCTGCCATCCCCGCTCACGGCGTGGCACCGGTGGGGAGAGGAAGAGGAACATTTGGGGCAGGAGCGCCAGAACGTCGTTCCAGTCGTCCTGGCCCGGGTCCCAGTAGGCAAAGGCGCGATGGTCCAGGACGAGTTCCACCGCAGTGGTCTCGCCCGGATGGAGCCGCACCTTGGCAAAGGCCCTGAGCTCTTTCGGCGGACGGGCCAGGCGTGGCGACGCCGGCGCGACATAACACTGCACGACCTCTGAGCCAGGGCGCGACCCGGTGTTGGTCACGGGCACGGTCACACGGATCGTCTCGCCGGGCCGGTACTCGGTCGCCGACAGCGTGGGCTCGCCCAGGTCGAACGAGGTGTAACTCAAGCCATGACCGAACGGGAACCGCGGTGCAATCGCATTGTGTTCATAGCCGCGATACCCCATGAACAGACCTTCGCCATAGCGCAGCTCGCCGTTCTCGCCGGGGAAGTTCGCATGGGACGGGGCGTGCTCCAGGCGCATCGGGATGGTCGTGGGCAAGCGACCGCCCGGCTCCGCGGCGCCGACGAGCACATCCGTCAGACCGACCGCCATCTCCTGGCCCCCGAACCAGCACTGGAGCACAGCGGCGACATCGTCGGACCAACCCATGTCGACCGGTGCCGCAGCATTGACGACGACGACGGTGCGGTCGTTGACCTCGGCCACTCGCCGGATCAGCTCGTCTTGGCGTCCGGGCAGTGCGAGGGTGGTGCGGTCCCGCCCTTCCGTCTCGCTCTCCTCGGACGTGCCGACGCAGACGATGGCGACGTCGGCGCCGGCTGCAGCGGCGACCGCTCGCTCCAGCAGTGCGTCGCTGTCGGACGTCCGGAAACCCACCCGGAATCCGGCGACGCTCGTCTGGCTGTAGGCGTACTCGACGACGACGTCGACCGGCACGTCCGTCTCGAAATGGACGTCGGCGACGAGGTCCTGACTGCCTTGCCCGAAGAAGTCGTTGCCGCCGGGTCCGGGCCTGTTGGTGAACCCGTCCAGGACGACCTCGTCGTTCAGCAGCACGCGGGCCAGACCAGCCTGGGAGAGCGTGAGCCGAAACATCCCCGTCTCCTCCGGGATCACGGTCCCGGTGACCCGCATGGACCATTCCCCGTCCGAAGGCCCGAAGCTCAAACCGATCTTCATCATGCGTAGCTGTTCGAACTGCTGGGTCTCGGTCACGTGACCCTCACAAGCCAGACCGGCGTAGGTGTCGGCCCGGAAGCCATCCGGCGCACGGAGGACCGGGCCGCCGACGACAGCCGGGGACAGCGTGGGCTCGCATCCTCGCTCGTAGTCGACAACGCCGTCGGCCCCGAGAGCGCGGCGACAGTGCCTCGACCACGTTCGCGCCGGGGTGTGGCGTGACCTGGGCGGAACCACCGCCCATGATGGTTGGCGTCAGCGCGTGGGCACCCAGCAGCGCGATCCGGCTCGGCGACGAGCGCGCGATGGGCAAGACGCCGTCATTGGTGAGCAGGACCGTCGCCGCGGACGCAGCGCGGCGGAGGAGATCGACATCGTCGGGAGTAGGTGGCTTGGGTGCGGGCGCTGACGCCGGTCCGTCGAGCGCACCGATCTGGTCGAGCCCGCTGAGCAATCGTCCGACGGCGGCGTCGAGATCAGCTTCCTCGACATCGCCGTTCTTGACGGCCTCCGCCACCCTCGACCCGAGCTGACGGGCCGGGCCGGGCATCTCGAGATCGAGTCCAGCACCCAGTGACGTGGTGGTTTCGGTCACGGCGAACCAGTCGGTCATCACGAGACCCTTGAATCCCCACTCGTCGCGCAGGATGTCGAGGAGGAGCTCGGGCTGCTGGGTGAGCCAGCGGCCGTTCAGCCGGTTGTAGGACGTCATGATGGCGAGCGCGCCACCCTCGCAGACGGCGATCTCGAACGGGCGGAGATAGAGCTCGCGGAGTGCGCGTTCGTCGATGACCGAGCTGATGGACGCCCGCTCGAACTCGGCGTCATTGCCGACAAAGTGCTTGACGGTGGCAAAGACGCCCTGGGACTGGACACCGTGCACGTACCCGGCGGCGAGACGCCCGGATAGCAACGGGTCCTCGGAATAACACTCGAAGTTGCGCCCGGCGAGCGGCGACCGGTGCAGGTTCACCGTGGGCGCGAGCAGTCCCCGACAGCCACGGTCGCGCGCCTCCCTCCCGACGAGGGCGCCCAGCGCCCGGGCGAGATCAGGGTCCCAGGTTGCCCCGAGCGCGGATCCGCACGGGATGCAGGTCGAGGGCGCGCCACCCATGCCAGGAAGCGAGTTTCCCCTGGCTCCGTTCGGGCCGTCGGTGACGTGCACCTTGGGGATGCCCAGGCGCTCGACGGCCACGGTGGACAACATGTCCTCTCCCGCAGTGAGAGCCGCCTTCTCCTCCAGCGTCAGCGCGTCAGCCAACGCTTTGACATCCGTCAATTCACTGCCCCCGTACCCGCACTCTAATTAAGCGAGAATGTTATTTCTGAGGACTATAAGAAATTTCCGAGCCCGCCGCAAGGGGTACCGACCGGTCCAACTTCTGAGGAGCTGGGTGACTCTACGCCCTATCGCCGCCGCCGTGGGGTCAGGCGCCCGGCGGGATCCTGACCTCGCCGACCAGGGACTTCTCGCGCGCCCGCCCAGCTGCCGCCGCGAGGCCGAGGGGGACTTTTGACGCCGCGCGGCGAGTCCAGGTCCAATGACGCCATGGCCAGTCGAGCGGAGGATCGGCAGGAAGGAACGCGATCGCCGCGCCGGCGCAGTGCACCGTACGGGGAGAACGCGGGCGCCGACGAGCACAACCGGCAGCCCCGCGGCGACCTGCGCCGGCAGCAGATCATCGACGCCGCGGTGGAGCTCTTCGCATCGAAGGGCTATCGCGGCACCGGGGTGGCGGCCCTGGCGGACCGGGTGGGGATGACGGCGACCGGACTGCTGTACTACTTCGGCACGAAGGAACGACTGTTACGGGAGGTCGTGGCCGAACGCGATCGGATGGAGGCCATCGACCCTGATAGGGCCTTTCCATTGGAGCTGACGCTCTCCAGCCTGCGCGACATCGGCCGGCACAATGTCGAGACCGCCATCCTCACCCGGCTCTACCTCGTCCTCGGCACCGAGAGCCTCGACGCCGACGACCTGCTGCACGACTTCTTCGTCGAGCGCTACGAGACGGGCCGGCAGTTCGTGCGCGCGCTGCTCAACGATGAGAAGGCGCAGGGACAGGTCCGCGACGACGTCGATGTCGACCAGATCGCGCTCGAGGTCGTCGCCACGATCATGGGAGTGGAACTCCAGTGGTTCACCGACCCCGACAGGGTCGATCTGGCGGGCGCCATGGAGTCGTACATCGACGAACTCATCGCCCGTCTCGCCCCCCTGTAGCCGCCCCCGAGAACGGCGTCACCCCATGACCGGTGCAGGACGACCGGTAGTGTCGCCGCGCAGGCAACGGACGAAGGAGGACGCGCGTGTCAGAGGAACTCGGCGCGGCAGGGCTGCGCTTCGAGCGCGAGGGTGCGGTCGCCTGGTGTGTGATCGACCGACCCCAGGCCAGGAACGCCTTCACCCCGGCGATGTACTTCGGGATTAAGCGGGCGGTCGGGATCGTGAACGACGATCCGGACCTGGCGGCCCTCATCATCACGGGCACCGGCGACGTCTTCGCTCCGGGCGGGGACCTGGGAGGGCGCTCGGACCCGGGTGACGAGCCCACGCCCGACATCGGGCACGACATTTTGCCTTTCCTGACCATCAGGGACAGCCGGGCACCGGTGGTCGCAGCAGTGAACGGGATCTGTCAGGCCGGCGGCCTGCTGATCGCCATGCTGGCTGACATCGCTGTCGCGAGTGACCGGGCCACCTTCCGGGTGCCCGAGCTATTGCGGGGCATTCCCGATGCCACGTACGCCGCTGTCCTCCCCGCGCATGTCGGGCTCGCCGTGGCCCGCGATCTCCTGCTGTCGGCCCGGCGGTTCGACGCCGCCGAGGCGCAGCGGATCGGCGTGATCGCGCGGCTGGTACCGCACGAGCAGCTCCGCGAGGCCGCGCTGCAAGCGGTGAAGGAGATCCTGCAGACACCGCCGATGGCACGCATGCACGTGAAGCGCATGCTCAACGAGCGCTACGGCCTCATCGACTACCAGACCATGTTCTGGGCCCTGGCCGAGTCGCCCGAACCGCGCGAGGGGATGCTGGCCTTCATGGAGAAGCGTGCGCCGAGTTGGGTCCCCGAGGAGTTCGCCTAAGGCGAATGGTCAGGCCGTCGCGGCGCTATCAGGCCGTCGCGGCGCGCAGGCAGAACATGGTCACGCGCGCAATCTCGGCACCTGTCGGCTGGACCTGCTGCCACAGGCAGTCCGAGAGCAGGCCGAGAGTCGCGTGGGCGGCGAGGGCGGCATCGAGATCAGACGCCGTGCTGCCGAGGGCGGCGAACGGCTCGTGCAACAGGGACGCGAGTGGAGCACTGGCGAAGTGGCGTCCCGCCGCCGGTCCCCCGCCCAGTGCGCTGGCGTTCCACAGGACCGCCAGGGTGGTCGCCGCGATGTCCTTGTCGGCCTGGGCCAGGACGCCGCGCACCCAGCGCTGCACCTGCCCCTCCGGCGTCGCCTCCTTGGCCATCTGGTAGGCCAGATAGCTCCGCAAGCGCTCGCCCCCATCCTCGAGGATGGCCGTGACCAGGGCATCCTTGGAACGGAAGTGGCGGTAGAAGGCGTCGTTGGAAAGCCCTGCCTCCGCGACGATGTCGGCCACCCGGGGCCGGGACGCCGTGCCGCAGCGGCGGATGACCTCCAGCGCGGCATCGAGCAGCCGCCGGACCTCGCTGGCGTACTGGTCCTCCCGCTTGGACAGGCTGCGTCGCACGATCCGGCCCGCCACGTCGACGGGCGGGGACGTTTCGTCCTCAGATGTTGGTATTGCGTTCTTGATACTCAGAATCATATTCTGAAACCGACCGAGGGAGGGTTGCACATGGCGTGGGACTTCGAAACCGATCCTGAGTACCAGGCGAAGCTCGACTGGGTGGACCAATTCGTACGCGAGGAGGTCGAGCCGCTCGATCTCGTGTTCCCGCACATGCAATTCGTGCCGCTGGAGGGGAAGCGCCGAGAGGCGATCGACCCGTTGAAGGAAGAGGTGCGACGTCAGGGCCTGTGGGCCACGCACCTCGGGCCCGAGTTGGGCGGGCAGGGCTTCGGGCAGCTGAAGCTCGCGCTGCTCAATGAGATCTTGGGCCGGTCGCAGTGGGCGTCGGTGGTCTTCGGCTGCCAGGCTCCCGACACCGGCAACGCGGAGATCATCGCGCACTACGGCACCGACGAGCAGAAGGAGCGCTACCTGCAGCCGCTGCTCGACGGCGAGTGCTTCTCCAGCTATTCCATGACGGAGCCGCACGCCGGTGCCGACCCCACGATGTTCAAGACGCAGGCGATCAAGGACGGCGACGAGTGGGTCATCAACGGATGGAAGTATTTCTCGTCCAACGCCAAGACGGCCTCGTTCCTCATCGTCATGGCGGTCACCAACACGGACGTCAGCCCGTACAAGGGCATGTCGATGTTCCTGGTGCCCACCGACACGCCGGGCGTCAACATCGTGCGCAACGTCGGCCTCTTCGGTGAGCCGGTCAACGAGGGCTCACACGCCCTCATCCACTACGAGGACGTGCGCGTGCCCGAAGAGGCGCTGCTGGGCGGCGAAGGTCAGGCCTTCGTCATCGCCCAGACCCGTCTCGGCGGCGGGCGGATCCACCATGCCATGCGCACCATCGGCATGGCCCAGAAGGCCATCGACATGATGTGCGAGCGTGCCCTGAGCCGGGAGACCGCCGGCAGCAAGCTGGCCGACAAGCAGTTCGTGCAGGGCTACATCGCCGACTCCTACGCCCAGCTGATTCAATTCCGCCTCTTCGTGCTCTACACCGCGTGGGAGATCGACAAGTACAACGACTACAAGCGGGTGCGCAAGGACATCGCCACGGCAAAGGTGGTGATGCCGACGGTGCTGCACGACATCGCCTGGCGCGCCATGCAGATCCACGGCGCCCTCGGCACCACCAACGAGATGCCCTTCATGGGCATGGTGCACGGCGCCGCCGTCATGGGCCTGGCCGACGGCCCGACCGAGGTGCACAAGGTCACGGTGGCCCGCCAGGTCCTGCGCGACTACAAGGAGAGCGACGACATCTGGCCCACCCAGTGGCTGCCCAAGCGGCAAGAGGCGGCCAAGGCAAAGTACGGCCAATACATGGAGTTGGAGGTGGGAAACCTGTGAGCGTGACCGAAGAGCCTGCCGTCGGTGACGACCCGACGATCGCCGACGTCGACGCGTTGACCGCCTGGCTGGACGCGCAGGGCCTGGGCGTCGGGGCGCCGCTCGAGCACCGCTACATCTCGGGCGGGAGCCAGAACGAGATCTACGAGTTGCGGCGGGGAGACCTCCACGGCGCCATGCGCATCCCTCCGACGAGTGCGCCGGAGTCCCGCGATGACGGCATCGTGCGTGAATGGCGCATCATCGAGGCACTCACCGGGACGAACGTGCCCCACACCGAGGCGATCGCCCTGTGCACCGACCAATCGGTGATGGGACGCACCTTTTACATCATGGGCTTCGTCGACGGCTGGTCTCCCATGTCCACCCGGCGCCAGTGGCCCGCACCCTTCGACACCGACCTCGAGGCGCGGCGCGGGCTGGCCTTCCAGCTGGTGGAGGGGATCGCCCTGTTGGGCAACGTCGACTGGCAGGCCAAAGGCCTGGCGGACCTGGGCCGACCCGAGGGCTTCCACGAGCGCCAGGTCGACCGCTGGACCGCCTTCCTGGAGCGGATCAAGGGCCGCGAGCTCCCCGGCTTCGAGGAGGCGGCGGCATGGCTGCGGGCGCACCGGCCCATCGACTACATCCCCGGGCTCATGCACGGCGACTACCAGTTCGCCAACGTCATGTTCGAGGACGGCGCGCCGGCGCGCCTGGCGGCCATCGTCGACTGGGAGATGGGCACCGTCGGCGACCCCAAGCTCGACCTGGGTTGGGTTGTGCAGTCCTGGCCCGACGACACGACCTCCGACGAGGACAGGACGGGCGGGTACGTCGACATGACGGGCATGCCGTCGCGCGACGAAGTCCTGGCGCACTACTCCGCGACGTCGGGACGCCAAGTCGACGACATCGACTACTACTGCGTGCTGGCCAAGTGGAAACTCGCCGTGGTGCTGGAGCAGGGATTCCAGAGAGCCGGGGACGACGAGAAGCTGCAGGCGTTCGGCGCGGTCGTGCTCGACCTCATGCAGGCGGCGGCCGATCTGGCCGAGTCGACCGACTACTCGGTGCCGGCGTAAGGGTTCAACCGCATGCGCGCTGCGTTGTGCTCCACCTATGGCGGGCCCGAGGTCGTCACCGTTACGGACATTGCTCCGCCGGCGACCGGGCCGGGTGAGGTCAAGGTCAGGGTCCACGTCGGGGCCATCAATTTCCCCGACCTCCTGGTGATTGCCAACACGTACCAGATGTCCGCCCCCCTGCCATTCGTCACCGGCAGCGAGTTCGCCGGCGCCGTCGTCGAGCTCGGCGACGGCGTGGACAGGGTGTCGGTCGGCCAGCGCGTCTTCGGCTCGTGCTTCATCGGCGCCTTCGCCGACGAGGTCGTCGTGGGCACCGGCACGCTGACCCCGATCCCCGACGAGGTGGACGATCGCGTGGCGGCGGCCTTCGGTGTGGCGTACAAGACGGCGTACCACGTGCTGCGGTCGGTGGCGGCGCTGCAACCGGGCGAAGAGCTCATTGTGCTCGGGGCAGGCGGCGGCGTCGGCTCGGCCGCCGTGCAGCTCGGGGCAGCCATGGGCGCCACCGTCACGGCGATCGCCTCGTCGCCCGAGAAACTCCGGGCCGCCAAGGCTTGCGGGGCCGAGCGGTTGATCGACCACCGCGCCGGGGACCTACGCCAGGCGCTGCGCGAGGCGCTGCCCGGTGGCGCCGACGTCGTCATCGACCCGGTGGGGGGCGACCTGGCCGAACCGGCCCTGCGCGCGCTGCACTATGGCGGCCGTTTCGTGACCGTCGGCTACGCCGGCGGCGCCATCCCCCGCATCCCACTGAACCTGGTGCTGCTCAAGGGCATCCACGTACTCGGGTTCCAGTTCCGCGACTTCGCCATGCACGAGCCCGCTGACATGGCCCGCAACGACCGCGAGCTCCTGGCGCTCCTGGCCGAGGGTCGCGCCGCCCCCCTCATCGGGGCCGAGTTCGAACTGGCCGACGTGGTGGACGCCCTGCGCCTCGTGGCGGACGGAAAAGCCGTCGGCAAGGTGCTCCTCGGGGTGACCCCTCCGGGCTGAGGTCCGGCAGACCCGGGAGGCGGCCTCGCCAGGCCCAGGGCTATTGTCGACGTCGATGTCAGTTTTCGAATCCGTGAACCGCCAGGATCGTCTCCAGCCGGGCGGACAGAGGGAGGCTTTCGGTGACCGCAGTGATGGAGGGCGTTCGAGTCCTCGAAGTGGCCGAGCACACATTCGTGCCAGCGGCCTCGGCGCTCCTGGCCGACTGGGGTGCCGACGTGATCAAGATCGAGCCCATTGAGCGAGGCGACGCCATGCGGGGCCTGGCCGCCACCGGCGTGGTGTCCATCAAGGGCGACGTGCACGCCCTGCTCGAGAGCTCCAATCGGGGCAAGCGCAGCCTGGCCCTGGACCTCACCACGCCCGAGGGCCTCGACATCCTCTACAAGCTGGTCGCCACGGCGGACGTGTTCCTGATCAACAAGCTGCCCCGGGTGCGCAAGAAGCTCAGCATTGAGCTCGAGGACATCCGCACGCACAACCCGAACATCATTTACGTCGCCGGCACGGGGCAGGGCGAGCGCGGCCCCGATGCCGACAAGGGCTCCTACGACTCCCTCTCCTTCTGGTACCGGGCCGGTGTCTCCCTCGGGGCAACGCCGACCGACCAGGACCGGCTCGTCGGCCCCCCGGGACCGGGCTTCGGCGACTCCATCGGGGCCATGACCATCGCCGGCGGCATCATGGGCGCGCTGTACCACCGCGAGCGGACGGGCGAGGCGACGACGGTCGACGTCTCGTTGCTGGGCACCGGCATGTGGGCCATGGGCCAGGCCTTCGCACTGTCGCTCGTCAGTGGCACGCCCTGGGGCGGCCCACCCTCGAACGCGCCGCGGCTGAACCCGCTGGTGCGCAACTACGAGACGAAAGACGAACGCTCGCTCTCATTCTGCTGCCTGCAGGCCAGCCGTTACTGGGCCGAGCTCTGCGTCGCCGTCGGCCGGCCCGAGCTCGGCACGGACCCGCGTTTCGCCGACCACGCCGGACTGGTGGAGAACAGCCGGGAGGCCCAGGCGCTCATGGAGGAGGCGTTCGCCGAGCACACGGTGGCCGAGTGGCGCGAGCGACTGGCCGACTTCTCCGGCCAGTGGTGCGTGGTGCAGGACACGCTCGAGTGCGCCGTCGACCCGCAGGCCATCGCCAATGGCTACCTGCAGGATTGCGAGACGGCGAGCGGCACGCCCTTCCAGTTGGTGGCCTCACCCGTGCAGTTCGGCGGAGAGCCGGCGGCGGTGCGACGGGCGCCGGAGTTCAACGAGCACGGCGACGACATCCTGGGGGAAGTCGGGGTCGACTGGGATACCATCGTCGACCTCAAGGTCCGGTCCGTCGTCGGGTAGCTGCGTCGTTCTTTCGCATCCGGTTGTCGCATTTGTTCGTTTGATTCGTTTGTTGCGTTTGTCAGGAGGAGACACATGTCACTGTTCGATGCATTCCGCTACGACGGGAAGCGAGTCCTGGTTGTCGGAGGTGCCACCGGCATGGGCGCGGCGGCGGCCGAGCTGGTGCAGGACGCCGGCGCCGAGGTCGTCGTCATGGACTTCGCCGAGGTGAAGCTGCCCGGCGCCAAGGCCATCCACGTCAACCTGGCCGAGGAGGCGTCCATCGACGCTGCGGTGGACGAGTGCGGTGGCCCGATCCACGCCCTCTTCTCCTGCGCCGGCGTGGCTGACGGCACGCCGGGTATTGAGAAGATCAACTTCGTCGGTCACCGCCACCTGATCAACCGGCTGCTCGCCGGCAACATGCTGCCGCGCGGCTCGGCCATCGGCTTCATCTCCTCCGCCGCCGGCCTGGGTTGGGAGGCGAGCCTGGGCGAGCTCAAGGAGTACCTCGACACGCCTGACTTCGACTCCGGCTCGGCCTGGGCCGTGGAGCACGGTTACGCCGACTACTTCCACTCCAAGCAGGCGGTGTGCGCCTACGTGGCCCGCGAGGCCTTCCCGTTGCTCAAGCAGGGCATCCGCATCAACGCCATCTGCCCGGGCCCGACGGACACACCGCTGGCCCAGGCCAACGCGGAGATGTGGCTGGGCTTCGGCGCCGACTTCCGCGACGAGACGGGCATCGAGGCCTCCACCCCGCTCGAGCAGGCCTACCCGCTGGTCTTCCTCTGCAGCGACGCTGCCGCCGCCATCTCGGGCATCACCCTGATCAGCGACGTCGGCTACGTGAGCTCCGGGATCACCAATGCCTTCCCGCCGGCCAACGCCGCCGCCGGGTTCCTGCTGGCGCGCAGCTGGGACTGACGGCGCCGCTCGCCGCTCAGGAGTTGTTGTCGGCGGCCGGCTTCTCGGGGCGCCAGTAGACGCCGAGGAGACCGGCCGCGCCGAGGCCACCGGCGCCGACCGCAATAGCGAAGCCGGGCCAGCCCCACAGGTTCTGCAACACGCTCACGTGGCCGTCGATGCTCCATTGTCCCGGCCCGATCGTCCCGATGGCGATGGCCACCAGGGTCAGCGTCATGACGTACTCGTAGCCTTCGCCGGGACGGAAGATGAAGAAGCCGTTCTTCATGTGGTTGGTGATGAAGGCCACGAGCATGACGCCGACGACACCGGCCGCCGCTATCGGTGTGAACAGGCCCAGGACAAGAGCGGCGCCCGCAGCCACCTCGACCAGGCTGGCCATCCAGGCGTGCAGGATCCCCGGCTTCATGCCGAGCGATTCGAACCAGCGCGACGGTGCCGGCGATCTTGCCGCCCCCGTAGATGTGGTTGATGCCGTGGGCCAGGAAGACGACCCCGACCGCCACCCGGAGGATCAGCAGCGCCATGTTGACAGAGGAGACGCTCAGGTCCCCCAGGATCACGTGCGTCACGCTCACACCTTCCTTCTCAATGGTTGTGTTGCACCGGATTGCCCGGCGGGCGGGCATGCCCCCGCAGGATCTTCGGCGACAATGCCCCTCACTATCAACTCCGCGCCCCTCCCCGGGCCGGGAGCGGGCTGATCAGGCGCCCTTGTAGACCTGGCCGTCCTTCATGACGAAGCTGACGTTCTTCGTCGCCCGGATGTCCTCGGATGGATCCCCCGGGACCGCGATGACGTCGGCCAGGAAGCCGGGGGCGAGCTGCCCGAGGTCGTGCGACCGCTCGACGAGGTCGGCGCTGGTCAGGGTGGCCGCCTGCAGGGCCTGCATGGGAGTCATGCCCCGGTCGACCATGGCGACGAGCTCGTCGGCCTGGGTCCCGTGCGGGATGGCCGGCGCGTCCGACCCCGCAGGCGATCTTCACCCCGGCAGCCAGGGCCTTGGCGAACATCTGGCGGGCCTGCGGGAAGATCTCGGCGGCCTTCTTCTGGAGGATCGGGTGGATGCGGTCGATGGCCATGTGGTCGGCCAGTGCCGTCGTGCCGACCAGGAAGGTCCCCGTCCTGGCCATGAGCGCGATGGTGTCGTCGCTGGCCAGCGACCCGTGCTCGATGCAGTCGACCCCGGCCCTGATGCAGGCCCGGATGCCAGCGTCGCCGTGGGCGTGCGCAGCCACGAGCAGTCCGTTGCGATGCGCCTCGTCAACGATGGCCTCGAGCTCCTCGTCGGAGTACTGCTGCGCGCCAGCGGCCGAACTGAACGACATGACGCCGCCCGAGGCGGAGATCTTGATGAGCTTGGCCCCGTGCTTCATCTGGTAGCGCACCGACTTGCGCACCTCCGCCACGCCGTTGGCGATGCCCGATTCCACGCTCTGGGGCATGATGCCCGGGGCGAGCCCCTGGAACATGGTGGGGTCGAGGTGCCCGCCCGTCGGGGTGATGGCGTGTCCCGCCGGGAAGATGCGCGGGCCCGGGAACCAACCCTGGTCGACGGCCTTGGCCAGGTCGACGTCGAGCAGGAAGCCCGCCGTGTAGACCATGAGGCCCAGGTTCCGCACCGTGGTGAAGCCGGCCAACAGCGTCGTGCGGCAGTTCACCACGCCCCGCAGCGTCCGGTACACCGGCGAGTCCTTCACCCCGTGCATCGGGTCCGGCAGCCCGTCGGGGCCGCCCGGCCCGCCGATGAGCATGTTGAGCTCCATGTCCATGAGCCCGGGCAGCAGCGTCACGTCGCCCAGGTCGATTTCGGTGGCGGGGCTCGGGAGCTCGGACGGGTTCACCCCGACGATCTGGTTCCCGTCCACGACGACCACAGCCGGCGAGCGCACCTCGCCGGCCTCGACGTCGACCCAGCGGTCGGCGCGCAGAATCGTCACGTCACTCATCGGAATCTCCTAACGGATCGGCTCGTCGCCGCTCATGGTGGTGCGATGCATCTCACGCCCGGAGGCGGGATCGTACGGGTGCACCCGGTGCATGACGCCGGTGTTGTCCCAGATGACCAGGTCTCCGATCGCCCACTCGTGCCGGTAGACGCGCTGGGGCGCAGTCGAGCGCTCGAGTAGCTCGTCGAGGAGCGCCTTGCCCTCAGCCAGGTCCATCCCGACGACGTGCGACGCCGAGGCCCCGAGCACCAGGGAGCGCCGGCCCGACCGGTGCTGCCAGACGAGCGGGTGCTCCTTGTCGGGCTTGGAGCGCCACCCCTGCAGCTGCTCGGGTGTGGGGTCCGGGTAGACGAGGCGCTGCGAGGCCTCGAGCGAATGGAGGACGCGGAGGTCCTCGTACCGCGCCTTCTCGGCATCACTGAGATCGTCGTAGGCGGCGTACGTGCTGGCGAACTCCGTCTCGCCCCCCGAGGGGGAGATGACGTGCGCGCTCAGCGTCGTGGCCTTGCTCGGGACGTCGTCTTGCGCGCCGTCGATGTGCCAGTAGACCGTGCCCCGCAGGTACGCGGCGGTGGAGCTCTTCGCCGGGTCGAGCGTGACGTTGAAGATCCGTGGCGGTGCGGCCGGTTCGGCCTTCCCCACGTCGTCCAGCCGCTTCGAGAAGGCGACCTGCGTGTCGTCGTCGATGTGCAGCCCGCGGAAGACCAGGACGCCGTTCTCCTCGAGCGCCTCCATACACGCCTTCGGCAGCGTGTCGTCCGACAGCAGGTGCGCCGGGTCGACGTCAAGGACCTCGGCCCCCACCGTCGCCCCGAGGCACTTCGTCGTCAGCGTGCCCATGGTGCCGCTCCCCTCATAGATACCAGCCACCGTTCACGTTGATCTGCTGGCCGGTGATGTACCCCGCCTCGTCGGAGCACAAGAACGCACACGCCACCGCGATGTCGTCGGGCGTGCCGGCCCGCCCGAGCGGGGCCCGCGCCAGCACCTGCTCCATGCTGGCCATCGCCCCCGACTCGATGGGCCGTCGCATCATGGGTGTGTCGATGACACCGGGCGGGATGGTGTTCACCGTGATGCCGTGCGGGGCCAGGTCGAGCGCCAGCGCCTTGGTCAGCGCAATGACACCGCCCTTCGAGGCCACGTAGTGCGACATGCGGCGGGTACCGGACTGCGCCGAGGACGAGGAGATGGTGACGATCCTCCCCCACTTCTGCTCGATCATGTCGGGGACCGCGGCCTGCAGACAGTGGAATGTCCCGGTGAGGTTGACCGCAATCATGCGATCCCAGGTCTCGGCGTCGATGTCGAGGAAGTCCGTGAAGCCCTCGATGCCGGCGCTGGTCACCATGATGCCGATCGGACCGAGGGTGGATCGGACTTCAGTCAGCGCAGCGTCAATGGCGGACCGGTCGCTGACGTCGACCCGGGCGCCGAGCACGGTGCCGCCCTCGGCCCGGACCTCCTCGGCCACCTCATCGGCGGCGTCGCCGTTGATGTCGAGCACGGCCACGGTCCGGCCCTGCCGGGCCAAGTGGTGGCAGATGGCCCGGCCCATGCCGGACCCGCCACCCGTGACAACCGCGACACGGCTCACGTCCGACCGCCACGTTCCATACCGGCCTCCCCTTCTGTCGCGTCCCGTCGCCCGGCCCCGCCCACGAAATTGGTGCCGGTAGAGTGGGCCGATGTTATTGACAGTGCAAAATCCTGTCAAGCGTCCCTAGCAGCTGGCGATAGCAAGATGTACTGTTGGTGAGAACGTCATTTCCGGACTGAGAGGAGGCCCCGATGCGGATCGGTCTTCAGGTGAGCGCCGACCGAGGTCGCTACGCCACCAAGGTGGAGAAGCTCCAGGCTGACGCGCGCTGGGCCGACGAAGCGGGCCTGGACTCGGTCTGGACGCCACAGATCCCCGACGAGTTCGACGTCATGACGGCGGCCACCCTCATCGGCATGGCGACGGCGCGGATTGAGGTGGGCACGGCCATCGTTCCCCTGCAGCCGCGCCATCCCATCGTGTTGGCCCAGCAGGCGCTGTCGAACCAGGCCGTCTGCCAAGGTCGCTTCACCCTCGGTCTGGGCGTCTCGCACCACTGGATCATCCAGGAGATGCTCGGCCTGCCCTACGAGCGGCCGGCCACCACCATGCGCTGCTACCTCGACGTCTTGGACCAGGCGCTGCGCGGCCCGGGGCTCGTCGAGGTGGGGAACGACCTCTTCAACATTCACAACCCCCTCGACATCACCGACATCCCCCGACGCCGGTGATGATCGCCGCCCTGGGCCCGGTGATGCTGAAGCTGGCAGGTGAGCGGGCCGCCGGGACCACCCTGTGGCTGGCCGACGAGCGCACCATCGCCTCACACGTCGTTCCGACCATCACGAAGGCCGCCGAAGGGGCGGGCCGCCCGGCGCCGCGCATTCTGGCCGGCGTCCCCGTCTGCCTGTGCCGCGACGACGAGATCGATGCCGCCATCGAGCGCACGAACCGCACCCTCAGCGAGGTAGAGGCGTCCCCGAACTACGTGCGACTCATGGAACACGGCGACGCCAAGAGCATCGGCGACGTCCTCGTCTGCGGGAGCGAGGCCACCATGGAGAAGCGCTTGCGCAGCTTCGCCGACGCCGGCCTCACCGACTTCAACGCCCGCGTGGTGCCGCTGGGCGAGAACCGGGAGGAGATCAAGGCCTCGGCGGAGCGGACGCGTGAGTTTCTCGCCGCCGTCGCGCCCTCCCTCCAGGGCTGAGTTCTTCCGGTCAGCGTTTCCGGTCAGCCAGCTGAGCGGGTCACGAGGCCTGTCGAGAGGAATTCCCAGAGCTGGTGGGCGGCGTGGTCGCCGTCCGCCGGCTCCTCGCTGCCGCTGATGGTGTGCGCATAGGCCGCGTTGAACATGATCGTCGACAGGATCACACCGGCGACTTCGGCGTGCTTCAAGCCGGAGGGCACATCCCCGGACTTCGCCGCGTCGTCGAGGACGGACTCCAGAAGGGCGACGAGTGGGACGAAGGCCCGGGAGGCCTCGGTCTGGTGCGCGGTGAGCAGCTGATGGCAGAACTCGGCCATCACCGGAGTGGGGTTGTTCTTCGAAGGCCGGCCCTTGGGCGCCGGCAGGCACATGCGGTAGTACTCGACCACGAAGCAATGGAGCCGCTCGAGCGGCGTGGTCCGCAGGGCCAGCTGCTCCTCCAGCCGGTCAGCGGTGGACAGGATCGCCTCATCGAAGAGCGCGAGGAGCAGCTCGTGCTTGCCGGCGAAGTACTGGTAGAAGCTCCGCAGCGACTGGCCCGAGCGGTCCACCACTTCCTGGACGGTGAACTCCTTGCCCGACTCAGCCCGGGCCAAGAGCTCGAAGCCCGCATCGAGGAAGCGTTGGACACGACCCTCGCTCCGCAGCCGGGCCGAGTCCAGCGACCGCGCCACGGCCAGATCGCGCCGCCTGACCGGCTCGGTGGCGGCGGACGCACCTGCCGATGGATCTTCGACTGACATCACGTCAGCTTAACGGCTGTTGTCCCTATTTGAGAGTGCGACTCTCCCCAGGCCGGGGCTCGTTGCGAGGTAAATCTGCAATTGCGCTTCCGCCGGTCCAAACCCGGCCCAGACGGCATGGGCTCCTGCAGGCTGAAGTAGACAGCCAATTGCAGTTTAGGAGAATGCTGTTATCGTGACCGAAAAGTTCCTGGCGGGACGCCTGATCACCCAGGAGAGGACCGAGGAGGGCGCGGCCCATGGACCAGTCCGAGATCGCCGACATCACGGAGATAGAGCAGCTGTTGGCCCGCTACGCCATCGGCATGACCCGGGACGACATCGACGCCGTGATCGACGTCTTCACACCCGACGGGACCTACAGCGCCTTCGGTGACACCTACACGCTGAACGACTTTCCCGAGCTCGTCCGGGCGGCGCCCAAGGGCCTCTTCCTCACCGGCACCCCGGCCCTCGAGCTCGGGGACGACACGGGCACGGGGCAACAGACGCTCTGCTTCGTCGATCAGACCACCCACGACATGCGCATCGGCTACTACACGGACACCTACCAACGGACGGCGCAGGGGTGGCGGCTGCGCACCCGCGCCATGACCTTCCTGCGCCGCAGTGGCTCCCGCGACTCCGGGAAGCCGCACGACCCCACCCGCCCCGCGCCATCGGCGGACGCGGTCGGCTGACGGCGGGCGCAGTGGAGTTGGACGCTTTCAAGGCGGTCGTGGACGACTGGCTGGACGAGCACGCCCACGAGCTCGCTCCCTCGTTCGAGGGGATCGGGACCCTCGACGAACAGATGGCGCAGCTGCGCAAGGTGATGCGCCTGACCTACGACGCCGGCTTGATGCGCATGGGTTGGCCCGAGCGCGTTGGCGGGCTGGGGGGCTCCAACCTCCTGCGCGCCTACCTCGGCGAGGTGCTCACGGCGCGCGACCTCGTCGAACCGGGCATTTATTCCATGCCCGAGGTGCTGGCCCCGACAATGATCGACTACGCGCCCGCGGCACTGGCGGCAGCGATGGTGCCACGCCTGCTCCGGGGCGAGGAGATCTGGTGCCAGGGCTTCTCCGAGCCGGGGACGGGGAGCAACCTGGCCTCGCTCGCCTGCCGGGCGACCCGCGACGGGGACGGCTGGCGGATCAACGGCCAGAAAGTCTGGACGAGCTTGGCCCAGTACGCGCAGCGGTGCGTGCTGTTGACGCGCACTGGGACACCGGAGTCCGCGCACAGGGGGATCACCGCGCTGTTCATCGACATGGACAGCGCCGGCATCACCGTGCGGCCGATAGAGACGATGCACGGGGCGCGGGAGTTCTGCGAGGTGTTCTTCGACGACGTGCTGGTGCCGGGCGACCGGGTGCTCGGGGAGGTGGACCACGGCTGGTCCATCGCCATGGATCTCCTTCCCTACGAACGCAGCACCGCGCTGTGGCACCGCGCCTCGTATCTGCAGCGGAGGCTGGAACAGCTGGTGGCCGTCGCCCCGTCCGGAACGCTCGACCCCACTGCGCTCGGTGAGGCGACCGAATTGCTGTGGGCCTTCCGGGCCCGCTCGCGTGCGACGCAGCGCCGGCTCGCGGCCGGCGAGACGCTCGGGGCCGAGACCTCCATCGACAAGGTGCTCGTGGCGACGGCCGAGCAGGCCGTCTTCGACCTCGTGGCCGACGGGCTGGGCACGAACATCGCCCTCGGGGACGATCCGATCAGCCAACGCTGGCGCGCGGAATTCCTCTACTCCCGCGCCGCGACCATCTACGGGGGAAGCGCCGAGGTGCAGCGCAACATCATCGCCCGCCGCCTCCTCGGACTCGGGGCCGACCGTTGATGGAAGCGGCAGAGCGGGCGCTCTTCGAGAGCGGCATCCGGCACGCCACCGAGGCGTCGAGCGGCGCCGCACTCGATACCGCGCTCGATGATTTGGGATGGACCGACGCGTTGGACGCCCACCGTGCCACTGCCATCTCCGTCCTCTTCGAGTGCCTCGGTGCGGCGCACGCCACATCGGGCGCGCTCGACTGGGTGCTGGCCGCCGCGCTGAGGACGGGGGCCGGTCGGGCCGGCGTCGTCCTCCCGGTGTTCCGGGCGTGTGATCCACCGGGAGACGTCAGCGGCGACCGGTGCGTCGTGCGGGGATTGGGCACCGAGGCATTCGGGCGCTCCGAGACGGCACTCGTGGTGGCCAAGAGCGCCAACGGGGTCGCAGCGTTCGCCGTGGAAACCGGGGCGCTGCAACGCCGGCCGGTGCTCGGCCTCGACCCGGCGCTGGGGCTGATGGAGGTGTCGGGCGCTTTCGATGTCGGCCCGACGGCGGTCCAGGAGCCGGTCGACTGGGAGAGCGCCGTGGCCCTGGGGCAGCTCGCCCTCGGCTCCGAACTCGTCGGCGCGGCGCGGGCGATGCTCGAGCTCGCTCGCGTGCACGCACTGGAGCGCATCCAATTCGGGCGACCCATCGCGACCTTCCAGGCCGTTCGCCACCGCCTGGCCGACGCCCTCGTGTCAATCGAAGCTGCCGACGCCCTGCTCGACGCCGCCTGGGAGGACCCCTCCCCCGTGACCTCCCGCATGGCCAAGGCGTTCGCCGGGCGATCGGCCCGGACCGCGGCCCGCCACTGCCAGCAGGTGCTGGCGGGCATCGGCTTCACCACCGAGCACCCGCTCCACCTCTTCATTCGGCGGACGATCGTGCTGGACCAACTCCTCGGTTCCGGGAGCACCCTCACCCACCAGCTGGGCACCGACATGTTGCACAGCTGCACGCTGCCGCCCGCCTTCCCCCTCTGAGGGAGCACTTCGGGACGGGCGCACGACCGCTCGATTATGCTGATCACACTTTTTGATAATCAGGTTTCCACTGTGTGAGAAACCACTGAGAGACGGGGGTCGGGGATGACGGCAGCGACGAGCCACGAACAAAGGATGCTCGTGGACGGCAAGCTCGTGGAGTCCGAGACGGGCCAGACCTTCGACAACGTCAACCCCGCCACCGAAGAGGTCATCGGGCAGGTGGCCGACGGCTCCCGGGCGGACATGCAACGCGCCATCGACGGCGCACGGCGCGCGTTCGACGAGACGGCGTGGGCGACCGACCGCGAACTGCGGAAGCGTTGTCTCTCGCAATTGCAGGAGGCGCTCGAGAAAGACCGGGAGGAACTGCGCGAGGAGCTCATTCTCGAGGTGGGCTGCCCGCGCATGACCACCCATGCCAACCAGCTCGACATCCCGCTGGACGGCGCGCTCCGCTACCCGATCAAGCTCATTGACGAGTTCCCCTGGCGGACCGACCTGAGCGAGATCGTCGACCGCCGCGGCACGGCGAACACCCGTCAGATCTGGAAGGAGCCGATCGGCGTCGTCGGCGCGATCGTGCCGTGGAACTTCCCGCTCGAGGTGACCCTGAACAAGCTCGGACAGGCGCTGGCCACCGGCAACACGGTGATCCTCAAGCCGGCACCCGACACGCCGTGGAACGCCACCCGGCTGGGTCGGCTCATCGCCGAGCAGACCGACTTCCCGGCTGGCGTCGTGAACGTCGTGCCGTCGGCCGACCATCTCGTCGGCGAAGAGCTGACGCTCTCCCCGAAGGTCGACCTGATTTCGTTCACGGGCTCGACGGCGGTGGGCAAGCGAATCATGGAGAAGGGTGGCGCCACGCTCAAGCGGACGTTCCTCGAGCTCGGCGGCAAGTCAGCCACCATCGTGCTCGACGACGCCGACTTCGCCACCTCCGTGCCGTCCGGCATCGCGGTCTGCTTCCACGGCGGCCAAGGGTGTGCCATTCAGACCCGCATGCTGCTCCCCCGCTCGCGTTACGAGGAGGGCGTCGAGATCCTGCGGGCCACGCTGGGCTCGGTGGCGTACGGGGACCCGCAGCGACCCGACGTCCTCATGGGACCATTGGTTTCGGCCAAGCAGCGGGACCGAGTCCTCGGTTACATAGAGAAGGGCGTCAATGAGGGGGCAACCCTGGCCCTCGGGGGCGGGCGGCCGGCCGATCTGCCCAAGGGGTGGTACGTCGAGCCGACCCTGTTCACCGATGTCGACAATTCGATGACGATCGCCCAGGAGGAGATCTTCGGGCCGGTACTCGTCGTCATCCCCTTCGACGACGACGATGACGCCGTGCGCATCGCTAACGACAGTGTGTACGGGCTCTCAGGCGGGGTGTTCTCCGGCTCGCTCGAACGCTCGCTGCGCGTGGCCGAGCAGCATCCGCACCGGGACGTTCGCCGTCAACGGGGGCATGCCGATCGGGCAGGCCGACATGCCCTTCGGTGGGTACAAGCACAGCGGGATCGGCCGCCAGAACGGGCTGGCAGGGTTCGACCAGTACCTCGAGACCAAGTCCGTGGCGTGGCCGACGCCCCAGTAGGCCTCTGTGCTCGGGCCGTGAGCGGCCACGACCCCGTCCTGCGGCAGCACGGGTACCACTCGCTGCGGATCGCCCGCGTCGTCTCCGAGACGCACGACGCCAGCTCTTTCGTCCTCGACGTTCCCACCGAGCTCGAGGAGACCTTCCGCTATCGGCCCGGGCAGTTCTGCACGTTCCGGGTCCACATTGACGGCGAGGAGCAGCTGCGCTCGTACTCCATGTCGAGTGCGCCGACGACGGACCGCGACCTGACCGTCACCGTCAAGCGCGTGGCGGGCGGGCTGGTGTCGAACTGGTTCCTCGACAACCTGTCGGAAGGGGACACGATCGAGCTCACGAAGCCGGCGGGCGTCTTCTGCCCGCAGGAGTCGGCACAACCCGTGCTCGGGTTCTGCGGCGGCAGCGGCATCACGCCGTTGATGTCGATCGCCAAGCACGTGCTGGCGACGACGCAACGTCCGGTACGTCTCCTCTACGCCAACCGCGACCGCAACTCTGTCATTTTCGACGCCGCTTTCACAGCTCTCTGCACCGAATACCCGGACCGGCTGGAGGTGCAGCGCCACTTCGATGCCGACGAGGGTTTCCTGACCCCCGAGGCCATCGCCCGGTTCGTCGGGGCCGATCTCGATGCCGACCTCTACATCTGCGGGCCGGGGCCGTTCATGGACCTGGTGGAGTCGACACTGCAGACCCTTGGCATCGCGTCCGGGCGCATCTTCATTGAGCGATTCCTGGTGGAACAGGCGGAGAAGACAGATGCGCTGATCGACGAGTCAGCCGCAGCCGACGAGTCAGCCGTCGTGCCGCAGGAGGTCACCGTTGTGCTCGGCGGCAAGACGGCAGTGGTCCGTTACCAGCCTGGCGACACCTTGCTCGAGACGGCACGTCGGGGTGGTCTGCGCCCGCCCTTCTCCTGCGAGGCCGGCAATTGCGCCACCTGCATGGCCTTCTTGAAGGAGGGCTCGGCCCGCATGCGGGCGAACAACGCGCTCACACCCGAGGAGGTGGAGGAAGGCTGGGTCCTCACCTGCCAGAGCCTGCCGCTGGGCCAGGCCGTGACGGTCGAGTACGAACAGATGTGACCGGGTTCAGGGCCCCGGCTCGACCAGGAGGTCGAGGTAGGCGGCGCCCGAGTCCGGCACCCGCGGCTGCCCCCAGCACTCGACGGGGAACGACACCATGACCATGGAGTAGAGCAGGTGGAGCAGGTTGACCCCGTCCTCGGAGATCTCGTCGAGAGGGGACTGGTCCAGGTAGGTCATCGCCGCATCGGCACGGGGCATGGCGGCGTCGTAGAGCGCCTGCATCTCGTCCATGGTGCTGGCCAGTCGCGCCGCGAAGCGCTCGCGCTCGGTCGGCAGGCACCACTTGGCGGCGAACGGCTCCAGGTCGGCGAACTCGCTCGGCAACAGGGTCGAGTCCATCTGTGTCATACCTCCACGTCCTGCTTCTTCTTGTAGTCGTCCACCCAGTCCTGGGCCACCTTGTGCATGTGGCGGCAGAGCACCTCCTGGTCCATCAGGGGGAAGCGCTCGATGACGCGTGACTTCGAGCATCGTCTGCGTCGCCTCGAGCGTGTTGGCGTCCTGCAGCCCGAACTCCTTGAAGGTCACGGCCGCGTTCTCGTGAGCCACTCGCTCCCGGGCCGTGGTGGCGGGGACGAAGTACAGCGTCCCTTCGAACACGTGCTCGTTGGGAGCGACGGGCCAGTAGTGGTAGGTGAGATACCAGTTCTGTCCCCAGACGAGGATGACGAAGTTCGGCCAGAGCTGGAACGAGTCGAGCCCCCAGGGGTCGCAACCGGCCGGGTTGATGCCGGCGTCCTTCGGGTCGAAGTCGAGATCGGGTGCGTCCCAAGGCCCGAACAGCCCACTGCGCGTCACGCGGTCCATGGGCTTGGTCATGTTCTCCGCCAGATTCCAGGGATGGATGCCGGCCGTGCTCACCAGGCGGTGCGGGCCGTCGATTTTGTAGGCGGGCGCCTCGAAACCCGCCTGTGCGGCGGCGCTCGACCAATCCGGCGGTGACTGCTTCGCGTGGAGAATTGGTGCGTGGTAGAACTCCTGGAAGGCGTCCATGTAGAGCTTCCAGTTGCTCTTGACGTTGGCGCGATAGACGTAGCGCTCGGTCAACTTCTCGAACGGGTAGTTCTCCATTTTGGTCACCATCGGTCCCAAGAAGTCGCGCAAAGACTGCTCCGGCTCCTTGGCCAGGTTGACGAAGATGAACCCCGCCCAGATGTCGCAATGCACGGGGACGAGGCCGTAGTCCGCCTTGTCCAGATCGAAGAACTCCTGCTCCTGCTGGACGAACGAGCACGCGCCGTCGAGGTCGTAGCGCCAGGCGTGGTACTTGCAGACGAACTGGCGTGTGGTGCCGCTCGTCTCCTCTTTCGGGTAGTCGTTCCAGACCAGCTTGTTCCCGCGGTGCCGGCACATGTTGTAGAAGGCGCGGACTTCGCCGTCCTTCCCTTTCACCAGCACGACGGAGGTCTTGGCGACGGCGAGCTCCTTGGTGAAGTAGCTGCCGGTGCGCGGCAGCTGCTCGACCCGGCCGACGTTGAGCCAGGCCCGCTTGAAGACCGCCTCGCGCTCGAGCTCGAAGAACTCCTGTGAGATGGAGTCCTCGTAGTTCATCGGCTCGGTCCCGAGGTCGAAATGCTCCGTCCAGCTGCCTTCGGGTGGCTTGGGCCAACGTGGCATGAGTTGGGTCCTCTCTGCGTGACGTTCGTTGCCGCTGGCGATGGTAGCACTGCTCTCAGCAAATGAGAAGAGCGTTTCCAGATAGGAGCTTCCCCGTCCCGCCGGGTCGGTCGGCGGCTCACCTACGCCCGTTGACCTCCTGGGAGAATTGGTGTCAATGTACTGACATCAATTAGCTCAAGGGGATCGCCCGTGACGGCCACCAGCACGAATGACGTCTACTACGACACCTACGACGTCGGCATCAACGCCGACCCGTATCCGGTCTACCGACGGCTGCGTGAGGAGGCGCCCGTCTATTACAACGACACGCACGACTTCTTCGCCGTGAGCCAATTCTCCGACGTGGAGAAGGGCCTGCTCGACGCCCAGACCTATATCTCCGGCAAGGGCGGGATCATCGAGTTGATCAAGGCGGACATCGAGATGCCGCCCGGCGTCATTATCTTCGAGGATCCTCCGACCCACACCATCCATCGACGGCTGCTCTCGCGTGCCTTCACCCCGCGTCGAGTCGCTGAGCTGGAGCCGAAGATCCGAGAGTTCTGCGCGCTGAGCCTTGACCCGCTCGTCGGCTCGGAAGGCTTCGACTTCATCGCTGATCTGGGCGCCCGGATGCCGATGCAGGTGATCAGCATGCTCCTGGGCATTCCCGAGAGCGACCAGGAGGCGGTCCGCGACCACGTCGATGCCAACCTCCGCACCGAGGCGGGTGAGCCGATGCAGGTCTCGGAGAACTTCGTCACCGGTGCCATGTTTGCCGACTACGTCGACTGGCGGGCCGAGCATCCCTCGGACGACATCATGACCGAGCTCTTGAACGTCGAGTTCACCGACGAGACCGACACGGTGCGCAAGCTGACGCGGAATGAGTTGCTCACGTACCTGGAGGTCCTCGCCGGCGCCGGGAACGAGACCACCACTCGCCTGATCGGGTGGACCGCCAAGGTCCTGGCCGACCACCCTGACCAGCGGGCCGAGCTCGTCGGCGATCCCTCGCTGATTCCGAGCGCCATCGAAGAGATCCTGCGCTACGAATCGCCGGCACCCCATGTGGGGCGGTGCGTCGCCAAGCAGGACCTCGTGGTCCATGGCACCGAGGTCCCGGCGGGAAGCGTGATGCTCTTCCTCCTGGGCTCGGCCAACCGGGACGATCGTCGATTTCCGAACGGAGACAGCTTCGACATCCATCGGAACGACGGCCGGCACCTCACCTTCGGCAACGGCATCCACCTCTGCATGGGGGCCGCACTCGCTCGCATGGAGGGCGTGATCGCTCTCCAGGAGGTGCTGACCCGTTTCCCGGAGTGGGACCTCGACCTGGACAACGCGCGGCTCTCCCCCACCTCGACGGTGCGGGGCTGGGAGACGCTTCCGGTGTTCACGAAGTAGTGCTCTGGCGCAGGCTTGTGGTCGGAGCGCAACCCGGAGGTTCCTGATGAGCTTGCTGGACGGCAAGGTCGCGGTCATCCCGGTCGACGGGTGCTGGTCGGCCAAACTGGCGTGACGCCATGACGGTCCTGCACCCGACGCCAAGCCCTCCAGTCGCCACCCCGCCGGCGACGCGGCGGCCGTACGACAACACGTTGCGACGCCAACGGGCCGCCGAGACGCGGGCCCGGATCATTGCGGCCGGATCCGAACTGCTCCACGGTTCGTCCGTGCGGGACTGGCACGGGCTGACCATCCGGGCGGTGGCCAAAAAAGCAGGAGTCAACGAGCGCACCGTCTACCGTCACTTCGTGAACGAGCAGGGTCTGCACGACGCCGTGATGCACGAGCTCGAAGAGGAGGCGGGGATCGACCTACGCGGCATGCAACTCGAGGACGTCGCCGACGTGACGGCACGCATTTTCGCCCATGTCTCGTCGTACCCACCCGACGCGCGCCAGCCACTCGATCCGACATTGCTCGACGCGAAGCAACGCCAGCACGAAGCTCTGGTAACCGCCGTCGCCGCCCGCGCCGGCGCGTGGTCCGAGGCGGACCGGACGGTTGCCGCGGCCGTCCTCGACGTGCTGTGGAGCGTTGCCAGCTACGAACGCATGGTTGTGGACTGGCAGCTCGACCCCACCGAGGCCGAGCGTGGCATCAGGTGGGTGATCGGTCTCATCGGCCAGGCCATCGCCTCAGACGGAAGCGGGATTCGGTAGGCATCGACTACTGCTCGAGGTTTTCCACCTGCATGATGTCTTGCGTCGAAGGCACGATCCCAACCTCTTGGAGAATGGGCATGAGGAACTTGCCGAAGGCGTCGTAGCTCTCCTGGGAATCCCAGATCTCAAAGACCATGAGCTGGCCGTCTTCACCGAAGCACGAGTGGTGTTTGCGCCCCGCCAGGTTCGCTCCAGACGTTTCCAAGGCTTTGCGAGCCTTGTTGTATTGGTCAACGGTGAGCGTCTCTGGCTTCACGTAGACAGCAATCACTGTGGGTCTCCTCTGTTCTCGGTGATTCAGCCGGGTTTCGGCACCATGCGAGCGACGGCACACACATGAGCCATGCGACAGAGGCGCTCTCGCGCCCATCGAGATGAACTCACGGGGAGGAAACGTGACCAAAGGTCAAGAGTCTGCGACACCCACAACACGCGTGGGAATGTGTGAACCCCCTGGCGCAACGTAACAGGTGGCGGCGTCGAGCGCTCGGGGATGCTGCAACGACGACCGTTCCTCACAGCGCTCTATCAGGAACCCTTTCCGCATCGTTGACGCATGCTTTCACGTCGGGCGCTGCCCCGTCCCCTCCGTCTCCGTCGCCAATGCCGCCGTGTGCAACGTGTTGGCGGCCAATCGCATGTGCGCCGCGTCGACCAGCTTCCCGTCGCGCCCGATCGCGCCGACGCCTCCGGCCTCGGCCTCCCGATAGGTCGCCATCGTCTCCCGGGCTTCCGCCACCTCGTCGGGCGTGGGTGAGAACACTTCGTGGGCGATCGAAATCTGGCTGGGGTGGATGGCCCACTTGCCGTCATAGCCCAGCGCGCTCGCCTGCAGCGCGGATTGCCGGTATCCCTCGGGGTCCTGGTAGGCGGGGTACGGCGCGTCGATGGCGTCGATCATGGCAGCCCGGGCTGCCGTCAGCACCTGCACCCGGGCGAAGTGCCAGAAGTCCCCGGGGTAGGGCATGACAGGATCGAAGTTGCCGTCGACCCGGGCGTGGAGCGAAGCCGAAAGGTCGCCGGCGCCGAAGATCAACGCTTCCAGGCGCGCACTCGCCTGCGCGATCTCGAGCGCATTGGCCAATCCCTCTGCTTCCTCGATGAGGACCTCGAGCCCGATCGGCCTGGACAAGCCGAGCGCGGACTCGAGCTGGGTCAGGAGCACATCCACCCACCACACGTCGCGGGCCTGTCGCACTTTTGGCACAATCAAGACGTCGACCGCGTCGCGTGCCCCGGTCACGACCTCGATGATGTCGCCGTGACACCAAGGCGTGTCGATCCCGTTCACCCGTACGGCCCGGACCGTTCTGCCCCAGTCTTGTTCCGTCAGGGCGTCGACAGCTATTGACCGCGCCGCTTCCTTGGCCGAGGGGGCGCAGGCGTCCTCAAGGTCGAGGAACACGAGATCTGCGCCCGACGAGGCCGCCTTCTCGCACATCCGCTCACTGCTCGCTGGTGTCGCCAGCTCGGAACGTCGGGCCCTCGGTGTGCGCATGGTGCTCCCTCCTGTACGGTCAGATGGTTCCGGCGTCTCGTAACGCCTGCAGTCGACCGGGGTCGAGGCCGAGCAGCTCGCCGTAGACTTCCTCGTTGTCGGCGCCGATGCTGCGGGCCAGGAAGTCAACGCGGCCGGGCGTCTCGCTCATCACGGCCACGGGGCCTTGGACCGTCGTGAGTCCGAGGTCGGGATCCTCCACTTGAACAAACGAACCCCGTTCGCGGAGGTGCTCGTCGGCAAGCAGCTGTGCGGCGTCGTACACAGGCGCTGCCGCCACTTCGGCCTCCTCGAATACACGCATGACCTCGGTCAGGTCCCGGGCCGCGATCCACTGCGCTACGACCTGATCGATCTCGTCTCCGTGGTCCTGCCGACGGATCGGGTCGAGGTAATCCTCGGCCTCGGCCATGTCGGGCCGACCGACCGAGCGGTAGACGCGCTTCGCGATGTTGGGCGATGCACTCGAGATCGCGACCCACTTCTCGTCGGCGGTGAGGTAGACGTTGCGAGGGGCGCTCGTGTCGAGCCGATTCCCAACACGACCGGGAATAGTCCCGAGCTGGCTGTAGGCCAGGGTAGAGGTCTCAATGAGGCGAGCCAACGGCTCCACCAGGCTGATGTCGATCAACTGTCCCGAGCCGCCGTGCACGTCACGGTGGTAGAGCGCCATCATGACGGCGTAGGTGGCTGACTGGGCGGCGACGCCGTCGGCAAGAAAGAACGGAGGCAAGGTGGGTGGTCCGTCGGGTTGTCCAGTCACGTGAGCGAACCCGCTCATGGCCTCGGCCAGTGTGCCGAAACCTGGTCGGTCGCTCGCCGGTCCTCCCCCCCATACCCGCTCACGTGGAGCATCACGAGGTTCGGATGAGCCCTGTGCACTGATTCGTAGTCGATCCCCCAGCGGTCCAAGGCGCTCGGTCGATTGTTAGCCACCAGGACGTCACTCACGTCAAGAAGGCGATGGAAGAGCTCCTGACCCTCTGCGTGGCGTAAGTCGAGGGTCACGCACTTCTTGTTGCGACCGACGCTCTTCCAGAAGAGTCCGATCCCGTCCTTCACAGGTCCCCAGGTCCGCATCGGGTCACCTGCACCGGGTTGCTCCACCTTGATCACGTCGGCGCCGAATTCCCCCAGTGCGGTGGCCACCAACGGGCCGGCAGCGAGCGTCGCCGCATCGATGACACGCAGCCCATCCAGTGCACCCACCGAATCAGCGACCACGCGCTGACTGGGGTCGACTCAGACCGAGATGCTCCCGAAGCGTCGAACCGCTGTAATGGTCGCGGAAGACACCCCGACGCTGCAGCTCGGGCACCACAAGGCGAACAACGTCCTCGTAGGCGCCCGGCGAATGCGTAGCGGCGATGACGAAACCGTCGCAGGCACCGCCATCGAACCACTCCTCCATCTGGTCGGCGATGTCCGGGCCGGTCCCGACGAAACGCGGACCTTGCAACAGGGTGGCACGGTGCCCGGCCAGGTCTCCCAACGTCACCGTATCGCCCCCGATGTGCGCCTTGATGTTCTGCACGAGGCCCCGGATGCCTGACACGGACTCGATGAGCTCGTCCGTGATGGGCGCGTCGAGCGAGAGCCCGGAGAAGTCGTAGTTCATCAATTCGGAGAGCAACGTGAGCGAGGCCATGGGGTCGACGAGGTCGTTCAAGAAGAGCTGCTCGCGCTCCTCGGCGTGGGCCTTGGACTCCCCGACAACCGTGTACGCCATCGGGCACATCTTGATGGAGTCGGGGTGCCGCCCCTGTTCGCCGATCTTCTCCTTCTGGTCCTTGTAGTGAGCGCGGGCGATGTCGATGCCGGGATCGCCGGTGAAGATCAGCTCCGCCCATCTGGCAGCGAACTCGCGACCTCGGCCCGACGACCCAGCCTGCATGAGCACGGGCCGCCCCTGCGGTGTCCGGGGCACGGTCAACGGGCCGCGCACGTTGAACCACTCCCCCTCGTAGTTGAGCTCGTGCACCTTTTCGGGGTGGGCGAAGAGCGGCGTCTCCCGGTCGAGCACCAGCGCGTCGTCGTCCCAGCTGTCCCAGAGTCCGGTCGTCGCCTCGAGGAACTCGTCGGCCCGGTCGTAGCGCGCGTCGTGCCCGAGGTGCTCCTTGAGGCCGTAGTTCTGCGCCTCGCCATCGTTGACCGACGTCACCACGTTCCAGGCCGCCCGACCGCCCGAGAGGTGGTCGAGCGTGGCGAACGTCCGGGCGACGTGATACGGCGAGTAGTAAGTCGTCGAATAGGTCGCCCCGAGGCCGATGTGCCGCGTCACGCTTGCCGCAATCCCGAGCACAATGCTCAGATCCAACTTCACCGGACGTGCCCCGGTCCGCACGGCTTCTGCCACCGATCCGCCGTAGATCCCCGGCATGGCCAGCCGGTCGTCGAAGAACATGAGGTCGAAGCACCCCTGTTCGAGCGTCCGCGCAAGCTTTGCGTAGTAGTCCGCCGTCAGGAACGCGTGCTCAGTAGCGGGATGGCGCCATGATCCCGCGTAGACGGTCGCATTTCCCGCCTGCATGAAACCGACCAAGGCCATCTGTCTCCGCGCGTTGTCAACCATCGCTGTCATGGTCCTTTCGGAATCCGGTAAATCTACGATGTAATATTTGAGATATCAAACTCATGGGTGGGAAGGCGCGGGCCAAAGTGGCCAATGAGATACGAGATTGGATCTTGACGGGCCACCTCCAGCCGGGAGATCGCCTCAATCTGGCTCAGCTCACAACCGAGTTCGGCTGCCGTCGGACTCCAATCCGTGGGGCACTGCTGGATTTGTCCGTCGAGGGCCTCGTCGCCATCACGCCACATAGCGGCATGGCGGTCGTCGGCGTGACACCCGAGGTCGTCATCGACAACGTCGCCATCCTGGCCGCACTGGCCGGCAAGGCCGCTGAGATGGCGACGGCGCGCATCACTGTGCCCGAGCTTCACGAGCTGCATCGGCTGGCCGGTGCGATCCACGAGTCGGACGACGTCCAGGCGGCCGCCCACCGCTTTCATCGAGCGCTCAACATCTGTGCCGCGTTCGCCGCGCCTGTTGGTACTTCTGCGACACGCCAACCGGGTCTTGCCTCGCGCCTACTTCGAGATCTTCTCTGGGCAGGAGCATTGCAGCCTCCGCGAACACACCGCGCTCCTTCACGCCATCGGTCGCAATGACAGCCTGGCGGCTCGTTCCATCGCCGAGGACCACGTGCTCAATGCCGGTGAACTGGTAAGCGACTGGTTGGCAGCGAGAGTGGCGGGCGCCCGCTGCACCGAATCCGGCCTTTGAGAACGTCCGACATCCGCCGTTCGCCAGCGTTGGGGTGTCATTGCCTGTCACGCTGTACTCGCGTGAGCATTCTGTCGACGTTGGCCCGGAGCTCGGGCGTCGTGAACGACCGGTCCTCCGCGCTCAGCGCGAAATCGAGCGAAGCCAGAACGGCGCGTTCCAACTGGATGTTGATGATGCGCTTGGTGTCCTCGACCGCGCCTTTGGGCAGTTTGGCAATGCGGTGCGCGCAGGCCATCGCCTGGTCCAGCACCTCGTCGTCGGGACAGACGTGATTGACCAGGCCGATGGCCGCGGCACGCTCCGCCGGAATGCGATCCCCCGTCAGCGCGTACTCCTTGGCCAGTTGCAGACTGGTGAGGAGCGGCCACACCACGGGCCCGCCGTCGGCCGCCACCAGGCCGAGGAGCACGTGCGGGTCGGCCAGGTGTGCGCTCGCCGCCATGAACACGATGTCGGAGAGGGCGACGAGGCTGCAGCCGAGCCCGACCGCCGGGCCGTTGACGGCGGCGACGATCGGTAGCCGGCAGGCCACCATGCCGGTCACGATCTGCCGACCGTGCGTGAGGGTCTGGTGGCGGAGCTCGCTGTCCTTGGAGAGCTCGTCGAGGTAGGCGAAGTCCCCGCCGGCGGAGAAGGCCCGCCCGGCGCCCGTGAGCACCGCCACTCGCGCCTCTGCGTCGTCGTCGAGCTGCGGGAACAGCGACGCCAGCCCCTGGTGCAGCACGTGGTTGGTGGCATTGAGCTCGTCGGGCCGGTTCAATGTGACCACGCGGACGGGGCCGTCCGATCGGACCTGCAGCTCGTCGGGAAGGTCGTAGGTGCTCATGATGTGGGTAGCTCCAGGATCCGGCCGGCGATGAGATTGCGCTGTATCTGCGACGTGCCGCCCATGACGCTCTGGGCACGACTGTAGAGGTACACCTTCAGCCAGGTGTCGTCCCCGTCGGCGTGCACGGCGCCACCGACGGAGAGCGCCGCATGGCCCACCGCCTGCTCGGCTGCGGTCATCAGCAGCTTGTCGACAGAACCCTCGGGCCCGTGCGACAGGCCGTTGAGGCGGTCCGAGAGCCGGCGGCTCACGTGGCACCGCAGCATCTCGGTCTCGACGAGGGCCCAGGCCAGGTCACGCCTGGCCTCGGGGCCGAACCGCGTTGGATCCCCCTCGACGACGTGCGCCAGGTCGTTGACGAGCTTGCCGTAGCGCGCCACGTAGCCGAGCTCACCCGGCTCGCGCTCGTGGCTGACCACCGTCATGGCGAGGCGCCAGCCTTCGCCGGGCTCGCCCACCATGTTCGCGGCGTCGACGCGGGCGCCATCGAAGAGCACTTCACCGAACTCACGCGTGATGCCGTTGATCATCTGCAGCGGCCGCTGCGCAATGGCGGACTGTCCCATCGGCACAATGAAGGCGGAGATGCCCTTGTGCTTCGGCACGTCGGGGTCGGTCCGGGCGAGGACGAGGCACCAGTCGGCCGCATCCGAATAGCTGGTCCAGACCTTGTGGCCGGTGATGACGTACTCCGCGCCGTCGCGGACGGCCCGCGTCCGCAACGAGGCCAGGTCGGACCCGGCGTCGGGCTCGCTGAAGCCCTGGCACCAACGCTCCCGGCCGCTCACCAGTCCGGGCAGGAAGCGGCGCCGGATGTCCTCGTTCCCGTGCCGCAGGAGCCCCTGGACCAGGTAGCCCACGCTCGGCCGCGGCGGCGTTCCGGCGCTCGTCAGCTCCTCGTCGAGGATCACCTCGTAGACGCTGGGCAGGTCGTGGCCGCCGACCTCGGCCGGCCAGGACAGCCCGAAGAAGCCGGCGTCGTAGAGCGTCTGGTGCCAGGCGGCCTGCCCGGCCCAGTACTCGTCGGCCGTCGACGAGGCCGGGAGGCCGGGGTTGTTCTGACTGAGCCAGGCACGTAGCCGCAGGCGGAACTCGAGCTCCTCGGGCGAATCAGCGAAGTCCATCGTCCACTCCGATGTTGCGGGATTCGAGCACCCGGGCCAGGTTGGGCCCGATGCCGCCGAGCACGTCTCCCGACAGCAGGGCGCGGCGCAAGAAGACGTGGGCGAGGCACTCCCAGGTGTTGCCGATGCCGCCGTGCACCTGAATGGCCGTCTCGCATACCGTGCGGGCCGCCCGGGCACAGTAGGCCTTGGCGGCCGACGCCGCGGCGAGGGCCTCGGCGGCTGGCAACGCGTCCACGGCCCAGGCGGCATGCAGGGCGATACTGCGCGAGCCCTCCATGGCCACGAAGGCATCGGCCAGCAGATGCTGTACCGCCTGGAACGAGCCAATGGCAGTGCCGTACTGCCGGCGCTGCCGGGCGTACTCGGTCGTCAAAGCCAACGCGCCGCGCATGACGCCGACGAGGTCCGCACTGGTCACTGTGAGGCCGAGGCTCTGCCAAGCGGCCACGTCGTCGCTGCCGAGCGGGGTGGTCTGCCCCTCGAGGGCGGTCACGGCCCCCTTGCCGCGGACCGGTGCGACGGGCCGCGTCAGGTCGACGCCGTTGCCAGACGGGGCGCGGCGTGGCGGCTCGAGCGAGACCGTGCCGATGACCCAGCCCTCCGCCCGGCCGACGAGCAGCAGCCCCACGTCGGCGGTACTCGCATCGAGCGCGAGGACGCCTGGGGCGCGTGACCGCCCTCGTCCGTCGCCAACTCTGCGAGGTCGGGTCGCAACACCACCGTCTCGGGCCCGCCGGCAGCCAGCGCCCCGGTGCGGCGACGAAGCTCCGCAGCCAGGGTCGCGCCGAGAAAGGCCGTGTCGGCGAGGCCGCGGCCGAGCTCCTCGGCCACGAGGGCGACCTCGACCGCCGAGGCCCAGGGTGTCCCGTCGTCCTTTGCCGTCCGCAGCTCGCGCCAGCCGGAGGCGTCGACCGCGGCGTCGAGCTTGGCGGCGCGCTCGGTGTCGTCGAGCTCCGCCACACCGTGCACGCCGAGGCGATCGACCACCTGCGCGGCGGCGTCGCGTAGCGCGGCCTGCTCCGGCGAGAGGCGGACGTCCATCAGTCGGCTGCCACGGCGAAGGTCGGCGCCCACTCGTCGCGCAATGTGCGACGAAGCACTTTCCCCGAGGGGGTCCGCGGGATGGCATCCACCAGGATCACGCTGTGCACGCGTTTGTAGGTGGCCAGCGTGTCGGCCACTAGCCGTTCGAGCTCCTCCGCCGTGACAGCGGAGCCCGGCTCGAGCTGCACCGCGGCCACGGGAACCTCGCCGGCGCGCTCGTCGGGCACACCGAAGACCGCGCAGTCGACGACGGCGGGGTGGCCGTGCAGCACGCCTTCGATCTCCGCCGGGGCGACCTGAAAGCCGCTGACCTTGATCATCTCCTTCGAGCGGTCAGTGAGGTGGACCCAACCCTCGGGCTCGAGCCACCCGACGTCACCGGTGCGGTACCACCCGTCGTCGAAGGCCCCGGCAGTGGCCTCGTCGGGGAGGTAGCCGGCCATGGCCGACGCGCTCTTGACCTGGACCTCGCCGACGCCGCCGGACGGGAGGACCTCGCCGGTCGCGAGGTCGACGATGCGCAGCGAGACGCCGCCCACGGGGAGCCCGGCGGAGTCGAGGCGCCACCTGTCCGGATCATCGACCGGGTTGGCGGCGATCACCGGCACCTCGCTCGTCCCGTAGGCGGGGAGCCAACGGACACCGGTGCGCGCCGACACGCGCTCCGCCACGCTGGGCGTGATCGGCGTGGCGCCCCACATGACGTAGCGGAGCGACGAGAGGTCGTAGGACTCCAGGTCCGGGTGATTCGCCATGGCCAGCGCGATCGGTGCGACCGCCATCTCCAGCGTCATCCGGTCGTCCTGAATGCAGCGGAGCTCCTCGTCCAGGTCGAAGCGACGGTGCAGGCGGACGGTGGCGCCCGCCGCGGCCGCGGCGAGCAGGTTCAAGAGACCCAGGATGTGTGACGGCGGCGTCGCCACCTGGAAGCGGTCCGCTTCCGTCAGGCCCAGTGCGGTGACCCAGTGCGCCGTGCCCAGGTCGATGGAGCTGTGCGTGTGCCGCACCGCCTTGGGGCGGTCGGTGGTGCCGGAGCTGAAGACGAAGGCGGCGTCGTCGCTCGACCGCAATGCGACCGACGGGGGCGCCGCGCTGCTGGTGCGATCGATCACGGTGGCAGCGAGCACGTCATTGAGGTCGAGGACGGCGTCCGCACCGAGGTGCTCGGCCAGCAGGCCGACACCGGGACCGTCGGCAACGCCGTAACGGGGGCCGGTCAGGTCGAGCGCCGTGCCGACCTCGAGGGACTTCCAGGACGAGTTGAGCATGACGGGTGCCGCGCCGACCTTGCTCGCGGCATGGACCGTCACCACGAACTCCGGGCGGTTGGACGTCATCACCGCCACGCGGTCGCCCCGGCCTATGCCGCGTGCGGTGAGGTGCTGCGCCAGCGCATTGGCCGCCCGGTCGAGCTCGCCGTAGGTCCAACTGTCGTCGCCCGCCAGCACCGCGATGTGATCGGGGAATCGTTCCGCCGCCGACTCGAGCCCGCGATGCATGAGGCTCGTTGCCATGGGGAAACATTCTTCTCCGAATTGAGATTCAGCGTCAACACGTACGAAGTGTATGGTTATCGCCGTGAGGAAGGCAGGGCCGGACCAGGTCGACCAGCACGGTCGGCCACCCGCCGGTGCCGCCGCCGCAGCATGGTGACCAGCCCCGATCCGGCAGGCACCGACGAGGACGTCCGCAGCGAGATCGTCGCCACAGTCCGCCGCTTCGTCGAGCGCGAGGTCATCCCCGTCGCCTCCGAGCTCGAACGGTCGGACACCTTTCCCGAGAAGATCGTCGCGCAGATGCGCGAGCTCGGTCTCTTCGGCGTCACCATCCCAGAGGAGTACGGCGGGCTCGGCCTCGACCTGTTGACCTACATCGGCATCATTGAGGAACTGGCCTACGGCTGGATGAGCCTGACCGGCATTGTGAACACCCACACGATGGCGGCCACGCTGATCATGACGCACGGCACCGAGGAGCAGAAGACGCGCTGGCTCCCCTCCATGGCGTCGGGGGAGCGGCGGGGGTGCCTCTCACTCTCCGAACCCGATGCGGGGAGCGACACGCGCAATATCTCCTGCCGGGCGCAGCGAGACGGAGACGAGTACGTCCTCAACGGGAGCAAGGCCTGGGTCACCAACGGGGAGCGGGCCTCTCTTGTGGCGTTGGCCGCCCGAGCCGAGGAGGGCATCACCGCATTCATCGTCGAGAAGGAGCCGGGCGTGCACTTCGAAGGCATTGCGGTGAGCAAGCACGTGGGCAAGCTCGGCTACCGAGGCGTCGAGACGGTGGAGATGGCGTACACCGACCACCGGATTCCTGCCACCAACGTCATCGGCGAGCTCGGGCGCGGGCTGCCGCAGATCCTCGGCGTGCTGGAGGTGGGCCGCATCAACATCGCGGCACGGGCGGTCGGCGTGGCCCGGGCCGCCTTCGACGCCGCGCTGGCCTACAGCATGCAGCGCGAGACCATGGGCAAGGTCATCGGCGAGCACCAGGCGATTCAGCTGAAGCTGGCCGACATGGCCACCCGCCTTGAAGCGGCCCGGCTGCTCACCCGCAACGCAGCGGAGCGCCGGGCCAAGGGGCTGCGTTGCGACGTCGAGGCCGGCATGGCGAAGCTCTTCGCCAGCGAGACCGCGCTGGAGCTCAGCACCGAGGCCATGCGGATCCTCGGCGGGGTCGGCTACACGACCGAGTTCCCGGTCGAGCGGTACTACCGCGACGCACCGCTGATGATCATCGGCGAGGGGACCAACGAGATTCAGCGCATCGTCATCGCCCGGGGCCTACTGGCCCGCGCCCGCGCCCAGGGCTGAGCAGCTTCCTACGTGGTCGCCTCGCCGTGTGATCGGCGAGTGGCCAGCTCGGCCAGGACCTCGTCGGTGTGCTCGCCCAGGAGCGGTGCCGCTGCAGCAAGTCCGACGGGGAGGTCCGAAAAGCTCACGGGGCCGTTGATGGAGCGCCGGGACGTCCCGTCTGCCTCGTTGCGCAACTCGAGGAACCCGTCATTGGCGGCGAGCTGCGGATCCTCCAGCACGTCCGCCGGGCCCTGCGCCGGCGCCCACCACACGCCCACGGCGTCGAAACGTTCGGCCCACTCGGCAAGGGTGCGCGCCGCGACAATCTCATCGAGAACGGCAATGACCTCGGCGCGGTTCGTGCGCAGGGCCCGGGCGTCGGCGAAGCGGGGGTCGTCCAGAAGGTCCATCCGGTCGAGGGCGCGGCACACGCTGTCGATGTGGCGGTCCGCTTCGAGGCCCGTGAAGAAGAACCAGCGGTCGTCCTTCGTCCGGTACGAGTTCATCAGAGGCGTCTGGTTGTTGTGGCGGGCCTCCGACTTGGCCACCTTGCCGACGGTCTCCTGCAGGCTGAGGTCCCACCCGAGCACATAGGTGCCGGTCCGGAGCAGTGAGACCTCGACGACCCGACCGCGGCCGGTCTGGCGTTGCTCGAGCACGGCGGCCAACAGGCCCGCCAGGGCGGCCAGCCCGCTGATGTGGTCACCGATGCCGCCCCGTGCGTTGAGGGGAACCCCTTCGCTGTTGGCCAGTTGGACCGAGAGGCCGGAGCGGGCCCAGAACGCCCCGATGTCGTAGGCCGGCCGGTTGCGGTCCTCGCCCCGCAGGCCATACCCGCTCACGCTGCAGTAGACGAGGCGGGGGTGGCGGGCGAGGGTGGCCGAGGGCTCGAGGTCGAGTCCGTCGAGCGCATCGGGACGCAGGTTGGTGAGGAAGACGTCCGCGGTCGAGAGTAGTTCCTCCAGGCTTCGCCGTGCCTGTTCGTCGCGCAGGTCCAGCACGACGCTGCGCTTGCCGCGGTTGTCCTGCGCGAAGGCCGGGTTCGGGAAGTCCTTGCCGATCCCGAGCGAGCCGAAGGCGCTCCGCATCGGGTCACCATTCGGTGGTTCCACCTTGACCACGTCCGCGCCCCAGTCGGCCAACAACGCACCGGCCGACGGAGCCGCGACCCACACGCCCATCTCCACCACGCGCAGGCCGGTGAGCGCGGTGAGGCCCGGCTGCTCGGTCGTCATGGCGTGCCGGTACTGGTGTCGGTGTGGGTATCGGTGCGACCCGAGGCCTGGTCCCGGAGCACATCCTTGAGCACCTTGCCGGTCGCACCCACCGGGAGCGCGTCCACGAGTTCCACGACCCGGGGGACCTTGTAATTGGCCATTTCGCTCCTGCTCCACTCCTTGATGTCGTCGCCGGAGACGTCCCCGGACACCACGAGGAAGGCCATGCCCACCTCGCCGAGCCGCCGATCGGGGATGCCGATCACCGCGGCCTGCTGGACGGCCGGATGCCGCAGCAACGCGTTCTCGATCTCGGCCGGGTACGCGTTGAAGCCCCCGACGATGAACATGTCCTTGACCCGTCCGACAATGCGCAGCCGGCCCGCCTCGTCCACCTCGCCGAGGTCGCCCGTACGCAACCAGCCGTCGAGCGAGAGCACCTTGGCCGTCTCGTCCGGGTCGTCGAGGTAGCCCGCCATGATGCTGCCGCCACGGAGCAGGACCTCACCGGCCTCGCCGGTCCCGAGAACGCGCCCGTCCTCGCCGACCAGGCGCAACTCGAACCCTGGGCGTGGCCGGCCCACCGTGGTGGCGATCGCCTCGGCGTCGTCGTCCTCGGACGTGGCGCAGGCCGTCCCGCCCTCGGTGAGCCCGTACCCCGTGACGATCCTCGAGAAAGGCAGTTCGTCGTGGACGCGGCGGATCAACTCCACGGGGATGTCGGCCGAGCCGGTCACCGCCACGCGCAGCGACGAGAGATCGTGCCGCGCCCGCTCCGGGTGGTCGAGGATGGACTGGTAGAGCGTGGGTGGCCCGGGGAGCACGGTGACATGCTCGGCGGCGACGCGGGCCAGGACCCGGTCGACGTCGAAGACGGGCTCCGGCAGCATGGTGGCACCGGCCGCGACGCTGGCGAGGATGCCGGCCTTGAGGCCGAACATGTGGAAGTAGGGATTCACCTGGAGATAGACGTCGCCGGCACTGAGGCCGCTCATCGCCACCCAGTCCGTGGCCACAATGAGCGTGCGCCCATGCGTCATCACGACGCCCTTGGGGACGCCGGTCGTGCCCGAGGTGAAGAGGATGTCCGAGGGATCGTCCGACCCCAGGGATGCGCTCCGACGCGCCGCCTCGGTCCGGGAGACGGGAGTGGCCCCGGCCAGGAAGTCCGCGCCACGACGCGGCGCGCCCGTCGCGATCGCCCTTGGCGACAACGATCGTCCGGAGCTGCGGAAGGTCGGTGCCGGCGTTCTCGAGCATGGCCACGTAGTCGGTGCCCAAGAAATCCGTCACTGTGACGAGGACGCGGGCGCCGCTCCGGGCCAGGATGTCCGCCGCCTCGGCGCCCTTGAAGCGGGTGTTGACGGGCACGAGGACCGCACCGGCGGCGAACAGGCCGAGCGCCGCCACTGTCCACTCGGCGCAATTGCCGCACCAGATCGCCACGCGATCGCCGGGGTCGACCCCTGCCGCGACGAGAGCCGCACCGAACTCGTCGGCCGCCGCGGCCAATGCCGCGTACGACAGCTCCGTCGCCCCGTCGCGCACGGCCACCCGGTCTCCGAACCGGTCCGCCGCGCTGCCGAGCATGGCGGGGATGGAGGGCCAACGCACTCCGGCCGGCTCTGGGATGACCTCGGAGGTCACCGCCGCAACCGTCGGTGCGCCGTCGCCCCCTGAGAATGGCCCTCTTTCCATACAATAATGATACTTTCGAACGGTGGCCCCGCACGAAGTGGGGCCCGCCGGCTGGCCAAGCCGGAGAGGGAGAAGACATGGTCACCACTGCCCCTGCGCCTTATTACGATCCCTACGACTTCGAGATCGACGCCGACCCCTACCCCGTATGGAAGCGGCTGCGCGACGAGGCCCCGCTCTATTACAACGAGAAGTACGACTTCTACGCCATCAGCCGATACGACGACGTGGAGCGCGCCGCGGTCGAATGGCAGACCTACAGCTCGGCAAAGGGCTCGGTGCTCGAGATCATTAAGGCGGAGATGGAGATGCCCCCTGGCATGTTCATCTTCGAGGACCCGCCCGACCACGACCTCCACCGCGGCATCATGAGCCGCGTCTTCACCCCTCGCCGCATGGCGGCCATTGAGCCCCAGGTGCGGGACTACGCGGCGCGTACGTTGGATCCATTGGTCGGGCAGGGTGGCTTCGACTTCATCCTCGACCTCGGTACCGAGATCCCGATGCGCACCATCGGCATGCTGCTCGGCATTCCAGAGGAGGACCAGCAGTCGATCCGCGACCACATTGACGAGGGCCTCCGGCTCGAAGAGGGCGTCATGCCCGAGGTCGACTTCAGTCAGGGGGGCCAGACCGACTCGGACTACGGCGCCTACATCGACTGGCGGGCCCAGCATCCCTCCGACGACCTGATGACCGAGCTGCTCACCGCGGAGTTCACCGATGGGGACGGGACGGTACGCACCCTGACCCGGGACGAGATCCTCGGGTACATCGGCCTGCTCTCGGGGGCGGGGAACGAGACCACGACACGACTCATCGGCTGGGCCGGCAAGTTGCTGGCCGAGCATCCCGAGCAGCGGGCGCAGCTGGTCGCCGACCCCTCGTTGATCCCCGCCGCGGTGGAGGAGTGCCTGCGCTACGAGCCGCCCTCCCCCGTCCAGTCGCGCTACGTCACGACCGACGTCGTGCACCACGGCCGGGCGGTGCCGGCCGGGAGCGTCATGGTGCTGCTGAACGCGTCGGCCAACCGCGACGAGCGGAAGTTCGACGACCCCGACCGGTTCGACATCAACCGCAAGGCCCAACGCCACTTGAGCTTCGGTTACGGGCTGCACTTCTGCCTGGGCGCACACCTGGCGCGACTGGAAGCGCGCGTCGCGCTCGAAGAGGTGCTGAAGCGGTTCCCCGAGTGGGAGGTCGACATGGACAACGCCGTGCAGGCGCGGACCTCGACGGTGCGGGGCTGGGAGAAGCTCCCGGTGCTCGTCCCGTGACGGCCGACACTGGCACGGCGACGCGTGCTTCCCGGGAGACAACCGATCGCTACAGAATCGTCCAGTGGGCCACCGGCAATATCGGCACACGTTCGTTGCGGGCCGTCATAGAACATCCGAACCTCGACCTCGTCGGGTTGTACGTCTACTCGGAGGACAAGGCCGGGCGCGACGCCGGGGAATTGTGCGGCACCGCGCCGACCGGCGTCGTGGCCACGCGGGACGTGGGAGAGATCCTCGCCCTCCAGCCGGACTGCGTCCTCTACATGGCCGATCGGGTCGACGTGGACGTGCTGTGCCGACTGCTCGAGACCGGGGCCAACGTGGTCTCGACGCGCAGCGAGTTCCACAACGCGGCGCGGCTCGACGCAGAGACACGCCGCCGGATTGAGGAGGCCTGCGCCAAAGGACGCTCCACGCTGCACAGCACGGGTTCGAGCCCGGGGTTCATCACCGAGGCGCTGCCGCTCGTCCTGACCTCACTGCAGCGCCGCCTCGACCATCTCCTGATTGAGGAGTTCGCCGACATGTCGTCGCGCAACTCGCCCGAGCTGATCTTCGACCTCATGGGCTTCGGCCGCGACCCAGCTACCTTCGACCCCAGTGGCGTCGAGGCGCACGGGGGTGCCTCGTTCGCCGGTTCGCTCGAGACCATCGCCGCGGCCCTCTCACTTCCCCTGGACTCCGTGGAGGCAACGGGCCAGGTGGCAACCGCGCGCCGCGACGTGGACGTCGCCGCCGGCCGCCTGCAGGCGGGCACCATCGGCGCACAGCGGATGCAGGTCCACGGCATGCGGGCCGGGCGGCCCCTGGTGACATTCAGCGCCAACTGGTACCTGACGAGCGACGTCGAGCCGGCCTGGGACCTGCGCGAGACGGGCTGGCACGTGCTGGTCGAGGGCGACACGCCACTCGACGTCGACATCCGGTTCCCCGTGGCCCCCGATGAGTGGGCGGCGACGTCGCCCGGCCTCACGGCGCACCGTCCCGTCAACGCCATTCCCTTTGTCTGCGCGGCCGAACCCGGCATCCGGACGATCGTCGAATTGCCCCAGGTCGTCGCCAACCTAGGCTGATCACCGTCATGCCGACGGTCGGACTCGTGGTGGGAAACCCCAAGGCGCAGTCGCGCACGCTCGAGCTGGCGACGCAGGTCGCGACCGCCGCGGCCGACGCGGCAGGACTCGACGGGGCCGACATGCTCACGATCGATCTCGCCGAGTTGGGCCCCCAACTGTTCGACTGGTCCTCGTCCGGCGTGCGGAAGGCCGTCGACGGGATCCGGTCCTGTGCGCTGGTCGTCGTGGCCTCCCCCACCTACAAGGCCAGCTACACGGGACTGCTCAAGTCATTCCTCGACTGGTTCAGCACGTCCGACCTGCAAGGCGTCACCGTCGTCCCGGTCATGACCGGGGCCGGAGCCCGCCATGCCCTCGCGGTGGAGGTCCACCTCCGACCCGTGCTGGTGGAGCTCGGCGCCACTGTGGCCACCCGGGGCCTCTACGTCACCGAGAGCGAGTTGGAGGAAGCCGGCGTGGCCATCACCACCTGGTTGGATGCGGCCGGGCCGCAGTTGCGACAGTCGCTGGGTACGCAGCACGGCGGCTGACCACGGGTCCGGCGCGGGCGGGGCCGCCGGTGGGCAGCACGCTGCTGATGGGACTCCGATGTACGATAGAACAACTTCGAACATCGGTGGGCCATGGCCGGCTTCAGCGACATCGCAACCGAGATGGAGGGCGGACGGTGGACAGGCGCAGCGGGCCGGCCCTGGCCGAGCGTGCAGTGAGCGTCGACGCCGTCGACCGGCTCGAGCAGATCTGCAACGAGGTGGACGTTCGGGGCCGGGCCCGGGTCAGCGACCTGGCCGCGGACCTGGACGTGAGCGAGATGACGATTCGCAGGGATCTCGACGCTCTGGCCGAACAGGGCCGGGTCCGGAGGGTGCGCGGCGGCGCGCTGGCGCTGGGGCCACAGCGTTTCTCGGAGCGCTACTGCGCGCAGGGCCGGGCCAAGGATCGCGTTGCGGCCAAGCTGGCCCCGCTCGTGCCCGAGTCCGGCGCGGTCGGCCTGGACGCCTCGTCGACCCTGCAACGGCTGGCGAGCTCGGTTGCCGGGGCGCGCCGAGAACTCACCGTGGCGACGAACGGCCTGGAGGCCTTCGGCGCGCTCCGGGACCGGCCCGGGGTCACGGTCCTGCTCACGGGCGGGCAACACGACGAGCGGACGGACAGCCTGGTCGGGCCCCTGGCGGTGCGCGCCGCACGCGATCTCTCGCTCGAGCGGCTGTTCCTCTCCGCCGCCGGCCTCACGCCCGAAGGGACCACCGAGGCCACGCTCGAGGAGTCCGAGATCAAGCAGGCGCTGGCCAACGTGAGCACCGAGGTCGTCCTGCGCGGTCGACCACACGAAGCTGAGCCGAGCCGGCGTCGCCCGCTGCCTCCCGTTGGACCGGATCGACATCCTCGTCACCGACCTCGATCCCGAGGACGAGCGTCTGCACCCCTACACGAGCATCGTCACGGTGCTCTGAAAGGACCCATGCCTCCCTCCCTCCCGGATCAACCACGGCTCGCGCCCGTCCCGTTCGCCGAATGGGACGAGGCCACCCGCACCACGTTGCTGCAATTCCTGCGCCGGCCCGAGCGCTACCTGTCCGGTGCGCCGGACGCGCCGCCCATGCCGGTGGTGCTCGAGATGTTCGCCCATCACCTCCCGCTCAGCGCATCGTGGCTTCCCTTCACCGACATGCTGGCGAGCGAGGACGCCAAGCTGACCGAGCTCCACCGCGAGCTGCTGATCCTGCGGGTGGCCTGGCGCACCCGCTCGGGGTACGAATGGGCCCAGCACAGCCGGATGGGCGGGGACGCCGGCCTGACCGCGTCCCAGGTCGACGCCGTCAGCGAAGGTCCGGCGGCGGCGGTATGGACGCCACTGGAACGGACCCTGTTGACGGCCGTCGACGAGATCATCGATGACCACCAGGTCGGGGACGCCACCTGGGCGGAGCTGGCGGCGCACTTCACGCCGGCGGAGTTGTTCGAGTTGCTGTTCGTCGTCGGGGGCTATCTCTGTCTCGCCGGCGTGCTGAACAGCATCGGGCTGCAGGGCACACTGCCGTCCACCTGATGCCGTCTACCTGATCCCCGCCTTCACGACGGCTCGATCACGACCCGGACCGCCCCGCTCGCCCGCTCGGACGCGACGCGGAACGCCTCTGCGGCGTCCTCGATGGGAAACCGATGCGTGATCAGGGTGCGGGCGATGTCGGGGTCTTCGGCCAGCATGGCGGCGGCATCCTCCATCTCCCGGCCACCGTCGTGGGCGCAGTACCCGAGCGACGGGATGACCCGCGCCTCCTTGTGGAACAGGGGCATCCAGTCCAGCTGCACGGGACCGAAATGCACGCCGAGAACGACGATCGTCCCGCCGGGTGCGACGAGCTCGCCGCATTTGGCCAAGCTCGCCTCGGTCCCCGCTGCCTCGACGACGACGTCGGCGACCCCGCCGGCCCCGATACGCGCACCCAGCCGCTCGCCGGCTTCCTTCTGGTACGGGTGGCGGGCCTCGAGCGTGACCGACTCCGCGCCGAGCCTGCGGGCCCCGGCCACGGCGAGCAACCCGAGCGCACCGGCACCGACCACCGCGACCCGCGTGCCCGGACCGGTTCCGGCGAGCCGGAGCGCGTGCCACGAGACGGCGGCCGGCTCCACGACCGACGCATCGCGCACGTCGAAGCCGGCTGGCAGCGGGACCAAACGGGCCGACGGCGCGCGGAACTGCTCGGCCATCCCTCCGTCGGCGCCGATGCCGAGAGCCCGCTGCCCGTGCGTCGGGCACAGGTTGTACGCGCCGCGAGCACATTGCTCGCACTCCATGCACCCGTAGATGGCCTCGACGACCACCGCCGTGCCGTCCTCTCTCGTTCCGGCGAGCTCGTGCCCCAGAATGGACCGGCTCCCGAACCGGATGTAGCTGAGGTCGGAGCCGCAGATGCTGGTCGCCCGCATGTCGAGCACCTCACCGATACCCGGCGGCTCGTCGAGCTCGACGACGGCCACGCCGCCTTCCACACTGCGCACAGCCTTCATTCGTCCTCCTCGTCGGGCTGAACCGGACCGGTTGTTGCCGACAGGGGAACCATAGATATCCTCAGGGCGGCGTGTCAGTGGACCGACGGCGCCGTCCCTGCCGACCCCGGCCGAGTGCTGACGAGGAGTTCGCCCGTGAAGAACCCGCTCCAGTTCTGGCTCTATCTGCCGCAGATGCGGCTGACCATGGACCAGATGGTGACGCGCGCCCGGGCCGCGGAGGCGGCCGGGTTCGACGGCATCGCCAACATGGACCACATGGCGCCACCGCTGGCGGAGAGCCAGCCCATGTTCGAGGCGATGATCACAAGCGCCTGGCTTGCTGGCCGGACCGAGCACCTTCGCGTCGGTTCGCTCGTGCTGTGCGACTCCTTCCGGCACCCGGCCGTCCTGGCCCGCGAGGCCGTCTCCATCGACCACGCCTCCGGGGGACGGTTCGAGCTCGGGATCGGCTGGGGTTCGGTGGTCGACGAAATGCACACATTCGGCATCGGTTCGCCCGCGGCGAAGGCGCGGCTGGGCCGGCTGCAGGAATCGCTCGAGATCATCACCGCGCTGTGGGCAGGCGAGACGCTCGACTACGAGGGCGAGCACTTCACCCTGCGGGGCGCGCAACAGCAGCCCGGTCCGGTCAGGAAAGATTCCGATCGTCATCGGCGGGGCGGGCAAGGGAACGATGCGATTGGTTGCCGCCCATGCCGACTGGTGGAACGTGCACACGCACATCGTCGACCGGCTCGACGAGATGCGCCCGCTCTCGGGGAACGCTCGCTGTTCGCTCCAGGTCCAGGTGGCCTTCGTCCCTTCTGAGGCCTCGCGCCAGGAGATCGAGGCGACGGCGCGACGGCGCTTCGGGGCGATTCCGGTGGTCGGCACCGCCGCCGAGCTGGTCGACTACTTCGGTGCGCTGCAGGAGCGGGGTGTCGAGCGGGTCTATGCCTGGTTCTGCGACTTTGCCCCGCCCGAGACGGTGGCCGCGTTCGGCGACACTGTGATCAGGTCATTCGGAGGCTCCGGCGCATCTGCGGCCTGAGCCAGATCGCTGCGGGCGGGCCGCCCCCGTGGTTCGCCCAGCCAGGAACCCGTGGAGGGTCTAGTATTCCGGATACAGATTGCAAGTGTCGACACTCAGTGTTCACCCGGTTCCCTGTAGCGCACGACAACGAATGCGGGGAATGGAACTGTGCCAACGGCAACCATCGAAACGAAATCGGCGGACTTCGGCGTGCTCGCCAGAGACGTTCGCCAGGCTGGTCTGCTCGACCGTCGCTTCGGTTACTACAGCCTCATGATCCCGTTGACTGTCCTGGCGTTCGCGGTGGGCTTCGCCGGCTTGATCCTCGTCGGGAGCTCGTGGTGGGCGCTGGGCGTTGCCGCCTTTCTCGGTCTCGCCTTCACCCAGCTCGGCTTCGTCGGACACGACGCCGGCCATCAGGAGGTCTTCCGGTCCAGGCGGGCCAACCGATTCCTCGGACTGGCCGTGGGCAACGTGCTGATCGGGATGAGCTTCGGCTGGTGGGTGCCAAAGCACAGCGCGGATCACGCGCACCCCAACGAAATCGGTCGCGATCCCGACGTCAGTGCGGCAGCGGTTGCCGCCCCGCCGGTGAACGTTGCGACGAACGGCCCGGGCCGCACGGCGCGATTCATGACGAAATGGCAAGCGCCGTTGTTCTTCCCGCTCATGGTCCTGCGCAGCACGGGCATCTACGTGCTGGGCATTCAGCGGTTGGTCCGCCAGCGCGACAGGGCCGCCTTTCTGGAAGCTGCACTCCTCGGCATGCACGCCGCGCTCTACCTCGCCGTCGTCTTCTGGGTCCTGTCCCCGCTCAAGGCCGTGGCATTCATCGCCATCCAGCAAGCTGTCTTCTCCGTCTACCTGGGATGCAGCTTTGCCCCCAACCACAAGGGGATGCCCCTCGTCGATCCCGACCAGGGAATGAGCTTCGTCCGGCGACAGGTCATCACCTCCCGCAACGTGGCGGGCGGCTGGTTCACCAACGTCGCCCTCGGTGGTCTCAACTTCCAGATTGAGCACCATCTGTTCCCGAGCATGCCTCGTCCGAACCTGTCCCGGGCCCAGTCCCTCGTGAAGGCCTTTTGCCTCGAGAACGACCTCAGCTATCGCGAGGACAGCCTGACCGGTTCCTACCGCCAGACGATCCAGTACCTGCGGGCGGATGCCATCGCCGCAGCACAGCCGCGCCTCCTCATGGCTCCAGCCGGTCGATAGCGCTCTGCACGAAGGAGACGGTGGCATCGTGCCCGGCGGTGACGCCGAGCACCCGCTCGAGTGACAGCACCTGAGTGAGTCCGGTCATCAGGAGCAGGGCGACAATCGGTGGGAGCTGCTCGGGTGCAATCCCGTCCGCGCTCGAGTGCGGCCGTCAGCGCCACGAGCTGCGCCGAGCGGGAGCGCTCGGCGTAGCGCGCGATCTCGTTGCGGATGGACTTCCGGTGATTCGCCAGCGCGACGAACTCCGACATGAACGCCGCTCCCGGGGGTCTGCATTGAGATCCCACAGCGTCCGCAAGGAGTTCCCGGCTGCGACGGTTCGCTCGAAGTGGGTGAGGTTCTCCTCGGCCCGGCGCCGGAAGACCTCAAGGAAGAGATCGTCCATGGTGCGGAAGTAGTAGTGGACCAGCTGCGGCTTCAGCCCCGCCTTCGCCCCCACCGGCGTGAGGTGACGGCCGCGTAGCCCTCGTCGAGCAGGAGTTGCTCCGCGGCGTCCAGCAGCTGGGCCCTCGTCTTGGAGTCGGCCGCGCCGATTCGTCTCGGCCGGGGCGCCGTCGTCATCCCGACAACTTGTCACATTTGGGAAGCGGTGCTAAGCATTCGCCAAAACAATGCTGAGCAGCTGCACAGCATGGTCGGTCCCGCCCCGGCGGGAAGCGAAGGGAGACCGCGTTGCCCGATTGGGAGACCATCGACTTCTTCAGTGACGAGTCCCTCGTCGAAGACCCCTACCCCTACTTCGACTACCTGCGTTCACAGTGCCCCGTCCTGCCCACCGACAATCTCGGGGTCGTCGCCGTCTCGGGCTACGAGGAGGCAATGGAGGTCTACCTCGACACCGACACGTTCTCGTCGTGCAACTCGGTCATCGGCCCGTTTGCCGCCTTCCCGGTGCCGCTCGAAGGTGACGACGTGGGCTCCATCATCGACGGCCACAGAGACCAATTGCCGATGAGCGAGCACATGGTCACCATGGATCCACCCATGCACACCCAGGAGCGGGCCCTGGTGATGCGCCTGCTCACCCCCAAGCGCCTCAAGGAGAACGAGGAGTTCATGTGGGGACTGGCCGACCGCCAGATCGACGAGTTCGTCGGGGCGGGCCACTGCGAGTTCATCAGCGCGTACACCCAACCGTTCGCCATGCTCGCAGTGGCCGATGTCCTCGGAGTGCCCGAAGTCGACCACCAGCGGTTCCGCGAGTTCTTCGGGCTGAGCGGCACCCCCGGTGAACTCGGGGGTGAAGCTGACATCGGCAACGCCCTCGAAGGGCTGGACAACTGGTTCGCCGAGTACATCGAGGATCGTCGGCGCGAGCCTCGCGAGGACGCGCTGACGCGTTTGGCGCTGGCCACCTACCCCGACGGGTCGACGCCCGACGTGACCGCAGTGGTGCGGACGGCGACATTCCTTTTCGCCGCGGGTCAGGAGACGACGGCCCGCCTGCTCGCCGTCGGCCTGAAATACCTGTGTGAGTACCCCGATCTGCAGGACGAGCTCCGGGCCCACCCTGAGCGAATCCCCGACTTCATTGAGGAATGCCTGCGCATTGAGAGCCCGGTGAAGTCGGACTTCCGCCTGGCCCGCCGATCGACCACGGTCGCCGGGGTCGACATCCCCGCCGGCACGCCGGTGATGCTGCTGAACGGCGCGGCCAACCGCGACCCGCGGCTCTTCGAGTGTCCCGCAGAGTTCCGGCTCGACCGGCCCAACGCCAAGGTCCACCTCGCCTTCGGGCGCGGCGTGCATGCGTGCCCCGGGGGGCCCTTGGCCCGCGTCGAAGGCCGGGTCAGCATTGCCCGGATCCTCGACCGCATGCGTGACATCCGGCTCTCCGAGGAGCACCACGGGCCGCCGTCGGCCCGCCGCTTCGAGTACGAGCCCACCTGGGTGCTCCGGGGCCTGCACCAGTTGCACATCGAATTCACCCCGGCCGAGGTGGCGCAATGAGCGGGCGCGTCGCGGTGGTGACCGGCGCCGCGTCGGGCATCGGCCTCGGTGTTGCCAACAGATTGGCGGCGGACGGCATCGCCGTGGCACTGCTCGACCGAGACGGTGCGGGGGTGACGCAAGCAACCGACGCGCTGACGGGCGAGGGGCGCTCGGCTGTCGGCTACGAGGTCGACGTCGCCGATCGCGGCGAACTCACGCGGGTGTTCGCCGACGTGCGGCGAGAAGCTGGGACCGATCACGATCCTTGTGACCAGCGCCGGCATCGAATCGTTCGACGCCGTGGCCGACATCACGCCTGAGAAGTGGGACCGCCTTCTGGCCGTGAACCTGACCGGCACCTTTACCTGCATGCAATTGGCCGTGCCGGACATGACCGCCGAGGGCTGGGGCCGCATTGTGACCATCTCCTCGTCGAGCGCGCAATCGGGAGCGCCCCACATGGCGCACTACGTCGCGTCCAAGGGTGGCGTGATCGGCCTCACGAAGGCGTTCGCCCGGGAATTCGCAAGCCAGGGCATCACCGTCAACACCATTCCGCCGACCATCGTCGACACGCCCATGGCCAGGAACGCGGCCGGGGTCGGGAACGTGCCCAGCATCGAGGTCATGGGCAGCATGGTCCCGAGCGGTCGGGCCGGGACACCGGACGACATCGCTGCCACGTGCGCCTTCTTGTGCTCGGACGAGGCCAGCTACATCACGGGACAACTCATCGGCGTCAACGGGGGCATGTACATCTGAACCCGTTCACGGGGAGGCGGTGCAACGCGTCCCTTTGGCAGGCACCGCCCGGTCGACGATGTACGCCGTCACCACGCTCGCCATGCAGGCGTTGGTCGAACCGTTGAGCAGCCAGGTGTGGCCGTAGCCCACGTACGTGACCAGCCGTCCCCCTGTGGCGGCGGCGAGCTGCGGGGCTACGACGTAGGGGGTATTGGGGTCATAGACGTTGCCGATCACCAATGGGGTGGGCGCGCCGTGGGGCGAAAGGTGCGCAATGGGCTGACGGGAGCGGCCCCAGCCGGGGCAGGCGATGAGGTAGTTCGAGACAGCCTCGGCCCCGGAGAGCGGATAGTGCGCGGCGAGGGTCCGAGCCAGCGCCGCCGTCGTGGCCGCATCGGGGTGTCCGACCGCATCGCTGCAGGTGATCGTCCAGAGCGGTCCTACCAGGGACTCGCCGTTCAGATCGTCCTCCAGTCCGAGTGCCACTGAGCGGAGCGGTGCCCCATTGCCGGCAGCGGCCGCGGCGAGAGCAGGGAAGTACCCGGGCGTGAAGGTCGGCGCGGAGAGATAGAGCAGTGAGGCCGTGTACAGATCGCCCAGCGTCACCGGGGTCGTGTCGCCCCCGCCCGGGGCGGCGAGCGGTGACCGGCTCAGCTGCGCCTGCACCTTCTTGTAGAAGCCGACCGGGTCCGCTCCCAGCGGGCAGCTCGGCTGGGAGGTGCAGCTCTGCAGTCCGTGGGTCAGAGCCGTCTCAATGGCAGGGGCGTCGGCCTTGGCGTCCGAGATGAGGCTCAGGTTGGCGTCGACCGCGCCGTCGAGCACCATGGCGCCCACATGACCCGGGAACAGCTGGGCGTAGACCGATCCCAGCGTGGTCCCGTAGGACATGCCGTAGAAGTCGATCTTCCGCACCCCGAGCGCCGAACGCAGCTGGTCCATGTCGCGGGCCGAGGTCGTGGTGTTCACCGTCGGGAACAGGGTCGGTGACGTTTCGTCACAGGAACGCTTCAGATCGGCGAACGTCCGGGCGGCTGCCGCGGTCCCCGCGACTGCGCTGCCCGCTGCGGCAGCCGACGGCCCACAGAGCAAGGGCTCGCTCGACCCGGTTCCACGCTCGTCGAAGCTCACCAGGGTGAACTGGCTCTTCACCGCGGCCGGGACGAGCGAGGCCAGGATCGGCAGGATCAGCACGCCGCTCTCACCGGGCCCGCCCGGGTTGAAAACGATGACACCCTTGCTCTGCGGCACCGGATGCTCCATCACCGCCAGCGGCACCGAGCCTGCGGACGGGTGGCGATAATCCAGCGGGACCCTCACCGTGCCGCACTGGTAGCCCGAGACATTCGGGCAAGGCGACCACGTGATGGGCCCGCTCGCCGGCGTAGGTGCGGCGCCGGCGCCGGGGACGGGGACGGCGACGAGCGAGAGGGCCAGCACCACGCAGACCAGGACCGAACAGGCCAGCACCGCGCAGGCCAGGGCCGCTGGTCGCACCCGTCGACCCTTCCGGGACATGCGGCTCAGCTGCGCGTGGTGCACGATCTCCCCAACCCCTTGAGCGGCCCGGCTCCGACGTCAACCGCCCCGTACCGCCGGCACGCTAGCCGGGTGATCGCGTCACCGGCCGGTCGGCCAGCCGAGTGCGCGACCCGCTGGTCGCACGCACTGATTCCCGATGCGAGAGTATGCGCCGTGCACTGTGATGACGTCTTGCGCAGCAACGGGCTGCGCCCACCGAGAAGCGTCATGCGGCCGTGACGGGGGGCGCCACGCATCCCTTTGGCGATGTCGCCATTGCCGGCGTCGCCAACACGGTCCAAGCGAGGACGCTGCCGGACCACGATTCGACCTCCATCGCCCTTCTCGGGGCGCTCGGAGCACTGGCCGATGCCGGTATCCCGCCGCACGAGGTCGACGGTGTGGTGGGGACGGACTGCGCCCAGATCGCCCTCGAGCTGGGACTCGGACCGTGCACCAGACGGCCCAGCCAGATGGGCATCCCGGCCCTGCTCGATGCCGCCGCGCTCATCATCACCCGCCAGTGCAACGTCGTGCTCATCGCGGCAGGGGGCGCCGGCATTTACGCGGACCGCGCGTCGACGGCACCGTGGACCCGGCCGGCCAACGAGCTCGTGGTGGGTTACGGGTTGTTCACCGCGGCCGAGTTCGCGCTCATGGCGCGGCGTCACATGCTGACCTATGGCACGACACCGGAGCAGATGGCCACCGTTGCCGCAGTGATCCGGACCAACGGACACGCCAACCCCGCCGCCGTCTACGCCGGACGAGGCCCCTTCGCTCCCGCCGACATCCTCGCCTCGCGCATGATCGCCGACCCGTTCCATCTCCTCGACTGCGCCACCACGTCGGAGGGCGGCTGCGCCATCGTCTTGACCAGGGCGGACCGCGCCGGATCCGGCGCGGCTCCCGTATGGATCCTCGGCGGGGCCAGCGATGCCTTCGGGCCGGCCTATGTCGTCGCTCCCGTCTGGGATTTCCAACCCCGCGCCGACTCGCTCCCGGCAGGCCTCGTCGGCGCCCGGGCGGCGCGCCTCGCCTTCGCCATGGCCGGTCTGGCACCGTCCGACGTCGACGTGGCCGAGTTGTACGACCCGTTCTCGTTCGAGATCATCAGGCAGCTCGAGGCCTTCGGCTTCTGTGGGCCCGGCGAAGGCGGTCCGTTCGTCGAGGACGGCAACATCGGGCCGCAGGGCGCGCTTCCGGTCACCACGGATGGCGGGACCATGTCGTTCAGCCACCCCGGCATCAACGCGCAGCAGCTGCAGCGGGTCATCCGAGCGGTCGAGCAGCTGCGTGGGAGTTGCTCCTCGAACCAGGTCGACCGAGCGGAAGTCGCCCTGTGCTCGAACGGAGGTGCGGGCGCCCTGTTCTGCGACGTCCTGCTGTTGGGCCGGGAACGTCCATGAGCCGGCTCCTCCCACAGGGGCAGGGGATCCCGGTCCCCCGTCCCGGCCTGCGCAGCCGGCCGTACTGGGAGGGCTGCCGACGCCACCAACTCCTCTTTCAGCGTTGCGCCGAGTGCTCCTTTCGCGGCCTCTCGGCCTTCACCGTCTGCGCCCGGTGCCACGCCACGTCACCGGTGTGGGAAGAGAGCGCAGGGCGAGGCTCCCTCTACAGCTGGACCGTGGTGTGGCGGCCACCCGATCCCACTTTCCGGGTGCCCTACGCACCAGCGGTGATCCGCCTGGACGAGGGACTCTGGATGCTGAGTGCCGTCATCGGTTGCGAGCCCGAGGCACTGCACGACGGCCTCCGGCTGGCGGTGGAATTCCATCCGGTCTCCGACGAGATCTCCCTGCCGTACTTCCGCCCGGCCTGAGATCCGAGGCCGAGGCCGCCTCGTTCGTTGTCGCCAGGGCCACCCTCCCGTAGGATGGAAGTGTGGTCTCCGATCGCCTTCCGGTGACGTTCCCCTCTTTCGACAACGTCGAGGACGAGCGCCGCCACCGCAAGCAACGTTTGGCCGCCGCCTTTCGCCTGTTCGGGCACTTCGGGTTCGACGAGGGCATCGCTGGTCACATCACCGCTCGCGATCCCGAACTCCCAGACCACTTCTGGGTCAACCCGTTCGGCATGAACTTCAAGATGATCCGCGTGAAAGACCTCATTCTGGTCAACGATCAGGGTGAGGTCGTGGACGGCACGTGGCCCGTGAACCTGGCCGCCTTCGCCATCCATTCGCAGGTCCATGCGGCGCGACCGGACGTCGTGGCGGCCGCGCACGCACATTCCGTGCACGGCAAGTCCTGGTCGTCACTGCGGCGCCTGCTCGACCCACTGACCCAGGACGCCTGCGCCTTCTACGGCGACCATGCCCTCTTCGACGACTACACCGGCGTTGTCCTCGATCTTGAAGAGGGGAAGCGCCTGGCCCACGCATTAGGCGGGAACAAAGCAGTCATCCTGTCCAATCACGGGCTGCTCACCGTCGGACAGACATCGGTCGACGAGGCGGCCTGGTGGTTCATCACCATGGAGCGCACCTGCCAGGCCCAGCTCCTGGCGGAGGCAGCCGGGACGCCTGTGCTCATCGACCTCGACCAGGCCAAGAAGACCGCAGGACAGGTCGGGCCGTGCATGGCCGGTTGGAGGGCGTTCCAACCGCTCTACGACTGGATCGTGTCAGTGCAACCCGATCTGCTCGACGAGTAGCGGCGTCGGCTCCATCGTTTCAGGCGCGGTTCAGGCCCCTTCGCTCACACTGCCCCAGCCCTCGCCCGGCGTCTCGACGTGGATGATTTCGGGTGCCGCGGCGAGAAGGCGGGGCATCTCCGACATTGCCGCCTTGAAGTGCTCGGACGACACGTGCGCCTCGCCTGCTTCTGCGTCGCGGAATCCCTCAATCAGGAACCAGAGGTTGGGGTCGTCTGCACTGCGGCACCAATCGAAGAAGAGGTTGCCCTGCTCGGCCCGCGATGCCGCGATGTAGTCCGCGATCAGCGACGGGAACTCGTCGGCGTACTTGGCGCGGACCGGCTGCTTGACCACATTGAAAATCATCTGACCCTCCTCTGTTCCATAGCCAGTCGCTTCCCCGCCGTCACGACCCAGGCTGGACGGGTGTGAGCTCCAGGTGGAGCCGGGTCAGGCCTCGGAGAATATAGGTCGGCATGTAGTGGTAGCGGCGGGCTTCGGGTGGCCCGTGGTGTTCCTCGGAGATGCCGATGTTCGTCGTCCGGTCGAGGAGCCGCTCAATGCTCACCCGGGTCTCCAGTCGGGCCAGCGGCCCCCCCGGGCAGCTGTGCACGCCGCGACCGAAGGCCAGGTGCTCGCGCGCGTTCTCGCGCTCGACCCGGAACTCGTTCGGCTCCGAGAACCGGCGCGGATCGCGGTTGGCGGCGCCGTTGAGCACCATCAGCGTGACGCCCGCCGGAATGTCGACCCCGCCGACCGTGGCCGGGCAACGGGCCAGCCGGAAATCGCCCTTGACCGGCGCTTCCATCCGAAGCGTCTCCTCGACGAAGTTGGGAATGAGGTCGCGGCGCTCCCGCAGGAGTTGCTGCAGGTCAGGGCGGTCGCCGATGAGCTGCAGGGCGGTGCCGAGCAAGCGCACGGTGGTCTCCTGACCGGCGGCGAAGACGTTGGTGGCCACACGGACAACGTCAATGACCTCGGGGAGTTCGCCATTCGGGAACCTCGTGGTGGCGAGCGCGGTCAGCACGTCGTCACGCGGCTCACGCCGGCGATCCTCGATGTAGCGGCTGAACCGGTCATAGAGCCACTCGAGGGGGTTCTGCGGCATTTCGGAGTCCGTGCTGCCAACTCCGCCGCCCCGGTTTTGGCGGGACAGCGCGGTCCGGAACTCCTCGTGGTCCGACTCGGGGACACCGAGCAGGTCGGCAATGACGAACATGGCGAACGGGTTGGCGTATCCCGTCATGAGCTCGACCTCATCGCTCCCCATGAGCTCGTCGACCTGACGGTCGGCCAGCCGCCACACGAAGTCCTCGTTCTCCTTCAACCGCTTCGGCGTGAGCTGACGCATGAGCAGATGCCGGTGGTCGTAGTGCTCGGGGGGATCCATGGTGATGATCTGATCGCTGAACGGCAACTCGCCCCGGTGCTCAGCAATGAGGCCACTGACGTCTTCCTTCCCCTCGAGCGGGACCGGGAAGCCCGGGAACGGGCCGGTGACGGAGTTGCAGGACGAGAACGTGTCGGGATCCGTATACACCGCGAAGGCTTCCTCGTACCCGGTCACCATGTACACGCCGTGTGCCGGCTCGCGGCGGACTGGACACTGGTCACGCAGGAAGTCGAAGTACGGATAGGGGTCGTCCACCGTCTCCGTGCCCCGGAAGAAGTCCAGGGCGTCGTAGTCGAGGGCGTCGGTCATGGTGTCTCCTTGCGTGGGGGTGGCTCGGTCACAAAGGTGGCCGCACGATGATGGAAGCGCCAGACTGCGCCGTCGCGGTGGAGCACGTCGTTGTAGCGACCCACGAGCTTGATGTCCCACCCGCCCTCGCCCAACAGGATGAAAACGACATCGCTGACCGCGGTGGCCTCGTCCTCACTCCAGGTCTCGACGACGGTATTGAGGACGAGATGACGCTGGGGGCGCCGCGGTGCCCATTTCGTGTACGCCTGACGGAGGGCCTCGTGCCCGGCGTGCGTGCCCATGCCTGGGATCTCGCAGACGCCGTCGGGGCAGAAGGTGGCGACGACGTCATCGGTCCGGCCGTCGTCCAGCGCCTGCGTGTAGACCGCCAGGGCGGCCCGCACGCCTTCGGCGACCTCGGCAAATGTCGTCGTGCTCACAGTTTCTTCTTTTCTTCCTTCACAAGCCCAGATCGGCCACGGGTTGCTCGAGGGGATTCACGTTCACGGCACGCAGGGCGGTGGTGAGCTGGTCGTAGGGGCGTCCCGCCAAGAAGCCGTCGAGGGTGCGCTCGAAGTTTGCGATGCCTCCTTCTGCGACTTCAGAGAGCCGCATGTATCTGAATCCAGCATTGTGCAGGCCGCGTTGCTGACGCGGCAGATTGGAGAAGTCCTGGGTGGGGATGGGTGGGATGGCCTCGTCGTCAAAGGACTTGGGCACTGGTGGGGTCGGGGGCCCGGGCTCTTGGCCCACCGGGTAGCGGGTGAGCGACCAGATCTCCATGAGGGTCTCTTCGGGTCCGAGGGGCCGGAAGCGATACGAGCTGGCCGAGGAGTACATGGGGAGCACGAAGTAGTGGGGGAAGGCGTAATACATCGTCTCGCCGATGCCTTGGGCCTCGAGCTCGTTGAGGTCGGGGATGACCGCACCACGGTCGGTGTGCCAGGCCACGACGGCCTCGTTCAGGTTGCGGTGCCATTCCTCCATGGCCTCGGTCGGGTCTTTGGACAAGGTGATGGTGCGCTGGCGCTCGGCCACAGCCACATCGTTGGCGTGGACCATGCCCCCCATGCCCTCGCTCATGACGTGGAGGTAGTGCAGCTCGGCGTCAATGAAGACTTCGGGGTTAAAGGTGGCGGGGTCTTTGGGGACGAAGCGCTTGGGGATGACCAGCTCGGGGTGGGTCTCAATGACGTGGTACTGCTCCAAGAAGGCCTCTTGGGCCAGCTTCCAGTTGACCGGGAGTCTGAAGGCCTCCCACCACTCTGTGCGCATGGCCTCGACCTTCCAGGCGTCGAGGATGGAGGCGGAGGGCTCAATGCAGCTGCGCAGCGGCGGGGCCTCGGCCGAGAGGTTGATCCACGCACAGCCGCCCCAGAGTTCACAGCGCACCGGGACCAGGTCGATTTCGCCGGCCACCAGATTGTGCTCGGAGAAGGACTTGGCCTTCGAGACAAAGGTGTTCTTGCCGTCGAGGCCGTAGCACCAGCCGTGGAAAGGGCACGTGAAACCGCTTTTCAGCGTCCCTCGTCCCTGAACGACCTTGACGCCGCGGTGACGGCACGAATTCTCATAGGCCGCCACCTCGCTCGGAGAGGTCCGCACCACAATGACCGAATGGTCGAGGATCTCGTATTCGACGAAGTCACCAACACCGGGGATCTCTTCGAGCCGACAGGCCATCTGCCACACCCGGGGCCAGAGCTGCTCGGCCTCTAAGGCGTAGAACTCGGGGTCGTAGTAGCGCTCCTTGGGAATCCGGTCGGGGACCTCGACGGCGTAGGGGACACTCATTGCTGCATGAGGTCGTCGTCCAAGGGCACCCCGAACGTGCGCAGCGCCATGGCCAGCACGTCGTAGGCGCCTACCGTGAAGACCACGTCCATCAGTTGGCGGTCGTCCAGGTCGGCGGCCAGTGTCGACCACGTCTCCTCGCCGATGAGCGCGTCACCCAGCAGCTCGTCGACGGCCCGCAGGAGCGCCCGCTCCAGGTCGGACCACTGCGGATCGTCCGTTCCGATCGCAATGCGCGCCACCTCGTCCGGGTCGACGCCGTTGTCCCCAGCACTGGCGACATGCTGGCGCCACTCGTATTCGGAGTCGCGGTGCGCGGCCACGCGCAGGACGAGTAGCTCGCGCTGGCGCGGCGTCAGCGTCGATCCGTACATGACCTGGCCGCTGAACGTGTTGTAGGCCAGTGCGAGCGCGGGGTACCGGGCCAGCACGCCCAGCGCATTGAGCCCCTTCGGGCCGTTCCCGCCCTTGGGACGTCCGGTCGGCGGCAGCAGCGGGGCCAGGGCCTCCCCGGCCGCCTTCGACCATTCTTTCGGCGGCAGCGGCGTCAGGCGCGGCGACTCAGGTGTTCCGGCCACCGTTGACTCCCAGGACCTGGCCGGTGACGTAGCTCGCTTCGTCGCCCACGAGGAAGGCGCACATCGCCGCGATGTCTTCGGGACGACCGATCCGGCGCACGGGCGTCAGCGCCTCATGGTGCTCGACGCCCTCGCCCAGGAGGCCCTTGCTCTCCTGGCGGCGCAGCATCGGGGTGTCGATGAAGCCGGGAGGGATCGTGTTCACGGTGATCCCCTTCGGCCCGAGCTCGAGCGCGAGCGACTTCGTGAAGCCGATCACGCCCGCCTTGGCAGCGACGTAGTGCGCCATGAACTGCTGCCCGCTGTGCGCGCTGGACGAGGAGATGTTCACAATGCGACCCCAGCCATCTTCCACCATGTCTGGCACCACCGCCTGGCAGCAGTTGAACGTCCCGGTGAGGTTGACATCGAGGAGGCGCTGCCACTTCTCGGGGGTGATTTTGAGGAATGGATCGACGGCATGGACACCGGCGTTGTTGACCAGGACCGTCGGCGGGCCGAGCTCACTGCGGACCTGCGCCACTCCGGCGTCGATCTGGGCGCGGTCGGTCACATCGACCGTCACGCCCAGTGCCCGGTCCCCCGCTGCGGTGATTTTGCCAGCCGCCCGCTCGGCCGCCTCACCGTCGCGGTCGAACACGGCGACGGCCATGCCGTCGGCGGCCAGCCGTTCGCTAATGGCGAGTCCGATACCGGAGCCGCCGCCGGTGACGATCGCGACCCGTGGTTCGGACTGACGACCCGCATCACCCATGACGCGCGGTGCTCCACTACGCCCAGGTCTTCCGTCGTCAGGACTGCCATCTGCCGAGCCTCCTCGTGCCCGGGACAGGCACAATCGACAACGTATACTAACCGGTCGGTACAATCCCCAAAGTGGTCGCCGGCTCACACTGTGTATGCCCGTGGGCCGCACGCGCCCGTGATGCTGATTGCCACGGAGGCCCATGACATCCCCCGAAGCCGCATCTGACCAGACGACGAGCCGGCCCGCCGCCGACGTCGACGTGCTCGTTGTCGGCGGGGGCATCACCGGTATCTACCAGCTCTACCTGGCGCGGGAAGCGGGCTTCTCCGTGCAGCTGCTCGAAGCGGGCCACGGCCCCGGCGGCACCTGGTATTGGAATCGCTACCCGGGAGCGCGCTTCGACTCGGAGAGTTACACGTACGCCTACCTCTTCTCACGGGAGCTGTTCGAGGATTGGTGGTGGCAGGAGCACTTCGCCGGACAGCCCGAGATTGAGCGTTACCTGAACCACGTTGTGGACCGGTTCGACCTCCGGCGCCATATGCGCTTCGACGCCCGCGTCACATCGGCTGAGTACGACGAACAGTCCGGGCTGTGGACGGTGACCGACGACAGCGGCACTGTCGTCCGGGCGCACCACTTCGTGGCCGCCACGGGTGTCCTGTCGATCCCGTACTTCCCCGACGTACCCGGCCGGGAAGAATTCGAGGGCGAGTCGTACCACACGGGATTGTGGCCGGACACATCTGTCGACTTCACCGGCAAGCGGGTCGCAGTGGTCGGCACCGGATCGAGCGGGGTGCAGATCATCCCGGTGATCGCCGAGACGGCGGCATCGGTGACCGTGCTGCAGCGCTCGCCCAACTGGTGCACGCCGCTCAACAACGCGCCCATCACTCCCGACGAACAGGCGCAGCTCCGCAAGGACTTCGAATCGATCCGCGCCACGCTCAACACGTCCCCGAGCGGATTCCTCCACGTCCCGCACGACCGTGCCGCCTTCGACGACACCGAGGAGGAGCGCGCAGCGTTCTTCGAGCAGATGTGGATGAGCCCTGGCTTCTCGAAGCTCACCAGCAACTACAGCGACGTGATGTTCGACGGCGAGGCCAACGCGGCGTGGTGTGATTTCCTGGCGGACAAAATCAGGGGCATCGTCGAGGACCCCGAGACGGCGGACAGGCTGATCCCCAAGGATCACCGGTTTGGCGAGAAGCGCCCACCCTTCGTCACGGCCTACTTCGAGACGTACAACAAGGCCAACGTGGAGCTCGTCGATCTGCAGGCGACGCCCATGGTCCGGGTGACCCGCAATGGGATCGAGACCACGGACGCGCATCGGGACTTCGACATGGTCGTCTGGGCCACCGGCTTCGACTTCGGCACCGGCGCCCTGGCGCGGATGGGGATCCGGGGGCGGGGCGGCCGTGCGCTCGTCGACCACTGGGCCGATGGTCCCAAGACGTTCCTCGGGATTCAGACCACGGGCTTCCCCAACTTCTACTTCCCCGGCGGGCCCCATGCCGCCGCCGGCAACAACCCCCGCTACAACGGCGACCAGGTGGAGTTCGTCACCGAGACCCTGGTGCATCTGCGGGCGACCGGCTGCGGCGTCATTGAGGTCAACGAGGCCGCCGAGGACAAGTGGACGGCCATGGTGGACCGCTGGGCGACCAAGGCCCCCGCCTTTGGGGAGAGCAGCTACTACTTCGGCACGAACATTCCCGGGAAGCCCCGCAAGTACCTATTGAACTCGGCCGGCCGGCCGAAGCTGCTGGCGGACATCGCCCAGGTCGTCGAGACCGATTACGCGGCCTTCACCATCTCGAAATGCGCCGAACGCCCCGGTCCGGCGGCCTGACCCAATCCTTGGCGGCGCGGTTCAGACCGTCGCCACCGGCGTCAGCGGAGAGCCCACGATCCCGGGGAGCCGGAGCGGCGGCGCCGTGAGGAGGAACCGGCTCCGGTTGTGCTCGCGCAACCACGTCGCCAACTCGTGCAGGTACCACATCTCACCAAGCGGGACACCGAGCTTGAAGAGGCAGAGGTTGTGGATCGGAAGGAACGAATGCCGGCTTTCTTCGCGGTCCTTGCCCACCATGCCTTCGACCGCATAGTTGTCCGCCACCAGCGCCGAGATCTGCGAGTCGGCGATCCATTCGAGCAATGACTCGTCGCGAGCATCGAGATACGAGCAGAGCGTGTGGATCTTCACCGGGTCGGGGTTGCGTTCCCAGCGCAGGATCTCTGTGGCGAACCCCGTGTGCAGCAGCAGCATGTCGCCCGGCTCGACCACCACGTTGTCGGCCGCCATGACCTCCTCGAGAGTCTTGCGGTCCACGCCACGCCAGTCGTGGCCCAGGTGGTGCGCCAGGTCCACCAGGACACCCCGGCCCTGCACCCCGGCGGCGGCCATGTGCTCCAGGCCGAGGTGACGGGCGAAACAGCGGTGTCCCCCGCCGTCACCCGCGGCGTCGGGCTTTGGCCCGACCAGGTCCTCGCCGGCGCGGTAGCCGTTGTAGTACACGGCCTCTTCGACGCCGTCGGCGTCGGCGTCGAACTCCGCCCCGACGTGGGCCAGCGAGTCCCACTGCGTCGAGTACTGCAAAGAGAGGGTCACCACGTCGTCCGCCCAGACGTCGACGTACTTGGGGTCGCCGAACTTGTCCATGGTGCTCATCGCCACGTTGTAGAAGGTGTCTGCGTTGCCGTCCATGTCCTCGGTCGGCGAGATCACCGGCGGGTGGCGTCGCTGGTTCAACGCTGTCCCGCCGGGATAGTCGAGAGGCAGGCTGAGGCAGAAGCTGATGCCCGCCTCCACCTCGCTGCACACCCTGGAGCACCTTCTCCGGCGTGAGCAGGTTGATGCGCCCGAGCTCGTCGTCGTCGCCCCAGTCACCCCAGGTGGAGCCGGGCGGCCGCTGCTTCCACCGCTTGCTCATGCCGTCATCTCCTTCTGGCTGCGCGGACCGCGACGCCGGTCCGGCGGCGTTGTCTGTACCGACCGGTTGGTCTAGAATCGGTGCTCAGAGTACCGCGTACGTGCTGCGCTCGGTCATCGATCTTGCGTCCCCGCGCAGGAAGGGCACAACCATGACAGCGAACCAACTTGTCATCTCCGCTGACGGGCACATCCTCGAACCCACCGACCTCTTCGTGACCCGCCTCCCGAAAAACCTACGGGACCGCGGCGTGTGGGAGGACGACTTCGAGATTGAGCCACTCGTCGAAGGCGGCGCCACCAAGTTCCGGCGGTTGCACACGCCGGGATTCGAGGGGTGGACGATCTCGCGCTACCGCCAGACGGGCGGGCGCATGCCCGAGGGCGACCCCGAAATCGTCCTCGAGGATCTCAACGCCGACGGCGTCGACGTCGGGGTCATGCACCCGAACCTCTCGCTCTTCGGGCTGTATTCCGACGACCACGAGCTGTCCATCGCCCATGCCCGCGTCTACAACGACTACGTCGTCGAGCGGTTCGGGCCCTACTTCTCCCGCCTGGCCCCGACCGCGCCCATTCCGCTGACGGACATCGACGACGCCGTGGTGGAGATCGAACGGGCCGCCGCGCTCGGCTTCCGTGCCATCCTCTTGCCGGCGACCCCTCCGCTGCCCTACTACTCCCGGGACCTCGACCCCGTGTGGGCTGCGACGCAGGCCGCCGGCCTCCACGTGTTCTTCCACACGCAGACCGGTGGAATCAAGGTCAATGACCCCACCTCGACCACCCTGAAGGTCGTCATGCAGAACGCCGCTGAGGTCAATCAGCCCGTGACCGAGAAGTCGGCGTCGAAGCGCATGGTCACGCAAGCGATCTACAGCACCATTGTGCCCCAGCAGCTCATCTGCGAGCTCATCGGTGGTGGCGTCGCCGAGCGCTTCCCTGACCTGCACTTCGCCCTGATCGAATTCAACGCGCACTGGCTGGCCTCGCTGGTGGGAAGCATGGACAAGTGCTGGATCACCGGCATCGGCCAGGACGCCGACTGGTGGCTCGGGGTCTGGAACGACGAGGTGCCGGCCACCGAGCAGGCCGGGATCGCTCGTCTGTTCCGGCTGAACGAGAAGTGGCCCTACCCGCTCATGCCGAGCGAGTACGTGAAGCGCCAGTTCCACGTGTCGTTCCAGGACGACCCCGTCGCGGTGGCCTGCCGCCACATCACCGGGCTGTCGTCGATCGTCTGGGGCAACGACTACCCCCACGCCGAGGGCACCTTCCGCGGCAGCAAGCAACTCATGAGCCAGCTGTTCGCCGGTGTGCCCGATGACGAGCGTGCCGCCATGCTCGGCGGCACGCTGGGCGACCTCCTCGGGTTCCACGCACCGCTTGCCGCGGTGCCGTCGGCGAACTAGACCGCTCGCGCAGACAGCACCGGCGGAGGGCGGTCGACCAGGGTGGACGTGCACGGTTTCGAAGGACGCGTCGCGGTCGTCACCGGCGCCGGCCGCGGCATCGGGCGCGCCTATGCGCTGCTCCTGGCCGAGCGGGGCGCCGCCGTCGTCGTCAACGACCTCGGAGGCTCCATAAAGGGCGTCGGGGCCGACCGCGAGGTGGCGTCCGGTGTCGCGGCCGAGATCGAGGGCGCGGGCGGGTCGGCACTCGCAGACGAGCACGACGTCGCGTCGGCCGAGGGCGCCCAGGCGCTGATCGGCGCCGCCCTCGAGCGGTTCGGGCGGCTCGACATCCTGATCAACAACGCCGGCATCATCAAATGGGCCGGGCTCCCCGACGTCGACGAGGACAACCTGCAGCGACACCTCGCCGTCCACGTCCTGGGCTCGTTCAACACCACGAAGGCGGCCTGGCCCACCATGGTCGGGCAGGGTTACGGGCGCATCGTCATGACGACGTCATCGGGGGTCTTCGGCCTGCCCAAGAACCTCTCCTACGCTACCGCCAAAGGCGGCGTCATCGGACTGACCCGCAGCATCGCCACCATGAGCGAGGCCCACGGCATAAAGGTCAATCTCATCGCGCCGGCGGCGATGACGCGCATGGCCGGCCCTGACGCCGATACGGGCGACACCACTTCGCCCATGGCGCCGGGCCAGGTGGCTCCGCTGGCGGCGTTCCTCGCCCATGAGGGGTGCCCGGTCAACGGAGAGATGTACGCCGCCGGCGCGGGCCGGTTCTCCCGCATTTTCGTGGCGTCGACCCCGGGCTACGTTGCGGCGGCGCCGACCATTGAAGACGTGGCCGAGCATTGGGACGAAATCAACAGCGAGGAGGGGTACGTCGTCCCACGCGACCTGCCCGACTGGTCGACGTCCTTCCTGGCCCACCTGCAGGCCGAGCGGTGATCTGAGGGATCGAAATCCATGGACTTCTCGCTCAACGAGACGGAACGCGACCTCGTCGGCCTCTGCCGCGACTTCGCCCAGCGCGAGATCGCCCCCCGGGCCCCGCTGGCCTGGGAGGAGGCGCGGTGCCCGACCGATCTCCTGCGCGAGATGGGCGCACTCGGCCTGCTCGGCATGCTCGTCCCGGAGGAGTGGGGCGGCATCGGCATGTCGACCGTGGGGTTCGTCGCCGCCATGGAGCAGATCGGCCAGGCCGACCAGTCCGTCGCCGCCGCCTGGCAGGCCCACGTCACCATCGGCTCGCTCCCCCTCCTCCTCTTCGGGAACGACGACCAGCGCGAGCGCTGGCTGCGCCCGCTGGCGGAGGGACGGATGCTGGGCGCCTTCGGGCTCACCGAGCCGGACGCCGGTTCCGACGCCCGCGGCATCCGGACCAGGGCCGAACGACGCGACGGCGGGTGGCTGATCAACGGGCGCAAGACCTTCATCTCCAATGCGGGGACCGACATGTCGTTCGGCGTCACGCTGCTGGCGCGCACCGACGCGGTCGACGGCCGTGAGGGCTTCGCCAGCCTGGTCGTCGAGAAGGACACGCCGGGCTTCACCATGGGCCCCAAAATGCGCGGCATCGGGTGGCGCGGCCTCGACACCCGCGAGCTCTACCTCGACGACGTCTGGGTACCCGATGAGCACCTTCTCGGCGATCCGAACCTGGGGCTCGGCCAGTTCCTGCGCACGCTGGAAGTCGGACGGATCTCCATCGCGGCCCTGTCGCTCAGCCTGACCCAGGCCGTCCTCGACCTGGCCACCGCCTACGCGCAGGAACGCACCCAGTTCGGGCAGCCGATCTCGAAGTTCCAGGCGGTGCAGTTCAAGCTGGCCGACATCGCCACCGAGCTGGAGGCGGCGCGCTGGCTCACCTACCGGGCCGCCTCCCTCCGCGACGCCGGCGAGCCCTTCCAGAAGGAAGCGGCCATGGCGAAGCTCAAGGCGAGCAGGGTGGCGACGTGGGCGGCGTCGGAGGCAGTCCAGATCCACGGTGGCCTCGGCTACATGCTCGAGACCCCTGTGGCCCGCTTCTACTGCGACGCCAAGGTGCTCGAGATCGGCGAGGGCACGAACGAGATCCAGCATCTCGTCATCGCCCGCCAGTTGGGCTGCTGAGGCGGCAGCTACACGGCGGCGAGCCGGCGGAGGGCGGCGGTGATGTCCTCGCGGTCCGGGAGCCAGGCTCGTTCGAGGTCGGGCGAATAGGGCGAGGGCGACGGCGCGGCGCCGATGCGCTCGATCGGCGCATCGAGATCCCAGAAACCCTCCCGGGCCACCGTCGCCGCGATCTCGGCGCCGATGCCGAACGGCACGACCGCCTCGTGGGCGATGAGCAGCCGGCTCGTCTTGTGCACGGAGGCCAGGATCGGCTCCATGTCGAGGGGGGCCACCGTTCTGAGGTCGATCACCTCGACGGAGATGCCCTCCGCCTCGAGCACCGCCGCAGCGGCCAGCGCCTCGTGCACCATCCGTGAGACGGAGACGACCGTGATGTCGCGGCCGGGGCGCACCACAGCAGAGCGCCCGATCGGGAGTATGTAGTCGGGGGGCGGTTGGGCACCCTTCATGCCGTACAACTGACGGTTCTCGATGAACACCACCGGATTGGGGTCCTGGATAGAGGCGCGCAACAGGCCGTAGGTGTCGGCCGGCGTCGACGGCATCACGATGGTCAACCCAGGAATGTGCGCCAGCAGCGCCTCCAGGCTCTGCGAGTGCTGGCTGCCCGACGATCGACCGGCACCGAACTGGGTGCGCACCGTGAGCGCCATCTCCGCCGCGCCCCGGTCATGAAGGGCAGCTTGGCCGCCTGATTGAGCAATTGGTCGAAGCAGACGCCGATGAAGTCGAGGTACATCAGCTCGACCACGGGCCGCATGCCGGCCATGGCGGACCCGACGCCGAGGCCCATGATCGCCGTCTCGGAGATGGGCGTGTCCCTCACGCGTCCGGGGAATTCCCCGGCCAGCCCGCGCGTGAGCCCGAAGACATTGCCCCCGGCGCCGACGTCGACGCCGGCGAGGAAGACGCTGTCGTCCGCGGCGAGCTCGGCGGCAAGGGCCGAGCGGACGGCGTCCATGGTGCGGAAGACGGGTGCATCCTCGGCCGGAGGGGCCGGCTCCGGCCGCGCCGGCCGCGCCCGCACCACGAAGTCCGTCACGGTCGCCGGGGACGGCGTGGCCAGCCGCCGTGCCGCCTCGACCGCACCGTCGAGCAGCGAGGTCATCGATGCCTCCAGCGCCTTGAGCTCGTCGTCCTGGACGCCCGACTGCCGGAGGACGGCCTCGTGCACAAGCAGGGGATCGCGCGCCCGCCACTCGTCGACCTCCTCCGCCGACCGATAGCGCTCGGGATCGCCCTCGTAGTGGCCGTGCCAACGGTATGTCGCGGCCTCGACGACGTAGGGGCCATCGCCGTCGCGCACCCCACCGAGGACGCGCCCCATGACGGATGCCGTCGCCACCACGTCGTTGCCGTCGACGGCGACGTAGGGAATGCCGTAGCCCGCGGCGCGCTGCTCCAGGGTGGCGGCATGCTGCGCGGCAGCCGGCGAGAACTCGGCATAGCCGTTGTTCTCGCAGAAGAAGACGACCGGGAGCTTCCAGACGGCGGCGAGGTTCAACGCCTCGTGAAAGGCGCCCTGTGCCACGGCGCCATCGCCGAAGAAGGCCACTGTCACGCTGCCGTCGCCTCGCAGCTGCGCCGCCGTGGCGGCCCCCACCGCGATAGGGATGCCCGCGGCAACAATTCCGTTGGCGCCGAAGATCCCGAGCTTGGGGTCGGCGATGTGCATCGAACCGCCGCGGCCCCGGTTCGTCCCCTGGTCCTTGCCCATCAACTCGGCGAACATGCCGGACGGGTCCAGGCCCTTGGCCAGACAGTGACCGTGGCCGCGATGGGTCGATGTAATGACATCGGCCACACCCAGCGGCCAGCAGGCCCCGACGGCGGTGGCTTCCTGCCCGGTCGAGAGATGGACGAATCCGGGGACTTCGCCGTCTCGGTAGAGCGCGGCCACCCTCTCTTCGAAGCCGCGGATCAACAGCATGCGGCGCTGCATCTCGAGCAGGTCGACCATCGGAAAGGTCGAGGGAGCCGGGTCATCGACGGTCATCGAACGTGTACTGTACTGGTCGGTACAACGTGAGGGAAACGATGATCGAGCAGATCGAGATCCCCGAGTCGTTCCCGGGTCCGGGGGCGGTCTCGGGCAAGCGCGTCGTCATCACCGGCGCGAGCCGCGGGCTGGGCGCCCTGCTCTCCCACGCGTTTTCGCAGGCCGGTGCGTCCGTGGCCCTCGTCGCCCGGACGGAACAGGATTTGAAGGCAGTGGCGTCCGCTCTCCCGGGGCCGTCGTTGGTCCTCAGCGGTGACGTCACTGACGAGGACTTCAACGAGGCGGTCGCCGACGCCACGGTGGCCGAATGGGGCGGCGTCGACGCCTGGATCTGCAACGCCGGGATCTCGCCGGTCGTCGCCGGACCGCGAGAGACCGCGGCCTCGGTCTGGCGGCACGTCCTCGAAGTGAACCTGACCGGTTCGTTCCTGGGAGCGCGTGCCGCGGCCCGGGTGATGGGCGCAGGCGGACGCTTGATCTTCACCGGATCTGTCCTCGGAGAACGCCCCCGCAAAGGCCTGTCCGCCTACAGCGCCTCGAAGGCCGGCCTGGTCGGCGTGGCCAAGGGTCTCGCGCTCGACCTCGCGACTGCCGGCATCACGGTCAATGTCGTCGCGCCGGGGTGGTTCGAATCGCCACTGGCCGACGAATGGCTGCAGAACCCGAAGCTCTCGGCCGCGATCACCGGGCATACGGCGCAACGACGCTGGGGCACATCGACCGACCTCGCCGCGGCCTACCAGTTCCTCGCCTCCGATGCGTCCGCGTTCATCACGGGTACCGTGCTCAGCGTCGATGGCGGATACTTGTTGGTATGACGACGACGCGACGGGTCGTGACGATCATCGGCGCGGGCGGGGCACTCGGCGCCGCCATTTCCCGGCGGCTCTCCAGCGAGCCCTCGACGGATCTCATGCTCAGCGATGTCAGCGCCTCTTCGCTGGACGCGACCGTGAGCGGCCTCACCGCAGGAGACGGATCGGTCGAGACCATGCTGGCGGACGTCAGCGACTACGACGCGGTCGAGGCCGTGACGACACGGACCGTCGACCGCTACGGCCGACTCGACGTGTTGATCAGCAATGCGGGCGTGCTCTCACCCAACGGCCGTATCCACAATCTCAAGACCGAGGACTGGGAACGTGCCTTCCGGGTCAACCTCCTCGGGGCGGTCAACGGCATCCGTGCCGCGGTGGGCGTCATGCGTCCCCAGCACTCCGGCTCCATCGTCCTGACGGCATCGGTCTCGGGCCTGACGGCATGGTCGCACGCCGCTCCCTATTGCGCCACCAAGGCCGCGGTGATCCAGCTGGCCAAGGTGGCTGCCGTCGAGTACGCACGAGACGGCATCAGGGTCAACTGCGTCTGTCCGGGGACATTCCGGTCGGCGATCCACGAAGGCCTCCCGCCGGAAGCCCTCGACGCGGTGGCGGCGCGGCATCCACTCGGACTCGGAACGGCCGATGACCTCGTCGGTGCATACTCGTACCTGGCGAGCGAGGCGGCACGGTGGACAACCGGCTCAGCGCTCGTCGTCGACGGCGGGTATTCGGCTCCGTGAGGTGCGGTTATTCGGGCAGGTCGGCGGACGGATTCGTGATGCCGCGCATGAAGATGTCGGCGAAGGGCTTGGCGACATCGCGCGCCGAGAGCTCACCGCCCGCCTTGAGCCAGAGGTACGTGTAGTTGTGCATACCGAACCAGGCCATTGCCGTCAGCCGCGGCTGCACAGCACGGAATTCGCCCGAATCGACGCCCGACTCGAGGACGGCTTCGACCCGGCGCTCGTACGTGCGGCGGCGCTGACGGAACTTCTCAGCCCGCTCTCCCGTGAGCGCCGGGAACTCATGCAAAAAGACCCACACATGGTCCGGGTAGCGGTGGATGACGTCGAGCAGCTCTTCGCCGAGCATGGCCAGTTGGCGCGAGGGCGAGCCGCCCGCTTCGAGCACGCGATCCGCGCCCAGCATCACCTCGTCCATGACGCGGTCGTGGATGGCGGCGAGCAGATCCTCCTTGGAGCCGATGTAGTGGTACAGCGCACCCTTGCCCAGGTCGTTGGCGACACAGAGCTCCGTGATGCCGGTGGCGTGGTAACCCCCCCGAGCGAAAACGCCAGCGGAGGTGTCGATGATGGCTTGGTAACGCGCCTCCCAGGTCGCCTTACGCCGGGAGTCGCCGGTCGCTTCCACCCGTGCCATTGAGAGCGAGACTAGCGGGCCGCCACCGGCGGGACGCCTTCCAGCCGGCCGTGCGAGGTCGACGCGCGACACTCTGGAGCGGGCTCGTCGCAGATCGTGAGGAGTCGATGCTCTACCTGCGAATGTCCTCCGGCAGGATCTCCGTCGTGATCGGGCCGTATTCATGACTTCCCCTCCTCTGGCCTCAGCGGACGTGAACTGGTTCAACGTGCTCGCCCACCACGCCGACCGCACGCCGGACAAGGTGATGACGATCTTCGAGGGGGTGCCAACGACCTACCGCGAGATGGCCGACCGTGCGGCTGCTCTGGCGGGCGGCCTGGCGGCGCGCGGCATCAGTCAGGGCGACGTCGTGGCACTGCTCTCGTACAACTGCCCCGAGTTCTTGGAGGCGCTGTTCGCGGCCAACTATCTCGGAGCCATCGCCATGCCGATCAATTGGCGGCTCGCCGCGCCCGAGGTGCGCTACATCCTCGATCATTCGGGTGCAGCAGCGATCGTCTGCGACCAGTCCCTCCTGCAGCTGGCGAACGCGGCGACGGCGGGCCTCGAGGAGACCTTGGTCCGTGCCATCATCTCCGAGACGGCTGAGAGCGGATGGACGACCCTGGACGAGTTGCGAAGCAGGTCCGACACGGCGCCGAGAGTCGCCGCCGCCGCCGATGACGTCCACCGGTTGATGTACACGTCGGGCACCACCGGTCGGCCCAAGGGGGTCATGTTGACCCACGCCAACCTGGCTTGGAAGAACCACGCCCACACGATCGAATTCGGCTTCACGGATGCCGACCTCGGATTGGCCTGCGGCCCTCTGTACCACGTGGGCGCGCTGGACCTCACGACCACTTCCCTGATCGCGGCGGGAGCGACCACAATCGTCCATCGGTCGTTCGAGGCTTCCGAGGTCGTCACCGAGATAGAGCGCTCGCGCGTGAGCACAGTGTGGCTGGCGCCGGCCATGGTCAACGCGATCATGGCCCTGCCCGATATTGAGCAGCGAGATCTCTCGTCGGTACGGGTGATCATCAACGGCGGCGAGAAGATGCCGATCCCCCTCATTGAGCGGATCCAGCGCGTCTTTCCTTCGGCGTGGTTCGCCGATGCCTACGGCCTCACCGAGACGGTCTCGGGCGACACGTTCCTCGATCGCGACAGCATCCTGTCCAAGCTCGGCTCGGTGGGTCGACCCTGCCTCTACCTCGAGCTCGACGTATGGGATGAGGACGGGAACTCTGTGGCCGCCGGCGAGCAGGGCGAAATCGTCATGCGCGGCCCGAAGGTCTTCAAGGGATACTGGCGAGACGACGACGCCACGGCGGCCGCCTTCGCCCGGGGCTGGTTCCACACCGGTGACATCGGTGTCCTCGACGACGATGGCTACCTCTTCATTGTGGATCGGCTCAAGGACATGATCGTCTCCGGCGGCGAGAACATCGCCAGCTCGGAGATCGAGCGGGTCCTGTACGAACATGATTCGGTTCTCGAAGCCGCCGTCGTGGGCCGCCCCGATGATCGATGGGGCGAGGTGCCCGTCGCGTTCGTCGCCTTGCGCCCGGGGGCCGACGTGACGTCCGACGCCCTCATCGATCACTGCGGCGCCCAACTGGCGCGGTTCAAGGTCCCCAAAGCGATCACCTTCATTGCATCGCTGCCCCGCAATCCGTCCGGGAAGGTGCTCAAGCGCGAGCTCCGCTCCGAGCGGTGAGCCGTGTCGCAGTGAGCGGTGTCGCGGTGAGCCGTGTCGCAGTGAGCCGTGTCGCAGTGAGCCGTGTCGCAGTGAGCGGGGTCGCAGTGAGCGGTGTCCACACACGATCGGGGGCGCAATGACCGTGGTGAGCGGGCCCATAACCGGCGGCGACAAGGGCTGGGCGTTCGGCGGGCCCACGACGGATATGGCTGCCCTCGGCTATCGCCTGGACGAGTATTTCATTGAAGGAGACGCGGTCCGCTACGGACCCGCCCCAGGCACCGACCTCGAGAGGAACGGGCGCTGGCAGGTCGAGCCGGTGGAGACGTCGCCCTACACGTCTCGTCTGGTCGTGGTGCGACCGACGGATCCCGACGCATTCAACGGGACCGTCATTGTGCTGTGGAACAACGTGTCCGCCGGCTACGAGAACTTCGGCGGTGGCGACAGCCCGGAGATCTTCGAGGGCGGCTCTGCCTACGTGGCCGTCTCCGCCCAGCGGGTCGGGGTCCATGGCCAGCCGGAGAACCCACAGGGACTCCGGACATGGGACCCGCAGCGCTACGGCTCGCTGTCGATCCCGAGCGATGACTACTCCTTCGACATCTTCACGCAGGCTGCCAACCTGGTGGCGCCCGATCGACCCAGCCAGGGCATCGATCCCATGGAGAGACTCGCGGTGCGCCGGCTCATCGCCCAGGGCGCCTCGCAATCGGCGGCGCGGCTGGCTTCCTACCTCAATGGCGTCCAGCCGATCAGTCGTCGGTTCGACGCCTTCTTCCTCATGCTGTACTTCGGCGGCGGGACTCCACTCGAGGTGGGGGACGCGGTCATGACGGTCCGGGAGGCGGCCAACGACGACAGCCAGCCCCGCATCCCCGAGGGGCTGCACCTTTTGCGAGACGACCTCGAGATACCCATCATGGTGCTCAACACCGAATGTGAGGCGACATCGTGTTACGGGGTCCGCCAGCCGGACTCTGATCGCTTCCGCTACTGGGAGGTGGCCGGCGCTTCGCACGTGTCGCTACCCGCAATGGCGTCCTCGGCTCCTCGAATGGAGCGCGACTTCGGCTTCTCCATTCCACTCGAGGACGAGTCGATGCACCGCATCAACCAGGTGTCCGTCGCTCCGGTCGTCGACGCCGCCCTGCATCACCTGCAGGTCTGGGTGAGCGGTGGCCCACCACCACCGGTGCAACCCCGCATCGCCTTCGCCGGCGATCCGGCCCAGATCGTGCGCGACGGGAACGGCATGGCCGAAGGCGGCATCAGGCTGCCCCAGGTCGAGGTCCCCCTGGCCCACAACAGCGCCATCCAACAGACTCCCGACATCTTCGCCCGACTCGTCGGCTATCACGAGAGCTTCCCCGACGAGAAGGTACGCGCCCTCTACGGCAGTCGTGAGGCGTTCCTCGCCCGAGACGAAGAGGCCGCGCGCGCAGCCGAGGCGGCCGGGGTCATACTCCCCCGCGATGTCGATCCCCTCCTGGCGGAGGCGGCCGAGGCCTTCCCGCTCTAACGGGAAGCTGCTCCCGCGAGCACGGCAGCAGCCTCGCCCTACTTCGTGGCTGCGGAGTCGGCGAACTGGAGCACGTTCTTCGCCTTGTCGAACGTCACGAGGTACACCGGACCGAGTGCGTAGGCCCGCCCCGGCGCAAAGGAGACCGGTGCACCTGATCCCGGAATGGCCGCGTTCTTAAGCGCATAGCCGGCGTGGGTGAACGTCGACCAGGTCAGATTCTTTCCCGCCGCCTTGGCGATCGTCGAGAACAGATCGATGTTGAGGCAGGCCGATTCCACCGCGTAGAAGGTCTGGTCCGAGCCTGTCAACGGATTCGTCGGCGGCGTGATCTTCAGTGAGGGGTACGCCTTGCGTACCACGCTGTCACACGACTGGACCGCGTGGGTATGCCAGAGCGCATAGTTCGAGGGAACGGGGCTCGTCGTCAGGACGTTCTCGAGATACTTCGGCTGGATGGAGGATCCGAGCGTCGCGCTCTCCAGACCGGACTCGTCCGTGGCGATCCAGGCCGGCAGGTAGGTGCTCTCGTTCGCCTGCAGCGACTCCGGCCACACCGTGGCGCCGGTACCCACGGCGATCACCTCGTTGACACCTGCCTGCTGGAATCGCTGTGCGATGAGGGCGGCCTGCTGGTTGGTGGCCACCTCGTCGCTCTGCGGTGCACCATCGACTGCGCTCTCGACGACGTGGACCCCCAGCGACTTCAGCGAGGACTGGACGACTTTCAGCTCTGGTCCGTCGGTCTCGGTGCCGGCGAAGAGTCCCACCTTCTTGCCCTTGAAGGTGCCGCGGTGGTCCAGGACGGCGAGCTGCAGTGGGTCGTAGGCGGTCGGGGGCGGCAGCAGGGTGAAGTTCGGCGTGCTCTCCTGGGACGCGACCTCCTGGAACATGCCCGAAATGGTCGGGACGTCATGTTGCTGCAGGAAGCAGTCGGCCTGTTGCGGGGCGATGGCGACGAAGACCTGGTCGTCCTCGGCCAGCTGCGTGCAGGCCGTGATGGCGGGCCCGGTTCCGACGGGGTTCACGGCCACCAGGTACGGCACCAGCTTGCGACCGTTGATGCCGCCCTGCGCATTCAGATTCTTGATGATGGCGTTGTAGGCATCAGGGAAGCTCCCCTGGTCCAGCGTGATGCCGAACTGCCGGACAGCTGCCAGGTCGACGTACGGGATGCCGACCCGGATGGTCGTGGCCGTGACTGCTTGGGGTGGCGCAGTCGCCGCCGACGCCGGTCCGGTAGCAGCCACGATGGCAACGGCACTGAGGAGCAGTGCGCCGACGACAGGTATGACAAGGCTCCTTCGCATTCTCCGTCTCCGCAGGAAAAGCAGCCACCGACGGCCGCGCCGGCCGACACAGTGACACACTTCGCGGGTCCCAGGCAGTCACTTCGCGGGTCCCAGGCAGTCACTTCGCGGGTCCCAGGCAGTCACGTCGCCTGGCCCGATGTAGGCAAGTCAGGTCGTTGCGATCAGCAGCTCTTCGCCCCGCGCCGTCCCCAGCCCGTCCGTCCGTCCGGCGAAGTAGCGATCGTTCAGCGCCTCCGCAGAGACGTGGCGGGCGTCCCGGAATCCGGCCTGGAGCGCCAACGCAGTGATTTCATCCGGCGTGTAGAAGCTGATGAAGGGTGTGCCGGCGGCGCTGGCGCCCTTCTCCGCCGCCTCGAACCCCGGTCGCAGGACGTCGTCGACCAGTTCCGACGGGAGGAGAAAGGTTATGGCGAGGGTGGACCCGGGCGCGAGCTCGGCCATCTGGCGCAAGGTGGCGGCGTTGGCCTCCCTGGAGAGGTAGAGCGTCACGCCGGTGGAGACGACGACCGCCGGTCGGGCGGGATCGAAGTCGGCCACGGCCAGCTGCTCCCACCACGATCCTCCTCGCTCGAAGTCGACCGGCACCAGCCGCAACCACTCCGGCACCCCGAACCCGAGTTCCAGGAGGCGCCGGCGCTTCCAGGCCTGAGGTCCGGGTTGGTCGACCTCGAAGACCCGCAGGCGCGACGCCAGCTCCGGTCGCCGTTGCGCGAAGGTGTCGAGCCCGGCCCCCAGAATGACGTACTGGGTCACGCCGTGTGCAGCCTGCTCGGCCACGAGGTCCTCGACGAAGCGGGCGCGGGCGACGATGCTCGCCCGGAACCACCGCGTGCCGTCCGGATCCATATCGGGCCGTTGACGCCACCCGTCGTCGGGCGCGGCCAGCCGAAGGCCGACCTCGTCCTCGAGGACGTGGGGCGCCGGATCGACCTGGACGTGCATGGCCCGCCAGAGGGCGACTCGCACCGCCGTTCCCTCCGCCGCTTCTTCGTGGTCGACCGCGGGGTCGTGTTCGTCTGCGTCAGCCATGAGCGCCTGCCTCTCCTCAGCGCCGCCGGTAGCGGGCGAGACACGGTGCGGCGGCCCGGGCCACGCCACCGATCTGCGCGGGGACCGGATCGGGATGCGCCGACCAGGTCGGCTCCCAGCGGAACTGGCTCAGCAGACGGCGCGAGGTCAGCGTCATGGCGCCCAAGGAGAACGGCCGCGCCGGGCAGGAGTGGCCCCCATGTCCGAACACCGTGACGAGCTCCGCCGCGGCCAACCCGTTCGGTGTACGCAGTCGCCGGCGGTTCCACCGCGCCGGGTCCCAGCAGTCGAGCCCTGGCGCCGCGCTGCAATTGGTGAGCGGCAGCAAGGTGGCGACTGTCATGCCCGCCGGGACGTCGAGCGGACCTTCTTCGAGGTCGATGGAGAACGGGGCGAGGGTGAAGCGAGCCATGATGGAGCGCTGCGCCATCCGGGTCGACTCCAGTGCACAGGTCTCGGCCAGGCCGGTGTCGCCGAGGCGCACCGCTTCGGCTTCGTCAGGGTGCTCCATGAGATCGACCATGTGCCAGCCCAGCGCGGCGAACAGGTTGGACATCGACGCCACGTGGATGAGGGCGATGTCGAAGCAGATTCCCGCGACCGCCTCCTCCGGTGCCGCATCGGCCCAGGCGTCGACAACGCGATCGAAGAGCGTGTGCTCGCCGCCCCCGCTCTCACGGGCCCGTTGTTGGTCCAGCCCGAACCCGAGCTGGGCGGTGACCTCGGCCAGCGCCTTGCGCTCTTCGGCCTTGTCCGTCGCGGCTACCTGCGCCATGGCGTCGGGGTGGACGAAGGACTCCGAACCGTCGAGCTGGTCGAAGGCTCGGATCAGGGTCTCGAACCGCTCTCCCTCGCCTGCGCCGGGACCGCCCCAGGAGGCCAGTCCGACCCGGTGACCCAGACGCCGGGTGAGCGAGAAGAGGTCCACCTCACCTTCGGGGCCCAGTTGATCCGCCTCGGTCTCGACGGCCAGCTCGACGTTGCGCAGGTAGGAGGCGACGTCCTCCCGTCCGAAAAGCTGGTGCGGCAGCACCCTCCGCCCGGCGAACACCTCTTCGGGCAGTTTGCGCCTGAGCATCCGCCAGTCGGCCACGCCCTTGCTGGCCGTCTCCTCGGGCAACCCGTACAGGGCGACGACGCCCAGAGGTGAGAAGAGGAAGAGGTATCGCTCACTGCCACTGTCAACGACAAAGGTGTCCCCCAGACGCAACCGCGCCTCGGCCAACGTGGCGACGGGGTCTTCCACCGTCGCATCCCAGGGCAGCCGGACCCCTTCGGCGATCACGGGCATCGGATCCGGGCTCGGCGGCCCAACCGACCGCCGAGGTGTCATGAGTTGTCAGCCGCTTGCACCGGCGACCGCATCCTCCACTGCCGAGACCTCGGCCGGGCCGGCGGAGATGAGCACGGCACTGGCGATGGCTCCGAGCGCAAGGAAAACAGCACCGACGCCGAAAGCGACGGCGAAGCCGTGGACGACGCCGGCCTGGGCGGCCCCTGCCCCGTGAGCGACGATGTAGCTCGCGGTGGCGGTCGCCGCCAGGGTATTGAGGAGCGCGGTGCCCAGTGAGCCGCCGATCTGCTGCGTGGTGTTGACCAGCGCGCTGGCGACACCAGCGTCCCGATCGCGAATCCGTATGAGGGCGGTACTGCTGAAGGCCGGGAAGGCCAAGCCCAAGCCGACGCTCATCAGGATCTCCTGCGGAGCCACATGCAGCCAGAAATCGCTGTGCACCCCGATCTGGGTCAGCCAGGCCAAGCCGCCGGCGGCAATGGCGAGGCCAGCCGTCATGGGGATCCGGGGACCGATCCGCGGGACGAGGCCCGACGACCCACCGGCGGCCACAATGATGCCGAAGGCAAAGGGCAAGAAGGCGAGCCCCGCTTTGAGCGCCGAGTAGTGCAGCACGCTCTGCAGGTAATAGCTCAAGAAGACGAACATGGCGAAGAGCCCGGCGCCCGTGAGCAGGGAGGCGAGGAACGCGCCGCCCCTGTTCCGGTCAAGAACCACTCGGAGGGGCAGTAACGGATGGCTCACCTTCGTCTCGAGGACCACGAACGCGACGAGGAGGATGACCGCGACGACCAGGAGCACGACGGTCACCGGGGCGCTCCAGCCATCGCTCTCCGCCTTCGTGAAGCCGTAGACGAGGCTGACCAGACCCAGTGTGGAGAGCAGCGCTCCAGGCACGTCGTACTTCGTGGAGCCCGAGGCCCGGCTCTCGCGCACGATCAGAACCGCTCCGACGGAGGCGAGGATGGCAATCGGGACGTTGACGAGCAGGCACCACCGCCACGAGGCGTATTCGGTCAGCACGCCACCGAGCAGGACGCCGATGGCTCCTCCGGCGCCCGACACGGCGCCGTAGGCACCGAAGGCCTTGGCCCGTTCCTTGGCATCGTGCTGGAAGGTGATGGTCAGGATGGACAGCGCCGCCGGCGCCATGAGTGCCGCGAACCCGCCCTGCAGGGCGCGGGCGGCGAAGAGCATGGCTTCGTTGACAGCCAGGCCGCCGAGAGCTGACGCCCCGGCGAAGCCCAACAATCCGACGACGAACATTCGCTTCCGGCCGGAGAAGTCGGCGATCCGGCCACCGAGCAGCAGGAAGCCCCCGAAAGCGAGGGTGTACGCGGTGATGACCCACTGGCGATTGGCCGTCGAGATATTGAGGGCATGCTGCGCCGACGGCAGGGCGATGGTGACGATCGATGCGTCGAGCACGATCATCAACTGCGCCACGATGACCACGGCGAGGATCCCCCACCGCCGCGGGTCGGGACCCGTCTCGTCCGTCACGCCCGCTGACGATGCCGTCACGATGTCACTTGACTCCACGGTGTCTCTCTCTTCCGTGCGCCCTGAACTCAGGCGCAACTCAGCGGGCGGCTAGGGGTCATCGCGAACCTAGCGGGAGCCACCTCGCTCCCGTGCCCTGCACCATACCGAGAGGGTGTTCACGGACTCCCGTCCCGAGCAGGGTGCTCGCCCTGCCTGGTCGGCGGCTATGCCACCTCGAACCGGCCGTTGCCGCCGCGAGCCCCACGCTTGTGCGCCTGGCGGGAGCCGACTTCTGCAATGACCTCGTCGGAGTGCTCAATGTCGAACTCGTTCCCGCTGGCCCGCAGCTCGGCCAGGAGGTCGAGCAGGCGGCCCCGCTTGGGCTCGGACAGGCCGATGCACGAGTACACGGTGGTGTTCAGGTCCCGCGTGGCATCCGTCGCCACCCGCTCGCCCCTCGCCGTAATGACCGCGAGGGTGGTGCGCGCGTCCGAGGGGTGGGGCACGCGGCGCACGAGCTTGTCACCCTCGAGCTTGTCGATGATGTTCGTCACGGTGGCCGGCGGGATCCGCAACGTCTTGCTGATCCAACTGAGGGCCCGTGAGGACTCGGGGTCCATGGCCAACCAGGCCAATACCTCGTACCGGGCGAACGTGAGGTCGTGATGGCGCATGACGCCGTTCACCTGATCGTTCAGCAGCTGATAGGAGCGGAGGACGGCGGTGTACACGGCCATCCCCGAAGCGGCCTCGGGCTCCCAGCGTTCCAGCCAGACCCGACGGGAGGCCTCGACCACGTCGAAGGGGGCTTTCTGGAAACTCATCGCCTCACACTACGGCTCTCGCGTCCGGCTCTCAGGTGCCCCGGGCCAGTGAGCCGCCGACGATCCCATCGGCTTCGAGCGAGTCGATGTCGCTCGGCGAGAGACCGAGCTCGCCCAGTAGCTCTCGGTTGTGCTCCCCGAGCAGCGGGGCATGCCGTTCGTGCATCTTTTCGGGGCCTCGGGAGAACCGCATGGGCAGCGTGCAGTAGCGGGAGGTTCCGATGACGGGATGGTCGAGCTCCTCGAAGAAGCCACGAGCCGCCAACTGGGGCAGGTCGGGCTGGTCGTGGGGCTGCATCACCTTGGCGACCGGGACGCCGGCCTCCCACAGCGTCGTGACGATGTCGTCGGCCGACCGGGCGCGGCACCACTCCCCGAGCAGCGTGTCGATCCGATCGTGCGCGCCGATCCGGCCGGTCATGTTCGCCAGCTCGGGGTCGGCCGCCCACGCGGGATCGCCCAAGGCGGACCGCAACGCGCGCCACTGCTCGTCGGTGGCGACGGCGATGGCGATCCACCCGTCGTCCCGCCCGCGCTCGTCGGGGCCGGCAACCTTGTAGAGGTTCTGGGGTGCTGCCGTGGGGCCGCGGTTGCCCGCACGTCCGAGGAGCGAGCCGTAGGCGGAGAATTCAATCGGTTGCTCGGCCGCAATGTTGAGCGCGGCGTCGACCATTGCCGCCTCGACGAGGCCACCTTCCCCCGTCTGCTCGCGGTGCTCGAGGGCGAGCAGCAGGCCATAGAACGCGTGGAGCCCGGCATTGGGATCACCGACGCAATAGGGCTCGAACGGGAGCAGGTCCGGATGCCCGGTGAGCCAGGTGAGGCCGGCGGCGTCCTCAATGACGAAGGCGAAGGCCGACAGGTCGCGCCCGGGCCCGTCGAGCCCGAATCCGGGCATACGCACCATGATGAGATCGGGCCGAACCTCGCGCAGGGACTCGAAGCCGAGCCCCAGTTGGTCCAGCACCCGCGGCGTGTAGTTCTCGACCACGACGTCGCATGTGCCGATGATGCGCCGCACCAGGTCGAGACCGCTCGGTTCGCTCAGGTCGACGGTCAGGCTCTTCTTGTTCGTGTTGAGCGCGGCGAAGATCGGGCCCCGCTCCCAGTACCGGTCCTCCGTCTGCGGGACACCTCCGACCAGCCGGGCCCCGTCGGGACGGGTGGCGGACTCGAGGTGGATGACCTCGGCGCCGAGAAGCGCCAGCATGTGGCCCGTGAGGGGCCCGGCCCAGAACGACGTCATGTCCAGGATGCGCAGACCCTCGAAGGGCAGTGTTCGCGACGCGTCCGGCGCGTTGGTGTGGACCGGCTGCGCCGGCGTCGCCGCCTCCTCCATCCGCAGCTCCCCCAGGCGGGGTGCCGCTTGGGGCGTTCGGAGCCTTCCCGCGCCCAGTCGGATGGGGGGCCGGGGGTTGGTCGCGCCGTCCCTCGGATTGGGCGCAAAGTTGCCGCGCGCGCGGAAGTGCTCCCACGTCGTGGCGTTCGCTCCGTTCGTAATGGGAGCATTGGGGATCCGGAAGGCCGAGGCTTCCTCCAGCACCTCCTCGACCGTGTGCGCCGCGATCCAGGCGTCGATGGTGGGTGTGAGGGCGGTGCGATCGAGGAAGAGCGACTGGTCCTCCATCCACTCGGGGTGTCCCACCAGCACGCAGAAGTCCAGCCACTGCTGCCCCGTCCCACATCCGAGCCCGACGAGCCCGTCGCTGGCGGCGCCCACCCCGGGCGTGGCCACGAAGCGCTTCCGACGCATCGGCCGGCCCAGCTGGTCGTTGAACGTCACCGGGTAATAGGTGAGGCACATCGCCTGGGCCTCGAGCATGGAGACGTCGACGAGTTCTCCGCCCGACGCGGCGCGTCGACGGGCGGCCAGGGTGCCGATAGCCCCATAGAGGCCGGCGAGCCACTCCCCGACCTGTCCCCCGACGAACACGGGCGGACGGTCGGGCTTCCCGCGGGCCAGCCCGACGATGCCCCCGGACCAGGCCTGCAGCGTGAACTCGGTGGCGGGCTTGTCGCTCCAGGGGCCGTCGAGCCCGAAGGGTGTGATCGACGTGACGATCAGGTGCGGGTGGGCGCGCAACACCTGGCGGGGATGCAGCGCCGCCTCCTCCGCCAGCGGCGAGCCCCGGGTCCAGACGACGGCGTCGGCCGAGTGCAGCAGTGCGTGCAACGCGCCGAGCTCATCGGACTCCGAGCCCTCGACCACGACGCTGCGCTTGGAGGCACCGAGGAAGTTGAAGAGCGCGCCGTCGTCGCCGGCCGGGATCGCCGCGCCCGAGGCCGACCAGCGCCGGAGCGGGTCGCCTTCGGGCGACTCCACCTTGATCACCTCTGCGCCGCCGTCGGCCAGCAGCTTCGTGCAGTAGGCGCCTCCGATCCAGGTCGAGAGGTCGACGACCCGGAACCCCGAGAGCGGGGGTGCGACTGGCGACGCCGAAGGACCGTCTGCGCCCGGCTCCCCTTCTGCGGTGGGCACGGTCAGTCGGCGGCGGGGGGGCGGCGGCGGCCGGAACGGCTCAGCCGCCACTCCGGTGGGAAGAGATCGTCGTTGTCCTTGACCGCGAGGTTGAGCCCGGCGTCCATGGTCTCCTTGCTCAGGGTGGCCCGGCCACCGTTGTCGTCCTCGCGCAGTTGTCCACCCATCGACTCGAGCCAGGCGCTCAGCAGGCTGCCCATGTACTCGCCCTGGTGCTGCTTCATGATTTCGAAGAAGACCTTCTGCATGAACACGGTGTCGGTCGGTCGCGTGCGGGCGCAGGCGAGCGTGTACTTCGCCGTCTCCGCCTCGAGGTCCTCACGCGGGACGACGCTGTTGACGAAGTTGCACTCGTACATCTCGTCGGCCGTGAAGGGGCGGCCCGTGAAGACCATCTCTTGGAACTTGCGCATGCCCATCATCGTCGCCCACTGCCACATGCGCGGTGCGTAGCCGACGTAGCGGAACGCCGGATGCCCGAACAGCGCGTCGTCGGACGAGACGATGAGGTCGGCGTCGGCTGCCTGGTAGAAGTGCCAGCCGTAGCAGTACCCCTTCACCTCCAGGATGCTGATCTTCTTGAAGTCCTGCAGCGTCCGGCAGCCGGACCTCGAATTGCCGTACCAGTGCAGCAACGACGCGCCGGCGCGGTACGAGCGAGGGCCCGGCATGGTGACGTCGTCGTCCTCGTCGATCCCGAACTCTTCGTGCAGGGCGGTGCCGGCCTCGCGCTTCGCCATCAGCTCGTCGAGGTCGGCGCCGGTGCCGAGGTGGTCCCCCACGCCGCGCACGACGAGCACCTTGACGTCGTCGTCGATGTTGGCCTTGAACAGCAGGTCGGCGTAGCGGCGTCGGGCTGCGATGGTCGGGATGTTGAGTTGATCCGGGCGGTTCAGCGTGATGGTGGCGATGCGCGTCGCCACATCCTTCTCGTAGAGGATGATCTCCTCGGCGGGTGGCACGTCGACTTCGCTCACGTCGTCAGGCTCCTTGTCGGCGGATGGGTGTCGTCGCCAGGGACTCGGGACCGGTGTCCGTGACGACGATCGGCTCCTGCACGTAGAGGGCGCCGACGCCTTCCTTCCAGACGTAGCCGGTCAGTGCGAAGACCATGCCCGCCTCGACGTGCTGCTCGCCTGCCGTCAGCGGCAACGAGCGGGTGACGAGCGGGAGGTCGAAGCCGAGCCCGAGTCCGCGTGCGCCACCGGCATGGGCGGCTGGGGCTCGCCGGCGGCGTCGTACGCGGTGAGCAGCCCGGCGAGCGGGGCGCCGACACTGCAGGCGTCGAGGAGACGCTCCCACAGGGCACTGGTGCGCTGGGCCAACTCGGCGTCGACATGACCCCCCTCGCGGACTGCGTGGGTGCGGCCCACCTCCCCCGAATAGCCCCCGAGCACGACGCCGGCCTCGAAGGCCACCAGGTCTCCGGGTTGCACCGGCGTATCGCGGCTGGACCGCCGCCACGGGTCCTGGCGCGAGGTGATCCAGGCCACGTCCTGTCCGGAGGGAGTCGTGACTCCCGCCGCCGCCATGGCTTCCATGAAGATCGCGGTCAACTGCCGCTCGGTCACACCGGGCACCAGCGCCTTCGTCGCCGCGGCGAGAGCCTCCTCGGCCACGCGCACCGACGCCCGGATGGCCTCGATCTCCTCGGGGCTCTTGACCCGGCGGATCTGGCGCAGCATCGGCTCGCCGTCGATGAACTCGGCCGCCGGGAACGCCTTGGGCAAGAGGTTGGCCGAGGAGCCCGACATGGAGTCGGTTGCCACCCGCTTCGCCGTCGCCGCGCCCGGGATCTTCGACAACACCGTCACGAAGTTCAGCGCGTTGAAGGTGATGCCGTACAGGTTCTCGTGAGGGATCTCCTCGGGGATGCCCTCGTCCCACGTGCTCAGCAGATGCACCGCGCCGTTCTCGCGCACGAAGACACAGCCCGGACCGAACGCCCGGGAGCCGGCCGTCCACAGCCTCGGTGCGCCCGAGACGTAGCGCGCGTTCCCTTCGCGGCCGACGACGAGAAAGTCGATGTCGGCCTCCTCCATGGCCGCCAGGACGCGGGCGCGGCGCGCCCGTCTCAGGGCAGCGTCATCAGGAAGTGTCTCAACGACGGTCATGGGATCCTCAAAAGGGGTCGTAGGAGTAGTCGGTCATGGGCTCCCAACCGTCCTCCGTGATGCGCAGCACTTCCTCGGAGCGGTACCCGGCGGCACCGTCGTCCCACACGATCGGTTCGAGCACCAGGACCATGCCGTCGACGAGGACCAGGGAGGCGTCGAACGCCTCGCCGATGTCGCTCCCGACGTAGGGCATCTCGGCGCTGTCGATCCCGAGCCCATGACCGAGGTAGAAGTGCGGCATCCACGGCTTGATGCCGCCGGCGGCGCCGATCGCGGCCGCCGTGAGATCGGCGGCCGTCGCCCCGGCCCGGGTCACGTCGAGGACTGCGCCCATGATCGCCTGCCACTGCTCATACTGGGCGCGCTGGCGTGCCGTCGGTTCGCATCCCACAACCCAGGTCCGTCCGAAGTCCGAGTGGAACCCGGCGTAGCTGATGCCGAGGTCGACCCACAACACATCGCCCTCGACGAGCTCGCGCTCGGTCGACAGCAGCGGGCAGGCGAGGTCGCCGGTCGTCGTCCACGGGCCGTCCTCCATGCGGGCGGGCATCACCTGCCAGATCGGATCGAGGATGTTGGCGTCGGCCCCCGCCTCGAAGATCGTGCGCAGGAACGTCGCGGTGAGGTCGGTCTGGCGGACGCCGGGGGCGATCTTGGCCTGCACGTCGGCAATGGCCTGCTCGGTGATGCGCAAGCCTTCGCGCATGGCCGAGAGCTCGTCCGGTGTTTTGGACGCCTTGGCCGCACTGATCACCCGTCCCGCGTCCTTGGGGGCGCCGGCGGCGAAGAGGATCGACTGCTCTCGGCGCAGTGCGTTGGTCCATTCGTCCATGGCGATCACCGCCCCGCCCGACACCAGCCCGCCGAGCTGAGTGGCGAAGAGCTGCACACCTTCGTCGAAGTCGAGGTAGACGGGGCCGTGCAGGTGGTCCGCCGGCATCTTCTCTCGCAGGCGATCGTCCTCCCGCACTGGGGTGAAGAGGTGGGGCCGGTCGTCGTCGACCAGGACCACCGCGACCGGCTGCTCGAAGTTGGCCCGGCCCGAGTCGGCCAGCGGCCAGATGGCGCCCGTGGCGTAGGCGACGTTGGTGTTGCCGAGCAGCACGAGCGCGTCCAGCCCGTGCTCGGCCCATGATCCCGTGCATCCGTTCCATGCGCTCACGCTGCATCCGGGCGAAGTCCGGCGTCGCCGGGATCCGCGCCGGTGGCGCTTTCGCCATCAACCCGGCCGGCATCAGTCCTCCACCCCGAGGTAGTGCTTGATGTTCTCGCTCACGATGGCGGTGGCTGCCTCGACGCCGACCGCGTCCACCACGGACTTCAGCGACTCGCTGCTGTAGCCATACGTGCTCTCGTTGTGTGGGAAGTCCGTCGACCACATGACCTTGTCCACGCCGATACGGTCGATGAGGTCGAGCCCGAGCGGGTCCACCATGAACGAGGCGCACATGTTGCGCTCCCAGTAGTACCGGGGCTCGTGCTGCACCTTCAGGTTCGCGATGTGCCGGAACGAGGCGCTGATGTGCTCGGCGTCCTGCAGCGCCGACGGCACCCAGTTGATCCCACCCTCGAACCAGCCCACGCGCAGTCCGGGGTGGCGGTCCAGAATGCCCCCGAGCACGTACTTGCCGAAGAGGTCCCGGAACGGGGCCACGGATTGCAACATGCCGAGGATGACGGGATTGAATTCGTTGGGGGACGACGGCGGGCTCTCACCGATGTGGTGCGACACCGGTACCTGCTCCTCTTCGATCGCCTCCCACACGCCGTCCATGGCGCTACTGCCGAAATCGATCGGCTTGCCATCGGCGTCCTTGCCCGGCGACAGCGGCATCAGGAAGGTCTTCAATCCCAGTGCCTTCAATTCGCGCAGGGTTCGGCGAGCTCCCTCGGGGTCCCACCAGTTGATCAGCCCGACCCCGTAAATGCGGTTGTTCGAGCGCTCCTGCACCTCGGCGAGATGCTCGTTGTAGATGCGGAAGCAGCGCTCGCGCATCTCCTTGTCCGGCCAGCCGAACAGGGCCAGGACGGAGTTCGGGAAGGCGAGCTCTTTGGTCACTCCCTCGGATTCGAGCGCGGCGAGGCGGGCCTCCACGTCGCCCGTGTGCGAGCCGGACACGGGGTCGTACATGGTGAGGACCTCCACGAACTCCCGTACCAGAATGGACTTGCCGCCCATGCCGAGTACCCAGCCGCCGTCGACGTTCATGACCCGCGGTGCCTGCTCCTTCAGGTCCTCGGGCAGACGCTCGTAGAAGATGTCGACGGCCAAGGAGATGTGGTCGTCGGCCGAGAACACCTCGACGTCGGCCGGAAGCCCCGAGTCGACAAGGGGCCCCAGATGCCGATCCTTCGGCGCTCCGAGACCTTCGGATGGGTACGTCAGCGTTCTTGCGTGACCAGTCATCTCCCCCGCTCCACTTCCCCATTCGGCACTCGTCCGGTGTCGGCAGATTACTTCGGCTTCGTAGCAATCGTCAACGGATCCTGCTAGCTTGCTCCATCGGGGCACGAGCAGGCCGTCGGGAGGTCGGGGAGGGTGACATGACCACGTGGGACACCACCGTCGACCTCGTGATCGTGGGGTCGGGCGGCGGCGGCATGGTGGCCGCGCTGGCTGCCGACGACGCCGGGGCCAGCGCCCTCGTGCTCGAAAAGCAGGAGCGGGTAGGGGGTTCCACCGCGATGTCCGGTGGCATCGCCTGGGTCCCGAACAACCCGGTCATGAACACCGACGGCATCCCCGACTCCTACGAGGATGCCATGGCCCACTTCGAAGCCGTCGTGGGTGACGTCGGACCGTGTTCATCCTTCGAGCGACGCCACGCCTTCTTGACAGCGGGGCCCGAGATGGTCTCGTTCCTGCAGGACCGCGGCGTCCGGTTCGTCTACTGCCCCGGGTACAGCGACTACTACTCGAACGCCAAGGGCGGCCACGACAACGGCCGTGGGATCGAGCCTGTGCCGTTCGACGGGAACGTCCTCGGCGAGTGGCTCCCCAAGCTGCAACCCGGCCTGGCCAAGAGCCTCGGCCTCGCCGTCATGACGAACGAGGCGCGCTCGCTCTCGCACTACAACCGGAGCATACGCGCGTTCGCGGTGTCCGCCCGGGTCGTCATGCGGACCTACGCCGCCCGCCTACGCGGTCAGGAACTACTCACCAACGGTGCGTCGCTCATCGCGCAGATCCTGCGGATCGCCATTGATCGAGGGATCCCGATCTGGACCGAGGCACCACTGGAGGAGCTGATCGTGGAGGACGGCAGGGTCGTCGGCGTCCGCATCACTCGCAACGGCGTCCCTGTATTGGTCCGTGCCCGCCAGGGGGTGGTGCTCGCTGCCGGCGGCTTTGCCCACAACCGCGAGATGCGCGTCGAGTACGGCGGCGATCAGCCCAACCAGGCCAAGTGGTCGATCTCCAACCCGGGCGACACCGGCGACGCCATCCGGAGCGCCATGGCCATCGGTGCCCAGACCGATCTGATGGACGAGGCGTGGTGGCTCCCGTCGCCCCGCACCGGACGCTTCGGACAGTCGACGCTCGACCAGGCCCGACAACGGCCCCGCACCATGTACGTCGACGCCGCAGGAAAGCGATTCGTGAACGAGTCGAACTCGTACATGGAAGTCGGCAAGGAGATGTACGCACGCGACAAGACCAGCAAGGCGGTTCCGTGCTGGCTGATCTTCGACGATCGCTATCGGAAGCGCTACGCGCACCAGCGCTCCTCACCGGGGCGGTTCCCGCGCAAGCTGCTCAAGAGCGGCATGCTGAAGCAGGCCTGGACGCTGAAGGATCTCGCCACCATGTGTGGGATCGATCCCACGGGCCTGGCAGAGACCGTGGAGCGCTTCAACGACAACGCGGAGCGCGGCATCGATCCCGACTACGGACGGGGTGAATCGGCCTACAACCGGGCGTTAGGTGATCCGAACCACAAGGTCCACCCCTGCCTCGGGCCCATCGACGAGGCCCCCTTCTACGCGTGCCAGGTCGTGCCCGGCGACATCGGCACCTGCGGTGGCCTCCTGACCGATGAGAATGCGCAGGTCGTCGACCAGGAGGGCCGAACGATTGCCGGGCTCTACGCCACCGGGAACGGCACCGCCACCGTCATGGGCCGCCATTACCTGGGCCCGGGGGCAAGCATCGCCAACACCATGGTCTTCGGCTATCAGGCCGCCCGGCACGCCACCCGGGCCGAGGCCCGCACCTCGTGATGGGCGCGACTCAGGTCGACGTCCGGCCGTCGCGCCGAACGGTGATGGCACGGGTCGGGCACTGGCGCGCTGCCGTGACCACCGCCTCCTCCGGCGAGGCTGCCGGATCGACGACGCGCGCGATGGAGTCGTCGTCGAGCTCGAAGACACCCGGTGCGGCGTACACGCAGTTGCCCGACCCCATGCACGCGTCGCGGTCGATGTCGATCTCCGTGGACATGGCGCGATCGTAGGCCCCGACGGGAGGTGCCCGAAGACGCATGAGTGAGTTCGAGCAGGCCAACTTCATCACGGATCGGACGATCCAAAATGATCCGTACCCCTATTTCGACTGGGTGCGGGAGCAGGGGCCGGTGTGGCGGGAGCCGCACTTCGGCATGTACATGGTCACCGGCCATCCCGAGGCCATGGCGATTTACGGTGATCCGGCGACGTTCCCCGAGAACGATCTGCCGTCCGGGACCTACTCCTCGTGCAACGTGGTCTGCGGGTCGTTCGTCAAGTTCTCCGCACCGATGGAGGGCGACGACGTCAGCGACATCATCATGAAGTACCGCGACGAGCTGCCGTTCAGCGACCAGCTGCCCTCGTTCGACCCTCCCAACCACACGGCACACCGCCACCTCCTGATGCGGCTCATCACACCGAAGCGCCTCAAGGAGAACGAGGACTTCATGTGGCAGTTCGCCGACCGCCTGATCGATGGCTTCGCCGCGGACGGCTCGTTCGAGATGGTCGGGTCGTATGCAGAGCCGTTCACACTGACGGTCATCGCCGACCTCGAAGGCGTACCCGAATCCGACCACTCCCTCTTCCGCGAGCAGCTGTCGACCGCACACCAGGACGTCGGCCACAAGCCGCTCGAGTTCCTCTACGAGCGGTTCAACGACTACATCGAGGATCGCCGTCGTGCTCCGCGCAACGACGTCCTGACCGGTCTGGCGACCGCGACCTTCCCGGACGGCTCGACCCCCGAGGCCAAGGATGCCGCCCTCATCGCCGCCAATCTCTTTGCCGGCGGTCAGGAGACAACGGTGCGCCTCCTGTCCTTCGCCCTGCGGATGCTGGGCGAGCGACCCGACCTCCAGGCGAGCGTCCGGGAAGACCGCGAGCGAATCCCCAACTTCATCGAAGAGACACTTCGGCTGGAGAGCCCGCTGCGCACGCAGTTCCGGATGGCCCGCGTCGCCACGCAGCTCGGCGGTGTCGACATCCCGGCCGGTGCCTCCCTCATGCTCATCCCCGGTGCGTGCAACCGGGACCCCCGGGTGTTCGACAACCCCGACGAGTTCGACCTCGACCGTCCGAACGCCCGCCAGCACATCGCCTTCGGGCACGGGATCCACACCTGCGCGGGAGCGCCTCTGGCACGAGCCGAGGGCCGGGTCACGATCAACCGCTTCCTCGATCGCACGGCCACGATTTCCATTTCGGAGGAGCACCACGGCCCGCCGGACGCCCGCAGCTACGACTACCTGCCGACCTTCTTCCTGCGCGGCCTCGAACGTCTCAATCTCGAGTTCACGCCCGTCAGCTGAGGAGCACGGCTGCGTCGTTCGCGTCAGGACGGAGAGGTGCCCCCGCCCTCCGGAGGCCGGAGCGTCGACATGATGAGCTTCGTCTGTGCGTAGGGCGGCCCCGCCGTGGTCCCGCCGTCGATCGGGAGGACGATGCCGGTCACCTGCGCCGCACGGTCGCTGGAGAGCCAGACGACGGCATTGGCCACGTCCTCCGGTTGCGCCTCCCGCTCCAGCGGTTGCATGTAGCGCAGCACCGGACCCATCTCATAGGTCGTGATGCCCGTGCGGATGTGCGCCGGGGTGAGGCAGTTGACCCTGATGCCGTAGGGCGCCAGGTCGATGGCCATGCACTTGCTCGCGTGGGCGATGGCCGCCTTGGACGCCCGGTAGGAGATCATTCCCGTGCCTGCGTTGATGGCGGCGATGGACGCGTTGTTGACGATCGATCCCCCACCGTGGTCCTTCATGTACCGCGCCGCGCGCTGCGAGCCGACGATCACGCCGAACAGGTTCACGTTCATGATGCGAGAGAAGTCCTCGAGATCGTCGGGCAGGAACCGCTTGAGCGGGCTTCCGATCCCGGCGTTGTTGAACATGATGTCCAGGCCCCCGAAGCGCTCCACGGCGAAGTCGACCAACGCCTGCACCTGGTCCGCCTCACTGACGTCCGTCTGCTTGAAGTCGGCCGCGTCCCCGATGCTGTCAGCCACTGTCTGCCCGGCCTCCGCGTCGACGTCGCCGATCACCACGCTGGCTCCCTGGGCGACGAGCAATTCGGCCGTCGCCTTGCCGATGCCGCCGGCGCCACCGGTGACGACGGCCACTTTTCCTTCGAGCTCTTGCGTCTGCATGCCACGACACTACGGTCTCGTAGCAAATGGTGCAGGCGTGATCCGGGCCCGTGGTCGATCGCTGCTTCTGAGGGAGGACATCTCAGGCGCGGTCGGCGGCTCCTCCCTTTACATTGGACCGGGAGAAGACGTTCGAGAGGAGTCGACCATGGCCAAGGTGCTCTACACCGCGCAGGCTCACGTGACCGGTGGACGGGAGCAGGGACACGGCGTCACCAGTGACGGGGCACTGGACGTGCAGCTGCGCACGCCGACCGAAATGGGCGGTGCCGGCGGTGGGACGAACCCGGAACAGCTGTTCGCCGTGGGCTATGCCGCCTGCTTCGAGGGGGCGCTCGGGGTGGTGGGGCGCCGGGAGAAGGTGGAGCTCGGAGAGGTCTCCATCGATTCGGAGGTCGGATTGATCACCACCGAGACACGCGGGTTCAATGTCGCCGTGACACTCAACGTCTCGCTCCCGGGCATCGCCGACGCCGGCCGTGCCGTCGCCATCGTGGCCGCGGCGCACGAGGTCTGCCCCTACTCGAACGCCACTCGCGGCAACGTCGAGGTGACCCTGACCGCCAACGGCAGCGCGGTGCCTCCCTCGACGTGAACATGGGGTGACCTAACCTCGGCCACCATGACGCGGGCAGCTGGCGTGGTGGCGGAGACCGGCGCGGATCTGATGGACCGCCGCACCTTTCTGCGCGGGGCCACCCTGATCGGCTCCGGAGTGATCGCCGGCGCGGCAGCCGCCGGGTGTTCGAGCTCGAGCCAGCACAACGCAAGCGGCGGCGGCACCTCCACATCCACGCCCGAGCACGGCCCGCCCGATTGGACGAAGCTCGCGGCGTCGCTCAGCGGCACCCTGTTGCTTCCCACCGACAGCGGATACGCCGCAGCAGGGCACCTCTACAACTCCGTCTACACGCAACAGGCGGCAGCGATCGCCCAGTGTCAATCTCCCAGCGATGTCCAGCGCTGCCTCTCCTTCGCCCGGGCATCCGACGTGCAGGTGGCGGCGCGTTCGGGTGGCCACAGCTATGCCGCGTACTCCTCCTGCCCCGGACTGGTCATCGACCTCGCCGACATGGACACCGTGTCCGTCGGCCCGACGGGCGGCGGTCGTGAAGGTCTCGCCACCGTGGGGGCCGGCACCGTCCTCATCGACGTCTACAGCGACTTGGCCGCGCAGGGCCGGCTCCTGCCCAGCGGCTCGTGCCCCACGGTTGGCATCGGGGGCCTGGCTCTGGGCGGTGGGGTGGGCGTCTTCTCCCGCGCCTACGGGCTCACGTGCGATCAACTCCAGACCGTCGAGGTCGTCACGGCGGATGGCGTTCTCCATCGGTGCGGACCAGCTGACGACGAGGACCTGTACTGGGCCTGCCGAGGCGGCGGCGGCGGCAACTTCGGCGTCGTGACGTCGTTCGGGTTCCGCACTCACCCCATCCCCGAAGCGATCACCCTCTTCACGCTGGAGTGGCCCTGGGGCGCGGCCGGCGACGTCCTGAATGCCTGGCTCCGGTACATCCCGTCAGCGCCCGACGAGCTCTGGTCCAACTGCCAGCTCTATAGCAGCGGCATCGTCGGGGGAGGCCTCGTCAAGGTGACCGGCGTGTTCGTCGGATCGGTCAGCGCGTGCACCGCAGCACTGAGCTCGCTTACTGCCGCGGTCAGCGACGGCACGACCTACCGGTTCGTCGGCCCGGAGGACTACCTGACCGCCACCATGATTGAGGCCGGGTGCGAAGGCGAGCCCGTGGCTCAGTGCGCCGCGCCGACCCAGTCGCCGTTCGTCGCCAAGTCCTCGTACATCGGAGGCGCGCTGCCCGAGAGTGCCGTCGGCGCCATCACCTCGGCCTTGTCGTCCTTCCCGGCCTCGCTGCCCGGCGGCGGTGCCGGCGTCGTCTTCGACGGCTACGGCGGGATGATCAACAAGGTTGGTACGAGCGACACCGCCTTCGTCCACCGCTCGGCGGTCTCGTGTGCCCAGTACTCCGTCACCTATCCGGGCGCCCCGCCGTCGCGAGGTCAGCGGTCGGCGGCCGACGCCTGGCTCGACGACGTACAGCATGCGTTCGAACCCGTGACCCAGGGCTCGTACCAGAACTACATCGACCCCACGTTGGCTGACTGGGAGCAGGCCTACTACGGGTCGAACCTGTCGCGGCTCCAGCAGATCAAACGGGTCCACGACCCTGACGACGTGTTCCATTTCGCCCAGTCGATCCCGCTCCCGTCCTGAGCCGCGGCGAAGACTATGACGAGCCTCGTCGGGCCGTCCTCGAGAGCTGCCCTCAGGAGGCGATGCTCCAGTCCTCGGCGTTCCAGGTGACGCCCGCGCTCGACGTGTTCGGCAGCACGCCCTTCAGGCTGTTCGACCAGGCGAAGAACTGCGGCGTCTGGTACAGCGGGAGCGTCACCATGGTTCGCCACAGGATGCCGTCGGCCTTGTTGTAGTCGCCCACCTCGGCCGTCGTGCTCGCTGCCGCCGAGCCCTGGCTCATGAGGGCGTCGACCTGTGCATTGGCCGAGTGGGTCCAGTTGAACCCGCACATGGTGGCGTTCGTGTAGGAGCAGTAGATGGGCTGGTTCTCCGACACGAACGGTGTGTTGGCCCAGGCGAACTCGGCAATCTGGTAGGCCCCGTTCGGCAGGTTGTTCCCGAAGGTGTTGGCGTCGTAGTTCTGAATGGTGATCTTGATCCCGATCGCCTTCATCTGGGCCTGGAAGAGGATCTCCGTCTCGGCGCGGATGCTGTTCCCCGACGTCGACTGAATGGTGAACGTCAGGTCCTTCCCCTTCTGCGGGCCGTAGCTGGGCTGGACGTAGCCGTCCGAGCCTTTCTTGAAGCCCGCTTGTTGCAGCAAGCGGCGCGACTGGCCGGGGGCATAGGCGTAGCTCGTGCCCTTGTAGCCCTTCTGGGACGGGACCAGCATGCGGCTGCCCAGCGGGGTGATGCCCTTGCTGATTTCGCCGACCGTGCGGGTGATGATCGACTGGCGGTTCACACCGTGGGCGATCGCCTCACGCACCTGGAGCTTGGCCAAGTACGGGTCGGCCTGGTTGAAGTCGATGTGCTCGAACTCCAGTCCCGGCAACGTCACCTTCGTCGTGTTCGGCACCTGGTTCGCCGTCTGCGTGATGGAGAGGCTCACGGACGAGGGGTTGATGATGCTGACCTCTTTGTTCTGGAGGGCGGGCACCAGCTGGTTGTCGTCGGAGAAGAACTGGAAGACCAGCGTCTTGAGCTTGGCCGGCTTCGCCCAGTAAGTCGGATTGCGGGTCAGCACCACCGACTGGTTGGCCTTCGCGCTCTGAATCTTGAACCAGCTCCCCGAAATCACCTGGGCCGGGCCGGTGAAGCCGGTGTTCCAGCCGACCGTCCGCGCGACATGCGCCGGGACGATGTTGGTGAAGAGGCTGCGCCAGTCGGCGAACGACGGCTTGAAGGTCACCGTGACCGTCCGCCCGTTCGGACAGAGTCCCGCGGTGCGGTTCGTCGCGCTCCCCGGGGCACAGGCGGCACCCCCCGAGGGATTCGAACCGACCACGGAGGCGATCTGGCTGTACCCGGCCGTCGAGGCGTCGTCGTAGGGCTGGCCAGCGAGGTCCGTATAGGCGGGGTTCCCGCTCTGGGCCTGCCAGTTGTAGATGAAGTCGTCAGCCGAAATCGGCGTCCCGTCGGACCACACGGCCTTGGGGCTCAACGAGTAGACCACGGTTTGGGGACTCTGGCTGGTGACGCGCGCGCTCTGCAGGAGCTGACCGTTCATGACCGGCTGGAGCTTGTTGTTCACGATGAAGGCCTGGGGCCACACCATGTTCATGATCTCCTGCAGGGCGAGCTGCGATGCGGCGGACGTATTGACATTGAAGCCGGCGAGGTCCTCGTCGAGAGCCATCGTGGCGGTCCCGCCCGACGCCGATGCCCTGATCGAGGCGCCACTCGACACCGGCGTCAATGCGATGACAGACACCGCGACCGTCACGGCCGCCATGACGGCGACGACCAATCGTTGCACGAACACCTTCACCGTCATTCGGCCGGCTGAAGATCCCCGTCCAGGATCGGGATCAGCGCCCCACGAGACTCGGTCGGCGCGATGCCTGCCTCACCCATGGTGTCGTGCAGCACGACCCGGTCGCGCCCTTCGTGCTTCGCCTGCATGAGGGCGTCGTCGGCCCGGCGCAGGACGGCTGCCAGCTCCTCACCCGGCTCGCATTCGGTGACGCCGAAGCTCACGGTGAATTTGGGGAGCCCGCCGACCGTGATGGCCGCGTCGAGCTGGGAACGGACGGTGTTCAACGCTCGCGTTGCGTCGATCGCCGAGCAGTCCGGGAAGGCGATGGCGAACTCCTCGCCGCCGTAGCGCGATGCCACGTCGCTGGTTCGCAGCGTGTCCCGCAGGACCCGGGAGAAGAGCCGCAGCGCCCGGTCTCCCGTCTCGTGTCCGTACGTGTCGTTGAGGATCTTGAAATGGTCGAGGTCGGCCATCGCCATCGCCATCGGGTGGAGGTGGGCCGGGATCGCCGCCACACGCTCGGAGAAGGAACGTCTGTTGAGCAGTCCGGTGAGCGTGTCGGTCGACGCCTGTAGTTGCGTCTCGGCCATGACCCGGAGCAAGCCGATGCGCACGCCGGCCAGCTTCGCCAGCGTGGCCAGATCGTCGACGTGGTCGTCGTCCACCTTCACCCCCGGCTCACCGGTGGCGTGGATCACGCCCACCGTGCGGCCCATGATCGAGACAGGCACGCACAAGGCGGAGAGCCGCCCTTCGGGCCGGTTGCGCAGCTTGGGACAGGCGTCGAGGTGGTCGCTGTCGGTGAACTCCTGCGTTTGCGCCCGGCGCGCCGCCGGGCAGCGATCAGGTGAATCGACGCCGCAGCTCGGAGGTTTCCCCTCGGGTCCCACGGCGGCCATGCGGTGCAGGTGCGCGTGGCTGTTGTCAGCCAGGAGCAACTCGGCGGGAGCGTCGGGCAACACGGTCGAGAACGACCGCTCAATGACCTCAATGACCTCGGGCTCGCCCTCGGCCATGTCGAGTGCGTTGGCCAGGCGGCTCTCGAAGCGCTGGCGTTGGACCTGCGCGTCGCGAATCTGCGCCTGGTGGTCGGCGTCGGACATGGCGGTGCTCAACTCGCCGTTGAGTCGCTCGGCGTCAGCGACGGCGCTGCTCAACTCGGCGTTCAGCCCGCGCACCTTCTCGTCGGTCTTCCGCTGCTGGCGCTCGCCGAAGACGACCAGCACGAAGGCCAGCGGCAACATGAGCGCCATGAGGATGCCCACTGCAACGAGGTCGGCGTAGATCCCCGAGGCCAGGGCCTGGCCGGCCATCATGCACGGGACGAAGATCAGCCCGAAGGCGCCAAGGGCGATGATGGGGCTGATCAGGCGGAAGCGGGCCGACCGCGCGACCTCGCCGGACCACTCCTCCTCGGTGACCATGTTTCTCTCCCCCTCTGCCGGCGCCCGTTCTCTGCCGTTGCCAGTTCTCTGCCGTTGCCTCAGTTCCACTCGTCGGGCGGAGGCGCACGGCGCGACCTTTTGGATGTCGACTGACTGGAACACGATCTTTAGGGACTCCGGAACGCCGGTTCCCAGGGTCGACGGGTCACCTCGAACACCCAAAACATCCCGACCGGTATTGCATACCGATAAGAATGCTTTAGACTGGCTCCGTGCCCAGGGGGATCACGAAACGCCGGCCCATCACGGTCACCGCCCTCCTCAATGCGGCCATGGAGCTCTTCGCCGAACATGGTTTCGGGGCAACCTCCGTACCCGACATCTGCGCCCGGGCCGGGTTGACGAAGGGTGCCTTCTATTCCAACTTCGCCAATAAGGACGCTCTGTTCCTGGCCCTCTTGCAACGCAGTTGGGCCCGGCGCGAGCAAACGATCCGTCGGGCCATGGCCGCCAGTGTCCCCACCGAAGGCGATGACCCGGAAGACGATGGCCCTGAAAGCGACCACGCGGAAGGGCGAGCGGGCCGCGCCCCCTCGACGTCGACCGGCAATGGACGCTGGTCTCCATGGAGTGCTCCCTCCACGCCATCCGCAGGCCGTCAGTGGCGACGCTCCTCGTCGCGCACGAGCGGCGGGTGCGGGCCGAGCTCGCCCTCCTACTCACGGAGGCGCTGGAGCGAGAGGCGCGGGTCCCGACCTTGCCCATCGACGAACTGGCCCGCATGGTGGTCGCGGTCACCGAGGGCACCGACGTCCAGCTCCTGACCGACGACGCCGCCGGCGCCACCGCCCACCCGAACCTGGGGCCCCGCGCCGTGGCGGCCCTCCTGCGGCACTTCTCGGTCCCCGTCGACATTGTCGTCCCCAACGGCACTGTCGCCCCCGACGACACGGTCGCCCCCGAGGGGACCGGCCCCCTGTGACAACCGGGTTCGACCCGCTGCAGGCACTCGACGACCTGCTCGCCGATGTCGGGCTGTCGCGCGCGGCAATCGGGAGTTCCGTCTCCTTCGCAGGCGAAGATCCCATTCTGCCGGCGAGACACCGACTGGGGGCGTGCATCGGTGTTCCGCTGATGGCCGGCGTCGCTCGGCGGCTGGTCCTTCCATGTGGTCGCCGGGCGGCTGCACAACCTGCACGGCCAACGTCTCTACGAGGTCGTCGCCGAGACGAGCCTCGATCCCGGCCGCCACGAGGTGGCCTTCTCCCTTCGAGAAGGACGAAGGTCTCGGAGGTCAGCCCACGCTCGTTGAAGTCGGGCTGCTGGTCCGGACCGACGTGGTGAAACGCTTCACCCCGGTGGCCTTCAACGAGGTGATGATCGGCCTGACGTGCGGTTAGGGCGGAGGTCAGGGCCACCGGCCCGGTCGTACGAGACCCGGTGGCGGAGGTGGCGGCCATTCTCGCCTCGCAATGACGATTCAAAGGGACCAGCGATAGTCCTCGGTGGGCTGGTAGACGATCCCCCGGTCCAACAGGTCCTCGATCTCCTCGCTCGAATAGCCGACGCGCTCGAGGACACGCCGGCTGTGCTCCCCCACGAGAGGCGGAGGACCATAGGGGCCGGTCGGAGACTCGGAGAAGTCGACCAGCGTGCCGAACTGGCGCAGCTGTCCGAGCAGCGGGTGCGCGTACTCGGCCACGAGCCCGAGTCGCTCGTTGTCGGCATCGTGGAGGACGGCTTCCCCGTCGTTGGTGTCGACGGAGACCTCGGCGGCCACACCCACGTCGACGAGATCATGGAACCAGGCCAGCGCAGTCCGCGTCAGGAAGACAGGTTCGAGCGCCGACTCGATCTTGGCCCTGGCCGCCACCCGGGCCTCGACCGTGTCGTAGCGCTCCAGCTCCGGTCGCGCCAACAGCCGGCAGAGCTGTGACCATTCGCCCGGCCCGAACGCGGCGACCTGGATCCACCCCTCCTGCGTCTCGTACAGCCGGCAGCAGGGCGAGACGCCCATCTGGTTGCTGTCGAGGCCGGGACGGACCGGACCGGGCTCTCCGTCGACGAGGAATACGTCGGAGCTGAACACGGCCGCGCCGTTGAGCAGCGACGTCCAGAGGTCCTGTCCCTCGCCGGTACGACGCTGGTGGTACAGGGCGGCGAGCACTCCCACCACCGACACCATGGCGTTGGCCGTATCGGTCATCCCAAAGCGCAGATAGAGCGGGGGGTTGCCCGCTGCCACTGGTCCCGCCTCGAACTCCAGGCCGCACGCCGCCTGGTAGAGCGGGTCGAGTCCCCCGAAGTCCGACAGCGGTCCCTCGGCGCCGTAGGCGTAGGTGTTGCAGTGCACGAGGTCGGGCTTGCGCTCCCTGAGGGCCTCGTAGGCGATCCCCAGGCGCGCCGCGGTGCCCTTCGTCATGTTGTGGTGGACCACGTCGGCGATCTCGGCCAGGCGCAACACCACTTCGAGCCCGTCGGGGTCCTTGACGTCGACCGCGATGTCGAGCTTGCCGCGCTGGCACCCGACGAACGGCATGCCGGCCATCCGCATGCTGTCCCCGCGCACGGGCTCCACCTTGATGACCTCGGCACCCAGGTCCGCCAGGAGCATCGGCCCGAAGGGGCCGGCCAGGTACTGCCCGAGGTCGAGCACGACCACGCCGGTCAACGGGCCCACGAGACGTCCTCCACGATGCCGGTTTCCAGGAGACGGTCGATCTCGGCCGCGTCGTATCCCGCTTCGGCCAGCACCTGGCGGCTGTGCGCACCGGCTTCGGGCTGACCTCCCTGAACCGCCCCGGGCGTGCCGCGCAGGACCCCCGGCACCCCGACCTGGGTGGTGGGCCCGAGCGCGGGGTCCAGCACGGTCGCCGCCATCCCGTTGGCCAGGAACTGCGGGTGGGAGAAGACGTCCGCCATCGGCGTCACCGCCTCCGCTCCGAGGCCCGCCTCGTGGAACTCCTCGACGAGTTCGTCGCGCCGCCGCTGGCGATAGGCGGCGCGGAGCCGGGCCTCGTGCGCCGCGCGGAGGCCGGGGTCGGCGTACAGGGCGCGCGGGTCCACCGGATCCAGCCCCAAAATGTCCTCCGGCGTGCGGGTGGCGCTGCGGCCGTTCATCGTGGCGGCGTGGATCCACTCACCGTCGGCGCACTCGAAGAGGGACGTCTGATGAATGCCGGGTGGATAGGTCTTCGCCATCACCGAGTGAAAGCCGGCGGGTGCGCGTTCGTGCTCCTGCCAGATCTGCGTCGTGTAGGCGAGGACGCCCTGATAGAGCGACGTCTCGACGTGCTGCCCACGCCCGGTCGCCTCGCGCTGGATCAGGGCGGAGAGCACACCTGCCGCCAGGAGGAAGCATGCCGCCATGCTCGGGGCGGGAAAGTGGAGGTACGTGGGCCCTGGTCGCCAACCGGGCTGCTCGCTCTGCATGCCGGAGCGGGCCTGGACGGTGGCGTCCCAGCCGGGTCGATCGGCGAAGCGGTGCCCGGGCGGATAGGCCGGCACGGAGCAGAAGACCAGACGGGGAAACCGCGCCGCGACGTCCGCGTACGAGAGCCCCAACCGGTCCATGGTGCCGGGGCTGAACGTCTCCACCACGACATCGGCGTCCCGACAGAGACGCAGGAACGCCTCCCGGCCCTCGTCCGCCTTGAGGTCGAGCACCACCGACCTCCGACTGCGATTCCAGACGTGGTAGCCGGGCTGGCGTCGAAACGGATCGCCGCCGGGTGGCTCGACCTTTGTGACGTCGGCACCGAGCTCGGCCAGCAGCAGGACGCCGACGGGTCCGGCCACACCCCAACCCAGATCGAGGACCCGCACTCCCCGCAAGGGGCCCGACGGCTCGGTCACGTGCCACGCACTGGCGGTGAGGTTGACGGCATCGGGATCCTCTCGTCGGTTCTGACCGGCCTCAATGTAGCGAGAGTCCGGCCTCCCGGTCCCGTAGCGGATCCGTCGCCCGTTCCGCGTGTGGCATGAGAGGCTCACGGTGGCGGCCCGCGAGCACCCGACGTCTCGTCCTCAGGATTCGAGTCCAGGCTCCGGTGGCGCTTCGTGCATCGTCGCCTCCCACAGCTGTGCCGCCGTGCGGATAGCCATCAGCCTGGCGACCCCGGCGCCCACTCCGGTTGCGATCGCCCAACTCAGCGCATCGCTCCACGCGGCGTCACGATCAGCCTGCAGTGGCGGCGCCTGGCTGCGTAGGCCCCTCCACGCTGCATTGAGCATTCGCTGCGTCACGAGGCCGGCGAGAGCCCCGGATGCCAATGTGATCACTTTCCAGCTGTAGTTCTTGGCTAGGTCCACACTGACCCCATACCCGCCGAGACGCTTGTCTGAACGCACAACTGCGGGCCGGCGCCGAACACCGTCCCCCTCGAAGTCCATCCTCGAGGGGGCGTCACGCCGCCTCAGTGCATCTGGCCGGAGCGCACTTCCCTGTCGAGGGGCAGCTTCAACAGAGCGTTCTCGACGACCTCACTGAGGGCCGGGTGAATCCAGAATTGGCCTCGGGCCAGGTCGGCGACCCGCTGTCGGTGTGCGACGGCCTGAATGAGCGGCGTAATGAGCAGCGACGCCTCATGGCCGAGAATGTGTGCACCGAGAAGGGTACCCGTGGCGGGATCGGCATAGAGCTTGCACATGCCACCCTCGTCCTGCAGAGCCCACCCAAAGGCGGTGTCGCTGTACTCCTGGATCGCCTCCACATACTGTCGGCCGTCGAGATCCTCGGCACGCGCCCCGACCGAGGCGATCTGCGGATCGCTGAACACTGCGGACGGCACCCATTCGTGGGGCAGAGGGCGGAGGTCGTCGGCGTTGGTCACGTTGTGGGAAACAGTCCGCGCTTCGGCATTGGCCACGTGCTTGAGCTCGTAGGGCGAACTCACGTCGCCGAGCGCCCAGACTCCGGGGGCGGCCCGTCCGAACTCGTCGACGACGATGTGCCCGTCGTCACGGAGGGAGATGCCCGCCGATTGCAGGCCGAGGTCCTCGGTGTTCGGTCGCCGCCCCGTGGCGACCAAGAGCGTCTCGCCACCGATCCGGCGACCGTCTTCGAGGATCAGCACGACTCCCAAGTCGTCGGACTCGATCGCCGAGACGGAGGCATTGAGATTGAGCTTCCACCGGGTAGACGCCTTGGCGGTGAAACGCCTCGCGATCTCTGCGTCGTGCGTCTCCAGCAATGTGGGGGCAATCGTCACGAGGGTGATGTCGACGCCCAGACTCGAGAACACGTGGCCGAATTCGGCTGCGACGGATCCGCCGCCGAGGATCACCATGCTCGCGGGCAACCGGTCCATCCACATGATGGTGTCCGAGGTGTGGAAGGCGATCCCCGATTTCTCTACGACATCCGGGACCGACGGCCGCCCGCCCGTCGCGATGACGATCTGTTCGGCTTCGACGCGGATGTGGTCGTCGATGACCAGCTCGTGGGGGCTGGCAAATCGAGCATGCCCTTCGAAGAGCGTCACGTCCGTCGACTCGAGACGACCCCTTCGTCCCTTGCTCGATGTCTCCCCGATGCGCTTCAGAACCCGATTCCGGATCGCCGGCCAATCGACCGCCTCGACCTCGGCCTGGATGCCGAATGCAGATGCTCGCCGCACGCTCAATGCCACATCCGCGGTGCCGACCAGCATTTTGCTCGGGATGCAGCCCCGATTGACGCACGTCCCCCCGAAGACTGCCGACTCGATGAGCGCCGCCTTGCGGCCGCCGAGGTGCTTCGGGATGACGACGTTTCCAGATCCGGAGCCGATGACGGCCAGATCAAACCGATCCACCACCTCCTGCGACGGGCGCACAGGTGGGGTGAGCTATGCCTCTGGGTGCGACGCGACCTCGGGGTGCGACGCGGCCTCTGGGTGCGACGCCACCCGCCGGAGCTGCAGAATGCGGGCAACGGCCACGATGATGACGACCAGAGCGCCCGCTCCTGCCGCAATCAGCAGCACCACTGCCGTCGGCGCCGTCCCGTGAAACCACAGGAAGTTGACGGATGAGCGCTGCGTGTTCTGGGCAATGAACACAATGAGCAGCACGAGGACGCACGCGGCGACCACCACACCGGTCCAGCTCGCACTGAGGCGCGTCCGGAGGCCTGCCTGAGGTCGTTGTTCCTGTTTCTCATCCGTTACGTTTGACATCGATGGTTGCAATTCTACCCGGGTAGCACCCGACCCAAACGGGCCAATGTGCGGCGATGGCCGCAGTGAGCTGCTATCGCCCGAGGACGGTTTGTAGGTCTCTGACGTGTTCTTGCGTCTGTTCGAGCAGCGGGCGCAAGGCCTCGGCGACGTCGGCCAGTCCGAGGTCCATAGTCTGGGCGAATCGCTCGCGGTAGCGCTCCAGCTGGGTTTCTTCGAGCCGGAGGTCTGCGGCCAGCGCATCGCGGCCGCTGGCCTGCTCCACCGGGGGCACAGTGGTGGCCGGAGTGCCGCCGAGGAAGGCGATCTGCTCAGCCAGGATCTGGGCGTGGCTGAGCTCCTGGGTGAGATGCACCTTCAGTTCGTCAATAGTGCTCAAGAACTCGGCCCCCGTCACCGTCGCGATGTGACTGATGTATTGGACGATGGACTGATATTCGCTCTGCAGATCTTCGTTGAGGGCATCCCTCAAGCTCTCCATGTCCATTTCCACGCTCCGTTCTCGCTGCGACACCATTCGGCCGACGTCAGGAGTGTGCCCAATTGCGGCCCGGGGAAACCGGCGCTGCGCACCGCCGACCGTCACCGTGGCTGCGGTTCTCGGTTCTGTCAGTCCTTGGTGCTGACAGTCCTTGGTGCTGACAGTCCTTGGTGCGCTCGGGTCGACGCTCGTCCTTCCCAACGCGCGGGATCCGGCGTCCAGGTCCTGGTGGCCCTGCGCCCTCGTCAGCTCAGCGGCGGAGGTGTGCCCTGCGCGCTGGCCGCCAGGGCGGGATCCCAGTCACACATCAGGCAGGCATGGGCGACGACGGCGCGGCCGAACTCCACGGCCGTCGCATGCGGATCAGAGCTGCCCGCCGCGTCATCCCATTCCAAGACGAACTCGCCGAGTGCTTCATTCCAGCCACCCGCGGCCGGTGCGAGGTTCCCGCTGGCAAACCCATCCGGGGCCGGTACGGCAAACCCGTAGAAGGCCGGCTCGGGATGGCGGGCGTCGCCGGCCCACCAGCCAATCTCAATCTGCTGGGCGCCGGCGGCGTTGCGCATGATGTAGCCCTGAGACGGCGGCTCGACCTGGCGTCCGGAGTACAAGCTCACGGCAAGGTCGAACGTACCCCACCACGCGTTGACCGGAGAGCTCCGTCCCCGGTAGGGGGCGCGGAGGTCTGCAAGCACCAGGGCGGCACGGGTGGCCGCCGCGAAGTAGCTCGCGACATCGGCGGGCTCGTAGGTCCGGTGCTCCTCATCCTCATTGAGGGGGGCGCTCCACGACACCTCTTGTGGATTCGGATTGATCTCCACGGGACCACCCAGTCGACCCAATCCGGCGAGGACGTCCCGGCTGACCTCGCCCACCGACCGGTTCGGTGTGAGCGGGACGCGCTCGGTTCGTCCATCGCTGTGCTCCATCACCGTCTCATGACGATGGAGGTCCAGTGCTACCACCAGCGCGCCGGAACCGTCCGGAGCCGGCAGTGGCATCGTTTCCCAGCCCCGAGCGGAAAGGCGCAGGGCGGCATGTTGGAGCTGCGGTTCGGGAGGGGCCAGGCCGACGGCCAGCTTTCCCAGGAGCTGCGAGTGGGCATGCAACGTGTCACAGGTGGCAGCCCACGCGTCGTACGGGGCCAGGGCCTCCCAACCGGTCGACGTCATGATGGTGAACCTACCCCACGACCACCGCGAGACCCAATGGGTTCAGCGGGTTCCCGGGCGGCCCTCGGGGCTGGCACACTTTCCGAATGACCCTGCCCCATTCGAGAAGGCGCGACGGCCGAGAATGAGCGCGGCGGACGCCTCGTGGTTGCCGTCGCCCGACGAGCCCCTCTTCATTCTCGCCATGGATCAGCGCGCATCATTTGGGGCGAGCCTCTTCGGTGTCACCGGACCGCCCTCTGCGCAGGACCTGGTCAGAATGCGCCAGGCAAAGAGCCTCGTCTACGAGGGATTGCGCCACTTTGCCGGAAGCGTGCGGTCAGGACGTGAGGGTGTCCTCGTCGACGAAGAACTCGGCACCGACGTGTTGCACTCGGCCAAATCCGACGGACTGATCGTCTTGCTGCCGATCGAAAAGAGCGGTCAGAAGGAGTTCGAGCTGGAGTACGGGGACCGCTTCGCCGAGCACATCGAGAAATTCGATCCGGACTTCTTCAAAGCACTCGTCCGCTACAACCCTCTCGACGATGCGACGATGCGCCGAACCCAGGTGACACGCCTGGCCGCGGTGTCCGAATGGGCGGAACGCGCGGAGCGGCGCTGGCTCATTGAGCTGCTCGTGCCTCCGACCCCGGAGCAATCGGCCACCTACGGCGACCAGGAAGGCTTCGATCGGGCCGCCCGGCCGGGATTGACGGCGGAGGCGATCGCGCAGTTCCAGGCGGGTGGGGTTCACCCCGACATCTGGAAGTTGGAAGGCTACGAGACGCCCGCAGCGGCGGACGTCGTGCTCGCGGCAGTGGCCGAGGACTCGGAGCATCCGGCCCAGTGCATTGTGCTGGGACGAAACGCCCCGATTGATCGAGTCGAACACTGGCTGACGGTGGCGGCTCACCGACACTTCGTCGGATTCGCCGTCGGACGGACCATTTGGGAGGAACCGCTCCACCAGTATCTCGGCGGCGAAATTACCGCAGACCAGGTGATCGAACGGGTTGCCGGCAACTACTCCACGCTGGTCGATACCTACACCCGGGCCACGTTCAGCAGCTGAGCGACGCCGTAGGCAAAGAGGCCTCACCGGCCTCAGTCCCCGAGGTCGGTGAGGGCCTGGTCCGGATGGGGCGGCGTGTGGACGAAGGCGGCCAGCAGCGCCGCGGCAAAGCAGGCCCCCGAACCAACGAGCAGCGCGACCCTTGGGCCCCCCGCCGCGATGACCCACCCGGTGAGGATGCTGCCGATGGGCGTGGTGCCCAAGTAGACGAAGACCCACAGCGCCATGATCCGGCCCCGATAGGCACTGGAGCTGTGGAGCTGGAGAGTGGTCGAGCACAGGGTGACGAAACAGAACGCCGTCGCGCCCATGACGAGCAGCGTGACGCAAGCGACGGCCACGTTCGGTGCGGCCGCAGTGGCGGCAGAGGTGACGCCGAAACCGAGGGCGGCGAAGAGCAGGTAGGGACGTCTCGGATGGTGGACCAACCCGACCGCGAGGGAGCCCAGAATCGCCCCGACGCTGAGCATGGTGGTGAGCAGCCCGTACGTGCCGCCGGTGCCGTCGAACGTGTCCTTGGCGAAGACGGGCAGGACGACGGCGAAATTGAAGGCCAGGAGGCCGACCACCGACATCATGAGAAGGGGGAGCCAGAGCTGCTGGCGCCCGGCGGCGTAGCGCAGCCCCTCCCTGACGCCTTGGCGTCCGGGTGGCGCCGGGCCGCCCGCCTTGCGGGGCCGGATGACGAGGAGGGCGGCGATCACAGCCAGGTAGGACAGTGCGTTCAACCCGAAGCAGATCGTCGTCCCCACGGTCACGATCAGCACGCCGGCCAGCGCCGGGCCGACCACACGGGCGCTGTTGACGACGACCCCGTTGAGGCTCACCGCGCTCGCCAGGTCGTCGGGCGGAACCAGGCGGCTGACCAGGGCCTGACGGGCAGGCGAATCGGCGATCTGGACGACTCCCCCCGCCACGCCTATGGCGACGAGCGCCGCCACGCTGGCCCTGCCCGCCGCAGCGAGCGCCCAGAGCAACGCCGCAAGGAGGCAATAGAGCGTCTGGGTGACCACGAGGAGCTTGCGCAGGTCGACCCGATCGGCCACCGCCCCACCCCAGGGCCCGAACAGCAGGGACGGGATCCCACCCGCGGCAAGCACCAGACCGAGATCGCGGGGTGAGCCTGTGCGCTCGAGCACGAGCCAACCGATGGCCGTCTGCTGCAAGAAGCTGCCGCTGGCCGAGACGACCTGCCCCCCGAAGTACAGGCGGAAGGGCCGCGACCGCAGAGCCCGAAAGGAACTCCCCGCTGTGACCGTCGTCGCCGTCCCGGACCCCGGCACGGGCCCCGCCTCAGGCATGGCAGCCAGCGCATCACGGTCCATCGCGCACCGGCGGCAACGGTAGCCGGGGGGTCCTCGATTGCGCCGGAGAACAGCGCCCGGTCGCCGTCATCCGTTTTCCAGAACTCCACAGGGCTCACCGCCGACGCGGCGGACCGGCACCTCAACACGTGGTCCCTCCTCGACAGCCTGCCCGCGCGGACATCGGAGCCTGAAGCACCGCGACGTTCTTTGGATCTCAGACAGGCAGTTCGGTACCGACTTTGCTTACGGCGCTTTCTGCCCGCGGGCCCCCGATGAGGTTCGTCGGGTCGCCGATCCGGGGGCCCGGCGGGTTTGCCGCTTCCCCACTCATTCGGCTCGCCTGCGCGTCACCAAAAAAGGCGCCCTCCTGGAAACCGTCAGGCCGAAGCCTCCGAACCGGGAGTGTTCCGGCGTGAACCTCAGTGCATTCCCAGGGGCATTGCGGACGACCAAGTTTCTGCCTCTCGACAGAGACCCGAATGGGAGCTACAAATGAGAGTTGCAGCTACGTCCTCGGCTGCCCCTGACCCAAGAGGATGGTTGGGACTGTCGCGGCTCGCTGACGCGGAGGTGACAGATGACGATCACGGAGTCACTGAACGCCTGGGGATCGTACGATCTCGACGATCCCTTTCCGGTGTTCGCAAAGGTCCGCCAAATCGGTCCGGTACACGCAGTCACGCTGGCCGACGGCCACAATGCCTGGCTGGTCGTCCACTACGAGGAGGCCCGTGCCGCCCTCAACGAGCCGCGGCTCTCGAAGGACATGCATGCCGCGTTGGCGACGGGCTCGGGCGTCGTGGCCGAAGGCCTCCCGGGGCCAGCTTTCGCTCGGCACGTGCTCACGGTCGACCCACCCGACCACACCCGCCTGCGGCGGCTCTTGTCAGCCGCCTTTTCGACGCGGCGCGTCGAGGCACTGCGCGCTCGCGTTCAGACGATCACCGACGACCTCCTCGATGAGATTGCTCGTCACGAACCCGACCGCCAGATCGATCTGGTCGCAGCCTTCGCCTTCCCGCTGCCATTCACGGTCATCTGCGAGCTTCTCGGCGTATCCGAGTCCGACCGTGCCTCGCTTGGGGAGGGTTTCGGCAAGATGCTCGTCCCCACATCGACTCCTGAGGAGTATGCGGCGGCGAAGGAGGCGTCCGACTCGGTGGTGGCGATGTTGCGATCGCTCGTCGAAGCCAAGCGGATCGATCCCGGTGACGATCTCGTCTCCGATCTGATCAGCGCCCGCGATGGAGAGGAGCGTCTCGACACCCAAGAGCTGCTCTCCACCATCTTTCAACTGATTGTCGCCGGACACGACACGACCGCCAGTCTCATCGGCAACAGCCTCGTCGCCCTGTTTCGCAATCCTGCTCAGCTTGCCGAGCTCCGCGCCGATCCCACGAAGATTCCCAAGGCCGTCGAGGAGTTCCTTCGCTACGACGCTCCGGTGCCCCATTCGACGTTTCGCTATACCACCTCACCGCTGACCCTCGGAGGTGTGGCGATACCCGCCGGTGAACAGGTGATCATCTGCTTGGCCGCGGCCAACCGGGACGCAGACCGATACGCCAATCCCGAGGCTCTCGATCTCGAAAGGGACGAGGCCCGTCATCTCGCGTTCGGGCACGGTATCCACCACTGTCTCGGAGCGCCGCTCGCCCGGATGGAGGGCCAGCTCGCCCTCGGGTCGCTCCTTCGTAGATTTCCGACGCTCTCCCTCGCGGTGCCGGTCAGAGACCTGCACTGGGGCCATGGCGACGGACTCGTGCTGCGCGGCCTGTCCGAGCTGCCGGTGATCCCCGGCCCGGCCATCTCGAGGTCACGAACGTGACGGAGGATCCTGCCGTGTCAATGGAGCTCGACGAGAGTTGGCGCGGGGTCGACGAGGGCTGGGGGCGCCGAGCCGTTGACTTTTCCACCCTCAGCGAACCGACGAATTGTCGAGAGTACGTGGCCCTCCACCACCGACTCGGCGTGAGCGCAGGCGATACGCTCCTCGACGTTGCCTGCGGGGCGGGCCTCGCCCTTGAGTTAGCCAGCCTGCGCGGAGCTCGATGCGCCGGTATTGATGCCTCGGAGCGCCTCGTCGCGGTGGCTCTTGACCGGAATCCGGACGCCGACCTGCGAGTTGGAGACATGCACGCCTTGCCGTGGGATGACGAAGCTTTCGACGTCGTGACCAGTTTCCGCGGCATTTGGGGCACGACGCCAGAAGCGATGGCCGAGGTGTGCCGTGTCTTGTCCCCTGGCGGCCGGGTCGGACTCACGGTTTGGGGTCACATCAAGGCCTCTCCGGGCGCCTGGGCGCTCGCGCCCTTCTCTCTCGCTGCGACGCCAAAGGTGGAGAACCAGGCCGCCATGGTGGCCCTCGGCCGTCCCGGTGCGGGCGAGGTCTTTCTTCAGGACGCGGGCTTGACCGACGTGGAGCGTGTGGACATCCCCTTCGTGTTCGAGTTCGCCGACCCAGAGCTCTACGCACGGGCCTTGGCGTCGACCGGGCCGGCATTTGAGGCGATGGAGGCAGTCGGCGAGGTGGCGTTCTTGCAGGCGGCGGCCGACCTGGCTCGCGAGAAGGTCCGCGCCGGTCTTCCCCTCCGGGCCCCCGTCGCGGTTGTGGGCTACGTCGCCCGGAAAGCGGCCCGACAGGCGCCCAGGGGTATGCAGACTTCGAGCGTCCACACCGATCAAACCGACGAGTCGAAAGCAGGCTTCCTCGCCGCCCCGAGCCAGACACCTGACGTCCAGCACCTCTTCGACGACGACCGAAATGCCGTCGGCTACGTCACGAACGTCTCACGTCTGTGGGCGTACATGCCCGAGGCTCTCGAAGGCCTGTCCGATCTGATGGGGCAAGCGACTCTGGCCGGCTCCCTCACCCTTCTGCAACGGGCTGTTCTCGTCACGGCCACAGCATCAACGCTGGGTGACTCCTATTGCTCGCTGGCCTGGGGCAAGAAGCCGCGGCGGAGACAGGGCCAGAGGTTGCGGCCGCAGTCATTCGCGGCGCGGACGAAGATCTGGGTCCCAGCGAACGGGCGCTCGCCGGTTGGGCTCGAGCCGTCGCAACCGACCCGAACACGATCGACATCAGGGACGTCCAGCGGCTTCGGGACGCCGGTTTCGACGAAGCGCAGATCTTTGCCATCACGACCTTCGTCGCGCTCCGACTGGCATTCTCGACCGTCAACGATGCGCTCGGGGCAAGACCCGACCCGCAATTGGGCGCCTCGGCGCCAGCCTCGGTTCTGTCCGCCGTCACGTTCGGCCGCCCTTTGGGGCCCGAGGATGAGTAGGCGAACGGGCGTGGCCCTCCCTGCCCGAGGCATTCGCGGCAGCGCGGCCGCGCGAGCAGAGACTTCCGATGCTTGCGAAAGGTTGGTGGAGCGACGGCTGTCGCCCGAGCGGTGTTGTCACTCAGCGGGATCCCCCGTTGAGAAATGAGATGGAGGAATCACAATGACGACTACAGATACACCCGTGAACAACGGAGTCAACGTCGAGGCCCTCTTGGGCGCCCGGGCCGCGCTCACCGATGCACCTCAAGCGGCGCAGTTTCAATGGCGAGCAACCTGTGAATGGCAGAACGGCACACACAGCCGCTCTTCGGTCGAGAGCTTCTTCGGTCTTGGCGAGGAGCAGAACCACCGCACCAAGTACGTCTTTGATGCCGACCACCCGGAGATCTTCGCCTCGGAGGACAATGGCGCGACTCCTATCGAATACGTTCTCGTCGGCCTCGCCAGCTGCCTGACTGCTGGCGTCGCTGCCGTTGCGCAGAACCGCGATATCCAGCTGCGGAGCGTCTCGGCGACGATCGAAGGTGGCATGGACGTTCGCGGCATCCTCGGGGTAGATAGCGATGTCCGCAACGGCTTCAGCGATATCAAGGTGACGTACGACATCGACGCGGATGCGTCGTCCGACGACATCAAGGCACTCGTCGCACAATCGCAGAAGCGTTCAGCCGTGTACGACATCATCACCAACCCAACAGACGTGAGCGTTCAGGTTCGCTGATCGAACTTCGTTGGGGCGAAAAGAGCGGCGCCATGCGCACCACCACCGTCGTGATCGGCGCCGGTCACAGCGGGCTGGCGATGAGCAGGTGCCTCTCCGACCGATCAATCGACCATGTCGTCCTCGAACGACACGAAGTTGCAAACTCTTGGAGGACGGAGCGGTGGGACTCGCTGCGTTTGCTCACGCCAAACTGGCAATGCCGCCTTCCGGGACATTCGTACGATGGCAGTGATCCCGACGGCTTCATGGCCATGGACGAGGTCGTCGACTTCATTGCGGAGTATGCGGCGCTGATTGCCGCACCGGTGCAGACCGACACCACGGTCGCATCCGTGCGTCGTGCTCATGGCGAGTATCGGGTGAAGACAAATCAAGACGAATGGCAGTGCGAGACTGTCGTCGTGGCCACAGGGGCCTTCAACGTGCCACGCCGGCCCCCCCTGTCCGACGCAGTGCCTCCCTCGGTGACAACCCTGACTCCTTTTGAGTACAAGAACCCCGCTCAGCTTGGTGAAGGTGGCGTGCTGGTCGTGGGCGCATCGGCCACCGGGGTACAGATCGCGTGCGAGATCCAACGCTCGGGCCGCCAAGTCACCCTCGCTGTGGGTGAACACGTGCGGGGGCCCCGTGACTACCGGGGTCGAGATATTCACTGGTGGATGGATGGAGCCGGCGTCCTCGACGAACGCTACGACGAAGTTGACGACATCGTCCGGGCACGGCGCGTGCCCTCCATGCAGCTCGCAGGCTCCCCCGAACGGGCGGCCTTTGATCTCAATGCGCTGACGGCTGGCGGGGTCAAGCTGGCTGGCCGGCTGGCCGGCATCAGCGAGGGTCGGGCCCAGTTTTCCGGATCCCTGCGCAACAAGTGCGAGCTCGCGGACCTAAAACTTCGGCGGCTGCTGGACACCATCGATGCATGGGCCACAATCAGCGGCCTTGACGACTCGGTACCGCCTCCTCACCGGTTCTTACCAACGGTCGTTGGTGACTCGCCGCCGCTCGGCCTCGATCTTGCGAGCGGCGAGATCGACACCATTATCTGGGCGACTGGATTCCGCCCGGACTACACCTGGCTTAATGTCCCGGTACTCGACGGCAAGGGCCTGATCCGTCACGATGGAGGCGTTGTCGATTCGCCCGGCATGTTCCTACTGGGGAGCCCGTTTCTACGCCGACGCAAATCCAGCTTCATGGACGGTGCCAGAGCAGACGCCCAAGAGCTCATCGTCGAACTGACTGCATACCTCGACAAGAGTGCCTCGACGGCGAGGGATTGATCCCGAAGGAACGGCGCGACCGTAACCGCGGGACACATTCTCGCCCCGGACGTCACGTCATAGACGGGTGGGGCAGAACAGCTAGTGAGCCTGATTCGCAATGTGTCTTGTGATGCTCGTGAGAGAGGTCGATGGCCAATCCTGGCGCTGGTTGCCCCGACCACGGAAGGCTTCCTGTCCGTCGGCTGCCGCGAGTTGGGCGTCGACAGTGCGTAACCGATTGGCCATTCGTCTCAACAAGGCGTTGCGGAATCCGGGGATCTGCGCCAATGAGTCGAACTCCCGTGGTCCGATGACCAGCAGGTCCAAATCCGAGAGGGCGGTGACCGTGGCGCTACGGGTGCCGCGGTTCAAGGCCACCAACTCCCCGAAGAAGTCGCAAGGGCCGAGTGCGTTGACCCGTTGACCGGCCTGCGTGACCTCGACGGTGCCGGTGAGGATGAGGAAGAGCTCCCTGTCGCTCTGCCCCTCCTTGACCAATACCTCGCCCCGGTCAACTTTGACGTGCTCCGCCAGGCGCGCCACCTCTCGGAGTTGGGCCTTGGTGCAAGCCCGAAATTGATCTACCGACTTCAGGCGGTCAACGGGGGGCCGTCGACGCAAGGTCCGCATCATGTCCGCTCCTTTTTCGAGTCTGCGAGCCCCAACCTGCTCACAGCAGCACCCAACGAGTGGGTATTCGACGACCGCTGTGACGTCATAATCCTCACGAATCGCACCGTGCTGCGCAAGGGGATTGAGCGCTGTTCATCGCGATTTCACACGCTCGTGGGCAACGCCCCGGTGAATGAGGACCTTTGGTCCTCACAGGCGGAGACCATCAATGCCGACGTGCTGGCTTTCTTTACAACCTGACTTCAATCCCCCGTGGAGATGGTGGTCCTCCAACGGCTCTGCGCGCGTGTCCCCGCCTTCTATTTGACGCGAGCCGAACGGACCCGCGGGCGAGGAGCGTGCAGCTCGGCGTCAACCTTCTCAGCGAGCTCGCAGGGACTGCCGAGCGGGTCGAGACCGTCGACCTGCGTCGCAAGTAACCGAACCTGAGTACGGAACGATTGACGCGACGTTTGGTCCAGGGGGGCGAGGAGGCGCTCTTCCGCCGACCTGAGGCGGTCGTTGAGAGTCGCGAGGAGCTCAGCTCCCTCCTGGGTGGCGACGACATGGCGAGCTCGCCGATCAGCCGGATCGGGGTGACGCTCGATCAACTTCGCCGCCTCGAGATCGTCGAGGAGGTAGGTCATCACGGTGCGGTCGACGCCGAGATGCTGGGCCAGGGACAGTTGGCTCCCCACGGCCCCCTGGGTGGCAGCGGAGAGGACTTGGTAACCACGCGGACCGCCGGGGAGATCGGCGACCGCATCATGAGCCGCCTTGACGTAGGCCCGAAAGACAGTGCCAAGACCCCAGCCGAGATCCTCCGCCAGCGCATCCTCACAGAAACCTGGGCCGCCGTCCCTCTTTCCCTGACCAGGGATATCGCTCACATCTTCAGCATACGTGTCTCGGGACCGGAAGCGTGGCCACCAAGATGCTCTGACTCCATGATGATCTGTTTATGTTATTGTTGAGGCAACAGATACCCATTGGGGTCAGACCTTGGAGGCGCCATGACATCGAGTGACCGGACGGGAAAGCCGACCGTGGTCGTGGTCGGTGGAGGTTACGGCGGCACCGCCGTTGCCAAAGCCCTCGACGAGACGACCGATGTGGTTCTCGTCGAGCCCAAGGACGCCTTCATGCATAACGTTGCCGCACTTCGGGCGTTGGTCGATCCGTCCTGGCTCCCAAAGATCTTCTTCCCCTACGCAGGGTTGCTCACCAATGGTCGGGTCGTGCGAGACCGGGCCGTCGTGGTGGACCCGCACCGGGTCGTGACGGCGTCTGGCGAAGAGATCGCCGCCGACTACGTCGTGCTGGCGACCGGGTCGACGTATCCGTTCCCGGCCAAGACGGACCTCGTCGACGCTGAGCACGCCCAAAGGCAGGTCCGCGAGACCCACCAGGCACTGAGCCGGGCGGATCGAATCCTCCTCGTCGGCGCGGGCCCGGTTGGCATCGAGCTGGCCGGCGAGATCCACGACGCATGGCCGGAGAAGTCGATTGTCCTGCTCGACGCCGCCGACGAGATCCTCGGCGGACCGTACAAGCCCGAACTCAAGGCCGAACTCCGCCGCCAGCTGCAGGAGATCCGAGTCGAGCTGATTCTCGGCAGCCCATTGCGCCAGGCTCCAGCGACCGACCCTGGCGAACTCGGTACGTTCACGGTCACAACCGAAGCCGGGACCGAGATCACGGCCGACATCTGGTTCCGCTGCTACGGCGTCGTGCCCAACGGCAACTACCTCGGGGACGAACTTGCAGACGCCCGCCGTCCGGATGGCTTCATTGAGGTCGGACCCACCCTCCAAGTGGTCGGCCAGACAACGGTCTTCGCTCTCGGAGACATCTCCACGGCCGACGCCAAGATGGCTGGCTTCGCCGGTCGCCAGGCGGCCACCGTGGCCGCCAACATCATTGCTCTCACCCAGGGAGGATCCGGCCTTACCAACTACGAATCGATGGGCGTCGCCATTGGCGTGACGATCGGACCCACCGGTGGAGCCGGTCAGTTCCCCGGGCAAGACGCAGTCGTCGGGCGCGAGGTCATTGCCGAGTCGAAGGGGCGGGACATGATGGTCGATCGCTTCGGCGAGCTCTTCGGGCTCGCTGCGTCGGTGGGCCGCTGAGCCGACAAGGCAGGCAGCCGCGCCGACCAAACTGAGTTGAACCTCATGACCCCGGCGGCAAGAGGACATTGGGGTTCAAGATGCCCGCAGGATCGAGAGCCGCCTTCAGGCGTCGAAACGCCGCGAGCTCCGCATCGCTCCGGTTCAGGTGGAGCCAACTGCGCTTCGCCGTTCCGATGCCATGTTCAGAGCTGATGCTGCCACCGAGCTCGGCGACATAGTGCATGACCCGGTCGTCCACACTCAGGTCGTCCGGTTCGACGCCGGTCACGTTGACGTGGACGTTGCCGTCACCGACATGTCCGAATAACCACGTCGTCGCGGTGGGGTCGGCATCCCTGACGACCTCCGGGACGTGGTCGATAAAGGCGGCCAACGCCGGCGCCGGCAGCGTGACATCGAGCTTGTGGGGCGCACCGAGCGTATTGATCGCTTCGGTGTGCCCTCGCGGTAACGCCAGAGTTGGGACCGCCGGCGGTTTCGGTGGCCACTGCGACATCTTCGACGCCGGCCACCGAATCGAGGGCCGTAGCCAGGGCGGGCGTGGGGTCGTTCTGGGCCGCCGCCTCGACCAAGAGGTAGGCCCGATGCTCTCCCAGGAACAGACGTGGCGCTCCGGTCGAGCGACAGACGAGGTCCAGGCCCGGCTGGAGGAAGAGCTCGAGCGATTGGAGTTCGGGCAGGGATCGGCGCAGGAGCGAGGCCGCGTCGACCGCGGCCGCAGTGGACGAGAAGGCGAGGATAGACGTCGCACACTCTGGACTCTGCGGTACCAGCCGCACCCGGGCGGCCGTCACCACGGCCAGAGTGCCCTCGCTGCCGCAGAGCAGAGCGCCGAGGTCGTAGCCCGTGTTGTCCTTCATCAGTCCGGCCATATGCGAAACGGTCTCGCCCGTCCCAAGTACGGCTTCGAACCCCACCAGTTGGGCCTTCGTGGAGCCGTGGCGCAGAACCTGAAGGCCACCGGCATTGGTGGCAATGGTGCCGCCCATCGTCGCACTGTCACGACTTCCGAGATCAACGCCGTAAGTCCAGCCGGCCGCAGCTGCGGCTGCCTGGACCTCGGCCACCGCGGTCCCCGCACCCACGGAGAGTTGGCCCCCCAACGTGTCGACGTCGGTGATGCCGCTCAGCCGGCGCAGGCTGAGGACGACCTCGCCAGCAAGGGGGACGCCCCCGCCGACGAGGCCCGTGTTACCCCCTTGAGGTACGAGTGCGACGCCGGCCTCCTTGCACACGGCGACGACCGCCGCCACATCGGCGCCGTCCCTGGGCCGCACGACGGCCCTTGGTTGTCCCTTGAAGCGCCCGGTCCAGTCGATGGCATACGACTCCATCACCTCGGGCTCGACGACCACGTGCGCCGGACCGATGGCTCGGCCGAGCTCCTTCAGCAGGCCCGTGGACATACCTCCATCCTCGCGCCCGTTCCCGAGACTCGCCCCCGACTCGAAGGCGGTTGAGGGCGGCCCAGCAGCGCCGCCGATGGCAGTCGACTCGCCTGCGCGCTTCGCCGCGGCAATCCGTCCTTCACACCAGCGTGGAGCGCTGAGGGAACCCGACGCCGGATAGCCGGACAGCCGGACGCCGCCAGAGCATTGCCCTCGTCACGGGTAGGGCCGCTTTCACCGCGCATGATCGGACGAATGACTACTGGTGGGACTTACCTATCATTTCACTCGATCCGGCGCTCGGCACGCAGATCATCTCTTCAAGTTCCGATCTCGCTACAGCACCATCGACTAGGGGTGGGCTCGTACCCAGCCAGCCACCTCTGCCGCCATGGCCTCAGGATCCTCGAGAGGTCCGAAGTGGCCAAGGTCGGGTCGCACGATGAGGATGCCGTCAAGGAGGGCCTCGGCGATCATCGGGGCGACGGATCCAGGTCCGATCTCGTCTGGACGTCCGGCGACGACGGCCACCGGCACCGTTATCGATGCGATGGTGCTCCACCCACCGCTTGTCGCGGCGCCACGGAAGACCTCTGCTTCCGTCGACGGCAGGCAACGCAGCATGACCGAACCGTCCGGCGTGGACACGAAGCCGCCATCGACATATGCCCGAAGAGCATCGGGATGGAGTTGATCGAGCGGTGGCTTCGATCGATAGTTCTCGTAAGCCTGGTCCAAAGAGTGGAAGCGATCACGACGCCGAGCAGCCGCCTCCGACATGGGGTTGTCGCCATCCGGCACTGACCAGCCTTCGTCGGGGAGGATCACCGGCTCATACAGCCACAACGATCGAAACGCGCTCGGTCGTCGGGCCGCAGCCAACGCGAGGGCTGCGCCACCCATAGAGTGACCGATGCCGTGAACTGGTCCCGTCGGGAAGCGATCACTGCTCAACGCCGCCACGACGTCATCGGCCATGGCCGACCATGCCAATCCCGCCCCCAATAAGAGGTCGGACAGGCCATGACCCCGCAGATCGAGCGACACGCAGCGGAACTGATCGCATAAGAACGACGCCATTGGCTCCCAGACTCGACCGTGCAATCCGGTGGCATGCGAGAAGAGCAGCACGGGAGCGGTCGCACCGCCACTCGGTCCACCCAGATCGTGCAAGACGATCCGCACGCCGCCGCTGGATTCGATGACCGTGTGCGCACGCCCCGCCATGGCGGGCAGAAGACTACCTGGCACGCGATCCGCTGTGGTCAATGGCATTGAGACCAAGCGCTGACTCGGGGGACTCGGCCAGAAGTCCGATGGCTGCTGAGACACTTGCCCCACTTGATGCTCATCAGGCTCCTACGAGCGGACGAGGCGGAAGAAGGTCCGGAGTTCCTCGACGAAGGTGGCCGGTTGCTCGAAGGCCGCGAAGTGCCCCCCGTGTTCGAGTTCGGCCCAGTGCACGATGTTGGTGTAGCGGCGCTCAGCCCAGCGCCTCGAGGGGCGAAAGATCTCCTTGGGGAAGATGGAAACTCCCGTCGGAACTTCAACCTTGGCTGGCCGCCACCCCCGAAAGCTCTCCCAGTAGAGGCGGGCGGCAGACGCACCACTCCCCGTCAACCAATAGAGCATGACGTTGTCCAGGAGACGGTCGGCACCGAGGACGCCGACAGGGTCGCCATCGGTATCAGTCCAGTTCCAGAACTTCTCCAGGATCCAGGCGCACTGACCGACCGGCGAATCGACCAGCGAGTACCCGATCGTCTGAGGGCGGGTCGACTGCTCCTTTGAGTAGCCGGTGCCCCATTCCTCGTGAAGCCGCAGCGACGCCAATGCCGCTTCCTCGGCCTTGGTCAACTCACCTGGGTCACGGCCGGGACCTGCGGCGAGCATATTGAGGTGGATCCCAACTACATGCGACGGATCGATGATTCCGATGCATGAGGTGATCGCCGATCCCCAATCACCGCCCTGAGCGCCGAACCGGTCATAGCCAAGACGGGCCATGAGTTGGGTCCAGGCGGCCGCAGTGCGCTCCACGCCCCAACCGGTCGAGGTGGGCTTGTCGCTGAAGGCATAACCGGGCAGAGACGGGCAGACGACGTGAAAGGCATCACTGTCCGCCCCTCCGTGAGCGGCGGGATTCGTCAGTGGTCCGATGACCTCCAAGAACTCGACGACCGATCCGGGCCAGCCGTGTGTCATCACCAAAGGGAGAGCGCCCTCCACCGGAGAGCGGACGTGCAGGAAATGGATCCCAAGCCCGTCGATGTCGGTCCGGAATTGCGGGAAGAGATTCAGCCGCGCTTCTCTCCCTCGCCAGTCGTACGAGTCGGACCAATAGCGGCAGAAGTCCTGTAAGTAGTCGAGCGGTACTCCTTGGGACCAATCGGCGACAGTCTGAGACTCCGGCCAGCGCGTCCGAGGCAAACGAGTGGCCAAGTCGAGGAGGTCGGCTCCACTGACCTCGATGCGAAACGGCGTGATTTCGTGGGTCACACTCAACCTCCCACTGCCGGGCCCACCGTGCTTCACACGATCTTGTCATACAGTGCGACACAGCGAGACGAGCACCTTGAAACGCAGTGTGACCCTGTCTGCGGGCCTTGTTCGGCAGCAGCCTTTAGGGTCACGGCTCACACGCCGGCCGCTTCGAAGGGCGTCAGGACAACGTGCTCCGCGCAGATGGAGACCGGGGTGCACCGGTCACCGCCGAGAGATGCGGCGAAGGCTTTGCGACCCCCAACGGTTGGGCAATGTCCTCGAGCGACTTCTGCTCGGCGTCGATGCCGAGGAAGGCTGCGACAACACCTCCGATGATCATCACGCCAGCCCCGATGAGGTAGCCGATGAACAGCCGGAAATGGTCCTGCCCGTTGCCAATGAGCTCGCCGTAGAGCCAGGGACCAAAGGCGCCGAAGCTTTGGGCGATGGCGAAGAACACGGCGATCGCCTTGGCTCGTACCTCGACGGGGAAGATCTCGCTCACCGTCAGGTAGGCCGACGACGCACCCGCTGAGGCGAAGAAGAAGATCACGCACCAGCACGCCGTCTGCGTCACCGCGTTGAGGGCACCGGCATTGAACAGGACGGCACTGAAGGCGAGGAGGATGCCAGAAAGGATGTACGTGCCGGAGATCATCCTCCGGCGGCCGATGGTGTCGAAAAGCCGCCCGATGGTGAGTGGCCCGATCAGATTTCCCAGTGCAAAGAAGATGAAGTAGTAGGCGGTGTTTGTTGCCGGTACGTTGTAGATCTTGGTCAACACCAACGCGTAGGTGAAGAAGATCGCGTTGTAGAGGAACGACTGCGTGATCATCAACGTTGCCCCGAGGATGGCGCGCCTCGGGTAGTGGACAAAGAGCGTTCGAGCGAGCGCGATGAAACCAATATCGCTGGCTGGGGTGATCTCAATGGCCTTGGACTCGTCGATCTCACCCAGAGTGCCACCGCTCTGTTCGGTCAGCTTCTCGATCTCGGCGACCGCACTCTCGGCCTCCTTTTCCCGACCATGCATGAGGAGCCAACGCGGGCTCTCGGGCAGGTTCTTCCGCACGAAGAGGATGACGAACCCGAGCACGGGTCCGAACAGGAAGGCCACTCGCCACGAATAGCTGACGGGTAGGTGGTTCACCGCGACGATGGTGAGCACCGTGGCGATCAGGGCACCGCCCCAATACGTGCCGTTCACGGCGATGTCCACCCGGCCTCGGTACTTCGCCGGGATCAGCTCATCAATGGCCGAGTTGATAGCGGCGTACTCACCACCAATACCCATGCCGGCGATGAATCGGGAGGCCCAGAGCCAGTACGTCCAGACAGGCGAGTGGCCAAAGGTCAGGGCGGTCATGAAGCCACCGAACAGGTAGACGCCAAGGGTGATCATGAACAAGTTGCGCCGACCGAACTTGTCCGACATCCGACCGAAGAAAAGGGCCCCGACAACCTCGCCGAGGAGATAGACGGTCCCCACGGCAAAGGCCACTTCGGAGGAGGAGAGGTTGAGAGCTTGCTTCTGGCTGATAAGGCCTTCGGCGTTACTGGCGATGGTGATCTCGAGGCCGTCCAGAATCCACGCCACCCCCAGGGCTACGACCATCCTGGTGTGGAACCGCGACCAACCCAGTCGATCAAGCCGGGCCGGAATGAGGCTCCGGATCGAACTGTCCTGCGGCCGATCTCCGTTCGACCGCCCCGGTGCTTCCACACTCACCGTCGCCATGTCCCCTCCTTCGGTCCGACGTTGCCGAGGATCTGACTACCCAGGTTTGCGTTTCCTTATGCATCGTCCGTTGGCGGCACGAATGAACGAGACGCCTCCGCCGCAGACCGCTCCGCTCGACATCGGACCGAACAAGCGGTATGGGAAATTCAGGCAAAAAGGTTCGGTACGTTTGACCCAGTGGCCACCAACTCCAGGTCCTTCGTCGCTCATCCGCGGCGTAACCGTGTGCTCCTGGTGACGTTGGCTCCCGAACCCTGGACACATTTCACCAGGGTGCGCATCAACACCAGACCCTCGCTCAGCCGCTGTCGCTCTGGAGGCAGTGCACCACGCATGGTTCGAGTGCTAGCTGTAGCCACCTCGGCCGCATGAGTCAACGGCGTTGACTCGTTCCCCTCACTCCCTTCAATGAAGAGTTCGAGGGCCCTCGGTCGGGGCGGAGCGTGTTTCAGATCTTGCGTTGTTGCCCGGGTGAAAGAGACGACGCCCGCGGGAACCGAGAACTTCGCCACGATGCGGTCGGCCACGGAGTCGAGCGATGTCCATTGACCTCACGGTTCACCCCAACGCCACACTGCTGACGCCCAGGTCATTCCTGCCCCGAATCCGGCCAGGAGCACGAGATCTCCGCTCTTGAGGCGCCCGCTGTCGACCGCAGCGACGACGGCGAGGGGGATGGAAGCCGCGCTCGTGTTGCCGGTGCACTCGACCACGGAAGCGACGCGTTCGAGGGGGATGCCGACACGTTCGGCCACAGCATCCATGATGCGTTGGTTTGCCTGATGCGGGACGAAGAGCGCAATCTCCTGGGCTTCAACCTCTGCCCGCCTGAGTGACGCTTTGGCTGAATTTGTGCTCACTCGGACGGCTTGACGAAAGATCTCCCGCCCGCGCATGACTATCCCGGATCCGTGATCGGCATAGAGCAAGTCGACCAATGACCCATCGGCTCCGAGGTCGCATCCGAGGAGTGCCCCTGGCCCGGGAGCGGCCTTCAGCACCACGGCTCCGGCCCCATCCCCGAAGAGGAAGGCACTGGACCGGTCCTCCCAGTTGGTGACCCTGGTCATCGTCTCGGCTCCGATGAGAAGGACGCTCCCGACCCCTGAGGACACAAGGGCATCCGCCGTAATGAGCCCGTAGGCAAAGCCGGCACAGGCCGCGTTGAGGTCCATGGCACCCCCGCCAATCCCGAGTTGGTGGGCGACGGCAGAGGAGGTGGCGGGCATGGCCTGATCGGGCGATGTCGTGCACAAGATGAGGAGGTTGATCTCTTCGGCCGTGGTTCGGGCCGAATCAAGGGCTCGCCGCCCGGCTTCAATGGCCAATGCCGCGGTGGTACCCACGCCCCCTTGTGGATGAGCGGGAGACGACAGAGACGCAAAAGGCCCGGCTGCAGCCCGACGAGATCGGATACCCGAGCGCTCGACGATCCATTCATGATTGGTATCGATCAGTAGCGCGATGTCGTCGTTGGAGACTACGAGTGGCGGGAGGGCACTACCCCACCCGGTAATGACACTCCCTCGTTCATTCACCCAGGGTCAGTCGAGTTCGGACGCACTGTCGCGCAGACGTCCTCCATCCGAGAAGTCATGTACAACCGTACGGCCTGGATCCAGTGACTGGCCAGTAACCGCTACGAATGACATGCAGTCTCAACAAGCCATGGATCCAGGGGTTCGACTGGCACCCGCTTACCTATTGGTCACTTCATTCCAGTTCGTCAATACGGGGTTACTCCTATCCCTCGCAGAGCCACGTGAAGACGGAGATGGCCAAATTCATTGAGTCGCGCCGGAAATTTTGGACGTTTCTAACCCTCGAAGAGTGGACAGAGCCGATGCCTACCAATAAGCAGTACTCACCTGAGCTCCGCACACAAGACGGGTGGCACCAACCATCGGAGCAATGAGACGATCGACCAGCCCAAATCGCCGACGACAGTTCATGACCGAAGAGTCTCCATCAAACCCGGTGTGATTCACTCAATGAGCATCACCTGAAGCCATCCTCAATGGCTGCTCATAGTCGGCCGGACCGTGCTCGGAGAGTGAGTCACTCTCAGATGTCGGCGCTGAGAGCGCCTCTCCGAGAACGGCGATCTGACTGCCGGACTGCCTGGGAATCGTTCGGCCACCTCTACGATTGCCTCAATGACACAACCTTCCGCTAGCGAGAACGAATTTCCAGAGTCTGGAAGAGTCGACCCGTTCGCGAACGTGGTCGCCGACACGCGTCGCGGCGGGGTCTGCCTATACGCACTTCATTGCATTGTTTCGAACACTGCAAGACAAAGTGGCCGGTTCCGATCCGCCCGAGAGTGTGTGGGACGAAGCAGTCGCACACATCGAAGCCGCGATCGGCCTGGTCGAGCCATGGTTGGCGCCCGAAACACCCCGGCCTTCTGGTACCCGACTCGACCTGCCCGGCCGGGGTAACCCCATGCTGGTGCCATTTGTAGTCATGGAGGAATCGGACCATCGTGTCGAGGGTCGTGTGACATTCCGGACGTACCACTTGGGCGGCAACGCGGCAGCACACGGTGGAACAATTCCCCTGCTTTTCGACGAGGTATTGGGTCGACTCGCCAACTCTGGGGGTCTACCGATCGCGCGGACGGCCTTCTTGAATGTGGATTTTCGCAACGTGACACCAATAGGTATCGAACTTCAAGTTGATGCAAGGATCGATCGGATTGAAGGTCGGAAGCGATGGGCCAGCGGAAGACTATTCAACGGTGAGACGTTGCTGGCTGAAGCGGAAGCACTCTTCGTGCAACTGCGACCGGGCCAACCGTGAGAGGCGAAGCGGCCCACCGAAAGTCCCCGACGGGTTCTGGGTTCGATCGTCAACCCGCAAAGAGCTGTCAGCCCCAGCCAGATCCCCGAAGAACCGCTCTACGATGTCTTGAAACATCGGTCCGATGTCTCGCGACAACCACAATTTGCAGCCCCAACGGGATTCGAACCCGTGTCGCCACCTTGAGAGGGTGGTGTCCTAGGCCTCTAGACGATGGGGCCGAGCGGTGATCTCCACGACACATATGGAGGACGCCGGTGCTCGGGGGGAAGGACTCGAACCCTCAATAACTGGACCAGAACCAGTCGTGTTGCCGATTACACCACCCCCGAATGGGTGGGCAGTCAGATTAGCCGAGAGGCCCGAGGCGGGAGTTCGCCCTGCTGGCGGGGCCGGGGCGCGTTGAATCGCGGGGTGCCCGGTGGAAAGATGCATCGCCCGGGACTCCCCGGGAGCGGGTTCGGAGGTCCTCGGCATGCATCGGTGGTCCGCAACGCTTGTCGCCCTGGCCGGGGCGGTCGGCGTGGCCGTGCCTGCGTTGCCGGCCCAGGCCGGGACGTCGGGCCTCTTCGTCAAGGTGACACCCAGCCAGGGCCTCAAGACGGGCCAGACGGTGACCGTGAGCGGCCATGGCCTTCCGAAATCCTCCGGGGGCAAGCCCCAGACCTGGTTCGTCACCGAGTGCACCGCCGTCGTGCGGGGTCGGGTTGACCCGAGCACGGACACCCCCCACTGCGACATCACCCACGCCCAGGCCCTTCGGGTCAGCACCAAGGGCACATTCAGCTCCCGCTACCACCTCACGACCGGGATCATCGGCGACGGCTACTGCGGGACGGTCGGGCATGCCACCTGCGTCATCGGCGTGGGGACCGCCCAGGGGCTGGGAACCGTCGTGCGGATCACGTTCAAGACGGCCCCGCAACCGCCGACCTCCACCACGACCACGACCTCGACCACGGCCGGCTGACCACCACCTCTCACGCGTTGTGCAGCCACTCCAGGTGGTTGTAGCCGATGATGCGGCCGAACCCCACGCCGATCGCCTCCTTCACGAAGTAGGGCACCGTCGACCAGCCCGTAATGGGTGAGGATTGGGTGGGCGTCGGTGACGGTGTCAACGAGAGGTCCGTGGCGATCGCCATGGAGCGGTCCTCGTGGAAGGGGTCGGTGGTGACGAGCACCACCTTCGCCCCGTGAGCCAGCAGCGCCGGCTGCGCGTCTGCGATGTTCTGGTAGCTGTCGTCGCCCCCCGCCTCGAAGGATCGCCGAACTCGGCACGCCCTTGACCTGCTCGAGATACATGGCGCCCGACTGCGACTCGGTGCACTTGTCACCCGGCTTCTTGTTGCCCGTCACCATGATCAGCGGGGCGTAGCCCTGGTGGTAGAGGGTCGCCGCCTGGTCCAGGCGCGCTCGCAGGTCCGGCGAAGGCACACAGTCGTACTGCGCCGCCCCCATGACGAGGATGGCACCGGCGGGGTGCGGGTCGTAATGGCGGGAGGTCAGCCACACCTGCACCAGGGTGACGCCGAAGTAGAGGACGATCACCGCCACGACGAGGGTCGCAATGCGCAGCGCCCAGCGGAGCGGTGCGAGGAGCATCAGGGGTCAGGCGTCACGCGGGCCAGTGCGGTCGCCAAGCGGCGGCGCGTCTCGTCCCGGCCGAGCACGGCCAGCGAGTCGAACAGCGGGAGGCCGCGCGTCGCGGCCCATCACGGCGACCCGGATGGGTGCCTGCGCCTTGCCCAGCTTGCGCCCCACCGTCTCGGCGATGGCCAGCGTCACCTCGTGCAGCGCCTCTTTGTCCCACGGGCACACCTCGTAGGCAGCCAGTGCGGCGGCCAGAATCTGCGCCGCGCCCTCGTCGCCGGCGATCGCCTTCTGAAAGCTGTCGGGGTCGTCCGGCGCGTCCGGCAGGAAGAGGAAGTCGACGAGCTCGGGCACCTCGCCCAACACCGTGACCCGCTCCTGGGTCACGGCGGCGAGCGCGGCGAAGACGCCGGCGTCGTAGCGCTCCGGCGCCCAGGCGGGGGGCGACACGGCCGGCGCACCGGTGTCGGGATCGAGCCAGCCCCCCGGCGCCCACTCCCCCGGCACCGGGTCGACCCACGGTCGGGCCGCCGCCACGAAGTCGTCCACCGAGAGGTCGCGCAGGTACACGCCGTTCATGTGCGAGAGCTTCTTGACGTCGAAGAAGGCGGGCGACCGCTGCACGTCCTCCAGGCGGAAGCGCTCCAGGATCACGTCCAGCGGCACGATCTCCTCGTCGCCCGGGCTCCAGCCGAGCAGGGCGAGATAGTTGCGGAAGGCCGCCGGCAGGTAGCCCTGCTCGCGGTACATCTCCACGGCGACGGGGTCACGCCGCTTGGACAGCTTCTTCCCCTGCTCGTTGACCAGCAGACGGCAGGTGGGCGTACGCCGGCAGGGCGAGGTCCACGCCCTCGGCCCGGTTGAGCGCGGCCCACAGCATGATCTGCCGGGGCGTCGTCGGCAGCTGGTCCTCGCCCCGGATCACGTGCGAGATCGCCATGGTGCGGTCGTCCACCGCATTGGCCAGCACGAACAGCGGCTTGCCGTTCCCCTTCACGCAGATGAAGTCCTCCAGCGCCCGCTGCGGGAACTCCACGTCACCGCGCACCAGGTCGTGGACCTCCACGACGCCCTCGTCGGGCGTCCGGAAGCGCAGCGCCCGCCCGTCGCCGCGGGGCAAGTCCGAGGTCCCGGCAATGCCCGTCGTAGCCCGGCGTCGGGTCGCCGGCCGCCGCCCGCTGCCGCGTCCGCTCGTCGATCTCCTCCCTCGTGCAGGCGCAGGCGTAGAGCGCGCCGCTGTCCCACAGCGCCTCGATGGCGGCGGCGTGCAGCGTCCGTCTGCGCCGACTGGAAGTACGGCCCCTCGTCGGGCGCCATGCCGAGCCAGTCGAGGGCAGTGATGATCCCGTCGGTCCACTCCGGCCGGTTGCGCTCCTCGTCGGTGTCCTCAATGCGCAGGACGAACGTGCCCCCGTGCTGGCGCACGAACAGCCAGTTGAACAGCGCGGCCCGCGCGCTGCCGACGTGGAAGTACCCGGTGGGTGACGGCGCGAAGCGCGCCCGGGGTGGGGTGGTCGGATCAGTCATGCGGCGACACCCCGAGCGCCGGCGGGATGCGAGAGGAAGACCCGGCGTCAGTCTTCCTCTATGGAGATGGCGCCCGTCGGGCAGCCGTTGACCGCCTCGCGCAGGCGCTCGCGGAACTCCTCGGGCGGGTTCTCGTTGAGCACGTACAGGTAACCGTCGTCCCGCACCTCGAAGACCTCGGGCAGGATTCCCATGCAGACGGCGTTGCTGGCACACTCGTCGAAGTCCACGACGACCTTCACGGAGACCTCCTGGTCAGGGCTGGCTTGGTCCCGCCGAGCATATCGGCACGGCCCTTCGCCTCAGGGCTTGTCGGCGCTGACGACCCACATGGCGAAGAACTGGGAACCACCACCGTAGGCCTGGCCGAGGGCCCGACGGGCGTCGGGCACCTGGTGCTCGCCCGCCATGCCACGCACCTGCAGCGCGGTCTCGAGGAAGCGGAGCATGCCCGAGGCGCCGATCGGGTTGGACGACAGCACGCCGCCCGAGCAGTTCCACGGGATGTCCCCGCCCTCGATCATCGACGTTGCGCCGGCCTGGGTGAGCTTCCAGCCCTCGCCCTCCGGGACAGAACCCGAGGTTCTCGAGCCACATCGGCTCGTACCAGCTGAAGGGCACGTAGACCTCGGCCATGTCGAAGTCGGCCCGCGGGTTCGTGATGCCGGCCTGGCGGTAGAGGTCGGCGGCGCAGTCCCGGCCGGCCTGGGGGTTCACCTGGTCCCGGCCGGCGAACATCGTGGGCTCCGAGCGCATGGCCATGCCGTGGATCCAGGCGGGTGGCCGCCCGGTCGCCGCCGTCGCCGCACCGGCGGCCTTCTCGGATCCGATGACCATGGCCGCCGCCCCGTCCGAGGACGGGCACGACTCGAGGTAGTGCAGCGGGTCCCAGAGCATGATCGACTCCTCCACCATCTGCATGGAGATGTCGGGCAGGTGCAGGTGCGCGTAGGGGTTCTTCAACGCGTGCAGCCGGTCCTTGACCGCCACCATCATCCCGATGTCACGCGGCGCGCCGGAGCGGTACATGTAGGCCCGGATGATCGGTGCGAAGTAGCCGCCGGCGCCGGCGAGGAGCGGGGCGGAGAAGGGCTGGGGCACCGACAACGCCCACATGGCGTCCGAGTCGCTCTGCTTCTCGAAGGCCACCGTCAGCACGCGCTCGTGGATCCCCGAGGCCACCAGGTGCGACGCCACAATGGCCGTCGAGCCGCCCACCGAGCCGGCGGTGTGCACGCGGAACATCGGCTTGCCGACGGCGCCGAGCGCCGGCGCCAGGTAGAGCTCGGGCATCATGACGCCCTCGAACATGTCGGGCGCCTTGCCGACGACCACGGCGTCGATGTCGGCGAACGTCAGCCCGGCGTCCTCCAGGGCCGCCACGGCGGCCTCGCGGACCAGGCCGGCGATCGAGACGTCTTCCCGCTTGGACTTGGCCACCGTCTGGCCCACTCCGATGACTGCGCAACGCTCCGCCATCACACACCCTCCAGGACGCAGACCAGGTTCTGTTGCAGGCAGGGCCCCGACGTGGCGTGGGCCACGGCCCGGTCGGCCTGCCCCGACCAGATGCGCTGGGCCGACTCGCCGATGCGGATGAGCCCGGCCGACATCATGGGGTTGGCCGCCAGCGCGCCACCCGAGGGGTTGACGTCGACGCCGTCGCCCAGGCCCAGCGCCTCGGCCAGGATCAGCTCCTGGTGGGCGTAGGGCGCGTGCAGCTCGGCGATGTCGACCTTCTTGGCGCCGACCCCGGCCTTCTCCCCCGCCAGCTTCGTCGAGGGCGAGACGCGTGAGGTCGCGGGCGCCGACCGAGTGGGTCTCAATGCGGTGGTCGATGCCGGTGATGAAGGCCGGCCGCTCGCACAGCTCGTAGGCCCGTTCGCCGGCGGCCAGGACGATGGCGGCGCAGCCGTCGGTGAGCGGCGGCAGGGCGTGCCGGCGCAGGGGCGCCACCTCGTAGTCCTCGGCCAGCAGCTGCTCGGGCGAGCGGTCGTAGGCGACCTGGGCCTTGGGGTTCAGCAGCGCGTGCGCCGGGAGCGGCTGGCCACGGCGGCGAAGTCGGCCTCGGTCGCCAGCCCCTTGTCGATCATGGCCTGCGCCTGCAACGCGGCGAGCGACGTCGGGTCCGGCCACAACGGCGCCAGGTAGTACGGGTCGAGCTGGACGGACATGATCTCGCCCAGGTGGCCCATCGAGGAGCGCCCGAAGGAGTAGACGAGGGCGGCGTCGATCTCGCCCTCCTGCAACAGCACCCAGGCCTCGTAGAGCGCCCAGGCGCCGTCCATCTCGACGTGCGACTCGGCCCGGGGCGGCCACACGCCGACGGCATCGAGCGCCGCCACGAAGGAGAACGGCCCGCCGATGAGGTAGTCGGTCGACCCCGAGCAGATGAAGCCGACGTCGTCCTTGGTGATGCCGATGTTGCCGAAGACCTCGGCCACGACCGGCATGAGCATCTCGACCTCGTTGCGGGCGTCCTCGCGCCGCACGTTGTCGTACTGGGCGAAGGACACCACACCGACCGGCCGGCGGCCCGAGACGAGCCCGGGGAACTCGCTCACAGGTACTCCTTGTAGGTCTCGTAGTCGGCGTCGGGCTCGCCGAGTAGGACGGAAGTACTTGACCGAGGCCAACGTCGGTCCCCACTCCTCGGGCGGCGCCCACACGGCCTCGACCCGCATGCCCATGCGGATCTCGTCGATCGGGATCTCCTGAATGAGGCCCATGAACGACAGGTTGGCGCCGTCCAGCAGGATCTGGCCGCAGATGTAGGGGATCTCGATCGACTGGCCGGCGAAGGGCACGTTGACCACGCAGTAGGTGGTCATGGTGCCGGTGTTGGGCAGCTCGACGATCTCGTCGGTGGGCAGGCCGTCGGTCGGGCACGAGCCGCGCGACGGGCACGTAGACCTTCTTGCACTTGGGGCAGCGCTGCCCGATGAACTTGCCCTCTTCGTAGCCGTGCAGGTTCTTGCTCATGGCCACGCCCGCCGTGAAATTCGAAGTCGAGGCGGGTGGTCGCCGCCATCATGGTCACCGGCTCGCGCTCGCTCACGCCGCACCTCCGACCGCCACGAAGTGGCTGATGTCCTTGACGTGCCCGACCCGCTCGTCCTCGGGGGCGAACTCGGGCCGCACCCGCATGCCGGTCGAGACCTCGTCGGGGCTCGCCGCCGGGAGCACATGGAGGAACGAGGTGTCGGCGCCGTCGAACTGCACGAGCACCCAGGCGAAGGGCTCCTGCAGGGGGTGCTTCGGGGCCGGGTGGGCCACCCAGGACCACGTGGTGACCGTGCCCTCGGGCCCGACCTCGACGATGCCGTCGGTCTCCTCCCCCGTCTCGGGGTCGTACTCCGTCGGCGGCACGATGACACGCCCGCCCGTGCCCCGGATGCCGACGACCTTGCCGTCGCGCAACCCGGTGAGAAATGCCCCCACCACCGGGCCCACGGAGCGCACGTAGGGGTACTCCAGGACGTGGTCGGCGCGGTAGATCACCGCTTCCTCTGCCATGTCACCTCCCCATGTCCACGGGCCTCCAGCAGGCCCGGGGTGAAACTAGAACAGATTCCAGTTTCGTGCCAGGTCCGGCCCATTAGCCCAGGCTGGACATGTCGACGCCGGCCAGCAGCTGTTCGATGAAGGCCCGGTCGTTGAGGATCGGCACCTCCGAGACGAACATGCGGCCGTAGCGCTCGAAGTACATCAGCTGCTTGGCCAGGAGGAACGTGCCCCGGTCGAACTCCGACATGAGGCCGCCGGACTGGTCGGCCATGCGCCGCACCTTGCGCTGGGTGCGCAGCCGGCGCAGGATCGCCCGCACGCTGCGCTGGTGGGCCTCCACCCCCTGGGCCTTGGCCATCTGCAGCTGAATCGTCTGCATGATGCCGGCCAGGCTGACCTCACCGAAGGGCCGGGTCAGCGCCGGCTCCATGATGGAGCGGACGAATGCGGTGAGGTCCTCGCCGGACAGGCCGACGGCCACCCCGATGGCGGGCCCGTAGACGTCGGTGATGTGCTTGGTCACCACCGGCCAGGCCGACTCGTCCCCCATGGCGGCCGACAGCAGCGAAATGAAGAAGCGGTGGGTCGAGGGGTCGAGCCGGCCGACGATGCCCCAGTCGATGACGCCGATGCGCCCGTCGCGCAGCAACATCATGTTGCCGGCGTGCACGTCGCCGTGGAAGGCGCCCCAGCGCACGGTGGTCAGGAAGAAGGCCCGCATGACCTCCTGCACCAGCGGGGTGGGATCGAAGCCCAGGTCGGCCACCCGGGCCAGGTCGTCGATGGGGACCCCGTCGAAGAACTCCATCGTCAGCACGTTGCGGCCCGAGAGCTCCACGTAGGGCTCGGGCACCGCCATCAGCTTCAGGTCGAACTCGTTCTGCAGCCGGCGGAAGTGCAGGAGCGAGCGCGCCTCGTTGCGCAGGTCCATCTCCTCGCCGATCTGCACCCGGAAGCCGTCGAGCAGCTGCAGGGTGGAGCCGGCCATCTGGTCGCCGGTCTGGCGCACCAGGATCTCGAGCAGCGGCTGCATGAGGTCGAGGTCGGTGGCCACGGTGTGCTCAATGCCGGGCCGCAGCACCTTGACCGCCACCGTCCGTCCGTCCAGCAGGCGGGCCCGGTGCACGACGGCGATGGAGGCCGTCCCGATCGGGTCGGGCTCGAACTCGGCGAAGGCGTCACGCAGGGAGAGGCCGAGGTCCTCTTCCACCCGTTGGCGCACGTCGGGAAACGGCACCGGGGGGCCCGTGTCGAGGCAGGCGCGGAACTCGTCGGCCACGTCGTCACCGAACATGCCCGGCGACGAGGCAATGATCTGCCCGAACTTCATGAAGGTCCCGCCGAGGTCCTGGAAGCTCTTGCGCAGCGGCCGGGCCAGCTGGGCCGCCGGGAGCGGGCCCTGGCGGATGGTGCGCAACTGGCGGAAGGCCGTCGGGGTGAAGTGGATCGCCACCACCTTGGCGATGGTCCGGCTGCGGCGCAGCAACTCGCGGTGCGTCGGATCGGGCAACCGCCGCGGGTAGATCCGCGGCACGTCCTCGGTCAGCGGGCGCGGCACCGGGGTCTGGCGCGTCTCTGCCTGCACCTGGTGTGTCGCACCAGCCGGTGCGTCCGCCGCGCCTGGGTTCACCGGCTCAGGGTAGGCGAGGCGCCGTGGCGCTGCCCGCATCCCCCTGGTCGGCTCTACGAGAAGGAGTTCTCCAGCGCGGCCAGCGCGCCCTTGTAGGTGTCGCCGAAAATCGGTGCCATCTCGTCGGGCGTGACGTCGTAGGCCCAGATCACCTTGGACCCGGCGCCGTCGGGCTCGACCGAAACGGTGGCGGTGTGGCTCTCGATGGGCACGCCGTCGACGACCGAGTAGGTGAGCACCCGGTTCTCCTCGTCACGGGCCAGCAGCCGCTCGCGGATCTCCATGCCGAACATGCCGATGATGCGGTCGTCATCCTCCAGGCGGAAGGACTCGATGCCAGGGAACAACACACCGACGCCGGCGAAGTCGCCCACCTTCGCCCACACCTCGTCGGGCGTCGCTGCGATCGTCACGTCAACTGCGCCTGCTGCCATTGCGGCCTCCTCGTTGCTCGTTGGTTCCCCAACCTGAAGTCGCCGGTACAGTACTGCCGACCCGGCCCGCCCGCAGGAGACCGGCCGCCGCACTGAGAGGAGGCGTCCGATGGAGACACGCACGATCGGCTCGTTGGAGGTCAGCGTCGTCGGCCTGGGCTGCAACAACTTCGGCATGCGCATCGGCCGGAAGGAGACGGCGGCCGTGGTGGACGCCGCGCTCAATGCGGGCATCAACTTCTTCGACACCGCCGACATTTACGGCGGGGCCAAGAGCGAGACCTACCTGGGCGAGGCGCTCGGTTCCCGCCGGGACGAGATCGTGCTGGCCACCAAGTTCGGCGCGCCCTACGAGGGCCACGAGGGCGGGGCATCTGCGGCCTACATCCGCACGGCCGTGGAAGACAGCCTGACCCGTCTCGGCACCGACCGCATCGACCTGTACCAGCAGCACGTACCCGATCCGAAGACCCCGATCGCCGAGACGATCGGCACGCTGGTCGAGCTCGTGGCCGAGGGCAAGATCCGCGAGTTCGGCTGCTCCAACTTCACCGTCGACATGCTCACCGAGGCCGCGGCGGCCACGCCGGCCGGCAGCCCCGGGTTCGTCAGCGTGCAGAACCAGTACAACATCCTCTACCGGGAGCCCGAGGACGGCGTCCTCGAGTGGTGCGATGGTTCCGGCGTGGCGTTCCTGCCCTACTTCCCGTTGGCCAGCGGCCTGCTGAGCGGCAAGTACCGGGCCGGCGAGCCGGCACCCGAGGGCACCCGCCTGGCCGCCATGGGCGATCGGCGCCAAGAGCCAGCTCTCCGACGACCGCCTGGCCGCCGTCGCTGCGCTCGACGAGCTGGCGCGGGCGCGAGGGCCACGGCGTGCTCGACCTGGCCTTCGGTTGGCTGCTCGAGCGTCCGGCCGTGGCCTCCGTCATCGCAGGCGCCACCCGACCCGAGCAGATCACCGCCAACGTCGCCGCGGGCGCCTGGCGCCCCTCGGCCGAGGTGCTGGCGGCCGTCGACACCATCGCGCCGCGCTAGTCGAGCGACGGCGCAGCGGCCCGCACGGGGGCCAGGCGGACCAGCAGGTTGTAGGTGACCAGCGCAATCGCCACGTGCATCGCCATCAGCACCAGCACGGCCTGCGCGGGCTGCCCCTGATGCCAGATGTAGACGTCCGGCAGGAGGAGGACGAGCGTCACGGCAATGGCCAGCCGGAAGAACAGCCAGCGCGGCGCTGAGCTCACGCGCGCCACGATCGGCCACGCGGCGCAGGCGATGAGCACGCCGATGACGGTCAGCCTGGCGTAGTCGTGGAATTGGAAGTGGACGTAGCCCTTCGTCGAGGGGAACAGCCTCGTCCCGATGGCGACGAGTGCGGCGTCGGCCGCCAGCGACAGCGCGACGGAGAGGGCCGTGGCCACGACGACCCGCCACCAGGCCGGCGGCCGGTGCGGAGGTGAGAGGTCGATGCGCGCCCAGGCCAGGGTGCGCTCGGTGACATCGGGAGAAGCCGCCATGCGCATGACCCTACGGAAAGCGGCAACCCCGCCGAATCAGTCGCAAGGCGGAATCGGGCGGCGGCCCCTCATCCTTGGGATGCAACCGAGGTGCCGCTCTGCTGCATGACGGCCGCCTCCACAATCTGGATGTCCGGAGGCTGAATGGCGAGCGGGCCGCCGGCCACCGGGACCTGCCACACCAGGGAGACATACGGCGTCGGCTGCTGCACGGTGCCGCGGCGCACGGGGGGAACCCGGTGACGTCGAAGGGCATGGTGGGCGACGGGGTGGACGGTCCGCACACCTGGGTACGGCGATGCCACTGCACGAGCGCGCCGTAGGGCATCGGGACCTTCGTCTCGGAGGCGGGAAGGATGTACATGGCGGCGGCCAGCACGTCGCCCCCCGAGGGCGTGGTGGCGTAGACGAGCCCGTCGACGTGCTGGGGGTCCAGCGTCCGCTGCGCCGCCGCGTTGGCCGCCACGATGGTCGGGTTCACGTAGACGACGACCGGATAGTCCGTCGGGGAGGCCGGCTCGTACCCGGCGGCCATCGCCGCCGCCGGCGTCGCGTAGCCGGACACCGCCGCGCTGGTCGCTTGGACGTACTGCACGGCGCCGATCTGGTCCGCCGCCGTCAGGCTGGGCGCACAGCCGCTCTCCGCCATGTGGATGTCGTTCGGACCGTTGTTGCCGTCCTGCAACAGCTGGGTCGCCTCGACCTGCGGGATGGACGGGCCGGTGTAGTGCCAGCCGGGCGTCGTCGTGTTGAACCCGGCCGCCGCGCTGGCGTCCGCCCCGTTCATATCCATGCCGTTCTTGCCGCTCATGATCATGTAGGGCGTGTTGTTCAGATCGAGCCCGGAGATCTTCAGGCCGGTCTGGTGCGGGACGCACGTGCTGGCCGTGGCCGACGGCGCGCTCGAGGACGAGGTGCTACCCCCGTCCATGACCATGCCGCTCATGGCGCTGTCGGCCGACTCGGATGCCACGGCGGGATAGCTGGCGCTCAGCAACAGCGCGGCAACGAGAGCGGCGATGCCGAGGACGGCCGACGCTGGACTGCGGCGCACCACCTCGCCGGCGGGCGACCGCCAGGCCTCCTTGGAGGCGATGAAGGTCGGGACCATGGCCGCAGCGAGCAGGATCACCAGCGGTCCGGTGTTGGGGTCGGTGTCCGACCCGCTGAAGACGTCCCCGACCAGACCCTGGCCGGCGATCCACATCAGGAACGACAGCAGCGCGCCGGCCGCCAGGAACCAGCCGGGACGACGGGCCACGAGCGGTCCGAGACCGATGGCGACGCAGACGGCCGCCAGGATCCACGCCGTTTGCGTCCCGGTCGTCGAGAACAGGTTGGCGAGGCTGTTGAGGAAGTGGGCGTACCAGCCCGGTACGCCGTCGGCCATGCCCGAGATGGCGCTCTGGACGGAGGTGCGCGTCCGGTTGGCGGGCAACAAGAAGAGGACGGCGGCCAGCGACCAGTACCCGGCCCACACGGCCAGCGGCGTGATCGTGCGGCCAATTCCCTGAGCGGCCGCCGAGGTGGCCACGCCCGCCGGACGGTCGCTCCAGTCGACCCAGCGGCGGGGCGGCCGGGGCCACGCCATGAGTCCGATGAGCCCGTAGAGGAGCACGGATCCCGGGGCGCCGGTGAGGGCGCTCGCCGTGCCGGTGAGGAGCATGCCCAAGCCCTCGCCGATGATCCAGATCCCGAGTACCCAGGCGAACGACACGGCCAGCGCGGGGCGCACCGTGACCCGGAAGAGCAGGCCGACGCCGATGAAGAGCTGGATCAGTGCGAAGAAGGTGTTCCACACCGCGACGTCGGGCCCCACGAAATTCCCGATATGGGTGATGAAATCGCCCAGGACGAAGGGCTGCCCGCTGGCGTTGGCGAGGATGTTGTTCTGCACGAAGCCGTCGCCGAACATGAAGGGCTGGAACTGCAGCGCGGCATCGAGGATCCAGAACAGGCCGAGAATGACCTGCAGGGCCCGTTGGGAGCGGACCGCCAGTGGGAAGCGGCCCGGCTCCTCCACCTCCCCCTCGTGGGTTCCCGCGTCGCCGTCCATGCCCTGCTCTACGCTACCGGGCACCCTGTGGATGGCCGTGTCAGGGGGTCAGGGCCGCCGGAAGTCCCTCGCGACGCTGGTGGCTCAGGCCTCGTTGACCGCCGCCACCAATTTCTGCAGGGTGTCCTTGGCATCCCCGAAGAGCATGGTGGTCTTGGGGTCGTAGAGCAGCTCGTTGTCGATGCCGGCGAAGCCCGGTCGCATGGAGCGCTTGAGGAAGATGATGTTCTCGGCCTCGTCGGCGTGGATGATCGGCATGCCGTAAATGGGGCTGCCCGGGGTCGACTTGGCCGCCGGGTTGACCGTGTCGTTCGCGCCCACGACGAGCGCCACGTCGGCCGTGGCCATCTCCGGGTTCGCCTCGTCCATCTCCTTCAAGTCCTCGTAGGGCACGTTGGCCTCGGCCAGCAGCACGTTCATGTGGCCGGGCATGCGTCCCGCCACCGGGTGGATGGCGAAGAACGTGTCGACGCCGCGTGCCTTGAGGGCCTCCTCCAGCTCGCGCGCCGTGTGCTGCGCCTGGGCCACGGCCAGGCCGTAGCCCGGGATGATGACGACCTTCGCGCGCGTAGGCCAGCAGCACGCCCACGTCGTCGGGCGTGCCCGCCCGCACCGGGCGGGCCGCGTCACCCTCCTCGCCGCCGGTGGCGGTGATGACCGAGCCGAACGCGCTGAAGAGGATGTTGGGCAGGGACCGGCCCATGGCGCTGCTCATCAAGCGGGTGAGGATGATGCCCGAGGCCCCGACCAGGGTGCCCGCCACAATGAGCAGTGCGTTGTCGAGCACGAAGCCCGATGCCGCGACGGCCAGCCCGGTGAAGGAGTTCAACAGCGAGATCAGCACCGGGACGTCGGCGCCGCCGATCGGCAGCACGAGAATCACACCCAGCACGAGGGAGAGCACGAGGATGATCCAGACGAACGCGATGTTCCCGGTGACGAGCGCAAGGACGACCATGACGCCGATGGCGAGTCCCACCAGCGCGTTGATCACCTGCTGGCCCGGGTAGGTGATCGGACGCCCGGTGATCAGCTCCTGCAGCTTGATGAACGCGATGGCGCTCCCGGAGAAGGAAACCGAGCCGATCAGCACGCCCAGGAGGACCTCGGCCGTGACGTAGACGGCCGGTTGGAGCCCGAACGAGTGGAGGCGGAGCAGCTCCATGATGGAGATCAGGGCCGCCGCGCCACCACCGACGCCGTTGAAGATGGCCACCAGCTGGGGCATCGCGGTCATCTTCACGAAGCGGGCCACCGGCACGGCGATGGCGGCGCCCAGCACCATGGCGATGATCGCCAGCACCAGGTTCTTGCCCGAGTGCCGCAGCGTCGGCAGCGTGAAGGTCATCGCGATGGCGAGCGTGGCGGCGGCCGCGCCGATCAGGTTGCCCTGGCGGGCGTGCTTGGGCGAGCTCAGGCCCTTCAGGGCCACGATGAAGCCGGCGATGGCGATCAGGTACGCCAGGTCGCGCGCCGTCGTCAGGGTGAACGAGACGGCCAGCATCAGGCGGCACCCCCGGTCGGGCCGGTCTCAGGCCCTGCATCTGGTGCCGCGGTGCCTGGGGCCGGCGCGTCGTGGGCCTGGGCCGTCTGCGCCTTGGCCCCTCGTGACGGGGACCGCTCGCCCGGCTTGGACTTGAACATCTCGAGCATGCGGTCGGTCACGACGAAGCCGCCCACCACGTTGAGGGTGGCCAAGAAGACGGCGAGGAAGCCGAGGATCAGTTGGGGCGTGCCGTGGGCCTCGCCCATGACGGTCAGCGCGCCCACCAGCACGATGCCGTGGATGGCGTTGGAGCCCGACATCAACGGCGTGTGCAGAATGCTCGGGACCTTGGAGACGACCTCTATCCCGACGAAGGCCGCCAGGACGAAGATCGTCAGGTAGGCGACGATCCCCGTCGTCGACCCACCGGCCGATGTCGCGTGCACCACCACGGCGATCACGACGGTGCTCCTTGTGCTTGTGTCCCGCCGGATCCGCCCAGCAGCTCCACCGCGGCGGGCGCCACCGCGGCGCCGTCGCGCAGCACGCACATGCCCGCCACAATCTCGTCGTCCCAGTCCGGCTCCAAGGTCCCCGAGGGCCCCATCAGGCCGAGCACGTTGGCCACGTTGCGGGCGTAGAGGAAGCTGGCGTGCGTCGGCATGCCCGACGGGGGGTTGGCCATCCCCACCACGTGCACGCCGTTGTGATCGACGATCTCGCCCGCTGTTGTGAGCTCGCAGTTGCCGCCCTGGTCGGCCGCCATGTCCACCACGACGGCGCCCTCGGCCATGCCCTCCACCATCGACGTGGTCACGAGCACCGGGGCCTTGCGTCCCGGCACCGCCGCGGTGGTGATGACGACGTCGGAGCGCCCGACCTCGGCGGCCAGTGCGGCCCGCTGGCGGTCGAGCTCCTCGGGAGTCAGCTCACGGGCGTAGCCGCCGGCACCCTCGGCCGAGACGCCGGTGTCGACGAAGGTGGCGCCCAGGCTCTCGGCCTCTTCCTTGGCCGCGGCGCGCACGTCGAAAGCCTTGACGACGGCGCCGAGCCGGCGCGCCGTGGCGATCGACTGCAGGCCCGCCACGCCGACACCCATCACGAGCACCTTGGCCGGCGGCACCGTGCCGGCCGCCGTCATGAACATCGGGAAGAACTTGGCCAGGTGCTCGGCCGCGCTCAGGCCCGCTCGGTAGCCCGACACCGTCGCCTGTGAGCTCAGGGCGTCCATGCCCTGGGCCCGGCTGATGCGGGGCAGGAGGTCGAAGCTGAAGACGGTCGCCTTCTTGGCGGCCAGCGCACGCACGGCGTCGGCGGCCTGGGAGACACCGAAGAAGCTCAACAGCGCCGCGCCCTGCGGCAACCCGGCCACGTCGTCGGCGCTCGGCGCGTTGACCCGCACCACCAGGCCGGCGCCCGCCAGTGCGGATGCCGCGTCGGGGCTGACCGTGGCACCGGCCTCGGCGTAGGCGTTGTCGCTGAACGCCGCCTCGCGGCCCGCGCCGGACTGCACGCAGACCTCCCAGCCGGCGCTGACCAGCTTCTTGGCCACGTCGGGGACGAGGGCCACGCGGCGCTCGCCCGGACGGGTCTCGGTGGTGACCGCCAATTTCACGGCTGCTCTGTCTAGCAGCTGACCCCCCGTGTGGCCCTAATCGGTCGAATTCCGAGGGGCCACGCGATCAGGTCCCGGCCACGGCCCCCAGGAACGGCGGGGGCTCCCCACCTCCGTGCACCACCAGGTTGGCCCCGGTGACGTAGGCGGCGGCGTCGCTCGACAGGTAGAGGCAGGCCTGGGCCACGTCAGCCGGCGTACCCATACGTCCGAGAGGCACGGTGGCGGCCGCCCGCTCCATGCCTTCGGGTCCGCCGTAGAAGTCGTCGCCGGCCCCGGTGTCGAGCAACCCGGCGGTGACGGCGTTGACCCGCACCAGGGGCGCCCACTCGACGGCCAGGGTGGCCGTCAGGTTGATGAGGCCCGCCTTGGCCGCGCCGTAGGCGGAGGCCCCCGGCGACGGGCGCAGCCCCGACACGCTCGACACGTTCACAATGACGCCCCCGTCCTCCTGCACGGCCATGACCTTGTGGGCCGACTGGGCGCACCACAGCGGTGCCAGCAGGTTCAAGTTGACGATGGCCTCGACGAAGCGCGGCGACGCGTCGGCCGCCAGCACGTGGGGTGAGCCCCCGGCGTTGTTGATCAGGATGTCGAGCCGGCCGAAGTGCTCGACCGCCTTGGCGATGACCCGTTCGGCCTCGGGCGGCTTGCGGATGTCGGCCGTGACGAAGACGGCTCCCTCGACGGCGGCCTCGTGGCGCCCGCAGGCCACGACGTGCGCCCCGGCTGCGGCGAACGCCGCCACAATCCCCCTGCCGACCCCACGGGATCCGCCCGTCACCACGACGACACGCTCGCTGAAGTCGTATGCGGGCTGGGTCACGGGCAAACCCTACGGCACCGTCCTCGGGCGGCCCGGCCCCGCCACCCGGTCCCTCCGGCCCGCGCTGGCCGGGCCACGGCACGCTGGCCTAAGTTCCCGGAGGCCCTTCTGACGCGGCGTCAGGACCGGAACCGAGGAGAACCCGGCGTCCATGCCCATCGATGTGATTCAGGAGCACGACGGGATCGCCGAGGTGGTCATCGACCACCCCCCGGTCAACGCGCTCGACGTGGCGGGCTGGTTCGAGTTGGCCGACGCGCTCATCGCGGTGGGCCGGGTGCCCTCCAACCGCGTGGCCGTCCTGCGGGCGACCGGACGCGGCTTCTGCGCCGGCGTCGACATCAAAGAGATCAACGCCAAGGGTGACGAGGCGCTGGTCGGGGTGAACCGGGGCTGCGCGGCCGCCTTCGCCGCCGTCTACGACTGCGAGGTCCCCGTGATCGCCGCCGTGCAGGGCTTCTGCCTCGGCGGTGGCATCGGGCTGGCCGGGAACGCCGACATGGTCATCGCCTCCGAGGACGCCACCTTCGGGCTGCCCGAGGTCGACCGCGGCGCGCTCGGTGCCGCCACCCACCTGGCCCGGCTCGTCCCCCAACACGCCATGCGCAAGATGGTCTACACCGCGCAGCCCATCACCGCCGCCGAGCTCGCCACCTACGGCTCGGTGGCCGCGGTGGTACCGCCGGACCGCCTCCGTGCGGCCGCACTCGAGTTGGCCGCCGACATCGCCACCAAGAGCCCCACCATCATCCGACGGGCCAAGGAGTCGCTCAACGGCATCGACCCCGTCGACGTGAAGCGCAGCTACCGCTTCGAGCAAGGGTTCACCTACGAGCTCCACGTGCGCGGCGTCGCCGACGAGCAACGGGCCGCCTTCGTCGAGAAGCGCGACGCCGACACATCCCAATGAGCGACAAGCGCACCACCATCGACGACATCGTCGGCGAGCTCCGCTCGGGCATGACCATCGGGATCGGCGGCTGGGGCTCGCGGCGCAAGCCCATGGCCGTCGTGCGCGCCATCTGCCGCTCGGACCTCACCGACCTCACCGTGGTCGCCTACGGGGGCCCCGACGTCGGGCTGCTGTGCGCCACCGGCAAGGTGCGCAAGGTCGTGTGCGGCTTCGTCACCCTCGACTCCATCGCGCTCGATCCGCACTGGCGCGCCGCGCGCCAGCACGGCCGGGTCGAGGTCATGGAGGTGGACGAGGGGATGTTCTTCCTCGGCCTGCAGGCGGCGTCGTGGCGGGTCCCCTTCCTCCCGACCCGGGCCGGGCTCGGCTCCGACGTCCTCACCATCAACCCCGACCTGCAGCTGGTGCGCTCCCCCTACGGCGCCGACCACCCGTACCTCACCGACCCCGCCGACGCCGACGTCGAGCTGGTGGCCATGCCGGCCCTGCAGCTCGATGCCGCCATCGTCCACACCAACCGCGCCGACGCCGCCGGCAACGGCCAGGTGCTCAGCCCCGACGTCTTCTTCGACCCGCTGTTCCTCGGGGCGGCCGAGCGCCGCTTCATGACGACGGAGGCCATTGCGGAGAACGGCACCCTGGCCGACGAGGGTCAACCCATTGCGACCGTGCCCATCCACCGCATGCTGGTCGACGGCGTGGCCGAGGCCCCCGGTGGCGCCCACTTCACCGCCAACCCCCCCGACTACGGGCGCGACGAGAAGTTCCAGAAGGAGTACGCGACGTCGGCCACCGACCCCGACGAGTGGGAGGCGTTCGCGTCGCGCTACGTCTTCGTCGACGACGACGAGTACCGGGCCCACGTGGCGGAGCGATGAGCGACCCCGGCGTCACCCGGGCCGAGTCGTGCGTCATCGCCTGCGCCGAGGTGTGGCGGGACGTGGGCGAGGTCATGGTCAGCCCCTTCGGGACCATCCCTGCCCTCGGGGCCCGACTGGCCAAGCGCACGTTCTCGCCCGACATCGTCCTCACCGACGGCGAGGCCGCGCTCATGGTCGGTGCGCCGCCCATCGCCACCCGTCCCGACGACCTGGTGCGTGAGGCCGCCATGCCGTACCGCAGCGTCTTCGACGTCGTGTGGTCCGGCCGGCGCAACATGATGATGATGGCGAGCCAGATCGACCGCACGGGGAACCAGAACATCTCGGCCATCGGGCCGCACGCCAAGCCGAAGGTGCAACTCGTCGGCGTGCGGGGCGCGCCGGGCAACTCGGTCAACCACCCCACCAGCTACTGGGTGCCCGACCACACCGTGCGCACCTTCGTGGCACAAGTGGATGTGGTGAGTGGCGTCGGCTACGCCCGCGCTGCCGCCGCCGGGCCCGGGGCCACCCGCTTCCACGCCATCGGCCGCGTCGTCTCGAACCTCGGCGTGTTCGACTTCGAGACGCGCGCCCGCTCCATGCGGTTGCGCTCGCACCATCCCGGCGTCACCGTCGACGAGATCGTGGCCGCCACCGGGTTCGAGCTCATCATCCCGCGCGACGTGCCCGAGACCCGCCTTCCCACGCCCGAGGAGCTCGACCTCATCCGCAACGAGCTCGATCCCGGCTCGTCACGCGACCGCGAGGTCAAGAGCTGACCGCCGACCCCGCGACCGGCGCGCCGACGCCGCTGCACCCTGCGCTCCACACCGAGCTGTGCGAGCGCATCGGCATCCGCTACCCGCTGGTCCAGACCGGCATGGGCTGGGTGGCCGGCCCGCGACTGGTGGCCGCCACCACCGAGGCGGGTGGGCTCGGGATTTTGGCCTCGGCCACCATGAGCCTCGACGAACTGGCCGCCGCGATCGGCGAAGTGCGCAGCCGCACGAACGGGCCGTTCGGCGTCAACCTGCGTACCGACGTGGCCGACGTCCACGAGCGCATCGAGCTCATGATCGAGACCGGGGCCCGGGTGGCCAGCTTCGCCCAGGCGCCCAATCCGGCCCTGGTCACCCGCTGCAAGGAGGCGGGCCTGTTCGTCATACCCACGGTCGGCGCCCGCCGCCACGCCGAGAAGGTGGCCGAGTGGGGGGTCGACGCCGTCATCGCGCAGGGGGGCGAGGGGGGCGGTCACACCGGCACCGTCCCCACGACGCTCCTGCTCCCCCAGGTGGTCGATGCCGTGGGTGACCGCGTGCTCGTCCTCGGTGCGGGGGGCTTCTACAACGGGCGCGGCCTGGTGGCCGCACTCTCCTACGGCGCCGCCGGCGTGGCCATGGGGACCCGCTTCCTGCTCTCGGCCGAGAGCAGGGTGCCCGAGTCGGTCAAGGCGCTCTACCTCGGGACGCCGGTCACGGGCACCGTGGTGACGACCAAGGTCGACGGCGCGCCCCAGAGGGTCGTGCGCACCGACCTGGTCGACCATCTCGAGTCCCAGTCCTGGTTGCGCGCCCTGCCGCGCGCGCTGCGCAGCGCCTATCGCTTCCGGCAGGAGACCGGCGCCTCCGTCACGTCGCTGCTCCGCGAGGGGCGCGCCATGAAGGACGGCAACGAGCTCACGTGGTCCCAGGTCGTCATGGCGGCCAACGCGCCCGTCATGACCAAGGCCGCGCTGGTCGGAGGGACGCACCGACGTCGGCGTGCTGCCGACCGGACAGGTCGTGGGTGTGATTGAGTCGCTGCCACCCGTGGCCGACATCATCGCCGCCGTCATGATGGAGGCCGACGCCGTGCTGCGGCGCTGGAACTCCTGAGCGCTACGCCTCAGCACTCGCTACGCGCTGTCGCCGTTTCTCGCGGCGGCGGCCGCGTTCCCCTGCGCCACCCGGCGCAGCAGGTTCGACACCCGCTGGTGGGTCACGCCGAAGAGGTGGGCGATGCTCGGGATGCTCTGTCCCTCCGCCCGCAGCGCCACCACCAGCTCGCGCCGGAGATAGCCACTGGCCTCGGACTGCCGGCGCAGGATGGTGCTCACCAGCTGCACGGTGCCCGGGTCGTCCTCGTCTCCCAGGATGCCCTTCCATTCACGCCCGTTCTGTCGGGACAGACGCACTTCGGCGATGCGCTGCGCCAGCAGGCGCTCGCTCTCGGCGTTCTCCCGCAGCACGGCCTCCAACTCGTCGAGGGCCTTGAGCACCTCGTCCGAGCCGGTCCCGCTCCGGTCGTCGTTCTGGTCCGGCATTGGGTTCTCAGCTCCTCTTCGCCGCGCCTCGTTCTCACGCACTTCGGTCGCATCAGTGGCCAGCATGCAGTGGTTCCTCCAATCAGGGGGCCGTCCCGCGCCGGCCCCAGAATCAGACGACTCACACGTTCGCCAGCCTAAGCAGGCAACGCTCGCGTGTGGCGTCAGACCTGCCCATACCCGAAACCCTCCGGCTCACACACGATGCGGACCCACGGGGCCGAACTCTGCCGCTACCAGGGTTTCAGCAGCTGAGAAGGACCGAGGACCCGTGTCCGAACAGGCCCTGGTTGGCGGTGACGGCGACCCGGGCCCCCTCCACCTGGTGGCCCGTGGCGGTGCCGCGGAGCTGCCAGACGCACTCGCAGACCTGGGCGATGGCCTGGGCCGGGATGGCCTCGCCGAAGCACGAGAGGCCGCCCGACGGGTTGACCGGCACCCGGCCGCCGATGGTGGTGGCACCGTCGCGCAGCAGCTTCTCGGCCTCGCCCTCGCCGCACAAGCCGATGTCCTCGTACCAGTCGAGCTCGAGAGCGGACGAGAGGTCGTAGACCTCGGCCAGGCTGACGTCTTCGGGGCCGATCCCGGCCTCGGCGTACGCCGCCGTGGCGATGGAAGGCCGGAAGCCCGCGGCGGCCCCGGCTGCGTCGGGCAGGCCCGTGGAGGCGGCCGAGTCGGTCGAGAAGTTCGGCATCTCAATGACGGTGTTGGGGAAGGTGGGCGTGACGGTCGACACGGCGTCGATGGTCACGAGCGGCCCGGCACCGCCGGCGTGGCGCCGGGCGAATTCCATGGAGGTGAGCACGAGGGCCGCGCCGCCGTCGGAGGTGGCGCAGATCTCGAGCAGGCGCAGCGGGTCGGCCACCATGGGCGAGGCCAGGACCTCCTCGACCGTGACCTCCTTGCGGTAGCGGGCGTAGGGGTTGGCCAGACCGTGCCGCGCGTTCTTGACCTTGACCTGTGCGAAGTCCTCCTCGGTGGCGCCGAAGCGGTCCATGCGCCGGCGGGCGTAGAGGCCGAAGTAGGTCGGGTTGGTGGCGCCCATGAGGTGGAAGCGCAGCCAGTCCGGGTCGTCCTTGCGCTCGCCGCCGCCGACGGGGGCGAAGAAGCCCTTCGGCGTCGTGTCGGCGCCGACCACGAGCGCCACGTCGCACAGGCCGGCGAGGATTTGCGCGCGGGCGTTGGCAATGGCGACGGCGCCCGAGGCGCAGGCCGCGTACACGCTCGAGACGCGCGCGCCCGTCCAGCCGAGCGCCTGGGCGAAGGTCGCGCCCGACACGAACCCCGGGTAGCCGTTGCGGATGGTGTCCGCTCCCGACACGAACTGCATGTCGCGCCAACCCAGGCCGGCGTCGGCCATGGCGTCGCGGGCGGCGGCCAAGCCGTATTCCACGAAGGGCCTTCCCCACTTGCCCCACTCGTGCATCCCGGCACCGAGGACCGCCACCTTCTTGTCGTCGGACATGCTCAGGCCTCCCCGCGATTCGATCCGGTGCCGGTGCCGACCGGACGCCACTTCCACACGAGGTAGTCGCAGTCGTCCTCGGTGTAGAGGGTGTCGATGACCAGCTCGACCTCGTCGCCCACCGTCAGGTCGTCGACCGTCACGCCGGGCACCACCTGGCCCATGACGACCAGCTTCTCCGCCGCCAGCTCGACCGCGGCCAGGCAGAACGGGACATACGGATCGGCCGCCACGTACGGCGGCGGCGGCTGGTAGCGGGCGTCGGTGTAGGACCAGATCCGGCCCCGGCGCGACAGCTCGACCGTCTCGAACGTGGTCGAGCCACAGTCGGGGTTCCCGCAGTAGCGCGACTCGGCCGGAAAGGCGTACGTGCCGCACTCGGTGCAGCGCGAGCCGAGCAGCGCCGGCCCGGCGCCGCTCCCGCTCTCATCGTCACCGGTCGTGAACCATCCCTCAATCGCCGGAACCCTCGTGGTGGCCGCCATCAGCCGAGCCGCTCCAGAATGGTGGCGTTGGCCTGCCCGCCGCCCTCGCACATCGTCTGCAGCCCGTAGCGCGCCCCGGTGCGCTCCATCTCGCCCAGCAGCGTCGCCATGAGACGGGCCCCCGAGCAACCGGTGGGGTGGCCGATGGCGATGGCGCCGCCGTTGGGGTTCACCTTCGCCATGTCGGGACCGTACTCGCGCTCCCAGGCCAGGACGACCGAGGCGAAGGCCTCGTTGATCTCGACCACATCCATGTCGTCGAGCGAGAGCTTGGCCTTGCTCAGCACGAGCTCGGTGGCCGGGATGACGGCCGTGAGCATGATCTGGGGGTCGTTGGCCGCCACGGCGAAGGTGTGGAAGCGGGCCCGGGGCGTGAGACCGAGCGACGACGCCCGCTCCTCGCTCATGATGAGCACGGCGGCGGCGCCGTCCGAGATCTGCGACGACGTCCCCGCCGTGACGGTCCCCGTCTCGGAGAAGGCGGGCTTGAGGCCGGCCAGCTTCTCGAGGGACGTGTCGCGGCGAACCCCCTCGTCGGCCGAGAACAGGCCGGTCACCTCGGCTGCGCCCGGCACGTCGGGATGGACCCGCGCCTCGAGCGGCACGATCTCGTCGGCGAAGCGGCCCTCGTCCTGCGCCACGGCGGCCCGCTGGTGCGAGCGCAGGGCGAACTGGTCCATGGCGTCGCGGGTGATCTTCCAGCGCCGGGCGATCTCCTCGGCGCACTCGCCCTGATGGATGAGCTCGAAGCGCTCCTTGTAGAGCGGGCCGTAGGCCTCGCCCGGTCCCGGTTCGGTCGTGGACCCGATGGGCACCCGGCTCATCGACTCCACGCCGGCCCCGATGGCCACGTCCATCGCGCCCGACATGACGGCCTGGGCGGCGAAGTGGATGGCCTGCTGGGCCGAGCCGCACTGGCGGTCGACGGTGGTGCCCGGCACGGACTCGGGGAACCCTGCGGCCAGTGTGGCGTTGCGGGCGATGTTCATGGCCTGCTCCCCGACCGTCATGGTGCAGCCCATGATCACGTCCTCCACCAGGGAGGGGTCCAGGTCGTTGCGGGCCAGCAGGGCGGCCAGCGGCTGGGCGGCCAGGTCGGTGGCGTGCCATCCGGAGAGGCGGCCCCCGCGGCGGCCCACGGGGGTACGGACGGCGTCGACGATCACGGCGTTGGGCATAAGGGGGCAATTCTGACTCCGAATCAGATCGAGCGCCAGACATGCCCCTCCCGGGCCGGGCGGGACCGCTCCACCCGGGGCGCGACCCGGGCGCCGTTGGCATCGGGCGCGGGCACTGTGGAAGATTCCCTGCGTCATGGACCTGACCTTCAGCGGTGAGCAGGAGGCCTTCCGGGCCGAGGCACGGGTGTGGCTCGCCGCGCACGTCCCCACCGACCCCCTTCCCTCGCTCGATACGCCCGAGGGGTTCGAGGCGCACCGCGCCTGGGAGCACACCCTGTTCGAGGACCGCTGGTCGGTCGTGAGCTGGCCCACCGAGTACGGCGGCCGCGACGTCGGCATCTTCGAGTGGCTCGTCTTCGAGGAGGAGTACTACCGCGCCCGTGCGCCCAAGCGGGTGAGCCAGAACGGCATCTTCCTCCTCGCGCCGACCATGCTCGAGTACGGCACCGAGGCCCAGAAGGCGCGCTACCTCCCTCCCATGGCGGCCGGCGACGAGATCTGGTGCCAGGGCTGGTCGGAGCCCGACGCCGGCAGCGACCTGGCGGGCATCCGCTCGCGGGCGTCACGCGACACGGCGCACGACGGCCGCTGGATCCTGAACGGCCAGAAGACATGGGCCAGCCGCGGCGCCTTCGCCGAATGGTGCTTCGGCATCTTCCGCACCGACCCCGAGGCCGAGCGCCACCGCGGCCTGACGTACTTCCTCATCGCCATGGACGCACCGGGCGTCACGGTGCGCCCGATCCCCCAGATCGACGGCGAGACGGGCTTCGCCGAGATCTTCTTCGACAACGTGGAGGTGCCCGAGGACCAGGTGCTCGGCGAGGTCGGCGCCGGCTGGTCGGTCGCCATGGCGACGGCCGGCTCCGAACGCGGCCTCTCCCTCCGTTCGCCGGCTCGCTACACCGAGGCAGCTGACCGCCTCTTCCAGCTGTACACCTCGCGCGGCGGGCCGACCGCGTCCGCCGACGCCGTGGCCCAGGCCCACATGGACGCCGAGGCCTACAAGCTCCACACGTACTGGACGGCCTCGCGGGTCGCACGCGGCCACGCCGTGGGCCCCGAGGCGAGCTGCAACAAGATCTTCTGGTCCGAGACCGACGTGGCCATCCACACTGCGGCGCTCGACCTGCTCGGGCCCGAGGCCGAGCTGCTCGAGGCCGGCGCCCCCGGCGAGTGGCTCGACGGCTACCTCTTCTCTCTGGCGGGGCCGATTTACGCGGGGACCAACGAGATTCAGCGCAACGTGGTGGCCGAGCGCCTGCTCGGGCTGCCCCGGGGCTGAGCTGGCAGCGGGACGATCGGCCGAGCCATGGACTTCGCGTTCACCGAGGAGCAGGAGGCACTGCGCCAGGGCGTGCGCACCGTGCTCGATACGGAGTGCACCCCCGACGCGCTGCGCGCCTTCGCACTGGCGGACGAGGACGGCCGGGTGGCGCAGTCGCAGAACCGCTGGGCCGTGCTGGCCGAACTGGGCGCGCCCGCTCTCATCGTGCCCGAGGGCGCCGACGGGTTGGGCCTGAGCGACGTCGATCTCGTCGGTGTGCTCGAAGAGGCGGGCCGGGTCGCGCTGCCCGAGCCGTTGCTCGAAACTGCGGCGCTGGCCGCGCCGACGCTGGCCGCGCTGCTGCCCGACCCCGCCGCCGCGGCCGCGCTCGCCGCCCTGGTGCGCGACGACGTGAGCGTCGCCGTCGGCGGCATCGACGTCACGCCCGGCGGCCTGGTGTCGCCGACGGAGGTGGCGGCCGACGGGAGCTTGCGCACGCCGCGTGTCGCGGGCGCCCGCGACGCGGAGCTGCTGCTGCTGGCCGTCCGCGACCCCGATTCGGGCTGGCAGCTCCACGCCGTGCCCGCCGCCTCGGTCACCGCGTTCCGCACGCCCGCGCTGAGTCCCTCGCGCGATCTGTCCACCGTGCACTGGCCCCTGGCGTCGGACACGCTGCTGGCCTACGGCGTGGCGGCCGAGGCCGCGGTGGCGCTCCTGGCCGACCGCGCCGCGGCCGGGACCGCGGCGATGCTCATCGGCCTGGCGGAGCGCATGGTGGCACTGAGTGCGGCCTATGCCAAGGAGCGGCACCAGTTCGGCAAGCCGATCGGCAGCTTCCAGGCGGTCAAGCACCTGCTGGCCGACGCGCGGGTGGCGCTGGAGTTCGCCCGGCCGGCCACCTACCGGGCCGCCTGGTCGCTGGCCACGGCGCAGCCCACGCTCTCCCACGACGCCTCCATGGCCAAGGCGATGGCCTCGGACGCGGCGGACCTGGCGGCCAAGGTCGCCCTGCAGGTGCACGGCGCCATCGGGTACACGTGGGAGTGCGACCTGCACTTCTTCTTGAAGCAGACGTGGGCGCTGTCGCGGGCCTGGGGCGACGCCGCCACCCACCGCCGGCTCGTGCTGGCGCAGCTCCGCAGGGGCTGATCAGCGACGCCGGCGACGCGCCGGCAGCCGCAATGGCGTCGGTGATCACTCCGCCTGACGATCCTCCAGGGTCTTCACCCGTCGCCGCAGCGCGCTCACCTCGCTGAGCAAGGCACCCACCAGCTCGTCGTTCGACAGCTGGTACGCCTTGCCGTTCTCCCACTCGTCCCAGTCAAAGACCTCAGGTTCGGCCATGACCCAACGATAGGTTCGGCCCTGAGTGCCCGCCTCAATGCAGCGTTCGGTGCGCCCGCTGGATCCACCGCCCGATCCACCGCTCGATCCACCGCTCGATCCGCCGCTCGATCCACTGGTCACGGCAATGTCCGATTCCCGCCAGTAATGGTCACAGCCACGTGCCACGCTGGCACCCGTGATTGAGGACCCGGACCGCTGCTACCAGGCGGCGCAGAGCAAGGACGCCCGTTTCGACGGCCAGTTCTTCTGCGCCGTCACCTCCACCGGGATCTACTGCCGCCCGAGCTGCCCGGCCCGCACGCCCAAGCGGGAGAACATGCGCTTCTACGCCACGGCGGCGGCCGCGCAGCAGGCCGGGTTCCGCGCCTGCTTGCGCTGCCGGCCCGATGCCACGCCGGGCTCGCCCGAGTGGAACATCCGCGCCGACGCCGTCGCCCGGGCCATGCGCCTCATCCGCGATGGCGTCGTCGACCGCGAGGGCGTCGAGGGCCTGGCCGACCGGCTCGGCTACAGCACCCGCCAGCTGAATCGCCTCATCACCGCCGAGGTCGGCACCGGGCCACTGGCGCTGGCGCGGGCCCAGCGCAGCCAGACGGCCCGCGTCCTACTCGAGACGACCGAGCTCCCGGTCGCCCACGTGGCCTTCGCCGCAGGCTTCTCCAGCGTGCGCCAGTGCAACGACACCGTGTGCCAGACGTTCGCCGACACGCCGAGCGGGCTGCGCGCCCGGGCGGCGCGCACAGCGCAGGGAGCACGGGCCCGCAAGGAACCGGCCACCCAGGCCATTCGGCTCCGCCTCCCCTGCCGGCAGCCCTTCGACCCCGCCTCGGTGCTCGAGTTCCTCGGACTGCGGGCGCTGCCCGGGGTCGAGCAGCTCGAGGGCGACTCCTACACGCGCAGCCTGCGCCTGCCCCTTGGCCACGGCATCGTCACGCTGCGCGCCCCGGCCGCAGAGGGGCCCGAGGGCCCGGCATTCGTGGAGGGCGAGCTCGTCCTGTCGGACCTGCGCGACCTGCACACGGCCGTGGCGCGCTGCCGCCAGCTGCTCGACCTCGATGCTGATCCCGTCGCCATTTGGGAGGCCTTGCGGGGCGACCCACTCATCGGCCCGCTGGTGCGGCGCAATCCGGGACGCCGTGTCCCGGGCGCGGCGGACGGGTTCGAGCTCGCCGTGCGCGCCGTCATCGGGCAGCAGGTCTCTGTCGCCGGGGCGCGCACCGTGGCCGGACGGCTGGTGCACGCCGCCGGCGACGCCCTCCCGGCGCCGGTTGGCGCGGTGACCCATCTCTTCCCGACACCGGCCGCGCTGGTGGAGCTGGCCGGGCGCGACCCGGGCGCCTTCGCCATGCCGGCGAGTCGGCGCCGCGCTCTCGTGGCCTTGGCCGAAGCAGTCGAGGCCGGCGACGTGGTCATCGACCCCGGTGCCGACCCGGTCGAGTTGCGCCGCTCCCTGGTCGCGCTCCCCGGCATCGGCCCCTGGACGGCGGAGTACGTCGCCATGCCGCGCGCTGCGTGACCCCGACGCCTTCATGTCGACGGATCTCGGCATCCGGCGTGCGGCCACCGCTCTCGGCCTCCCCGACGACCCGGCGCACATGCGCCGGCTCACAGAGCACTGGCGGCCCTGGCGCAGCTACGCCATGGTCCATCTCTGGGCGATGCCCACCACCACCGCCACGCAACTCCCCACCCGAAGGACGAAAGGACGTGCCGCATGACGACCAACCTCACCGCCACCATGCCGATGGACACCCCGATCGGGCAGATCGTCCTGGAGGGCGACGGCGACGTGCTGATCGGGCTCCGACTGCCGAACGATGCCGGCCTCGGACGGCGCGACGAGGAGTCGCCCATCCTCAAGGAGGCGTCGACGCAGCTGCAGGAGTACTTCGCCGGCGAGCGCACCGAGTTCGACCTCCGCATGGAGCTCGACGGCACGCCGTTCCAACAAGAGGTCTGGACGGAACTGTCGCGCATCCCCTACGGCGGGACCATCAGCTACGGCGAGCTGGCCCGCCGGGTCGGCCGACCCAAGGGACCCCGGGCCGTGGGGCAGGCCAACGGCCGGAACCCGATCGCCATCATCGTGCCGTGTCACCGCGTCCTGGCGAGCAACGGGATCGGCGGCTACGGCGGCGGGTTGACGGTCAAGCGCGCGCTGCTCGCGCTGGAGGGTGTCACGGCATAGGGTGCGCCGATGGAAACACCCGAGACTGTCCGCAACGCGTTCGACCTGACGGGGCGCGTCGCCCTCGTCACCGGAGCCGGGAGTGGCATCGGACGCTCGACGGCCGAGGTGCTGGCAGGCGCCGGCGCCACCGTCGTCTGTGCCGACATCAACAGCGCCACGGCGGCGGAGACGGCGGCGGCCATCCTCGGCCAGGGTGGTCGCGCCGAGAGCGCCGAGCTCGACGTGGCGGCCCGGGGCGCGGCGGAGACGCTGGTGCAGCACATCGCGGCGCGCCACGGCGGGCTGCACGTCATGTGCAACATCGCGGGCATCATGATCGACAGCCCGATCATCGACGTCGATCCCGACGAGTTCGACCGCATTGTGGCGGTGAATCTCAAGGGTGTGTTGTACGGATGTCAGGCCGCCGGCAAGGTGATGGTGGCGCAGCGCGGCGGCTCCATCATCAACATGAGCTCATCGGCGGTCCTGGCCCCCGCCGCGGGCGTCGGGCCGTACGCCATCTGCAAGGCGGGCGTGGCCCAACTGACCCAGTCGATGGCCTTCGAGGTCGGCAAGCACGGCGTGCGGGTCAACTCGGTGGCGCCGGGATTCATCCCCACCAACATGACGGCGCGGTACTACACGAATCCCGACGGCACCGTGAACGAGGAGGCGAAGGCCGCCACGCTGGCGCCCATGGCGCGCTTCGCCCCGCTGCGACGCGTCGGGGAGACGTCGGAGATCGCCTACGCCGTGCTGTACCTCGCCTCGGATGCCAGCAGCTACGTGACGGGACAGTTGCTCAGCCCCAACGGGGGCGTCTCCATGTCGTACTGACTCACGACAGGCGGTTCACGACAGACGGCTCACGACAGACGGTTCAGGTCGAACTGGCCCGTGTTGGTGTCCGACGCGATGACCGCGGGCTGGGGCCCGATGAGCGTGACGGCCGACCCCACACCCACTGCGTTACTGGTTGAGCCCTGCGGCACGATGTTGAACACGCACGACGTCGGTGTGGACGGCCCGGCCTGCGGGCAGGCGGGGTTGCTCCCGGACGACTCGAGCGCCAGGGCGCCTGCCGTCGAGTCCACCACGACGCTCGTCACGGAGCCCTGGAAGGACCCGAGCGGGTGGAGCGTGGCTGCGTCGTAGGTGCTGAAGGTCGCATCGAGGCCCTGGCCGGCGGGCTCGCTGACCCAGACGGCGCCCCCTGCCACCACGTCGAGGTATTGCACGCCGCCGCCCAGGCCGTTGGGCTTGTCGGCCAGCACCGGGCCGACCGCGGTGGCGCCGTTGGGGCGTCGGGCCACCAGGTGGTGGTCGGTGCGCTCGTAGTAGATGGAGCCGTCGGATCCGATGGCGTCACCCAACCCGGTCACGATGCGATGCGGTGCGGCGGCGGTCCCCGGGTTGACGCTGTACACGCTGACCGTGTTGCCCCGGGTCACCGACACGAAGACCGAGCCATTGGCGGCGGCGAGCGCGACGAGATCGTTGTTCGAGCTGTTCGACGTGGGCACCGACGGCATGGTCCACTGCCCGTCCTGGTTCCCGCTCGTGCGGTTGTAGGCGAACAACGTCGCATAGGTCGCCACGTAGAAGTTGGTTGCGTCGGCGGCCACGGCGGCGACGCCGGTGGGAACGTGCTCGGCGATTTCGGCGGGACCGTTGCCGTCGACCACCCAGGCCACCGCCGGCGACGGGCTGCTCGGGTCCTGTGGGGCGGCGAACACGGCGCCGTCGGGGCTCTCCGCCGCGGTGACCCGGTCGGCCGAGAACGGGAGCGCGATGGCCGCGCCCAGTTGCAACGGGCCGGCGCTCGTCGTCGTGGTCGTCGTGGTGGAGGCGGCCGCGGCGGCGGTCGTCGTGGTCGACGACTGGCGCGGCGAGGTCGGCGTCGGGGAGCCCGAACCGCAGGCCGCCAGTACGATCGGCGCCACCAGGGCTGCGGCCAATCCCAATTGCAGCCGCTGACCAGGGCTCCCGCTCATTGCCGCCAGTATGGCGTGCAACGGGCGGGCGATACGGTGCACCCATGGCCACCACCCGCGACATCACCTACGAAGCCGACGGTCGCACCATGATCGGCACGCTCGCCCTGCCCGACGGCACCGACCAGCGCCCCGGCGTCCTGGTCTGCCACGAGGGACCCGGGCTCGACGACCATGCGAGGAGTCGGGCGCAGCGGATCGCCGACGAGCTCGGCTACGTCGCCTTCGCACTCGACTACCACGGTGACGGAAAGCCGATCACCGACCGCGACGAGATGATGAGCCGTATCGGTGCGCTCCGGAGTGATCCGCCACGCGCCTTCGCGATCGGGACAGCAGGTCTCGACATCCTGCGGGCCGAGCCGCGCACTGACACGGCGCGTCTGGCGGCCATCGGCTTCTGCTTCGGCGGCACGCTGTCGCTGGAGCTGGCCCGCGGCGGCGCCGACCTCAAGGCGGTGGTCGGCTTCCACTCCGGGTTGTCGACGGTGCACCCCGAGGATGCCCGCAACATCACCGGCAAGGTGCTGGCCCTCATCGGCGCCGACGACCCCATGGTGCATGCCGAGGAGCGGCGGGCCTTCGAGGAGGAGATGCGGGCCGGCGGCGTCGACTGGGAGCTGAACGTCTACGGCGGCGCCGTGCACTCCTTCACCAACCCGCTGGCCTCGCCGGACGCCTTCCCCGGCATCGCCTACGACGAGGCGACGGACCGCCGGTCCTGGCAGGCCATGGTCGACCTGTTCACCGAGGTCTTCTAGCCGACCCCCCCTGTTCTCGCGCATCTGACGCCCCGTCAGGTGCGGGCTACGCTCGATGCCCATGCCTGAGCCCCTGCCGCTGATCATCTCGGTCGACGATCATGTGGTCGAGCCGCCCAATGTGTGGCAGGACCGCCTTCCCTCGAAGTACGCGGAGGTGGGACCGCGGATCGTGCGCGCGCCCATGCCCGAGGTCGAGTACCGCGGCGGATCGTTGAAGGTCAAGCCCGGCTCCGAAGGCGTGCCGGTCGACTGGTGGTACTACGAGGACCTCAAGCGCCCGTTGCTGCGCGTCGACTCCGCTGTCGGTGTCCCTCGAGACGAGGTGACCATGAAGGGCGTCACCTACGAGGACATGCGCCCGGGCTCCTACGAGGTGAAGCCCCGCCTCGACGACATGGACGCCAACCACATCGAAGCGGCTCTGTGCTTCCCGACCTTCCCCCGCTTCTGCGGCCAGACCTTCACCGAGGCCAAGGACAAGGAGCTCGGCCTGCTGTGCATCCGCGGCGTACAACGACTGGATGGTCGAGGAGTGGTGCGGCGACTCGGGCGGCCGCCTCATCCCGCTCTGCCTCATCCCGCTGTGGGACGCGCGAGCTGGCGGCGGCGGAGGTGCGCCGCAACGCGGACCGCGGCGTGCGCGCCGTGTGCTTCAGCGAGATCCCGCCGTTCCTCGGCCTGCCGAGCGTGCACGACCCCGACCACTACTGGGACCCCTTCTTCGAGGCCTGCGCCGAGACGCAGACCATCGTGAACATGCACATCGGGTCGTCTTCGAAGATGCCGTCGACGTCGTCTGATGCGCCGCCCGCCGTCGGGTCGACGCTGACGCACACCAACGCCACCTTCTCCCTCGTGGACTATCTGTTCAGCGGCGTCTTCGTGCGCATTCCCGGCCTGAAGGTGGCCTACTCGGAGGGGCAGATCGGGTGGATTCCCTACATTTTGGAGCGAGCCGACCGCGTCTGGGAGGACAACCGGGGGTGGGGCGGGGTCGCCGACATCGTGCCGGAGAAGCCCTCGAGCTACTTCAAGGACCACGTGTGGGGGTGCTTCTTCGACGACGCCCACGGGCTGAAGTCGGTGGACGAGATCGGCGAGGACAACATCACCTACGAGTCGGACTACCCGCACTCGGACTCGACCTGGCCGAGGACCAAGGAGATCGCCGAGGAGCAGATGGCCGACCTCAGCGACGAGCAGCGCCGCAAGATCGTGCGCGGGAACGCGATCAAGTTGTTCGGCCTCGACCTCCCCGCCTGATCCTCCGTCCTGCTGCGCCTGCCGCCTGTTCCTGGTCCTCCTGTTCCGCCGGCCGCCTGACCGCCTGACGCATGGACCTCCGCTACACCGGGCCGGAGCAGGCCTTCCGTCAGGAGCTGCGGGACTGGTTGGCCGCCACGCTGCCGGGCGTCGGCGCACCGCCGCCCCATGACGACTGGCCGGCCCGCCGGGCCTACGACCTGCAGTGGCAGACGACTGTTGTTCGACGCGGGCTACGCCGGCGTGGACTGGCCGGCCGAGGGCGGCGGGCGCGGCTCGTCGCCGGTGGAGCAACTGATCTTCAAGGAGGAGTGCGAGCGGGCCGGAGCGCCCTACGTCGGCGTGAACTTCGTCGGGCTGTTGCACGCCGGCCCGACCATCATTGCCGAGGGGACGGCGGCCCAGAAGGAGCGCTACCTGCCCGCCATCCTGCGCGGCGAAGAGGTGTGGTGCCAGGGCTTCAGCGAGCCCGACGCGGGCAGCGACCTGGCCTCGCTGCGCACGCGGGCCGGTGCGCGACGGCGACGACTATGTCGTGACCGGGTCGAAGATCTGGACGTCCCATGCCGAGGTGGCCGACTTCTGCGAGCTGCTGGTGCGCACCGGGGAGGAGCGCAACCGCGGCATCACCTGGCTGATCTTGCCCATGGACGTGCCCGGCATCGACATCCGGCCGCTGCGGACCATCGCCGGGACGACGGAGTTCGCCGAGCTGTTCCTGAATGAAGTGCGGGTGCCCGTGGCCAACCGCGTGGGCGACGAGAACGACGGCTGGCGCGTGACCATGGTCACACTGTCCTTCGAACGGGGCACAGCCTTCGTGGGCGAGCTGCTCGAGTGCATGCGCCTCCTCGGCGAGCTGGCCCGGGTCGCGGAGAGGGTCGGCGCGCTGGACGATGCCGGCGTGGCGCGCCGGTTCGGCCATCTGGTGGCCGCGTTCGATGCGCTGTGGGCGCTCACCAAGCGCAACGTCTCGGAGGCGGCGCAGACCGGCATCCCGGGGATCGGCGGATCGGTCTTCAAGCTCTCGTTCTCCGAGCACGCCCAGGCGCTGGGCGACCTGGCGATGGAGATCCTGGACCGGGCCGCGCTGAGCGCCGACCCGCTGACGGGGCCCGACGGTCTGCCGCTGGGCAACGCCGAGCAGATGGCCGCGTGGTTCAAGTCGATCTCGCTGACCATCGCCGCGGGCACGTCGCAGGTGCAGCGCAACATTGTGGCCGAGCGCATCCTCGGTCTGCCCAAGGCGCGGCGCTGATGGACTTCCGCGTCGGCGAGGACCAGCGGGAGTTGGCCGAGGGCATTCGATCCATGGTGTCGGGGCGGCTGCCGCTCGAGCACCTGCGGCGTCGGGAAGGCGACGCGATCGCCATCGACAAGGACGAATGGGCGGCGCTGGGCGAGACGGGCCTGTTCGCACTGACCCTGCCCGAGCCCGTCGGCACCGGCCTCTCCATGGCTGAGGCCGTCGTCGTCTTCGAGGAGCTCGGGAGCGCCCTCGTTCCGGGGCCGCTGGTCGGGACGTTCCTGGCGGCGCGCGCCGGGCTGGTGGAGGGCGCAGCGGAGGGGCGTGCTGCGGTGGGCGTGCACTGCAACGGCTCCGGGCCCGAGCTGGTGGAGCATCTGGCGGCGCTGGACGCGCTGCTCGTGTTCGACGAGGAGGCTGGCGGCGGGCGGGGTGGCGGGCCGGCACGGTTGCTCGCGCCCATCGGCACCGAGGGCGCGACGCGCGTGGAGGCGCCGCTCGATCCGTTGACGCCGTTGTGGCGCGTCGACGCCCCGCTGGCCGGCGAGCCCGTGGCCGGCGACGACGGCGCACTGTGGCGTGACGGCGCGTTGCTCACGGCTGCGCTGCAGGTGGGCCACGCCGCGGCGGCTCTTGACCTCGCCGTCGCCTACGCCAAGGAACGTCAGCAGTTCGGCACGCCCATCGGCAGCTTCCAGGCCATCAAGCACATGTGCGCCGACATGCTCGTGCGGGCCGAGGTGGCTCGCGCCGCGGTGCACGCCGCGGCGTGCCTGGCCGATGCACCCGATGTCGTCGACGCCGAGGCGGCGGTCGCCGGTTGCACCCCCGACCAGATGGTGGACCGGTCTCTCGCGGGGCCAAGCTCCTGGCCGACGAGGCGGCGCTCGGAAACGCCCGGTCGGCCATTCAGATCCACGGTGGCATGGGCTTCACGTGGGAGGTGCCGCTGCACCTGCACCTCAAGCGGGCCCGCCTGCACTCGACCACGTTCGGCACCCCGGCGACGCACGCGACCGGCCTGGCCGCCTACGCCGGAGCGGCGACATGACGCCGTATCTTGCGATCGGAGCCCCGCCCATGACCGACCCTGCCCTGCTCCCGACCGACGTGGTGCGCACCGTCCCTGAAGGGGAGGTCGTCTACGGCATGCAGCTCCCCATTCAGTCCCAGTCGACGCTGTACGTGGCCGACTGGGAGAAGGAGGCCGGTCCGGCCGAGCTGGCCCGCATCGCCCGCGTGGCCGACGAGGCCGGCTTCTTCTATCTCGGCGTGTGCGACCACACCGCCATTCCGCGCCGGCTGGCCGACGCCATGGGCACGATCTGGTACGACACGACCGCGACGTTGGGCTGGTTGGCCGCGGTCACGACGCACACCCACCTCCTCTCCCACGTGCTGATCCTCGCCCAGCGTCACCCACTCCGGGCGGCCAAGGAGTTGTCGACGATCGACCACCTGTCGGGCGGACGACTCATTGTCGGCGTGGGCGCCGGGCACGTGCCCGAGGAGTACGAGCTCCTGACGGGAGACTTCGCCGAGCGTGGGACGCCACACCGACGAGGCCGTCTCCGCGCTGGCCCGCGCCTTCACCGACGAGTTCCCAGAGCTCCCCGGGCCGCGCTTCCCCGCCAAGGACATGGGGGTCGCGCCGCGTCCGGTGCGCCAGCCCCGCCCGCCCATCTGGATCGGCGGCTCCTCCCCGGCGGCCATCCGACGCACCGCTGCCTTCGGCGACGGCTGGCTCCCCCAGGGGACGCGCCGGCGCGACCTGCCCGGCCAGATCGCCCGGCTGCGCGAGCTGCGGGGCGAGCTGCGGGGCGGGGCCCCGATCGACATCGGCACCATCGTCGAGCCCATCTACCTGACGTCGGCAGGCTCGGGCTGGGACCTGCCGGGCTGGGTGCTCTCGGGTGGCGCGGACGAGGTGGCCACCTCGTTGCGGGAGCTCGTCGACATGGGCGTCAACCACCTGCAGGTGCGATTCATGGCGCGGAGCCCGGAGGAATTCTGCGAGCAGACGGCCCGTTTCGGCGTCGAAGTGGGGGCCCTGCTGAACAATTGAGGGCCTTGCAGCCATAGGCTCGAGAGCGATGTCGTTCTTTACGTACGCGCTGGGGGCCGTGATCCTCGTCCTCGTTCTGTTGCGCCAGGTCAGGGTGCGGCCGGTGCCGCGCGTGTTCCAGCCCCGCCTCCCGATCGTCATCGGGGCCATCGGGCTCTTCGAGATGCTGTCCTACGCCGGCAGCCACCACGTCTCGTCCAGCGCTTGGCTGTGGGTCCTGGCCACCCTGGTCGTCGGTGGGTTGGGCTTCGGCATATTGCGGGGTCTGTCCATGCGGGTGTGGTCGGGCAACAGTTGGGTGCTGCGCCAGGGCAACGCCATCACGATGGCGCCTGTGGCTGGTGTCCCTGCTGATCCACTTCGTCGGCGACAACGAGCAGAGCCACGCCGGCGCGGCCGGGCTGGAGGGGGCGAGCTTCCTCCTCTACCTGGGCGTGACCCTGGCCGTGCAGTACTACGTGGTCTACCGCCGCGCCCTGCCGTTGTGGGCCCAACTCGGGCCCGACGCCGGGCGGCCGTTGCGGGTGCAGTTCACCCAGGCTCCCGGTGCGTTCTTCGCCACGTTCACCGGACAAGGTGGCGCAGGTCCTGCCGGATGGGGTCCGGGTCAAGGACAGGCTCACCGGGAGGGCGCGCGCCCTACGCGGACGATCCCAGCATCATTGACGCCGAGGTGGTCGAGGACGACGACGATCACGGCCCTCCCGAGCTGCACGCACCGCGCTGAGCATTCCGTACACTCGGCGCCCGTGACGTCGCCCCGCAGCTTCAGCCAACGGCCCTATGTCGGCCCACCCGGCTCCACCGAGGTATGGCTCGTTCGCCACGGCGCCTCGGCCGACTCCTTGGAGGGCGAAACCTTCGAGCTCGTGGAGGGCCAGGGTGACCCGCCCCTCTCGGAGGCCGGGCGCCACCAGGCCGAGCAGGTGGGTCTGCGCCTGGCCCAGGAGCCCTTCGACGCGCTGTACATCACCACCCTGCAGCGCACGGCCCAGACGGCCGCGCCGCTGGTGGCCCGGTGTGGCATCACCCCGGTGGTCGAGCCCGATCTGCGAGAAGTGTTCCTCGGCGAGTGGGAGGGCGGCATCCTCCGCATGAAGTCGGCCGACGGTGACCCCCTCTTCGCGCAGGTCATGGCCGAGCAGCGCTGGGACGTGATCCCCGGCGCCGAGTCACGCCAGGTCTTCGGGGGCCGGCTGCGAGGAGCCATCGAGCGCATCGCTGCTGCGCACCCGGGCGGCCGCGTCGTCGCCTTCAGCCACGGCGCGGCCATCGGGGAGATCATGGCGCAGGCCAGCGAGTCGGCTCCCTTCGCCTTCGTCGGCCCCGACAACGCCTCCATCTCGCGCCTGGTGGTGACGCCCGACCGCTGGATCATCCGCGGCTACAACGACACGGCGCACCTGACAGGCTGACGGGCATGGCACGCATCGTCATCGTCCACGGGGCCTTCAACGAGCTGTGGGGTCCCAACGAGCTGAAGGCTCGCTGGCTGCCGGCCGTGCGCGACGGGCTCTGGCACCACGGTGTGCACATAGAGGCCGACGACGTGGACGTCTGCTTCTACGGCGATCTCTTCCGGCACCATCCCGGCACTGACGAGGACCGCCGGCTGGAGCAGTCGCGTGCCGGCGCGGCCGACATGCTGGCGGATTTGGACGGCGATGCCATCGCTGGGCTCGCGCAGGCCGCCGGCGAAGCGATGTTCGACCGCACCGTCGACCTGGCGGCGGCCATGCTGACCGAGCCCGACCTGCGCGACAAGCTGCGCGCCCGCATCGAGGCCGAGATCTCCGACGACACCCGCGTCCTGGTGGCCCACTCACTGGGCACGGTCCTCTCCTACTGGGACGCTGGCGCTGCACGACGACTGGCCGGTCCATACCTTCGTCACGCTCGGCTCGCCGCTGGCGGTGCCGATGGTCTTCAACAGCCTGGAGCCGGCTCCGGTCGACGGCCTGGGTGTCTGGCCCGGCTCGGTGCAGCGCTGGGTCAACGTGCGCGCCCTCAACGACAAGGCCTGCGAGACCTGCCTGGCCGACCACTTCGGGCCAAGGGTCGAAGAGCTGGTGATCGACAACGGACACCGCGCGCACGCGCCCGAGCCCTATCTGAACTCGAGGCCGACGGGCGCCGCCATCGCCGCGGCGCTGGAGACGACGCCGCCGACCTGAAATTAATCTGGGCGCGTCGCCATGGACGGACCCGACCGTTCTGTTCTCGATGTCCGAGAATGCTTCAGACTTGACTACAACCGGCGCCGACCTGATCAGCGCCGTGGCGGCCGAGTCCAACGAGGAGCTGGCCGCTGGTCTCGATGAGGACTTCCGCCAGATGACGGCCGCCCAGGGCAGGATCCTGGTCCGCCTGGGCGAGGTCGGCCGGCGCCAGGCCTTTCGAGACGAGGGGGCGACGTCGGTGGAGGCGTGGACGACCGAGCGCTTCGGTGTCTCGTCGCCGACCGCCCGCGGCCCTCAGCCGTGTCGGGCGAGAAGGCCTGGGATCTCCCCCACCTCACCGGTCGCGCTGTGCCAAGGCGAGGTGTCCTTTGACAAGGTGCGCGCTGTGGCCGATGTGGCCACACCCGAGAGCGACCGGGACCTGTGCGAGTCGGCCAAGGCGTGCTCGGTGCGTGAGCTGGCCGACATCGCCCGCACCAGCGCCGAGCGCCTGGCCGCCGCAGCCGGCGGGGCCGCAGCGCTGGGCCCCGCCCGTTCTGAGCACGACCGGCGCTACCTGCGCTTCAACGACACCTTCCGCACCGTGACGGCCCAGCTGCCCGCCGAGTCCTACGCCGAGGCCAAGGCCTGTCTCGAGGCCCTGGCCAAGGCGATCCCCTCCGACGAGGAGAGCGGGACAGCTCTCGGCTGGGACCAGCGCCTCTGTGACGCCTTCAAAGAGGTCATCCGCTCCACTGGGCTCGGCGAGCGCTGGAGGGCCGCCAGCCCGTTCTTCGTGGTGGCCCACGTCGCGCTGGCCGCCCTGGTCGAGGAGTCGGGCGCGCCCAGCGAGCTCGCCGGCGAGCTCGAGCAGTGTGGCTTGATCGACATCGACACGGTGCAGCGGGTCGCCTGTGACGCCACCATGGCGGTGGCGGTCGACGACGACGTCGGGCACACCATGTACGAGGGCCGGGGCCGGCGCTTCCCGACCGGGGCCCAGCGCCGAGAGGTCATGCGCCGGGACCGGCACTGTCGCTTCCCCGGCTGTGAGAACGTGACCTTCACCGACGTGCACCACATCGTGCCCTGGCGACTCGGGGGCTTGAGCGATCTGGAGAATCTCTCGGCCCTGTGCCGCCATCATCACGGCGTGGTGCACCGATCGGGCTGGACCATGACCGGCAACGCCAATGAAGAGCTCACCTTCGTCGGCCCGAGCGGCCGGGTCATGACGTCGCGCCCTTCGCCGCAATGGACCAGGGTGAGGGACCTCAGCCGATCGGGCTGAGGGATTCCTCACGTCTCCGTCTGGCCCGGGTCGGGCCGGCCGGCAGACGGACCGGGGTGGCCGGCACGGTCGGGGGCTGGACCGGCATCTCGCGTCGCCGCGTGCCCTGTACACCGCAGCGGACTCCTGGACATACGCCAACATCTCGGGTTGCATGCGGTCCTTGCCCCGGCGGTCGTACCAGGTCGTCACGGCGAGGCCGACGAGCAGCCAGAAGACCAACCCGATCGCGGTGAGGACCACGCCACGGGTCAGGCCCGCGGCCCCCTGCGCTCCGAAGTAGAGGATGGACCGCACGCCGTCGAGCACCTGGCGCAGCGGCTCGAAGTTGGCCACGAAGCGGAAGGGCGTGGGCAGCGCCTGGAGCGGGATCGTCCCGCCCGAAGAGGCCAGCGCGAGGTAGATGAAGAGCAGCATCGCGATGAGCTGCCCGAGGGAGCCGAGCGCGGCGAACAGGGCCAAGGTGCCCGCGGCGATGGCGATGCCGGCGAACGAGGTGAAGAGCCACAGCTCCCAGACGTCGGGCGCGTTCATGCCGAGGAGGCCGACCGACACGAGGAGGAGGATGCCCGTCAGGATCGGCACGAGCACGAGGGCGACGGCCCATTTCGACAGCAGGGTGTGGACGCGGGTGATGGCGACCGGCATGCGCTGGCTCCACTTCGGGCCGATCTCGGTGATGCCGTACCCGAGCGCGCTGTCGACGGTGGTGTGGACGAGGATCGCCCCGAGGAACCCGCACATGATGGAGAGCAGCGAGATATAGAACGCGCTCAACCCGAGCGCCGAGTCGGGGGGCAGCGGGTCGACCGCAGTGCTGGCGACCGTGAGCGGGGCTGCCGCGTTGATCCCGGGGCTCGATCGTCCGGCCCAGCGAGTTCGCCTCTGACGTCAGCTGGCTCCCGACCTTGAGGGACGCGGCCTGCAGGGCGGGGGTGGCCACGCCCGTGGCCAGGCTCACCCCGATGCTGCCCGCCCGCGGGTTGGTGAGGATGCGGACGGTCGGTTTGCCTCCGGTGTCCCCCGACGAGGTCCAGGCCATAAGCCGCCAGCAGCGAGTCCGTGAAGTCGGCGGGAATGACGATGGCTGCATAGGCGCCGTTGGTGTTCATCTGCTGCCTCGCCTGCCCGGAGGCTGACCGCGTCGAGTGACAGGCGCGTGGAGAGGGCACGCGAAGCTCTCGAGCCCGGCAGCGATTTCGGCCCCGATGTCGACGTGGTGCCCCAGGACCGTGGCCCCCTGGTCCTGATCGACGAGGGCCACGGGGAGCCCGCTCAGATGCCCGACCGGGTTGACCACCGAGCCGATGTAGAAGAGGGTCATCAAGAACACCAGGACGCCCGAAAATGAGCAGCGGCATCACCCAGATGGCCCGGATACGGAGCAGCTGCCCAGGACGCAAGGCCGGAGAGCGTGGCTCCCCGCGTCGTTCTGCTCAGAGGTACTCACGATTGCCTCCCGTGGCGGCGGGAACGGCTTGCCGGCGCTGCTCCGAGATCGTATCGATGGCTCCGGCGCTCCTGCGGGGTCATTCGTGCGCCACACTCGGCGGGTGAGCAAGGGAAACGGAAGCGGCGCAAGCCCAAGCGCCCTCTGCCACCGGTCCGCGACTACGTGCCCTACCGCGGGGGGGTCGGCGCTACTGGCGCCTCGGCGGTCCGCTCACCAAGGACCGCGAGGCGGAAGCCAAGGCGGCCCGGGCGGCCAAGCAGCCGGGCCGGCTGGGCCGGATGGTGCTGCGGCTGCTCGGGGGCGGAAAGCGGCCCCACGGCAGTGAGGCGTGGATTCAGGCGAGGCCGCGCGGCCAACCGGATGGGTCGGTGATCTCGGCAGGGTCGGGCGCCTGCAGGGCCGCCTCGATCACCTCGGTGATCTCGGAGCCGACGAGCTCGTCCCGCTCGAGCAGGGCGTCACGCAGCGCCTCGACGACCTCGGGATGGGAGGTCACGATGTCCTTGGCCGCGTCGCAGCTCCCCATCAGCAGCGTGTCGAGCTCGGCCCGGGCCGCCTTGTCGCCGAGCACCTTGTCGACCAGGCTGCCCTCGAGGTAGCCGTTGCCGGCCGCGGCGACCGAGATCAGGGAGGTGCCCATTCCGCAGGCGCCGATCATCTGCGCACCGATGGAGGTGGCGGCAGCGAGGTCGGAGGCGGGCCCGGTCGACACCTCGTCGAACCAGTGCTCTTCGGCCACCATGCCGCCCATGGCGATCTGCAGCAGCGTGTGCAGCTCCTCGCTGCTCTTCGTGAAGCGCTCCTCGGTGTCGGAGTGCTGCAACAGGCCGAGCGAGTCGCGACGCTTCACGATAGAGAGCACGTCGAGCTGGCGTGTCTGGCCGACGAAGTAGGCCACCGTGGCGTGACCCGCCTCGTGCGTGGCCACGCGATCGCGCTCATTCGGGGTGTAGATGGTCTCGTCGGTGACACCGAGCTCGACCAGCATCTTGGCCTCGGCCACGTCGGACATGGTCATGGCCGAACGACCGTGCGTCAGCGCGATGACGAGCGCCTCGTCCATGAGCCGCTCGAGCGCGGCCGGCGAGTACCCGAAGGTCATGCCGGCGACGATGTCGACCGCACCGTGCTCGTCGAGATCGGCGGCATGGGCTTTCTTGCCGAGGTAGTAGGCAACGATGTCGGCCCGGGCGCGGCGGCCCGGCAACCCGAAGTAAATGGAACGGTCGAAGCGACCGGGGCGGATGAGCGCCGGGTCGAGGTCGTCCTTGCGGTTGGTGGCACCCACCACGAGCACGTTGGCCGGCACGACGGGCGGCTTGTGCAGCTTGCTGCCGTCAGGCAGGTACCGGTTGAGCAGATCGATCCAGGCCCAGGCGACACGCTGGCCGCGGGTCGGGGTGTCGAAGGACTGCAGCTGCACGAGCAGCTCGTTGACCACACCGGAGACACCTTCGGCCCCGCCGCTGCCACCCATGCCACGCCGGGTGGCACCGATGGCGTCGATCTCCTCGATGAAGCCGATGGCGCCACCTTCCTTGCGGGCGTACTTGCGGAGCTGCTTGAAGAAGGACCGGATCTTTCGATTCGTCTGCCCGTAGTACATCGACTGGAAGGCCGAGGCGGACACGAAGAGGAAGGGAACGTTGGCCTCTTTGGCCATCGCCTTGGCCACGAAGGTCTTCCCGGTCCCGGGTGGCCCCTCGAAGAGCACACCGCGCCGGGCCGAGCCGCCCATGGCGTCGCGGAAGGTCTGATGGGCCAGGAAGAGGTTGATGGAGCGCACCACCTCGGCCTTGATGGGATCGATGCCCACCAGGTCTTCGAGGCCGACCTGGGTCTCACCGGGTCGGATCAAGGTGTGCGGTGAGCGACCGGCGGCAAGCATCGGGGCCAACATGACCGCGCCCAGCATGCAGATGATGAGGATGATCGGGATGATGGTGCCGAGCCCGTGCGGCAGGTGCACGGTGGGGAAGATGCCGTGCCCGCTGACCCGGCGGATGACGACCCAGCCGAGGGCGAGAGCGGCCACCGCCACCAGGCGGCGTAGGCGGGCCATGCGGCGGCCCTCCCGGGCCCGGGCCACATCGGCGCTGCCCAGGATGGTGGCACCCACGATTCCTGCGACGGACTGGTTGGCGACGCTGACCGCGGTTTCCTCGCCGGGACGTGCGGGGGTAGGGACCTTTTCGGCGGGCCTACTCATGACCGACTCCGTTCACTCCCCCGAGGACGTTTACCAATGTAGAGAATCCCACAGGTCCTATGCCCCTGCGAAGTGACAAAAGTCATAAAAGAGCAGATTCCTCCCGCCACCGTGCTCAGAATCCTCCCGGCAAGCCGAATTCTGACCCGCAGCATCGGGCCGTGGGCTGCGACTTTGGCGGAGCCCGGCCCGGGCGGGGTTGAATGTGACGCGCCGTCAGATCGGCTGGCGGCACCCGAGTCGGGAGCAGACATGGCCGAGACCACCCAGCGCAACGAGCACCAGCTCCTGATCGGGGGCAAGTGGGTCGACGCATCAGACGGGACCTACGAGATCGTCAACCCCGCCACCGAGGAGATCGTGGGCCTGGCTCCGAACGCCAGCGCCGACGACGCACAGGCCGCCGCCGCCGCGGCCAAGGAGGCCCAGCCGGGATGGGCGGCCTGGTCGGCCGACGAGCGCGGTGCGCTCATGCGAGAGGCAGCGGCGGCCATCCGGGCCAAGTCGGCCGAGCTGTTGCCCCTCGTGATCGCCGAGACGGGCGCGACGGCGACCGTCGGCTCTCGCATGCAGGTGCCCGTCGCCGCCGACCGCTTCGAGCGCTACGCCCGCGACCCACGCGGCCTACTCCAGACGCCGCTGCTCCCGCAGCCCGCGCAGGCGACGCCGCTGGCGCCGGGCGGGATCATCGGCGGCATGGTCAATCGCCAGCCGCTCGGCGTGGTGGCCTGCATCACCTCGTACAACTTCCCCATGGTCAACATGGCGGGCAAGGTGGCGCCGGCACTGGCCGCCGGCAACACCGTCGTGGTGAAGCCGGCGCCGCAGGATCCGCTGGCCATTGTGGAGCTGGTCCGCATTCTGAACGACGTCGGTTTCCCGCCGGGCGTCGTCAACCTGGTCAACGGCAACGGTCCGGCCTCCTCCGCAGCGTTGGTGGATTCCGACGAGGTGGACTGCGTCAGCTTCACGGGCTCGACGCAGGTCGGGGTGAAGATCGGCGAGCAGGCGGCCCGCACCATGAAGCGCACGCTGCTCGAGCTCGGCGGCAAGGGTGCCTGCGTCGTCTTCGAGGACGCCGACGTGAAGGGCGCCATCGGCTGCATCGGGTCGACGTGGTCCTTCCACTCCGGGCAGATCTGCACCGCGCCGACACGGGCCGTGGTGCATCGCAGCCTGTTCGATCAAGTGCGCGACGGGCTCGTCCAAATGGCGGGCTATCTCAAGGTGGGCGATCCGACCGACACCGCCACCATCATCGGGCCGGTGATCTCGGCGGCGCAGCGGGGACGCATTGAGGCGCACATCCAGACGGCCATTGAGGACGGCGGCGAGATCGTGCTCGGCGGGGAGCGCCCCGCCGACCTGCCGACCGGTTTCTATGTGGCGCCCACGCTGATCACCGGCGACAACACCATGCGGGTGGCGCGCGAGGAGATCTTCGGCCCCGTCATCACCATGATCCCCTTCGACGACGAGGAGGAGGGCATCGCCATCGCCAACGACACCGAGTTCGGCCTGTACGACTACGTCTTCTCCAAGGACGGCGCCCGTGCGCTGCGCGTGGCCAAGCGCCTCCAGGCGGGGCACGTCGGCATCAACACGGCCCAGCGGAACCACGACGCGCCCTTCGGTGGCTTCAAGATGTCGGGTGTCGGGCGCGACGGCGGCGACTACGGGCTGCTGGCCTACACCGAACCCCAGGCCATCATCTGGAGTTCATAGGGGTGATCAGCCCATGGTCCTGGCGCCGTCGATCGACTCCCGGATGATGTCGGCGTGACCGGCGTGCTGGGCGGTCTCGGCGACGATGTGGAGGAGGACGCGCCGGGCGGACCATGACGCGCCCTGTTCGAACCAGGGTGCGTCGGGCAGGGGGTGCGAGACGTCGAGGGACGGCAGCGCCATGACCATCTCGTCGGTCGAGAGGGCCACCTCGTCGTGACGATGACGCAGGACCGCCACTGTCTCGTCGTCGGTCATCTCGAAGGTGGTGGCGCGCTCGGCGAAGCTGGTCCCCTCGCCGTCGCCGATGGCGGCTGTGCCCTGCGTGATGAAGTCGCACCAGTTCTGCTCCGCGAGCGTCACGTGCTTGATCAGGCCGCCGAGGCAGAGTGCGCTGGCGGTGGGGCGGAGGCGAACCTGGTCCTCCGAAAGGCCGCGCACGGTGCGCAGGAGCAGTTTCCGTTGCTTGGCCAGCGCTCCTATGAACTCACGTCGCTCCATATCGCTGTCTGCACGCCGGTCGGTCACGGAGCCACCGTACGCGTTGGCCTCGGTGGAGTAAGAACAGTGGATGGCCACCTTCCCCCACACCCCGATGCCGCAGCAGGGCCTCCCCCGCGGCGAGGTCATGCAGCGGCTGATCACCATGAAGCAGGACGACCAGGACTGGCGGGGTGGTCGCGTGTTCAGCCTCGTCTACTCGGCGGGTGACGACGTGCACGAGCTCCTCTCCGATGCGCTGGCTCTCTACAGCGCGGAGAACGGTCTCAACGTCCTGGCCTTCCCCAGCATCGGCGTGATGCAGCACGACATCGTCTCCAACACCGCCTCGCTGCTCGGTGCCGACGATGCCGCGTCCGGTGGTGCCGTGGAGGGGTACCTGACCTCGGGTGGCACCGAGAGCCTGCTGCAGGCCGTGAAAACGGCCCGCGACGTCGGCCGCGACCGGGGGATAGCCCGGCCACAGGTCGTGGCCGCCGAGAGCGCGGACGCGGCATTCACCAAGGCGGCCGACTACTTCGACGTGGACCTCGTGCGCGTCCCGGTCGACGGAGACTTTCGCGTCCGGGCCGACGCCTTGGCCGAGGCGTGCACCGACCAGACGATCATGGTGGTGGGCTCGGCCCCGACCTACCCGCAGGGGGTGCTCGACCCCATCGCCGACATTGCCGCGCTGGCGCTCGAACGCGGCATCTTGTGCCACGTCGACGCCTGCATGGGTGGCTTCCTCCTCCCCTTCCTGGTCGAGCTCGGTCGCCTGGACGAGCCGTTCGACTTCCGTGTGCCCGGTGTCACGTCCATGTCGGCCGACGTGCACAAGTACGGCTACGCGTCGAAGGGCGTGTCGGTGATCCTCTACCGGACGCACGAGCTGGCCCGCAAGCAGTTGTTCGTGACCACGGACTGGCTGGGCGGGTTCTACGCCTCCACCGCCATGGCCGGGACCCGGCCGGCGGGACCGGTCGCCGCGGCGTGGGCCGCTCTGATGCACATCGGCCGCGACGGCTACCTCGAGCTCACCCGCACCGCGCACGACGTGGCGCGTGAGCTGCGGGCGGGGATTCTGTCGATCGATGGTCTCGAGGTGCGTGGTGACCCGCCGGCCACGGTATTGGCATTCGGCGCCCGCGATCCGGAGACGCTCGACATCTTCGCTGTTGGTGAGCTGCTGGCGGCGTCCGGCTGGTACCTCGACCGGCAGAACCGCCCTGATTCGCTCCATGCCACGGTGCACGCCGGCAGCGCTGCCACCGTGCCGGCACTGGTGACGGATCTGCGGCGGGCCGTCAATGAGGTCGGCTCCAATCGCACCGACCGGCGCGACACCACCTACGGGCAGAGCATCTAGCCGGGCTCCATGGCAACTTCGTCGACGTAGCACCAGACCCAGTCCTCACCGGGCTGGAAGGACTGGATGAGCGGGTGGCCCGACTCGTGGAAGTGGTGGGTGGCGTGCCGGTTGGGCGAGGAGTCGCAGCAGTTGACCTCCCCGCAGGACAGGCACAGGCGCAGGTGCACCCACGTGCCGCCGATCTTCATGCACTCGCCGCAGCCGGCCGGCGTCTGCGGATCGACCTCGCCGACCTGGTCCAGATGCGTGCACTCAGCCATGGCGTGTCTCCTGTCGTTGGTTACGAAGCCGTCATGCCGCCGTCGACCGGCAGGACCGCCCCGGTCAGGCCCGACGAGTCCCGGCCGCACAACCAGGCGATCAACGGGGCCGGCTCGGCAGGCTCGAGCAGCCGCTGCACGAGGTGGTGGGTGGCGAACTCGTCGGTGGACGGCAGGTCGTAGACCGCGGCCGAGGCGTCGAGCATCGGGCCGCGGGTCGAGCCGGGGCATATGGCGTTGGCGGTGATGCCGCTGCCGGCCAGATCGGCCGCCAGCGAGCGGACGTAGCCGATCACGGCGTGCTTGGATGCGCTGTAGGCGCTCAGGCGGGGCAGCCCGAGCAACCCGGCGGTCGAGGCCACGGCCACCACGCGCCCTTGCCGCGGTTGAGCCGCTTCCAGCAGGGTCGGCACCGCGGCGGCGGCCAGGTGCCGTACGCCCTTGACGTTGACATCGAACTGCACGTCCCACTGGGCGTCGGGGATCTCCCAGGCCAGCGGCCCGCCGCTGATGACACCGGCCGCGGCGACGGCGGCCTGGAGACCGCCGAAGTGCGTCACCGCTTCCTCCACGGCGGCGCGCATGTCCGATGCGCTGCGGACGTCGCCCACCACCGTGCGCACGTTCGCCCCGTGGCGGCTCGCCACCTCCTCCAGCTCGGCCTTGGTGGCGAGCGGATAGCTCAGGGCGGGGTCATCGGCGATGCGGTCCACCGCCACCACGTGCCATCCTGCGGCCACGAGCGCGTCAACGGTGGCGGCGCCGATGCCCCGGGCCGCACCCGTGACGACTGCAGCCGGGCTCACGACAGGGCCCAGTGCCGTGTCACGGTCGCGGCCAGGTCACGCACCAGGTCGTCGAGCAGCGCACTGCCCTCTTCGGCATTGGCGCCTGTCGGATCGCCCAGCACGCCGTTGGACGATACCGGTCGCACCCCTTCGGCGCGTAGACGGGGCAACAAGGTGGCGATCGGCTCGGTCCGGCCCGGCTCGGCCAGGTCGAGACGGACCGCGGCGGGGTCGATGGCCAGCAGCAACGACGTCTCGGTCCGGCCGGCATGCGCGTCCCCTCCGGGTGTCACGGCGCGCCAGACGAGCACGTCGTCGCTCTCCGCGCGGCGCGACGCTCGACCGAGACCAGCGCGTCCGCATTGCCGCCGTGGGCGTTGACGAACACGACGCCGGCGAAGGCGGCTCGGGCGGAGCGCACGAGCTCGACGAGCAGGTCGGCCAGCACCGTGTGACCGACGAGGAGGGTGCCCGGGAAGCCGGCGTGCTCACCGCTGGCGCCGTAGGCCACGGCGGGTGCCACGGTGACGGCTGCACAACGCGCCGCAAGGCCGGCCGCGAGGGTGGCGGCGATGCGGGTGTCGGTATCGAGCGGAAGGTGCGGGCCGTGCTGCTCGAGCGAGCCCAACGGGACCGCCAGCACCGTGCGTGCCCCCGTCGCCTCCACCTGGGGCCAGGTGGCGCCGGCGAGCTGCACGCCCTCAGGTGCGGGCCGGCGAGCGGAACCGAACGGGCACGCGGACCGGCATGGGCACCGGCAGCGGCGTCCCGTCCCGGGCGATCTTTGAATGGCCCAGTGCGGACTGCGGTCGTGCCTCCAGCGCCGCCAGCGCTGTCTCCCCGTGCCCGTGCACGCATTCGGGGTCGGGGCCGTCGAGCGGCAGGCCGGTGAAGAACTTGGCGGCCATGCAGCCGCCCCGGCAGGCATCGAAGGAGCCACACGACGCACAGGCGCCCGCGCTCTGCGGCTCACGCAGCGAGGTGAACAAGGCCGAGTCCCGCCAGACCGAGGGAAAGCCGCCGGCGTCGCGCACGTTGCCGGCCAGGAACTGGCGGTCGATGACGAAGGGGCAGGCGTAGACGTCACCGATGGGATCGATGAGGCAGACGACCCGGCCTGCCCCGCACAGGTTCAAGCCGTCGAGCGGCTCACCGAGGGCCGAGAGATGGAAGAAGGAATCGCCGGTCAAGACGCCCGGGCGCTCGACCAGCCAGTGGTAGAGCGTGCGCTGCTGCGCGGCGGTCGGGTGCAGGGCGTCCCAGGTGTCGACGGCGCGGCCCGAGGGGCGCAGGCGGGTGAGTCGCAACTGCGCGCCGTAGGAGTCGGCGATGGCGGCGAGCGCGTCGAGCTCCTCGACGTTCTGCCGGGTGACGACCACGCTTATTTTGAAGGGCCCGAAGTCGGCGGCGGCCAGGTTGTCCATGGCGGCGCGGGCGGCGGCGAACGAGCCCTCGCCGCGGAAGGCGTCGTTGCCGGCTGCGGTGGCGCCGTCGATACTGATCTGGACGTCGAGGTAGTCGAGCGCGGCGAGCTGCCGGGCGCGCTCGGCGGTGAGCCGGGTCCCGTTGGTCGAGAACTTGACGCCGACCTTGCGTTCGACCGCGTAGGACACGAGGTCGAAGAAGTCAGGCCGCAACATGGGCTCGCCCCCGCCGATGTTGACGTAGAAGACCTTCATTTCGACCATGTCGTCGACGATGCCCCGGGCCTCGGCCGGCGTGAGCTCGTTCGGATCGCGCCGACCCGACGAGCTCAGGCAATGCACGCAGGCGAGGTTGCAGGCGTAGGTGAGCTCCCAGGTGAGGCAGATGGGTGCATCGAGGCCGCGGCTGAACTGCTCCTTCAAGGGCAGTGGCGGCGCATCAGCGGACATCGATGACCTCCGATGCGGCCAGGCGTGCCAGCGCACGCCGGTATGACGCCTGTTGGCCCACGGGTACCAGCGCAGCGATCGCCTCGGCCGCGCTCGGGTACTCACCCAGTGAGGACACCAGCTCGACCAGCGTCCGCGACTTGAGGAAGACCAGGCGGCGGTTGCCATAGTGATAGGCGAGCGCCCCGAAGGACTCGTCCCGCAGGGCGACCTGCGGGTTGAGCTGCCAGGCCTGCTCGACTGCGAACACGGCCTTCTCGGGCCGTGCCTCGGTCACACTCAATAGACGCCGCACATCCCGTCGATGGAGACCTCTTCGACGAGGAGCTCGTCGACGTCATCGTCGCTCAGCTCCTCGACGTCCTGGGTGTCTTGGTCCTCAACCAGCATCCCGACCTCCTCTGGGCACGGGCCCAGCCTATCGCCGGCCCGGACTGCCAAGATTGAGCGGTGCCCCAGCTCAGCGCGCCCGTGACGCCGTCTTCACTCCGACAAGCGCCGGCCGGGGCCACCACGCCACTCCCGGGTTCCTTCACCCTGACCGAGGACGCGTCGACCCGGGATTTCGACGGCGGGACCGTCCTGCTGGGGGGCAGCCCCCTCCGGCTCCTCCGGATATCGGACCGGGCCCACCGGCTGGTGGAGCGCTGGCGGGACGGACACGCCGTCGGACCGCGGCGGCCGGCGCAGCTGCTGGCTCGGCGGTTGGTGTCCGCCGGCGCGTTCATCCCGGTGCCGGCCGCGGGCGCCTTGGGACCCGGCGACGTGACCGTCGTCGTGCCCGTGCGGGACCGGGGCGCTCAGCTCGAGCGCCTGCTCCTCGCGCTCGGAGGCCTGGCGTGCATCGTGGTCGACGATGCGTCGGTCGACGCGGCCGCGAGCAAGGAGGCCGCCGAGCGCCACGGCGCAGGCTTCGTCGGGTTGCCCATCAACGTCGGCCCGGCCGGCGCTCGCAATGCCGGATTGGCCGCCGTCCGGAGCCCGCTGGTTGCGTTCGTGGACTCGGACTGCGTGCCGACCGATGACTGGCTGCGGCCATTGCTCGGCCATTTCGACGACCCGCTGGTGGCGGCGGTGGCGCCGCGCATCGTGCCCGCGGATGGACCTGCGCGCTACGAGGGGCGCGCGGGTCGCTCGACCGCGGGACCCGGGCGGGGCCGGTGCGGCCCGGGGGCCGGGTCTCGTTCGTCCCGAGCGCGGCCCTCCTGGTCCGGGCCGACGTGGCCACAGGCTCCGATCTCTTCGACCCTGCGCTGCGGGGTGGCGAGGACGTGGACCTGGTGTGGCGCCTGGGCGACGCCGGCTGGGAGGTGCGCTACGAGCCCTCGAGCACCGTCACCCATGACCCTCCGCCGACACTCAGGGCGTATCTGACCCGGCGAATGTTCTACGGCACGACGGCCGGTCCATTGGCCCGACGCCACGGGATCCGGCTGGCTCCGGCCCAGCTCTCCGGCTGGTCGCTGGCGGTCTGGGCACTCGTGCTGGCCCGAAAGCCCGTCCTCGCACTGACTGCGTTGTCGGCGTCCATCGCCATCCTGGCGCACCGTCTGCGGGGGCTCGTGCGCGACCCCGTGGGGGTGGCGGCACACATCGCCGGTGGAGGCACGACGCGCGCTGCGCTCCCGACTCTCGCCTCGTTGACGCGGGCCTGGTCGCCGGCGCTCGTGCTCGGACTGCTCTTCCGCCGGACGCGCACGATGGCGGCGCTGGCGCTGGTGGTCCCCGCGCTGGCCGAATGGACCGGCGACCGGCAGGGGGTCGACCCGGTGCGCGCGGTCGCCGTGCACGTGGCCGACGATGTCGCCTACGGCACCGGCGTCTGGATCGGGTGCGCGCGGGAGCGGACGGTCGTCCCCCTCATCCCTCGCGTCGCGTGGCGCGCCCGCGTCTGGTCGTCTCCCGGCCTCCGTGATTCGTTGCGGCCACCTGCGGCGGAGGGGAAGGGCTGACCGGCAGATCAACGAGCCGAGGACACGGTCAGCCCTTGGCGAAGCGGAGCTGGCCGGCCTGGTGCTCCCAGTCCGTCGCCGTCCAGAACGCAACCGCGTTGTCGTTGGACTCGACGACGATGGCGTGCAGGCGACGCCCTCCGAGCGCGGTCAGACGGTCCTCGGCCGCCCGGAGGAGCGAGTGCCCCAGCCCGCGGCGACGGTGGTCGGACACGACCGCCAGCCGATAGATGGACCCGCGCCAGCCGTCCCAACCGGCGATGACAGAGCCCACGATCCGCCCGCCCGCCTCGGCCACGATCAGCGCACCGGGGTCATAACGGACGAGGGCAGCGAGCACCTCGGCCGAGTCGGTCGACGTCGGCTCGGCTGCCTCCCTCCAGAAAGCCAGCACTCCTTCGATGTCGTCTGCCGTCGCGGGCCGCAGTTCTGTGGACACGGGTCAATGGTACGAACCCGGCCCGCGCGTGCGTTCAGTCCTGGCGGCGCGCTTTGAACACCTCGGCCCGGTACCCGATATCGACCGTGACGTCGCCCGAGACACCCAGGGCCTCACGCAGCACCCGCCGCGCCGTCTCGAACAGCCGTTCCCGGGCCTCGTCCTCCATGAGGATGACCCAACTGAAGGTTCCGAGCAGCCCGATCAGTTCGTCGGCATTCAGTGCCATGTCCCACGTGATCACCATCTGCTCGGGCTGGTCGAAGGGAACCCCGGCCGGGATCTCGAGCGCATGCACCAGCGCGGACCCGTCGTTCAGGGCCGCGTGCAACTCCGTTTGGCTGCGGACGTCGATGCCAGCCGTGGCGGCCGACCCTTCACCGCTGAGCAGCGCCTGCGCCTGGGCGATGAGGCCGGTGTCCGTGTCGGGCCCCGACCAGACTGCGGCGAGCGTGCCGCCGGGAACGAGGACCCGGCCGACCTCGAGCAGGGTGGGGACCGCGTCCATCCAGTGCCACGAGGACGACGCCAGCACGGCGTCCACGCTGGCGTCGGGCAGGGGGATCGACTCGCCCCGACCGGCCACGGCCCGCACGCCCGGCACCGAATCGGTGAGCACCGCCCGCATGCGGTCGTCGGGCTCCACCGCGATGACCTCTTCGGCGCGACCGACCAGGAGCCGGGACAGGGCGCCGGTGCCGGCACCCAGGTCGACCACGCGCCGCACCGGTCCTGGCAGGACCCAATCCACCGCCGCCATGGGCGGCCCTTGTCGGTACCGGTCGTAGTGCGAGGCAGCGCCGCCGAAGCTGGCGGCACGTGCGGCCTTCTTCTCCGGGGTCAGGGGGACGGGCTCGGGCTCGGGCATGCAGCGACCCTACGGCCGGGATAGCCGGGGCTGCCGTCGACGGGGGTGGCGGGGTCGACGGGGGTGGCGGGGTCGCCCGGGCTGGGGCGTCTGCAGCGTGGCGCGTAGAGTCTTTCGGTCCTTGCTGCACCTTCCGGGGGTGCGGGGACAACAGCCAGCAGGAGAGGTCGCCATGGCAAACAAGTGGTTCGAGACGGTGGCGGAGGCGCAGCGACGCGCCAAGAAACGCCTGCCCAAGTCGGTCTACGGCGCGTTGATCGCCGGATCCGAGCGGGGTCTCACGCTCGAGGACAACATCACCGCGTACTCGGAGCTGGGCTTCGCCCCGCACGTGGCCGGCCTGGCCCAGAGCCGGGACCTGACCACCAAGGTGATGGGCCAGGAGATCTCTTTCCCCGTCTTGATCTCCCCGACGGGGGTCCAGGCCGTCCACCCGGGCGGCGAGGTCGCCATGGCCTCCGCGGCGGCGGCCCGCGGTACCGCCATGGGTCTCAGCTCGTTCGCCAGCATGCCGGTCGAAGATGTGGTGGCGGCCAACCCGCAAACCTTCTTCCAGATCTACTGGATCGGGACGCGTGACCAGATCGCGGCCAGGGTCGAGCGGGCCCGGGCCGCCGGGGCGGTCGGCCTCATCGCCACGCTGGACTGGTCCTTCTCGCACGGGCGCGACTGGGGCAGTCCCACCATCCCCGAGACCGTCGACCTGCGGGCCATGGCGCGCTTCGCCCCCGAGGCACTGGCCCGCCCGCGCTGGTTGCTCTCCTTCGCCCGCACCGGGAAATGGCCGGACCTGACGACGCCGAACATGGTGGCCAAGGGCCAGACCGGGCCGACATTCTTCGGCGCCTACGGCGAGTGGATGGGGACACCGCCGCCGAGCTGGGACGACGTCGCCTGGCTGCGCGAGCAATGGGGCGGAGCGTTCATGCTCAAGGGCGTGAGCCGGGTCGACGACGCCAAGCGGGCCGTTGACGCCGGAGTCAGTGCCATTTCGGTGTCGAACCACGGTGGCAACAACCTCGACGGCACCCCCGCCACCATCCGCGCCCTCCCTGCGGTGGCGACCGCCGTGGGCGATCAGATCGACGTCGTCCTCGACGGGGGCATCAGGCGGGGCGGTGACGCCGTCAAGGCGTTGGCACTGGGGGCCAAGGCCGTCATGATCGGCCGAGCCTCACTGTGGGGCCTGGCCGCCAACGGGCAGGCCGGCGTGGAGAACGTGCTCGACATCATGCGGAGCGGCATTGAGTCCGCCCTGCTGGGCCTCGGGCACGCGTCGATCCACGACCTCAGCCCCGACGACCTGGTCATCCCCGAAGGGTTCAGCCGCCACCTCGGCTGAACACACCGCGGCGTGCCGCGGAGTACCCGTTCAGATCAGCTGTCGAACTTGACGACGCCACGCACGATGGTGCCGGCGGCCTGGTCCTCGTAACCCTGCTGCACCTGGTCGAGCGTGTACTCCTGGGTGATGATCTCGTCGATCTTCAACTCGCCGGCCTCGAAGAGGTTGAGCAGATTCGGCACCTGCACCCGCGGGCTCTGCGAACCGAAGACCGTGCCCAGGATGGCCTGGTTGAACATGGCCAGGTTGAACAGGTTGAGCTGCACGTCCATCTGGTCGAACGGCGCGATGGCCGTCACGACGATCCGGGCGTCCTTGGACCCGAGGCCACACGCCTGTGCGATGAGTTCGCCCTTGAGCACGCCCGGCGTGAGGATCACCACGTCGGCGTTGCGGCCCATGGTCAGCTCGGGCAGCATCATCTGGGCATCGAGGATGGACGCCGCCGTGTGCGTGGCGCCGACCTCCTTGGCCTTCTCCAGCTTGAAGGGCACGGGGTCCACGGCGATGATCGTGCGCGCCCCGGCGATGCGGGCGCCCTGAATGGCGCCGGAACCGACGCCACCCGAACCGATCACCACCACGGTCTCGCCCGGCTTCACCTTGGCGCGGTCCACGGCTGAGCCGAAGCCCGTGGCGATGCCGCAGCTGATGAGCGCCGCCGCCTTCATGTTGTCCCAGGGGTTGATCTTCACGAGTGAGTTCTCGTGCACGACCATCTCGTCGGCGAACGTGCCGAGCTGCGCCATCCGGTTCAGGTCTTCGCCGGCCAGGTGGTAGCGGTAGGTGCCATCGCTGATCATGCCGCCCGCCAGCGTCATCATCCCGAGATCGCACAGGTTCTGTCGTCCGGAGGCACACCAGTGACACGTCCCACAGGAGGGGATGAACGAAACAGCCACGTGGTCACCCTGGGCCACCTGGGTCACATTGGTCCCGACCTCGGTGACGATGCCCGAGCCCTCGTGGCCGCCGACCACCGGGAACATGGACTTCACGCCCATCATCTCGAGCACCTCTGGCGTCTGGCTGATGTCACCGGTGCGCAGGTGCTCGTCGGAGTGGCACATGCCCGACCAGACCATCTTCACCCGGACCTCGCGGTTGCCCGGGGGGTCGATCTCGATCTCTTCCGTCTTCCAGGGCTCGTTCAGCCCGGTACACACCGCGGCGCGTGTCGTCGTCATCGGCAATCCCTCCCTGAGGTTGCTGCGAACTGGTTCGCATCTTCAGTATCGCCGCCCACCCGGTTGGGGACAACCGAGCCCGGCGATAAAGTGCGCGCGTGGCCGTCCCGCCGGTGTTCACCGAGATGGCGGCCCGGGTGCGGAACTGGGGCCGGTGGGGGCCGGAAGACGAGATCGGCACCCTCAACCTGATCGACCACGCCGCCCGGCGCCGGGGCGCGGCCGCCGTGGTCTCCGGCCGGGCCTTCGCACTCGGGCTGCCCCTTTCGGAGGCGGAGGGGATCCAGCTCGGCTTCGTGGAGGGGCGCGTCAACCCGACCAGGACCATGGTTCAGGTGAACCAGCCGGTCAACGCCGACCAACCCGAATGGGTCTGCTTCAGCGAGGACGTCCTCACCCTGGCCACGCAGTGCGCCACGCACTGGGACGCCCTGGCCCACAGCAGCTACGGCGGTGTCATCTACAACGGGTACCCGGCGTCGACGGTGTCGGCCGACGGCGCCGCCCGCTGCGGCATCCACCGGCTCGGCGCCGTGGTGAGCCGGGGCGTCCTGCTGGACGTGGCCCGGGCCCTCGGGCGTGACGTGCTCGAGCCGGGGTACCCCATCATGCCCGGCGACCTCGACGCGGCGCGCGAGATGGCCGACGTCGCGATGGAGCCGGGTGACATCGTTCTCGTGCGCACCGGCCAAATGGTGCACTTGGCGCCCGAACGGCGGGACCTGGTCGCCTACACATGGCCGTCGCCCGGACTGACCATCGAGACCGCCGAGTGGTTCCACCGCCACGACGTCGCCGCGGTGGCGACCGACACGTTGGTCTTCGAGGTGTACCCGAGTCAGCACGACGATGCCTACCTGCCCGTGCATCTCCTGCACCTGGTGGAGATGGGCCTGACCCAGGGCCAGAACTGGGTGCTCGACGCGCTGGCCGAGGACTGCGCCGCCGACGGGCGCTACAGCTTCCTGCTCGACGCCACCCCGCTGCCGCTGACCCAGGGGCTCGGCACGCCCCTCAACCCCGTCGCCCTCAAGTAATCGTGCTGGTGCCGCGGCGCGCCGTGGCGCCGCCGAGCACGGGGCCGGTGCGGGGCCGCGTGCGTTCACGCGCCTGGATCTCGGCCGGTGGCGCCTCCCGTCCGGTCACGGCCCAGTGCAGGGTCCGCGCCTGGGTGTCGATGAGGTTGCGCGTCCGGATCCCCCAGAACTCGAACCCGTAGCGGTGGGCCGACACGCTGGCGAACATGGCCACCAAGGTGCCGGCCACGGCCATGGGATCGACGCCGGCCGGTGAGCAGGTGGCCCCGGTCGGCCCGCCCTCGGGCGACGGCGAGGCCGTGGCGATCACCTGGGCCAGCGCCACCGTGACGGCGTTGAGCGCTCGCACCCGGATGCCCCGCAACTGCCCATCGCCCTCCTCCGTGGCCAGGTCGACCACCCGGAACACGGCGCGGTTGTCCTCCCAGTAGCCGAGAAATCCCTGCGTCACGGTGAGGGCGGTGTCCCAACTCGACTCTTCGGACCAGTTCCCGTCCACGAGGTCGGCCAGCTGGCCCGCCTGGTCGACCATCCCCTCGGCCAGCACCTGGATCGCCTGCTCGACATTGGCGAAGTACTGGTAGAAGGTCGCCGGCGACGTCTGGGCCTGCCGGGCGATGTCGGTGACCTTGACGGACCGCCACGACGTGGTGGCCAGGAGCTCCACGGTGGCGTCGAGCAGCCGCTGGCGGGTTTGGCGCCCCCGTTCGCCGGGCACCCGGCCATCGGTCGTGGCCATCTGCTCGGCGTAGGCGTCGAGGTCGACGACGGTGGCCTCACGCCCGGGGCTTCGTCCTGACATGGCGGCCCAGCGTATCGGCCCGGCTCCCGAAGACCCAGGTGGCGCTGCGGATACGCTGTCGGGATGGAGCAGACGCTGACCCGCCCGCTCACCCGCGCGCAGCAGGCCAGGCGCCAGCGCGTGATCGACGCGGCCATGGCGTTGGGGCTCGAGGGTGGCTACGAGGCGGTCCAGATGCGCGATGTCGCCGCCCGGGCCGACGTCGCCATGGGAACGGTGTACCGCTACTTCACGAGCAAGGACCACCTGCTGGCGGCCACCCTCGTGCACTGGGTCGAGTTGCTCGACACACGGATCGGGCAGCACCCGCCGCGGGGCGAACATCCGGCCGACCGCGTCCTGGACGTCCTCGACCGTGCGCTGCGAGCCATGGGCCGCCAGCCCAAGCTGGTCACGGCGGTGTTCACCTCGCTGTCCTCGCCGGACCCGGCAGCCGTCGGCTGCCAGCAGCAGATCACGCTGCTGATGGAAGGCATCATTTCGCGGGCGATGGGTGAGCGCGACGTGCCCGACATGTCCGACCGGGCCCGCATGATCGGCCACGTCTGGTACTCGGCCCTGGTCGGCTGGGTCAACGGCTGGTCGACCATGGCACGGGTGTACGACGAGCTCGCGGTGTCGGTGCGCCTCCTGTTGCCCGATCAGCTCGTCGAGCGCCGCACACCCGCCTGACCTGGACGTTCCATCGGCGGGTGGGCGGCGGCGCGTGACCGAGTCGGCGAGAACGTCCGCGCTAGGGTCGCCCCGATGAGCGTCGGCGCCGCCACCCGTGGGCTGCCGATCGAGATCCGGGGACTCTCGAAGCACTTCGGGCCCGTGCTGGCCGTGGACGACCTCTCCTTCACCGTCGAGCCCGGACGCGTCACCGGGTTCCTGGGACCCAACGGCTCCGGCAAGACGACGACGCTGCGCATGCTCCTCGGCCTGGTGCACCCTTCCGCCGGCACGGCGACCATTGCCGGGCGCAACTACCAAGACCTGGACAACCCGACGTCCACTGTCGGGGCCGTGCTGGAGGCCACGAGCTTCCACCCGGCGCGGCGCGCCCGGACGCACCTGCGCATGGCGGCGCGGGCCGGCGGCCACGACGAGAAGCGCGCCGACGAGGTGCTCGGCCTGGTCGGGCTCACCGGTGACGCCAAGCGCAAGATCGGCGGCTTCTCCATGGGCATGCGCCAGCGCCTGGAGCTGGCCACGGCCCTCATCGGCGATCCGGACGTCCTCATCCTCGACGAGCCGTCCAACGGGCTGGACCCGCAGGGCATCGCCTGGCTGCGCGACTTCATGCGCTACCTGGCCAGCGAGGGCCGCACCGTGCTCGTCTCCTCCCACCTGTTGTCCGAGATGGCCCAGACCATCGACGACGCGGTCATCGTGTCGTTCGGGCAGCTGAAGGCCCAAGGCACGCTCGACGAGATCACCGCCGGCATCACCGGCATGGTCATGCGGGCCCGCACCCCCGAGGCCGACCGCCTGGCCGGTGTCCTCACGCAGGCCGGCGTCGCATTCCGCCGGCTGACACACGACGAGCTGGCCATGGACGGCGTGACGCCCGAGCAGGTCGGGCCCCTGCTGGCCTCGAATCAGATCATCCTCTATGAGCTGACCCAGGAGGGCGGCGACCTCGAGTCCGTCTTCCTCTCGCTGACATCAGGGCTGGGCTTCGGCGGCGTGGAGGCACCATGATCAACGCCCTGCGCGCCGAGCTCATCAAAATGCGCTCCATGCCGGGGGTGTGGGTGACCTTCGCCTTGGCTTTCCCCTTGACGGTCCTGATCATCCTGGCCGTGCTGGCCTCAGCCGGCTTCCCCGGCCACACCTTCTATTACGTCTCGTCGCTGGCGCACCGGCGCGAGCTCCTCGGTGCCGGCTACTTCGGGATTGAGGTCCTCGCGCCGATCATCGGCGTGCTCTGCATCACGGGCGAGTACCGCCACAAGACCATCACGACGTCGCTGGTGCTCGTTCCCGTGAGGAGCCGGGTCCTGCTGGCCAAGGTCATCGCCACCGCGGTGTGGTCGATCTTCATCGCGCTCCTGGGGCTCGTCGCCGTGGCGGCGGTGGCTCTGCCCTGGAACGCCGCGCTCGGCGGCGTCACCTCGCAGGTGACGGACCAGGTCGGTGCGGTGGTCCCCGGGCTGCTGGTTTCGGCGGTGCTCCTCGGCCTGTTCGGACTCGGGTTCGGGACCCTGGTCAAGAACCAGGTGGCCGCCATCCTCCTGACGATCGGCGGCACCCTGATTCTGGAGGGCATCCTCATCGCTCTGGCCAGGGCGATCTTCCACTACAACCTGAACTGGCTCCCCAACGGGGCCGGGGCGGCCCTGGCCGGGGACATCGCCCGGGGCTTCGGCGGTGGCAACGGGCACGGCGGAGTGCAGCTGTTGGCCTGGTGGCAGGGCGGCCTCGTGCTCCTGGCCTGGGGCCTGGGGCCGTTGGCCCTCGGCTACTTCACGACCTTCCGTCGCGACGTCACCTGACCCCGTCCCGGGCCCGCCCGACTCATTCGATGTCGCCGAGGTGCGTCGGACAGAAGTCCCTGTCCCCGATCTGCACCCAGCCGATCTCCACCGCAGTCAGGCTGCGGACGTGCTCGACCAACTCGACATCCTCGCCCGGGTCCTCGCGCACGAGCTCATCGACGTAGGTCACGCATTCCGGGTTGTCGCACAGGATCCGTTCGACGCGAAGTCGTGTCATTCAATGACCCCTTCCAGAGTTCGATCCGCCAAAACAGTTCACTCCGCCAGAGTTCGATCCGTCAGTATTCAATCCGATTCAATTGGGTCCGCCCGTGCTCGATCCGATGCTGACCGTGTCGAGCGCCGGGGCGCTCAGCTTCGCAGCACGGCGCCCGGGCGGGTCGCCAGGCCCTCTTCGTCCGCCGCTCCGTCGACCCGGATCGGCACGCCGTTCACCAGCGTGTGGGTCATTCCCACCGGCGCGTCCGCCGTCAGGCGCTCGCCGTCGGCCGGGAAATCGCGCACACGCCGCAACGGGCCCGGGGCCACCGTGTCGGGGTCGAAGACGCACAGGTCGGCCGCCTTGCCCACCTCGACCGTCCCCCGATCGGACAGGCCGTAGACGCCGGCGGGCTCGCCGGTCAGCTTGTGGATGGCCCGTTCCAGCGGCATGACGCCGCGCTCGCGGACCCAGTTGCCGAGCAGGTCGGTCGAGAAGCAGGCGTCGCAGAGCTGCGAGACATGGGCCCCGGAGTCGGCCAGGCCCAACAGGACGTTGTCGCGCGGCAACAGCCAGGCGATGGCCTCGGGGTCGTCGTTGGCCAGCACGGACCAGAAGCGGGCCTGGAGGTCGTCGTCGAGCGAGACGTCGAGCATCACGTCGAGCGGGGTGCAGCCACGCTCCTCGGCCAGCACGGCCACCGGGTGATCGGCCAGCTCGGGGTGGGAGGGCGACTCGGCCACCGAAATGGCCGCCCAGTTGAGGGGGAAGCCGCCGGCCTTGCCGCTCACGTCGTCCCAGGCCGTGGCCCGCCAGGAGGGGTCGCGGTAGGCGGCGACGCGCTCGGCCTTCGACTTGCCCATCAGCGCGGCGAAGGTGGGGCGCATGTTGAGGGTGAACGGCTCGGAGAGGTTCATCTGGAAGACCAGGGGGCGACACGACACCTGCGGCCAGACCTCGACCCCGTCGGCCCAGGCGGCGTCGTGCTCCGCCACGACCTTCTCGTGGTACGGGTAGCCCTTCACCGTGAGCAGCGCCGTCCACGTGAAGGGGCGCCCCACCTCACGCTGGAGCCGGAAGACCTCCTGGTTGGGGAAGACGCCGCCCGGCAGCAACGCCACCACCCCGCGCCCGCACTGCTTCACCGGCTCGAGCAGCGCCCGTAGCTCGGCCAGATCGGCCACCCGCGACGGCACCGGCCGGCCACTGTCGCCGTTGTGCGTCGGCGACGCGCTGGACGCGAATCCCGCGGCGCCGCCTGCCATGGCGTCGGCCACTACCGCCTGCATCAGCGCGATCTCGTCGTCGGACGCCGGGCGCTCGTAGGCGTCTTCGCCCATGACGTACAGCCGCACGGCGGTGTGCCCGACGTAGCACCCGAAGTTGAGCGCCGTCCCTCGTGACTCCACCGCGTCGAGATACTGGGGGAACGTCTCGAAGTCGCCCCACGGCACGCCGGCGGCCAGGGTGTCGAAGCTCATGTCCTCCACGTGCTGGAGGGTCCGGGCCAGCAGCGGCACCCCGTCGGCGCGGATGGGCGCGATGGAGAAGCCGCAATTGCCCGCAATGACCGACGTCACTCCGTGGAACGACGAGGGCGTCAGGTTCGGGTCCCAGAAGACCTGCGCGTCGTAATGGGTGTGGATGTCGACGAAGCCGGGGCTCACGACCTGCCCGGACGCATCGAGCACGCGGCCTCCCTGCAGGTTGGCACCGATGTCGCTGATGCGGCCTCCGGTGATGGCGACGTCGGCGGGGCGTCCGGGGGCACCGGTGCCGTCCACCACGGTTCCCCCTCGAATCACGATGTCAGCGTGCATCCACCCATCGTCGCAGCCCTCAGGTCCCGTTGCACGCGCCAGGGTTGGGTTGGCGCCCAGGTCGGATACCGTGGGAGGGCAGGAATTGCGGTTGGGGTGGGTTGGCGCGCCAGGTGAGCGCGGGACTGGAGTGCGCATGGCGGTTCGGTTTTTCAGATCATCGAAGGCGACGCCGCCGCCTGATGACTCCCTGCAGATCTCGGGTGCCATCGTCGCCCCTTCCGACGGCCCCTCGCCCGTGCAGCTCGTGGACGCCGGCCGCGCCCCGCACGGCCTCGGGGTCGTGCGCGACCAGTACGAGCGCAAGATCCGCAAGAGCCCGACCATCCGGATGGTCCCCAGCTCCATGATGGTGGAGGGCCGGCGCCTGCGCTTCGCCGTGTCCGACAACGCCGACGCCCATGGGCCCGACGGTCCCGGGACGCCACCGATCTGGGCGGTCAACATCCACGGCTACTTCGCCGGCGGGGGCATGTACTGGCGCGAGAGCGCGCGCCTCGCCGAGCAACTCGGCTGGCGCGTCATCAACCCGAGCCTGCCGGGCTTCGGCGGCAGCGACCCGCTCGACTGGTCGGACGTCTCCATGGAGAACCTGGCCAACCAGGTGATGGCCATCGTGCACAAGGTGGACGCCGGGCCTGTCGTCCTCCTCGGCCATTCCATGGGAGGAGCGGTCGCCGTGCAGTTCGCGCACGACCACCCCCGGCGGACCCTCGGGCTCATCTACCGCGACGGCGTGAGCACCCCCGCCTGGAAGGAGCGCCGCGGCATCCTGCCGACGTTGCTCTCACCCTTTCTCCCCGACGTGACGCCCATGGTCGACATGGCCGCCGCGGTCGTCTTCGACCTGCCCGACCTCTTCCTCGGTCGCATGTACTCCACCGTGCGCGCCGTGCTGCCCGACATGCGCCAGAACATCCGCACCATGTCCCAGACGTTGCCGGTCGGCAGCATGCTCATGGGAGTGGACCAGCGCAGCGAGGTCCGCCACCTGGCGGCCCAGCAGATCCCGATCCTCACCGAATGGGGCTGCTTCGACCGCATCACGCCCGCCAGCACCGCGCTCGAGTTCGCCACCATCGCACGCGCGCCGGTCGTCTGGGTGCCCGGCGGACACAGTTGGATGCTGGCGCGACCACAGGGTCAGTCGGACATCCTCACGCACCTCGTCCAAGGCGGGACCTTCATGGCACAGGTGGACGAACGCTGGCGCCAACTCACCCCGCGCGAGTACACGCTGCGCGCCGTGAACTGATCGACGCCGTGCCGCGGGCCTCCCACGTTGCCCGCGCCCGGCCGGCGATGGGGGGCGCGCCGTGATCGACCGCCTGCTCCAACCACTGCTCTCGCTGCACGGCTGGCCCGCCTACCTGCTGGTCGGCCTGCTCGTCTTCGCCGAAGCCGCCGTGATGCTCGGTTTCGTGTTCCCCGGCGAGACGGCGGCCATCCTCGGGGGCGTGCTGGCCTCCAAGGGCGGAGTGGACCTGGGCGGCATTCTGGCGGTGGTCGTCGTGTGCGCCATCGTCGGCGACTCGGTGGGCTACGCCGTCGGCGAGCGCTGGGGGCGCCAGCTCCTGCAGCTCGGACCGCTGCGCAAACGACAGAAGGGCCTCGACACCGCGCTCGACCAGCTCAACCGCCGGGGACCCCTGGCGGTCTTCGTGGCCCGCTTCTCCGCCTTCCTGCGCGCCGTGGTGCCGGGTCTGGCCGGCCTGTCCTCCATGCACTACCGGACGTTCCTGGCCGCCAACGCCGCCGGCGGCCTGTGCTGGGGCGTGCTCTACGTCCTGCTCGGCTACTTCGTCGGGCAAAGCGTGGAGAAGGTGACCGGCATCGCCTCCGACGTGGTGCTCGGGCTCATCCTCGTGGCGATCGTCGTCCTGGTCGTGCGCCATCGCCGCCGGGACAAGGAGGAGATCGAGGGGCCGTCGGAGCCGGCGGCACCCGGAGGCGACGCCGCCGCCTGATCAGGCCGGCCGGCCGAGCACCGAGCGGTCCCCGGCGCGCAGGCCAGCCACGACACGGGCGAACTCCCCCGCCGCGTCCTCGCCCGTCGCGTCGGTGTCCATGTAGTGCACCGCGTTCTGGTCACTGCGGTCCACCCCGAAGAGGCCGTAGCGCGGCTCGTAGGTGCCCCACTCGTAGTTGTCCATGAGGGACCAGTGGAAATAGGCCCGCACCGGCACCCCCGCCCCCACGGCGTCGGCCACCGCGCCCAAGTGCTCGCGCACATAGCGGGGGCGGTCCATGCCGTCTTCCCGCGGCACGGCACGCCCGTCGACCGTCCGCGTCGCCATGCCGTTCTCCACCACCCACAGCGGGAGGCCGGGCCGCAGCGCCGACTCCGTGACGCACCAGGCACGCAGCGCGGCGGGGTGCGACTCCACGTCCCAATAGGCGCGTCCGACGGACCAGTCACGGTTGCCCCGGGGCGTGCGGCGACCTGGGACGCGCAGGGCGTGGCTGGCCACCGGGTCGTACCAGTCGAAGCCGACGGCGTCGATGACGCGCGGCCGCGCCGACGCGTACACAGCCTCGACGACGCGGCGCGGCGCATGGCGGCGCGTCGTGCCGCGCAACCGGACCCAGGCCGCACCGCGGCTGGGCTCGCGCACCGCGCCGTAGGGCGACACGGCGGCGAAGAACCGGCGTATCACCGCCTCCCCGACGTGGCGCGGCGGAAAGGCGGCGTCGTGCACCGTCCGACGCTCGTCGATGTAGCGGTCGACGTCGCCCGGGTCGACGCCGGCCTCGCGCAGCTGCAGGAGGTCCAACAGCATGCGGTCGTGCTCGTAGACCGACGACGAGCTCGTGTTCACCGTCACCTCGGCGTTGGGCTGGATGCCCGTCACGACGTCGGCCGCCAGCACGTGCGCGGTCAGGAGGTTGTCGAGGGCGCAGAAGGCATCGGAGACGGCCATGCGGCGTCCGGGGGGGCATGCACCCTCGATCCAGCCCATCAGCGTGACGATGTTGGGCTCGTTGATGGTCACCCAGCGCTTGCAGTGCGGCGCCAGGGCGGGGACCACCCGGGCCACGTGGCGAGCGAAGACGTCGGGTGACGCCGGCCGCAGCCAGAACTCCTCGCCGAGCCAGAAGGGGTGGGTGAAGTGGTGCAGTGTGACGATCGGCTCGAGGCCGCGCTCGGTGCAGAGGGAGAGGATCTCGGCGTAGCGCTCGAGCGCTCGTGTGTCGAAGGCGCCGGGCCGCGACTCGAGCCGGGCCCACTCCACCGAGAGACGGAAGGCGTTGCAGCCGATGGACGCGGCGCGGTCGAGCGCCTCTTCGGGGTGCCGCCAGAAGTCACAGGCCAGACCCGAGCGCGCCGCCCGCCCCGCCCCTTCCCAGGCCGCCCAGTTGTTGTGCGGCTCGCCATCACCGTTGAAGCCGCCCTCGACCTGGTAGCCCGACGTGGCCACCCCGACCGCGAAGCCCTCGCCGAGCAGGCTGGTGCTCGGGGACGACGGGGCGGCGGTGGGCATCCGTTCAGCTTGGCAGGCGCAACGTCGGGGCGTGACGTGCCAGGCCCCGGCGGGGATCAGCGGGGACGGGCGACCGAGCGCATGGCGGCCAACGCCGTCGAGACGATGTCGACCTCGTCGCTGGCGTGGCGGACCAGGGAGCGGACCTGCGGCTCGGTGGCGTCGCTGCCGGCGCGCACGGCCGCCGCCTGTATGTCACGAGCCGCACCGATCACCTCGGCCACCTGACGGCGCACGTCGGCCTTGCTCGATCCCGGCGGGAGGCGTCGCTCGAGGCGCAGGAGGCGATCGAGCTCGTCGGCGACCGCGTGCAGGGAGCGGCACACCACGGGCAGGTCGGCCACCGGGGCGTCCTTCGCCTCGGCGTGGGCCACGGCAATTTCGGCATCCTCGACCGCCACCCGCATGCGCCGACGGACCCGCGACGTCGCGCCGCGGCTGAGGTCCTGGGGCGTCGCCCGCCCGGCGTAGCGCTCTCGTCCCGCCGCCAGGAGCGCCAGCCCGGCCAACAGGCCGCGCACCGCGACGTGACCGTGGACCAGCCGCCAATGCGTGCGGACGTACCGACGCCCGACGAAGAAGGCCGCGGTCAGCCCGAACGCCACGACGAGCCCCGCCACGAGGAAGAACTCGAGGACGTGGGCAACGAAGGTCATGCACCAATGCTACGCGGGAGAAACGGGAAATTCCGGCGGTACCCTTGTGGCATGGCACCGGAGGGACCGGGGGGCACCGCGACCACAGGGTCGACGGACCCGCCCCCGGACCCTCCCGCCGGATCGGGGCCACCCTGGCAGCCCGGGATCCCCACGATCAGGGAGCACGTGCCCAGCCTGGTCTTCGGCGGTGCCGTCCCGCTGGGGATCTATTTCCTCGTCCGCGGGCACCTGCAGAGCGACGCCCAGGCCCTGATTGTGGCGGGCTGCTTCTCGGCCGGCTGGATCCTCCTGCAATTCGCCCGCCAGCGGGCCGTCGACGCGGTGGGGGCCGCGGTCCTCCTGGGCTTCGCTCTCGGGGTGATCACGTCCACCCTCTTGGGCGGCAACGCCTACCTGCTCAAGGTGCGCGACGGCTTCTTCACCTTGCTCATAGGGGTTGCGTGCATCGTGACGCTCTACACCCACGACCGACCCGTCTTCTTCTACGTCAACCGCTACCTGTCGGCCGGAAGGGACCCCGCCAAGGTGTCGGTCTTCGACCGGCTGCACGAGCAGCCCGATCGGGCGCCATACCTTCCGCACGCTGTCCCTGGTGTGGGGTATCGGCCTCGTGGTGGAGGCCTCGACCCGCCTGACCCTGGCCGACGTGCTGCCCACGGGGACGTTCCTCGTCATCTCGCCGTTCGTGACCGCCATCGGCATCGGCGGGCTGTTCGCCTTCACCGTCGCGTACACCAACCGCAACGAGGTCTGGTCGGCGGGAGGGGCGCTCGTCGAGCCCGACGTCGTGGCGGACGATGATGGCGGGGACGGGGATCCCGCACCACCCCACACGCCGGTCTGAACCAGGTTCGGTAGCCTCAGCGGCGACTCACGCCGGACGACATCGTCATCACGGCGAACGCCATCGAAGGGAGCACCATGGCAGACGAAGTACTGCGGGAACGCCGCGGGCATGTCGAGATCCTCACCATCAACCGCCCCGAGGCGCGCAACGCCATCAACGGTGCCGTGAGCCGGGCCATGTCCGGCGCCATGGACGAGTTGGCCGAGGACCCGGACTGCTGGGTGGTCGTCGTCACCGGCAGCGGTGACAAGGCCTTCAGCGCGGGCATGGACCTCAAGGCCTTCAGCAGCGGCGAGGGTGGCGACATCATGGGGGCGAGCGGCGGCTTCGGCGGCCTGACCCAACGAGACTTCCCCAAGCCCGTCATCGCCGCGGTGAACGGGTCGGCGCTGGCCGGCGGTTTCGAGATCATGCTCTCGTGCGACATTGTCGTGGCCGCCGATCACGCCACCTTCGGCATCCCCGAGGCCAAGCGGGGCCTCATCGCAGGGGCGGGAGGCCTCATCCGCATGCCCAAGCGGCTCCCCATCGCCGTCGCCCTCGAGATGGCCATGACCGGCGACCCCATCAGTGCGACCCGCGCCTACGACCTCGGCCTCGTCAACCGCGTCGTGCCGGCGAGCGTGGTGGTGGAGGAGGCCGTCTCCCTGGCCGATCGCATCGCGGAGAACGCACCGCTGGCCGTGCGCTATTCCAAGAGCGTCATGAAGCAGTCCGCCGAGGTCTCCGAGGCCGAGGGCTGGAAGATCAATGGGGCGGCCGTCGGCGTCGTGTTCTCCTCGGCCGACGCCATGGAGGGCCCCATCGCCTTCGCCGAGAAGCGCCCACCCAACTGGCAGGGCAAGTAGGAGGTGCTGGCCCCCACCGTCGTCACCATCCGCCTGACGCTCCACGTCCTGGCGGCGACGGTGTGGGTCGGGGGCCAGATCGTCATGACCGGCCTGGTGGGCCCGGCCCGCGGGCTGGGGCCGAACGCCCCCAGGACCCTGGCCCGGGCCTTCGCCCGCCTGGCGTGGCCCGCCTACGTGGTCCTACTGGTCACGGGCGTCTGGAACGTGACCGCCGTCGGCTACGCCGCCCAGGACTCGGTCTGGAAGGCGGTCCTGATAGCCAAAATCGCGGTGGTCGTCATCGCCGGCCTGGGCGTCCTCCTGCACCAGCGCGCCACCACCAAGCAGGGCCTGGCCCTCTGGGGGTCGGTGGGCGGCCTGGCCAGCGTGGCCGCGCTGATCATGGGCATCCTTTTGGCCGGGTGACTCCGAATAGCTTCCGGCGTTCCCGGTGTGAGGAACTCCGGGCCGGGAATGGGTCTAACCTGGACCCAGTTCACCGACCTCTGGACTTTTAGGTGAAGGAGTACATCATGCTCGCAGACATTTTCGGACCGGACCTGCTCATTGTGGCCATCGTCCTCGTCGTGCTCCTCTTCGGTGGTGCCGCCATCCCGAAGCTGGCGCGCAACCTCGGCTCGGCCAAGAATCAGTTCGAGAAGGGCATGGAGGAGGGCAAGGCGGCGGGAACCACGTCTGCCGCCACCGACACTCCCGCCCCGGCCCCCTCGACCGAGGAGAAGACGCCGGGCGGCTGACGCCACGGCCGGGCTGATCCCGGCTGCCGCACGTCCACCCAGGGGGGTCCATGCCATCTGACGTCCTCGCTGTCGCCGACCGCCTCTGGAACGGCGAGCTGTCGACGTCCACCTTCCACCCCGTCGACCACATAGGCGGCTTCGTCGAGATCACCGACGGCGTGGGCTTCTGCCCCTCTTTCGCCAACGTCTCCTCCTTCGCCACCGAGGACGGCCTCGTCCTGGTCGACACCGGCAGCGCCCCGCTGGCCCAGATCGTCCACGACGACATCCGCACCTGGAGCCCGGACCGCCTCAACACCGCCATCTACTCGCACGGGCACATCGACCACGTCTTCGGCGTGCCGGTCTGGGAGCAAGAGGCGGTGGCCGAGGGTTGGGCCGCCCCGGAGGTCGTCGCCCACCACGCCCTGCCCGCCCGCTTCGACCGTTACATCTTCACCGCCGGCTACAACACCATCATCAACCGTCGCCAGTTCGGCTTCACCGACCTGCAGTGGCCGACCGAGTACCGCTACCCCGACCGGACGTACCACGACACGTTGGAGCTGTCGGTCGGCGGTCTGGGCTTCTCGCTCCGTCACGAGAAGGGCGAGACCGACGACCACACCGTCACCTGGCAGCCCGACACCCGGGTCCTGTGCTGTGGCGACCTCTTCATATGGGCCTCCCCCAACGCCGGCAACCCCCAGAAGGTCCAGCGCTACCCACGGGAGTGGGCCGCCGCCCTCCGGCGCATGCTCGAGCTGCGGGCCGAGTTCCTCCTCCCCGGACACGGCTTCCCGGTCATCGGAGCCGACCGCGTCCGTACTGCCCTCACCGACACGGCGGACCTCCTGGACTCCCTGGTCGACCAGACCCTGGCCGTCATGAACGCGGGCGGGCGCCTCGATGACGCCATCCACGCCGTGCGCGTCCCCGCTGCCCTGGAGGACCGGCCCTTCCTCCGACCGGTCTACGACGAGCCCGAGTTCATCGTCCACACGGTGTGGCGTCAGTACGGCGGCTGGTGGGACGGCAACCCGGCCACCTTGAAACCGGCGCCCGAGCGCGCCCTGGCCGTCGAGCTGGCGGCACTGGCCGGCGGGCCCGGAGCGCTGGCCGAGCGGGCCCTCGAGCTGCTGGCCGTGGCCGAATCCGATGCCGCGGCGGCCGAAGGGGCGCTGCGGCTCGCCGGGCACCTGGCCGAGCACGCCTGGCTGGCCCAACCGGACGACGAGGGCGTGCAGCGGGCGCGCCACGAGGTCTTCGCGGCCCGGGCCGCCCGGGCCACCTCCACCATGGCACGAGGCGTCTTCACCTGGGCCGCCAACGAGTCCCCGGCGCCGCATCCGCACTGACCCCTGCGATTTCCAATTTTTTTGCCGGGTTCGATAGTGTCGGCGCGGTGGACTCGTCGCTGACCAGCCCGTCTTCCGACACACCCGAAGCCCCAGCTCGCAGCGCCAAGAATCCACGCCGCCGGTTGGCCGTCGTGGTGGTCGGCCTGGGGGCCCTGCTCCTCACCGGCTGCCAGCTCCCGACGTTCGGCGCCTACAAGGGCGCCACCACGCAGGCCCGCTCCACCTACCACCTCTGGCAGGGCTTCTTCATCGCCGGCATCATCGTCGGCGGTTTCACGCTCCTGCTCATCTGCTGGGCCGTCTTCCGTTACCGGAGGCGCTCCGACGACATGCCGGTGCAGACGCAGTACCACACGCTCACCGAGATCCTGTACACGGTCATGCCGATTCTGATCGTGCTCGGGCTCTTCTGGGCGACGGTGGTGGTGGAGAACAAGGTCACCGCGGTCGAGCCCAACCCCGGCACCGTCATCCACGTCTACGCCTTCCAGTGGGGCTGGGAGTTCGAGTACCCCAACGGCGTCAAGGTGATCGGCCAGACCACCGACGCTCCCACCATGGTCGTCCCGACCGGGCAGACGACGCGCATCTACCTGCGCTCCTATGACGTGCTGCACGGCTTCTACGTGCCCGAGTTCAATTTCAGCCGCTACGCCAGCCCCGGTTACTGGACGAGCTTCGACCTGAACGTGTTGCACGACGGGGTCTACCGCGGCCAGTGCACGCAGCTCTGCGGGCTGTACCACTCCATCATGTTCTTCAACGTGCGCTCGGTGTCGCCGGCGGCCTACGGCGTGTGGCTGCGGACCACGCGCGCCTTCCAGACGGCCCACCCCTCGTCCATCGGCCAGCTCCCGGCCGCCCTGCATGCCAACCAGAACGGCACGGTGCCCAGCTCTGGCAATTCCGGCAGCGGGAACACCGGCAATACAGGAGGTGTCCTCTACGGTGACTGACGTCATCGCCCCACCGGGCGTCCAGGAGCACGAACCACTCCACCTGCCACCCGTGGTCCCCGGGGACGGTCACGAGCCGTCGCACGGCGGGCACGACGACCACGGTCCGACCGGCATCCTCAAGTGGCTGACCTCGACCGACCACAAGGTCATCGGGCTCAGCTACATGATCACCGCCATCGCCATCTTCTACCTGTCGGGTGTCATGGCCCTGATCATGCGGCTGCAGCTGACCACGCCGCACTCGTCGCTGCTGAGCTTCGGGCAGTTCAACGCCCTCTTCACCATGCACGGCAGCCTCATGCTGTACCTCTTCGCCGGCCCGGTGGCCTTCGGTGGCCTGGCCAACTACATCGTGCCCTTGCAGATCGGCGCGCCCGACATGGCCTTCCCCCGCCTCAACGCGCTGAGCTACTGGCTGTACCTGACCGGTTCCATCACCATGCTGATGACCTTCTTCGTGGCGGGGGGTGCCGCCCAGTTTGGCTGGGTGGCCTACGTGCCGCTCTCGAGCGCCACCAGCTCCCCGGGTGCCGGGCCGGACCTCTGGATCATGGCGCTGGCCCTCACCGGGTTCTCCGCCATCTTCACCGGCGTCAACTTGTGCGGGACCATCTTCTATCTGCGCTGCGCCGGGCATGACGATGTTCCGCATGCCGATCTTCACCTGGAACATGCTGGTCACCGGCATCCTGATCCTCATCGCCTTCCCGGTCCTGACGGCGGCACTGATCATGCTCTTCGCCGACCGACACTTCGGCACCCACATCTACACGGCGGTGGGCTGCCACCTCGTCAGCGGCGCGCCCATGGCCTCGTGCGGGTCACCGTTGCTGTGGCAGAACCTCTTCTGGTTCTTCGGCCATCCGGAGGTCTATATCCTCGCCCTGCCGTTCTTCGGCATCGTGACCGAGATCCTGCCCGTCTTCTCCCGTAAGCCCGTCTTCGGCTACAAGGGGATGGTCTTCGCCACCATGGCCATCGCCGCCCTGTCCACCGGCGTGTGGGCACACCACATGTTCACCACCGGCGCCGTGCTGCTGCCCTTCTTCTCGTTCCTCAGTCTGTTGATCGCAGTGCCGACGGGCATCAAGTTCTTCAACTGGATCGGGACGATGTGGCACGGCCAGCTCACCTTCACCGTGCCCATGTTGTTCTCCATCGGCTTCCTCTTCGCCTTCCTCATGGGTGGCGTGACGGGCATCATGCTGGCCTCGCCGCCCATCGACTTCGCGACCCACGACACCTATTTCGTGGTGGCGCACTTCCACCAGGTGCTGTTCGGGACGGCCGTGTTCGCCGGGTTCGCCGGTGTCTACTACTGGTATCCGAAGATGTTCGGCCGCATGCTGCGGGAGAGCCTGGGCAAGTGGCACTTCTGGCTGATGTTCATCGGCTTCTGGGTCACCTTCATGCCCCAGTACGTCGTGGGCCTTCTCGGCATGCCCCGCCGCGTCGCCAGCTACCCGTCGAACCTGGGCTGGCAGAGCTACAACATCGTCTCGACGGTCGGTGCCTTCATCATCGGGATCTCGTTCGCCTTCCTGCTGGTGAACTTCTTCGTGTCCTGGCGCAAGCCGGTCCCGGCCGGGAACAACCCCTGGGACGCGCACACGCTGGAGTGGTTCACCACCTCGCCCCCGCCGCACCACAACTACACCCACCTCCCGCCCATCCGCTCGGAGCGCCCGACGTGGGACTACAACCACCCTGACGCGTTGACGGTGCCGCACGGCCGCAACGCCCACTCCGATGGGAACGGGAACGGCAACGGGAAGAGCAACGGCAACGGAAAGGGCAACGGAAAGGTGGCTGCTGGCGTATGAGGATCGAGTCGCTCTTCCTTCTGTTCCTCGGAGCCTTCTTCGGCATCGTCGGGCTCGTCTACTGGTTCTGGGGCTACGACGACGGCGGGGGCGTGATGCTGCTGGGTGCCACGCTGCTCGGCTTCCTGCCCGGGCTCTACTACTTCTTCTGGCACCAGCGCTTCCACGGCCACAAGTACTTCTACTGGGGCAAGGTCCACGCCGCCGGTGACCGCCCCTCCGACCGCGAGGACGCGGAGATGGCCGACGGCGCCGGGACGATCGACTCGTTCCCAGGTTCGTCCATCTGGCCCTTCGTGCTCGGCATGGGCGCTTTCATGACGGTGCTCGCACTGGTCTTCGGCACCTGGCTGCTGTTCATCGGCGTCCCGCTCATCCTCACCGCGCTGACCGGCGTCACGGCCGAGAGCCGGCGCGGCGGTACCGTCTGACCCTGCGGGGCCGCCGGTAGCCTGACCCGGTGGAAACGGCGAGTACAGGGGCGCGTGAAGCTCTCGCGGGGCCTCGTCGTGCTCATCGCCGTGGCCACCGGCGCGGTGGTGGCCAACCTCTACTACGCGCAACCCGTCCTGCACGAGGTCGCGCGCACGTTCCACTCGGGGCCGGGACCGACCTCGACCATCATCACGGCGACGCAGATCGGCTACGCCGCCGGCCTGCTGCTCGTCGTCCCCCTGGGCGACCTCCACCCCCGCCGTGGGCTCGTGGCCCGCCTCTTCTGCCTCAGCGCGCTGGCCCTGATCGGCTGCGCCCTCGCCCCCGACCTGTGGGTCTTCGCCCTGGCGTCCGTCCTCGTCGGCGGTGCCTCGGTGGCCGGACAGGTCATGATCCCCTTCGCCGCCGATCTGGCACCCGAGGAGCGGCGGGGCCGTGTGGTGGCCCGCATCATGACGGGGCTCCTCCTGGGCATCCTCCTCGCCCGCACCGTGTCGGGGCTGGTGGCCCAGGCCGCGGGCTGGCGGGCCATCTACTGGCTCTCGGCCGCTCTGATGGTGGTCTTCGCGGCGGTCCTCTGGCGGGCCCTGCCGTCCGAGGGACCGCGCCCGCACCACAGCTACCCCCAGCTCGTGGGGTCGTCCCTCCGCCTGCTGGTGACCGAGCCCGTGCTGCGGCGGCGGGCCTGGCACGGCGCCTGCGCCTTCGCTGCCTTCAGCGTGCTGTGGACCTCTTTGGCCTTCCTGCTCTCGGGCAGCCCGTATCACTACTCCAATCTGGTCATCGGGCTCTTCGGCCTCGTCGGTGCGGGCGGAATCGTCGCGGCCAACCTCGCCGGCAAGCTGGCGGACTCGGCTCGACACACGCTCACCACCATCGTCGCCGGCGTGCTGCTGGCGGGATCCTTCGCGTTGCTGTGGGCCGGCCGCACGTCACTGGCCGCCCTCATCATCGGGATCGTCGTGCTCGACATGGGCACACAGGGCATGCAGATCACCAACCAAGCGGTCATTTACGCCCTGCGTCCCGACGCGCGGAGCCGGATCAACAGCGCCTACATGGTCTGCTACTTCCTGGGGGGCGCCATCGGCTCCCTGGCCGCTGGTGCCCTCTACGCCACGCACGGCTGGGCCGGCGTGTGCATCCTCGGGTCCGGGTTCGGCCTCCTCACGCTCGCCATGTCGGCCTACGACCGCCTGCAGCCGCCGGCCCGCGCTCAGGCCTCGACGATCTCCAGCCCGTTGCCGTCCTGATCACGGAAGGCGAACATCGGCGGCACACCCGGCCACCGCAGCACGTCGTCGGCATCGACGCCAACGGCGCGCATCGCCGCATGGGCGGCGTCGGCGTCGGCCGTCGTGAAGCGGATGCCGGTCTCGACGCCGGCGGGTCGCTCGGGGTGGGCCTGCTCCAAGGCGAGCGACACCGGGGCGCCGGGGGGCGCGACCTCAATCCACCGGGCGCCCTCGCCCATCGGCACGTCGAGCCGGGTCTCGAAGCCGAGCTTCTCGTAGAAGGCGAGGGCGCCGGCCTGGTCGGTGACCGGGATCCCCACGGTGTGCAGGCCGGTGATGTGTGCGGTGTCAGTCATGGCATCTCCTTGGTTCGTGATGTCTCTGCTGCTCACAGGGAGTCGTAGCTGAGCAGGACGACCCCGGTGCTGGTCGTCTCTGCGCTGAGCAGCCGCAGTGGCCGGGGCGGATCGAGCTGATTGAAGAGGCGTTTGCCACTGCCGAGCAGCAGCGGGTGCAAGAAGATGCGGTACCCGTCCACCTGGTCGAGCGCGGCGAGATCCTGCGCCAGGACCCCGCTCCCGAGCACGGCGATCGTGCCATCGCCCTCGGCCTTCAACCCCCGCACCGCCGACGTGAGATCGCCCCGGAGGACCCGGGCGTTGTTCCACGTCAGGTCCGCGTCGTCCAGCGTCCGCGTGGCGACGTACTTCGGCGTGGCGTTCAGGTGCGCCGCCATCGGGTTGGCGTCGGGCTGCTGGGGCCAGAAGGCCAGCATCTTCTCGTAGGTCTTGCGCCCGAACAGGTACGCGCTGGTGCTCTGCATGCCCTCGACCGCAGCGGATTGCAGGACCTCGTCGCCGTAGGGCGCGCCCCACCCACCGTGCGCGAACCCGCCCTCCCGATCCTCGTCGGGTGATCCGAGCCCCTGCATGACACCGTCGAGCGTCACGAACTCGATCACGATCAGCTGCCGCATCAGCTGTACCGGATCGACCCGGGCGTGGTCAGCTCCTCACCCGTCTCGAGCCAGGTCTTGAGACCCGAGAGGATCATCGGCCAACCGCCGTAGATCTGCGAGTTGGCACCCTCCCGCATCTGGTCGTGTGTGAGCGTCAGATGGCACGAGTCGTCCCCGACCGTCTCGATCTCCCAGGTCACCCGGGAGACACCCTCGGCCTTCACATCGTCGTCCCACAGCGCCGCCATGGTGTGGACCAACCGCCGCGGCGGGTCGACCTCGAGCACCTCGCCCTCGCCCAGGTGGACGCCATGCCGCTCCACATCGACGCTGATGGGCGCGCCCACCTTCCACTCCGAGAAGACCGCGGCACCGAAGTTGTACCTGGCCCGGATCTCGGGATCGATGATCGCCTGCCACAACCGCTCCGGCGTGGTCTTGATGAAGATCTCGTAGACCTTTTCCATCTCGCTCTCCAATCTCTCCTTGATCGCACTGAGCCCTGCCACCCAGGGCTCCGCGTACTTGCTGACCCAGCGGTCGTGGATGAGCCGGATGGGCACCGGGTTGAGGAAGTGGAGCTTCTGGCGCCCCCTGCGGCGGGTCACCACCAGCCCAGCCTCTTCGAGCACCTTGAGGTGCTTCATGACGCCGAAACGGGTCATGGAGAACCGTTCCTCCAGCATGCTCAGGGTCTGCCCGTCCTCCCGGAACAACTCGTCGAGCAAGTCACGCCGGGTGGGGTCGGCCAGGGCCTTGAACACCTCATCCACCCCTGGCACTATATGTGACCTTTTAGTCACATGTCAAGGTCTCGGCCGTCACGGAGACCGGGCTGTCAGGGGCGAGCCTCGAAGACCTCCCACGAGCCTGGTATCCCCTTGAGCTCGACCTCGCCCCGTTCGTCGAACGAGAGGGTCGATCCCGCGCAGCCCTCGCGTACGGCCGCCGAGACCAGGACCTGGTTCCCCTCGGCCCTGCCACAGATGCGCTGCGCGAAGTGCACCGCCAGGCCGGACAGGTCGTTCTTGCCCATGCGCGCCACCTCACCCGTGTGGACGCCGGCGCGCAGAACCAGGTCCAGGGCGCGCACGTCGTCCATGCAGGCGCGAGCGCACCGGATGGCCTGCTCCGGGTCCTCGAATGCGACCAGGAAGCCGTCTCCCGTGCTCTTGACCTCATGACCACCGTGGGCGACGACCTGCAGGTGGACGCGATCGTTGTGCTCGTCGATCAGCGCGCTCCACCGATCGTCTCCGAGCGAAGCGGCCAATGGGGTCGAGTCGACGATGTCGGTGAACAGCATGGTGGTGTGCATGCGGTCGGCGAAGAGGGTGCGGTGGCCGAGGACGAACTGCTCCACTTCGTCAACGACGGGCATGCCGTGGTTGAGCAGGAAGAAATGGTCCTCGCCGGGGATGAGCACGAGCTGAGCGCCCGGGATGGCTCGGGCGATGTACTCACCGTGCGCAGCGGGGATGCTCTTGTTGCCTTCGAGGTGGATGACGAGGGTCGGAACCGAGATCGCCGGCAGGTCGGACCGGATGTCGTAGCGACGGTTCATCTCGAAGAGGTGGGCCAGCTGGTTGTGGCTGGTCGTCGCCAGCTCGTACTGACTCGGCGGTGCGTCGCCTCGACGCGACGCGTACTGGTCGGAGATCTGCCCTCCGCCCCAGTCGGTCTCGTAACGCTCCCCCAAGCGGTCGAGGAGCCGCAGGCTGAGCCCGATAGGGAAGTCGTCCGCCACTTCGAGGCGCGCCCACGTATTGCACAGCACGAGCTGCCGCACCGGGTGGCGGGCGGCGTACAGCGCGGCAACGGCGCCGCCGTTGTGTGTCCCGAACAGAATGGGGTGGCTGATTCCCGACGCGGCGATGACGGCCTCCAGGTCGGCGACGAGGTCCTCCATCGTCGGTGGTTTCGAGAGGTCCATGCGGTCCGAGAAGCCCATGCCCTGCTGGTCGTATGTGACCAGCCGGGCGAAGCTGGCCAACCGGCGCAGGCTCTTGGCGGTGGCCGCCTGCTCCCATTGCACCGACATGGCCATGGACCCGCCGACAAAGACGATCTCGGGCGGCCCGCTGCCGGCCGACTGGTAGGCGATGTGCACACCGTGGCGCACGACGAACTCCACGGGAGGCGGAGCCAGCATGGCCTCAGGTGGTCCCGGTCCCCGGCCGTCGCATGAGTGCAGTGTGGCATCCGGACCGGCGATTGGAAAGCGCCGAGGAAGAACCGAAATCTTCCTCTAGCAAGTGACATGACCATTGCTTATGCTGAAGAGATGGCCATGGCAGTGATCCTGGGGCCGGTGAACGGCATGTTGGCGGATGCAAGCAGTTCCGACTACGCCACGGTGCAGGCGGCCGTCGCGGCCGCCGGAACCGTCACTGGCGCCGTCGAAGCCCTCGGCGTCCTGGAGACACAGACCGATGAGGTCGTCGTCGAGGCCCGTGCCGTCCTTGAGGCGCTTCCTGCCGCCGTGGACGACGCCGTCATGGCGGCACTGGAGAATGCGTTCGCGCGCGGTTTACCCGTGGTTCTCGCGTGGGTGCAGGAGGACAGCGCGACCATCGCCGTCCGTGTCTCCGAGGAGCCCGATGCGGACAACGGCGTGGTCCGGGTACGCCTCGACTTCCTCGCTCCACGTGGTGACGCCTTCCTCTAAGGCCATCTGGTTACGCCCGGACCGAACACCCAACGGCTAAGAACTGGGTCGTATGTCGGTGATCACGCTCGGCGTATCAGCTCAGACGACCATGCCCGGCTCAGCCGGAGAGCGAGCGCGTCGGCCGCCGGCGCCACGTGTCAACGCAACCCGGCGAACAGAACAAAACCATCCGGCCTCGCACATCGTGGGCGATCTCCTGGGCGGTGTCCTCGGTCAGCGGCAGGCCGCAGATGGGGTCCTGATTGCCATCGGCGCCACCATCCGCCATACGGATGCTCGATGCGGGTACGGGTTTCTCCACGCCGCGTAACGCGACGTGCGTCTCCGAGACGACTTCTCCCCAACTCGGGAGGTGGCCGATGACGGCCGGCGCCGCCAGCGCCTCGCCGGCAGACGCCAGGTCGCACAGGCGCGCCGCGACGTTTACACAGTGCCCGATGTAGTCGTCCCCCTCCATGAGGATGACGTCGCCACATGTCAGGCCCGAGCGAATGGAGACGGTCTCCACCGCGCCGACCTCGCCGACCACGTAGTGCAGCTCCAAAATCGTCTCGAGCAGCGGCCGGGTGTCGACGCACACCAGCATGACGCCGTCTCCGAGCCACTTGGCGATGCGGACGCCCCGGCGTGCACAGATGTCACGCAGAAGGGAGCGGAAGGCCGTCAGCACGTCGACCGCACGCTCATCCCCCTCCATCTCGGTCAAAGCGGTGAAGCCCGAGACGTCGACGAAGGCAAAGCTGCGATGCACCCGCACCCCCACATAATCCCATGTCAGCCCCACCCCGGCCCAATCCCCGAACTAGGGAGGAACCAGATGGTGGAGCCACGGGCCGCCCTCCTACGATGACCCCATGGCGTCTCCGGGGGGACAGCTGGAGGGCAAGGTCGTGCTGGTCAGCGGCGGTGCCTCCGACATTGGTCGCGCCACCGCGCTCCGACTGTCCTTGGCTGGTGCCGCCGTGGTGGTCGGCGACGTGTCGGCCGACGGAGCCGATGCGGTGGCCGAGGACGTGAGAGGCGCCGGAGGTCGTGCTGTCGGCCTGCTCTGTGACGTCCGCCGCGAAGAGTCGGTCGGCGCCTTCGTCGGCCATGCCGTCGCCGAGTTCGGGACCATTGACGCGGTCGACCACAACGCCGCCTGGAGCCACCCCCGTCTCGACACCGACGCCGTCGGGGTGGACCTCGGCGTGTGGGAGCGGGCCATCGAGATCACGACGCGCGGCGCCCTCCTCCTGGCGCGCCACGCCATCCCGGTCATGGTGGCCGGCGGCGGGGGCTCCATCGTCACCATCTCGTCGGGGACGAGCACCATCGGCGAATCGACCCGGGTGGCGTACGGCGTCTCCAAGGCCGCGCTCAATCAGCTCACGCGGCATCTGGCCGTGCGCTACGGACGCGACGGCATCCGCGCCAACGCGATCGCCCCCGGCTTCATCCTCACCGAGACGGCAGCCAGTCAGGTGCCGGCCGACGTGCAGGTCCGTCTGGCCGAGGCCAATCCGACCCGCCGCCTGGGCACGCCCGACGACATCGCCCGAGTGGTGACATTCCTCTGCAGCGACGACGCGGCCTATGTGAACGGGCAGGTGCTCCACGTCGACGGCGGGCACCAGATCGCCGGGATGATGTAGGTGGCGGGTGCTGAGACCCGCCGGGTCGCCCTGGTCACCGGCGCCAGCCGTGGCATCGGACGCTGTGCCGCCGTGGCGCTGGCCCGGCGTGGCTGCGACGTGGTCATCACCGCCCGCACGGTGCACGAGGGCGACGGCCGGGCCCACGCCTCGAGCACCCTGGTGCGCGACGAGCCGCTGCCCATAGCCGGGAGCCTGGACAGCACGGCGGCAGAGATCCGGGCGCTGGGACGGACGTGCCTGGCCGTTCCCATGGACCTCATGGACCGCGCCTCGGTCGAACGGGTGGCGGCGGTCGCGTTGGCGGACATGGGCCGGGTCGATGTGCTGGTCAACAACGCCATCTACCAGGGGCCCGGCACCATGGACCGCATCCTGGACCTGCCGCTCGAGCTGGCCGAGCGCTGCCTGGTGGGCGACTATCTCCATCCCCTGCTCCTCACCCAGCTCCTCCTGCCCGGGATGCTCGAGCGCGGAGGGGGTCGGCTGGTCAACATGCTCTCGGAGGCCGCCTTCACGACTCCGCCCGCACCGGCCGGCGCGGGCGGGTGGGGCGTGGCCTACGCGGCAGCCAAGGCGGCCTTCCACCGGGTCACCGACATGTGCCACGTGGAATTCGCTGCGCAGGGCATCTCGGCCTTCTCCATCGCGCCCGGCCTCACCCTGACCGAGTCCATGCGTGCATCGGGCATGGACGAGGTACTGGTCGGAGCCGGTCACGTACCTGCTCCTCCCGAAGTGGCCGGTGAGGTAGCCGCGTGGCTGGGCGACGACCCCGCTGCCGCGCGTTACGCCGGCCAGATGGTTTCCTCGCGCAAGCTGTGCAAGGAGCTGTCGCTCGTGCCGGGTTGGCCGCCGCCGCGCCCCGCCTAGCGCATCGGGCGCGGCAGCCCCATGGGATTGGGGAACGGCACCAGGCCGGAGGCCGCCACGTGGGCGGCACAGACGCCGAGCACGCCGAGAAGGTCCTCGAGAGCCTGGTCACTGAGGGCGGCGTAGGCCGGCTCGGCCAGTTCGTCGGTCAGCTCCTCGACCCGGCCGTGCAGCGTGCGGCCGGCGTCTGTGACGCGCCCGTCGGCATGGACCAGTCCCGAGGCGGCGAGTGCAGCCGTCGCGCCCTCCCATTCGTCCTCGCTCCAGCCCCGGTTGTCCCGCAGCAGGTCAACCGGGATGGCCTTGGTCCCGGCCGCCAGCACGTGTGCCTCCAAGCCGCTGATGCCGTGCACCACGAGCGCGGCGACGTGGCCGTCCCCACGGTCCTCGCGCAGGGTGGTGCACGCCTGCCAGACCTCGCCGAGCCCTCCGGTGCCCAGTGCCGTCGCGATGCGGGGCCACAGAGAGTGGTTCGCCGCCGCCAGGACCCGGCCCGAACAGCCGCAGCCTTCAGCCGCCCGTCGGAGGAGCGGCAGGGAGCCCAGCAGCGCCGAGCGGGCTTCGACGTCGCACACCTCCCCGAGCACCTCCGCCGCGGCGATGGCCCGGACCCGGCACAGCGTCTCGGGCGCCACAGTCTCCCAGCACCCGGGCACGGCCTTCGCCACCATGGCGGGATGGAAGTTGAAGAAGGCCGCCGCCACCGGCCCGTCGCCGACACGGCCGAGTGGGGCGGCGCGTGCGGCGAAGTAGCCGGACCAGAAACCGCGCAGTCCCGCCTCACGCAAGGCGCTCCGGCATCCCGGTGCGAAGTAGGTGACGGCGTGAATGGATTCGGCCACCACCCACAGGTCGCGCGCGGTGGCGCGGACCCGCCGTGTGCTCAGCGGCTGACCTGCCGAGCGCCCGTCGGCGAGCTCTCCGGCTGACGGATGCCGCTGGTGTTCAACGGCTCGATGTCGATGCGCACCGGCACGGGCTCGGGATCGAGCTCTTCGCGCTCGTCGTCGGGTCGCGGAGCCGACGGCACAGTCGAGTACTCGCCATCGGCGGAGCGCTCCACGATCACCGCGCGCTTGCGCTTCCCGATGTCGTGCACGCCCTGCATCTCCTTGCACAGCTGGTAGGCCACGAACCCACTGATGATCGGGATGATGATCACGGCGAAACGGAAGAACCAGAGCACGGCGTTCAGCGACACGTGGAAGAAGTTCGCCAGCACGTCCGTCGAGCTCGCCGCGAAGAGGGTGAACAGGAGCGCGAAGAAAGCCACGCCGGCACCTGTGCGCTTGGGCCTGTCCCGCGGCCGGTCGAGCAGGTTGTGCAACTCCGTGTCGCCGGTCATCCTGACCTCGAGCGCGGGCCACAACATGGCGATGGTGAAGATCAAGCCGGGGAACACCACGGCCGGCAGGAAGACCTCGAGTGGAACGGTGTGCCCCCAGAAGGCCAGCTCCCAGGACGGCATGATGCGGAGAGCACCGTCGAGCCAGCCCATGTACCAGTCGGGCTGCACGGCGTAGGAGATCTTCGACGCGTCATAGGACCCGAACTGCCAGATGGGGTTGATCTGGGCGAAGGCCCCGAGGAGCGCCGTGGCCGCCGTCACCATGAACAGGAACCCGGTGGTCTTGGCCATGAAGGTCGGGAACATCGGCGAACCGACCACGTTGTGCTCGGTGCGCCCCTCTCCCTTGAACTGGGTGTGCTTCTGGCGCACCAGCAAGCCGAGGTGGGCGGACAGCAGGCCGATCAGGACCAACGGAATTATCAAGACATGGATGATGAAGAAGCGCGGAATGATGATGCCTGTCCCGGGGAACTGCCCACCCCAGAGGAACGTCACCAGGTAGCTCCCGACCAAGGGGATCGACTCGGCGATGGAGTAGCCGATGCGCAGGCCCGTGCCCGAAATGAGGTCGTCGGGCAATGAGTAGCCGATGAAGCCCTCAAGGATGGCCAGAATCAGCATGGTCGTGCCGATCAGCCAGTTCAGCTCGCGCGGCTTGCGGAAGGCGCCCGTGAAGAAGATGCGGCCCATGTGCACCACGATCGACCCGGTGAAGATGTCGGCCGCCCAGTGGTGCATCTGGCGCACCAGGAGTCCGCCGCGCACGTCGAAGGAGATGTTCACGGTCGACCGGAAGGCCTCCGAGACGAACTGGCCGTCCAGTGGCTTGTAGCTGCCGTGGTAGACGACCTGTTGGGTGGAGGGGACGAAATAGAGGGACAGGAAGACGCCCGTCGCCAGCAGCACCACGAACGAGTAGAGCGATATCTCACCCAACATGAAGGACCAGTGGTCGGGGAAGATCTTGTCGAGGAAGACGCGGCCGCCCTTGGCCACACCCAAGCGGTCGTCGAGCTCACCGACGACCTTGCTCACGTGCCCGTAGGGGCCCATGGCCGCCTTGGTGTTGCGCTTGGTCTTGGGGGTGGTGGGACTCACGAGTTCCGCTCCCAGAAGCCAGGCCCGATCGCCTGGTCGTACGGTGCCATGGCGATGAGGTATCCGTCGTCGTTATAGCCGAGGTGCATCTGCGGGAGGGGCCGGGGCGCCGGACCGAACTGGGGCACCGCGCCATTGCGCACGTTGAACATGGACTGGTGGCAGGGGCAGACCAGGAGCTCGAGCTCCTGCTCGTAGAGGCCGACGGGACACCCCAGATGGGTGCAGACCTTGGAGTAGGCGACGTACCCGTCTGGCGTCCAGGTCTCGCGGCCGGGCTCGGTGGTGAAGGGCTGGTCCGACACCCGGATCAGGACGGTCTGGTCGACCGCCTGGCCCTCGTCGGTGATGAACCCGGTCTTGGCGCTGACCGTGTCCGCCGGGTACACGGTCATGATGCCGCCGACGACCAGCGTGTTCTTGCGTATGGGCCGCCCGCTGGAGTCCACCAGGACTGATCCCTTGCGCCAACTTGTGGTCTCGAGCGAGGTCCCTGGCACGGGACCGAGGGAACGGAGCAGGGGGAACGCGGCCACAATGCCGAAGATGCCGGCGCCAACGGCGAAGAGGCCACCGAGCATTTTGCGCCGCTTGACGACAACGGCCGAACGCTCGACGAGGGCGGCCGACATGACATCGCGCTCTTCGGTGGTCGAGGCCAACGTATGGCGCTCCTCGACGAAGGGGCCCTGGGGCATGAGGTACTTGCCCCAGGCGGTGAGGCCGAAGCCGAGGGCGAACAGGCCGGCCCCCAGCGCGCCCCGAAAACCCAGTCGTTCCAGTTCTGCCAGTAGGCGGCGCCGGCCACGCCGAAGAAGATGATGCCGACGACGAGGATCAGCGCGATGAGCTTCTCGATCTTGTCCGGGTTCTTTGCCGCGTCGCCCATGTGGGGGTCGCTCAAGGCGGCCACCGGCATGGGTACCCGCGTCCGCGAGGGCTGGTGATCCGTGTCGCTCACGAGCGTTCCCCGATCCAGAAGCAGATGAGGGCAAGACCGCCCACGCCGATGAGGAGGGCGACGAAGCCCTCCGCCACCGGGCCCACGCCACCGAGCGAGAATCCGCCGGGGTTGACCGGGTGCTGCAGGCGACCCGTGACGTACGACGTGATGTCAGCCACCTGGGCGTCGGTGAGGTTGCCCGAGAAGCGCGGCATGTTGGCCGGCCCCGTGCGGATCGCCTCGGCAACCTGCTGCGCCGTCACCTGGCGGTTCTGCAGCGAAGGGGCGTTGGTGCCGTTCGCCAACGCATCACCGGATCCCTCGATGGTGTGGCAGGCGGCGCAGTTGAGGGAGAACAGGTCCTGCCCGACCGACTGGTTGGCCCCGACGAGGTGCGGGGTCGGCACGGCGGGGACCGAAGGGTCGAGCGAGTTGACCCAGGCCGCCAGCTCCAACGCCTGCACGGGGGTCAGACGGGACGGCTTCCGCTCCGCCTCCACCGCCTTCACGTCAGCGGCCGGCATACGGCCGGTGCTCACCCAGAAGTCGACCGTGGCGGCGCCCACGCCCTGCAGGTTCGGTCCAATGGTGGCCTGACCGTCGGGGCCCACACCGTTGGCCTGGTTGCCGTGGCAGCTCGAGCAGGTCTGGGCGAACAGGAGGCGACCCGCGTCAACGAACGACTGCGGAGGGTTGGAGTAGGTGATCGCCGTGTTGCCGTAGGTGATGAGGTGACCGTTGAGGCAGGTCCTCGAGTTGCTGAGGAATGGGTTCCCCGCGTTGGGCACCACGTTGGTCACGCCCTTGACGTTGATCGTGCCGCACGTGCGGGTCGTGACGTGCGTCGGATTGACCGAGACCTGCGACGCGTCGGCGTGCCCGCTGGCGGCGGCGTTGGTGCCAGGGAAGAACATCGCCAACGAGGCCAGGCCGGCCACCGAGAGAAGGCCCGCCGGCAAGAGGAAGCGGCTTGTCAGTGTCTTCTTGAGTGGTGCGCGCACGCCTCGCATGCCTACTTGAGAAGGAACAGGCAACTGTAGAGCCCGACCCAGACTATGTCGACGAAGTGCCAGTAGTAGGAGACCCCCTGTACAGCCGAGAGCTCACCCGGGTCACCACCGATGTCGCCACGCAGGCGACCGAGGAGGAAGACCATGGCGAGCAGCCCGATGAAGACGTGCAGGCCGTGCAGGCCCGACATGATGTAGAAGAGCGAGCCGTACGAGTTGGTGTACCAACGTGTCGTGCTGAAGAGCCACTCGTAGACCTGGTTGCCCAAGAACGCCACACCGAGGATGAGCGTGGCGACGATCCAGATCCGGGCCGAGCGCCGCTTGCGCCATTCCAACTGGTACACGGCCCGCTGCATGGTGAAGCTCGATGACACCAGGACCAAGGTGAAGAAGCCGGCCCGCAGGGTGTCGAGGTCCGTGCCCGCCGGCGGCCAGGGGCCGATGGTGTTGGCCCGGATGGTGAAGAAGGCGGCGAACAGGCCGCTGAAGAACATCAGCTCGGACCCGAGCCAGATCATGACGCCGATGGCCAGCATCGGAGGCCGGTCGTGGATGATCTTTCCCTGGGGAGCGGGGACCTCCGCCGAGACAGCCTGGGTCACAGGTGAATTTCTAGTCGACCTGACCGCGCCCACGCCAACCAAGACGTGGAGCGGACGGCGGCCCGTCGGGGCTTCCGAAGGCCCTGGTCAGCGCAGCTCGACCGGCAGCGGCTCGGCGTGCAGCACGGTGAGCCGCCGCGTGGGTCTCGTGAAGGCGACGTAGAGGGTCCGCAAGCCCCGCGTCGTGGCCACCGGCGGCCCCTCCCCGGCGAGATCGTCGCCCACCGCGGCGATCAGAGAGGGCTCCACGACCAGCACCGAGTCGAACTCGAGTCCGTTGGTCTCATCGGCCGGCAGCACCACCAGCCCCGCCGCCAGACCGTCCCCCGAGGGGTCACGCGGATCGATCGGGTCCAGTCCGGCCTCGTCGAGCGCCCGGGTCAGCTCGGGCAGCATGACCGCCGGGCCAAGGATGGCGACCCGGCCCGGCGCGACCGCAGCCACCTCTTCGCGGGCCAGGCCGGCCAGCGTTGCGCCGAGCCCGAACCTGCTGGTGGCGACGATCCGGGGCGGGTAGCCCGACTGGCGCACCGGTCGCGGTGGCCTGATCTCGGGCGCGGCGACGGCCAGGACCTGTGCCGCCAGGGCGACCACCTCGGCCGGGGTGCGGTAACTGACCGTCAGCTCCACCAGACGAGTCGGCCGCTGCGGGCTCAGGTGGCGCGTGATGTCGTCCCACCCGGCGGGCGCCCAGGGACCCGTGGCCTGTGCGATGTCGCCCACGACGGTCATGGAGCCCGACAGGGAGCGGCGTGCCAGCATGCGCAGCTGCATGGGTGAGAGGTCCTGCACCTCGTCGACGACGATGTGCCCGAAGGCGCGGATCTCGTCCTCGGAGGCGGTCACCGCGCTCGGCAACGGCTCGGGCGAGGCCGCCAACCCCTGCGGCCAGAACCCCATCTCCGAGGCCGTCCCCTCCTCGGCGCGCTTGGCGCGCGTCCGGGTCGGACGCCCTCGACGAGGGCCGAGCAGGGTGCGCGCCTCGTCGATCAGCGCTGCGTCCCCGACCGTCCACTGCACAGTCTCGAGCGAGGTGCTGCGAAGCCGATAGAGCCGCTGGATCTCCGCTGCGTTCAGGATCCCCTTCCCGGCGGCGGCGAGCAGCGGCCGGGCACCGAGGAGATCGTGCAGGAATTCGTGCGCCGACAGGCGCGGCCACATCCGGTCCAGGGCGTCGCTGACCTCGGGGACCCGTCGCAGCCGCTGAGCCAGGTCCTTCTGCTCCTCGGGCGTCGGTGGCTCGTCCGCCCCGTCCACCCCACTTCGATCGAGCCGGGCGCGGTACTCGTCCGACAGCGCCCGCAGGACCTGCGATTCCACGAAGCGGCGGCGGGTGTTGTGCGTGCCGGGTCGGCGCCGGGCCATGCCGACGATGTCCTCGGTCAACCGGGCCCGCAGCCGCAACACACCGGCCCCGAAGGGCACCTCGACGTCATGACGCAGTGGGCGCTGGCGGGTGCGCACGGCCCTCCCAAGGACCTTGACCATGCGCACGTCACCCTTCAGCTTGGCGACGGCAGGGTCGTCAACGCCGCGCACGCGCACTTCCGGCACGAGGCCCGAGACCGTCGACAGGCTGACCCCGGTCTCACCCAGTGAAGGAAGGACCTGCTCGATGTAGCGCAGGAACAATGGGTTCGGCCCCACGACGAGGACACCCTGGCGCTCCAACGGGAAGCGGTGGGTGTAGAGCAGGTACGCGGCACGGTGCAGCGCCACCGCCGTCTTTCCGGTCCCGGGGCCACCCTGAACGACCAGCACCCCCGGAAGTGGCGAGCGGATGATTTCGTCCTGCTCGCGCTGGATCGTCCCGATGATGTCGCCCATCTGGCCCGTCCGCGCCTGGCCCAGAGCGGACAGGAGCGCGCCGGGACCACCCAGGACCAGCCCGTCCGCCAGCAGGCGCTCCCCCCCGCCGCGGAACTGCGCGCCACCCGCACCGGCCGGGGCGGACGCGCCGGCACGGCCATCGGGGTCGACGAAGTACTCGTCCTCGAGGCCGAGCACGGCCCGGCCTCGGACGGCGAGGTGCCGGCGGCGGGCGAGGCCCTGCGGATCGAGACCCGTTGCCCGGTAGAAGGGCTCGGCCACGGGGGCGCGCCAGTCGACGACGAGTGGTTCGTGATCCGGGCCCGAGACGGCGAGGCGGCCGATGTGGAACGACTCTCCCAGCAGGGGGTTCTCCGAAGCCGACTCCACCCCGGGCTCGGGGAGGCGGTCGATTCGCCCGAAATAGAGCGCCTGGTCCCCGATGTCGAGTTGCTCCAGACGGGCCAGGCTGGTCCGCACGACGATGTCGCGCTCGGTGCGGGACTGGAACGTGCCTCCCCGGCCGAGGTCGAGCACGCCTTGCAACATCTGCCGCGCCTCGCCCCGCATGAACTCCAACCCGTCGTAGGCACGGTTGAGGAACTCCTGCTCATCCTGCAGATCCGGATGTTCGGGCACCTCTCCCCTTTCTCCCCGGCCCACGGGGAAACGGTTCAGTTTAGACGGCTCACCACGCCCGGGATGCCGTGGTGCTGACGCGTACGATGAGCGGACCGAAAGGAAAGCCATGCTCATCTCGATCATGAACGACGCCCCCGGCCACGAGGCCGCCTCTGGAGTGGGTGGCAACGGGACGGAGATCTGTGCCGGCTCGACGGCCGACGTCATAGAGCCGATCGGGTGAGCAATGCGACAGGGGCGCGCCCGGACCTGGTGCGTGCCTGCCTGCGGGAACCGGTGTCCCGGACGCCCGTGTGGTTCATGCGCCAGGCGGGTCGTTCGCTGCCCGAATACCGGGCGGCCCGAGGCTCGGGGTCCATTCTGAACGCCATCGGCGACGCCCCGCTGTCGGCCGAGCTCACACTGCAGCCGGTGCGGCGCTACGGCGTGGACGGCGCCGTCCTGTTCTCCGACATCGTGGTCCCCCTGCACGCCATCGGTTTCGGCGTCGACGTCGAGCAGGGCCGCGGCCCGGTGGTAGCCGAACCGTTCCGCAGCGTCGACGATCTGGCTCGCCTCCGGCCATTCGAACCGGCCAGCGACGCCCCTTACGTCGCCGAGACGGTGGGCCTGGTCCGCCGGGAGCTGGAGGGCTCCGGCGTGGCGCTGATCGGCTTCGCCGGCGCACCGTTCACCGTGGCCAGCTATGCGGTGGAAGGCGGGCCCTCCCGCACCTTCGCCAAGGTCAAGGCACTCATGCACGGGAACCCGGACCTGTGGCAACAGTTGACCGAGCGGCTGACGGCCATGGCCGTGGCCTCGCTCCGGGCGCAGATCGAGGCGGGCGCCCAGGCCGTCCAGCTGTTCGACAGCTGGGCAGGCTCGCTTGCACCCGACGAGTACGCCCGCTTCGCCCTTCCCGCCACGTGCGCCGTCCTGGCGGGCATCGCCGATCTCGGCGTCCCGACGATCCTCTTCGGCGTCGGCACCGGCGAGTTGCTGGGCCTGATGGGCTCCGCAGGCTCGGATGTGGTCGGCATCGACTGGCGCGTGCCGCTCGACGAAGGGCGGCGCCGCGTCGGCGAAGGCCACGCTGTGCAGGGCAACCTGGACCCTGCGCTCTGCCTGGCGCCGTGGCCCATTGTGGCGGAGGCCACCCGATCCGTTCTGGCGAGCGCGGACGACGGGACGGGCACAGGTCATGTGTTCAACCTGGGTCACGGCGTCTTACCGGAGTCGGACCCCGGCATCCTGGCCGCCGTCGTCGAACTCGTCCACACGGAGACAACGCGAGCATGACGACGGGCGTCCTGCTCATGGCGCACGGCACGCCGGCGAGCACGACGGAGATCGCGCCGTTCTACACGCGCATACGCCGGGGGCGCCCGCCGACGCCCGAGCAACTGGCCGAACTGGAAGGGCGGTACACGGCGATCGGTGGCGTCTCGCCGCTGACCGTCCGCACCACGGCCCAGGTGGACGCCGTACGCGCTGTCCTCGAGGCGCGCGCACCGGGGCACTACCTGGTCTTGTTCGGCGCCAAGCCACGGAGCCGCTCATCGAGGAGGCAGCCGCGCAGTTGGGCGCAGCGGGCGTCGAACGGGTCATCGGTCTCGTCCTCACACCGCACGGCTCCTCCTTCGGCTCACAGGAGTACATCGAGCGCGCTGCGGCGGCGCTCGGGACCACGACGCCGTTCGTGCCCGTCGCACCGTGGTACGCCCACCCCTCGCTGATCGCGCTCTCGCCCACGCGTGCAGGACGCACGACGGTCTGTGACGGGTCGCGCCACGGTGATCTTTACGGCGCACTCGCTGCCCGAGCGCATACGGGAGAGCGGCGACACCTATCCCGAACAACTGGCCGAGTCGGCCCGGCTGGTCGCCAGCGCGGCCGGGCTCGAGGAATGGCTGGTGGCATGGCAGAGCGCCGGACGAACACCCGAGCCCTGGCTCGGCCCGGACGTCCGCGACGTCGTGCGCCGGCTGGCCGCCGACGACGAGGCCGATGCCGTCGTCATCTGCCCCATCGGGTTCGTCTCCGACCACCTCGAGGTCCTCTACGACCTCGACATCGAGGTGGCCGCCGTCGCAGCGGAGAGCGGCCTCGCTTACGTGCGCACGGCATCACTCAACGACGACCCGGCCTTCATCGCCACGTTGACCGATCTGATCATCGCCGCCGACGGAGCGTCTTGAATGAAGCCGAGGCGAGTGGTCGTCGTCGGCGGCGGCATCAGTGGTCTGACCGCGGCCTGGGAGCTCACCGGAGGTTCGGTGCATCGGCCGGACGCCCCGGACGTGACCGTGTTGGAGGCGTCGCCCCGCCTCGGCGGGCCCCTGCGGAGCGAAGTCCTCGGGGGACGCGTCGTCGATCTCGGCCCTGACGGGTTCCTCGGTCGCCGGCCCGAGGCCCTCGAACTGTGCCACGACGTCGGACTGGCCGAGGCCCTCGTGCCGGTCGCCGCCCGCGGAGCGTCGGTCTGGGCTCGCGGGCGGCTCCGTCCTCTCCCCGAGGGCCACGCACTCGGGATCCCGACCCGTTTCTGGCCCACCGCTCGTTCCGGCATCGTGGGTGCCCGGGGCACGCTGGGGCTCGCCCACGATGCCGTCCTGCCCCGACCCGACGTCCGCGGGCCGATCGGGGACCGAGCCATCGGCCCGCTCGTGACGCGCAAGCTTGGCCGGCGAGTCGTGGACATGCTGGCCGACCCGCTCATCGGCGGGATCCACGCCGGTTCGGTGGACGACATGTCCGCCGCCGCAACGTTCCCGCCGCTGCTCGCAGCTGCGCAACGCCGGGGCGGCCTGATGCGGGCGCTGCGGGCCGAGGTGCCCGCGCCCGACCCTGACGGGCCGCCGCTCTTCTGGGCCCTCGAGGGCGGCATGGCGTCGTTGATCGGCACATTGGCGGCGGTCCTTCGGACACGCGGCGCGGATGTGCGGCTCTCCTCACCCGTTGATGTTCTCGAACGGTCGTCGACGGGGACCTGGACCCTGGGTGCCGCGGGCGGCGCGTTCGAAGCCGACGCCGTGGTCCTGGCCACGCCGACGCCCGCCGCAGCGGCGCTCCTCCGACCGCATGACGACGAAGCCGCGGGACTGCTGGACTCCATCGACTACGCGTCTGTCGTACTCGTGACGTTCCGAGTCGGGGTCGATGACCTCCCCTCCACGCTCGTGGGGACAGGCTTCCTCGTGCCCCGCCACGCTCCTCACAAAGGACGCGAGCCGTGGGCGGTCACAGCGTGCACCTACTTGGATCGCAAGTGGGCGCACCTCAACCGCGACGGCGAAGTCCTGCTGCGGGCTTCGCTGGGACACGTCGACGACACCCGCGCCCGCAGCTGGTCCGACGACGAGGTCGCCGACCGCGCCTGGGAGGAGTTGGGGGGCCTGATGGGCGTGGGCGGTCAGCCCCATTCGGCACGCGTGGTGCGCTACGACGACGCCTTCCCGCAGTACCGGGTGCATCACCTGCTCCGAACTGCCGGCGTGGAGTCGGCCCTGGGTCGCCTCGGCGGGATCGCCGTCGCGGGCGCGGCCTACCGGGGTGTCGGCATCCCCGCCTGCATCGCCAGCGGTCGGGCTGCTGCGCACGCTCTCTTGTGAGCGCCTCGCCGCGCCGGGGCCGCATCGCCGGTCCCTCCGTCGCGGCGGGTGCCCTACTCGCGCTCTCCCTTCCACCGTGGGGCTGGTGGCCCTTGGGGCTCATCGGCGCCGCGCTGCTCTACTGGCGCTTGGCCGGCTTGCCCTTGCGGACCCGGATCTGGTCGGGTTGGCTGGCCGGTCTGGGCTGTTACGCGATCGGGCTGTTCTGGGCCCGGGCCTTCAATTGGTACGGCGCCGTGGTGCTCATCCTCACCGAGGCCATTTTCTTTGCCGCAGCGACGGGCGCCACGCCCCCCCGACGCGGACGCGCGCTCGCCTTCGTCGGTGCATGCACTCTGGCCGAGGCCGTCCGGATGACGTGGCCCTTCGGCGGGCTGCCGCTCGGGGGGGTGTACCTGGGCCAGGCCCGCGGCCCTCTGGTCGAATTGGCTCGCCTCGGCGGTCCGCTCCTCGTCACTGCCGGTGTCTGGGCCGGCGGTGTCGCCATCGCAACACTCGGCGCAGTCCTCTGGGCACGCCGACGCCACGTCGGTGGACCGTCGCTCATCGGTGTCGTCATTGTTGCCACCGGAGTCACCGCACTGGCTGTGGTCGGCACGGTGGCTCCCGACGGTGGTGCGCCCATCGGGACATTGCGAGTCGCGCTCGTCCAGGGGGGTGGGCAGCGGGGAGTGAGCAAGCAGGAGGTCCCACCGAGCTCCGTCTTCGCCGCCCAGTTGGCCGCGACCTTCGACGTGGCCACCGCGCATCCGCCTCCGAGTTTGGTGCTCTGGCCCGAGGACGTCGTCGCGCTCGACCGCCCTTTGGCGGGCTCACCCCAAGCAACCCTGCTGAGCCGTTTGGCCGAGCGGCTCCGCGCCACATTGCTCGTCGGGGTGACCGAGCCGGCGTCCGCCACCTCGTTCCGCAACGAGGTCGTGGCCTGGGGGCCCAGCGGCCATATCGTCGGCGTGTTCGAGAAGGTGCATCGGGTGCCCTTCGGCGAGTACGTCCCGTTCCGCTCGCTCTTCTCGCACTTCGCCGACTTGTCAGGGGTGCCGTTCGACGCCATCCCGGGACACGGCTCGGGTTTCATGCGCACCCCCGCGGCACCGCTCGGGCTCTTGGTGTCCTTCGAGGTCTTCTACGCCGGACGGAGCCGGCAGTCGGTGCGGGCCGGCGCGCAGCTGCTGGCCGTGCCCACCAACACGTCCTCCTACAGCACCTCCCAGGTCCCGGCACAGGAAATGGCCGCGGCCATCGTCCAGAGCGTCGAGACAGGGCGCGACCTCGTCCAGGCTGCCCCGACCGGCTTCAGCGCGGTGGTGACCCAACGGGGCGTCGTCCTTCAGCGTAGCGACCTCGGCCGTCGTCAGGTGCTCTTCGCGACCGTTGCGCTCCGTCGCGGCTCCACCCCCTACGACCACTGGGGTGATCTCCCGGTTCTCGCGCTCGCCGGATTGGCCCTCCTCGTCGGGTGGGGCCGGGCCGTGCGCTCCTCGTCGTAGCCGGAGTGGATCGCGCTACTCGTAGTAGCCCGAGTGGATGTAGACGCAGGGCACGCCGGCCGCCACGTACATGGCGTGGTTCGACGGGTCGTCCTCGAACGCGAGGCGCAGGTCGAACCCGTGGGCGCGCAGATCCTCGACCACCGACTGCTTGAACTCGGTGACCTGGGCGTAGTCCCCACGTGAGCGCATGACCAGAAGGTCCCAGCGCAGCCCGTACCGCTGCAGCCAGGCCAGCGTCTGGGGTTGGACGCGAGAGGGACGGCCCGTGAGCAGGACGACGGCGAGTGAGGGGTCGAGCAGCTCCAGCAAGCGGGCGATCTCCTCAATCACGGGATCGTCGCCGCAGGCCTCGAAAAACGACGTCCAGTCCCGCTTGCCTCGCTCGAGAAAGTGCTGACGGCCGGCGGCATCGGACAGGACGCCGTCGATGTCGAAGATGACGGCTGGCCCCTGGGGACGGAGCGCAACGTCATCGGCACGCCACGTCCAGTTGGTCCGGTCGCCGTCTGTCCTGGTCTGGGGCACGAGTGACGAGCCTAACGGTGTCCCCAGCACCCCCTGGAAGGACAATTCCGCCGAATTGAGGAGGGGCCGACACCCCCGAAGGTGACACGATGGACGACGAATGGAAGCTGACGCCGAAACGGGGGTGGGACGCGACGTGACCGCGACGGCCGCCGTGGACCGGATGCTCCCCGTCGCCCTGGGCCGGCGGGTGGAGGTCGTCGGCGACCTCCTGCTCCCGCCGGAGCCCACCGACAGCTCGCGCGCCGCCTGTCGTGACATCGCCCGGCGGCTCGAGGAATGGCAGGGACCGGGGATCGTGATCCTCTGCGGGCGGCTCGTGGCCCCGGGGTCCCCCCACGACCCGTCGGGCGTCATGGACCGCCATCCCGATCTCATCGACGCGCTCGGTCTCTTCGCCGCCCGTGCCGACTCCCAGGTGATCGTCGTGATGACGCCCTCCGAACGGGACCCCGCGCTGGTGGAAGCCCTCGAACGTCGCGGTGTGTCGGTACGCGACGCGGTGGACCTCGCATGCGAGACCGGCGCCGGCACCCGGACTGTTCTCGTGCGCGCCGGAACGCTCCGGCCGGACGGGAACCCCTCTCTCGATGTCGTGCCCGCTGACGACCGGCCCTGGCTGACGGGCATGGACCGCCTGGACGATCCGCGGCTGGCGCGACGCTTCGTCACCTCGCGCGTCCTGTACCGGCGCCTGCGCCGCTACCTCTGGGCTCCGCCGCTGGCGTTGGCCGTCATCGCGCTCCTGCTGCGTGTCGAGTTCGTGATCGACGGGCTCGGCCGCGTCTTCCGTACGCCACGCCAGCAGACGGCGCTCCAACGCGCCTACAGCGCCACATGGCCCTCGCGGTTCATCGTCACCGTCGTGATCGCCGTCGCCCTGCTGGCCGTGTTGGCCCTCGTCGTCGCCATCACATCCCGAGGCATCTGGCGCGCTCTCGGGGGGAGGGGCTCCCGGCGCCCTGGGCCGGCGGCCCCTCGGGCACGCGGCCGATCGCACACGAACTGCTCGAGCTCGATGGGGAGGACGCGCTCGACGCCACGCGGGCCGCAGTCGAGTCGGGCGTCTCCGGCGTCATTGTGGGCGGCGCCCTCGTGCCCGAGTTGACCCACCTCGATACCGGCTTCTTCGCCTCCCCGGGCGCGACCTCCGAAGTCGTGCACGAGCACCGGGGCCGCCTCGGCCTTCCTCCCACGTTCTTGCACCATCGCCAGGAGTCGACTCTCGAGATCGAGACAGGAGCGGAACTGCACGTCCGCCTGCTCCTGGCCGAAGCGGATCTGCCCCTTGCCACCATGGGGGAGCGACTCGTGACCGCCGACACCGTGGTCAAGGGACGGTCCAAGGCGGCCGACGTCCACGCAGAGCTGGCGGCGAGCTGGCCCTCGGGCGCATCGTGGCCGCCCGCTCCCGAGGTGGCGGCGGACCATATCCGCGTCCGGCGCATTCGCCGCCTTGCCGCGGTCTCGCTGTTCGTGGCCGGGGCCATCGACCTGCTCTCGTCCGTGACGACGCCCCTGCGCGAGCATCTCCACCTCATCGCGCAGTACCTCCCTGTCGCCGTGGTGCAGGCAGCGGGGGCACTCACCGCCATCGCCGGGATCGGCATGATCATGCTCTCTCGCGGCGTCCTCAGAGGGCAGCGCCGCTCGTGGCTCGTCGCCGTGCTGCTCCTCATCGCATCGCTCGCTCTGCACCTCCTGCACGCGGCCGACATCGTGACGCTCGTCGTCTGTGCCGGCGTCCTCACGCTCCTGATCGTGCAGCGGGAGCGCTTCCGGGCCCAGACCGAGCGCGGAGGCGTCGTCACCGCCTTCGTCATCCTCGCCGTCGGTGGGGTGATGGCCACCCTGGGCGGCTTCATCGCCGTGGAGGTGGCCGGCCGTGTCCACCACCACCCCCTGCCCGGATGGCCCGATGTCCTCCTCGGTTCGGCCGAGCGGCTCGTCGGCGTCGACTGGGTGACGTTCCCCCCCACCATCGACCGCTACGTCTCCATCAGCCTGCTGGCCGTGGGCATCAGCCTCGTTGTGGTGGCGCTCTACCTGCTGACTCGGCCGGTCGTCGATCGTCGTCTGTCCTCGGGGCGCGCCGCCATCGGTCGGCGGGCGGCCGAGCTCCGGGCGCGTGACATCGTGCGCCGCCATGGCACCGGCACGCTCGACTACTTCGCTCTGCGCGATGACAAGCAATGGTTCTTCCATCGCGACTCGCTCGTCGCCTACGGCGTCTTCGGCGGCGTCTGCCTGGTCTCCCCCGATCCCATCGGGCCGTTCTCCGAACGGGCCCACGTCTGGGACTCGTTCCGGCACTATGTCGACCGCAACGGATGGGGTCTCGGCGTCATGGGTGCCGGAGAGGAATGGTTGCCGACCTACCAGGCATCGGGCATGCGCTTCCTCTACATCGGCGACGAGGCGGTGGTGGACCCCCGGGAGTTCTCGCTGCAGGGCGGGAAGATGAAGGGGCTGCGACAAGCCGTCAACCGCGTGGCCCGCTACGGCTACACGGTCCGTTTCCTCGACCCCGCCCGCCTCGATCCGGCCGACGCCGCCCGCATGGCCGATCTGATGGCCAAGAGCCGCCGCGGTGAACAGGAGCGGGGCTTCTCCATGATGCTGGGCCGCCTGTTCGACCGCAGGGACACGGGTCTGCTGCTCACGCTGGTGGAGGGCCCCGACGGTGCGCCCGTGGCCATGTGCCAGTTCGTGCCCTCGCCCGCCATCGGCGGCTACTCCCTGGACCTCATGCGACGCGATCCGGGCGAACATCCCAACGGATTGCTCGACTTCGCCCTCTGCTCGACCATCGACCATCTGAAGGAGATGGGCATGAAGGGACTGAGCCTGAACTTCGCCGCGCTGCGATCGGTGCTCGAAGGCGACAACGGGGACGGCGTCACGCAGCGTGTGGAGCGCTGGGCCTTGCGCCGGCTCTCCGGCGTCCTCCAGATAGAGACGTTGTGGCGGTTCAACGCAAAGTACGAGCCGCGCTGGCTGCCGCGCTACATCGCGTTCGACTCGGCCGAGCAGTTCGTACCCGTGGTCGTGCAGATCATGCGGGCCGAATCGCTGACTGAGGTCCCGGTGATCGGCCGGCTCCTCACCACGGGCGGAGCCAAGCGGTCGGGACCGGCGGTGCCCGAAGAGGTGCTGGCGGCGCAGGAGCTCGCGGACAACGTCGCTTCCGCCCGACAAGAGGCCGGGACCGCGGCACCACGACGGTGACCGAGGCCCGCTGTCCCCGCTGCGGGCATCCGGGCGTGCACCATCGGCGCGGCGACAACGGCCCTTGCGAGGACTGTGACCGTTGCTGGTCTGACGAGCAGCGACGCGACCGCCCGCCGCACCACGTCTGACCACCGCGTCGTTCCCGCCGGGAACCACGGCGCAACGACGTCGCCGAGAGTTGTCCGGCCGTTGCGTTGATTGGTGCGAACGGCTCTACACGCCAATCGGGGCCGCCAAGCACTATGGAGGCTGGGGGCGGGGTGACTGAGGTCGTCTGGGAGTCACCCCGCCCTTTTCATTCGTCAGGTGGTCGAAGCCCGGCAGTACCGGCGCCGCCGACGGCCCACCACGCCCATCCCGGCCCCGGCTCCGGCTGGGCTCAACCCTCCCCCCGATCATGTCGATCTCTTGTGGCGATCCCCGGCTGCGGTGCCGGGGAACGGCGGAGAAACGAGGCGGACCGGCCGCCGTACGCTGGCACCTCAGGGGGCTGAGGGAGGCTGAACGGTGCTGCGAGACCGCAGCCCGCCGACCTGGGCAAAGATAGGCACGAAGCTGAGGGGCTGGGAGGGAGCAACGCCGTGAGCAACTCGCATTACGGGCCCACAACGGTGGCCGCCAGGCACGACCTCGCGGCCACGGCTGACGAGCGTCGTGAGATCGGACGCCAGGCCCGGATTTTGGCGCCGCGGGCGGATCTGGGCGACTGGGACGAGAAGGCCCGCGGGCACGATCCCGTCAGCACGATCCTGGCCCAGAACAAAATCCGGCTGCCAGAGCTTGCCGCGCTCCGACACCAGCGCATGGCGCTGTCGCCCTGGAATTTCTACCGCGGTGCCGCGGCCGTCATGGCGGCCGATCTGGCCTCCCGGGCGCACAGCCGCATTGAGGTGCAGCTCTGCGGTGATGCGCACGTCCTGAACTTCGGCCTGTGGGCCACGCCCGAGCGCAACCTCAACTTCGATCTGCGTGACTTCGACGAGACGCTGCCCGGGCCCTTCGAGTGGGACGTGGCCCGCCTGGCCGCCAGCCTTGTCGTGGCGGCCCGCGAGAACGGAGTGAAGGCCAGCAAGTCCGATGCTGCGGTCACGGCCGCGGTCGACGCCTACCGCAACCGCATGCGTTACTACTCCACGCTGCCGCTGCTCGACATCTGGTACGAGGGCACACGCTTCGACCAGTTCATCGACTACTTCGAGCCGGCCGACCGCGGCCAGGTGAAGGTGCAGTTCGAGAAGAAGAAGGACACGCGGACCAGCCGCGGCGCCTTCGCGAAGCTGACCACGGAGCGGCGCGGGCGGGCCCGCATCACCCCCCAGCCCCCACTGCGCGTCACGCTCGACGACGACGAACAGGGCGACATTGTGGAAGGGCTGCTCGAGGGCTACCGCCTCACCCTGCAGGAAGACCGTCGCCGATTGTTCGACCGCTTCACAGTGGTGGACGTCGTGCGCCAGGTGGTGGGAGTCGGCAGCGTGGGCATGGTGGTGTACCTCGTGCTGCTGGAGGGAAGCGCGACGGGCGACCCGCTCTTCTTGCAATGCAAGCAGGCCGGTCCGTCCGTCTACGAGTCCTACACCTATGCCAGCGGGCACGACAACCACGGCGCCCGGGTCATCTCGGGCAAGCGCATGGTGCAGAGCGCCACTGACATCTTCGTGGGCTGGGGCTCAATGGGCGGTCGCGATTTCTATGTACGCCAGTTCCGTGACATGAAGCTGATCCCCACCACCGACCTGATCGCCCCCGTCCTCGTGGAGTTCGCTATCGCCTGCGGCAACACCCTGGCTCGGGCGCACGCCCGCTCCGGTGACCCCGAGGCCATCGACGCCTACATGGGCAAGGGCGACGTGTTCACCAAGGCCATGCGCCGGTTCGCCCGTCACTACGCCGACCAGAACGATCGGGATCACGCCGCGCTGGTCGCCGCCATCCGGAAAGGCAGGGCGGAGACCATCCTGGACTGACGCGGTCCTTGGAGACCCTCCCGGACCGGCGCGCTACTTGGGCAGGAACAGCAAGGTGGCGTGGTTGGCGAAGTCGATGAGCGGCTGTGGCCAGACGCCGAAGAGCACCGTCACCCCGGTGCAGAGCGCAATGGCCAGCGCGGCTCAGAGCGGGCACCTGGACCCTCTCCGGCGTCGCATCGTCGCCGGCCTCCGTGCGTGCGGCGGCTTCGTCGTCCAGCAGGATCTGCTCGTTGAGGGTCGTCACGGTTCCCGCGGCCGCCGCTGGCGTCGCCCAGGCCAGCCCACCCTCCGGGCCGCCGCCCTCGGTCACCGCCGTGATGGTGCCGCCTCCGGTCATGCCGCCTTCGGCACCCAGAGCCGCCGAGCCGCCGTGCCCGCCCTCGGCCTCGCCCTGCCCGTCGGCGGCGTACATGAGGACGGCGATCCGCAGATAGAAGTAGGCCGCCACGGCTGCGGTGACCATGGCGATGACACCCAGCGGCACCTCGCCCGCCGCGATCGCAGCGAAGACCACCTGCAGCTTGGCCCAGAGGCCGGTCGTGAAGGGTGCGCCCGCCTGGGCCAAGAGCAGGACCGCCAGGGCCAGCGCCATGACGGGCTGGCGGCGGGCCAGCCCCCGATAGCGGGCCAGGTCGTGGTCGCCGTCGCCCTCGCGCCCGAGCACCGTAATGATGGCGAAGCTGCCGATGGTCATGAACATGTAGACGAAGAGGTAGTACAGCGAGGCGCTGGCGCCGCGGGCCGTGCCGGCGGACACGCCGAGGAGGATGAACCCGGCGTGGTTGATGGACGAGTACGCCAGCATTCGCTTCACGTCGCGCTGACGCAGGGCCACGAACGCGCCCAGTACCAGCGAGAGCACGGCCAGCCCGTAAATGATCGGGCGCCAGTCCGTCTCGATGACGCCGAACGAGGAAAAGAGGACGCGCAACATGGCGGCGAACGCGCCCGCCTTGGCCACGGCCGCCATGAACCCCGTGACCGGCGAGGGGGCACCCTGGTAGACGTCAGGCGTCCACATGTGGAAAGGCACGGCCGCCACCTTGAAGGCGAAGCCGACCAGCATGAGGGACAACCCGGCCAGCAGCAGGCCGTTGGTCAGGACGACGTTCTTGGACAGGAAGTCCGAAATCTGGGTCAGGTTGGTCGAGCCGGTGGCACCGTAGGTGAGTGCGATGCCGTAGACGAAGATGGCCGAGGAAAAGCCGCCCAGAATGAAGTACTTGAGCGCCGCCTCCCCCGAGGCGGCCCGTTTGTAGTTGAAGGCGGTCAGCACGTACAGGGCGATGGAGAGGATCTCCAGGCCCAGGAAGACGATGATCAGGTCGTTGGCCATCCCCATCAACATGGCGCCGGAGGCCGAGACCATGGCCAACACGTGGAATTCGGCGCCCTGCATGCCTTCGCGGCGCAAGTACCCGTCCGCCACCAGCGCGCTGAGCAGCATGGCGATGGCGACCAGCATGGTGATGAGCACGCTGAAGCCGTCCATGACGACCGCCTGCTTCACGTAGGTATGCGCCCCGTGCTGCTGCACATCGACCCACTGCCACAGGGCGACGCCCAACGCGCCGCCGGAGATGATCACCGTGGCGATCGTCGACACACGGACCCGCAACGGCTTGCGGACCAGCGAGGCCAGGCCGAGGAGGACGACGGCGCCGCCGATCATGATGATGGGCGGCAGGATGGCCAGCCAGCGGATGGACGGCACCGTGATGGAGTCCGTCGCCGCGTGGGTGGCGGCGTGGGCGGCAGCGGCGTGCGCGGCCTGAGTGGCGTGGGCGGCGGCGAGGTGGGCGATCACTTGGTTCCCTCGACGCCGCGGACCGCCACCGGCGGCTCGTGGGTGCCGGTCTTCGACTCGACGTGCGCAATGAGCTGGTTGACCGACGGGTTGATGCGGTCGAGCACCGGCTTGGGGTACACGCCCAGGAACACGATCAGGATGATGAGGGGCGCCATCACCACGCGCTCGATCAGCACCAGGTCACGGGTCTTCTCGTCGGCCTCCCGCGGCTCGCCGTGGAAGACCTGCTGGTAGGCCCACAGCAGGTAGATGGCGGCCACGATCACGCCGAGCATGGCGACCACGGCCCACCAGCGGTGGGTGATGAAGGTGCCCGACAGCACGAGGAACTCGCTGACGAAGCCGTTGAGGCCGGGCACGCCGATGGAGGCCAGCATGACCACCGTGAAGGCAGCCGCCATGACCGGCGCCGCCTTCTGCAGGCCGCGCAGCTCGCCCGCCTGCCAGGTGCCGCGGCGCTGGTAGATGAAGCCGATGAGGATGAACAGACCCGCCACGATGATCCCGTGGTTGAGCATCAGCAGGACGGCTCCCGACAGTCCCTGGGTGCTCAGCGAGAACGTGCCGAGCGCGATGAAGCCGATCCCGGCAAGCGACGAATAGGTGACCAGGCGCTTCATGTCGCGCTGGGCGCAGGCCACGATGGCGCCGTAGACGATGCCGATGACGGCGAGCGTCAGGAACAGCGGGGCCAGCGTCCGGGTGGCGTGGGGGAACAGGTTGAGGTCGAAGCGGATGATGCCGTAGGTCCCCAGCTTGGCCAATATGCCCGACAGGAGGACCGACCCCTCCTCCGGCGCTTCCGTGTAGGCGTCGGGCGACCAGGTGTGGAGCGGGAAGAGCGGCGCCTTGACCGCGAAGGCCGCTGTGAAGGCCAGGAAGAGCAGGATCTCGGTCGACGAGGATAGGTGCGTCTGCATCAGCGGCCCGAGCTCGAAGGTCAGGTAGTGGTACTGCGACTCGTGGATGAAGGCCAGCGCCAGGATCCCGACCAGCAGGAAGGCCGAGCCGAGGAAGGTGTAGAGGAAGAACTTGATGGCGGCGTAGGCACGGCGCTGGTGGCCCCAGCCGGCGATGATGAAGTAAGAGGGCACGAGCGTGAGCTCGAACATGAAGAAGAAGACGATGAGGTCGAGCGACAGGAAGCTTCCCATCACCGCCGCCTCCAGGAGGAGGATCCAGGCGAAGTAGGCCCGGGGGTTCTCGCGGTTGCGCCCGAGGATGATGGTGAGCGGGAACAGCAGCGCGGTCAGCAGCACCAAGAAGATGGAGATGCCGTCCACGCCGAGGTACCAGTGCACCCCCAGGCTGGTGCCGGTGTACTGATGGTTCGAGACCAGCTGGAAGCCGCCGTCGTGGACCTTCATGGCGATCAGCGCCGTCACGGCGATGACGGCCGTGGCGAGCGACACGATCAGCGCGAGCGCGTACACGATCTCGCGGTGCAGGGACTTGTCGAAAGTGAGGAGACCCATGAGGGCCGCCCCGATGGCCGGCAGCAGGATGAGGAGGGTGAGAAAGGGGACGGAGTGACTCATCCCCACCACGTCCGGCTCAACATGAAGGCGATGATGAGGGCCATGCCGATGGCGATCCCCAGCGCGTAGTTGCGCGCGTAGCCCGTCTGCAGCTTGCGGGCCGCGCTCCCCGTGGCCTTGGCCAGCTGGGCCGTGCCGTTGACCGCTCCGTCAATGATGCGGACGTCGACCACCCAGGCGAGGAACGTCGACAGCCGCTGCGCCGGCCGCCCGATGACGGTGTCGTAGAAGTCGTCCCAGTACCAGACCCGCTGCAGGAAGGCCGGCTCCAACCTCGGCTGGTACACCTCGTCGCCTCGCCAGAGCCACCAGGCCACGATCACGCCGATGACCGCGGCGGCAATGTCGGCGATCGCCAGCTCCCACTCGGGCCCCGCACCGAGGTTGTCGTTGTAGAGCGTGCCGGCGAACACCGGGGCCAGGAAGCTGGAGAGGTTGTCGGAGTGCACCCAGGGCAGGTCGAGCACGCCGGCAAAGAAGGCGAAGAACGACAGGACGATGAGCGGGATCCGCATGATCCAGGGCGACTCGTGCGGCGTGTGCAGCACCGGCTCGCCGTGCGGGCCCTCCTTGTCGAAGCGCTCCTTGCCGCCGAAGGCGAGGATCTCCAGGCGGCTCATGTAGTACGCGGTCAGCACGGCGGTGACGAGGCCGATGACCCACAGCGGCTTGAAGTGGGCGAACGTGTTGTCGAGGACATCGCCCTTGGCCCAGAAGCCGGACAACGGCGGGATCCCGGCGATAGCCAGGAATCCGATGGTGAACGTGACGGTGGTCCACTTCATGTAGCGGCGCAATGCGCCCATGCGTTTGAGGTCCTGTTCGTCGTGGAGCCCGTGGATGACCGAGCCCGCCCCCAGGAAGAGGAGGCCCTTGTAGAAGGCGTGGGCCACCATGAGGAAGACCGCGGCGATGTAGGCGCCGGTGCCGACGGCGAGGATCATGTAGCCGATCTGCGAGACGGTGGAGAAGGCGAGCACCTTCTTGATGTCCTGCTGCGCGCAGGCGATGGTGGCCGCCACGAACGCAGTGACCGCGCCGATGATGGCGATGATCTCGGACCCCGTCGCCGTCACGTGCAGCAGCGGGTTCATACGACATAACAGGTAGACCCCGGCCGTGACCATGGTGGCGGCGTGAATGAGGGCCGAGACCGGCGTCGGGCCCTCCATGGCGTCGGGCAGCCAGTTGAACAACGGGATCTGGGCCGACTTCCCCGCCGCAGCCAGGAATAGCAGCAGCACCGCGGCCAGGCCCACGCCTCCGTCGAGGTGCGACAGCTGGCCGAAGATCCCTCCGCCCGGCCCGCTCTCGTACTGGATGGTCCCGGTCCGCTCGAAGATCAGGAAGATGGCGAGCAGGAAGCCGACGTCACCGATGCGGTTGTAGATGAAGGCCTTCTTGCCGGCCGAGGCGGCCGACTCGCGCTGGAACCAGAAGGCCACGAGCCAATAGGAACAGACGCCCACGCCCTCCCACCCCACGAACGTGAGCAGCAGGTTGTTCGCCAGCACCAGCAGCAGCATGGAGAAGACGAACAGGTTCAGGTAGATGAAGAACTTTGAGTAATCGCGGTCGCCCTTCATGTAGCCGATGGAGTACAGGTGGATGAAGGCGCTGACGAAGGTGATGAACATGCACATCGTCATCGACAGCGGGTCCACCAAGGTGCCCACGGGGACCGACAGCCCGCCGACCTGGAACCAGGTGAAGTAGTTGTCCACCACCACCCGGCCGTTGTCGGGCAGGCCGAGCAGGCCGGCCAGCACGATGCAGGCCACGACGAAGGCGCCGCCGATGGCCACCGTCCCGATCACGCCCGCCACCGGGTCGCCGATGCGGCGGCCAAAGGTCAGGAGGACCAAAAACCCCGCGAGGGGCAACAGCAACATGAGGTACGCGAGATGGACCACGGTTCAGCCCTTCAGCGAGTCCAGGTCGTCCGCCACCGTGGTCTCGCGGCGGCGGAAGTTGGTCACCACGATGCCCAGGCCCACCACGACCTCGGCCGCGGCCACCACGAGCACGAAGAACACGATGGCCTGCCCGCCGATGTCGTTGAGCATGCGGGCGAAGGTGACGAAGGTCAGGTTGGCCGCGTTGAGCATGAGCTCAATGCACATGAACATGATCAGGACGTTGCGCCGCACCAGCAGGCCGATGGCGCCGATGGTGAACACGATGGCGGCCAGGCCGATATACCAGGCTCCCGAGAGGCTCATGCCGGCAGCTCGCTCTCGGTGCTGCCTTCGTTCTCGGCGTGCACGGTCGGCGGGCGGCGGGCCAGCACGACCGCGCCGACCACGGCGATGACCAGCAGCGCCGCGGTGGCCTCGAAGGCGAAGAGGTAGGTCGTGAAGAGCTGCTTGCCCAGCTGGGCCGGCTCCCCCGCCGGCGACGTCGGGCCGGCGACGTGGCCCTGAATCGGCCCCACCACCTGCTTGGCGCCGGTGACCCAGTGCGCCGTGGCCGCCATGGCCAGGACACCGCCGAGCGTGATCAGGGAGAACACGACCGCCAGCGGACGCTGGCCGGCCAGCGGCTCCACGGTGGTGTCTTCGGCCCGGTCGACCCCGAGGAACATGATCACGAAGAGGAAGAGGACGACGATGGCGCCGGCGTAGACGATGATCTGCACCGCCGCCAGGAAGTCGGCCTCCTGCTCAATGAAGAGCACGGCGACACCGAAGAGCGTCATCACCAGGCTGAGGGCGGCGTGCACGGGGTTGCGCGACGTCACGACGCCGACCGCGCCGACCAGGATCACCGCCGCCGCGGAGGCAAAGACCAGGATGTCGGGCCAGGTGGCGCGCGTGGCAGCCAACAGGGGCACGGCGTGGAGCATGGGTCAGTCGCTCCCCTCAGAGCCGCCCGTGGCGCCCGTGGCGCCCGTGGCGCCGGTACCGCCCGTGGCGCCAGAGCCGGTCGCGACGGCGCCGGTCGCCGCCTCGTCGGCCTGCTCGGAATCGACCTTCGCCTGGTCGGCCTTGGCTTCCGCCTTGTCCGCCTTGGCCTCCGCCTTGGCCGCCTTGCGCGAGGCCCGTAACTCCTTCATGCGGGCCCGGGTGGCGTCCATCTTCTTGCGATTGGTCGCCGCCCCCTCCTTGGCCCGCCAGATCCGGCCCTGCATGCCACGGTGGGCCAGGGGGATGTCCTCGTCGAGCAGATGGGCCTCGAGCACCTCGCGCAGCGGCTTGGAGCCGGTGGCGTCGTCGTCACGGTGCGCCGACTGCCCGCCCTCGGGGGGGCGCACGCCGTAGCCCAGTTCGCCCTCCCACTGGACCTCGCCCTCGTAGGCCGCGCTGCCCGACGGGGCGGTGGCGCGCATCCAGCCCGACGTCATCAGGTCGTCGCCCTCGCGCCAGTCCTCCCATGGCAGCTTCTTCGGGGTGCCGTCGTCGTTCACCACCAGCTCTTCCTTGGTGTAGATGGCGTCGGAGCGGTTGGTGAAGGAGAACTCGAACAGCTTGGACTCGGTGATGGCCTCGGTCGGGCACGCCTCGACGCACATGTCGCAGTGGATGCAGCGCAGGAAGTTGATCTCGTAGACGTAGCCGTAGCGCTCCCCGGGCGACACCGGGTGATCGGGCGGGTTGTCGAGCCCGCGGACGTAAATGCAGTCGGCCGGGCACACGCCGGCGCACAGCTCGCAGCCGATGCACTTCTCCATGCCGTCCTCGTAGCGGTTGAGGACGTGGCGCCCGTGCTGGCGCGGCTGCTTGGGCTTCTTCTCGTCGGGGTACTTCGTCGTGACCCGCGGCCGGGTCAGGTGCTGGAAGGTGAGCTTGAAGCCACCCAGGAAGGAGAGCTGGTCCTTGATCTCGTCGCCGGCGCTCATCAGACCTTCCCTCCGGGCACGGGCACAGGATCGGGCACCGGCGACAGGCGCGGCGCCCGGGTCACGCGGTTCCCGATCACGGGAATGACGAGGTCATCCTCACCGCGACCCGAACCGATTCTGTTGGCCCGCACGAGCACGAACGAGGCCAGCACGACCACGGGCACCAGCCACAGACCGGCCCAGCCCCAGGCGACGATGGCAGCCACCAACAGCAACCACCCCAAAGTCATCGGGATGAGGCGCTTCCAACCCAGGTCCATCAGCTGGTCGTAGCGCAGGCGCGGCAGGGCGGCACGGAACCACACGTAGATGAAGCAGAACGCGACGGTCTTCAACAAGAAGTAGATGATCGGCATGTAGATGGTCGCCCCGGGGATGTGGAAGATGTAGCCGTTGGGCCCGCCGAAGAAGAGCGTCACCACAATGGCCGACATCGTGATGGTGTTCATGAACTCCGCCAGGTAGAACAGGCCGAAGCGGATGGACGAGTACTCGGTATGGAAGCCGCCGACCAGCTCCGTGTCCGCCTCGGTGAGGTCGAAGGGCGGCCGGGTGAGCTCGGCCGTGATGGCGATCATGAAGAAGATGAAGGGCAGGAAGCCCAGCCGGATGAGGTTCCAGTTCCAGAACCCGTTCGACTGCGACGCCACGATGGCCCGGGTCGACAGCGAACCGGTCACCAGCACCACCATCACGGTGGTCATGCCCAGTGCGGCCTCGTAGGAGATCACCTGGGCCGACGCCCGCACCGAGCCGAGCAGCGGGTACTTGGACCCCGAGGACCAGCCGGCCAGCATGACGCCGTAGACGGCGATGCCCGACATCGCGAGAACGAGGAGTATCCCCATCGGCGGGTCGGCCACCTGCAGCTCGAAGGTGTGGCTCCCGATGGTGATCACGCCCCCGATGGGGACCACGGTGAAGACGAGCACGGCGGGAATCACCGAGAGGTAGGGAGCCAGCTTGAAGACGAAGGAGTCCGCCCGGTCGGGCAGCAGGTCCTCCTTGAAGATCAGCTTGGTCCCGTCGGCGAGCGTCTGCAGCAGGCCCCACGGCCCGGCCCGGTTCGGGCCCACCCGGCTCTGCATGTCCGAGATCACCTTGCGCTCGAACCAGATCATCAGCGCCGTGGCGACGAGCAGCGCCACGAAGGCAGCCACGCACTTGATGAGGAGGATGAGCCAGACCTGCCAGTTGAGGCCGAAGTAGAACAGCGGGTCGCCGTTGCCGCTGTCCGCGCTGTGCGTGAGGATCGGGGCCGAGTTGGCGAGGAGTGCGGCGGCGGCGATCACACCGACTCCAGTCGCACGTCGGTCACCGGCTGACGGCTGTCGATGAGCGTGGCCACCGCGTTGGGCGGCGCGCTCTCGCCGCCGGGCACGTTGAAGTCGATGGCGACGACGCCCCGGGCCACGCCCTCGTCGGACTCGGCGGCCAGGATCAACTCGCCCCGGGCCGAACGCACCTTGACGCGGTCACCCGTCTTGGCACCCAGCCGGTCGAGGTCGTAGGGATTGGCGCGGACGACGAGCGGGGGCACCAGCGGCGTGAGCGACGGCGAGCCCGTCACCGAGCTGCCGGCGTCGTAGAGGCGGCGGCCCGAAATCAGCCGCAGGCTGTAGCTGTCGACCTTGGGGATCCGCAACGGCTCGGTCCCGCCGGTGCCGGTCCCGGCCAACAGGGGCGGCGGGCTGCCCAAGTCGGCGACGCGTCCGGCAGCGGGACTGCCGGTGCCGGTGCCGACGCGTGGCGGCGCGCCCTGGCGCTCCACCGACTCCACCCCGGGCAGCGCCATGGGGTCGATCGGCGCGACGTCGTCGCGGTGGCTCTCGTTTCCGCTGAGCGGCACCAGGATGCCGTCGTGGGCCACGTCGGAGTGCAGGACCTGCTGGGTCAGCCCGGCGTAGGCGGGCGCGGTCCGGGTCAGCTCGTCCGAGAGTTCGTTGTCGCTGGCGAGACCCAGGTCCGATCCGAGAGCGACCGCGAGTTCGGCGGCGATCATCCAGTCGGGCCAGGCGAAGCCGGGCGCCGAGAGCTTGGGACCGAGGCGGCTGACCCGCCCCTCGATGTTGGTCGTGGTGCCCGCCCGCTCGTGCGTCACCGCGGAGGGCAGCACGACGTCGGCGTGGGCGTCGACCGACTCGGACGGGTGGCCCGTGACGGCGACGACGAAGTGCCCGGCGCCGAGTGCCTTGGCCGCCACGGCGCGGTCGGGGAAGTCGTCGAGCGGGTCGGCGCCGAGCAGGACGAGGGCGCGCACCGCGCTGCCGCCACCGGTCTGGCCCTCGGCCTCGCCCGCCATGGAGGCGAGGATGTCGGCGGTCGAGAGCCCGGCGCTGGCGGGTACCGAGCCCCAGGCGGCGGTGAAGCGCTCGCGGCCTGCATCGAGGCTGACCCGGCCCGGGAGGATGCCCGGAGCCAGTCCCATGTCGAGCGCACCGAAGACGTTGCCCCGGCGCAGCGCGGGCAGGAAGGTCGCCTTCGGGAGCGCGCCGGCCAGCACGCGCACCGCTTCGGCCGCCACCTCGCCCGCCTCGGCGTAGGACGTCCGGCCGGCCACGATGACGACACCCTCGCCGTCGGGGTGCACGTTCAACAGGGCGCGGGCGGCCTCGAGCTGCTGCGTCGTCACCGCCGCGCCCTCGGGGTGCGAGCCCAGCGCGGTGACGGCGTCGGCGTCCCCGGTGAGCGCACGGGCCATGAGCGGCGCGTCGCCGGGACGGATGCGCAGTGAGGCGCTGGCGAGCGTGGTGAGCGCGGTGGGCGCGGGCGCGATCTCGAGCAGCTGGGTGCCGCCGCCGACCACGGCCTCGCGCAGGCGCAGGAACAGCACCGGCAGCTCCTCGCGCAGATCGCCGGCCAGCGTCACGAGCACCGGGGCGGCGCAGGCCTCGTCAATGGTGGCCCGGGGCAGCCCCAGCACAAGATCGGCCGGCAGTCCGTCGCCGAGTTGGGCGTCGACCGAATCGGTGCCGATCACGCCCTTGGCCAGCTTGACCCAGGCGTAGGCGGACTCGTTGGTCAGGCGTGCCCCTCCGATGACGGCCACCGCGCCGGGACCGCCGGACTCCTTGGCGGCGGACAGCCCGGCCGCCGCGGCAGCCAGGGCCTCGCCCCAGCTGACCGAGACCAGCTCGCCCTCCTTGCGGATGCGCGGCTCCACCAGGCGGCCGTGCTCGAAGCGACCGGTCTCGCGGGCCTCGCCGAGGAACTGGCCGCGACTGGCTCCGAGGCTGACGACCTGCGACGCGGTGGCGGGCACCACGTCGACGGCCTCGTCGGCCACCTCGGCGGCCCGGGGGCCGTTGTCGACCTCGTCGCCGTTGACCGACTCGAAGCTGAAGCGGCCCTTGTCGCAGAGCCAGCCGTGGTTCACCGGCTCCGAGTCGATGCCGAGCAGCCGGGTCAGGCGGTTCTGCGAGGACTGCACGGCGACCCGGCACCCGACGGAGCAGGCGGTGCAGGTGGACTCGACCTGATCGAGGTCCCAGGGGCGGGCAGTGAAGCGGTACGGCGTGGCGGTCAATGCGCCGACCGGGCAGATCTGCACGGTGTTGCCGCTGAAGTAGGAGGAGAAGGGCTCGGTCGGGAAGGTCGAGACCTCGACGGCCTCGCCGCGCCCGGCGAAGTCGATCTGGGCCTCGCCGGCCACGTCCGAGGCGAAGCGGGTGCAACGAGCGCACTGAATGCAACGCTCGCGGTCGAGCAGGACGAGGTCGGAAATGGCAATGGGCTTCTCGAAGTGCCGCTTCTCCTCAATGAAGCGGGTCTCGCCCGGGCCGTAGGCGAGGGTCTGGTCCTGCAGCGGGCACTCGCCGCCCTTGTCGCACACCGGGCAATCCAACGGGTGGTTGGCCAGCAGGAATTCGAGCACCCCGTCCTGCGCCTTCTTCACCTTCTCCGACGTGGTGTCGACCACCATGCCGTCGCCGGCCTCGATGAAGCAGGCCGGCTGCAGGGTGGCGCCGCGCGGGCCCTCCACCTCGACCAGGCACATGCGGCACATGCCGACGGGCTCCATGCGCGGGTGGTAGCAGAAGCGCGGGATGTACGTCCCGGCCCGCTCGGCCGCGGCAATCAGCAGCTCGCCCTTGCGCGGCGCTGACCTCGCGCCCGTCGAGGGTGAAGGTGTGCGTTCCGTCGGCCGTGTCAGTCAAAGGGACACCCCCCTTCCTTCACGTGCACGAGGAACTCGTCGCGGAACATGCGGATGCCCGACGCGATGGACGACGGGATCGACGGCCCGAGGACGCAGATCGTCGTCTGCTGCGGTGGCCAGGCCACGCCGGGAGAGATGTTGTCGCACAGGTCCATGAGGAGGTCCAGATCTTCCTCGCGCCCGGCGCCGTTCTCAATTCGGTACATGATGCGCTCCAGCCAGCCCGAGCCCTCGCGACACGGCGTGCACTGACCGCACGACTCGCGGGAGAAGAACTTGGTGATGCGCCAGGCGGCGCGCACCATGCAGGTGGCCGAGTCCATGACGACGACCGAGCCCGAGCCGAGCATGGAGCCGGCGTTGCCCACCTCGTCCTGGCCCAGCGGGAGATCCACCTGGTCCGGGCCGAACCATGGGGCCGAGACGCCGCCCGGGATGAACGCCTTGAGCGTGTTGGAGCCGCGGATGCCGCCGCCGAGCACCGGGGCGTATATGAGGTCGCGGAAGGTGGTCTTGACCATCTCGAGCTCGTAGTTGCCCGGGTTGCGCACGTGGCCGGCCAACGCGAACAGTCGCGTCCCGGTGGAGCGGCCGGCACCCAAGGCGGCGAACGCGGCACCGCCGTTGTTCACGATCCAGGGGATGTTGGCCATGGTCTCGACGTTGTTCACCACGGTGGGCTCCCCGTAGAGGCCGATGGCGGCGGGGAAGAAGGGTGGCTTGATGCGCGGGAAGCCCCGCTTGCCCTCGAGCGACTCGAGCAGCGCGGTTTCCTCGCCGCAGATGTAGGCGCCGGCGCCGGGGTGCACCACGATGTCGAGCGAGAAGCCCGAGTCGAAGATGTTGCTCCCCACCGCACCGTGGGCGTAGGCCTCGTTCAAGGCCGCCTGCAGGCGCTCCAGGCCGAGGGCGAACTCCCCCCGCAGGTAGATGAAGGCCTGGGTGACCTGGAGCGCATAGGCCGAGATCAACACGCCCTCGAGGATCTGGTGCGGGTCGCCCTCAATGAGCATGTGGTCCTTGAAGGTCGCCGGCTCGGACTCGTCCCCGTTGATCACCAGGTAGGTCAGGGGGTTCTTGCGCAGCATCGACCACTTGCGCCCGGCCGGGAAGCCGGCGCCGCCGCGTCCGAGCAGGCTGGCGGCGTCGACCTCGGCCGCCACCGCCTCCGGCGTCATGGTCAGGGCCTTGCGCAACCCGGTGTACCCACCGGTGGCGAGGTAGCGCTCCAGCGTGAAGGAGTCCTCGTAGCCGAGGCGCGCCGTGATGATCCTGGGGGCGTCGGTGAGGGCCATCAGGCCTTCTTCTCCGCATCGTCCGCTGCTGCGGCTGCGGCTGCGGCGCGGGCGGCCTGTTCCTGCGCGACCGTGGCCCGTTCGGTCTTGATCGCGTTGCGATCGGCCTGCAGGCCGACAGTGCGGCGCACGCGCACGAGCGTGCCGTGTTCGGGCACCGTGTCGGCCAGGCGGCCGGCGCGCAGATCGTCCACCAGTGCGTCGAAGCTCTCGGGCGTCTGCGGCCCCACGTAGCGGTGGTTGACCTGCACACACGGCGTCTTGTCGCAGTCGGCCAGGCACTCCGCCTCGTGCAGGGTGAACACGCCGTCGCGTGTGGTCCCTCCGGCGCGCACGCCGAGCGTCGCCTCGGCGTGCTCCAGCAGCTCGAGCGCGCCGCCGAGCAGGCAGGCGATATTCGTGCACACCGCCACCGCGTAGGTGCCCACGGGCTCGATGTGCAGCATGTCGTAGAACGTGGCGGTGCCCTGCACCTCGGCCGCCGTCACGCCGCACAAATCGGCGATCTCGCTCACCGCCTCGGGACGCAGCCAGCCGTCCTGCTCCTGGGCCAGGTGGCAGAGCGGGATGAGCGCGGAGCGCGGCTCGGGGTAGAGCGCGACCAGCTCCTCGGCGCGGGTGCGGATGTCCGTGTTGAGGTGGCTCACCGGTCCACCTCGCCCATGACCGGGTCGACCGACGAAATGACGGCGACCGCGTCGGCCATGGTGCCGCCCCGGAGGAGCAACGGGAGGGCCTGCAGGTTGACGAAGCTCGGTGCACGGATGTGCATGCGGAACGGCTTCGAGGTCCCGTCCGAGACCATGTAGCAGCCGAGCTCGCCCCGGGGAGACTCGATCGCCACGTAGACCTCGCCCTCGGGAACTCGGAAGCCCTCGGTGAAGATCTTGAAGTGGTGGATGAGTGCCTCCATGCTCTCGTCGATGCGGGCCCGGGGCGGCGGCGTCACCTTGCGGTCCTGCACGCGATAGTCACCGGGGGGCATCATCTCGGCGATCTGTCGGATCATTTTGATGGACTCGCGGATCTCGTTGAGGCGCACCGAGTAGCGGTCGAAGTTGTCGCCGTAGGTCCCCACGATCACGTCGAAGTCGAGCTTGTCGTAGGCGAGGTACGGCATGGTGCGCCGCAGGTCCCACGGCACGCCGGTGGATCGCAGAATGGGCCCGGTCACCGAGAGCGCGAGCGCCTCCTCGGCCGAGATGTTGCCCACCGCCTCGGTCCGCTCCCGGAAGATGGGCTGGCCGGTCAGCAGTTCGTCGTACTCGTAGGTGCGGGCCAGGATGGTCTCGCAGATGATGTCGATGTCGTCCTCCCAGCCGTCGGGCAGGTCGGCGGCGACCCCGCCCGGGCGGATGTAGTTGCAGTTCATCCGCAGCCCGGTGGCCTTCTCGAAGAAGGCGAGGACCATCTCGCGCTCGCGGAAGCCGTAGATCAGCATGGAGGTGGAGCCGAGGTCCCCTCCATTGGTGGCCATCCACAGCAGGTGCGAAGACACCCGGTTCAGCTCGACCATCAGCATCCGGATCCAGACGGCGCGCGGCGGCGTCTCGACGTCCAGGAGAGCCTCGGTGGCCAGGGAGAACACCAGTTCGTTGTGCAGCGGGGACAGGTAGTCCATGCGGGTCACGTTGGTCGAGCCCTGGACGTAGGTCAGCTCCTCCCCCTGCTTCTCCATGCCGGTGTGGAGGTAGCCGATGATGGGCTTGGTGCGCAGGATCGTCTCACCGTCGAGCTCGAGCATGAGGCGCAGCACGCCGTGGGTGGAGGGGTGTTGGGGGCCCATGTTGATGATCGTCGTCTCGTCGTCCCGGCGTTCGATATCGATGTCAGCCGGATCCGCGTAGCCGCCTTCAGGGAGACGAAGGACCGCACCGACCTCCTGGCGGAGTTCGCCGGCGCTCGTGGTGGTGCGGGACCGAAGACCCTGATCGCCCTCTGAGGTCTCCATGACCAGGGCCTGCTCTTCGGCCTCGTGGCGCGCCAGGAGGCCGGCCTCGTCGTGCACGTCCTCGGGCTCGAGGTCGTGGCTGTCGTCGTGATCGGTCACCGCGGGCCCGGCGCTTCCTTGAACTGCACGGGCACCCGCCCCACGCCGTAGTCCTTGCGCAGGGGATGGCCCTCCCAGTCGTCGGGCATGAGGATGCGCGTCATGTCGGGATGGTCCCTGAAGATGATCCCCAACATGTCGTAGGCCTCGCGCTCCATGGAGTCGGCGCCGGGGTAGACCTCGACAATGCTGTCGACGGTCGGATCGGACTCAGGCACCTGCACCCTGATGCGCACGCGTTGACGGGACGAGAGCGACAGCAGGTTGACGACGACCTCGAAGCGCTCAGCCCGCATGCCTTCGGGCAGGGAGCGGCCGGGGTGGGTCAGGTAGTCGACGGCGCACAGATCACTGCACATCTCGAAGCCGGCCTCCCGAAATGCACCCACCATCTGCTTGTACGTCTCGCGCTGGGGAAAGGCCAGCTGATCGACCAGACGGTCGGGCAGACGCGGCACCTCGGGGAGGATGCTGGCAGGGGAGGCCACCGGCGCGGTCGTCGGGGTCGTCCCGCTCACCGTGGCGTGGCCACCCGCACGGCGTCGGGGACGGTGGGCACCCAGCCGCCGGTCGCCTGCTCGCCGGCCGGGACGGAGGATCCGGGGCGGCGGGTGATCTCACCGGTGCGGATCTTCTCGTGCAGCGTCAAGATGGCGTGCAGGAGCGTCTCGGGCGACGGCGGGCAACCGGGGGCGTAGACGTCCACCGGAACGATCTGGTCGACCCCCTGCACAATGGCGTAGTTGTTGAACATCCCTCCCGTCGACGCGCAGACACCCATGGAGATGACCCACTTCGGTTCCATCATCTGGTCGTAGATCTGGCGCAGGACCGGGGCCATCTTCTGCGAGACCCGTCCGGCCACGATCATCAGATCGGCCTGGCGCGGCGAACTCCGGAAGACCTCCATGCCGAGCCGGCTGATGTCGTAGTCGGCGGCCCCGACCGAGATCATCTCAATGGCGCAGCAGGCGAGGCCGAACGTGGCCGGCCAGACGCTGTTGCGCCGGGCCCACTTGACCAGGTCTTCGATCCGACCGGTCAGGAAATTGTGCTGGAGGTCCTCGAACCCCATCGTTCAGGCCGCCTCACCGGGGGTCTTCGACGCGCTGATCCGGGTGATGGTCGACTCCGACGTGCGGCTCGGCATGCCCGGCTGCAACGTCTTCGCCGGGCCCCACGTCAGAGCCCCGTTGGAGATGAGGTACAGGAACGAGACGAAGACCACTGCAGCGAAGACGATCACTTCGATGAGCCCGAACGTCGCGATCTGGTGGAAGACCACCGCCCAGGGGTACAGGAACACGATCTCGATGTCGAAGATGATGAAAATCATCGACACCAGGTAGAAGCGCACCGGGAAGCGCTGCGGCGGTTCGACGTCGGGGACGATGCCGCACTCGTACGGCGCGAGCTTGGCGACGGACGGCTTCTTGCGCGGCGCCAGGATCGCTGAGGACACCAGCGAGAAGACGGTGAATCCGAGGGCGAGCACGCCCAGGATCAGGATCGGGAGGTACTGGATCACTGTCTTCCGTTTCTACCATGCGACCCCTTTGTGGGGCACATCCGCGCCGCTGGTCAGAGGGCCCGGCGGGGACCTACGATGCCCTCGTGACGCCTCCCGACGAGACCCCCGGGCCCAACGCCCCCAAGAAGGCGGCGCGGACGGCAAAAGCCCCGGCGAAGAAGCGAGCGGCGACCAAGCGGGCGACGCCTGCCAAGGCGGCCGCCAAGAAGACGACAACCCCTGCGCCAGCTGGCGGGACCAAGAAGGCGAGCCCGGCCACGCGCCGGGCTGCCACGGCCACGGCCGCGGCCTCAGCCGCGCCGAACCCGGCTTCAGAGCACGTCCACGACGTGGTGATCGTGGGTGGCGGTCCCTCGGGGGCCTCGTGCGCCTACTGGCTGGCCGACGCCGGCTGGGACGTGGCAGTGGTGGAGAAGAAGGTGTTCCCCCGGGAGAAGACCTGCGGCGACGGCCTGACCCCGCGGGCCGTCCGGCAGCTGGCCGACATGGACCTCGAGGGAGCGCTGGCCGATTCCCATCGTTACCAGGGCTTACGCGCCTTCGGCTTCGGCCGTTCCATCGACATGCGCTGGCCGGAGCACCCGAACTTCCCTGACTACGGCTACACCATCACGCGGCACGACCTCGACGGCCTGGTCGCCGGGCACGCTGCGGCGGCCGGGGCGACCCTGCTGCAGGGCACCGAGGTGACCGGGCCCGTCGTCGACGAGAACGCACCGCTGGCGGGCCCCCTTCCGACACTGACCGGCGTCACGGTCAAGGAGAAGGGCGCCGCGGCAACCCGGACCATCAGGGCGCGGTACGTGGTGGTGGCCGACGGGTCCAACTCACGGATCGGCCGCATGCTCGGCACGACACGGCGACGGGACCTCCCGATGGGCATGGCCCTGCGCGGGTACTACCGCTCGGACCGCCACGACGATCCCTTCATTGAGTCGCACCTCGACATCCGCGACGCTGAGGGCAACGTGGTCCCGGGCTACGGGTGGATCTTCCCCATGGGCGACGGACGGGTCAACGTCGGTGTCGGGCTACTCTCGACCGACCAGCGCTGGAAGGGGCTCAACACGAGCCACCTCATGGACGCGTTCGTGGACTTCGTCCCGGCTTCCTGGGGCATCCGGCCCGAGACGAGCCTCGGGCCGCCGACCGGCGGCAAGCTCCCGATGGGCCTCTCGGTGGGACCCCGGGCCGGGGGCAACGTCGTGATCACAGGGGACGCGGGTGGGGCCATCAATCCGTTCAACGGCGAGGGGATCGCCTACGGCTACGAGACGGGCCGGCTGGCGGCCGCCGCGCTGGGCCGCGCCTTGACCGGCGAGGGCGAAAACGCGCTACGGGACTACGACCGTGAGCTCACCGCCGCCTACGGGCCCTATTACAAAGTGGCCAGGGCGTTCGTGCACCTCATCTCGAACCCCGAGGCCATGCGCCTGTGCGTGGGGCTCGGCATGCGTTCGGAGCTGCTGATGACCCAGCTCCTGCGCATCATGGCCAACCTCATGCGGCCGGACGCCGCCGGCCCGGCCGAGCTCGGGTTCCGGGCCATGGAGCTCGTGTCGCGCTTCCTGCCCGACACCGACGGGCTCGAGATCCCCGCCGCCTAATCCTGAGCGGCGCCGGGTCAGGCGAACAACCGCTCGGAGCCGCTCGCCACCCGGAGGAGCCACGCCCGCTCCTCGCCCTCGAAGCCCTCGGCCACCCGGGCCGCCGCCACCACCCGTACCCAGGCGTCGAGGCGATGGTCGGGCAGGCCGCGGCGGTGTTGGCCCTCCCGGCGGACGGTGCGCAGGAAGCGCCCGAGCGACCCCGTCGACCGCTGCCCCCAGAGCACGAGGGTGCGGGCCAGGTCCGCCGCCGACGGGCCCGCGGCCACGGTGAGCCAGTCGATGACGACCCAGCCGTCCGGTCCGACCAGCACGTTGGACGGGTGGAAATCGAAGTGGCAGACGCCACGGCCCCGATCGTCCAGTGCGCCGAGCAGCGCCAGCAGCTCCGCCCGCAGTGCGGCGTCGGGGACGCTGGCCGCGATCTCGTCGTGGAGGCGCGGCAGAAGCTCGGGCAGACCGGCGACCGTGGTGGCGTTGCATCGCAGCTGCAGCGCGACGAAGTCTGCGGCCAGGCTGTCGATCTGCCCCGGTCCCGAGGCTTCCACCACCCGCAGCAGCGACGGGCCCTCGACCCGGCTCAAAACGACGCCGCCGCGGCCGTCCACGGTGACCGTGCCGTGGGCGCGGGCGACCGGGAGGCCGGCGTCCGCCAGACGCGCCAGCACCGTCGCCTCGAACGCGGACAGGCCGTTCCAATCGGGCCGGTCGAGCTTGAGCACCCGGCCCTCGCCGTAGGCGAAGACCTCGGCGGTGCGACCCTCGGCCAGCAGTTCCACGCGGCCCGCTCAGTCCTGCAGCCGGGCCCGGAGCGCGGCGGCGGCCGTCGCCAACGCGGCGCCGTCGACGGCAGGAATGGCGGCGAAGTCGAACGCCTCGGATTCGACCGGCCACCCCGGTCGCGCGTCGTCGAAGGGACGGGGAACGAGGTGGACGTGCAGGTGCGGGACCCCGTTGCCGAGGCTGAACCAGTTCATCTTCGCCGGCCGGTACTCCGCGTCGACGGCGCCGGCGACCCGTGCCACGTCGGACCAGAATCCCGCCGACTCCTCGGCCGAGAGTTCAGTGGGCTCGGCCACATGGCGCCCCTTCCAGATGACGTAGGCATAGCCGGGGCGGACGGGATGGCGGCCGAGATAGCCGTCCGCCCAACGGCCTGCGAAGACCCGGAGCCCGTGTTGCGTCTCGTCGGCGCCCGGCCCACACATGCTGCAACCGTCACCCCGGCGCCGCGCTGGAAAGTCAGGGGGCCAACCGTGCTCGGACATGGCCCTCAGTCTGCCCATCGCAACGTCGGTTGGCGTCGAACGGCGGATGTCGGCTCCTAGCCTGGGCTCCTTGCGGCTACGCCTCTCCGCCCTTCGCACCATGACGCTCCCCTTGGTGGGCGTCGTGCTTCTCGCCTCGCTCGTCGGGTGGGCGACACCGTGGGCAGTGACGAACGTCGCCGCGGCGACCGCGTCCGGTCCCTCGCGTGCGGTGGCCATGGCGGCCACGCCCGACGGCGGCGGCTACTGGGTCGCCTCGTCGACCGGTGGCGTCTATGCGTTCGGTGACGCGCACTCCTACGGCAGCATGAGCGGCACCGCGCTCGACCAACCGGTGGTGGGCATGGCCGCCACGCCGTCGGGCGACGGCTACTGGCTGGTGGCGTCCGATGGCGGCGTCTTCAGCTTCGGCGACGCCGGGTTCTGGGGCTCGACGGGCGGCATGCGACTCAACGCGCCCATCGTGGGCATGGCCGCCACGCCATCGGGCCACGGCTACTGGCTGGTGGCGTCCGATGGCGGCGTCTTCAGCTTCGGCGACGCCGGGTTCTGGGGCTCGACGGGCGGCATGCGACTCAACGCGCCCATCGTGGGCATGGCGGCCACATCGTCGGGCCACGGCTACTGGCTCGTCGCGTCCGACGGCGGCGTCTTCAGCTTCGGCGACGCGTCTTCCAGGGCTCGACGGGCTCCATCCGGCTCAACCAGCCGATGGTCGGCATGGCGGCCACTCCCTCGGGGGAGGGTTACTGGTTGGTGGCCGCCGACGGCGGCATCTTCAACTATGGCGACGCGTCCTTCCAGGGCTCGACGGGCTCCCTCCGGCTCAACCAGCCCATCGACGGCATGGCTCCGGGACCGGGCGGGGGCGGCTACTGGCTCGTGGCGGCCGACGGCGGCATCTTCAACTTCGGCTCGGCCGCGTTCGACGGATCGGCCACCGCCGACATCAACCCTCTCCTCGTCACACAGCTGGCCTCGACCGGCGGCGCGCAGCAGGTCCTGGTCGTCGATGCGCCGGGCGCCGCCAGCACGACGGCGACCCTCACGGCGTACGAGAACGACGGCGAGGGGTGGTATCAGGTCTTCGGCGCCATGCCAGCCGTCGACGGGAGCAACGGCTGGCTGCCCGGACAGAGCCGGGTGGAAGGGGACGACACCACGCCCGAGGGCATGTATGCCATCGGCCCGACCATGTACGGCACGAGTGCCAACCCGGGGACGCGGTTCCCCTACCACCAGCTGGTGTGTGGCGACTGGTGGGACGAGGACTCGGCCAGCCCCACCTACAACACGTTCCAGCACGTGGCCTGCGGGACGACCCCGCCCTTCGCGGCAGCATCGGAGGCGCTGTGGACCGAAGGCAACGCCTATCCGTCGATGGCGACCATCGACTACAACACGCCGCCAACCGGGCCTCTCGGGTCGGGCCTCTTCCTCCATGCAGACACCGGCTCGCCGACCGCGGGCTGCGTCTCCCTCCCGCTGGCGGATCTCGACGCAGTGCTCGACTGGCTGAACCCGGCACTGCATCCCGTCATCGTCATGGGGCCCGACTCGGTCGTCCGTTCGTTCTGAGCGGCCGCAGCCCCGCGGTCACCCCCTGATTTCGGCCGCCGTCTCCGCCGCCGCCTCCCCCGCCGCGTCGACGACGCTGGCCAGGGCGTCCTCGTCGTGGGCGAGACCGGGGAACATCACCTCATAGGCGCCCGGCGCCAGGGCCACGCCGCGGCGGAGCATGGCGTGGAAGAACCGGGGATACGTCTCGCCGGTGGCGATCGCCCGCGCGCGCCTTCGTAGTCGGTGGGCGCCGCGATCGGCCCGGCGTCGGCCGGCGCCACGAAGAGGCCGACCAACGGACCCACCGTCGGCACGGCGACAGCCAGGCCACCGCCGGCCACCGCCGCCTCGAGGTCCTTGGCGAACAACGCCACGCGCGGCAGACAGGGCCTCGTAGTCGGCCGGCCCGACGGCGTCGAGCACCGCACGTCCCGCCGCGGTGGCGAGCGGGTTTCCCGACAGAGTGCCGGCCTGGTAGACGGGACCACCGGGGGCCAGCTCGGCCAACAGATCGCGTCGCCCGCCGAACGCGCCGACCGGCAGTCCGCCACCGATGACCTTGCCGAAGCACCAGAGGTCGGGCGTGACGCCCGACCATCCCGTCGCCCCCGCCGGGCCGAGCCGGAACCCCGTGATGACCTCGTCGAAGATCAGCAGGGCACCGCTGGCGCTGCACGCGGCACGCAGCCCCTCCAAGAAACCCGGGGCCGGCGCCACCAGGTTCATGTTGGCGGCCACCGGCTCGACGATCACGCAGGCAACCCGCTCGTCGAGGTCGGGGACAACGTTGTACGGAACGACTTCGGTGTCTGCGACAGCGCCGGAAGACACCCCGACCGAGCCGGGGAGGCCGAGCATCGCCACACCACTGCCCCCGCCCGCCAGCAGGCCGTCGGAGTGGCCGTGGTAGCAGCCGTCGAACTTCACGACACGGTCACGTCCGGTGGCGCCGCGGGCCAGGCGGACGGCGCTCATGGCGGCCTCGGTACCCGAGGAGACGAGGCGCACCTGCTCGCATCCGGGGACGCGCGCGCAGATCGCCTCTGCCAGCAGGACCTCACCGGGCGTCGGCGCGCCGAAGGTCGTGCCGCGTGCCGCCGCCTTCGTCAGTGCCTCCGTGACGACCGGATGGGCGTGGCCGAGCAGCACGGCGCCGTAGGACTGCACCATGTCGACGTAGCGGGTGCCCTCGGCGTCGGCCACGGTCGCGCCCTCACCCGAGACGACGGTGTACGGCGTCCCGCCCACCGAGGCGAAGGAACGCACGGGTGAGTCCACACCGCCCGGGATCACGCGCCGGGCCCGGTCGAACCACGCCGCGTTCGACAGCGGCGCCTCGTCAGCCACCGAGCGCCTCGGCCACCTCGGCGGCGAAGTAGGTCAGGATGAAGTCGGCTCCGGCCCGCTTGAGGACCGTGAGCTGCTCGAGGGCCACCGCCGGCCCGTCGATCCACCCGGCCGCGGCGGCTGCCTTGACCATCGCGAACTCGCCACTCACGTGGTAGGCGGCCAGCGGCACCGGGACCTCCGAGCGCACGGTGGCCAGCACATCGAGCGAGGTCATGGCCGGCTTGACCATGATCATGTCGGCGCCCTCGGCCAGGTCCTGCGCGATTTCGTCCAGCGCCTCGCGCCCGTTGCGCGGGTCCTGCTGGTAGGCCCGGCGGTCGCCGCCGCCGGCGATGGTGACGTCGACCGCGTCGCGGAAGGGGCCGTAGAGCGCCGAGGCGTACTTGGACGCGTAGGCCAGGATGGCCGACCCGGTCGTGGCCGCCGCCGTCGAGCGCGCGCACGGATGGCCGCCACCTGGCCGTCCATCATGCCGCTGGGCGCCACCACGTCGGCACCGGCCTCGGCCTGCGCCAGTGCGATGCGCTGGTACAGCTCGAGGGTCGCGTCGTTGAGCACCTCGCCGGCGGGGCCGAGGAGGCCGCAGTGGCCGTGATCGGTGTACTCGTCGAGACAGAGGTCGGCCATGAGGACGAGCTCGTCACCCACCGCATCGCGCACGGCGCGCAGCGCGACCTGCACGATGCCGTGCGGGGTCCCAGGCGCCACTCCCCTGCGCGTCCTTGTGCGCCGGCACGCCGAAGAGGATGAGCCCGGGCACGCCGAGCGAGACCAGGCGCTTGGCCTCGACGACCAGCGAGTCGAGTGAGTGCTGCACCTCGCCGGGCATGGACGCGATCGGGACCGGCTCCGCGATCCCCTCCCGCACGAAGAGCGGGGCGACCAGGTCGTCGGGCCCGAGGCGGGCTTCGGCGACCAACCGCCGCAGCGCCGGCGTGCGCCGCAACCGGCGCAGCCGGCGCACGGGGAAACCGCCCGGCAGTGCGCGGCGGACGTCGCCTCGGCCATCGGTCCAGCCTACGGGCCGTCGATCCCCCCGGGGCCCAGCTCCCCGATCAGCTCGTCGACGATGCCCTGGGCCGACGCGCCCCAGGCCTCGTGCACGCTGTCGAGCCCGGCCGCCCGGGCCGCCGCGGCCGTCGTCGGCCCGATGCACACGACGTGCGCCGGCGCGGGCACCGGCCGGCCGGCCGCGCGTGCGCAGGGCCACGAACGCCTGCACGCGCCGAGGTGGCGGTGAGCGTCAGCGCGTCGGCCGCGGCCACCCGGTCGAGCAGCGCCGGCTCGGGCGCGGCGCGCGCCACGGTGCGGTAGGCCTCGACCACGGCGGACGTCCCACCCCTTCCGGCGCGAGCCCCTCGGGAATGGTCGTCGGGCGCCAGGTCGGCGCTCGGGAACAGGACGCGCGCGACCACCGGCGCGGCGCGTCGGGGAACTCCTCGACCAGCCCGCGTGCGCTGTGCTCGGCCGGCACCAGGTCGGGCTCCACGCCGGTCCGGCGCAGCGCGTCCGCCGTGGCCGGTCCCACCGCGGCCACCAGCACCGACGCCGAGGGCCCGCGCGTCGCGCAGCGCGCCCATGAAGCGGTCCACCGCGTTGACCGACGTCAGCACCACCCAGTCGTTGTCCTGCACAGCGGCCGCGGCGCGCCGCAGCGCGGCGCCGCCGTCCGCCGGCTCGACCTGGCGGGTCAGCGGCAACTCCAGCGCCGTGGCACCCGCCCGCTCGAGCGCGTCCGACGAGGCCGCGCGCCCGTCCGCCGGCGCGGGTGACCACCACCGTGCGCCCGGCCAGCGGACCGCTCGGCAGCGCGGCGGCGGCGGCCGTGCTGGCCCGAGCGCCGCCACGGGGCCGACGACGATGACGGCGGGCGGGCCCAGCTCGACGTCGGCCAGGCCGGCCAGCGTCGTGCGCTTCACCCGCTGGGACGCGGTCGTCCCGCTGGCGATGACCGCGACCGGCGTGTCGGGCGCGCGGCCGCCCTGCACCAGCGCCGCGGCGATGGCGGCCCGGGTCGTCATGCCCATGAGGATCACCAGCGTCCCGCCGACGCGGGCCAGGGCCTCCCAGTCGTGCTCGCTGGTGCCGTCCGGCTCGCCGACGCGGCCGGTCACGACCGTGACCGAGGCGGCCACGCCGCGCTGGGTGACCGGGATGCCGACGGCGGCGGGGACGCCGAAGGCCGACGTGACCCCCGGCACCACCTCCCAGGCCAGGCCGGCCTGCGCCAGCGCCTCCACCTCCTCCCCGCCGCGGCCGAAGAGGAACGGATCGCCGCCCTTGAGGCGGACCACGACGGCGGACGCCCGCCCGTGCTCGACGAGCAGGCGGGCGATCTCCTCCTGGCGCCCCGCCCCGCCCGCGGCGGTGTCGGGGTCCTTGCCCACGTCGATGACGAGCGCCGACGAGGGCACCAGGTCGAGGACGGCCGGGCTGACCAGGCGATCGTGCAGGACGACATCGGCCCGGGCCAGCAGCGCGGCGCCCCGCCGGGTCAGGAGCCCGGGATCGCCCGGGCCGGCGCCGACCAGGTAGACGGTCACGGCGCCGCGTCCAGCAGGCCGTCGAAGCCCTCGATGGCCGCGCCGCCCCCGCTCGAGCAGGGCGCGCGCCACCGCGGCGCCCACCGCCTCGGGGTCGTCGCCGTGCCGGGTCACGCGGATCACGGTGTGCCCGTCGCCGCTGGCCAGGAGCCCCGACACCGCGCCCGCAGGACCCGTCGGCTCGCGGCTCGTCGGACCCGTCGGCTCGGCGAAGGCACCGACCGGCAGCGTGCAGTTCCCGCCGAGCGTCGCCAGCACGGCACGCTCGGCCCGCAGGGCGCGGTGACTCGGCTCGTGGTCGATGACGGCCAGCAGCTCCCTGGTGTCCGGCGTCGTCGGCCCGGCACTGCACGGCGATGGCGCCCTGTCCCGCCTGCGGCAGCACATCGACCGGGTCGAGCACGTCGCTCACCTTGGCCATCCAGCCGAGGCGCTCCATGGCCGCCACGGCGATGACGACGGCCGAGACCTGTCCCTCCTCGGCCACGGCCACGCGCCGGGCCATGTTCCCCCGCAGGTCGGTGAACACGAGATCCGGGCGCAACGCGGCCAGCTGCGCCCGGCGCCGAGCCGAGCCGGTGGCCACCAGGCCACCCGCCGGCAGGCCGGCCAGCGTGGCGCCCACGAGGCCGTCGCGCGGGTCGGCGCGCCTGCGGCACCGCACCCAGCACGAAGGGCGCCGGCATGACCGAGGGCATGTCCTTGGCCGAGTGCACGGCGGCGTCGGCCCGCCCTTCGGCCACCGCCGCCTCCACCTCGGTGACGAAGACGCCCTGGCCCCCGATCTGGTCGAGCGGCGACGTCGCGTCGCGATCGCCCTGCGTGCGCACGACGAGCGGCTCGACGTCCAGGCCGGGGTGGGCCTGGCGCAGGAGCTCGGAGACCAGCTCGGTCTGGCGCAGGGCCAGCGGCGAGCCGCGGGTGGCCAGGCGGAGGGTTCCCATGGCCCGACTATCCCATGGCCGCGACTACAGGTCGAAGAGGATGCGCAGCGCCTCGACGAGCCGCTCGCCGCGGGGCGTCCCCGCCGTCTCCTTCAAGAGCATGGTCGGCTCGTGCAGCATCTTGGCCAGGGCGGCCCGCGTGGCGGCGTCCACGTGGTCCCACTCCTCCTCGCTGAGGTCGGCCAGCTGCGCCCGGTGCCGCTCCAGCTCGGCGACCCGCAGCGTCTCGAGGCGGGACCGCAGCGAGGCGATGATCGGCGCGGCACCGCGCTGGCGGCTGGCGCTGCGGTAGCGGTCGACCTCGGCGGCGACGATGGCCCGGGCGGCCACCGACTCCTCGGCGCGGTCGCCCAGCGCCCGCGCCACCGAGACGCTCAAGGTGTCCATGTCGAGCAGCGTGACGCCGTCGAGCGCGGCCACGCGCGGGGTCCACGTTGCGCGGAACCCCGAGGTCGATCACCAGCAGCGGGCCCTTGGACCCCGGCGAAGTCCGCCGCACTGCAGCACGTGGGACTCGGCCGCCACGGCGCGTCAGAACGACATCGGCATCGGCCAGCTCACCGGCGACGCGCTCGAGCGGCGCCGCCCGCATCTCGAATGGGCCCGTGGCCGGCCTGGCGCACCAGGTCCCGTGCCCGCTCCGCCGAGCGGTTCACGACCACGACCCGCTGTGGCGCGTCGTCCGGCGCAATGTCCGACAGGGCGCGGCAAACGCCGAGGCCCATGTCGCCCGCGCCGACGACCACCACCCGGGCGCCGCGCAACCCGGCCTGGTCCTCCCCGCGGGCCACGGTCACGGCGGCATAGGCGAACGAGGTGGTGCCCTTGGAGATGCCGGTCTCGGTCCGCACCCGCTTGCCCGTCTGCAACGCATGGCGGAAGAGGGCGGAGAGGACGGGGCCCGCAGGTGCCCTCTTCCTGGGCCCGCTCGAAGGCGCGGCGCACCTGGCCGACCACTTCGGTCTCTCCGGTCACCACCGACTCGAGCCCCGAGGTGACCGAGAACAGGTGGGAGGTCACGTCGTCGTCGAAGCGGACGACGGCGTGGGCCGACAGCTCCTCGACGGCGAGGTGCGACTGCTCGGAGAGCACGTCGTAGATTTCGGCCACGGCATCGTGGAAGCGGTCGACCACCGCGTAGACCTCGGTGCGCAGGCAGGTCGAGAGCACCACCGCCTCCTGGACGTTGCGGCGGTGGCTCAGCGCGCTGCAGCGTCTTGTGCAGGTCGGCGTCGGGGACGGCCGCTGCCTCGAGCAGCGGCAGGGGGGCCTGGGTGTGCTGGAGCCCTATGACGACGACGGACACTCGGTTCCTTCCTGGGTCGGCTCACAAGTGTGCCGGTCCATCCCTACAGACTGCCAGTCGCCGCCGGCGCGCCCGGCCGTCAGGCCAATTCCGAACGTGGTGAGAGCCCGACGGATCCCACATCGGGGGCGCGTGCCCCTTCGCCACCGGGCTCCTCCCCGCGGGCCCGGTAGAACCCGAGGACCTGCAGCTCAATGGACAGGTCCACGTAGCGGAGATGGACCGTCGGCGGCACGGTGAGCACCCGCGGGGCGAAGTTGAGCAACGAGGTCACTCCGGCCCGGACCAGCAGGTCGGCCACTCCTTGGGCCGCCCAGCCCGGTGTCGTGATCACGCCGATATCCGGGCACTCCCCGGGGGCCAAGCCGGCGATCTCGTCCATGTGGCGGACCCGCATGCCCCGGATCTCCTCGCCCACCACCGCCGGGATCAACGTCGAAGAGCGAGGTGACCTGGCAGCCCCGTGAGGCGAATCCGGCCGAATTGGTGAGGGCGCGACCCAGGTTGCCTATGCCCACCATGGCCACCGACCAGTTCTCGTCGACCCCGAGCGCGCGGTCGATCTGTGCGATGAGGAATTCGGGGTCGTAGCCCGAGCCCCGGGTGCCGAACGAACCGAGGAGCGAGAGGTCCTTGCGCACTTTGGCCGCGTTGACGCGGGCCAGCTCCGCCAACTGCTCCGAGGACACCGTCCTGGTGCCGCCGCGGACCAGCTCCGGCAGGATGCGCTGGTAAATGGGCAACCGGAGCACCGTGGCCTCGGGAATCCGCCTCGGTGGGTCGGACACGTCGGAACTCCGCCGCTCATCGTTCACTGGCTCGGATGGTATCGAGAGCGCTCCCGGCGGCACCAAACCACCTGCAGGTGCCATCAGAAGACCCGGTGCGGTCAGAAGACCCGGTGTCGAGCACACACCGTCACCAGGCCAGAACGAGCAACTCCCCCGCGGCGACGTTGAGCCAGGCGGCCGCAGACGCCTCACCGGCCACCACGGCGAGATGCCCATTGGCGTCGACCAGCAGGCCGAACTCCCCTTGCTCGAGCTGACCGAACGCATCGACACAGCGCAGCTGGACGCCGTCGGGAACCAGTGAGTGCGGCAACCCGTCAGGGGCCTCGCGCCCGGACTCGATCCTCGCCGCCAATTCGATGCGGCCGTTCACGGGTATGCCGACGACGCGGGCATCGGCCACGGTGGCCGCCAGTTGCAGGTTGCCGAACCGGTCCACCCACGTGACCTCGGTGCGCAGGCAGACGCGCCCGTCGCGCAGACGGCCCTCTTCGACGACGCCGCCGATCAGGCGGACCAACGACGCCGGGTCGATCGGCTCTCCCAACTCCTCGAGCGAGGTGCCCGTGCAGAGCCCGGCGACGGCCGGCGCGAACACGTCACGCCCGTCGAAGGTCGACCCTCGGTCGGGTGGGGCCTGTTGGCGCGCCAGCGTGACGACGCGGGCGACCGGCGCCTCGGCCGCGGCCTCGGCCGCGGCGACGAGCAGCCCGTTGTCGGGCCCCACGAAGGCCAACGACGCGCCGGAGGGCAGTGCGACCTCCAGGGCGATGCCACGGCGCTCCGTCCCGACTCCCGGGTCGACGACGGCGAGTACCACGCCGGGCCCCAGATGCGGCACCGCCCGCACCAGCGTGTGGCTTCCCGCCCGAACGTCGAAGGGCGGGATGTGATGCGTCAGGTCGATGACCGTCGTTCCCGGGGCGCGGGCGGCAATGACCGCGTGCACCACGCCGGCGAACTCGTCGGCGGTTCCGAAGTCGGAGAGGAAGAAGACGGTGCGCGGCGGCTCACTCGTCATGGCTCAATGCTCAGCGCTGCAGGTTGCGCGATCGCTCGGTGGCGGCCGCCACCGCCTCCATGAAGGCCGAGCGCACGGCACGGGCCTCGAGGGTCCGGATGCCGGCGGCAGTCGTCCCTGCCGGCGAGGTCACCATGGCGCGCAGCGCCTCGGGATCGCGGCCCGTCTCCCGCAACAACGCGGCGGAGCCGCGCATGGTCTCGACGACGAGGGTCCGGCTCACCTCGCGCGTCAGCCCCATCTGCACACCCGCCTCCATGAGGGCCTCGGCGACCAGGAAGAAGTAGGCGGGGCCCGAGCCGGAGAGCCCGGTCACGGCATCTTGCAGGCGCTCGGGCAGGCGCACGACCGTCCCGACGGCCGAGAGCACGTCCTCGGCCCAGGCCAGGTCCTGCGACGTGGCGAAGGACCCACCGGAGATGGCCGTCACGCCGGCGCCGACGAGGGCGGGCGTGTTGGGCATCGCACGCACCACCGCTGGCTCGCCCCCCAGTGCGGCTTCCAGCCGCGCCGAGGGCACGCCGGCGACAATGGAGAGCAGGCGCGCCACCCCGGTGGCGCCGAGGGCCCGGCACGCTCCTTCGGCGACGTCGGGCTTCACCGCCAGGACGGCGCCCGCGATCCGCTCGCCGCCGTCCTGGAGCAGCCCGGCCTCGGGCGCCGACAGTGTGCGCACACCCGGGAACTCCTCGGCCAGCTCGCGGCGGCGTTCGGCCTGCGGCTCCACCACGCCCACGTCCGCCGGCTCGGCCCACCCGGAACGCAGCAGGCCGCCGAGGAGGGCACTCCCCATCTTCCCGCCGCCGACAATGAGCAGGTTGGGCACGACCGCGACGTTACCGAGCCGCGCGGCCGTGGCGTCAGCGGCGGGGGCGGCGGCGGTAGGTCGAGGGGTGGGCCAGGGTCATCGCCGTCGGGAAGTGGTCGTCGGTGTAGACGACCGACGCCCCCGCGATGCGGTCCAGCTCGTCGTCGTCGATGAGACGGGCCGGCACCCGGCCGACCAGGTAGACGGCGTCCTCGGGTCCCGAGCGCGAACGACATGCCGAAGAGCTGGCTGTTGCACCGCAGGAGATAGGCGAAGACCTCCTCCTTGTGCTCCTCGGGTGCGGGCATGAACTGCGCCTCGTGCCACAGCGTGCGCTGCTTGAGCGTGAACCACACCGTGATGAAGTCCTTCTCGTCGCCCTTGAAGCGGAGATACCACTGGAACGACGCGGTGCGATCGGTCACCTCCTGGCGCTCGGCTGCGACCAGCGGGCTGTCCGCCGCCAGCTCGCGGGCCGCCCAGGCGTCGATGCAGGCGACCGCGGCCGCCATCTCCTCGTCAGCGGGGAGGTCGACGATCGGCACGGGTCGGGGTGAGGTCGGGCGCGGTGCGCTCAGCCGCACTCGACGAGCCGGCCGGCGGCCAACTCGTCGTGCAGCTCGACCAAGGTGCGTGCCGCGGCCCGCCAGGTATACCGGCGAGCCCGCAGCACCGATGCGGTGGAGAGCCGCTCGGCCGCCAGCGGCTCGTCAAAGACCGTGCGCACGGCGGCGGCGTAGGCCACCGGGTCGGGGTCGTCCACCAGATAGCCGGTGTGCCCGTGATCGACCAGCGTGGTCAGTCCGCCGACAGCGGAGGCGACGACCGGGGTCCCGCAGGCGGCGGCTTCGAGCGCCACCAACCCGAAGGACTCGGAGCGACTGGGCACGATGCAGACGTCGGCCGCCCGGTAGTAGGACGAGAGCAGCTCGTGCGGTTGGGGCGCGACGAAGTGCACGTGGTCGCGCACCCCGCGGGCGTCGGCCACGTCGTAGAGGCTCTGCAACGACTTCTCTCCGTGGGGTCCGCTCGGGCCACCGACCACCACGAGCCGGTAGGGCTCGTCGCCGCGCTCGCGCAGCTCGGCCAGTGTCTCGATGGCCACGTCGGCCCGCTTGAGCGGCTGGATCCTCCCGACGAAGAGGAGGAGCCGCCCACTGAGTGGCAGACCGAGGGCGCGGCGGGCTTGCGGCCTGTGACCCGGGCCGAAGAACGCGTGGTCCACGCCCGGCGGCACGATGCGGATGCGCCCGGGATCGCCGCCGTAGAGCGACGCGATCTGGTCGGCCTCGACGGTGCAGGACGCGAGGACGGCGTCGGAGCAGTCGATGATGGACGCCTCGGCCTCGGCCCGGCGGTGGGGCATGTCGGCCTCCAGCTCCTCGGGCACCGCCTCGGCCTTGACGCGGTCGAGGGTATGGAACGTGCACACGAGCGGGAGGTTGAGCTCGTGCTTGATCACGTGCCCGGAGAGCCCCGACAGCCAGTAGTTGGCGTGCACCGAGGTGTAGGCCACCTCGCCCGCGGCATGGCGCGGCGGCCATGCGCTCGAGCACGTGGGCCGTGAACTCGTCGACCACCGTGGGGAGGGACTCCTTGGGCACCGGGTGGAGCGGTCCGGCGGCGATGTGGTGGACCCGCAGCCCGGGCTCGACGTCGACCACGGGCGGCAGATCCGGAGACCAGGCCCTGGTGAACACGTCGCAGGCGACACCGGAGCGGGCCAGGGCCGAGGTGAGCTCCCGCACGTAGACGTTCATGCCGCCGCCGTCCCCCGTCCCGGGCTGGGCCAGGGGGGACGTGTGGAGAGAGAGGACCGCGAGCCGGCGCATGGCGGTCAGAGCCTACCGGCGGTCGGGAAAGTCGCTCCGGCCAGGCGTGGGACGTGTCCCGGGGTGTGCAATCAAGCAGAGGGCGCGCTCGGCCGGACCGGGGGGTCCCGGGGGCTCGGCCGGACCCGGCGCCACGACGGAGGTGACCGGGGGTCCGGCACCGGCCGGGGCCTGCTCGCCCCGCTCGTCCTCGTACTCACGCCGGAAGGAGAGGTAGATCCGCACGAGGGCCTGCTTCTGCTCCTCGCTGATGGACTGGTCGGCCATGATGGCCCGCGTCAGATCGGGTGAGCCCGACGGTGGCTCGAGGATCCCGGCCTGCACGTAGAGGGTCTCGGCGGAGATGCGCAGCGCCTTGGCGATCTGCTGGAGTATCTCGGCCGAGGGCCGGCGCAGGCCGCGCTCAATCTGGCTGAGGTACGGATTGGAGATCCCGGCCAACTCCGACAGGCGGCGCAACGAGAGCCGGGCCGAACTCCGCTGCTCCCGGATGAACGACCCCAGATCGAGCCAGCGGTCTTTGGGGTCAGTGCTCACTCTTGCAAGCGTACCGCCGGAGCCGGAACGGAATGCGGCGGTGCACCTCGGTTGGGATCCCCCCCTTCGGGTATGGTCACCACGCAGCACGACGACCACCACCCAGGAGATTCGCCATGGCCGATTACACCCTCCCAGACCTCCCGTACGACTACGCCGCACTGGAGCCGCACGTCTCGGCGCAGATCATGGAGCTCCATCACGACAAGCACCATGCCGCCTACGTGACGGGCGCCAACCAGACGCTCGAGAAGCTCGCCGCCGCGCGCGACAAGGACGACTTCGGCGCCATTGTGGGACTCGAGAAGACGCTGGCCTTCCACATCTCGGGCCACGTGCTGCACTCCATCTTCTGGCAGAACCAGAGCCCCGACGGCGGTGACAAGCCGGACGGCGCGCTCGGGTCGGCCATCGACGAGAACTTCGGATCGTTCGACAAGTTCAAGGCGCACTTCACCCAGGCCACCTCCACCATTCAGGGCTCGGGCTGGGGCGTGTTGGCCTACGAGCCGCTGGCCGGTCGCCTCACGGTGGAGCAGGTCTACGACCACCAGGGCAATGTCGGGAACGGCTCCGTCCCGCTCCTCGTCTTCGACGCCTGGGAGCACGCCTTCTACCTGCAGTACAAGAACGTGAAGGCGGACTTCTTCGCCGCGCTGTGGAACGTCGTCAACTGGCCCGACGTGGCCGGCCGCCTCGACGCCGCCAAGAAGCTGACGATCCCGGGCTGAACGCCGCGCAACCCCTGGCCTGATCAGGCCAGGGTCAGGTGCTGCTCGCAGAGGCTCCGCGTGGGATCGCGCTCCAGGTCAGCATCGAGGACCGGCGCACCGCAGGTCTCGCACTGCCCGTAGGCGCCTTCGCTGAGGCGCTCGAGGGCCCGGTCCACGCCGTCGAGGACGGCGGCGGCACGGGTCAACTCTGCCTCATAGCGCTCTTCCACGAACGTGCAGGGTAGCCTCCTGACCGTGCCCGCAGCGGACCATGGTCGGGCGCGAGGGGTCGCCGGGCCCTCGGCTTGTTTCGGGCTCGCATCGCCGGGGCACAACTGATGCAACCGGTATGAACGATCCCTACTCCCGGGGGGAGGGCTCACGGCGGACACGCGCACTGTCGACACAACGAGGGTGACCGCCACGCGCCGGTTTCCGGCCACCACGTCGTCCGTCGGCCAGGCCCGCCGGTTCCTCGTCGGCCAGCTGCCTGCCGCCACCTCCGGCGAGGAGGTTGACGCGCTCGTGCTCATGCTGTCCGAGCTGGCCACCAACGCGGTCCAGCATGCGGCGACCGAATTCGAGGTGGCCGTGCACGTCGCCCCCGACGGCGGTCACGTGCGGGTCGAGGTCCGCGACGGCGCCCCCGGGTTCCTGACGCCGCCGGAGGAGGTCCCCCATGCGCCCCACGGGCGCGGCTTGCGCATCGTCCGCGCCCTGGCCGATGCATGGGGCATCGAGATGTGGCGCGACCGACCCGGCAAGACGGTCTGGTTCTCGTTGCCGTTGTCCGCGGGTGCCCGGGACGTCCGGCCGACGGCCCCCGACGAGCCGGCGCCCGTGGAGGGGCCACGCACGGCCGACGGCGGAGGGCCCGTTGGCCTTCAGGGTGGCGCCTGCAGCCGGCCCACCCGGGTGGCCAGTCCAAGGGGTGCGGGTCGTCCTCGACGGTCTGCGCGACGCCGTCGTCGCGACAGACGTGGAAGGAACGATTCGCTACGTCAACAACGCAGCCGAGGACCTCCTGGGTTGGTCCCGCGGCGCGCTGGTGGGCCGACCCGTCTTCGACCTCGTACCCGATTCACTGACCGCAGCGGTGGGAGACGACTACGGGGCCTTCGTGCGGTCCGAGGCGTCGAACTTCGTCGGACGCCCGCTCGATGTCGACATCAAGCGGGCGGACGGCACCGACGTTCGCACCGAGTTGGTCATCAGCATCTTCGACCACCCGCTCGCCGGCCCGGTCGTCGTCGGCATCATCCGGCCCCGCGACGAGAAGAAGCTGCAGCGCTGGTCCGAACTGACGAGTGAGCTGCTCGAGATACTGGCCGACGCCCCGATCGACGAGCCACCGGCCGAACGGATCCTCTCGACCCTGGGACGACGACTCGACTGGGACGTCACCACGCTATGGGCGCTGTCAGCCGGCCACGAGCTCGTCTGCCGACACGTGTGGACGCGCACCCCGAGCGTTGCGCCGGCCTTCACCCTGGAGAAGGAAGGCGATCCGACCAGCGGCAGCGAGGGCCTCCCCCGGTGGGTCCTCGATCACGGTGAGCCCTTGTGGGTCGCGGACCTCATGGCGGACAAGCGCTTCGTCACGGGCGCGCTGGTGCAGGACGGTCTGCAGAGCGCCTATGCCTTCCCCGTCCGCTATCACGGCGTGTGCGTCGGGATCATCAAGATGCTGAGCCGTCACGCGCGAGAGCGCGATCCCTCGGTCGTCGAGCTCATGGATGCGATCGGTGAGCACCTCGGCGAGCTCCTCCACGCCTCCGCGCAGGCGACAGAACGCCAGCATCTGGTCGAGGAATTGCTGGAAGCCCGGCGGCGCAACGAGTTCCTGCTGCTGGCGACACAGGTCCTCTCCGAGGTCGTCGACTACCGCGAGATGGTCGAGCGTCTGGCCCGGGTCTCGGTCCCCGTCATGGCCGATCTCTGCCTCATCGACATCGTCGACGAGGACGGCCAGATGCGACGGATGGCCGCCTGGCACGCCGACCCGGACAAGCGGGCCCTCACCGAGGAGCTGCGCGCGTCGTACCCGCCCGACGCCGACGGCGTCCATCCGGCCATGGAGGTGATGCGCAGCGGCCGGTCGATGTGGAGCGCCGAGGTCGACGACGACTTCCTGCGCAGGACCAGCCGCGACCAGCGTCACTTCGCCATCCTCAAGACGCTCGGCTTCAGCTCGTACGTCACCGTGCCGCTCCGCCTGCGCGACGAACAGGTCCTCGGCACCGTCAGCCTGGTCTCCGCCGGCTCGGGCCGGCGCTTCTCCGAGAAGGACCTCGGCCTGGCCGAGCAGCTGGCCGAGCAGGTCAGCGCCGTCGTCATCCGGGCCCGGGCCTACGACCGCGAGCGGCGGATCTCACACGAGCTGCAGCGGCACCTGCTTCCCGACGCCATCCCTGACATCGCCGGGTGGGATGTGGCGGCGCGCTACCGGCCGGCGGCCGTCGGGGTCGAGGTGGGCGGAGACTGGTACGACGTCGTCCCCATCAGCGAGCACCTCGTCGGATTGGTCGTCGGGGACGTGGAGGGCCACGATCTCGGCGCGGCGCGCATCATGAGCCAGCTGCGCCACACCCTGGCCCTGGTCCTCCTCGAGGAGCGGGCGCCGGGCCGGGCCCTGCAGCGACTCAACCGGGTGTCCCTGGCCGGAGTCGGGGGGCGCCTCGCCACCGCCCTCATCGGCGTCCTGAACATCCGGAACGGCTCCGTCACGTTCTCCTCGGCGGGCCACCCCTCTCCGGTGCGGGTCGAGTCGGGCCAGGCCGTCGAGCTTCCCGTGCCGCCGGGACCACCGCTGGGCGTACAGCATTGTCACTACAAGGACTACGAGTTCCGTCTGGACCGGGGCTGCCTGGTGATGTTCACCGACGGCTTGGTCGAGCGGCGCGGCAGCCACCTCGACGAGCGTCTCGCATTGCTCGAATCGTCGCTGCGCGCCTCCCCGAGCAGCGATCCCGGCCGGGTGGCGGACTTCGTCATTGACGCCATGACCGCCGATGCGCGGAGCTCCGACGACATCGTCGTCCTCACGGCCCGACGGCAGGCGGCCGAACCCGACCTGATCTGATCTGACCGCCGGATACCGCTCTCCGCCGGCACTTCGTAGTGTGACGGCGTGCAGAAAGAAGACGCCGTGGTGTCCCTGGTCGGCGCCCACATCCCCGTGCCGTGCCTGGACGGAGCCGAACGCCCCTACCGCGACCTCGACTGCGCGGCCTCGACGCCCGCCATGGAGTCTGTTGCCGACCGCGTTGCCGCGTTCCTGCCGTGGTACTCCAGTGTCCACCGTGGCGCCGGCTACAAGTCGCGACGCGCCACGGTCGCCTACGAGGAGGCCCGCGACAGCGCGCACCGCTTCGCGCGGCGGCCGTCAGGTGGTGACGACGTCGTGATCCTGGTGCGGAACACCACGGAGGCCATCAACCACCTGGCCTACCGTCTGCACCTGGGCCCCGACGACGTCGTGGCCACCACCGTGGTCGAGCACCACGCCAACCTGCTCCCCTGGGCGCGGGTGGCGACACGGCGCTGGGTGGAGTGCGGCACCAGCGGGACCTTCGAGACGGCCGATGTGGTGAAGGTCCTCGAGGAGGGTCGGCCGCCGGCGCTCCTGGCGCTCACGGGAGCGTCCAACGTCACGGGCTGGTTGCCTCCGGTGGAGGAGATCTGCGCCGAGGCGCACGCGCGCGGCGTCCCCGTTTTGCTCGACGCGGCCCAGCTGGCCCCGCATCGCCCCCTGCCGGCCGGGCCCGACTTCGTGGCCTTCAGCGGGCACAAGCTCTACGCCCCGTTCGGCGCCGGTGCGCTCATTGGGCCACGACACGTCTTCGAGCACGGCGACCCCTTCCTCGCCGGCGGCGGTGCCGTCGATCTGGTCGACCTCGACGAGGTGATCTGGACGGATCCGCCCGAGCGGGAGGAAGCAGGCTCACCCAATGTCGTCGGGGCCGTCGCCTTCGGAGCGGCCATGGACGAGCTGGGCCGGATCGGCTGGGAGACCGTCCATGCGCACGAGGAAGCCTTGGCGACCCGGCTCTACGAGGGCCTTCGGGACATTGAGGGTGTGCGGGTGCTCGGGCCCTGGTCCGAGTCCGGCGAGCAGGACGGGTTGGCCGTGGCCACGTTCACGCTGGACCGGATGCACCATGCCCTGGTGGCGGCCCGGCTCAGTGCCGAGTTCGGCATCGGCGTGCGCCATGGCTGCTTCTGCGCCCACCCCTATCTGATCCGTCTGCTCGGCGTCGGCCGAGACGGGGTGGACCAGGCGCGGGCTGCCGTGCTGCGCGGCGACCGCAGCCGGATTCCCGGCGCGGTCCGGGCGAGCTGCGGGCTCGGCACCACCGGTGACGACGTCGATGCGCTGCTCGACGCTCTGCGGCTGCTGGCTGCAGGCGAGCCGGCACCCGTGCCGTACGTCCAGGACAACGTCACCGGCGACTTCTGGCCTGCCAGCGATGCCGCCGGATGGAGCACAGGGGAACGCCCGGCGGGCGCAGCGTGCGCGCGCGGGTTGAGCACACCCGTGCGTCGCCGCTGGCTCCTGCCTGTCGCGCTGACCGCAGGGGTGCCGATGCTGGCAGCATGCGCCGCGCCCGTCGGCAGCGTCTCCGTGCGCGATGTGGCCTGGGTGGCCACGGACGCGTCCGTGACCCTGCCCGGCACGGCCGTCACGCCGATCAACCTGGCCCACCGGCGCATCGGGGCCAAGGTGACCGTCGGCAGCCTGCCCTCGGCCCTGGCCTATGCACCGGGCGGCAAGGACCTGCTCGTCGTGACACGAGGCGACGATCAGCTGCACGAGATCGACGCAGCGACGCACCAGGTGCTGCGCGAGGTCGGAGTCGGCGTCGAGCCGGACGCGGTAGCGGTGGCACCGGGCGGTCGTGGTGGCAAGGGCGTGGCGCTGGTGGCAAACCTCGATTCGAATAGCGTCACGCCTGTCGACCTAGGCACGTGGCGGGCGGGCAGGCCGATCCCCGTGGGATCGGAGCCTGTCGCCATCGCCGTGTCCGTCGCAACCTCGGGTGCCGCGACCGCATTCGTCGCCGACCACGGCGGCAACACGGTCACGCCGATCGACGTCGCCACACTGCAGCCGGGTGCGGCCATTCCGGTGGGCGCGGGTCCGCAGACCGTCGCCGCCACGCCGGGCGAGGTGCTGGTGGGTAACTTCGGCAACCGGACCCTCACCGCGATCAACCCGACCTCGTTGCGGGCGGGCGGCACCATTGCGCTCCCGCTCAACCCGAGCGGCATCGCCATCGCGCCGTCCGGTGCCACGGCCTACGTCTGCGGGAGCGCGGACGTGGTCGCCGTTGCGGTCGTGGGCCTGACCGTCGGCGCGCCCGTGGCGCTTCCCGACGTGGCGCAGGGAATCGCATTGAACGGGGTCGGCTCGACGGCGTGGGTGACCCAACAGGCGGGAACGGTGATCCCCGTCACTGTGGCGACCGACAAGGTGGGCGTCCCGCTCCACGTCGGCGGCCACCCCTCCGCCATCGTCATCGGTGCCGGCTGATCCCCCCCGTGGGTCGGCCGGCGGGCGCGTCGGTCTCAGACGCTGTAGACCGCACACGCCCGGAAGCGCAGGGGACGCTCCGTCAGCTCCTCCATGTAGTGGGCCGCCCACCCCGCGATGCGCGCCACGGCGAAGAGTGTGCGGCCGGTGTCCGGGGGCATGCCCGTCCCCCAGCTGAGCGCGGCGAGGGCGAGGTCACAGTTGGCCAGCGGCACATCATGTGCGGCGGCCAGCGCAACGACCTCACGGAGAATGGCACGGCGTTCCGCGCTGAGGAGAGGCTCAGCCAGGGTCAACAGCGCGTCGAAACGGGCGTCGCCGCTCTTGTACACGGCATGCCCGAACCCGGGCAGCCTGCCGTGCTCGCGGAGCACATCGTTCAACGCGCGCGCCGCGCCGTCCCGCTCGGCCACGACGAGAAGCTCATAGGCCTGCTGGCTGGCTCCACCGTGCAACGGACCGGCCAGGGTGGCCAGGCCGGCCAGAAAGGCGTCGTAGGGATCCGACCGCACGGAGGCGGCCACGCGCACGGCCATCGTCGATGTGGCGAGCTCATGGTCGGCCAGGAGAATCAGCGCGGCGTTCACCGCGGCCGTCGGCACTGCAGCCGACGGTCCGGCTGCGGCCGCCATGGTCGTCGTCGATGCGGTGAGGCGGGGGCTGAGCCGCGCCGCGATGGAGACCCCTGGTTCTTCCCCTCCGGGCGGGGGCCCGACGACATCGGTCAGCGCTGCGATGGCGCGACGGGCGGCCCGGGCCACCGCAGCCGGGCGCAGGTCGGATCGCAGCGGATCAGTGGCCCCGCACACGACCATGGCCCAGCGCATGCGTTCCAGGGTCGGGGTCAGCGGACAGTGACCGAGATCGGGCGCGGTCCAATCCCCCGGCCCTTCGGTCTGCCACAGCAGTTCGGCCACGTCCTCGAAGGTGGACGTCAGCGCCAACCCGGTGGCCGGTCGGCCGCGGTAGATCGGACCGAGCTTCTGGTCGAGCTGGGTCACCGAGGTCGTGATGGTGGCCAGGCGGGTCGCCGTCTGGCGACCACCCCGGCTGCGCACCGCCAGGGCCTCTATCTCTTCCAGGTCGAAGAGGCTCCCGCGCCGGCTCGGGTCCGGGTGGGACTCGAGGAGCCCCCGGCTGACATAGGCATAGAGCGTCGGCACCTTGACCCCGAGCCGGCGGGCGGCCTCCTCGGTCGTCAGCATTCGTTCCATCGCGGGATATTACATTGACTTGATCAACGTTTACAGACGCAGGGAAGGAGCGTCATAGTGAGATGTATGGAAACCATTGTGCGCGATCTCATGACCTCCCCTGCGGTGACGTGCGCCGCCGACGAGTCCCTGGTCTCGGCTGCCCGGGCTATGCAGGAGGCCGACACGGGCTCAGTCGTCGTGACCGACGACGGGAAGGTCGTCGGCATCCTGACCGAGCGTGATCTCCTGCGGGCCGCGGCCGGCCGGGGTGACCCGGACCGCGAACAGGTCCGCCTCTGGATGACTTCGCGTCCCGACGTCCTCGGCCCCGATGAGCGAGTCGATGCGGCGTGGGCAAGCTTGACCTCCCACCACTACCGCCACCTCCCTGTGGTCGAAGGCGACCACTGTGTCGGCGTCGTCTCGTTGCGCGACCTCATGGCGGTGGCCCGCATCCGGCCCGCAGTCGAGGTGAGCGGAGAGGTGCCCGCGGGGCTCGAGGGCGTGGTCGTCGCCGAAACGACCATCGGCGACGTGCGTGGTCAGGAGGGGTTCTTCCACTACCGGCAGTACTCCGCGGTCGAGCTGGCCGAGAAGCGTTCGCTCGAGGATGTGTGGCATCTGTTGTTCCGTGGTGCGCTCCCCGACGCGGCGGCGGCCGCTGCCTTCGGTGACGAAGTCCGACGCCGCCGAACCCTCCCGCCCGGCCTGCACACGGTGCTCCCCGCCATCGCACAGCGAGGTGCGCCACTCGACGTGTTGCGCACCGCCGTCTCGCTCCTGGCGGCCGAGCTCGGCTGGCGACCGACGCATGACATCGGGGCGGACGAGCTGTACGACCAGGCGCTCGGGCTCTGCGCGGTCGTGCCCACGATTCTGGCGGCGGCGTACCGGTTGCGGCAGGGTCAGGAGCCCGTGGAACCGCGGGACGACCTCGGCTTCGCCGCCAACTACCTCTTCATGCTCACCGGGAGCGAGCCCAGCCCCGAGCACGCTCGGGCCATCGAGCAGTACATGATCCTGACCATCGACCATGGTTTCAACGCGTCGACGTTCACCGCCCGCGTCGTGACCTCGACCGGCGCCGATCTCGGTGCCGCCATCGTCGCAGCCATCGGCGCTCTCTCCGGGCCGCTGCACGGCGGGGCCCCGAGCCGGGCTCTCGACATGCTCGACGCAATCGGCACACCCGAACGAGCGGAGGCGTACATCAGGGCCGCCGTCGAAGGCGGCGACCGCATCATGGGCTTCGGCCACCGCGTCTACAAGACCGACGACCCGCGCTCACTCTTGTTGCGCTCGGTGACCGAACGGCTTGGTGGTCCCCTGGTCGAGTTCTCCCAGTCGGTCGAGCGTACGACCGTGGACGTCTTGGCGGAACTCAAACCGGGACGCCAGCTGTATACCAATGTGGAGTTCTACGCCGGGGTGGTCATGCACACCTGCGGCATCCCCCGCGAGATGTTCACTCCGACCTTTGCGGCGGGGCGCACCATCGGGTGGAGCACCCACGTGATGGAGCAGGCCGCACACAATCGCCTCATCCGCCCGGCCGCCCGCTACGTCGGGGCACCTCCGCCCCAGCCGGTCCCGCCCCCCGACGCCTGACTCCCCGGGGCCGGGCTCCTCCGGTGCCTCGCTCTTCCGGTGCCTCGCTCTTCCGGGGCCTGGCTCCCCCAGGACCTGGCTCCCACATGCCCGGCCGGCATGCCCAAAGGCCCCTCCTGCGCGAAACCCGACTAAACTGGTCGGGCTTCAACGGTTTCAGAAAGGAGCAGGCCATGGCCGTCGAGAGCCCGTCCAGCCGAGTGCGCACCCTCTTCTCATTCCCCAACCCGGTCAACGAGGTCTCGGCCCGCCTGGTGGCCGCCGGCGTCGTTGTGATGTGCGTGTTGACCATCGCCCTCGACCTGCGCTGGGCGACGATCGTGATCGCCTACGGCTTCGTAGCCCGGGTGCTCACCGGCCCGACCCTCAGTCCCCTGGGACAGTTCGTCACCCGAGTCGTCACACCGCGCCTCCACATCGCCGAGCGCCCGGTGGCCGGCCCCCCCAAGCGCTTCGCCCAGGGCATGGGCGTCGCCTTCTCGGTCACCGCGCTGATCCTGACCGGCCTCGGCTACTGGACTGCCGCTGAGGTCTTTCTGGGCCTGCTTGCCGCCGCTGCGCTCCTCGAGTCCGCCTTCGGCCTGTGCCTCGGGTGCAAGGCCTTCGCCGTTCTCATCCGCGTCGGTGTGGTCCCGGAGGAAGTCTGCGAGCGCTGCAACGACATCTGGGGTACGCAACGCGCCGCGGCCTGACCTCCTCGGCTGGGCCGCCGTAGAGGCGGTCAGTCGTCGTAGATGAGGACGCCCCTGATGTTCTTGCCGTCCCTCATGTCCTGGTAGCCCTGGTTGATATCGCCCAGCTTGTAGGTGTTGGTGATCATGGAGTCCAGGTCGAGCTGGCCGTTGCGATAGAGCTTCAACAGCTTGGGGATGTCGGAATGGATGTTGGCCGATCCGAAGATGCTGCCGACGACCTGCTTCTCGTAGATGGTCAGCAGCATGAGGTTCATCGTCACTGCCGTCTCGTTGAACGGATGGATGTTCGTCACCACCACCCGACCGCGCTTGGCGGCCAGGTTGAGGATGGAATCCATCATCGGCCCCGATCCGACGCCCATGGCGCAGATCACCTTGTCGCACATGTGGCCCCACGTCTCCTGGTTGATCAGGCCAAAGGCCTCCTCAATAGAGGACGCCGTGTGGGTCGCTCCGAAAGACGGTGCCAGGTCACGCTTGAGCTGGACCGGGTCGATGGCGAAGATCATTTCGGCGCCGGCGAGGCGAGCGCCCTGCACGGCGGAGGCCCCGATGCCGCCGATGCCGATGACCGCCACGTTGTCCCCGGGCCGGACGTCCGCCGCATAGACAGCCGAACCCCAGCCGGTCGTGACGCCGCAGCCAACGAGGCACGCTTTGTCGAGCGGAATGTCGTCCAGAATTTTCACGCACGACGCCTGGTTGACCACCGTGTAGGGGGCGAACGTGCCGAGACAGACCATGGTCGAGACGTCCTGCCCGCGGGCGTGATGGCGCACGGTGCCGTCGAGCTGCTTGCCCGTCATCAGAATGCCGCCGACGTCGCACAGGTTGGAATGCCCCGTTGCGCACGGAGGGCACTTCCCGCAGGCGGGGACGAATCCGAGCACCACGTGGTCGCCCGGAACCAGGCCAGTCACGCCCGGCCCCACCTCCTCGATCACTCCGGCGCCTTCGTGGCCGCCGATGACGGGAAGAGGGACGGGCATGTCGCCAGTGAGCAGGTGCTCGTCGGAGTGACACATGCCCGATGCCGCCAGCTTGATGAGGACTTCGCCCTCCTTCGGGGAATCGAGCTCGATGGGCTCGACGCTCCATGCCTCACGGTCCCACAACACAGCAGCTTCGGTTTGCACGATGCCCTCCCAAATCCGACCGAACGACCATGCACGCTAATGGGCGCTGGACCGGGCATGCCGGACAGGGAACACCGCACCGAGGAGTTGGCCGGTGCAAGATACGGCGGTGATCCGATTGGTCGTGACCGACCTGGACGGGACTCTGTGGAGGAATGCCGTCGTGCCCGAGCCGACCAGACAGGCCATCGGGGAGTTGGAGCGACGCCAGATCCCCCTCCTGGCGGCAACAGCTCGCCGCTCCTGGTCGGTCGCGCACTACTTCGAGCAGGCCGGACTGGACCTACCCGCGGTGATGCTCAACGGTGCGCTCGGTCGGGACAAGGGTGGTGAGCGAACCTTTCACCGGTGCACCTTCGACCCCACCGACGCCGCGGCCGTACTCGACGTCTTCACGCGTCACGGGGTGACGCCCTGCGCCAACTTCGAATCCCGACAGTGGGACGTGGTCTCAGGACCGGCTCCGAGCTCGGGCGAGCCGTACCTCCTCTGGGCAGCATCCCAGCTGAAGCTGGTCGAGGATCTGACGACACTGGTCGCCTCCCTGCCCGTCTTCGCCTTCTCCGTCGTCGCCTGCCCGGAAGTTGCGGCCCTGCACGAGGTACGGGGCGAGCTCGCGGCGCTTGGGGGCATCGGAATGGTCAATGTGTTTCCGGACAAGGTCTTCGGGGGCTGGACGCTCGACACCGCGCCGAAAGGCGTCAACAAATGGAGCGGCGTCGAGGCCTACTGCCGTTACCGGGACCTTGATCCCACCGAGGTGCTCGCCATCGGCGACGGTGACAACGACGTCGAGCTACTCGAGCGTGCCGCCCACTCATGCGCCATGAGCCATGCCACGGACAGAGCGAAGGCAGCGGCGCACGTCACACTGTCCGACGGCATGGACGGATGGGCCCAGCTCCTCCATTTCCTCTGATCTGTCGCTCCCCGGGCTCTGCGGTTTCGGCCCGGGCGTTCAGACTGCGCCGTGCAGCATTTCGATCCGTCGAGCAAGGTTCACGGCGTGGTCCCCGATGCGTTCATAGAACCGGGCCAGGAGCGTGACCTGCGCGCCTGTCGGGGGCGGCATGGTCCCGCCGGCAACCTCACCCGTCAACCGGTCGTGAAGGATGTCGATCTCCTCGTCGTCCTCGGACAGTGAGGCGGCATCCGCCGCTCGGTCGCCATAGGCGTCAGCCGCCACCCGCCACATCTCGAGGGCCACCTCGGCCATGCGCTGCACAATGCCTCGGCTGAGCGGGCTCATCTCAGCCCCGAGATTGCTGGCGGCCCGCTGGGCGATGTGCTCAGCCAGGTCGCCGCTGCGCTCCAGCTCGGGCACAATCAAAAGAACGCCGACCAGGTGGCGCAGGGTGGCCGCAGACAGAGGCTCGTTGCCCAGTTGCTCCCACACCAAGAGCTCGACCTCTGCCGTCAGATCGTCGATCGCCTGGTCGCCGTCGACCACTTTCAACGCGGTCGCGATGTCGTTGCTCAGGAGTGCCTCGGTCGCTCCGGCCAACGACTCGGAGACGAGCGCGAACAATTGGGCCATCCGGAAATCAATGGGATCGATCTCGTCCTGAGCGGGCTCCATGGGCACCGTACGTTAGCTGGGCAGATAATCAACTGTTCGCGAAGAGTTCGCGATACGTTCACCTTTGGAGGGCCTCGGTTTCTCGCGAAAAACAGAGCCGGAAGGCCTCAAGGGTCTTCGGGGTTCACAGAAGCGGTGTCGCGGGAGCCTGCTGGCGCCAACGGCGTCTCGGGGCGAAGAAGAAAATGCGAGTCAGCTCCGCTTCTTTGCTGCCTTTTTGGCGGCAGTGGGGCGCTTCGTGGCGGACTTCTTGGCGGTGCTGGCCTTCCGCTTCGCCGCGGGAGCCCGCTTCGTGGCGGTTTTCTTCGCCGCGGGAGCCCGCTTCTTGGCGGTCTTCTTGGCCGTGGTGGCCTTGCGCTTGGTAACGGTCACTCGCTTCTTGCCGACCTTCTTGGCCGTGGTGGCCTTGCGCTTGGCGACGGTCGCCTTCTTCTTCGCGGTCTTCTTGGCCGTGGTGGCCTTGCGCTTGGCGACGGTCGCCTTCTTCTGAGCCGCTTTCTCAACCACGGCGGCCTTGCGCTTGGTAACGGTCACTCGCTTCTTGCCGACCTTCTTGGCCGTGGTCGCCTTGCGCTTGGCGACGGCCGCCTGCTTCTTGATCGTCTTCTTGATGCTCTTCGCCTTCTTGGCGGCTGCCTTCTTGATGGGACGCGCCTGCTCTTCGACGCGCCCAACCGCCTTTGAAGATCCGATCGCGGTCGCAGCGTCACTTAGACCCTGGCGGACTTTTGAACCCGCAACCGCAGCAGCCGCTTCGACGGTACCGACAGCATCTCCAACGACTTCGGCCGCTTTATCTATTTTGGCTGGCATGGGCGCTAAGGCTAACGCGTGGAAACCGCATGTCAACGGGCAAACTGCTGCTGAATGTGGTCAACACTTCGCCGAAACTGAAGCGACCGCGATCGCCACGACGCCACTCGCGCCTTACGTGAATTCCGCAATAAATCTCGGGCTCAGTCAGTCGGCAGGTGCTCTCGTAACTTTGAAAGCATTTCAGTCGTGCGCTCTGCGCCTGACGCAAGGTAGGGGACGATCGCGTCGACCGTTGGATGGGAACCATTGCGGGTCAGGGGCTCCAGTTGTCGAGTTGCGTCCGAGACCAAGGAGGCAGCCTGCTGGACCGCCTGAGTTGCAGACTCACCCGAACTCTTGACTGCGTCGGCAACCGCCTCATGAACGTGACCGATCACCTCGGGGCTCGGAACCACCTTCTCGGCGAACTCGTGACCGGCTGCGCCGAGGCGCCTCCCCGTACGCCGACTCGCCGCCCGCCCCCGCCGAATCGTCTGTTGGCCGGACTTCGATACCTGCGCCACGGTTGGGGCCAGGTTCGTTCGAACACGACGTGCTTTCCGGTGGCCGGTCTCTCGGCCAACTGAAACGGCGGACTCGAGTTGTCGTGCCTGCCGCTTCGCTCGCCAGGCCAGAGACGGCTCGCCTTCCGTGTCGAAGGCAGCCAGTATCAACCCTCCCAAGAGACCCACATTCTTGAGGAAGTGCATCTTTTGCTGGTTCCGGGTGGTCGGGTCCGACTCCTCCCAGAATCGATGGCCGGCGTAGGTGGTGGGAACGATGGAGCCAATCAGTGCCAGCGCAGCGAGTCTTCGGAACTTTCCGGTCGCAAGGAGAATCCCAGCGCCGATCTGGACCGCACCGTTGACGCGCACAAATGTCTCCGTATCGAGGCTGCTGACACCGACCTTGTCGGCAAGCGGCTCGGTCACTGCTTCGGCCTTCTTGGCCTTCCCCGCCGGATTCCAGAATGCATCCCATCCCCCGACAACGAAGATTGACGCGAGCAACGGACGAGCGAACCGACGAGAGAGTGCCATTGCTCTACCTCTACCCCGATTTCAAATGGTTATCCATTGCATGTGCGGAACGCTCACGCTTCATTGGCCGCTGACCGGTCCGCACCCTGCTTCAGGCGGTCCTCAGACTCCTCGAGGATGGCCTCAGCCTGCTCTTCAGGGTTTTCGCTCTCAGCCTCTTCAGGTGGCCGCCCCTCTGCCCGTGTTGCAACATTCTTCCGTGTTATTCCCATTTCGGTCATGTCCTTTCTTGCAGGCCCTCGTCCGCTTCCCTTCTACCCTCGGACGTGAAACGACACACGGCATTCCTTGAATGGTTCAGAGAACCTGGGAGGAGACGACATCGCTCTCACATCCCGACGTCGAGGCGCTGGACCGACGGACCAGAGACACGCGCTCCGTCCTACCGATGCTTCATACCGATGCGACATACCCGATGCTTCAACGTTGGGGAAGCTGGGGATACTGTCGGTACCGGTCTGTTGAGGATCAGATGGACGAATTCGAGGCAGCATGGATGGGTCCGAGCTCAGCGCAAGCCAGACGGGTGAATCGGAAACGGAGCGCAACAATCGCAACCTGAGCGATCTGCTCCAGGAGCTACGCGTCGCTGGACTTGGTGTGCAGGTGCTGTTCGGATTCCTCCTCTCCCTACCGTTCACCATGCGCTTCAAGCAGCTCGACGCGCTGGAACGAGCCCTCTACCGGGTGAGCCTCCTCAGCGCCGCCTTGGCTATCGCCCTGCTTGTGAGTCCGGTTGCCTACCACCGCTGGGTATTCCGTCGACACGAGAAGGGGCGGTTGCTTCGATACGCCAATACGCAGGCCATCATCGGGCTGGGCATGGTCGCACTGGCGGTGTGCGTCGCCATCTGGATGGTTCTTCTCTTCGTCGGCTTGAACTGGCCGACGGCACTGCTCGCCGCCGTGGTGAGCGGGTGCTTCGTCGCGTTGTGGTTCGTGTTCCCGATCGCAGACAGGATCGGAGCGGATCGTCGACAGGAGCAGGCCCGGTGAGGGTCGTGACCGGTCGTGCTCCGTCGACTTCTGCGTCTCACGTCCCGAGATCAAGAGCCCCGAGAACAGGAGAGCAGAGCTTCGTTTCGGTCGAGGGACTTCGGGTATCCCACCCACGAGGAGGCGACAGGAACACGGTCGCCGGTACGAACCGGGAGGACTGTAGGTGCCACAGCAGGCGTGGAGCGCGAAGAGGGAGCGCCAGTACCAACACATCAAGGGCGGCCTGAAGCAGCGCGGTGACTCAGAGGAGTTGGCCGAAGAGATTGCAGCGCGGACGGTCAACAAGGAACGGGCGCGCCACGGGGAGTCCAAAGCCGCCAGCAGGAATTCGACCAAGGACATCTCTTCGAGTCGTCGGGGCGGCCTCCGTTCTCACAGTGGAGCGGGCGGTCGGACCCGCGACCAGCTCTATCAAGAAGCCAAGCGCAAGGGCATCGTCGGCCGGTCCACAATGACCAAGGCACAACTCGAACACGCAGTGAGTCGATAAACCGAGTCTGGCCCTCCGATGAGCCGATCGGCCCCCGTTCCGCATGGCTCATCCCCAGTTGGGTACAGGACTCCTATGGGACGGAACGGCATGCTCGAGCAAGAAGTCAAGTTTGACGCGCCCTTTGACCCTCGCGTTGCCGGATTTACGCCCGCTGGCCGGCGGGAGCATTCGGCTCCCCGAAGAGCAACAGGTCTCGCGCTATTTCGACACAGTCGACCACCGGCTCTGGCGACAGGGGATGACCCTGCGGCATCGGACCACCGCCGACTTGGACGATGGCATCTGGACGTTGAAGTTGCCGCAGCCTTCCGCGGGCCCGCTCTACGTCGCACCGAGATCACCTGGAGCGGGCCGAGCGCCGAGGTGCCGACGGATGCACGAACTCTCTTGCGCGGTGTGCTCCGGCGTGAGCCGCTGCGTCCCCTTACGGTCCTCGAAACAACGCGCCAGAGGCTGCTGCTGCGCGACAACCAAGATCATGAGCTTGCGGAACTCGACGATGACGTCGTGCTCGTCGTAGGCGGTCCTCGCGATGGAACGCGATTCCGTCAAGTCGAGGTGGAATTTCGCGACACCACATGGAAGGGCGGGAAGGTCCTCCGCCGACTCGAGAAGGCCGGTGCTCGACTCCAGAACGACCCGAAACTGGCGAAGGCCGTGGACCTGCCGGTTCAATCCTCGCCCCATCACGACCTGAACGAGCGGTCGACCGTAGGCGACGTGGTCCTGGCTTGTCTCCGCGCTGGCTTCGACCGACTCATCGCCCATGACTGGCGGCTGCGACTCGACCCCACCCAGCCTCCGGCAGAGGACGTCCATCAGGCGCGCGTGGCGACGCGGAGACTGCGTTCAGATTTGAAGACCTTCGGCGCGGTTCTCGATCCCCTCTGGCTCCAGCACGTCCGGAGCGACCTGAAATGGCTGGGCGCGGCCTTAGGGGAATTGCGGGATCGGGACGTCCTCGCCGAAACACTCTCTGACGCTCCTCCCGCCATTCGTCAACGGCTCGCGGTGCAACGCCTCGAGGCGGCCCGGCAGCTGACGGACGTACTCGCAGATGCGCGCTACGTGAACCTCGTCGACCGACTTCATGCCGGTTCGGAATTGTTACCGCTGGCGCCGGGAGCCGAGCGGGCGGCACGGCGGCCCGCAGTCGATGTCGTGCCGGTGCTGGTTGCCGGTCGTTGGCGGGCCGTGCGTCGACAAGTACGGCGAGCGGGCTCCGACCCGGATGCCACTCAGCTGCACCGGATCCGCATCAAGTCGAAACAGCTCCGCTACGCCGCGGAGGCGGCGACCCCGATCATCGGCGGGCGGCCGCGGCGAACGGCGACGGCAGCTGAGCACATCCAGACCGTTCTCGGGGAACACCATGACGCGGTGGCCGCCGAGGAGTGGCTCCGCGAGCAATGGACTGACGACTCGTCGACCGGCGCTTCTCTCACGATCGCACCTGCCGTCTCGTTCGAGGCCGGACGACTCGTCGGCGAGGCACACCAACGCCAGCGAGATTCACAGCGGTCCTGGAAGGACGCGTGGCGCGAACTGCGCGACCCGAAGAGCCGACGTTGGCTACGCCGGCGCTGAACTCGGGGGCATTGTCAAAACCTTGCACTGACAAGGACTGGCCATCATCATTAGGATCGAGCGCGTGAGAGATCCGGTGCTTCAGACTGTCCCCCTTGGCCGACAATGGGGCACGGCTGACCCGTTCCTTTTCTGCGTGCACCACCTCGACCGCTACCCGGCGGCGAACGAGCACATGGGGCCTGAGGCGTCCCTCGAAGCACGCGACATCGGGATGGACTTCTCCGGCGCAGACGGTTGGAGCATGTACCACGGCAGCATCGTGCCCGGCTTTCCGCAACATCCCCACCGAGGCTTCGAGACAGTGACCTTCGTGCGGCGGGGGCTCATCGACCATTCGGACTCACTCGGTGCCACGGCCCGGTTCGGGCCGCGGTGATGTGCAGTGGTTGACGGCGGGGTCGGGCATCGTCCACTGCGAGATGTTCCCGCTGCTCGACCGCACAGGACCCAACACCACCGAGCTCTTCCAGATCTGGCTCAATTTGCCGTCGGAGGACAAGATGGTGGACCCCTACTTCACGATGCTGTGGGACGAGGAGATGCCACGTCTCGCCCTGGCCGACGATGATGGGCGGCGGGGCGAGCTGACGGTGATCGCCGGGGCGATCGACGGGATTCGACCGTTGGGGGCGCCGCCGGACTCCTACGCGTCGCGCGCCGATTCCGATTTGGCCATCTGGCACCTGGTCCTCGACCCGCTCGCCCAATGGGTGGTTCCGCCTGCGACATCGGTCGACACCACCCGCACGCTCTACGTCTTCGAGGGTGCGGTCTCGGTGGCGCAGCACGCCCTCAGTGCGTCGACCGGGGTCGTCGTCCGTCCCGACGAGCCGGTGACCGTGACCGCCGGAGCAGGGGGTGCCGAGGTACTCATCCTGCAAGGCCGACCCATTGGTGAGCCGGTCGCCCAATACGGACCGTTCGTGACGAACGATCGCGCCGGCATAGAGAAGGCGATCCTCGACTACCAGACCACGGGCTTCGGGGGATGGCCCTGGCCCACGGACGATCCGGTGCAGCCGCGCCATGTCGCGCGGTTCGCCCGGCACGCCGACGGACGCCTCGAGCAGACGCGACGAGCTATCGCTGCGGGCGATTCAGGCTTCGAGGTAGTACCGGCCGGCATCGCCCTGCAGAGCCTGGCTCGTGCGGCCGTCGAGGCCCACCACCGGGACCCCGGCTGTGGTCACCCGCTGCATCCGGCGGCGTTCGGTGCCGTAGTCGGCGATGGCGTAGTGCTGGGTCGCACGGTTGTCCCAGATGGCCACGTCCCCCTCTTGCCAGTGCCAGCGCACGATGTTCTCCGGCCTGGTGACGTACGCCTGGAGGATGCGGATGAGGTCGAGCGACTCGCTGAGGCTGTGGCCCACCAGCCGCTGGGCGAAGCCTCCGAGGAGCAGCGCGGGCTCTCCCGTCTCGGGGTGGAGGCGCACAACCGGGTGTTCGGTCTCGTAGACCTCCGAGACGAACGCCTGCAGGTGGGCGAGCTGCTCGGGGCGCAGCTTGCCCTGCATTTTGGCAACGTCGACCCGGCCGTAGTCGTGCCCGTTGGAGTGCACCGCCACGAGGCGGTCGGCCAACTGGCGCAGGTCGTCGGGCAGGTCATCGTACGCCGCCACCGTGTTGGCCCAGAGCGTGTCGCCACCGACTTCGGGGATGATGAGCAGCGCGCAGCACCGAGAAGATCGGCGGACGCTCCACGAAGGTGACGTCGGTGTGCCAGTGGTTGGCGCTGGCACCTGCGATCGAATCGAGATCGAAGACTTCGCGATCGTCGGTGAGCTGGGGCAGCGTGGGGTGCCCCAGGGTCAACGGGCCGAGCCGGGAGGCGAAGGCCAAGTGCTCCGAGGAATCAATCGACTGGTCGCGGAAGAAGACGACACGGTGCGCCAGCAGCTCGTGGCGAATGGCGGCCACCTCACCATCGTCGAGGTGGGCCAGGTCGACTCCGGAGATCTCCGCCCCGATGCGGCCCGTCAGACGACGGGAACGAAGCTGCACTGACTGGTCGATGGTCACGGCCCATCCTCCTCGAAGAGCGGAAATCCGATCGGAGTTATCGATTATATGCCGGATCGAGTTTGACGATCACCTCGGGAAAGGTGCGGCGCGGCGCGACGAGGACCACCCGAATCCTCATGCGGAGACGCCCTGCATCGCCTCGGCCAACAGGTGGACCGAGCGCAGCCGTCCCTCGCTCTTCGGGACCTGGTGCACCGTGATGAGCTCGTCGGCACCGGTGACCCTGACGAAATCGTCGAGGTAGTCACTCACCTCGCGCGGCGTGCCCACTGCGGTGTAGGTCAGCATGTGGTCCACCTGGAGCGACACGCCCGCTGCGAGCAGCTCGTCGGCCTGCTCGTCGGTGACATCCTGCTCCTGGACGCCGAGACGGCGCCCGTGCAGGCTGACGGCCCGGATCCGTCGAATGTCCTGCAGCTGCTCGCGGGCGGCGGCCACCGTGTCGGCCGCGATGACGTTCACCCCCACCATCACGTAGGGCCGCTCGAGCTGTGCCGACGGCCGGAAATCCTCTCGGTACGCGGCGAGCGCGTCCATCAGGGCAGCCGGCGCGAAATGGGAGGCGAAGGCATAGGGGAGCCCCAGGGCGGCGGCCAGTTTCGCTCCGAAGAGCGACGATCCGAGGATGTAGAGCGGAACCCGAGAGCCCTTACCGGGCACGGCGTCCACGCCCCGCACCCTCGTCTCCCCACTCAGGTAGCCCTGCAGCTCGAGGACGTCCTGGGGAAAGGTGTCCGCCGAGCGCGGGTCGCGGCGGAGCGCGTACATCGTGTTCTGATCCGAACCCGGAGCCCGGCCCAGACCGAGGTCGATCCGCCCCGGGTACATCGCATTGAGGGTGCCGAACTGTTCCGCAATGGTCAGAGGCGCGTGGTTGGGCAGCATCACGCCGCCCGCCCCCAGACGGATCGTCTTCGTGTGCGCTCCAATATGAGCGATCAGCACGCTGGTCGCCGACGAGGCGATGCCCGCGATGTTGTGGTGCTCGGCGTACCAGACCCGTTCGTAGCCCAGTTCCTCCGCCTGCTGGGCGAGCGCCACGCTGACGGCAAAACTGTCACTGGCAGTTTCACCCCGCCTGATCGGAGCCAGGTCGAGGATCGACAACGGAGTCCGGGTCATGGCATCGCCGTCGTCATGGCATCGTCACCAACGACACGAGGGCGTGTCGGCTTAGAGGTACTGCTCAAGGTCCGCCTTGATGTCGGCGGGCGGCACCGGGGGCTCGTAACGCTTGATGACAGCCCCGTCACGACCCACCAGGAACTTGGTGAAGTTCCACTTCACCTCGTCGGTCCCCTCTCCCTCGGGTCGGATGTTCGAGATGGCCTTGTAGAACTCGCCGTAGTCCGGACCGAAGTCCCCAGGGGCCTGCGCACGGAGGAACTGGAAGAGAGGGACGGCGTCCGGCCCATTGACGTCGACTTTGGCGAACACTGGAAAGGTGACGTCGTAGGTCGTCTTGCAGAACGCCTGGATCTCGTCGTTCGTACCCGGCTCCTGCTCCTTGAATTGGTTGCTCGGGAACCCGAGAATCTCGAAACCGCGGTCCTTGTCGTCCCGGTAGAGCGACTCCAACCCTTCGTACTGCGGCGTCAGCCCGCACTTGCTGGCGACGTTCACAATGAGCAGAACCTTGCCCTCGTAGTCGGCCAGCGGGACCTCGCTTCCATCAGCTGTGGTGGCCGCGAAATCGTACGTCGTCGTCATCCAATGCCCTCTTCCCTGCCTGGTCCGACCCTGTCGCCGAACGCAGCCTCATCCTGATCAACACCAGCGCCGGCCGGGCGATTCCCAATCGATCAGGTGGGCTCCCCCGCCTTGGTCGCATCGGGGACCTCAACCAGTCGACCGGTGGTCACGTCGTAGATGTACCCGTAGATCGCGATCCGGCCCGGGACGAGCGGGTGGGACCGGATACGGGAGACGTCTTCGGTCACGCTCGCCGCGCTGTCGCTGATGGTGAGCCAGTCGATGTACTTGGCCTCTGCAGACCCGGGGCCGGCACCGACATCCCGGAAGCCGTCGGGACCCAATTCCGCCGTTTCGAGGCTGCTGGCCAGCAACCCGCGGATCACTTCATCGGTGAAGAACTCCATCCCGCAGTTCGTGTGGTGGATCACGAACCATTCCTGGGTCCCCAGCAGCTTGTAGGAGATGACGAGTGAGCGGATGGCGTCGTCGCTGGCGCGGCCACCCGCATTGCGGATGACGTGGGCGTCGCCTTCACTCAAGCCGGCGTACTTCGCCGGATCGAGTCGGGCGTCCATGCAGGTGAGAATGGCGAAGTGGCGCGCCGGAGGCAGGGCCAACCCGGATCTTTCGCCGAAGGAGCTGGCATATTCCTCGTTGGCCTGAAGGACTTCGTCGCGGACTGACATGTTTCTCCTTTCCTCGTGGGGAATGCTGTATTCCCGATCATATTAGTCGGCTTATTTCCCGAGGTCCTCTCCCCGCCCGCTGATCCCGAGTGGCGTTGCCAATCCCGCCGCACCGAGCGGGGGGACGTGAGTGTGGTCCGGCTGTGCCAGTCCTACTCGGCCGCTGCTGCAGGCTCGTGTGGCCTGCGCGCGCTGGCGACCAGCCCGAGGCCGATGCCCAGCATCCACACGTCCTTGCTCACAGCGATCCCTGCCGGGGACGGCCAGGGGCTGCCGGGCTTGTGGAGAGCAGGAGTCCGGGCGTACATGGTGAGCAGCGACCCCGAAAACCCGGTGAGAACCGCTCCCGCGACGGCATCGGGGACGAACGGAGAAAGCAGAAGCGCGCCCGTGAGAATCTCGCCGGCGGCCAAGATCTTGAGGAACCGCTCGGGCGCGACGGACCTGAGGAACGGGAAGGCGCCAGCGGCCATGCCGTGAACGCCTTGAGCCTGCTCCGGTGGACCACTCCACTTGTCCAATCCGGAATGGAGAATGAACGCCCCCGTGGCAGCTCTCTCGGCCACGCTACGTCGCGAAAATAGAAACTTCATCCGGTGCAACCCTTCTGACGGTGATGATAGGCAATTACCCGCAGGAGGCCATTACCCGTTGGAGAGCAATTGAGTCCTGACCATGCCTCGCAACGTGGCGATCGTAACGGGTAGACGATGTCAGTGAGCCAGTAAGGGCGCTCGCTGAGCGTCACCCGCTGAATGAGGCGGTGCTGGTCGCCGTAGTCGATCACCACGAAGTGCATGGTGGCCCGGTTATCCCAGAAGCCGAGGTCGCCGACGTGCCAGCTGTAGCGGACGAGGTACTTCTGCTGGGTCATGTGCTCGTAGAGCAAGCCGAAGATGCCGTCGCTCTCGCGCCGGGAAAGCCCTTGATGTGGGACGTGAATTCGGGATTCACGAAGAGGCTCTTCCTGCCGCTCTCGGGGTGGGTCCGGACCAGCGGATGCTCGACCGGCACGAAGTCGGTGAACCGCTTTCCCTCCCACTCGGCGTAGCCTCGGCCCGCAGGCCCTTGCCGAACTCCTCTTCCCCGTCATGGATCGAACCGATGGGCGGTGCCTCCATGAAGGTCACATCCGTGTGCCAGCCGTCAAGGCGTGGCTTACGCAACGGATCGCGGCGCCCTTCGTAGGTAATGCGGATCGCGCTGTAGTCGATCTCATGCATCTCGCGGTGGCCATGATTGCCCCGTGATGCCGGGTGGGCCTCAGTGACCTCGCCACACTGAGCGGCAAATGCGAGGTGCTCTTCTGACGTCAAGTGTTGACCGGGAAAGAAGATCACCTTGTACTCGACCAGCGCCCGGCGAATGTCGGCCACGGTCTCCGGATTCAGGCGGTCGTGCAGGTCCACACCACGGATTTCGGCGCCGGCTATGCCCGTCAAAGGGGTGATGTCCAATCGATCTCCGACAGAGTTGTCGTTCTCCGTTGCGTGCTCCGACAGGAACATCTCCGACCTGATGCCGCTGTTTCAATGCCGCCGCCACCCAACCCTCTTCACGAAACCAAGACCCACGGCTCTGGATGCCATCGGAGGAAGTCTCCGCGATTGGGTTGCCCGGAACCCGGGGCTTAAGGAACTGATGTCCACCGCTTCGGGATTCTTCAAGCCAAGGTCTGTGTCGACACACCGGCCGAGATGCCTGACGGCACTCGCTACTTCGTGTACTCCTTGGACCTCTTGGGGTTGAACCGCCAAACATAAAGGCCGAACGCGATCAACCAAATCGTCACAGGGTACGCAGCAACCCGCTCCATCATGCCGCGGCCGATGCCGAAGAACTTATGCGACGCGAAACAGAGCAATGCCGCCAATGCCAGGCTGCTGAATATGAGCATTGAGCGCCGCATCGACTCCGGCAGGGTGAGGACGCCGCCAAGTACAAGGATGGCGACATTCCCAATTGCGATAGCGAGAAAGGCTCCAAGAATGTGCATGGTCCTGTTTTCGTTCTCGGGGAAGAACCCGACGATGATCGAACCCAGGCCTGCCAATGCCATCAAATTGAATCCGATCATCGCGGCGAGCCGCTCGCGAGGAATCCGGTCGGTGAACTCGTGGTAGAGAAGGGCCGAGCCGATCACCATGATCAGGCCGAGCAGGACGAAGCCGGCGTAGTCCATCAGCCACCAGCGAGGTGAGCACATGCCCGGAGAGCCGTAGCCACCGCAGCTGGTCTCGCCCAGATCGCTTATCGAGTTTGAAACCAAGCTATAGCTAGGGACGAACACCCACGCGACGATGATCTGGATCACGAAATAGAGCGATGCGGCCGTGAAGATGGCGGGCCCGAGAAACGGATGGGCGTCATGCACTCCGCCAATCCATCTAACTACTCGGTAGTGGCTCTCGTACGGACTTTCCATGTCTCTCCTCGCCACCGGTCTCAGATCGGACTTTCTCTAGCACTTGGGGCGCGACGTCGCCCCGGTCTGCGCAACGCGCACCGGGATCGAGGTCATGTCATCCGAGAGCAGTGAAAGCTCGTGGCGTCTCCGGCTTCTGACGCACAGCACCAGGTCAGGGATCAACCGAGAGTGACGAGTTCCTTGACGTCATCGCCAGGGAGTTGACCATCAACGACCGCAAACACCTCGAGGTCTGCCAGTTCGACATTCCCCCGGTAGCTTGAAAGGAAGGCCGTGTCAGCAGCGTCACGTCCAGTGGAGATCCGCACCAAGCTTTTTCTTGGAGCCAAAAGGGTCGCATCGACGACGTACCACCTTCCCCCGATCGCAGCTTCGGCCACCGCGTGAAAATCCATCGGGTCCAGCCCTGGTGCATAGACCGAGGTCAGACGAGCGGGCACATCGAGTGAACGCAGGAGCGCGATCACAAGGTGTGCGTAGTCCCGACAAACACCGCGTCGCTGCAACAGCGTTTCGACCGCACCGTCGGTCGGTCGGCTGCTCCCGGGTACGTAGGAGAGCTGTGTGCCGACCCATGACGAGATGGCAGGCAACAGATTCTCGGGTTGATCGATGCCGGCGAACTCGGCTTGGGCCATCGCCGTCAACCGATCTGACTCGGCGTAGCGACTCGGACGCAAGTAGCAGATCTCGTCGGCGGCACTGACAACTGCCGAAGGGTCGCTGCCGGAAATCGTGGCGCTGTAGACGACGTCAACGCGCCCTCTCTCGGCTCGAAATCGGTGGACTCTTCCCGGACCCGGAACCACCACTTCCGTAACTTCAAGAGCGGTGTGGTCCGTCGTGATCGTCAGTGACTCCGCCGCCCGCGCTGGGTGGGCGGCGGCGATCTGAAGCATTACATCGGCGGGCTCGATCACGTCAAGGGTCAACCGAGCGGTCACGTCTTGATTCATGACGAACCTTATCGACTCGAAGAAGTACCGCATACGAGTGCCGGCAAGGTCGCACTTGCCCACTGTTCTCAAGCTCGTCGAGCAGTCACGATCTGTACCAATACGACCAATACTTCGGGATCGGCTAAATCAACAGACCCTCAGCAGTCACGGCGGAGCGCCTGAGCCTCGAGGGAGGCGAGTTCGGCCTGACCGGCAGGGGTGGGATGGATCATGTCCGGTTCGATCCAAGCAGGGTTCCCGTATTCGAGACGGCCCCAATCCAAGATGTGAACGTTGCCATGGGCGCTGGCCATTTCCGCGAGCACAGCGTTGATCTGAGCTGCGATCGGCCCGGCGTGTGGCGAAACCGAGAGATAGATCACGCACCCAGAGGAACGAACCTGTTGCCACTCGGCAAGAAGCGGCTGCGCCCACAACGGATTGTCGCGGCCGGCATCGTTGGTACCGAGTTCGACGATCCAGTCGTTCGGTTTCTGATCGGCGAGTTGGTCGACCAAGGGCTCGGCCTGCTGCACCTCGATGCCGATCACCGCCTCAATGGAGGGCTTATAACCAGCCTGCATCAAAGACGAAGCGATCGATTGCTGACTCAGCGCCGTGATGGAGTCGCCCACCACGGCGACGGTGGGGCGGTCGGAAGAGTCCGCTGCGGCTGTGGCAGGTTTCCGAAATGAGACAAGGTCCGGGCCTAGCCAGATGCCGGTCGCCAGCAAGGCCAGGGCCGTCGCGACCCCGATCAGTCTGCGGCCCCTCCGGGATGGAGCGGCTCGGGCGCGTGCATGCGCTGCCCGAGGGCGTGCGTGTGCGGGACGCCGTCGCTTTTGATGGAGGCCGGATTGCACAGGTAATGCCTACTCACTTGCGGTGCATCCCCAGTAGGGCCATTCGATCTGACCCGCACAACGTGAGGACAACTTCGACCTAGGGGATAAGGACAATGTCACACAGAAACGAGCCGAGCGAATACCGCCGGAGATCCGACGATCGCGAATTGGAGCTCCGAGAGGTAGGGCGTGTTCCCCCGTTCGATGCTCGGATGGGCGTCAAGCCCCAGGTCTGTCGTGAGGTAGGAGGCTGAATTCCCGACACTTCGAGATGTGGCAATACGGCGCACGTGGGGCGGGTGGATCGCCATGACTCCCTCATGGCCGCCGGTCGCCCGAGAGGCAGCACCGAGTGTCAGCTACGTCCTCGGCTACGACTGCCACGGGCTCGCCGAGGCGCCCCACCACGGGAAATCACCGATCATTTGGCGGCCGATGCTGTCCAAGGGGACCTCGAGGTCTTCTGGCGCCGGCACCCTCAGGTTTTCCCCGCACCTCAGTTCACTGCTCCCGCGCTCCCTGTCGGCTGGCTCATCGACCGGTTTTCTGATCGCGTAGGCGACATGCGAAGACGATCGTCACGCATTGAACCTGAGCGGTGACAGATCAACACTCTCTATCCTCGTCTCGCCAGACCTCGTTCCGTCCAACTGGACTGGACCTGGAACACCCACGTCGAACGGGTGAACGGGTGAACGGCTTCTGACAGTTTCTGAACGACCATGTGAGGTAGGCCGCTGGTTCAGTTGTCCACCCTCGCTGCGGTTGAGGTCCCGACCAGGCCATGGTGGTGGCTTCACAGCACACCGGCCCGGGACCAGCAGCCCCCGCAAAATGGCGTCAACCTCCCCAGCGGCCCCCTTTCAAACCGCGCATGCCGTTCCCCGGCACACGGCTTCCCGACACCGTTCACCGCTGTGCATGCGCAGTCCTGTAATCCACTGTTCCACTCAGCCGGTAGATCCCGAGGCTCGTGAGCCACCCATAGTTGAACCGGGTGGCCCAGTTGCGTCCCGAGAGCCCGTGCGTGTTGCTGGCCAGGATCGCCATCCGTTGGTGGACGTAGCTGTTGACGATGGCGAACTTCTTCGATGAGTTTCCATGTCGGAAGTAGCCAGCCCAGCCCCGCAGCACGGGATTGAGCCGATCCACCACTGCGTCGAGCGATGACCCGGTGAATCGCCGTTGAGTCATCTCTTTGACCTTGGCCCTGATGGAGGCCATGGCCCGCTCCGACGGCCATTTCTGGAGGTAATACCGGCCGGGCCATTTCACGGACTCGCACATGTGATTGTGGAAGCCCAGAAAGTCGAAGCCCTCTGCCCCACCACTGAGGTGGACGATCCTGGTCTTGTCGGGATGCAGACGCAGCCCGAGGGTGACCAGCACCGCCTCAGCCAGGGAGCGGGCCGTCTCGGCCCTCTCCTTTGTCGGACAGAGGACGACCCAGTCGTCGGCAAACCTGATGAGCTTTCCTGTCTGGCGTCTCGCCTTGGTCAGTTCCTCGTCGAGGACACTCAAGGCGATGTTGCAGAGCAACGGTGAGATCGGAGAACCCTGTGGGGTTCCCGACGAGACGACCGAGTACACGCCTCCTTCGATGATCCCGGCCCGCAGCCAACTCCGCAAGCAGCTTCAACATCGCCCGGTCACAGACCCGGCGCTCGATCAGGGCCATGAGTGCGTCCTGGTCGATCTCGTCGAAACAACTCTTGATGTCGGCGTCGAGCACCCAGTGCGCCCCCCCGTTCGCACTCTGGCGAATGACCTCAAGCGCGTCATGAGCTGACCGCTTCGGTCGGAAACCGAAGCTGGCCGGGCTGAAGTCGGCCTCGAATATCGGTTCGAGGACCAGCTTCGCTGCACTCATGAGCACCCGGTCACGGAGGGTGGGTATGCCGAGCGGCCTGGTTTCTCCAGGTTTGCCGGCCTTGGGGATCTTCACCCGTCGCAGTGGTTGGGGGCGATACCTCTGTGCCTTGACCTCTGCGGCGAGCGAGTCGAGGAAGGATCTGACCCCTTCTGTCCCCCCGGCCTCGACCGAGTCGATGGAGACCCCGTCGATGCCGGGCGCACCATGGTTGGTGGCCACGTTGACCCACGCCTGCCACATCACATCACTGCGGGTGAGCTTGTCGTAGAGGGCGTGGAATCTGCGCGTTGGATCCTGCTTGGCACTGCGGTAGAGCACGCGTTGGAGGGCTTGGAGATTACTGACGCCTTCGTCGCGGGCGACCTCTCTGGCCCGAGTGCGGGTCTGATAGTCGCCGTCTTCGTCGGCACCGGTTGGCTGATCTAGTCGTTCTGACACTGACCTACTCCGTCCCATCCTCTACGTGCATCGGTGAAGCAGGGGTCCTTCGCTCGGGGCGGGTTGTGTTGTCCCGCCCGTCATCACTACTACGACCCCCTCCGACTCCCTCTCGGCTCTCTGTCACTTCCCGGGTTCGCCGGTTATAGACAGACGCACTCCGCATCCCCACAGGACGAGGGCCGAGGAGGGCTCTCCAGTTCCCACGACGGCCTGCTTGACGTTCCACGCTCCATGCGCCGAGGAGTTCTTGAGCACCCGCTCCAAGATCTGAGGTGCCTTCCATGGCCTTCGCCCAAATCCCACGGGCTCGGCTCTCCCTTTCCCCTGCTTTCGCAGGCCACATAACGACGCTGCAAGCTTCACTTCATGTTGCGGACCGCCAAATTGCTCCACCCCGCTTCGAACCCGGCCTTTCGGCCGACCTCGGGGGCTTCACTACCGGGGACTTGCGTCTCCCCGGACCCGACTTGCACCGGCTGGTCGTCGTGAGCTTGTCGCTCGGTTACGTCATGAGTGCTCCTTTGCAGTCATGGCGTCCCGAGCTCCTGGACGCACGGGATTTTCGTGGGATCCCATGGACCTTCGGGCACCTGGCGCGAGCACCTGCGCGTGAGTGGCACAACACGCCCCTGACTCGCCCCGCTTCTCAGGTCGTCCAGATCGAGGCACTGACAGACGACGCAGCGGCCCGATGGGGCTACCCGAAGTCGACACCTTCGATGGGTACGGCTGGTTTGATGTCGGGCAGGCGCCGCATGCGAAACGAGTTGGCCAGGCCAAGCAGTCCGGCGATGGCCGGGACCAGCAGCGCGAACTGGAGGGAGCGGTTCCGGGCTTTGGTGTTGATGTCGAGGACCGCCTTCTGGACATCTTGCGGTTCATCGGAGATCTGTTGCTGGAGTTGCGTGTTGCTCATGATCTCGGCGTTGGTCTCCATCTCGGCGGCAATCTGGTGCTGCTGTGCGGGGGAATGGCGGGGTTGGAGTAGGTCAGATGGGTGAAGCTCAAGGCGAGGGCCCAGAGCATGAGACCGCCGGCCACTGCCAGGCCGAACGACAGGCCGAATGAACCGGCAGCGGAGTTCACCCCGGCGGCTTCACTGACCCGCTCCTCGGCGATCGGGGCGAGGGTGAAGTTGTTGAGCTGGGAAACCAGGAGACCGAGCCCGGAGCCGGCGATCAGGAGCGGGATCACGAGATACCAACCCGAGTTCACTCTCGGCACCAGAGGGATGATGGCCGCGATGCCCACCGTGACCAGGGCGAAGCCGGTCAGCACGATATTGGCGGGGCGGCGCTTGCCCGCCCGCCGCCCGGCCAGGAGCGCCACGCCGAACATGGAGAGCGAGAGCGGGGCGAGGGAGAGCCCGGCCTCCATGGCGTTGTACTCCAGCGTCATCTGCAAGAAGAGCGGCAGGGCGATCATGGCCCCGCCGAGGGTGATCTGTTGGAGCATCTGCTGGGAAATGCCGATGCGGAAGTTCAGGTGTTTGAACAGATCGGGGTCCAGCAGGGTGGGCTTGCCCCGGCGCTTGCGCTGCACCAGCCAGTAGGCGAACGCGGCCAGGGCGACGGCGCCGATGGCGATGGTCAGGCCCACATAGCGACCACCCTCCTGCCAGATCAGGATGCCAGGACCACGCCCCCCATGCCGAGCACGGAGAGCGCCGCACCAACGATGTCGATCTTCCGCGGTCCGGTGTAGGGGACGTCCTTGACCAGGCGGATCTGGGACAGCACCACCAAGATGATGACCACCTCAAGGCCGAACCCGACCCGCCAGGACAAGAACGTGGTCACGAACCCACCCAGGAGCGGGCCGACGGCTGCGGCGATGGCGGCCGAGGCACCGACCAGGGCGTAGGCCTTCTTCTGGGCCGCCCCGGTGAAATTGCCGTGGATGAGTGACTGCATGGCCGGCAACAAAAGCGAAGCGCCGAGGCCGCCGATGATGGCCCAGAAGATGATGACGGTGGTCAGACTCTGGGTCACCGTCATGGCCAGCGCGCCTATGGCGTACGCCAGTAGGCCGATGATGTAGGCCCGTTTCGGCCCAGAGATCACCCATCTTTGAGTTGATCAGGATGAAGGCAGCCGAGATCAATGCCTCCAGGGCGATCGCCGACTGCACCCCGCTCGCGGTGGTGTGGAGTCCGTGACCACGGCGGAGATCGACACGTTCATGAACGAGGTGTCCACGACCAGGACGAACATCGCCGCGGCCAACAGAATGGCCAGCCGGGGATTCGACCCGCTCTCGCTGGCACCGCGTCTCCGGTGCTCATGCCAAAGCGGAACCGCCGCTGGGTGTCTTTGGCCGCTTCGCGGGTAGGGCAATCAACTCGGCGACCCCGGACCCAGAACGACTCACGACCCAACGCCTGGGCCACGACCGCCGCTTCCCCTGAGATCCATCCCCCTCACTGCGCCGGGCGAGCCCGACGCTGCCTCACGTAGTGCCCAAGGAAGAGTCCGAGGAGGACCAGTGCGACCACCACCACCCGCGATAGCGCTTTCCTGGCGCTCCGACTTGTCTCCATGAACGATTGTGGCTCTATTGCACGCTCCAGTCCACTGGCTTCGTCCCGCCGCCGCACTCCGTGCCTAACGTTGCTCCTTGATGGGTGCCGCGTGACGGCACCGCCAAGACGTACTAGGGCCGATCGTCGTAGCAGAAGGACACCGGTTTAGGTGCTCAGCCCCCGATTGGAGGAGGATGACGGACGTGACCCAAAGGCCAGAGGATGCGCCTCGCGCCATGTCGCACCTCAGCGTCGAGGAGCGCGCCAAGCTCGGCAAGGAGGCACGCGGACGTGCCCCTCGGTCGTCCCAGGCTCATTTCAGCCCTGCGAAGAACCGCCCAGATCCGGTCAGCCTTCTCGAACGACAGGCGAGGACTCGGGTGCCAGAATTGGCCCCGATCCGATACGGGCGAATGCTGGTCTCGCCGTTCACCTTCTTCCGTGGCGCCGCGCTGATCATGGCTTCAGATCTGGCCACAACTCCCCGGTCGGGCCTCAACGCCCAGATCTGTGGAGATGCCCATCTGTCCAACTTCGGTCTGTTCGCTTCGCCAGAGCGGGAGGTTGATGTTCGATGTGAACGACTTCGACGAGACACTGCCTGGACCATGGGAATGGGACCTCAAGCGGCTGGCCGCCAGCACGGTGATCGCAGCCCGTGACCGCGAGTTCACCGAGGGTGAATCTCGTACCGCTGCCCTCGAGGTCGGGAAGAGCTACCGCAAGGAGATGACCCGTTTGGCGGGGCTCTCCACCCTGGAGGTCTGGTACTCCCACATCGACGTTGTCGGTCTGCTGGCCGAACTCGAGGCGGAAGCCGCCAAGACGGGGTCACGGGCCGACAAACGCATGGCAGCGCGCACCGCCCAGACAGTGAGCAAGGCCCGGACTCGCGACAGCCTCCAGGCCCTGGGAAAGCTCGCCACTGTCGTCGATGGCCGACTACGCATCGTCAGTGATCCCCCCCTCGTTGTGCCCGTAGAGGAGCTGTTCCCTCGGGACGTGAGCGACGAACTCCGTGATTCGTTTCACGAGCTTCTGCGCGGCTACCGACGCAGCCTCCAGTCCGACCGACGCCACCTCCTCGAGGAGTTCGAGTTCGTACAGATCGCCCGCAAGGTGGTGGGTGTAGGGAGCGTGGGTACCCGGGCATAGATCCTGCTCTTGGTGGGCCTCAACAACGACGGACCCTCTGTTCCTCCAAGCAAAAGAGGCCGAAGCGTCGGTGCTCGAGGAGTTCGTCGGCAAGAGCGGTTTGGGCTTGACCCGCTTTGACGGACAGATTGATTATGCCGCTTGAGTGTCGCCGTGGGCGGAGTGCTTCCTTCTCCTTTCTTCGTAGACGGCCGGGGTGAGATTCCCAAGTGAGCTGTGCCGGCGTTGGCGGTTGTAGAACACCTCGATGAACTCGAAGATGGCTCGGCGGGCCATGATCCGTGTTGGCCATCCCTGGCGGTAGATCAGTTCCTCTTTCAAGGTGGCGAACCAGCTTTCGGCCACCGCGTTGTCCCAACATTGACGGGGTCGCGAGAGCGACTGGACAACATGGTGGTGGGCCAGGAGCTGGCGAAACTGCCCTGAGGTGTATTGCGATCCTCTGTCTGCGTGAAATATCAGCCCAGGTGCGGGCTGACGCTGCGCTATGGCCATCTCGAGGGCGTCACAGACCAGGTCGGCTCGCATGTGATCGGCCATGGCGAAGCCCACCACCTTGCGGCTGGCCAGGTCGATGACGGTCGCCAGGTAGAGCCAGCCCTCCCAGGTGCGGATGTAGGTGATGTCGCCGCACCACGCCGTGTCGAGCTCGTAGGCCTCGGGCGAGAAGACCCGCTTGATTAGGTCCGGAGCGAGCGAGGTGGCGTCGGGGTCAGGAGTGGTGGTCACCTTGAAGCGGCGCTTGCAGCGCCCGATCAGGCCACGGCGCACCATGAGGCGGGCCACGCGCTTTTGCCCGACGCAGATGCCCGCCTCGGCCAGCTCGGTGGTGATCCGAGGTGCCCCATAGGTGCCCCGGCTCTTGGTGTGGATGTCGACGATCTTGTCGCCGAGTTCGGCGTCGGAGACATCACGGGCCGAAGGGACGTGCTTGGACCACTCGTAGTAGGCGGAACGGGAGACCTCGAGCATGACGCACGCCATGGTGACGTTGCCGTCCTGCTCAGCCTTCTCCGCCTCGATGAACGGGTACACGTTCATCGGGTCTCCTTGGCGAAGAAAGCTGTGGCACGCTTCAAAGATGTCGCGCTCCTCGCGAAACACCCTGTATTCTTTTCGGAGCTGGACCAGCTCCTGGTGCTCGTCGCTGGTCACCCCGGGCCGTCGACCCCCGTCAACGTCAGCCTGTGCGACCCAGCGGCGCACCGCGTCGACTGTTAGCCCGAGGTCCTCGGACACCGCGGAGATCGACTTGCCACTGGTGCGGCACAGCTCGATGACCTCGGCCTTGTACTCATCGGAGAACGACCGTCGTGGCCGCTTCCGCCGCTGCTCCATGGTCTCCATTTTTGGACATCCTTTCCGGGCCTTGCAGCCCGATCGTGGATGTCCGTCAAAGCGGGGTAATGCCAGTTACGCCAACCATGGAGCGCGGGTCGTCAAAGG